>NZ_CP120849.1:4492660-5979380 GCF_029581355.1 Parabacteroides chongii | reverse complement strand
TGATGTTTAATTTTTAGACACAAGATTGCAGGAAGCTGCATACTAGCCGCCCATCCATACTATAATGATATTTAATATATCCCTAGCTTAGAATCTATCTCGTAAGACAATCGTGACAGGAGACGCTTAATGTCTGCCAGTTCCTTCTTTTTCGAAAGTTGGGAAAGATACAACCTAAATTCAAAACGCTAAAGAAAAAAAACGATTTTTGATCAATATCCAGTACTACTCATATCCACTCAGTCCTCTATCTGATTCTGAAAGCTCTTCAACTTCTTAATTCAATCTTTGGGATATGGTATGATAATTAATTGACTAATGCGTCGCCTACGGAGTAGCAATATCGTTATCAACATCATAAAATATAATCAGTATTTTTATTCATAAGTAATTTTGTTTCTTGTGGACTTTTGAATAAAAATAAGATATTGCGCCACCATTTAGTATATTTTGTTCGTGTTGTTGTCACTCTATATTTGAATTTTATCTCTCCACGATAACCGCTATCAATAACTCCAAATAGAATTTGTCAATATCAAATTTTTTCTACTGTTGCTTGATCGTGGGAAAACAAGTCCAACATATCCTTGTGGTATTTCGATAGCCAAACCGGTACCATATACAACATTCCATAATTATCAATTTCCTTTGATACAGCTGTTAAATCAAGTCCTGCATCTGTATCATGCGCGTAGGATGGCATAACGGCATCTTTATGCAATTTCTTAATATTTACTTTCATTTTAATAAAAGTTATTTGTTATATTCATATTGAATGTTAGTCCCAAGGAATGTACCCTGGAGTTGATATTTCTCTGTTCTTGAATCTATTAACATGTTCTTCTATATTGCATCCTTTTTTGACAAGGATCGTAGTCTTTTTATTGATCTTTACAGGGATGCGCTCGATATTCGGTTCGGGAGGTATTCCACCTTCCTGTTCCGGTATCCGGTAAGTTTTCATCTTTGACATGACTTACTTATAAATAAATAACATATTCTTATAGAGTTAGCTACTAAGTTAATTTTCTTCTCTTTTGCAGGTTATTTCCAATTCGGAGAAGGATTTAGAGTGTATGCAGTCACGACATCTTGCGTGAATTATTTCTTTCTTTGCCATACTATAATTTTATTGGTAAGCCAGCATAAACCCATGTTAAAATAGCAGAGTCTCTTGCATCTTGGTTCAGTCGCCTGTCAAGTCCTCCTACTATCTTCGATAGCTCATCCTGGGTAATCTTTCCGTCTTTACCTTTCCAACATTTACGGAGAGGTTTAATTTCGTCAACTTCAGTCCTATATGCCTGGCCATTTCAGCGATCTTTCTTGCTACTTCATGGTTGCGACCGGTATTCTGAATCTTTGCGGCGGCGGCAGGAGAGGAGCGTGTAGCATGCCAGTTACTTTCATTCATCCAGCCAGCTTCAACAACTACTATAACCGATTCTTTTGTCGATCAACAAATTCTTCCTTCATTGTTTTAAGTAATCCACAAGGAGAGGAAATGAAAGATTAGTCACGTTTAAACACCTTGACTTAACATGCAGTTCTGTGACTCCTGATTTGTCACAATCGGGGTCAATGCCTATCACTCTGTCTTTTTAATCATAATTATAATTGTCGTAATCATCCGGATCGAAATCCGGTATGTCGTATCAAAATCCATAATGCTAATATCAAATGTGGGACGGATCGGAATCGAACCAATCTAATGCAGGTACCACCTTTCGCCCCTAATACCCTGCATATCCTCACGGACGGCAGGGGTAACTTAACTTAAACTAATACCATGAAAAACACACTATTTTATCCCCATATCTTCCAGTCAGGGATGTACTCGTAACTATTCATTTTGTTCTATAATTTCATTAATCAAATCATTTCTCCATCCTAGTATAACCCCGTATTCATCAATATTCATAATGATGTAGTCACCGTATCCTACATCTGCAGGACACATAATCTCGGGTACATAACCATCATAAGATGCAATAATATCTTTATTACTATCGAGAATATCACATTTAAAATCATCACATACCTTGTAGTGAATAACAGCGGTAGTCCCTTGCTTCCAGTTGACTATTATTCCATTATCTATGTCTATAAGAGGTTGCCAACGCCATTGCCGTTCTTTTGCTATGTTTACATTCCACATATGCAGTACATGGCATTGTTGGCGCACTGTTTGTTTCATCACAAACAGTATCTTTTACTCCATTTACTTCGGCATCATCCCAATATCTGACACCTGCATCTACTTTTAAATAAATCGCTTCAAATTCTGTTGGCTTGTTGATTGTTATTTTCATCTTGCAATTATTTATATCTATATTCTTTTACCATTTCTTCATATCTAGGGTTACCAAAGTAAGGCAAACAGAGGTCTCACATCTCACGGCACCCTTTAATGTCGGATTTGGTTTGTTTGTAATTATTCTACTTCTTCTATTTTGCCATTAATAAGCATATAGAAGGTATTCTCTTTGATAATGTTGCCATCAACTTTTACCGTTTTAACATCTTTAATTGGATAACCCTCACCATTCCAGTCACCTCTTTCTGTTAGGACAAGCCAATTGCCTATGCAGCCTTGAGCTTTAGATTTGTAACCTGTAACTATAGCTATAGACTCTTTACCTTGTACTATAGCAGCTGACCGGTCACCGGTGTTCGTTGCAGCTGACCGGTCACCGGTGTTCGTTGCAGCTGACCGGTCACCGGTGTTCGTTGCAGCTGACCGGTCACCGGTGTTCGTTGCAGCTGACCGGTCACCGGTGTTCGTTGCAGCTGACTGGTCACCGGTGTTCGTTGCAGCTGACTGGTAACCGGTGTTCGTTGCAGCTGACCAGTTACCGGTGTTCGTTGCAGCTGACCGGTCACCGGTGTTCGTTGCAGCTGACCAGTTACCGGTGTTCGTTGCAGCTGACCGGTCACCGGTGTTCGTTGCAGCTGACTGGTAACCGGTGTTCGTTGCAGCTGACCGGTCACCGGTGTTCGTTGCAGCTGACCGGTCACCGGTGTTCGTTGCAGCTGACCGGTCACCGGTGTTCGTTGCAGCTGACCGGTCACCGGTGTTCGTTGCAGCTGACCGGTCACCGGTGTTCGTTGCAGCTGACTGGTCACCGGTGTTCGTTGCAGCTGACTGGTAACCGGTGTTCGTTGCAGCTGACCAGTTACCGGTGTTCGTTGCAGCTGACCGGTTACCGGTGTTTTCCGATGCGTTATTTCTCCAATCGATCTTTTCTAAAATAAAGTCTATTCCTGCTTTAATAATTCCGTTTAAACCAATTTCAGCTTTTATTTTTAGTTTTGATGAAGCAACTTTGCTGTCTCCGTTAACTTCTTTATCAAGAGTACCTGAAGCTTCTACTTCGCAATATCTATTTTCCCCATTTCCATCGGATGGTGGATAATAAGAAAACACATCAAATGGATTTTCACAGAAATGAAATCCGTTATAACATGCTTTAATAGCTTCTTTTTCTTCGTATTCTTTTCCTGTTTCATATTGAAATCCCCTGCATTGTAGGTTTTTGTTGAAACCTTTATAACCTTTAATTTTATCCATAATATTACTTTGATTTACATCTTAATATTTCTCTACGTTTAATAATAGCTTTGCCTGTAACAATCATATCAGAAGAGAGAGAATGAAGAAGAGATTTTTTAGTCATTCCTATATCCTCTTCTTTTAAATGATCGAATATGGCAGATATGCTACCGAAATAATGATCGGTCTTTTTAAAGATTAAATGAACGTGTACTACTTTCATATTTCCATATATTACTTATTTAGAAATATACTTTTCCAATTTCTTTAAATCCTTCTTTAGCAACCTTACAGAATCCACCACCTTAGGCTTCTTGCCTGTAGCATCAAAATGCTCGGCAGCTATCCTTGCATGACGAAGAAGAGAGGACAGAAGATACTGAGGAGGTGGGTTCTCTTTCATTTGTATCAAAAATTAGAAAGATTATTCATAAAATCATATTCGGATATATTATGTAAGAATACAGAGAATAATACGTCTTTTACTCGATCATATAAATTTTGAAACTCCGCTTCGTCCATTTTATCAAAAGCTATTGACTTAGGAATGTCTATCCATTCCTTTCGTGCCAAACTGTATACGGTATCACAATGACCTGCTGCTACTTCTACTGTCTTCCGAAAGCAATTTATGTCTTCTTTGAAATGTCTTGTCGTAGCTTCATTTTGATAAGCCCATGCCGTATTTATCAGCTGAAAGTATTTGCGGTGAAAGTCTATATTACGAGCCAGCGTGATTCTAGCCTTGTATGTATGCCCCTAACTTGAGTTTCTTTTTCTCGTCATAGTCAGAATCATAACATGGTTTTAATCCGCTGGCTGTATTAAGGAGGTATAGTTCCATCAAAAGGAAGTTGATCTATTTCAGGTCCAATTGGTGGAAAATCCGCTTGTGAAGGTGCATCTTCCGCTGTTAATGGAGACTTAGAATTTGAACTGTCTCCTTTACCCGACAGCATTAGGTCGTACGCTAAAATGTCGGTAACATATCGTTTAATACCGTCCTTCTCGTATTCCCTGTATTGCAGGGTACCCATGATAATGATTTTGTCGCCTTTATGGACGTACTTTTCTGCGATTTCAGCCAAACCTCTCCAGGCAATAATACTGTGCCATTGAGTTTTTTCAGCTACTTCTGTACCATCTTGTTTCTTATACCCTCCGGTGGAGGTGGCAAGAGAAAAGGTTGCAACCTTAACGCCTCCGTCCAGCGTCCTGACTTCCGGATCTTTGCCGACGTTACCGGCAAGGAGGACTTGATTTATTGATTTGCTCATTTGATTATTTTTTAAATGTTATTGAATATCCTTGACTAGCCATTCTGACAGGGGGGATGATTGTGGATACTTCTCCTGTTTCATCATCTACTATCGTTGTTCTTCCTGATAGAGATTTTAAAAATCCTTCTCTGTCTTTTATCTTTTATCCAGCAACTGTTTTTGCTGGACTAAGTCATTATATATAGGATCGGACAATCTGTATAATCATATTTTACGCCTACTTCTTTTATTGTAAGTTTAGCTCCATTCCAAGAGGTTTCTTTACCGTTTTTCTCAATTTCCGACATTGTACAGTCCTTGATCCGGTCATCGTTGACAAATTTTGTCAATGCTTCAATTATGCCTTTGGCTTTTACTGTAGCTTCTATTGGGTTTACGTCCCCATCCAATACCGATAGGATCAACCGGTTCGAAACACTCTCCTGCTCTGTCTTATTGACAGGTATAGAATTAAATAGCTCTATATTGCTCATTTTAGATTATTGTTGATTAAATATTGTTGATACACTTCACTGATAGTATTTATTTCTATAGGTGTTACTTGGTAATTTTGTTCTATCAAAGCTGCTATAGAGAATCGCTGCTTGTTTGCTTTTTGCTTCTGTTGATTTATTATAAATCCATTTGCAAATAGCATTCATCGATTCTTTGTTATTCAGGTGTTCCCTTGTAAGAACTTTCTTTTGATTAGAGTTTGCTGGTTTAGATGGTGAGTTTTGAGACGCCTTGTTGCCATCATCATCTTCGTCAATATTTAAGCTTAATGCAGCCCCTAAAGCATATCTCCTTTGATATGTTATACACGATCCAACGCCTTGGGGATCATTTTTGACGGGTTTCATTGTGTACTTGCTGGCAATAAATTCTCCGGATATGTGCATTACTATAGTTTCTAGTTCGTTTTCACCAACTGGTAACTGCATTACAGATAGCCCGCTATTAGATAAAGGCTCTTGTATAACATCTAATATGTCAGATAATGTAGCATATTTAGACTTGAAAAACGGGTTGTTTGCTGATTTTTTGATCTTGCCTACTTCTTGCTGAAATTTACAAAGTGCATTAGCAATTTCTTTTATTGATTCTGATCTTTCCATATCATTTATATTTAGTTTGTGGACGCCAGGGAATCGAACCCCTTTCTTTTCCGTTTGGAAACGCTATACCATTAAGCCATACGCCCAGTTGCCGGTCTTTCCCGGCGGTCAACAATAATAAAATTAACATTAAAAGAGGGCTCGCACCTCACGATGTCCTTTACATCGGCTTTGATTAATTAATAAATAATTGATTGATTATATTCGTCCCCTACCTACCGTGCTTCATCCCACCGGGCCAGGTGCAAGCGTCAAGGGCTACCACTTTCTAAGGCTCGCGGTTGCCGATATGAGGATGATTTACACCTCAGGAAAAGATCTATTTACTTCCCAAATACTTCTTCGAATTTATTGTCAACGCATTCAATATCTTTATTCTTTCGGCTGGATTTGAGGTTATATTGTCTATTGAGTAAATCCGAGAAAGAAGCTGGGATCTTGATCCACAAAAACATCCACATGTGTATCTGTAACTATAAAATGGTTATTTTTTTTCTGTATATCTCGGTGTGTTGAGATTGCCGGCTGCAGAGCTACGGACATCACAGTCGCTGTCATTAACGAGTTCCACAAGCGTTTCAACCGGCATGTTGGGGTTGCCGGCTGCAGAGCTACGGACAGTCCAGTAGCTGTCCTTAGCCAGTTCCACAAGCGTTTCAACCGGCATGTTGGGGTTGTCGGCTGCAGAGCTACGGACATAACAGCAGCTGTCCTTAGCCAGTTCCACAAGCGTTTCAGCCGGCATGTTGGGGTTGCCGGCTGCATAGCGACGGACATCCCAGTCGCTGTCCTTAGCCAGTTCCACAAGCGTTTCAACCGGCATGTTGGGGTTGTCGGCTGCATAGCGACGGATATTCCAGTCGCTGTCCTTAGCCAGTTCCACAAGCGTTTCAACCGGCGTGTTTGGGTTGCGGGCTGCAGAGCGACGGACAGTCCAGTCGCTGTTCAAAATTTCTTTTTTATCCATATTATTTTAATTAAAGTATTACCAATTTAAAGTACTTGCTTCCCAATCCCTCTGATAAATATCTTCGGGATCTTCCGTCTCTTCGTATCCGTCGTAGTCGTAATCTCCGTCGGGGTCTCTTATATAAATATCCCTCATGCCTTAAAGACTTTAAGGTTATATGCCGATATGCAGCACATTATTAATCCTAAAACGTTGGGCACAAAGGTGTCACTCTCGGATATCACGAGGATAAAACCCGCAAATAGCAGGATTGCAAGAAATACCTTTTTCATATATATTTGATTTTTATTGTTTATAAAATAACCGTGCGAACCTCTCGGCGGGCACGGTCTATACCTAACCTATAGTATTTAAGCAAATGCCATATGTGGCTTAACCCGGAATCGAACCGGGACGACAGGAGTTTTAAGTGCGATTAATTTTACAAGTACGCTAGTCTCTCAACCTGCCTATAAACGGAACATCTTTAGCGTCTACCATTTCGCCATTAAGCCATTTGCCCGCCTGTATCTTCGCAGACGAGACGGGTTGAATACTTAATTCTTCATTTTAATCGGATATTAAATAATACACGGACCTCTCGGCTGGTGCAGTACAAAACTTAATAAACTTATAATTCATATTACACAAAGGGGGATGACGGATTCGAACCGCCGTGAATCATATGATGTAATCATATGCGCTCTAACCTATTGAGCTATCCCCCCATATGGAAATATCATCCTGGATAGTTGTTATTTTCTTCCTTTCCTATTTGTCTTGTCATAGTAGTCTTCTACTGCCTTATCCAAGTCTACCTGGATTATTTTCCCATTTTGTTTTATAGAATCCTTAAAGACTTCCTTCCGTTTCAATCTTACAATGGTACTCATACTAACTCCTAGTCTTTCCGCTAAAGGAGCAAGTCCCCTAACCATTTTAGAACCTACGTTTGTTTCAGTTGTAATTTTACTTGAAAGCCTTTGTATAATAAGGTCAGCCAGTTGACCTGCTGTTACTTCCGTTGCTGGCATATTGGCTATATCCATTTGATTATATTTTTACGTTATGAGTAATACATTTCTCCCTCTTGACATTGATCGGACCCTGCAAACCATCTCTGTGTTGTTGTTCGCTCTTGACCGTCTTAACCGTTGTCTCCTCATATCCATATTGTGATCTACAATTAGTAAGATAAGCAAGCATCCGGCTATTACCGATTTGGTTGCCGATGAAAAGTCAAATGTGATGCGAAGCCCCGAAATGCGTTCAGCCAGGATAAGAGTAAGTTGCCTGCCGTTTATTATATTTAATTTCTCATAGGCAGTTCTTAGCTGGTTTACAATGGTACTTGTTGACCTGCATTTGATTTCTGCAATTTCTTTTTATCCAAACCGGAGCAGTACATGATGGCTGTTCGCTCACATTCAACTGTGAGTTCCGGAAATATGCGTTCCATGCTATTTTAACTTTATAATCGATATATATCCGCGAGGATGGATGGTCGATATTCTGTACATCAAATCCATTTGGGATTTTAGTTTTCCGGCGATTCTAGCCTCTTTATTCCTTCTTGAAGCTTCTGATTTAATGCCGTTAAACCTGTTTTCAGCAAAAGGAGTTCTGTATATTACTCCGACTTTCATTTGATTAAACAGTTCAACGGTTTTAACTTCGTCTGTAAATTCAATTACTTTTTCCATATTCATTTTAAGTGTTATTGTAAATGTGGCTGTGCCTGGGGTCGAACCAGGATGAGTTATCAAGCTCTTACCTCTAATGATTGATCGTCCTATCATAGAGTAATGTGTCTACCTTTTTCACCACACAGCCTATATAAAGTCCCTGGTTGTGTACAAACTTTCGCCTACACAGCCAGGAACCGATTGTATTTTTCCTAATTTAGCCCCGCTGCACTCATCGGACATGTCACGAATCTGCTTTTCACGAGTATGTATCGCGTCTGCTATATTGCAGGTATGCGCCACTTTGTCGTTGTTGGATACGAAAACTGCGATTTCAAGCGTTGACTGGTTACTAACCACCAGTTTAGGAAAGAATGATACTTTTATGCTATTGTTTCAACCACTAAAGTTGCGTACCTTTGTATCGTTCTGACATTGCAAATATATACTACATTTGTGTAGTATCAAAATTGTATACAACAAAAAGTTAGTATATAAACATTGTTTAACTTTTGAGAGGTTTCGCGTACATTATATAGTATCATGGATCTAAAAGAATTTGTTAGTGAAATATTAAAGGAGATAATTGCCGGGGTTAAGGATGCTCAGGTTTTTGCGGCTGAAAATGAGGCTTGTATAAATCCTAATCAATTTGGGGTTCTTACATCTCCAAGGCATATATTAGATATGGGAGATGGGGCAGTGTCTGTTGTTCAGCCGGTACAGTTTGATGTATGTGTAACACATACTAAAAAGGGTACAGGGAAGTTGGGGATCGAAATAGTTTCAGGTAATAAGGAAAGTATAAAAGGCGCAGAAAGTAGAATAAAATTCTATAGCAGTTTCTTTGCCAAGAATGAAGCCTAATTTTTCCACCAAGAATCCTGATTATGGGATTTCAGAAGTTGACAAAACAAAGTGATTGCAAATACGATAGCTATAACAAATACAATAATGTATAATATACCAATCGTATATACAAATTCTTTAATGGGTAACGTTTCAATGTATTTAACCAGCTCTTTCATAGCATGTAAAGACGACCAACTCCAAAGTTGCGGTTTGAAGTTAAGTCGCCTATATAGTCCCTTACGGGAACAGTTAAACAATTTAGTCGGTATCATCCGCAACTTGATTCCGGTGTAAATATACTAAATTAATGTAGTATATTCTAATTACATGTATGTTATTTAGTAATATGGGAAAAGTAGAAAGACTTAATGATGCTTATCAATATTTGAGGAGCATAGGTAAAATCCATACTCAAACCGATTTGGCAAAAACTATGAACGCCAACAGGGTTACTATAAGTAATGCATTGAAAGATAGGGGAGGATATTTAAACGATGATTTTTTATCTCGTTTCTGTAGGGCTTTTGATGGATTATTTAATTTGGATTGGCTTCTGACGGGAGAGGGTAATATGCTGAATGAAGATTCCCCTGTAATAGATGCTTCATTATCCCCGTCAAAAGAAGGCGTATTTTTCACCGAAACGACTAGCGGAGCCAAGTTTTATGATTTGGGTAATGGAAAGTACCGGATGACTGTTAAGCTTGTGCCTTATTGCGCATATGGAAGGTTTGCAAATGTGCATGATACACTGGAACAGGATAGGGATGACTGGGAGGAAGAATCGTTCGAAGTATCTCAGATCGCACATGGTAATTATTTATCCTTCGAGGTGAAGAATGATAGTATGGATGACGGGACCAGGCAAAGCTTTGAAGCCGGCGACAGGCTTTTAGTCCGTGAACTAAACAGGATATACTGGAAGGACAAGCTTAGATATACGGATCATCCATACTGGGTGATAGCATTCGGATCATCTGTTTTGATCAAGCAGATAGTCAGTCAAGACATGGAGCGAGGGGTTATAACTCTTCATTCTCTTAACCCGTCTCCGGAATACAGTGACTTTGAATTGTCTATTGACGAAATTCAAAAGCTTTATTATGTGATAAAAAGAACCCTAAACCGGTAGAGTATTAATACAGGGGACTTTGTGACCTTCGGACTGAATGACTGAAGGTCGCAAAGATGATCCTACTTTAATTCTTCAATCACACATCTTCGAATGATGAATATGTGACCGATCTTCCCTTCTTTCTAACAACCCTGTAGGCTTTTTCTATCTTCCCTGCATCCACTAAGATATCTTTAAACAAAGGGTTCAAAGAATGGAAGATGAATGTATCACTATCCTTGTCGTAGCCTGTTATCTGTTTAAATAAAACGCTGCAGTCTGTTTTAAGAAGCCAAAATCCCCTATGGTCTTCCTTTAATTCGTCTATAGAAACAGGAACCGTAAATATCCTGTCGCCTCTTTCAAAACTGGTTCTAAGTCCGTTGTCCATACTGTCGCAGAGAACAGTAAATACTGTATAAGAACACTCTATACCTTCTATTTCTTCAATCTTTGATTTCATGTGTAAAATAAATTATAGTTATAAAAATCGCATAATAATGGCTGTGCGGAATTTTAACGCACCTCCGGTTGGCTGGTTTCAGCCGGTATTTAATTGGTATTAGCCCGCCATCAGGTGGCTAGGCGTAGATCCACTTCTATTCGGTCCATAATTTTCTTCTTTTGTTGTTTTTATGATAAAGGATAGCAATAATGACACTCCGGAGTGTTTTTTATACGCCAATCTATTAATACTATTGAGGCATAAATAGAACAATAGCCTCTCTTATTTTGTTATCCAGTTCTAAGCATAAAATCAACTTCAGAATTGTTTGATTATGAGACCTTTTTATTGCTTCAAGCTACTTGTTTTCAATACCTAAATAGTTAAATACTATCTAATAGGCTAGATGACAATAAATTGAAATTTGTTAACTAGACACTATCACATACACAATAAACTGTATTTTAATATAAAGTAAGTTTACTTGTGTTGTGGGCATTTAGCAATAAAAGGACTATTTAACTGTTAGCCCATTTTAATCTATCAATTATCATATGAATTATGTATTACTGGTTTAATATTATGTATAAACTGAGAGTTAAGGAAATATTGAAGATGCAAGGTCGAACCGGAAGGGATTTGGCAACAGAATTAGGTATGACAGAAGTCGGATTGTATAAAGCCATTGGAGAAAGTGGTAATCCTTCTTTGAAGCGACTGCAAGAAATTGCAAATTTATTAAATGTTGAAGTATGGGAACTGTTCACCGAATCCCCCGGAGAAAGCGAAATTTCCGGCTTCATTAAGGCAAAAGGAACTATTTATGAAATAAAATCACGTTCAGATATAGAAAATTTGTTGAATAGCTTGGGCTAGGTATCGTTTTTATCTAATTTTGCGTCATATTAACCTATTAATTATATTGATATGACTAGATTCTTGTTGACCATAATGATTATGGTCACATTGTTTGCCTGCAAAAATGAAGAAGAAGAGGTAAGGCTTACCGCTATTAAACTAGACAAAACAAAACTTACTTTGAAAGTTGGGGAAGAGTATACTTTTAAAGTATCTACGACACCGGGAGATGTCCCAGTTCCGTAATATGAATGGTATCTCGGTTCTAATAAAGGTGTTGGCAAAATTGACAATAATGGGAAATTTACAGCATTAAAACCAGGGAATGTATTGGTTCTTGTAGAAGTTAAAGATTCGTGGAAAGGAACAGGAGAATATATTAAATCAGAATGTCTTGTGACGGTAGAAGCTGGACAAGCTCAATCAATAGAACTTAATCACACAGAATCAACATTAAAAATAGGAGACGCTATTTCGCTTACTGCAAAATTGATTCCCGATTATGCAACTGATGACGAGATTGTGTGGGAATCTAGCAATCCTCAAATAGCAGCTATAAAAAAAAAAGATGATATATTCGATAAAAAGCATCTATTACAGCTTTAAAAGAAGGAGAAGTTACAATAAAAGTGTCAGCTAAAAGTAATTCATCCATCTATGCTTCCTGTAAAATAATAGTGTTACCAATTAAATTGGAAGAACTATTTCTCAGTGAGAAAGAGAAAAGGGTAAAACAGGGAGAAAAATTTACTCTTATCCCTATCTTTAAGCCTGAGAATGCATCAAATAAAGATGTTGTATGGTCGTCTTCCAATGAAGCTATTGCCACTGTTGATCAAGAAGGAAATATAGAAACGTTCAACCCTGGAACATGTAGTATATGGGTTGTGTCTTCTGACAATAACCTAAAAGCAGAATGCAAGGTTACAGTTATTGAAAGACCAATAGAGGATTTGATTAGAGCAAGCGTATACGGGTCTTCAACCTCTATCAATGGATATACAACGGAGATGTCACAGCTGCATTCTACAATAACAGCAATAAAGTCGTAGAAGTTTCTGAGTTTACAATGTATGACACAAGGACGAATAAAGTTGTATATCAAGACAAAGACTGTGGATTTGTTGAGTATAAAAAGCCTCTTTTATACAATTTAGAGTTTAGCCGAATATACAAGCCTCTTTTCGTTTGGAAATACACCTGCGATGGCAAAACCTACGAAGCAACCTATCAGATGTAGCAAGAGCCCGGGAAGCCGGGCTTTTTTGTGCCCGTACTCCGCAGGTTTCTGAACTAGAAAGAAAAAAGCAAAAAAAGTTTGTTTTCAGCATACAATGCATTACTTTTGTGATACAATATAATACAGAAGTAATATGGACGCAGTAATAAGAAAACAAACTTCGTTTCGTTTGCGTGAAGACTTGTTACAGGTCTTGCAGGAACAAGCCAAGAAAGCAAACAGGAGCTTGAATAATTTCGTAGAGAGTACCTTGATGGACGCTGTATACTCTGAGCCAAATGAGGAAACGATAGCGGCGATAGAAGAGGCTCGTTCAGGCAAATTTGCCGGGACGATAGACGCAAGCAGCTTTAAAGCCTTCATGAAATCATTGAACGAGATAGAATGAAAACAATCCATTACAGTACGAAGGCAAAGAAAGACTTGAAGAAGTACCGCAGCAACATCAAGCTGATGGAAGCCTTGTTTAATGTCTTGAACAAGCTGGAGAGAGGGGAACCCATTCCAAGCAAGTACAAGCCCCATGAGCTCATAGGTAATTACAAGAATTGCATGGAGTGCCATGTCGGGAACGACTTTCTTCTGATTTGGATAGACGCAGTGTCGGACATAGTGGAGATTGTAAGGATTGGAAGCCATTCTGAGTTGTTCGGGAAAAAGAGGTAGACAAGGAGAGCAAGAGCCAGGGCTGCAGGGCTTTTTTGTTTGATGGGCATGAAATATAGCATTTATATTTTTATCAAATTATCCCTTTCCTCCAGCACCTTCTTTAGCCTCTTAAGCTTGTCTATGTCGCTTGAAAACGTAGGGTTATCATAGTTCCTCTTGACTGAGTTTACGTACACTTCGATATAAGTGCGCAAGTCGAATATATGCTCGTACTCGCTTAATGTTAGTTCGTTGAATGTTACTTGATAAGCCTCAAACCAGGCTATTAACCTTTTAATTCTTCATTCATTGTATGTCTTCTTTGAGCCGCAAAGATAACAATAATGGACAACATAAGCTTGCATTTCCATATATTGCTTATATGGAAACCTAATATGCCATAAAACATGAGGATATAATGTTAAAGTTCTTGCAAATCTCAAACAGAAGAACGACTTTTGCATCGTGAAAGGATATTAAAGCGGCCTCGTCAGGTAAACAGCCCTGATAGAGGCTTCGTTATATAGATATTTGACAGCTTGTAGAACTTTTTTGTTTTATAGGCTGTTTTTATTATAGACAAGAAATATTATGGAAGACAAGTTTATAGATATAATAATAGAGCATTTAGGCTTGGCGTTCTTTATAGGCGTCCTTCCGTTGGATGCTTGATATTTCTTGTTTGGTGGTGTAGAGGAATATACGAAAGAGTCAAAAGCATGGAGAATTTGCCTTGCCAAGAGAACAAAGAAAAATAACACTGCATTCAGAAAAGCATAATGAAACGTCCAAAGCTATAACTCGTATAGAGACATCGCTTCAATTTATGCAAAAAGTATAGATTCACTTGCTCAGTCTATACAAAAAGATAATAAGTTTATAATTGATCCTTACACAAAATCTCATAGCCCCTATCTATAACTATTGCTGGCAGAAATATGATAGAAAGATTAGAGGTGGACAAGATGTTTGAAAGGAATTGGGAACGTATCAATTCGTTTATAGAAGATAACGCAAGCTCTAAAAATCCATATGATATACAGGAATTTTTAATTCAGCAAGCTGTTGTTTATCCTGAAAAATTTTTACAATCAGACGAAATTGACAAAATAAAAATAGACGCTTATAATACGGGCGTGAATATCGTTCCTTATATGAAAGTTATAGCTGTCCTTGCGAGAGATAAATATTTTTCAGAACATAACATTCTTGTAGAAGAAGTAGACAAACATAATCCATCAAATAAAAAGCCGGAGTAACATCCGGCTTTTTGTCTATTACGATCACATCTCGTCAAACTTCTTCATTTCCTGTTCTTTTAATTTGTCGACAATCTTAGTGTAGGGCTTCATCGCTTTTATGTCATTATGCCCGGTCCACCTCATAATTACCTGGGGAGATATGCCGAGTGTGAGTGCATTAACGACAAAGGTCTTTCTTGCAACATGGGTAGTCAGCACCTCCCATTTTTTTACTGTACGTTCCATTCGTTTACTACCAACATACCATACTTCAGTCATTTCTTCATTCATTTCAGCGAGCTGGCCTAGCTCTTTCAAGTAGTCATTATAATTTTGATTGCTAATAACCGGGAGCGCCTTGCCCTTTTTAATATCTAAGTCTTTATATTTATCCAGTATTGCCCGGCTATATTTGTTCAATTCAATGTTTATATTATCAACGTCCTTTATGGTTACAATATCTATTTTGGTATCTTTGATGTCTGTTTTTTTTAAGTTGTAAACATCCGAGTATCTTAATCCCGTAAAACAGCAAAAGCAAAATACGTCTCTTACTTGGGCTAGTCTGGTATTTGATATTTCCATCATATATAAATTCATAAGCTCTTCCCAGTCTAAATATATCACTTTTTTAAATCAAAATTAGCACCCTTCAGTTTGGGCTTATACCGTTTATAGGACTGATTAGTCAGATAACCTTTTAGATCCGCCCATAACAAAAACTGTTTTATAAATCTGAGGTATTTGTTGAGTGTGGTATTGCGTATGCCTCTTTTATCGCGCATAAAGTCCAGGATATTTTGCAGCTCTTCGTCCGTTAACTCTTCAAATGTCAAGTGGGGGTTATATTGTTCCAGCAGGTGTTTGACAGAGTTATGCTTATAATAAGAACTGGTGCTCCATGCATTCTGTCTCCCGGTTGTATCTATAAATTCTTTGTATCGATCAAAGAAACTGACCTTTTCCGGTGTTTCTTTTTTAACTTTTCCGGATGCTATTTTATATTTGTCTTTAATTTGTTCAACCGTGGGCATTTCGTCGGCTATCTCAAACTCTCTGAATATGCCTTGAAGGTTTGACCGCATCTTTTCCAGGTCGAAGTTTATCTCAGAAGATGAAAAGCCCATTTCGTTAAAGCATCCATTTTTGACCATACCCTTTTCAGGTATAAACTTAGATGCATCAATTCGGTGACCAGTTGACATAATGATCCTTTGTCTGTTAAAAGTGACACAGCATCGGATGGGGACATTCTTTACTATCAGGACTCCGTCCTTTTTCCTTTTTTCTAATTCGAATGTAATACTCCTTTTTATCATGATATTATAAGATTTGCGTGTAACGCTGCAAATTTACACGCAAAAATATGATTACATATGAGTATCTGTGATTATATGTGACTATATAGATTTATTTAACTCTTTAATATTGAGTGCTGGTGACTATGTATGATTATTGGTGATCATAAAGATTCTGATCTCTCCAGCTCCACAATAAGCGTTGTAATCATTTGATTTACAGCGCTTATTTTGTTTTGCACTCAAAACTACACGCAAAAATCAAAATTGTATCCTAAAAATGGAAGAACTGATAGGGCAAAGATAGACAATTATGTATATAATCACCTAAATTCATTATTCCTTTCTTTATATCAATATTTATAGTACATTTGTGCTATTAGATATTAGCAAAGCCATTACTTATAATTCATATTACATAATTCATTATTAATTTAATTAAGAATTATGTATGTTTAAAGATATTGCAGAGATAAGATCGATAAGAGAGCAAATAGCTCATCTGTCGAAAAGAGAAAAAGAGTTGACAGAACCAATGTTGACTGATTTAGACATGATCCCTGTTTTATACAAGTGGTTCACGGAAATTATCGCTAAAAGAGATTGCCCGCCTAGACCGGAAAGTGTAACTCAGAGAAAAAAATTCCTCTATATTGTCCTTTCGTTATATTCTCCTTCGGCATTGGCTGGAGGTAAAATGAAAAGTGGATTAAGAGAAAAGGTTGGGGAAGTATGGGGATTGCATGGAAAATCAGCCGTGTCCGATAATTTGAAGAACTTAGTATTTCATTGTCAAATATATGATGAATTTAAGCAGGACATTGAATATATATATAAAGAAATAGTTGAAAGATTATAAAAACACGACAATCACTCTAATGTCGTGTTTTATCTATCATCCAATTTACTCACCTCGATACGCATTAATACCTTTGAGTAAAACTATAACTCAAGGGTATGCCTCTAACTATAAAACAAGAAAACTTTTGTAATTATTACCTCGAATGTGGAAACGCGTCTGAGGCTTATAGACGTGCGTATTCTTGTTCGAAGATGAAAGACGAGTCTGTCAATAGCAGGGCGTATGAGCTCTTAAAAAGAAGTGAGATAGCGGCTAGGGTAAAACATCTGCAGAAAGAGTTAAGGGACAGGTCTGATTTAAATAAGGACGAAGCGGTTGGTATATTAACCAATATTGCCCGTGCAAATGTCGTTGATATGCTGGAGATCAGGAGAACTGCCAATTTTCGTGTATTCTTGATCAAGGATCTTTCCAAACTGCCTGTTTCGTTTCAATTGGCTATTCAGTCGGTCAAAAGTACAGATAAAGGATTCGAAGTTAAAATGTACTCGAAGATAGACGCTTTAGACCGTCTGTCAAAGATGATGGGCTGGGATGCTCCGGAAAAAAAGGATATAACCAGCAATGGTAATCCCATAGGTCAGGATATCAAAATCGAAGTGATAGATAAACGGAGTCAAATAGATGAAGATACAGACGACTAAAATATACTCCGAAGTGCAAGGTGCTCTTGATGCCGGATATAAGATTGTCTCGGCTCAAGGATCATCACGAAGCAGTAAGACCTATAACATACTTATCTTCCTGCTGGCTTATGTTATCCAGCATCCTAAATGTTCTTTGTCTATTGTCCGCAAGACGTTGCCGGCACTCAAAGGTTCTGTATTTAGAGACTTCAAGGAGATAATGATGGATAAGTTTAAATTGTGGGATGGGCGGTGTATGAACAAGTCAGAAATGGTATATACTTTGCCTAATGAGTCTTTTATTGAATTCTTCTCTACCGACGACGAACAGAAGATAAGAGGGCGTAAGAGAAATATCCTGTATTGTAACGAAGGAAATGAAATATCATTTTTGGAATGGCAGCAGCTCATCATGCGTACCACTAATTTTTCTATTATAGACTACAATCCGTCATTCTCAGACGAACATTGGCTGTGTGAGCTAAACAAGGATCCACGTACGTATCATTTCATTTCTACATATAAAGATAATCCATTTTTAGAACAGACTATTATTGACGAGATAGAATCTCTTAAACACAAAAATAAGGTTTTATGGACGGTATACGGCTTAGGACAGCAAGCTATGGCAGAAGGCTTGGTCTTCCCCGAATATGAAATAGTGGATAGTTTCCCGGAAAAAGCCAAACAAGTTGCGGTTGGCCTTGACTTCGGCTACAGCTCTGATCCAACGGCTATTGTAAAATGTGGTATTCTTGATGATCGGATGTATTTGGACGAGCAATGTTATCGAACGCATATGCTCACAAGCGAAATAATCAAAGAGTTGAAAAAGCTTCGGTTATTTGTGTATGCTGACAGTGCCGATCCTAGACTAATACAAGAGATCGCCAATTCCGGTGTCATTATCTTCCCTGCTGATAAATACAAAGGTTCTGTAATGGGAGGTCTGTTTAAAATGATGGAATATAAGTTGTGTGTGACAAGACGATCTACCAATTACATCAGAGAATTAAAGAATTATGTATATGAACAGAACAAGGATGGAAAGTTTATAAACCAGCCTATTGACGCGTACAACCATTTGATTGATGCTACAAGGTATTATACGATAGGTAAACTTTTGGGCAAGGTTCTAGTTTCAAAGCAATACAATAAAGAGGATTTAGGCATATACTAACAATAAAATATATGGGATCAATATTAGACTACATAGTAGATATATTTAGAGGACAGTCAATGAACGACTCTACTAAAAGTAAAGACTTAATCACGCTCATAAAAGAGAAGGATATAAGTCAGGCTATGGAGTTGTTTCAGAATAGAGATTTGGAAGTACTAGAGGCTATCAAGGAGTATGACCCCGCTCTACATGATGTAATGAGCAGGCCAAATAAATTAAGAAAAGGTAAAGAACCGTATGTGACGGAAAAATTGCCTAGGAGATGGCAGGCATACATTAACGAAGTCGCTTTGTTTTTCCTACTAGGGCAGCCCATTAAATGGAGTAAAAATAATCCTGACATTCAGGATGATGCTTTTGACGCATATATCCAGTTTTTGAAAGATACCCGGTTTGATACAACCATGAGGCAAGCAAAACGCTTAGCTGGTTCCGAAACGGAGTCTGCTAAATTATACCATATTTACCGAAACGAAGAGACTGGCAAGGCAGAGGTAAAAGTTGTTTTATTGGCAAAATCACTAGGGTATACATTGCGTCCACTTTTTGATCAATATGGGACTATGCTTGCCTTTGGGTATGGCTATTACCTGAAAGAAGGGGTTAATACAGTAGAACATTTTGATATACAGACGCCAAAAGTCATTTATAGATGTCGAAAGGCGACTGTAGGATGGGAAGTTGTCCCTGTTATCAATCCTACGGGTAAAATAAATGTGATTTATTACCAACAGGAAAAGGAATGGGAAGGTGCTCAGCCCCGTATAAAAAGAGACGAATATGTTGATTCAAAGTCGGCTGACACTGTTAATTATTTTGCCGACCCTAAAGCTAAAGTTTCGGCAGACGTATTAGAATCTCTTAGCGATCCGGATAATGTAGGCGAAGTAATTAGGTGTTTTGGGCGGACAGTTTATTTGAATATGTTGCTCCTCCCGATTCAGTAGAACTTAAAAAGTTTGAAAAAGAAATATTGAAAGAATCAATATTGAATGACACTTTTACGTTCAACTTTTCCCCTGAAAATACTAAAGGACTGGGTACTTTGACAGGAGAAGCCCTAAAGCGGGCTATGGCTCCGTCTTATATAAAAAAAGGATAACCGCAAAGAAATATATGAAATCGCCGTAGACAGAGAAAAGAATTTAATTCTAGCTATAATGAAGAATGTCACTCATATTTCTCTCAGAGAAAAATTGGACGCTCTTCAAATAGATTTCGAATTTTCGGAACCGTTCCAGGAGGACACGGATAAAAGATGGTCTGCTATTGGTAAACTTCGCTCCGATGGCATTGCTTCTATTGAAACGGCAGTCAAGTTATTGGGGCTCGTTGATAACCCATCTGACGAAATAAAAAGCATCTTGGAAGAAAAAAGACAAAGAGAATCTAATAACAATAGTTTTAATGAAAATGGCGAAAAGTTGAACAAATAAATAAAACACATAAATCATGGCAACATCGTTAAATTGGACAAAGCAAGGAGATAAATATGTAAGCGATGCATTTGATATGGCATCAGATAGCGCCGGTTTACAAGTAGTAACAAATAATAAAGCTGATGTTCTTGTCGAAATCAGTATAGATGGGACAATATGGCGTACAGCTGCTTTTAATTACAGAGGCGTAAAGGCTGTAGTAGATGTTATTAGTGGCGGCAAAGCTGGATTGAAAATCCGAATTGTTACAACCGAAGAACCTTCATCCATACAAATACTCCAATGATAACTCTCAGCAACATCAACATATCTCACGTCCTCTATCCTAGGATAGACCTAGCCGGGATTCGGCTAGGTGTTGGAGGTGGCGGAAGGGGACAGACTAGTCCTGTTCCTGGTTTGGAGGGTATAATTGGTCTTTACTCTGGTAAAGGACTAACTAATACAGAAATGGTGGCAAACCCAGTATGGAAAGATAAATCCGGATTGGGGAATGATTTGCAGATGAAGAACTTTTTGTGGAAGTTGGGTAGCGGGTGCGGAAGTTATAAAGAAGATTATACAAATTGGGTCCTGTCCCTTGCAAGAGTTGAAGCTACAAAGACCTATAAATCCTTTAATGTTACAGCCGTAAAAGAAACAAACATATCGCTGTACTATCAGTCAACATCAGGCGAATCAGCTCGTACTATTCAGGGAGCTACGATAAAGGTTACAGGATTAGCAGACGGACAGGAGCTCCGTTATATCAGCAATCAAATTCGTGTTTACAATATAACTTCTGATGGAGTGTACAAATTACCATCAATTGAATTTGAAGGAGGTGGTAAATATTATGGGTTTACATTTTCCAAATTACAAGAATCCTGCAACATTACCATCGAACAAATCCCTGACTACTCCGGAGCTATCGTCTTTGACGGAGTAGACGATTATGGAATATGTGAGACGTTTCCTATCCTGACAAAGGAGAAAGGGTATACGGTGATGGCGCTCAGGAAGTGGATAGCAAGGGATAATAAATATGAGGGATTAGTTAGTAATATTAAGAATTGGAATACAGATGGCGCATTTTTATTAGAGTACAAAAACAACATCGATTATGCTGTTAATTTTGGTGATCTTACCAGTATAACCATTAGCGATTATCCTATCGTTTATCAAACAAGTCAATATTATAATGATCAAGAAATATTGCAGGAAGATGATAGATTAGGTTCTAACGTTCTGTTGGTAGGAAAATTAGCAAAAACGGATTTGAATATTTTTCTAATTTCGCCCTCTACTCCCTAGTCATAATAGACCATGACACAACAGAAGAAGAGCGTCAGCTGGTTATTGACTACTGGAAAAAAGAGTTTCCCTGGTTATTCTTTGATCAAGCCTGGACTGTTACGGGTAAGACCAACGAAGATTCAGACCGTGCTACGATAGCTAATTTGACCGATAATGGCAATGATTTAGTGTTATCTAATTTCTTATTTGCAGGGAATAGTGGGTATGGGCTGTATTATCAATATTTTGGTAAAAACTTTGTTCTACAAAATGATGCAGCATTCCCATCTTGGGCATTTAACAGTAATTATTCTATATCTCAATATTATAGAGTTTCGTTAAACAGTCCATTTAAATGTTATTGGACAAGTTCAGCCTTGCAAGAATCTGTTAAAATTAGATTCAAATTAACTGGAATGATGGAAGGTGATGTTTTAGCATTTGGATCTACAACTAATTATCCAAATACTTGGAATAAAGATGGTATTTATATAATTGATTTACCAGCATCTTCTAGTAGTTTGGGATTTTCGTTGCAAACTACAATTACAGAAGTAGAGAACAGACCAAATACTCCAGTAACTATTAAACTTTTACCATTTGACTATGAAGGCTACCTTGTTACTGATGGGGTAGATGATAAGGTAGATTCTAAGCTCCTTTTTGATTTAGGTAGTGATTGGACCATGGTGGGAGACTGGGAGTTTGTCAATAATAATAATAATGACAACGCTGGTTTGGTTAAATATAATCAAATTTATATCTACAATAGATTGAATGGCTCCCGAGTTTATTTGAAACAAGGTAGTACTGCTTATGTTTTTGCAGGTAAAAAAATTAAGGGCATAACATCAAATGGTAAGCTTTATGATGAAAGCTGGAATGAATATAATGTTGACCCAGTTGGAAGCAGTATTGATATAAAAGATTTACTTAGATTAGGCTATTTTGGTAATAATTTCGCCCAAGTAGCTTTCAAAAACCTAGGAATCTACAACAATCGTGTCCTGAGCAAAGAACAGTGCATACAAGCATATAATTATTTACAAACCCTCAAAAACAAATAATATGAATTACGCAATAGTAAACTTACCATGGGCAAAGTCCCACGGTATTGAAATACTTCCTGAAATGAGAACAAGTGTTGATCAGAGCAAGGTAATCCTGCATGAAGAGTACCTCTCTCCTTTCAGCAATGAAGACTTCCCGCGTTACCGGTTCGGTGATCCTGAATTTACCGAATTATTAAACAGTGAAGAATGGGCTTATCCCGAAGGACAGGAGCCGGTAGTCAACCGGCAGTTTAGCCGTCTCCTTGCACTCGACAAGCTCGAAGCCGAAGCGACGAAAGAGATAAATACTTATAGCCTGTCAGCGAAAGAAGCACTGCAGGTAAAGAGCCATTACCCGGAATGGAAGTCCGGGATAGAAGTAAAGGCCGGGGAAAGGTATAGGCTGAACGATGTCCTGTGGGAATGTGTCAAAGACCATACAACGCAGAAAAACTGGAAACCAGGAACGGAGACATTAAGTCTGTGGAAGACCGTAGATGCGGACGAACATGCCGGGACAATGGAAGACCCTATTCCATATACGCAAAATATGGAACTATCGTTTAACAAGTACTATACACAAGATGGTGTCTTGTATCTCTGCATCCAGGCTATGACACCCGGACCGTACGATTTAAAGGACGTACCGGCACATGCACAGCCGATCAAGCAATAGAAATAAAGAGTCCTTCCCTTTCGTATATGGGATGGACTCTTGTTTATACAAAATTATTCCCCAAAACCAAGATCATTTCTCCTCCTTTTACTCCTTATCTCATCTATTTCACGACAATAGCTCCATTGTCGTGTATCGCTCCCTTTAATATTTTATCCTCCTTTTAGTGCAAGTTACCTTTACGACAGGTATTTAAAACTAATGTATTCGATATGAAAGAAAAAATTTTCAATCTCTTAAAACAATCTTATTCAAACTTTGGGTTAAGCGATGATATTCTGCAGGGGCAAGCTGAAGCACTCGCTAATACAGGTCTTGTAACTGAGGACAATTTGCAGACTGTCGTAGACGGTCAAAAATCTTTCCTTTCTTCTCTTCAAAGCGGTATTGACAAACGAGTGACGGACGCTGTCAATAAAGCTAAAGGAGAAAAAGAGAAGAGCCTGCTGGTGGGGGCGAGCAGAAAAAAAACGAACCCGATCTGCAGAAGATGATTGAGGAAGCTCTTGCGGCAAAGCTGTCTCCTATACAGGAAGAGCTTAATGCTTACAAAACGAAGGAACAACAGACGGCAAGGGCTAATATGATCGCTTCTAAAGCAAAAGAACTCGGTATCCCGGAATGGAGAGCTAAAGAGGATTTGCTATCACTCCCGAAATGGATGAAGCTGCAATTAACTCTTATTTAGCTGGCATTAAGCAAAACATTGTTACCGCAGGGCTTGAGAGTAGTAACGCATCAGGCGTATTGTCTACATCAGACGACAAAGCAAAAGAAGAGGCTGATCAGTGGGCTAAAAATCTGCCTGACGCAAATTAACCATTAAAAAACAGAAAAAATGGGAGTTAAATTTGAAGGTAAATCTTATAGCGGCAATATGCCAGTGTTTTGGCGAGGAGAGGCTAAGATTCTCCTGGCGGCTATAAATTATTGCAGACATTTCCTAAGGGGACTGTCATTAAAAAAGGGACACCTTTACACATTGTATCAGGTACTTTGACTGCTGCTGTTTCCAAAAATGCAAAAGTCATATCAGGCGGAACAACGACAAAGCCTAGAGTGCCAAAAGGTACATTGTTCCAGGTTAATGATGTTGTAATGAAAATCGGAGAAACAACCGGCGTGACGGTTTCCTCTATTGATTCATCGAATGCTGATTACGATGTATTGACTCTATCTGCAGCTATTACAGGACTTGTGGCAGATGACACCTTGATCGAAGCCACTGCTACATCTGACTCTGCTGCAAAATATGAGCCTAATGCCGTAGTCGGTGAAGATACTGAGCCACTTGCAGGGGACGATCAGGATACTGTTTCTGCAGCTTATGATGCTGTAGTACTCTTGGGTTATGTCCCGGATATTCCTGCGTCTTGGAAACAGGGTCTTTGCTTAAAAAACAACCCTAATATTATTTACGTAAAACAGTAATACTATGCGAGATAAATTTCAATACAGTTCTTTGTTTGGAGAGCTTACAAAGCAGGTTCAATTACGATTTGATGCGGTATCAAGACAGCATAAACTATTGTTTGATAATGTATTCTATGAGAGATTTTTAATTGGGATTATCCCTCTATCGGGTTGAATTTCGAAGAAATCAAGGGTAAGTACAATGTCACTATTGCTGCTGCGACAATTGACGACAAGTCGAAAGAGCCGGTACTTGGCACTCATGGGCTTGAAACTATCGCTCAAAAGGTGCTCCATCATGCAATTACATTGCCTTTGACGATTGATGACTACAGAAAGATTCTGCAAATTTTGGATAGTAAATCTATTCCGGAAGAAGCGGCAAAAAGACAGCTTATCGATCTTATGTGGGGCAATGTTAGAACTCCGGTTCAAGGTGTTCAGGCGAAAATGGATATCATTGCTATGGGTGCACTATCTAATGAAGGTATTGCCACATTGGATGAAACGAACAACCCGGAAGGTGGTGTTAAGACAACTATTGACTATAATATGCCTACAGAAAACAAAGGCAAGGTCACATTGAAATGGAATGATGATAACATAGCTAATGTAGACGTATTTGAAGACATTCAGGCTATCGTGGACGCTTTTTCTGATAAAGTAGTTTTTGATCGTATCTTACTTGCCCCTTCTAAGATATCTTATATCCTTCGAAGCAAGAAGATGAAGCAGGTTATCTTCGGAACAGATAAGCAGAATAGCCCATTGCTACTGAATGCCTTCAATGAATTTATGCGGTCGAATGAATTACCTATCCTGGAACCGGTAAGACGCCAGTGTTTGATTCAAAACAATGGTACATTTACTCCATACAATCCCTGGAATGCAAAGAACTTGGTCTTTATTCCTTCAGGTAGTTTAGGTACGATCAAAAATGCCTATGTTAACAGCGAATTGAGACCTGAACCTGGAGTTACTTACTCTAATTATGGTCGTATTCGCGTATCTCAGTGGGGAGTAGGAGAAACGCAAAATTCGAATGGTGTTGAGTTTGTAAAGGCTGAAACATATGCTTTGCCTGTGATCACTGAAATCAATGGTATCGCATCGTTGAACACTGAGCCGGATTAATTATGAAAGTATCTGATTACATAACACAAAAGATCGGTTCCTTCGGTATGAATTTATCGGAGGCCGATCTGCTGGATATGGCTTTGAGTGGTTCGTTTTCTCTTGATGATGAGATTACGCCAGGAAATAAGACTGAGGTAAACAAGGCTATGGCAATGTTTATTCCGTCGCTCCTGGCCCGTCCAACATCTATAAACGAAAGTGGATTTTCCATCTCTTGGGATAAGGACGGTCTCAAGGCTTATTATTCGCTGTTGTGTAAGCAATTAGGGTTAGAAAATGTGTTTTCAAGTCGAATATCTGACGCGTCAATGTATTGGTGATGTATTATGCTCCTCACATATTAGAACGAAAAGTCATTAAGGATTATGAATACGATGAATCCGGAAACCCGATACCAGGAACAAACGGTGAAGGATGGGAAAAACTTTGTAAATGCAAATGCTATGATCAAAGTGCAGACCGCGTTTATACAGTTAACGGTACTACCTATCCATATAAATATCGAGTTGTGACAGAACGTGTAAAAATTAATGCCGGTGATGTCGTTCGTGTCTTGAACGCTGACGGTTCTCTTCGTGGTGAGGGGATAGTAATCAATCCTATGACGACGGATTATCTAAACTATGGGCAAATATGGCTGGAATAGTAACTGCAAAATATGATTTCTCAGATGTTGATGATTTCTTCGAAGAAGCGTTTCGTGAGATTTTTGCTCATCTTGTCGAGATGGGAGAAAGGGCTTATGAAACGGCTTTTAGAGAAGGAAAATATAACAATATTACGGGAATTTACGCAGTTCTTTAGGTTATGTTGTGGCTCAAGATGGAAAGATAATTAAGGAGGGAGGCTTTAAGCAGATTCAAGGACGTGGTGAAAACTACGAAAAGGTATTCTTTACAACCAAGGCTCAGAAAACGGTTCAGTTTTGGGCAAAAGGAAAAGCTGGAGATGGCAGCGAAGGTAGCCGACAAGGTCTTGAATATGCGAGAAGCCTTGCCCGTAAATCGAAAGGTTTCACGCTTATTGTCGTTGCGGGTATGGATTATGCAAGTTTTGTCAATAGCAAGGGATTACGTGTGATTGATGATGCAGAGATAACAGTAAGGACAATGCTGCAATGATAGTTACAACGGACATACAGACAATACTTTATAAAGATGCCCAAAAACTGGGAATCAAGAAGGTTTATAAAGACGGAGCGGTTCCCGAAGGAGACGTGAAGTCCGAGCGGGTTGTTATTATCGTTAATTCGGTAGAGTCGGGTACCTATTGGAAAGCAGGATTTGTTCATGTGAATATCTGTATTCCTTACCTTGATCGTAAAGGAACAGCTCCTCTTACAAGACTTAATGCTTTAGAAAGGTTGGCTGTCAAGGAATTACATGCCACTTCTACTTACGACGGTACATCTTATACATACGAGGTCGATACGACAAGAATAGAAGAAGACAGGGATTTAAAATGTTTCTATGTAAATGTGAGAATATTATTTCAAGTATTAAATGTAAAAGAATAAGAATATGGCAGGAAGAACAGTATCCGTGATTGGAGTAAAGCAAATTCTTTATGGAGATCCATTAGAAGCAGCTCCAACTTATGCAACACTTGAATCATTGTTTACTTCTTTCAAAGAAGTTCCCAATGTACATCAAGGTACATATGAGTTTACCGAAGAAGACGGTACAACAACAGAGTATAAGGACGAATTGACCGGACAGACATACCGATCATCTTTTGAAGCAGGATCAGTAAGTCTAAACTGGACGATTGGCGCCTATGACTTTGACACTAAGGCGGAATTGATGGGTGGTAAACCATTGGATGATAGTAAAGGCTGGGAAAGAGGAAACTCCGGGGAACAGCGTTATAAATGCGTTGTTGCTGTATCTAATGATAATGTAGCGATTATTTTCCCTAAAGCAAATGTTATCGGGCGCGGAGCGTCTACCGATGGAGCCGTTGGTTTAGCTATTTCAGCTATTCCTTTGAAGGTTTCGACCACCATTGCCTCCGAATATCAGTTTGATGTTGAAGGCAAGACTTTAAAGGGAATTTAAAGTACCATTAATGAATCACAACAGAAAGGGGCAGGCGGATACATTCTGCCCGTCCCTTTCTTGCTTAATATGAATATCCAATGAACAAAGCAGCAAATTTAGTCGCTAACGCTATTTTGGGCGATGACCTCAAAGTCGTCATTTTGGGAAGTAAAGCATATACCATTCAGCCTCCAACAATAGCTGTCATTTGTAAATCAATAAAATATCTGTCTTGTATAGATCGTACCACAACAGGAAAAGAGGAACTAAGTAAAGCAAAGGAAGACCTGGAGAATATGCTGAAGGGATTATCAGTCTTTATTTTCGACGATCCTGAAAAGTATGTTGCAATTCAAGGAGCAACTCTAAAGGAACTAAAAGAAGCCTTGGAAACTGTTATTAAATTAATATCTGCAGAGGATTTTTTTGTCTGTGCCGCCTTAGCCGAGAGCGTGGCAAGAATGGCGGCGATACAAAAATAATAGGTAATGAGACCATGATGGGGCAAATTGCAACTTTCATGGAGGCATTGAAACTATCTTATAATGATGTTGTGTATAAAATCCCATACAGGAATCTATTATTGATGCAAAAAGATATTCTGCATCAAGTAACCGGTGACTTGCTCATTGAGCGTGATGGGCAGTATTTATTAAACAGACCAAAGAAAAAAGAGAATAATGGCTAAACTAAGTTTTGATGTATCAGCCAAATGGCAAGAGGTTCAGAAGCTGCGAGAAGAAGTAGAGGCATTAAAAGCTGTCCTTAAAGACTTCAATGTCGCTGGAGATCTCAAAGGCTTTGATGAATTGAACAAGAAGTATCAAGAATCGACACAGAAGCTGAAAGAATATGAACAGCAGGTTCAAAATTATCAACGTATTATAGATCAACTTAATGTTTCCAATGGAGTGGTAGAAGGCGCTAGAATGATGACATCAGAGCTTAATAACGCCACGGATGTATTTGTTGAACAACAGTTGAAAGTTAAAGCCTTAAATGAAGATATCAAGAAACTGAATAAGTCTTATTTTGCATTGTCTGATATTGATAAGCGGGGTCAAAAGGGGGCAAATATCTTAACTGAATTAAAGGAAATAACTCACCAATATACAATAGAAAATGAGGCTTTAAAAAAACTTAGGAAGGAATATTCTGACAACATTAAGATTGAAGGGGCTGCGGCTGATTCGCTTGTTGCATTGAGAAAACAGTTATCATTGCTTAATGCTGAATATGATCGTCTGTCTGCTTCGGATAGAAAGGCTGCGATCGGAACCGATTTACAAAAGCAGATACAGTCGTTGAATACTGAGATTAGTGCGGCAGAACAGGCTACCGGCCGGTATCAGCGAAATGTAGGAAACTACGCTTCTGCTTGGAATGGTTTGGGAATGTCGGTACAACAAGTAGCGAGAGAGTTGCCGTCTTTGGCAATAAGTTGGAATACTTTCTTTTTGGCCATATCAAACAACCTTCCTATACTTGTTGACGAATTAAAGAAGGCTTCAGCACAGTATAAAGCATTTAAGGCAGCTGTTGCCGCTGGGAATAATGATGTTGCAAAGGTTGCTCCTGTATGGAAACAGCTTATATCCTCCGTTTTCAGTTGGCAAACAGCGCTTGTAGTAGCTATAACTTTGTTATCTGTATATGGTAAAGATGTTATAGAGTGGACGAAGAGTTTATTTGGTGCTGATACGGCACAAAAGAGGTTGAATGAGTCATTGAAAGAATTTAACAACTTACAACGTAATGCTTCAGAAAAAACATTAGAAGAGATTTCTAAATTGAATTTATTATATGGCGTATCCCAGAACATTGCTTTATCTATTGATGTACGAAAAAAAGCTGTAGAGAAACTTCAGCAAATGTACCCTGATTATTTACAAAATCTTTCAGAAGAAGCAATTTTGGCTGGAAAGGCAAACGAAGCATATAGATTGCTTGTTGAAAATATACAGAATATCGCTTCATTAAAATTAATCGAAGATCAAAGAACAAAATCTGCAGAAGCTTTAACAGAGGCTAAAAAAAGAAATGGATCTACAATTGAAGATCAACAACCTAATGAAAGAAAATAAGGCTGTCAACGAAGATGAATTGATAAAAAATGCTTCTGCTTTTAGCCGTAATTATGGGAACTATATTAAGAATTTAATCAACTCCCGTAATTCAGCACAAAAGGCACAGAAGGCTATACTGGAAGATATTAAGAAATGGAGTGATCAATATGCTAATATACTCGGAAAATCATCAAATATAGAACAATTGGATGTTTTGTTTCGAGATATGAAAAGAATATCAGGGTTATAAAGAAACAATAGATCAATTAAATCGAAGTTTATCACTTAGCGAAATAACACAAGAGGAGTACAATAGAAGGGTAAATGAGGCTAAAGGAGAATTGATTGCTGCTGCTGATGCCGCAAATATAGGAGGATCTGAACTAGAGAAAATGCGAGACGAATATATTGCATTTAATAAGGCCTCTATCGGTAAAGAACAGACTGAAAAGCAAAAAAAAGCAGAGAAAGCGAAAACAGATTCAGGAACGAATAAATAACGGACTACTCGACCTTCAACGCCGTAATGAACAATCTCAGATTGATTTGATGGAAGAAGGTTCCGAGAAGCGTATTGCTCAGATAGAATATGATTATGACCGTGAAATAGATGCTATCCGCAAAAGAGAAAAAAGAATGGAGGGAAGCTCAAGGGGGAAAATTAACCCAAGAACAAACTGTAGAGATAAAGACTGCCGTTACACAGGCTAAGACGACCCGTATGCGTTCAACTCAAGAGGTCGAAAACGAGCAGGTAGAAGCCCAGCGTAAAGCTATGAACGATTACCTGAAAGAATATGGTTCTTATCAGGAGAAGAAAATGGCTATTGCTGTGGAATATAGCCAAAAGATTGCGATGGCTGAGACCGAAGGTGAAAAATTAAGCCTTGGTAAGCAATGGGACAAGGAATTACTGGATCTTGAAATAAAAAAAAAAGAACTCAAATGCAATCATTGCCCTTTTCGGTGATATGCGAGATAAATCTTTGAAGGAGCTGCAGGAATTAGCCTCAAAAAGGGCAAGAAGCACTTGATTTTATAAAAAGTGGCAAATGGGATGCCACTATTGGGGCTAAATTAGGTATTACAGAAGATGAGTTCAGACGTTGGCAAGAGGCACCGGAAGCTATACAGCAAGCTGGTGAATCGCTAAGGGGAGTAAAAGATCAAGTAGAGACTTTACAGCCAGCATTTGATAAAGTAACCCAAGGCTTAAAACGTTTTTTCGCTGCAGGAGATGACCCTAAGAAGCTGAAAGAATCATTACAGCTTATAAATGAGGGTGTGAATGAGGTGATGTCTTCGGTTCAATTTTTGTCTGATACCTTTGGTAAATTAGGTGATTCGTTTGGAGGTGTATTCAGTGGTATTGCAGATGGTTTAAATATAGCAATGGATGCTGTTAATTCCGCTATGCAAGGCGCACAAGCTGGAGCAATGTTCGGTCAGATTGGTGCTGCTGCTGGTGCCGCTATTGGCGTTGTTACCTCTTTGGTATCGGCTATTGCTAAAATCCATGACAAGAAGAACGAAAAGCGTATCCAAAAACTGCAGGATCAGATTGATGTTCTCGACGCTTCATATGAAAAGCTGGGAAGGTCTATAGAAAAGGCTTATTCTACAAGTGCTGCACAGCTAATAAGTCAACAGGATGAGCTTTTAAAACAGCAAAAAATACTTATTCAGCAACAGATTAAGGAAGAACAGGACAAGAAAAAAACTGATGACGACCGAATAAAGGAATGGCAGAAACAATTAGAAGAGATCGATAACCAGCTTGAGGAAAATAAAGAAAAGGCTGTAGAGGCTATTACGGGTACCGATGTAATGTCTGCCATCGATGAATTTGCACAAGCTTATGCCGACGCATGGTCTTCAGGAGAAGATGCTGCAAAGTCTTCAATGAAAATTGTTCAGAATCTAATAAAAACAGCCATCATAAACTTTTTAAAGGACAAGCTTTCTCCTTCTGTAGAAGAGTTTATGAATAAGCTGGCGGATTATATGTCTGATGGCATCGTGTCTCCCTGGGAAGAGGCTGAACTGAACAAGCTGAAAGAAAAGATGGATGCTGAAGCTGAAAAGGTATTTGAGACTTCAAGCAAGTATCTCCAAGGAGAAGGAGATAAATATGAACAGAAAGCAACGGCTGGAGGCTTTGAGAATATGTCCCAAGAAAGTGCGGATGAACTTAATGGGCGCTTTACAGCTCTGCAAATGGCAGGAGAAGAAATCCTCTTATTCCTGCAAGGATCAGAACAGATTATGAGTTTGCTGTATATCAGAACAAGCGTAGATGCTATTTCTGTAAAAATAGGATCTTTGTATGATATTGCAGATGAAACTAGGACGATGATAGCCGGTATATATATAGAATTACAACAAATCAGTGATAATACGTCCAATACCGTTATTCAACTAAAGGAGGCTGTAAAACAATTAAAAAGCATAGACAACAACACTAAAAACATGTAATATTATGAATATAGAAGACGTAATTAATAAAGCTATATCTTTAGGAGCATGTAGTGAATCCGGCAAGGCTACCGACTGGAAAAGTCTCTGTTGGCTCTTCTTTTCCCCACAAGGAAGAGAATTTTGCGAGGATAACAATTATCCGTCAATAGATTTGTTCAGAGGTATGTCTAAGAATATAGAGCCATTCGGTATATATGTTGATCATGGTCACATTGAACTTCAAAATAAATCGAATATTGGTGTCATAGGGGATACGGAGGCTCATCTAGTCTATAATGACAACACTAAGGTACATAAGATTGTACTCATGCATGGCGGTAAGGCTACCATTGAGGCAGGTAACTATTCGGTTATTTTGCTGGTTAATATCGGGGAATGTGAAGTGAATATTATTAATGACGGAACAGCTAGAATATTATGACAGGAGATTTAAAAATAAATAGCGAAGATGCTTGGGGTACATGGAGAGTAGCAATGGGAACAGGTTTTATTGAATCTCTTCTTACCCCTGCCGGTCTCAAGGACTTTATCGAAAACGAAAGCCGACTAGAGAACGGCAAGCGGGTAATTTTCAATGATCCTAAAATAGCCAGCCGGGATGTTACTTTAACATTCAATATCCACGGAGATACACCGCAAGAGTACCTCTCAAATTATGCTAAGTTTACTGCTGAACTGCAAAAAGGAAAAGTACGTATTCAGGTGCCGGCTATTGGTATGACCTTTACTCTTGTGTATAAGAAATCCACTAGTTTCGCTCTTGACAGAAGCAGGATGAACAGTCGGCTGTCTGTTAAGTTTGAGGAGCCGGATCCCACATCAAGGTGAAATATAAGGGCGTGTTATTTTCACGCCCTTATAATAATGTGTTAATCAAATGAAGTGAACTTTTGATAAATCTTTAGCAAATGATTGTACCGACTTTTGTATCTTCTCAACGGTATTATGTGATGGCTTTCTATGACCTGTCATATAATGGCTTAATTGCCCTTGATTGATTCCTGTAATGCGCGATAAACCAGCTAAAGAGAAAGCTTTTGAGAATTGAGATAAAAAAGAAGCCATGTCATAAACAAATTCAAACTCTACTTCCTCAAAATATTTACCTTCTTCCTCAAAATATTTTTTTGTATCTTCATATCCGCCATGAAACATGGATACTGCTTCTTCTGCAGTTTTCCCGGGTTCCTGTAACCATATAGTCCAAATCATCTGAATCCATATATATGCTATATGTTCCATCATTGGCCCTTTCTATGATTGCCTTCACAATTTTTTTTTGACTCATATTTTATTTATTTGTAAGAGGATGGCAGGTTATATTCCTGCCGCCTTCTTGATTGCTTTTAATGTTCCATTTGCCACTTCCTGCTTTTCATGATTGCTCATTTGAAAAGTTTTTCCAGTTTTAGGGGAATACCATAATGGGTGTCCCGCTTGTTGCCTACCGGTATCGTAACATCCGGCTTTCTTTACCAATCTTTCTAATTCATTGTACTTCATTCTTTATTTGATTAACACAGTACAAAGATATTAATATTAATATCATTATCAAATCTTCAGTGGTTAAATGATACTTGTTTTAATATCATTTAACGAGTGTAAGAACGATAATTAGGGTTAATGTCATAATTATCTATTTTAATTTACGACAATGAGTTTATTGTCGTATCCGGATGCCTAAAAATTGGGCATCCCTTTTTATCGCTGAACTTTGATGTTATGATCGATGTTAAGGACATAACAGGTAAAGTAAAGTTAAGCATAAAAGCCAATCCGGCTCTGTTCATAAGTTTGAACTTATGAAGGAGGACTATGTCAACCTTATGTTTTCCGTCGAAGAGCCTATTTTGTTGGAGATAGGAGATTATATTGAATATGCTGGAAGTCTATATTATCTTACTGACAAGACTTATCCGGCTTTTAACACGGAAACTGAAGGGTATGATTACACGGTAAGATTTGATTCCCACTATTACCGATGGAAGAATCATATAATCTTTTACGACAGACAGGGTAATAGAGAAGCATCATGGAGTCTTACACGTGCACCTGAGGCTCATTTGAGCGTAGTTGTCTCAAATCTGCGTGAAATTGGGTTTACATATAATGGGACAGAGTATCAGGCTGTAGTTGACAGTTCTGTTGATGCTGTAGCCAAACTTGTTACTTATGACAATACAAACATCATTGACGCTCTTACTAAAATAGCCGAAACATGGGAATGTGAATGGTGGGTCGATAAGGATAAAATTTATATCGGTCGCTTGGAACATGGCGAGTCCGTTGACCTGGAAATAGGGAAAGAACTGTCCTCCATGTCAAGAAGCCAAAGCCAGGATATTTTTGCAACCCGGCTATATGCATTCGGATCAACCCGCAACATACCGTCAAACTATCGTAAGGGGCAAGAATGTGTCGTCGTAGAGAATGTCGTTCAGAAACGGCTGATGCTTCCGGAGGGAATCCCTTACATAGATGTGATAGAGGGGTTGGATGATCAACAGGTTGTTGAAGCTGTAGTTGTATTTGATGATGTATATCCGAGAACTGCAGGAAGTATTACTGAAGTTATTCCATTTGATAAGCCCGTAGAAGACGAAAATAATAAAGATGAAACTAAAATTGTCACATTCTACCGGTTTAAGGATGCTAACTTGACTTTCTCGGGAAAATATATCCTGCCTGGACAGGACCTTCATGTGATATTTCAGACAGGTCCTTTGTCGGGTATGGACTTTGCTCTTCAGTTTAATCCGGAAGGCTTGCCGGAATCAGATCCGGAAGCACAAATATTTGAAATAGTACGTAACGAGACATACGGGCAATGGTTACCGGCTTCTCCGCTTATTCCAGGAGAAGGGAACAAGTATATTCTTTATAATTTTGATACCAAATATGTAAATGATACTCTTCTTCCACAGGCGGAGCAGGAACTATTGGAAAAGACTAAAGAGTATGTTAAGAAGATAGTTTCTGATCCTTCGACGTACACCTGCAGCCTTAATTCATATTTGGCTTCAGGGTATGATGAAAATAATGGCTTGCTGAATCCGGAAAAAGAGATAGACTTAGTCCCCGGACAAAGGGTTAATCTAATTAACAGGGCTTATTTTGAGAACGGTCGTGTTTCCCGGGTTATCGGCTTTGAGAAGAAACTGGATAAGCCGTATGATTCTCCATCTTATACAATCGGAGAGAGCAGCTTACTCCAGGTTTGGAGAACTAGAACAAAAGATAGACAGTCTCCAGTTTGGTGATAATACTTATGTCAATCAAGGAGGAGGTAGTTTTGGTGTATACATTATAAAAAAGATGATCCTACGGCTGCCTCAGATGAAAACGTATTTTCATCTCTTCGTACGTTATACGAGATAAACAAAGCATATGTTGATATAAGCGACATGTATCTTCGTAAAGATATCAATGATGTTGCTCACGGAAATATCACATTTGACCAAAGTATTGGTAGCACTCTATATCTTGACGGCTGGGACGGCAAAGGATGGAGAATAGAGAATACCGGCGTGGCTGAGTTTGAGGCTGCCCGAATCCGTTCCGACATTTATATCGGAAATAAGATTGGATCTCCGGATTTTACTTCAGGCTTTACCGGAACCGGCTGGCAGTTCGATACTCCTACAGCTTCCGGAACTGTTGATAATTTGACTGTTCGCAAAAGTTTCAAGGTTTATGAGATGGTTTATTCCCAGGTACACGGTTTGAACAGCTCTTTCATGGTTTCCGACTGGAATAAAATTAAATCCGTCACACCGTTGGGCACGAACAGGTATCGTTGCGAACTTGACGACATGGATAAGGAAATGTTCGTAAACCTGCGTGTCGGAGACTACGTGCGTACGCAAAGGCGTGACGGATTGAATATCCGTTATTTCGTCAGCTACGTCGAAAACATATCCAACGATTCTTTCGACGTGAAGGTCGTTGACGGGGAAGACGCTCCTGTTGCCGGTGATTATGTACAGCGTCAGGGTAATGACAGGGACAAGAACAGGCAGGGGCTTATCTATTTTACATCTTCCGATGATTATGCCCCTTATATAGATATCCTGGACGATGTGACCGGACCGAAGTTTGAAATGGACAGCATAAAGGTCCGGCTGGGAAATTGCGAAGGCATAACGGTTAACGGCAAGCCCTTAAAAGGACACAGGGCTTACATAAACGGCGGTGTATTCGTGCATAGTACCTATTACACCGATGACGGAAATACGATCGAGCAACGCTTCGAGATCATGGATGGTAAACTGGATAGTTCCATCGAAGAAATTCGTAAGGACCTTTCTGAGGAATCCGGCAATATACTTCGTAATTCGTCCTTTTCTTCTGATCTTAATTACTGGGAAATTAATCCGGTTGTTCATTTCATAAATGCCAGTGACGGGTTCTTGTGGCTGCCTTCTGCGTTTTATGTAGACAAAGAACAGGTTGCCGATATCTACCGGGAAGGAAACCGGAATGTCCTGCGTATCCGGAACTCTGTAATATCTCAGCCCAACGGGATTATGAATGTCCCGGAGCATGAAAGCGAAGAAGATTTGAAGACTTATTCGTTTTCTCTTTACTATAAGGTATTGAGACCGGGTACTTATGAATTTGGTATACCGGGAACGGAGCTGTACGCATCCGGACAAATGGATACGGGCGATACCTATCAGAAATTATCAAAGGTCGGAAAATGGAACGGCAAAGGAGATTTTAAAGTCCGTTTCAGCGGTGAGATTCTTATCTACGGGCTGAATATGTTTTCTGATGCTATGGCTGACGCTATCATTAAGCTGGAAACTCAGATCGAGCAGACCAGTGAGCATATAAAGCTGTTGGCAACAAAGGAGTATGTAGATGGGGAAACCGGTAAGATTTACATCAAATATGACGGAGAACTGAAGGTTACCGCCGAACAGATAAGCGCCATTAACACAAAAACGGACAATATCAACAATACAATTGAATCGTCCGGATGGATTAATACCGCACAGGGACAGCAGTTGTTTGCAAAAAAGGAAATGGAAGACGGAGACACTATTGTCTCTTCCATAAATATAAGTCCAAGCACAGTTAAAATACAATCAGCTCATCTACAATTGCAAGGGGCTGTATCATTCTCAATGTTATCCGATTACAACTCGGTAAACAATCGAATCAATTCTGCGTCAGCAGATGCCAATCAAGCGTTAACTGATGCATCATCTGCATGGAGTAAGGCTGTATCCGCGTACAATACGGCTGATAGCGCATATTCTTTGGCGGATACGGCAAAAACTAATGCCGCTAAAGCTATACAGGACGCTGCTAATGCCGTTAGTAAGGCTGGTAGCGTAGAAGCGGCTTTGGAAGATTTGCCATCATGGAGTAAGCAATCGTCTATTATCAAGGCATTGACGGATGCGACAGTTATCGTGGGTGGATACATCAAGACATCTATGATTGATGTGGATGATCTGTATGTTAAAAAGCTTGATGTCGTTGAAGTTGGAAAGATTGGTGGATTTACGATTGGAAAGACTGATTTATCAAATGTATTTTCTTCGGATTATGGTTCTGTGACTTTTAGGATTAGAAGCAATTATAATGCCTCTATTGATATAAATAGTTCTAATGGAGAATATGCGGGAATGGGGATTGGAGTTGCTCAAGGATCAGCTAGTGCCATGCTATATCTTAAAACCAAACGACAAATAACAGGAGTTTCTCCATATTCAGACTTTTCCGCATTGCACATAGATTATGAATCAAATTCTATGACAGGGGCATTAGCTATAAATATCGGTTCATCACCTAGTAGTTATCTTGATTATAGTAGGTGGATAAATTGCGGTCATCTCGGAGGATGGGGTTCAAAATTTCAGGTAGAATCCAGGTATTTTGGTGACGGAAGTTCAATGGAACGTACTTGTATAAATGTGGGTAAAATAATGAGTAGTACTCACGTAAGAAGATTACAGTCTAGTCCCAATTTTATCCCTGTATACTACGATGACGCATCAGGATTTTTATGTGCAATGGTTGATTGATGTAATGTATAACAACATAAAATTAAGAATAAAATGAAAAAGGTAAATTTTAAAGAATTAAGCGTAGAGATAGGTATTGACGAATTTCAGAAACAAGATTTCAGAAAAGAGATCGGTAACGCTTTGCATAGAGCGTCGGAAAGTATACCTATGTCTGACTTAGCACGGAAAATATTTTATTCCGAAGATGCTATTGAAATTTCGGATGAAGATTTTAAAACGATGCTGGCGTTGTTGCGTACGGCATATAAAAAATTTATTGTTGACGCGGTGGCTCGATCCGGAGAAGAGTCAACGGACATTAAAAATAAGGAGGAATAATAATGGCACTGGAACAAGTATCATCGGTAGTTAAAAGCACGTATCTGAATAACGTAGCAGGCTACGAAATTCAGTACAACATCGCCCAGGATGAAGGGCAGAGCGTGAAGTCCGTAACCGGCACCATCAAGAAGGCGGACGTACGGTTCGGCTATATCAACATCAACGTAGACGGCACGTTGAACATATCTATTGATAAGCCAATACCGGAAGAAGACAGCACCGCTATCTATATAGCTGCATTGGCGGACGCCAAAAACATTTTCACACAACGAAATATAGAATAATCGATTATGGTAGCAGGAGACATCATCATACCCGATAATACGATCACTCCCGAGATCATGGCTCAGATAGCCACCGAGGTGACCAAGTTGATCGGAACAAATTCCAAGGACCCCGGGCAATGGGAAGAGGTGGCATCGTTGACCGGCATTACCTCTTTGCCTGTATTCCAGGTTATGGGTAATGCTTATAAACTGGTACGCGTTGCTGTGTCTACATTGAAAGGAGTAAACGGACGTGAGGTAGAGTTACAGGTCGACGAAGGAAGAACGGCCATCCAGTGGCGGTATGTCGGTGTCTCCGGCAGTGATTTGGAACCCACTGAATGGAAGACATTGGTCAGTCTTAGCCTGTTAAAAGGGCGATCCTGGTGATACTGCTGAGTTCCGGAAAGGTGCAACCGGTTTGGAGTGGAAATATAAGTCGGAAGGAGATGAAAGCTGGCGTACGCTGTCTCTATAGACGACTTGAAGTTAAAGTTTTCCGATTTGACCGAAGAGGACATTGCAGCTTTTTGGCGTGGTGTACCTAGCGACATACTAGCGCAAATGAAAGGAGATAAAGGCGACCCTTTCACTTATAGCGACTTTACCGAAGAGCAATTGGCTAAACTTAAAGGTCCCAAGGGCAACGATGGTACGGATGGGAAAGATGGTACAGACGGAAAAACTCCCGTCTTGGAGTCCGTCAATGCCCAATCCGGAGACACTCCGTCGGGAAGCTTCACCGAAAATGGCGTAGACGAAAACGGTAACCCGAAATACGTGCTTAATCTGACTTTGCCCAAAGGCAAGGACGGACAGCCTCCGGTGTTTGAATCCGGAACCGTAACTACTGTAGAACCAACAGAACCGGCAGATGTAGAAATCATACCTAACGGAGAAACTCCTGAAGGCAATCCTATGTACACTCTTAACTTTTCTATCCCTAGAGGACAGAAAGGGGCACCGGGTGAGGGATCAGGTAACTTGCTGGCAAGTGTCACTAACGTTAAAGCAGGAACGAAGTATCTATTGTCTCCGGTGTCAGACGGTAGCTCCGAAGTGGAGATGGTCGAGTACGTAGGGCCTACTAAGACCAGCGATCTGACTAATGACAGCGGATATATTACCAAAGCAGTTAACGACCTTGCCAACTACTATATCAAGAGTGAAGTCTATACTCAGGAAGAAGTACGGACATTGATATCTAATCTGAACAGTGTTAAGCTGCAGAAGGTGGAATCCTTGCCGGAAGCCGGTGAAAGTAATATTATCTACCTTGTCCCTAAGGTGGCTAGTGAAAACGATATCTATGACGAGTATATCTTTGTCGACGGTAAGCCTGAGCACATAGGCAGTACGCAGGTTGATTTGTCGGGGTATGTGCAGGAGGCACCGGAGGACGGAAGGCAATATGCTAGAAAGAACGGGGCGTGGTCGGAGGTAGAGGCAGGCAGTTATGAAATATCAGCATCGTTGCTGGATTTGACAAACGAATCTACTTCTGATGAGATAAGTGCGGCTTTGGGAGGTATTGAAGGATTTAATAATTTATTCAATGCATTACAAAGAGGTCAAAAGGTTGTCGTTAAAACAGAAATGTCAGAAGAAGAAGGTACTTATGTTGCGGTTACTGATATATTAATCCATATGGCGCAAGACGTTGCAGGTTATGGTAAAATAGTATTTCTTTATTTTCTTGATTTTGAAAATAATATTAAATCTGTAATGATGCTGTTGGAGGCTCAGTCTAATAATTTCACAATAGAGATATCCGGAATACCTTTAGAGGATTTACCTACTGCCATTAATGACCTTGTTGGATGGGGTACAAACACTGACACTCTAAAACAGCAATACAAAGATATATCTAAGTGTATATCAAATAAAGTCCCTATATTGTATACAGATGGAAAAGGATGTTGTCCTGTATCATGGGAAGAAACATATAGCCCCGATGGAACAAAATTTGTTTCTTATTTGGCATTTCGGCAAGGTGCACCAGCAGGAATGACAGAGTACGACGAAAGTATCAAATTATATATAGGAAGCATAGATAAAAATGGTAATAAGCAGGAGAAAAGAAATATAATCAAATTTGATTTACCAAATACAAACGAATGGGACCCACAACTTGTATTTACAAATCAAGGTGACGGCACCAAAGCCCTCATGAACGACGGCACATACAAAGAAGTAGGAGGCGATTACACCCTTCCTGCCGCCACATCTGCCGCGCTAGGAGGCATAAAAGTAGGCTACGCAGCTGCCGGCAAGACATATCCCGTACAGCTGGACGCAGATAGTAAGGCTTACGTAGAGGTGCCGTGGACGGATACGAACACAACCTACGACCTTGCCGGCACGACTGCCCCGGGTCTGTTAAGACAGCTTACAGGAAGTACTACAACGTTTATGCGGGCTGACGGGACATGGGCTACGCCTCCTAATACTACATATTCGGTTGCCACCCAGTCAGCGAACGGGCTTATGTCTGCTGCTGATAAGAAATTGCTAGATTTTGAGACAGGGTATGCAACAGTATCATCGTTGTCAAGTGTGCCTGTAACAAAGCATACAGTGTATGCTTCTATTAATTCGAATCAAACCCTGTCTGTTGCTTCCGGTCTTCAACCTGGACAGTCATTGCATATTTTCGTATACAACTCCGGTTCCACCGACAGGACTATAACGTTGCCTACTTCCGGGTCATATCAATCTATGTCCGGCAGCTCGATTGTAGTATCCGGTACTTCGGGTAAGGATTTGATAGAGATAAATGTGTATTGCTATGCATCGGGCAAATACAGTATAAGGGCAGGAGGACCTGAATGATGAGAAGGAGATTGTTAATGACAGGAGTAAAGTATACCCTTACGGTATATACAACTGCTGGTGCGACCGTCGTAGTCAATGGCGTATCTCAAACAGCCAATAGTTCCGGATATGCGTATTACGAGTTAAAGAAAGGGACTTATTCATATTCAGCGAGTAAGTCGGGGTATACAAGCAGGTCGGGGTCGGTTACTGTTACGGGTAATCAGACATTGTCAATTGTTCTGTCTTCTTCGAGTATGTTGTTGTTGCATTTAGACGGTAATGTAACGGATGCTTCGGGTAATTCGTCCATGAGTTCAACTGATCCTTGGTACGTGTCCGGCAAATTCGGACAGGCTTTCAGATGCGGATCAGTTGATGCCAATTATGTACAAGGCGTTATTAATAATATTGGGTCTTCCAATTTTACAATAGACTTTTGGATGTACCGGTATCAAAGTGTAGAATATCAAAAATATGCAGAAACTGGGAATGATGGTACAACGGGAGCCTTTAACATAGACGGCAGCTCATCAGGAAGAAATCTGAGATTTTATACTATTAAATCGGGGAATACTGTTAACATGACTGCATCGTCTACATTGCCGACATCTACATGGATACATGTTGCTATTGTAAGAAGTGGAAGTTATTGGTATATGTTTATAAATGGATCATTGGTACAGGATTATTATCAAAGTGGCGTTACACTATCTGCAACGACGTTGACACTTAGACCCCGGTATACAGCCATAGATGAGTTTCACATCACTAAAACGGCTCTATGGACTTCTAGTTTTACACCTCCTACATCTCCTTATTAAAATATAAATAACATGATATGAAAACAATAAATTTTGACGATTACAAATTTTGGTATATCAACAAAGATGCAGCAGGCGTCTATGTTGGGCAAAATGAAAAACTTGATCCGAATAGCCATTATTTAGGAGAAACCCTAGATGATTATAAAAACGGGGCATGGATATTGTTAAGCGCAGATCAAATAGCATTTAAACAAGCCAATCCCGAAGCAACGCCGGAAGAGGTTTATAATATGCATATGACAGAACCGGAACCGGAGCCGGAACCAACCCCAGGAGAGCTATTACAGGCTGCTAAAACGGCGAAACGGCAGGAAGTGTACAATTCGGATATGCGTCATTACTACCTGGATGGAAACGATATCTATATTTACGACCGGCTGAACATGAAAGACAAATGCAGCCGTAAAAGCAGTGTTGTGATAAATTCTATTGCTTATCCGTCAAATATCGTAATTACAGCTATTAGCGAAATGGCAGACTATGACGACGAATGCAATGTTGTTACGCAAGCGTTGCTGAAGTCCGTTGAAGATGCTACAACCGTCGAAGAGGTAGAAGCAATCGTAGTCACCGGATATCCGGATATCATTAATCGAACAACGGAAGAACTACAGTCTGCAATCGATTACAAGGATTCGCATGATCCCGAAGTACAGGTTATGAAGCTGAATCGAATGGCTGTATCTGCTATGTCGATGGATGATCCGGTTGCTATCACGCGCAAATATGCTCATGCGGAATGGAAAGACTTTATCGGGGGCAAACTGGAAACCGGCAACAGGGTATTATACAATGACTGGCTATGGAAGGTCAGACAACCGGTTAATCCCGTACTAGAGATATACCCTCCGTCTGTTGATACGGCGGCGCTGTATGAGCGTATAGACGAAAACCACGAAGGGACAGAATTTGACCCTAAGCTGTACGAGCCAGGCATGACACTGGAACAAGGCAAGTATTACACGGAGCTGGACGATGGCGTAAGGAATAAATACTATTGCTTTATCGGGTCAACTTACCCAGTTTACTCAAAGCTCAAGGATTTGACAAACAATGTAAGGCTGGTACACTAAAAAAAATACCGCCTGAACCTCCCGGCTCAAAACGGTACAATCATGAATCTGTAATACAAATATAACGTTTAAATCTTAAAAAGCTATGGGAGTATTAGTACTATTATCAATTTTTGTAATATCCGCTTACACAACGGCGGTATGTATCAAACAAAAAGGTGTGCCTTATTCGATAAGCGCAACTTTTTATAAGTTAAAGCATCCGTATTGGTTTATGGCAACAATGTGGCTGACAGCGGGTATGCTTATGCCTGCAATCCTGGAAACAAGCAAAACGAATACGGAGTTTATGGCTTTTATTGCTTGTGCGGGGATGTTGCTTGTTGGGGCGGCACCTAATTTTAAGGATAGCTACGAGGGCAAAATACATACAGCTGGAGCTATAATGTGTATTGTGGGATCGCAGTTATGGGTGGCGTTTAATGCTTGGTACATGCTTGTTGTATGGCTGGCATATCTTGGATATACTGCATTATTTATGGTCAAGGAAAAAGAAAGTGGCTTTTGGTATAAATTTTATCAGAGTAAGCCTATGTTTTGGGTTGAGATAGCAGCATTCCTGTCTACGTATTTAAGTTTATTGATTAAGTATACTAACTAACTTATTAACAAAATGATCGACAAATGGAGGTATTTAAAATGATTTGGGAAATGAGAAATATGCTTATAATTTCCATATTCGAAATGGTACTTGTCCTATTCGCTATGAGCTGGGACTTCGCATCCGGTTATTATAAAGCAAAACTACGAGGAGAGGACCGTAATTCTTACGGGATGCGCCGGACAGTTAGCAAATTTATCTTGTATGCTGGCAGCATATGCATTGCATGGAGCATAGATGCAGTTTGTTATGTTTGTCAATTTTGGGAGTTTATACATATTCCATTTTTAACCAACATCCCCGTATTTACGTCTCTCATAACGGTTTTTATCCTTATTACGGAGATACGATCCATATGGGAAAAGGCTGATGCAAAACAGCGCAGACAGGCTATAAAGTCAGCCGCTTTATTAGGCAGTGTATTAAACAAAGATATGCTGAAAGAAGCTTTTACTGAGGCTTTGATTAATGCTAAAGAAAAGGAGGATAAGAGATGAACATTACAGATAATTTTACTCTAGAGGAGTTTATCCATAGTGATACAGCTGTCGCTAAAGGTATCAAGAACGAACCTGGCACACGTGAGCGGCTTGCTATGATGAACCTTTGTGTTAAGCTTCTGCAGCCGCTTCGGGAAGCTATCGGCAAACCTATATCTATTAATTCAGGCTACAGATGCCCGGAGTTGAATAAGGCAGTAGGAGGTGTACTGACAAGCCTGCACATTAAAGGCGAAGCTGCTGATTTGAGCATTAGTGGGAAGGCTGGAGACTTACTGGAAGTGCTGGAAGAATCCGGATTACCTTTCGACCAGGCTATTCTTTATCGGAAAAAGAATTTCCTGCATGTGTCATTAAAACTCGAAGGTGCACAACGGAAACAAATAATTATCAAACAATGAAACCTTGTTACATCATATTGATTCTTTTAATGATGGCAGGATTATATTCTTGTCGTTCTGTAGTCCAATACGTGCCAGTAGAAACGGTTAGAACAGATAGTATATATCTTAGTTCACTTCAATTAGACAGCGTTTTTGTTCACGATTCTATACTTATTAATCAAAAGGGCGATACCGTTACTGAATACCGGTACAGATATGTCTATAAATACAAGGATAGGGTAGATACGCTGTATATAAATAAGACAGATTCTATTAGCGTTCCTTATCCGGTAGAAAAAAGTTTAACTCGTTGGGAACAAACTAAAGTAAATTATGGAGGACATGCTATCATTGCTGTTGTTGTAATTGTCATGGTTGTATTTGGTAAAATGATCTACAAGCTAAAGAAATAGCTTTTGTTCATAATCATTCCTTTGGGGCTGGGAATTAAAATAAAAGCCCCCAACGTATCCGTTTAAATTGCCACATAAAAACTGATACACAAGCGCAGAATCCCGCACGTTGGAGGCTTTAATATCTTCAACATTGAGATTCTGCGCTTTGTTGCGTTTACTTGTAAGTTTTTATGCGGCAAGGCAAAGATATAACTAAAATTTAAAACATATGTGTAAATCAGAAATCTTTGCCAAAATATTAAGATTAGTTTCAGAAGAAACCGAAATCTCTACCAGCGACATTTTGTCGGGCAGTAAGGAGACAGATGTTGTAGATGCTCGTTATTTACTTGTGTATCTTCTTCATGAAAGGGGCTTTTACCCTTCTCAGATAGCATTGTATGTATGTAAAACCAAGCGGTCAATAAACTATATTTTATCAAGTTTTTCCGACCGATTACGGGCTGGGAAGATGTTGAGAATACAATATGAAAATATAAAGAAAACGGCAGGAAATCATTAGTTTATGAAGTAATACGCTATCCGTAGCTTTGTTGTGGTCAGAAATAGTGCTGATCATAACAATAAAGATATTTAAAATGGATAGAAATTATTTTATCGGTACTCCCGAAGGTGGAAATTCCGGTGGAAGTAAATTTGATGTCATGGCTTTTCTTCCTGGTCTTTTAGGCGGCAACAAGGGTATTGACCCGAATCTTGCAGCTATGTTAACCCAAGCTAACAATAATAAAGGAGCATGGGGAGGGGAGGCATCTTGGATTTGGATCATTTTGTTATTCTTCCTTTTTGGCGGTTGGGGCAATGGATTCGGCAATAACCGTAACGGCGGCGGTTTACCGGCAGAACTTAACAATGACGCCGGACGTGAACTTCTTATGAACGCAATTCAAGGCAATGGACAGGCAATAAGCCAGTTGTCAAGTTCTCTTAATTGTTCTACACAGCAATTACAAAATGCAATCTGTCAGATTCAAGGACAAATTCAGAATGTAGGAAATCAGGTGGGCTTGTCTTCCCAGCAGATTATTAATGCTGTTCAGTCCGGTAACAATCAGTTGTTGAGTCAAATTGCATCGTGCTGCTGCGATGTTCGTAACGCTATCACCACACAGGGTTACGAGAGCCAGCTGGCAATTGTAAATCAGACTAATACTCTGACAGGTAATGCTAACACTCAGTTTAACATTTTGGGTGCCAAAATTGACGCTCAGACTCAGATCATCAATGACAAATTCTGTCAGTTAGAAATGCGTGAAATGCAGAGCAAGATTGACACATTGCGTCAAGAAAAATCTGCACTGGAGTTGGGTATTTCTCAGGCTGCTCAGACTGCTAACATTGTGTCTCAGCTTAAGTCTCCGTGTCCTATTCCTGCTTATTTCGTTCCGAATCCGAACTGTTGCAATCCTATGCAGGTACAGGTTACCCGTGAAGGATGTGGTTGCGCTTATAACGGCTTAGTGTAAGGAGGGGACAGTATGACAGCAAGATATAATACAAGAGCTTGCGTCCCCAGGGTTGACGTGAACGGAATCTATGTCTTATCTACGACAGGAAAGATTGTAACTGCTTCGGCAGGTGAAGAGTCGCAAATTGATTTCGGGGTAAATCCGTTTGAATGGTGTGCTCTTCCTGAGGCAGGAGTATTAATCTGGCGAGTGAGATATCCGGTTACTACTACAGAGGCCTCTTATGCGGTTAACGTTGTTGTGCCTAACGGATATGCAACTACGGTCCAATTGCAAAGCACTCAAGTCGGTACAAACCGTATTCCGGTGGTTGACCACCATAATGTACAGGTAATAGGCAGCGATGTAAATGTCCCTGTTAATTCCAATAGCGGATCTCCGGTATTAGGTGGTTACACGGAACACATTGTTTGGTTTAATAAGCCTCAGGGGATATTCCGCCTGTTAGGCGTAAAATCCTCAAACAATCCTACTCCGGCTGCTCAGGGTAGTAACACCCCGGCAGAAGCAAGTGTATCAAAGGGTAAATAATGAGATGCCGGGATTATCCCGGCTCTCTTTTAAATCAAGAAGAAAATGACATTTAAGGAACTTAGAGAAGGCAATCAATATTTCATCCTGCATAAGACAGAAAAACCGTTTTGTGAAATAGGAAGTGTTATAGGTGTAAGTAATTTAAGACCAAAACCTCAGAGTATGGTCAATGGTTATCCGCCTATGCAGCCCGAAATGATCATTGACATATCAGTCAAGGTTGGTGACGATACAGTAAAGCTGTCCTCTGTGCCGGCTGATAAATCTATCGCTGATTATAAACCGGAAAGCGGTGAGAAACTTGTTCTGTCTTGTGATCAAATGATGATTAATCAGGAAATTAGCGCAATGCTTCAGAATAGCCAGCAGATATTAGGCAGTATAGAAACTCACAAGTCTATCATTGACAATTGTGAGTTGATGCTTAACCAACTCAATCCCCAGTTTAAAAAGGAGAAGGAGCAGGAAAGTAAGATTCAGAGCTTGGAAAATGAGATTGCAGAGATGAAAAAAATGTTTGGTGGCGGATTTGAAGAACTTAAATCTCTTCTTCTTGAAAAACAACAGAATACTAACAAATCAAAAACAGCGTAATATGGGATCATATAGAAAACTAGAGGAGCTTTTCAGAGAATTTGATGCCTACGAAGACGAAGACTTGATGGAGGCTATGGAAGAAGCCTACAAGCTTGGTTGTAAAGATGGCAAGAGAAAAGTAATGGAAGGCGGTATGGGCTTTCGTGACGACGACGATGACGACAACGATGATTTTCGCGATATGTGGAGACGTGGCGGTCGTGATGGAGATGGTTTTGGCGAAAGACGAGGTGTGAAGGGAACCGGAAGGTATGCCGGTGAGTACCGCAGACGTAGACGTTATTAATCAGAAGGGGGACGATGTTCCCCTTCATTAAATTGACAATAATATGAGACTAGATATGTATGATGATTTTCCTTCAGGGATGAGAGCTTACTTGAGCGCTTATGGGTGGCATTTTTCTAAGGCTATGTGTGATTTTGCCGTTTCCATGATGGAAAAAGAAGACGGAAACGGGAAAAAGATAAAGGTGCAGCCCTGGACTAAGGAGCAGGTCGATGAGATGCTTAAAAAGTATAACGTAGACGTAAAGAAGAAAGGAGGATATGACTATGTATATGCTGCAAACATGGCTAAATCGGATTTTCTTGGTTCTTCTATTCCCAATGAGCAATATGCATCCCTCTATGTAAAAAACGTTTGTGATGATCCGGACGCTTACGACGGTATTGTATTCACTCGTTTCTACGCTGACTGTATTGGTTCCGGCACACCTGTTATTTGGGAGGAAATGATGTAATGGGAGGATGGAGTTATCTATTTCGAATCTTAAAGGGAGAATCCCCTAAAGATGTTTTGGCAAGCATGCCGGAAAAAGACTTCGAAAAAGTATCTTCTATCATTGACGATTTGAAAAATACGAATATTCCCCGTCAGCAACGCAGGGCTATAGAACGTAAATTCAAAGCTATAAAAAGATGATAAAAAGAGACCTATACATAAAAAAGTACGATTGGCAGGTGTACATATTCTATCGTGTCACCTGCTATTATACGGATGAAATCATAGGTCTTCTAAAATCGATCGGTTGTCCTGAATACAAGGCTAGAGAGGCTTACGATAATTTAATGTCGTGCAAACTTGATACTGGCGTCACGTACTCCAATTTCAGGTTACGTAAATCCGTAATGGTTATAAGTAAGACCTCTTCTCCTGAAGAGTTTTCGAACTCCATAAAGCATGAATGCCGCCATTTGGAGGATCATATAGCTACTGCTTTTAGAATGCCCTTAGGAGGCGAAGAAGTGGCTTATTTGGCAGGATATTTAGGTGCAAAGTTATATAAGGATATGCAGTTGTTCATTTGCGACTGTCATAGACATCAAAATGAAAGGTTTTATGCGTAAAAACAAAAAAGAAATACGGAAATTGAAGAAGGAATCAGCCAGGAAGGAGTTTGATTGCCTGGTCGATTCCCTGGACTTCGAGCCGGTCAACTTCAACGAGAAAGTGTGCCGGCTCCGGAGGTTGATGTGTTCGTTATGAAGCTATGTTAGCAAGTAGCTTGTCAAACAGATGCACATAATATAATGGCTGTGTCATAATCGTCAATATATTTTGTTCCTGACACCTGCTCAACTTTCCGGTTGACCAGCTTGTAATCGTCTTCTTCGATAAAATCTCTTTTTAAAGCTTCTACTGCCTTGTGTTTAGCCGAATACATTAGCGGCCAAACTTCATCGAGGTTTACCGGATATTTCTCTTTTGACTTTGACAATTTCAACACTGCCTTAAAATAACGTTTGATTTCGTTTTCGTTACTGTTCTTTGATAAAATGATTTTTGCTTCCATTTTAATATTCAATTTTTAGATAATACAATACTAGCCCCGACCTAAGCCGGGGTAATTCAAAAGGATAAATCATTAGTTAATAAATACCAGTCTTGCTTTCTATCTCATAAGTAAACCTGGCAATACTCTTCTTGATTGATTCAAGTTCTTTTTCTTTCTTGAATAGCTGAGAAATGAAATACATGCTTTCCAGGTATGAGTTATTGACGAACGCAAAGACATTGCGAATATTAGCTTCAAAGCTCATGCGGTCGTAGTAGGGGATATATGGCAGCATGTCTCCGGCTCCTCCGTAGTATTCTCCATGTTTCTTTTTCCCGGCTTTGATAGACCTTTGAAGCTTTTTGTTGAAATCTTCGATATATTTTTTGAAAATCTGTTCGGCATACTTGGATTCTTTGCCGGTTCGGAGTAGTTCCTCCATTTCGTTGAAGGCATTGATGTAGGCTTCTTTAAATTTTGCGGCTATCTTACCGGTAAAGCCCATAGCCAAGAATGTGAAGCCGTCACGAGTAAGGTAGTAATATTCACATTTAGTGGCTCCTCCTTGTGGTAACTCCTTCATTTCCACCATTAACGCAAAATTGCGCTGTTGGAATTGTTGAGTACATTCAAGATTCTTTATGGCTCTTAAAACGTCAGAATGGCGTTTGTTAAAGAACTCTGCTACTTTTAAAGAAGTAGTAACAACTTGGTTGTTTTCAACCTTTACCAGTTCATTACTTGATACTGGAAATAAATTTAATTCTTTCATCCGGTGTGACAATTAGATGAATAAAAAAAATAACGACTCCACATAATCCTAGTTGTCACACCACATATAACATAGAGATATATGAACGGATTATGGGAGCCGCTTATGCTTCTCTCATTCTCTATTAGCCTGCTCGCTTGCAGCGCCTATATGTGATGTGACGCTGCAAAGGTATATTAAAAACTCAAATGCATAATAAAAAAAGCGATAGAATTTTCTACCGCTTTACCGCCTAACTTAAATACATGAAATCATATTCTTTTATAATTGCCATCCTTATAGATAAGGATACCATCCTGTTCAATTCCAACAAAAGAGGAGTCGTTTTGATCATAAACCAAAGCTAAACGTCTTTTCTGTATCTCCTCCCTTGTTATAGCTCCTTGAATAGGAGGTATTACATAGTTCCTTAAAATGTGCTCAATATCCTTTTCTTCATCTCTTTTTATTGCGTGATATTGTTTTTCTGCATCTTTAAGGAGTAGATTCATACATTTTATCCATGACTCTTCTACCGTTAGTTTTACGATTCTGTCATTTACATCTATATTCATGCTGCGAACTTACTAATTTTTCTGTGAAAACGAACAATCGCTCATATTATTTAATCGGAGAGAGGAGGCATCGGCATCCAAGCAATAGGTTCATAATCCATTAAGTCTTCAAACTCAAAATCAGAGGCAGTAAGAACTGTAGGCTTACGACCTGATGGAACTGTTATATATCCGCTAACAATTGCATTGTTGCTTTTCATCATGCACAAAACCATTTGTCGTTCATCCGGTAATTGTTCTTTTACGTTTATCCAGGATGATTGCTCGGCTTGCCATTTGGCACCGTCAACAAAACCTTCATATACTAGATCTTTTACTTCCTCTGATTCAAGAGACCAAAATGAACCACTCACATAATTAATAGCTGCTTCTTCGACTGTCTGTTTCATTTCTTCATCTTTTTAGCCTCCGAAAGAGGTGTGTTGTTGTTAATAAGCTCAATCGCTTTATCTCTCCCCAGTTTTTTATAAGGAATCGCATTTGAAAACCCCTAAATCTTTAGTTTAGGGGATGAAAAATGCGGGGTAGCGCAGCTACCCTTGGTTCTCAATGTGCCTTTTGATGGTTTCTTGACTTACATTTCCTACAGATGTCACAAAATATCCATCCGTCCAAAATGTATTTTCTTTCAATCATAAGTTTTGCTACCTTTGTATCATGTTACGTGCTTACAAATATAGAATATACCCGAATGATGATCAAAAGATTTTGTTCGCAAAGACTTTTGGCTGCTGTCGCTTTGTCTATAACTGGGCACTCAACTTGAAGATAGAAGCCTACAAGAGCAACAAGGAATCGCTCAGTAATATCTATCTCACCAACCGTATGAAGAGCGAGCTGAAACAGGAAAAAGAATGGCTCTCCGAAGTTAACTCCCAATCACTCCAAAGTTCGCTCCGCAATCTTGATACGGCTTACAAGAACTTCTTCCGTGACGTGAAATCGGTAGGCTTTCCGAGATTCAAATCACGAAAGGACAGGCAGAGCTTCCATTGCCCGCAGCATTGCAGCGTTGACTTTGGCAGTTCCTCTATCAGTATCCCCAAGGCGAAAAATATTCCTGCCGTACTTCACCGACCGTTCAAAGGGGCTGTAAAAACCGTCACCATCAGCATGTCGCCATCGGGAAAGTACTTTGCATCGGTATTGGTAGATACGTCCATTGAGGAACTTCCGTTGCATCCCATCGGGGCTGAGACCTCCCTTGGTATAGACCTCGGCATCAGCAGTCTTGCCATCTGTTCTGACAGACGCACCTTTGAGAACCCGAAGAATCTGAAACGCTCCGAAGTGCTGCTGAAGCGCAGGCAGAAGCAACTTAGCCGCAAGCAGAAAGGCTCTGCCAGCCGAAACAAGGCGCGTGTAAAAGTAGCCCGTATTCATGAAAGAATATCCAACCAGCGGAAAGACCACCTGCACAAAGTAACCTATGCGCTGACGCACGACAGCCAAGTGCGAACCATCTGCATGGAAGACTTGAACGTGAAAGGCATGGTGCGCAACCATCACCTCGCCGGAAGCATATCGGATGCTTCCTTTGGTCTGTTCCGCACCCTGTTGGAATACAAATGCAAGTGGTATGGAGTGAACCTCGTTGTTATAGACCGCTTTGCTCCCAGCTCGAAGACTTGCCACAGGTGCGGCTATGTCTATAATGGCTTGAAGCTGAGCGAGCGAAGTTGGACTTGCCCTGTTTGTGGTACATACCATGACCGGGACTTCAACGCGGCTTGTAATATCAAAGAATTTGGCTTGAAAGCCCTACCCGCGGAGCGTGGGAAAGTTAAGCCTGTGGACTGCCCAACGGTGGATGACCGACCTTGTGTCCTAAAAAGCCGTGGCAGGAAGAAGCAGGAAAAGAGAGGAGGTACTGGTATCTCTGAAGCCGCTAAGTCTTTAGCTTAGCGGTAGTTCACATACGGGAATCCATTCTTGAAGTATAAGGTCTGCAGGTTCGCTTGGATCTATAGCAAGACCTTTTTCTCCATTCATAACCATTCTCATTGATATTTCAATGATTGATTCACCATATTTGTTTACGATTTCATATTTTTTACCATTAATCGATACACCTCCATAATGACGTGCTGTAGACAAAGGAGTATTCATCCAATACACCTTTGTCATCAAAATAGGATAATCCATACTCATTCTACTTTACTATTCTTGAATATCTCCCTTATCTGACCAGCAACCTTTTGGGCTGCTTCTTCGGTTTTGAAGTAGTTACTTAATGAGTACAATCCGGCGTCTACATCATCTCTATAATCTCTCATTAGATTGATGTTTGTAAATCTATTCACATAAAAGTAACATTCTCCTTTATTCGCCCTCCACCTTGGTAACTCATCTATGCACATCTTTTCAGCATTCCAATATTTGCCTTCTTTAGTAAGAGCATTGATAAGTTCTTGCTTCTCTGCCTCTGTTGCAAAACGATATTTGGGCTCATAGTCAAAAATAGTAAACCCATAATACAAATTTTCTTTTCTATCATAAAGTACATGGTAATTCAAGTAATAGGGCATATTTATTCCATAACCTGTACAAATAAATGTATAACAACACTTTGGCAATTCAGCCACGCAGAAATCGCCTTCTTTGGGGTTGAAAACCTTTTCTTTCGATAAAAACTCAACTATTGCCATCCCGTTTTCTACTTGAACCTTGGCATCATTGCAGCCATCCGGTAATTGTACTCTTATTTCTTTTTTCATATTCAACTGTTTTTAATAATATCTTAATATACTTTCCTTTAAGCGGCTTGTTTCTAGTTCTTTTAGCTTTTAATCAATATTTCTTCCGTGATTTGAATCATTTTACCAATTCAAATTCGTACACCCAAACCCAGGGGTTTCGTTCCCAAGTACCTTTACCCGATATCTGGTCTATCAGTATTTCAAAGGCGTCTTTAGGTGTACAATATGGCTGGTTGTCATTTGGGATATAATAAGCATCCATCATACCGTTAGCCTTACTTCCGCATTGGCCTTTGATAATTCCTTCTTTCAAGCAATCTTCATCCGATATATCCTGTAACTGTTGTATTTTGACATTAGTCACTCGGATATGATGTTTGCAACCAGCATCACGAACAAACATTTTATTATTCCAACCGGCTGAATCTTTCATGAACCCTTTTATCCCTAAGTCTTTAGGATCTCTATCAAGTGAGTCGGGATCATAACCAAGATCTTTGTAGGATTGTGCTATTGCTATAATTTCGCCTTCCTTTTTATACTGAGGCTTAATCCATTTTGTGTGCTCGCCCGGATTGTCTTTATCTACCCAACAATATGCAAGCCATAGCGGAGAGTCTTCGCCATCACCTGCAAATACAGGAAATGCAATTTCATTCTTTTCATACGGAGGTTGTATAGAGGCTATTCTTCTTGTCATCGTCTTTCGACCTTCCAGTACGGCCTGTGTCAGACCTAAGCGATCATTGAACATTATCTTTTTCATATTCGATTTTTTTTAAATTATTCCACATCCAAAATAAAACCTTATCATCTTCAATAGCTGGTCCATATTTAACCTTCCATCTCCATCCAGTATCTTCTGTCCATTCCCTGTAAGCGGTATCGCATTTACCATTTCCATAGAAAATAATACAATCGTCTGTCGTTGCTAAAATCTGACCATTTTCTAAGTTTATTCCAGTTTCGGGCATGAGTTTAGATGGAAGTTTAATCACAGAAAGTTGTTCAAGCATCCACTCAACACCTGCTTTAAAAGCGACATATCTGGGAGAACGTATACCAACGCTATCAAATCTAACTAGATATCCGTCAAGGATAAACATATCTTTTTGATATGCTTCCGCTCTCTCTCTTATTGCTTGGTTCATTTCTTTTTAGTTATGATTGTTTCTATATAATCCCCATCCTTCATATATTTCAAAAGAAATCAATCCTTTTATTCCATATACCCAGTAATTAAAACCTCCAGAACTATACATTCCGTGACTACATCCTCTTAATCCAAAACAAGTGTATTTTGCCTTTGAACCGAGTAGTAAACTGTATTTTCTTGATCTGCTCATAATTTTTTAGTTGTTAATCAAACATATTAAAATATCTCCTAAAAGTATCCAGTGGTGTGTGGTCTACGTATGTAGTTCCATCCCAATGGTTACTCCACCGATTATCACATCTATTAAAATCGCTCCATTTTTCAACCTGGAAACACCAAGTGAATCTAACAAAAGCATAGAGAATATAACATATTGCATTAAGCAATACAGATATAAGACATATTATAGCCCACAACGCAGTATGTATTCTTAAATACTTCATATCTTCATTTATTTTTAATTTTTCTCGTTATTAAATCCACACAAGCATTAAAAGCCCTGTTAAAGTCATCAAGGCTTATGATATGTTTATCAATGTCATCCGCATAGTCCGAACCATATCCATCAAGTTGAATACTTGCACTACTGTTATATTCATCACCTCTATTGTCGAAATGAACATGGATGCAATCGAATGTAATTTCATCCCCATACCTATCTGTATTAACCTGATCTATCGCTGTAATCTTTTCGTATGATGTATGTGCCCGGTGGAGACATTGACCTACGAGATATTGAAACTTAGCTTTCTTTTTATCAGCTTCCTCTTCCTTGATCCGCTGTATTTTAGCTTCTAATCTCTGTATTTTATCCATGATACTCAGTTATTTTTAGTTTGGAATTAATACTACATGGCTAATTTAGGCTCAGACAAAGCCTTTTTTAGGCGCTCCATGCTAGCGTCGTAATACTCTTTGTCGATTTCAAATCCGATAAATTTACGCCCAGTATTGATACAGGCTACAGCCGTAGAACCACTGCCTGAGAATGGATCGCAGACAATTGATCCCGGTTGAGTTGTAAGAGCTAATAATCGTTCAAGCAAACGAACTGGTTTCTGGGTTGGATGAATCGCTTTAAATTTTTCAGGAGTTTCACGAATAATAGAACTTTCGTTCATTCCTTCTGTCATTGATTTCATGATAGATACACATCTGTCAGCCTTTCCAAGAGTGTCGGAAGAAATGGTAACTGTACTGCTTTTGATTGTTTTATTTTCGCTTATGGCAACACCAGTACATATGTACTTTTCAACTGCTACGAGATGATTATTATTAGTCAGCACGGTCTTTAATCTTTTTATGTCGCTTATAATACTATCAAAATCATATTTTTTCTTTTCGATATAGGGAACTTTAACTCGGTTAATGATCCCTTTACCTTTAGTATGTATTGACGCAGTTTCGTGTATTCGGCATATTGGCAACAGCGGAGAACTGGGGTAATTTTTATGCCACACACACTCTTCCTTAAAAATAAATCCTAGATCGGACAATATCGTATTCCATCTATAAAATGACGTCCCACGCCCGAACAACACAACAAATCCGTCTTTCTTCAATACTCGTTTAAATTCAGAGAATAAGGCGGTTTCGTTGAATGGTATATCTAATTTATGACCTGTCAAGTAAAGGTATGGCGGGTCTGTTAGTATGCAATCGATGCTAGCGTCAGGTATTCGTTTAATACTCTCCTGGCAATCTTCATTATATATTTTGTTTATATCCATTTGCTTCAGTTATTTTTAGTTTAGAGTTAATAATTTGGATTCAATACATAAATGTCGCAGTCGTGGCATAAATTACAGGTCTTTGTACTGTCTCTAAGGCATCTAACCTTCGATTTTTCTTTATTCTTTTCAGCCCATGCTGCGCCGGCTTCAAAGCTACGTCTTACCGTTTCTGGCACATTGAGAGTAGCTTTCATTTCAAAATCAACGAGATATTTTATTTCTTCTTCTTTCGTTTTCATGTTTCATTATTTTTTAAAGTTGAAATTCTTCCGGTTCCCCGCTATGATGCCTGAGAACGCTTACTATCATATATTCTTTATTCACAAGCTGAGTAAAGGCATAGCCTTCTATTTCCTCGCGGTTGTAGCTGGATTTAACTTCTACCCAAGCACCTGATTCGTATCTAATTAAAACTTTGTACATATCAATTATTTTTAATTTATCTTGATTTGAAAGCGTTTCTGACTTCAACCAAAGAGTCTATGAGTTGATCTATCGATTCTATGCGAGTGAAACGAAGAACAACAGGATTTTTAGCCTCTGATATGTTTTTAATTACATTATCCACGCTATTCCACTTAGTAATATCTTTCGGTACATCTTCTGAAAATAATACGCCATGAGCGTCCTCTTCATTCCAGTCTAAGCCTATTATGTGGATGTCACCTGTTCCAAATTCTACCACCGTAACGTCTGTACGGTCATCCATTTTTACGTTTTTCTTTATCATACTTCAGTTCTATTTATCTATGAGTTTTCTTGTTTTTGTTTTTCTTCCTACGTTTAGTAATAGCTTTACTGTTATTCCCCCTTTTGGTAGACGAACCTTTCCAGGTATAAGGACCTCTATCTAAGGCCTCTTCATTCGGAACTATATGATACACGCCATTTTCATCGTAATAATTTCCCACAATTTACCTCCTTCCCGTATTGCTTGTTAAAAACGGAATCCGCTTGTTGAAACTGTTCTGTAAACCGGTTCGGCTTACTTGAAATTGATTCTCTCCGAGAGGTGCATCCGGCCAGTAAAGCCAGCAAGCACATGATTGTTACTATCTTCATTTCCTTTTATTATTTATTTTGTTGAATATTTCATCAAGTTCTTTCTCATTCAAGAAAAGTTTTCCGCTTCTTTTTAATGAGTGCAATTTCTTATTATAAAGCCTGTTCACGTAATTATTGGCTCTACGGTATCTGTCCCAATAACTACCACACTTTGGATCGGTTTCACATGGCGAGGGCTGCTTGACTGTTTTTAGCGCCTGTCTTACTTTCATATTCGTTATTTTTTAGATTAAAGCCATTCTAAACTCTCTTCCCAAATTTTCTCACAGGCTGTTTTTATATCATCCTTAAATTCTTCATCCTCCATCTTTTGGTTAAAGCTGTCGAACAAATCTCCATCTCCTTCTAGAGATATCGGTTCAAAGCTATCTTTTTCAATATTCTTTTGACTGAAGTAAGCAGTGAACTCACAATCATAAAACTTAAATGTTAGCTCGAAACATTTAGGGAAAGGAATGCTATCGTACTCTTCTTTATCCTCTACTTATTCATATCCCCAATTATTCAGTTCTCCACAAACAAGAAGAATACTTTTCGATAGTTGTTTATTAAATGTTACCATACTCGGTTCTTTTTAGTGTAAAAATTTATAACCAGGCTGAACATTGTCAGCTTCTTCTTTAGTCTCAAACATTAGAGTGCTGGTGCCGTTTCTACCTTCGTCTACATATTCGACTTTAATCCACCATTTGTCGTATTCGTAATAAGGCTTTCCCTGCACCTTTGTTACCCAAGCATCAATTAAGTTCATGTTTTTTTTAATTATGATATAACGTTTCTCTCACAATGTTTTTAAAATCGTCCATAAGAGCCTTATAACGTTTTTCCGAGGCGTCTAACCCTTGATAGTTTCTGAGGTATATGTCAAAGGCTTTAATGGCTTCCTGTTAGGCTTCGCTGTAGCCTGTGACATAGGCTGTCTCAATTTCTTCTTTGGTGTAGACTCCGCTCTGATTACTTATTCTTCCGGAGTATTGTTCTGATTTCTGATCTATTGTCATAATATCCCCTTATTTTTATATTCTATTGATTTTCACATTCATTAAAAGCCTTCTCAAACACCTCTGGGCTCAACAGCTTGTTTGCTATTGCTTGAAATGCCGTTGATATTGCCGGTATCTCATTTAAGTTTACATGTACGTCTTTCGGGGTAAGGCTATCTGTTATATTTCTTGACAAAAACATGGCTTTATCCATCGAAAGATACAATAACGGGTTACAGGCAAGAGGTGCATACTTGCATATAGCCGTGTAGAAATCACGAATTGTAATCTTAGATGCTTGACAAAGCATGTCTATTATAGAACTGATAGAGATAAGTTGATTCAGTTCTCCGTGACATCCTGCATTATGTAGGGCTTGACTAATAGCAAATCCATACTTGTCGATATGCGGCTTTATGTCGTCTTCCATACTTTGCGTGATTATCGCCAATGCATCAGCATTTACTTTTGCCGTAATGCCTATGTTGGTGTTATACGACCGCATGTATTTGTAAAGGTCATTTACATTTTTCTTAACTTCCTGCTTGTAAAATGGGGTAATTCTCACTTCGTCCCTCAATTGGAGTACGGAGTTGTATACTTGATCGTTCAGAAACAGGACTATGTATGTCAGAGACGTAACAAGACCTCCTGTGCCTTGATCTATATCTTCCCAGCTGTTATACTTCATATTTCGTCACTCTGTTTTCTTTTGCGCAAGGACATTCCCCGCATTGTTTGATAATCTGAGTTCTGTGTTCTTCGTCTTTAAAAATCCACGGGCATCCAAATGTCCGGTCCATGGCATCTGCGAACCGGCAACATCCTGGACTTTGATATGATTTTTGGAACACGTGCCTTGGTAAAGACATGGCATATTCAGCCTCCTCTTTTGTCAGGAGGTGGAAATATTTCTTTTCTTGGTTCATGATTTTATTTTAAATCGGTTTTTTTGACTCTGTAATGAGTCCCGTCAATTTCTTTAATAACAAAGTCTGCAAAAGAGGCTTCTCCTTTTGAAACCATTTTGCATACATCGTTATAGGAGTACAATTTTACTTTTTTATCAAACTTGATAATGTCAGCTATATTAAGTTCTTTATAGTTGAAATTATCTATGAGTTGATTTACGGCATCAGACAGCCTTTCAGGCGTGAAATTGTTTTCTATGATACGTTCTGCCAGTAGACTAAAAAAACTGCCTGACATCTTAGGAAAAGCTGCTTTCAGGCGATTGGTTGCTACAAGGACATCGTTGGGAGTAGCAATTTCTCCTGAATACAGACTAATTTCCTTGTTTTCGTTTTTGCTTATTGTAATAAGCTCTTGCGATTCCTTCGGCGACATCTGTGGATATGTCCTCATTTGTGCAACTTGAAGTTGTATTTCGTCCGCTATTTTTGTTGTCATAATTACCCGATATTACTTTTTCAAAATTAGTAGGCTTAATAAGCCAATCAAAAGAAGCTCGCCAGCCATTTTTATTTTGACCTTTGAGAAAATCACTGTTTAATGCTATTTGTATCATTTTTATAAAGGTTTCTTTTCCGTATGTTTTGATACGAGCATTAATCATTCCTTTCCTAGTATCCGAGAGAGGTAGATGTATTGTTCCGAAAACGCCTTTCGTCTCTTCGTTGAAGAATTTGACAAGTTCGGAGTAGTCGATATGCTCAGCGTGGGGCTGCGAAGTCCCACATACAAAAGATTCGTTAGAATCTCCTATATTTACTTTACTTTCCTTTACTTTACTTTGTGTACTTTTTGCGGAGTTTACAGGCTTTTCTTCGGAATAAATCGGTTTTTCTTCCGAAGAAATAAGTGAAAACTCCGAAATTTCACTTTTTCTTCTGCATAAATCGCATATTTTTTTATATCTCTCTTGTATTCCTCTCGAAGTCAATATCCCATCAGACGTATATAATTCGTTGGAAAATAATCCCAGTTTCAAGCAGCTGTTAATCACCTCCAATACATACGCCTCTTCAAACCCAGTTTGTTCCGATATAATGAAGGGCAACTCTTTGTCCCACCTCATGTAGTACCCATCCTTGTAGATAAAACATAGCAGGAGAGCATATACTGTTACGGCTTTACCGCTTTGATACTTGATTAGTTTACGGATGCGAATGTCTTGGAATAAATTAGTATCGAAAGGGAAATAGTCTAGTCCTTCTTTATTTGGTCGTGCCATGTTTATTTCTCCACAATTTAAATTCATCCATTGTTCTATTCCCTTTTTGCAAATTACATTTCTCGCATAAAACTTGAAGGTTTTCCAACACCGTAAAACCACCTCGTGATACAGGCATAATATGATCTACATTGAGTTTTTCAGAACTGCCGCACACGGAGCAAAATCTACCGTCACGATCAAATACCTTTTTCTTTATGCTATCATTCAGCTTCATCGTCTCTTCTTTGATAGCGTCATATATCCTTGAACTAATCCCATGTTTTTCGATGAATAGATATAGTTCTCTGCCGCCAAACGGCATACGTTTTACAACTGTCCCGTCAAGCGCATAAATCGTTTTATGTTTCCTAGCAAACGATTTCATCTGCCTATACGATGGGATACAGCTTCTTATTACATCGCCATCGTCAGAGTAGAAAGACCTGACCACTTTCCCATTGACTACTTTATTTAGCAAAGAGTATTCTTTAGAGGTAAGTTTATTGAATCCTCGTTTGATCATAAATTTTGATTTAAAAATTATACAATACAATATACTCCCCGGCCTAAACCGGGGAATGATCAAATACGTGAATAGGGTAGGGCTATTTGATAGTCCTCTTGATCTCGTCCATCAACCTCTCGGTTATACTTGTATTATGCGCAAATGACGGGGCTTTGAGCGTTTAGAAACTTATATACGAAATATATTTGCCCTTTTCCCGTGACCTTTGTGGTCGTAGATACAAGTACAGATCCATCAGGTTTGTTAATAGTCGTCTGCTTTATTTCAAATAGCCCTAGTTCCATTGATTTTTGTGATGGCTGATTATAGTATTGTCCTTTTTGACATAAGTAGCCGTTTTTACGAAGCCACTCGAATAATCTGTTTTGTCCGATCTTGATGCCGTTTTGTTGCAAAATCTTAGCCAACTCAGCTATCAGGCATGAACGTCGGGATGTGGACACTGCATCGGCAAATAGTACCTTGGGAGCGTCAGACTGAATCTTTTGCTCGGCCTCGATACGTTTTTGTTGTTCCTCCTTGAGGTTAGTGGCTAATTGGATCAAGAAATCAGGTGAAGTCAAAGCCTTCTCTAATGTGTTGTTTGTCATATATGCACCATGCTTACGGATGGAAGGGAGAACCTCTCCGCATACCCAATCTTGGAATGGTTCGGCTTGCGGCTTGTCGGATCGCATGATTACTTTGTAAAGGTTCTTTTCATTGACAAAATTCATTTGTTGTTCTCTACCAATTGAATCGGTGACCCCAATCCGAATGGGGGCATCCGTCAATCTTGATTGTACAGCGTCTACACGCAATCCTAAAATTTTGCAAACATCTGCAAGGCAGAATAAAGGGTTTTCACTAGTACCGGCTACTCTCACTTCACCGAAACGTTCGTTCTTGAATATTTCAATTCCGTTCATAAAATATGATGTTTAATTTTTAGACAATAAGATTGCAGGGCAGCCGTATACTAGCCGCCCGATTCATACTATAATGATATTTAATATATCCCTAGCTTAGAATCTATCTCGTAAGACAATCGTGACAGGAGACGCTTAATGTCTGCCAGTTCCTTTTCCTTTTTCGAAAGTTGGGAAAAGATACAACCCAAATTCAAAACGCCAAAGAAAAAACGATTTTTTGATCAATATCCAGTACTACCATATCCACCAGTCCCCCTATCTGATTCTGAAAGCTCTTCAACTTCTTCTAATTCAATCTTGGGATATGGTATGATAATTAATTGACCAATGCGGTCGCCTACGGAGTAGCAATATCTGTTATCAACATCATAAACATAATCAGTATTTTTATTCATAAGTAATTTTGTTTCTTGTGGACTTTTGAATAAAAATAAGATATTGCGCCACCATTTAGTATATTTTGTTCGTGTTGTTGTCACTCTATATTTGAATTTTATCTCTCCACGATAACCGCTATCAATAACTCCAACAGAATTTGTCAATATCAAATTTTTTCTACTGTTGCTTGATCGTGGGAAAACAAGTCCAACATATCCTTGTGGTATTTCGATAGCCAAACCGGTACCATATACAACATTCCCATAATTATCAATTTCCTTTGATACAGCTGTTAAATCAAGTCCTGCATCTGTATCATGCGCGTAGGATGGCATAACGGCATCTTTATGCAATTTCTTAATATTTACTTTCATTTTAATAAAAGTTATTTGTTATATTCATATTGAATGTTAGTCCCAAGGAATGTACCCTGGAGTTGATATTTCTCTGTTCTTGAATCTATTAACATGTTCTTCTATATTGCATCCTTTTTGACAAGGATCGTAGTCTTTTTATTGATCTTTACAGGGATGCGCTCGATATTCGGTTCGGGAGGTATTCCACCTTCCTGTTCCGGTATCCGGTAAGTTTTCATCTTTGACATGACTTACTTATAAATAAATAACATATTCTTATAGAGTTAGCTACTAAGTTAATTTTCTTCTCTTTGCAGGTTATTTCCAATTCGGAGAAGGATTTAGAGTGTATGCAGTCACGACATCTTGCGTGAATTATTTCTTTCTTTGCCATACTATAATTTTATTGGTAAGCCAGCATAAACCCATGTTAAAATAGCAGAGTCTCTTGCATCTTGGTTCAGTCGCCTGTCAAGTCCTCCTACTATCTTCGATAGCTCATCCTGGGTAATCTTTCCGTCTTTACCTTTCCAACATTTACGGAGAGGTTTAATTTCGTCAACTTCCAGTCCTATATGCCTGGCCATTTCAGCGATCTTTCTTGCTACTTCATGGTTGCGACCGGTATTCTGACCGATCTTTGCGGCGGCGGCAGGAGAGGAGCGTGTAGCATGCCAGTTACTTTCATTCATCCAGCCAGCTTCAACAACTACTATAACCGATTCTTTTTGTCGATCAACAAATTCTTCCTTCATTGTTTTAAGTAATCCACAAGGAGAGGAAATGAAAGATTAGTCACGTTTAAACACCTTGACTTAACATGCAGTTCTGTGACTCCTGATTTGTCACAATCGGGGTCAATGCCTATCACTCTGTCTTTTTTAATCATAATTATAATTGTCGTAATCATCCGGATCGAAATCCGGTATGTCGTATCCAAAATCCATAATGCTAATATCAAATGTGGGACGGATCGGAATCGAACCAATCTAATGCAGGTACCACCTTTCGCCCCTAATACCCTGCATATCCTCACGGACGGCAGGGGTAACTTAACTTAAACTAATACCATGAAAAACACACTATTTTATCCCCATATCTTCCAGTCAGGGATGTACTCGTAACTATTCATTTTGTTCTATAATTTCATTAATCAAATCATTTCTCCATCCTAGTATAACCCCGTATTCATCAATATTCATAATGATGTAGTCACCGTATCCTACATCTGCAGGACACATAATCTCGGGTACATAACCATCATAAGATGCAATAATATCTTTATTACTATCGAGAATATCACATTTAAAATCATCACATACCTTGTAGTGAATAACAGCGGTAGTCCCTTGCTTCCAGTTGACTATTATTCCATTATCTATGTCTATAAGAGGTTGCCAACGCCATTGCCGTTCTTTGCTATGTTTACATTCCACATATGCAGTACATGGCATTGTTGGCGCACTGTTTGTTTCATCACAAACAGTATCTTTTACTCCATTTACTTCGGCATCATCCCAATATCTGACACCTGCATCTACTTTTAAATAAATCGCTTCAAATTCTGTTGGCTTGTTGATTGTTATTTTCATCTTGCAATTATTTATATCTATATTCTTTTACCATTTCTTCATATCTAGGGTTACCAAAGTAAGGCAAACAGAGGTCTCACATCTCACGGCACCCTTTAATGTCGGATTTGGTTTGTTTGTAATTATTCTACTTCTTCTATTTTGCCATTAATAAGCATATAGAAGGTATTCTCTTTGATAATGTTGCCATCAACTTTTACCGTTTTAACATCTTTAATTGGATAACCCTCACCATTCCAGTCACCTCTTTCTGTTAGGACAAGCCAATTGCCTATGCAGCCTTGAGCTTTAGATTTGTAACCTGTAACTATAGCTATAGACTCTTTACCTTGTACTATAGCAGCTGACCGGTCACCGGTGTTCGTTGCAGCTGACCGGTCACCGGTGTTCGTTGCAGCTGACCGGTCACCGGTGTTCGTTGCAGCTGACCGGTCACCGGTGTTCGTTGCAGCTGACCGGTCACCGGTGTTCGTTGCAGCTGACTGGTCACCGGTGTTCGTTGCAGCTGACTGGTAACCGGTGTTCGTTGCAGCTGACCAGTTACCGGTGTTCGTTGCAGCTGACCGGTCACCGGTGTTCGTTGCAGCTGACCAGTTACCGGTGTTCGTTGCAGCTGACCGGTCACCGGTGTTCGTTGCAGCTGACTGGTAACCGGTGTTCGTTGCAGCTGACCGGTCACCGGTGTTCGTTGCAGCTGACCGGTCACCGGTGTTCGTTGCAGCTGACCGGTCACCGGTGTTCGTTGCAGCTGACCGGTCACCGGTGTTCGTTGCAGCTGACCGGTCACCGGTGTTCGTTGCAGCTGACTGGTCACCGGTGTTCGTTGCAGCTGACTGGTAACCGGTGTTCGTTGCAGCTGACCAGTTACCGGTGTTCGTTGCAGCTGACCGGTTACCGGTGTTTTCCGATGCGTTATTTCTCCAATCGATCTTTTCTAAAATAAAGTCTATTCCTGCTTTAATAATTCCGTTTAAACCAATTTCAGCTTTTATTTTTAGTTTTGATGAAGCAACTTTGCTGTCTCCGTTAACTTCTTTATCAAGAGTACCTGAAGCTTCTACTTCGCAATATCTATTTTCCCATTTCCATCGGATGGTGGATAATAAGAAAACACATCAAATGGATTTTCACAGAAATGAAATCCGTTATAACATGCTTTAATAGCTTCTTTTTCTTCGTATTCTTTTCCTGTTTCATATTGAAATCCCCTGCATTGTAGGTTTTGTTGAAACCTTTATAACCTTTAATTTTATCCATAATATTACTTTGATTTACATCTTAATATTTCTCTACGTTTAATAATAGCTTTGCCTGTAACAATCATATCAGAAGAGAGAGAATGAAGAAGAGATTTTTTAGTCATTCCTATATCCTCTTCTTTTAAATGATCGAATATGGCAGATATGCTACCGAAATAATGATCGGTCTTTTAAAGATTAAATGAACGTGTACTACTTTCATATTTCCATATATTACTTATTTAGAAATATACTTTTCCAATTTCTTTAAATCCTTCTTTAGCAACCTTACAGAATCCACCACCTTAGGCTTCTTGCCTGTAGCATCAAAATGCTCGGCAGCTATCCTTGCATGACGAAGAAGAGAGGACAGAAGATACTGAGGAGGTGGGTTCTCTTTCATTTGTATCAAAAATTAGAAAGATTATTCATAAAATCATATTCGGATATATTATGTAAGAATACAGAGAATAATACGTCTTTTACTCGATCATATAAATTTTGAAACTCCGCTTCGTCCATTTTATCAAAAGCTATTGACTTAGGAATGTCTATCCATTCCTTTCGTGCCAAGCTGTATACGGTATCACAATGACCTGCTGCTACTTCTACTGTCTTCCGAAAGCAATTTATGTCTTCTTTGAAATGTCTTGTCGTAGCTTCATTTTGATAAGCCCATGCCGTATTTATCAGCTGAAAGTATTTGCGGTGAAAGTCTATATTACGAGCCAGCGTGATTCTAGCCTTGTATGTATGCCCTAACTTGAGTTTCTTTTTCTCGTCATAGTCAGAATCATAACATGGTTTTAATCCGCTGGCTGTATTAAGGAGGTATAGTTCCATCAAAAAGGAAGTTGATCTATTTCAGGTCCAATTGGTGGAAAATCCGCTTGTGAAGGTGCATCTTCCGCTGTTAATGGAGACTTAGAATTTGAACTGTCTCCTTTACCCGACAGCATTAGGTCGTACGCTAAAATGTCGGTAACATATCGTTTAATACCGTCCTTCTCGTATTCCCTGTATTGCAGGGTACCCATGATAATGATTTTGTCGCCTTTATGGACGTACTTTTCTGCGATTTCAGCCAAACCTCTCCAGGCAATAATACTGTGCCATTGAGTTTTTTCAGCTACTTCTGTACCATCTTGTTTCTTATACCCTCCGGTGGAGGTGGCAAGAGAAAAGGTTGCAACCTTAACGCCTCCGTCCAGCGTCCTGACTTCCGGATCTTTGCCGACGTTACCGGCAAGGAGGACTTGATTTATTGATTTGCTCATTTGATTATTTTTTAAATGTTATTGAATATCCTTGACTAGCCATTCTGACAGGGGGGATGATTGTGGATACTTCTCCTGTTTCATCATCTACTATCGTTGTTCTTCCTGATAGAGATTTTAAAAATCCTTCTCTGTCTTTTATCTTTTTATCCAGCAACTGTTTTTGCTGGACTAAGTCATTATATATAGGATCGGAGCAATCTGTATAATCATATTTTACGCCTACTTCTTTTATTGTAAGTTTAGCTCCATTCCAAGAGGTTTCTTTACCGTTTTTCTCAATTTCCGACATTGTACAGTCCTTGATCCGGTCATCGTTGACAAATTTTGTCAATGCTTCAATTATGCCTTTGGCTTTTACTGTAGCTTCTATTGGGTTTACGTCCCATCCAATACCGATAGGATCAACCGGTTCGAAACACTCTCCTGCTCTGTCTTATTGACAGGTATAGAATTAAATAGCTCTATATTGCTCATTTTAGATTATTGTTGATTAAATATTGTTGATACACTTCACTGATAGTATTTATTTCTATAGGTGTTACTTGGTAATTTTGTTCTATCAAAGCTGCTATAGAGAATCGCTGCTTGTTTGCTTTTGCTTCTGTTGATTTATTATAAATCCATTTGCAAATAGCATTCATCGATTCTTTGTTATTCAGGTGTTCCCTTGTAAGAACTTTCTTTTGATTAGAGTTTGCTGGTTTAGATGGTGAGTTTTGAGACGCCTTGTTGCCATCATCATCTTCGTCAATATTTAAGCTTAATGCAGCCCCTAAAGCATATCTCCTTTGATATGTTATACACGATCCAACGCCTTGGGGATCATTTTTGACGGGTTTCATTGTGTACTTGCTGGCAATAAATTCTCCGGATATGTGCATTACTATAGTTTCTAGTTCGTTTTCACCAACTGGTAACTGCATTACAGATAGCCCGCTATTAGATAAAGGCTCTTGTATAACATCTAATATGTCAGATAATGTAGCATATTTAGACTTGAAAAACGGTTGTTTGCTGATTTTTGATCTTGCCTACTTCTTGCTGAAATTTACAAAGTGCATTAGCAATTTCTTTTATTGATTCTGATCTTTCCATATCATTTATATTTAGTTTGTGGACGCCAGGGAATCGAACCCCTTTCTTTTCCGTTTGGAAACGCTATACCATTAAGCCATACGCCCAGTTGCCGGTCTTTCCCGGCGGTCAACAATAATAAAATTAACATTAAAAGAGGGCTCGCATCACGATGTCCTTTACATCGGCTTTGATTAATTAATAAATAATTGATTGATTATATTCGTCCCCTACCTACCGTGCTTCATCCCACCGGGCCAGGTGCAAGCGTCAAGGGCTACCACTTTCTAAGGCTCGCGGTTGCCGATATGAGGATGATTTACACCTCAGGAAAAGATCTATTTACTTCCCAAATACTTCTTCGAATTTATTGTCAACGCATTCAATATCTTTATTCTTTCGGCTGGATTTGAGGTTATATTGTCTATTGAGTAAATCCGAGAAAGAAGCTGGGATCTTGATCCACAAAAACATCCACATGTGTATCTGTAACTATAAAATGGTTATTTTTTTTCTGTATATCTCGGTGTGTTGAGATTGCCGGCTGCAGAGCTACGGACATCACAGTCGCTGTCATTAACGAGTTCCACAAGCGTTTCAACCGGCATGTTGGGGTTGCCGGCTGCAGAGCTACGGACAGTCCAGTAGCTGTCCTTAGCCAGTTCCACAAGCGTTTCAACCGGCATGTTGGGGTTGTCGGCTGCAGAGCTACGGACATAACAGCAGCTGTCCTTAGCCAGTTCCACAAGCGTTTCAGCCGGCATGTTGGGGTTGCCGGCTGCATAGCGACGGACATCCCAGTCGCTGTCCTTAGCCAGTTCCACAAGCGTTTCAACCGGCATGTTGGGGTTGTCGGCTGCATAGCGGGATATTCCAGTCGCTGTCCTTAGCCAGTTCCACAAGCGTTTCAACCGGCGTGTTTGGGTTGCGGGCTGCAGAGCGGCGGACAGTCCAGTCGCTGTTCAAAATTTCTTTTTATCCATATTATTTTAATTAAAGTATTACCAATTTAAAGTACTTGCTTCCCAATCCCTCTGATAAATATCTTCGGGATCTTCCGTCTCTTCGTATCCGTCGTAGTCGTAATCTCCGTCGGGGTCTCTTATATAAATATCCCTCATGCCTTAAAGACTTTAAGGTTATATGCCGATATGCAGCACATTATTAATCCTAAAACGTTGGGCACAAAGGTGTCACTCTCGGATATCACGAGGATAAAACCCGCAAATAGCAGGATTGCAAGAAATACCTTTTTCATATATATTTGATTTTTATTGTTTATAAAATAACCGTGCGAACCTCTCGGCGGGCACGGTCTATACCTAACCTATAGTATTTAAGCAAATGCCATATGTGGCTTAACCCGGAATCGAACCGGGACGACAGGAGTTTTAAGTGCGATTAATTTTACAAGTACGCTAGTCTCTCAACCTGCCTATAAACGGAACATCTTTAGCGTCTACCATTTCGCCATTAAGCCATTTGCCCGCCTGTATCTTCGCAGACGAGACGGGTTGAATACTTAATTCTTCATTTTTAATCGGATATTAAATAATACACGGACCTCTCGGCTGGTGCAGTACAAAACTTAATAAACTTATAATTCATATTACACAAAGGGGAGGATGACGGATTCGAACCGCCGTGAATCATATGATGTAATCATATGCGCTCTAACCTATTGAGCTATCCCCCCATATGGAAATATCATCCTGGATAGTTGTTATTTTCTTCCTTTCCTATTTGTCTTGTCATAGTAGTCTTCTACTGCCTTATCCAAGTCTACCTGGATTATTTTCCCATTTTGTTTTATAGAATCCTTAAAGACTTCCTTCCGTTTCAATCTTACAATGGTACTCATACTAACTCCTAGTCTTTCCGCTAAAGGAGCAAGTCCCCTAACCATTTTAGAACCTACGTTTGTTTCAGTTGTAATTTTACTTGAAAGCCTTTGTATAATAAGGTCAGCCAGTTGACCTGCTGTTACTTCCGTTGCTGGCATATTGGCTATATCCATTTGATTATATTTTTACGTTATGAGTAATACATTTCTCCCTCTTGACATTGATCGGACCCTGCAAACCATCTCTGTGTTGTTGTTCGCTCTTGACCGTCTTAACCGTTGTCTCCTCATATCCATATTGTGATCTACAATTAGTAAGATAAGCAAGCATCCGGCTATTACCGATTTGGTTGCCGATGAAAAGTCAAATGTGATGCGAAGCCCCGAAATGCGTTCAGCCAGGATAAGAGTAAGTTGCCTGCCGTTTATTATATTTAATTTCTCATAGGCAGTTCTTAGCTGGTTTACAATGGTACTTGTTGACCTGCATTTGATTTCTGCAATTTCTTTTTATCCAAACCGGAGCAGTACATGATGGCTGTTCGCTCACATTCAACTGTGAGTTCCGGAAATATGCGTTCCATGCTATTTTAACTTTATAATCGATATATATCCGCGAGGATGGATGGTCGATATTCTGTACATCAAATCCATTTGGGATTTTAGTTTTCCGGCGATTCTAGCCTCTTTATTCCTTCTTGAAGCTTCTGATTTAATGCCGTTAAACCTGTTTTCAGCAAAAGGAGTTCTGTATATTACTCCGACTTTCATTTGATTAAACAGTTCAACGGTTTTAACTTCGTCTGTAAATTCAATTACTTTTTCCATATTCATTTTAAGTGTTATTGTAAATGTGGCTGTGCCTGGGGTCGAACCAGGATGAGTTATCAAGCTCTTACCTCTAATGATTGATCGTCCTATCATAGAGTAATGTGTCTACCTTTTTCACCACACAGCCTATATAAAGTCCCTGGTTGTGTACAAACTTTCGCCTACACAGCCAGGAACCGATTGTATTTTTCCTAATTTAGCCCCGCTGCACTCATCGGACATGTCACGAATCTGCTTTTCACGAGTATGTATCGCGTCTGCTATATTGCAGGTATGCGCCACTTTGTCGTTGTTGGATACGAAAAACTGCGATTTCAAGCGTTGACTGGTTACTAACCACCAGTTTAGGAAAGAATGATACTTTTATGCTATTGTTTCAACCACTAAAGTTGCGTACCTTTGTATCGTTCTGACATTGCAAATATATACTACATTTGTGTAGTATCAAAATTGTATACAACAAAAAGTTAGTATATAAACATTGTTTAACTTTTGAGAGGTTTCGCGTACATTTATATAGTATCATGGATCTAAAAGAATTTGTTAGTGAAATATTAAAGGAGATAATTGCCGGGGTTAAGGATGCTCAGGTTTTTGCGGCTGAAAATGAGGCTTGTATAAATCCTAATCAATTTGGGGTTCTTACATCTCCAAGGCATATATTAGATATGGGAGATGGGGCAGTGTCTGTTGTTCAGCCGGTACAGTTTGATGTATGTGTAACACATACTAAAAAGGGTACAGGGAAGTTGGGGATCGAAATAGTTTCAGGTAATAAGGAAAGTATAAAAGGCGCAGAAAGTAGAATAAAATTCTCTATAGCAGTTTCTTTGCCAAGAATGAAGCCTAATTTTTCCACCAAGAATCCCGATTATGGGATTTCAGAAGTTGACAAAACAAAGTGATTGCAAATACGATAGCTATAACAAATACAATAATGTATAATATACCAATCGTATATACAAATTCTTTAATGGGTAACGTTTCAATGTATTTAACCAGCTCTTTCATAGCATGTAAAGACGACCAACTCCAAAGTTGCGGTTTGAAGTTAAGTCGCCTATATAGTCCCTTACGGGAACAGTTAAACAATTTAGTCGGTATCATCCGCAACTTGATTCCGGTGTAAATATACTAAATTAATGTAGTATATTCTAATTACATGTATGTTATTTAGTAATATGGGAAAAGTAGAAAGACTTAATGATGCTTATCAATATTTGAGGAGCATAGGTAAAATCCATACTCAAACCGATTTGGCAAAAACTATGAACGCCAACAGGGTTACTATAAGTAATGCATTGAAAGATAGGGGAGGATATTTAAACGATGATTTTTATCTCGTTTCTGTAGGGCTTTGATGGATTATTTAATTTGGATTGGCTTCTGACGGGAGAGGGTAATATGCTGAATGAAGATTCCCCTGTAATAGATGCTTCATTATCCCCGTCAAAAGAAGGCGTATTTTTCACCGAAACGACTAGCGGAGCCAAGTTTTATGATTTGGGTAATGGAAAGTACCGGATGACTGTTAAGCTTGTGCCTTATTGCGCATATGGAAGGTTTGCAAATGTGCATGATACACTGGAACAGGATAGGGATGACTGGGAGGAAGAATCGTTCGAAGTATCTCAGATCGCACATGGTAATTATTTATCCTTCGAGGTGAAGAATGATAGTATGGATGACGGGACCAGGCAAAGCTTTGAAGCCGGCGACAGGCTTTTAGTCCGTGAACTAAACAGGATATACTGGAAGGACAAGCTTAGATATACGGATCATCCATACTGGGTGATAGCATTCGGATCATCTGTTTTGATCAAGCAGATAGTCAGTCAAGACATGGAGCGAGGGGTTATAACTCTTCATTCTCTTAACCCGTCTCCGAATACAGTGACTTTGAATTGTCTATTGACGAAATTCAAAAGCTTTATTATGTGATAAAAAGAACCCTAAACCGGTAGAGTATTAATACAGGGGACTTTGTGACCTTCGGACTGAATGACTGAAGGTCGCAAAGATGATCCTACTTTAATTCTTCAATCACACATCTTCGAATGATGAATATGTGACCGATCTTCCCTTCTTTCTAACAACCCTGTAGGCTTTTTCTATCTTCCCTGCATCCACTAAGATATCTTTAAACAAAGGGTTCAAAGAATGGAAGATGAATGTATCACTATCCTTGTCGTAGCCTGTTATCTGTTTAAATAAAACGCTGCAGTCTGTTTTAAGAAGCCAAAATCCCCTATGGTCTTCCTTTTTAATTCGTCTATAGAAACAGGAACCGTAAATATCCTGTCGCCTCTTTCAAAACTGGTTCTAAGTCCGTTGTCCATACTGTCGCAGAGAACAGTAAATACTGTATAAGAACACTCTATACCTTCTATTTCTTCAATCTTTGATTTCATGTGTAAAATAAATTATAGTTATAAAAATCGCATAATAATGGCTGTGCGGAATTTTAACGCACCTCCGGTTGGCTGGTTTCAGCCGGTATTTAATTGGTATTAGCCCGCCATCAGGTGGCTAGGCGTAGATCCACTTCTATTCGGTCCATAATTTTCTTCTTTTGTTGTTTTTATGATAAAGGATAGCAATAATGACACTCCGGAGTGTTTTTTATACGCCAATCTATTAATACTATTGAGGCATAAATAGAACAATAGCCTCTCTTATTTTGTTATCCAGTTCTAAGCATAAAATCAACTTCAGAATTGTTTGATTATGAGACCTTTTATTGCTTCAAGCTACTTGTTTTCAATACCTAAATAGTTAAATACTATCTAATAGGCTAGATGACAATAAATTGAAATTTGTTAACTAGACACTATCACATACACAATAAACTGTATTTTAATATAAAGTAAGTTTACTTGTGTTGTGGGCATTTAGCAATAAAAGGACTATTTAACTGTTAGCCCATTTTAATCTATCAATTATCATATGAATTATGTATTACTGGTTTAATATTATGTATAAACTGAGAGTTAAGGAAATATTGAAGATGCAAGGTCGAACCGGAAGGATTTGGCAACAGAATTAGGTATGACAGAAGTCGGATTGTATAAAGCCATTGGAGAAAGTGGTAATCCTTCTTTGAAGCGACTGCAAGAAATTGCAAATTTATTAAATGTTGAAGTATGGGAACTGTTCACCGAATCCCCCGGAGAAAGCGAAATTTCCGGCTTCATTAAGGCAAAAGGAACTATTTATGAAATAAAATCACGTTCAGATATAGAAAATTTGTTGAATAGCTTGGGCTAGGTATCGTTTTTATCTAATTTTGCGTCATATTAACCTATTAATTATATTGATATGACTAGATTCTTGTTGACCATAATGATTATGGTCACATTGTTTGCCTGCAAAAATGAAGAAGAAGAGGTAAGGCTTACCGCTATTAAACTAGACAAAACAAAACTTACTTTGAAAGTTGGGGAAGAGTATACTTTTAAAGTATCTACGACACCGGGAGATGTCCCAGTTCCAGAATATGAATGGTATCTCGGTTCTAATAAAGGTGTTGGCAAAATTGACAATAATGGGAAATTTACAGCATTAAAACCAGGGAATGTATTGGTTCTTGTAGAAGTTAAAGATTCGTGGAAAGGAACAGGAGAATATATTAAATCAGAATGTCTTGTGACGGTAGAAGCTGGACAAGCTCAATCAATAGAACTTAATCACACAGAATCAACATTAAAAATAGGAGACGCTATTTCGCTTACTGCAAAATTGATTCCCGATTATGCAACTGATGACGAGATTGTGTGGAATCTAGCAATCCTCAAATAGCAGCTATAAAAAAAAGATGATATATTCGATAAAAAGCATCTATTACAGCTTTAAAAGAAGGAGAAGTTACAATAAAAGTGTCAGCTAAAAGTAATTCATCCATCTATGCTTCCTGTAAAATAATAGTGTTACCAATTAAATTGGAAGAACTATTTCTCAGTGAGAAAGAGAAAAGGGTAAAACAGGGAGAAAAATTTACTCTTATCCCTATCTTTAAGCCTGAGAATGCATCAAATAAAGATGTTGTATGGTCGTCTTCCAATGAAGCTATTGCCACTGTTGATCAAGAAGGAAATATAGAAACGTTCAACCCTGGAACATGTAGTATATGGGTTGTGTCTTCTGACAATAACCTAAAAGCAGAATGCAAGGTTACAGTTATTGAAAGACCAATAGAGGATTTGATTAGAGCAAGCGTATACGGGTCTTCAACCTCTATCAATGGATATACAACGGAGATGTCACAGCTGCATTCTACAATAACAGCAATAAAGTCGTAGAAGTTTCTGAGTTTACAATGTATGACACAAGGACGAATAAAGTTGTATATCAAGACAAAGACTGTGGATTTGTTGAGTATAAAAAGCCTCTTTTATACAATTTAGAGTTTAGCCGAATATACAAGCCTCTTTTCGTTTGGAAATACACCTGCGATGGCAAAACCTACGAAGCAACCTATCAGATGTAGCAAGAGCCCGGGAAGCCGGGCTTTTTGTGCCCGTACTCCGCAGGTTTCTGAACTAGAAAGAAAAAAGCAAAAAAGTTTGTTTTCAGCATACAATGCATTACTTTTGTGATACAATATAATACAGAAGTAATATGGACGCAGTAATAAGAAAACAAACTTCGTTTCGTTTGCGTGAAGACTTGTTACAGGTCTTGCAGGAACAAGCCAAGAAAGCAAACAGGAGCTTGAATAATTTCGTAGAGAGTACCTTGATGGACGCTGTATACTCTGAGCCAAATGAGGAAACGATAGCGGCGATAGAAGAGGCTCGTTCGGGCAAATTTGCCGGGACGATAGACGCAAGCAGCTTTAAAGCCTTCATGAAATCATTGAACGAGATAGAATGAAAACAATCCATTACAGTACGAAGGCAAAGAAAGACTTGAAGAAGTACCGCAGCAACATCAAGCTGATGGAAGCCTTGTTTAATGTCTTGAACAAGCTGGAGAGGGGGAACCCATTCCAAGCAAGTACAAGCCCCATGAGCTCATAGGTAATTACAAGAATTGCATGGAGTGCCATGTCGGGAACGACTTTCTTCTGATTTGGATAGACGCAGTGTCGGACATAGTGGAGATTGTAAGGATTGGAAGCCATTCTGAGTTGTTCGGGAAAAGAGGTAGACAAGGAGAGCAAGAGCCAGGGCTGCAGGGCTTTTTTGTTTGATGGGCATGAAATATAGCATTTATATTTTTATCAAATTATCCCTTTCCTCCAGCACCTTCTTTAGCCTCTTAAGCTTGTCTATGTCGCTTGAAAACGTAGGGTTATCATAGTTCCTCTTGACTGAGTTTACGTACACTTCGATATAAGTGCGCAAGTCGAATATATGCTCGTACTCGCTTAATGTTAGTTCGTTGAATGTTACTTGATAAGCCTCAAACCAGGCTATTAACCTTTTTAATTCTTCATTCATTGTATGTCTTCTTTGAGCCGCAAAGATAACAATAATGGACAACATAAGCTTGCATTTCCATATATTGCTTATATGGAAACCTAATATGCCATAAAACATGAGGATATAATGTTAAAGTTCTTGCAAATCTCAAACAGAAGAACGACTTTTGCATCGTGAAAGGATATTAAAGCGGCCTCGTCAGGTAAACAGCCCTGATAGAGGCTTCGTTATATAGATATTTGACAGCTTGTAGAACTTTTTTGTTTTATAGGCTGTTTTTATTATAGACAAGAAATATTATGGAAGACAAGTTTATAGATATAATAATAGAGCATTTAGGCTTGGCGTTCTTTATAGGCGTCCTTCTGGTTGGATGCTTGATATTTCTTGTTTGGTGGTGTAGAGGAATATACGAAAGAGTCAAAAGCATGGAGAATTTGCCTTGCCAAGAGAACAAAGAAAAAATAACACTGCATTCAGAAAAGCATAATGAAACGTCCAAAGCTATAACTCGTATAGAGACATCGCTTCAATTTATGCAAAAAAGTATAGATTCACTTGCTCAGTCTATACAAAAAGATAATAAGTTTATAATTGATCCTTACACAAAATCTCATAGCCCCTATCTATAACTATTGCTGGCAGAAATATGATAGAAAGATTAGAGGTGGACAAGATGTTTGAAAGGAATTGGGAACGTATCAATTCGTTTATAGAAGATAACGCAAGCTCTAAAAATCCATATGATATACAGGAATTTTTAATTCAGCAAGCTGTTGTTTATCCTGAAAAATTTTTACAATCAGACGAAATTGACAAAATAAAATAGACGCTTATAATACGGGCGTGAATATCGTTCCTTATATGAAAGTTATAGCTGTCCTTGCGAGAGATAAATATTTTTCAGAACATAACATTCTTGTAGAAGAAGTAGACAAACATAATCCATCAAATAAAAAGCCGGAGTAACATCCGGCTTTTTGTCTATTACGATCACATCTCGTCAAACTTCTTCATTTCCTGTTCTTTTAATTTGTCGACAATCTTAGTGTAGGGCTTCATCGCTTTTATGTCATTATGCCCGGTCCACCTCATAATTACCTGGGGAGATATGCCGAGTGTGAGTGCATTAACGACAAAGGTCTTTCTTGCAACATGGGTAGTCAGCACCTCCCATTTTTTTTTACTGTACGTTCCATTCGTTTACTACCAACATACCATACTTCAGTCATTTCTTCATTCATTTCAGCGAGCTGGCCTAGCTCTTTCAAGTAGTCATTATAATTTTGATTGCTAATAACCGGGAGCGCCTTGCCCTTTTTAATATCTAAGTCTTTATATTTATCCAGTATTGCCCGGCTATATTTGTTCAATTCAATGTTTATATTATCAACGTCCTTTATGGTTACAATATCTATTTTGGTATCTTTGATGTCTGTTTTTTTTAAGTTGTAAACATCCGAGTATCTTAATCCCGTAAAACAGCAAAAGCAAAATACGTCTCTTACTTGGGCTAGTCTGGTATTTGATATTTCCATCATATATAAATTCATAAGCTCTTCCCAGTCTAAATATATCACTTTTTTTAAATCAAAATTAGCACCCTTCAGTTTGGGCTTATACCGTTTATAGGACTGATTAGTCAGATAACCTTTTAGATCCGCCCATAACAAAAACTGTTTTATAAATCTGAGGTATTTGTTGAGTGTGGTATTGCGTATGCCTCTTTTATCGCGCATAAAGTCCAGGATATTTTGCAGCTCTTCGTCCGTTAACTCTTCAAATGTCAAGTGGGGGTTATATTGTTCCAGCAGGTGTTTGACAGAGTTATGCTTATAATAAGAACTGGTGCTCCATGCATTCTGTCTCCCGGTTGTATCTATAAATTCTTTGTATCGATCAAAGAAACTGACCTTTTCCGGTGTTTCTATTTTAACTTTTCCGGATGCTATTTTATATTTGTCTTTAATTTGTTCAACCGTGGGCATTTCGTCGGCTATCTCAAACTCTCTGAATATGCCTTGAAGGTTTGACCGCATCTTTTCCAGGTCGAAGTTTATCTCAGAAGATGAAAAGCCCATTTCGTTAAAGCATCCATTTTTGACCATACCCTTTTCAGGTATAAACTTAGATGCATCAATTCGGTGACCAGTTGACATAATGATCCTTTGTCTGTTAAAAGTGACACAGCATCGGATGGGGACATTCTTTACTATCAGGACTCCGTCCTTTTTCCTTTTTTAATTCGAATGTAATACTCCTTTTTATCATGATATTATAAGATTTGCGTGTAACGCTGCAAATTTACACGCAAAAATATGATTACATATGAGTATCTGTGATTATATGTGACTATATAGATTTATTTAACTCTTTAATATTGAGTGCTGGTGACTATGTATGATTATTGGTGATCATAAAGATTCTGATCTCTCCAGCTCCACAAAAAAAGCTTGTAATCATTGTGATTGCAAGCTTTTTTTGTTTCTATGCTGTAATTGTTATAAGTCTATTTTTTTATTATTCTTGTCCGGGACCGGAACGCCTGCATAAGAATATCGATATTCGCTTTCTTGCTGGTGAGGAAGTATATCAATCGCTTTTACGGCTATATTTCTTCCTGTTTTAGTAGCAACGAGGCAAGTATTTTGCAATTTATGCTTTTCCATATCGAACACTTTGTTAGGGTTGAAGTGTTGTCCGTTGATACGTACTTCAAAATGAAGATGCTCGGTAGTTGCTCTTCCGGTCCGCCCTGTTAATCCTACAGGATCGCCAGCCTTTACACGTTCGCCGACTTTTACAAGATTCTTTGAATTGTGGCTATAGACCGTTTCCAGTCCGTTATAATGGCGGATAACCACAACATTTCCATAAGCAGCATAAGGTTTAGCCATACGGACAATACCGTCGAATGCTGCGACAATCGTATCGTTGGCACATGTTTTCAAGTCAACTCCGGAATGATGTCTTCTGCGGCCAGCATAAGGTGAAATGACTTTTGCCCCGGGTAACGGAAATGCATAATCATCTCCAGTCATGAGAGCTAAATCGATAACCAGCGAATTTTCATCAGCCAGTAGTTTGGGATCGGGTACTGCTATATCTGCTTTTTCCCGCGGGGAAAAGTTTTCTGTAATATCTTTACGGGCATATTCTGTTTTTTCTAGTTCAGGTGTCGGGGGAAGAAATATGTAATCGACTTTGGGCAGTGGAACTTCGGTAGTCGGGGGAGACATCACGATTTCCTGATCGGATACTGAGGGTGGCGTTTGCACTGATAGTACCGTTGAGCAGGTAGTTAGTGTTATGAGTATAATTAATGATAATATGTAACTATAGATCTTAGGCATTATGAATAATATTTTTTTAGCTGGACAAAAATAGGAAAAACAATCCAGTCTAAAAGCCTAATCCGGAATACTTTATAGTTCTTTTTCATTTCTTTATGCTTTTCAATGGCATGGGAGTGAGCCCGGTAAGTAATAAAACAGGAAAAGGTGCCAACCGAAATTGAACACCTTTTCCTTTATAAATCAATAAGAAATGAAATATCAGTCTTTGTTATTCCTTGAAAAGAGACTTGGCAATACCCATCTCCAGACCGCGAAGTTCAGCCAAACCTCTCAGACGGCCGATGCAGGAATAACCGGGATTCGTTTTCTTTTTCAAGTCGTCGATCATCTGATGGCCATGGTCCGGGCGCATAGCGATCGAACAGCCGCGTCTTTGTTGCAATTCGAGCAGGGCTTTCATTACACCATACATATCGACATCGCCTTCCAGGTGGTTTGCTTCGTAGAAGTTTCCTTCTGCATCGCGCTGCGTACTACGGAAGTGAACAAAATCGATACGATCACCATAACGTTCCATAATTCCAGCGAGGTCATTATCGCTGCGAACACCGAATGAACCGGTGCACAGGCACAAACCATTGCTTTTATTAGGCACGGCCTCGATCAGTTTTTTGAAATCCTCTTCCGTACTTAGGATACGTGGTAAACCAAGAATAGAATAGGGAGGATCATCCGGGTGGATCACCAGCTTAACACCGGCTTCGTCGGCTACCGGAGCAATTTCTCTTAGGAAATAGATCAGGTTGGCACGCAGTTTCTCTGCATCGATATCCTTATAGCGATCCAATGCTTCCTGGAATTGTTCTACTGTGAAACTTTCTTCTGATCCGGGCAGTCCGGCAATCATATTGCGGGTAAGCAACTGGCGATCATCTTCTGTCATGATGTCGAAACGGGCTTTCGCTTTTGCTTTTTCTTCATCCGAATAGTCGTTTTCAGCTCCCGGACGTTTCAGAATGAAAAGATCGAATGCAACGAAAGCTGCACGTTCGAAGCGAAGCGCTTTGGAACCATCCGGCATTGTATAAGCCAGGTCGGTACGTGTCCAGTCAAGTACAGGCATAAAATTGTATGTAACGACGTTGATCCCGCATTTGCCCAGGTTACGCAAACTTTCTTTATAATTATCGATGTATTTCTGGAAATCGCCGGTTTGTGTTTTTATGTGTTCATGAACAGGAACACTCTCTACAACAGACCATTTCAGACCAACAGCTTCGATCAATTCTTTCCGTTTCATGATCTCTTCCACTGTCCATACTTCCCCATTGGGAATATGATGCAAGGCATTTACGATACCGGTAGCTCCGGCCTGTTTGATATCCCAAAGGCTGACGGGATCATTCGGCCCGTACCAACGCCAGGTTTGTTCGCATAAATACATAGGAAATAATTTATTAATTTATCAATGTGCCAATATGCCAATTGGCTGCGTTATATGCTAAAATAATTGGCATATTGGCAAATTAGCTTATTGGCATATTATTTTAGATTGAGAATGCATCGAATCCACCGTCTACAATCGCAATTGTTCCGGTTACGAATTTGGATGCGTCACTGATTAAATACTGGATTGTTCCGAATAATTCATCCGGTGTACCCAAACGTCTGAACGGTGTATGCGCAATAACTGATTTAGCACGTTCCGTATAAGAACCGTCCGGATTAGTCATCAAGGTTCTGTTTTGTTCTGTCAGGAAGAATCCCGGAGCGATTGCATTGACACGCAGGCCTTCGCCGAATTTGATAGCCAGTTCACCAGCCATATATTTTGTCAGGTTGGAGATCGCGGCTTTGGCAGCACCATATCCGACAACACGTGTCAACGGACGGAGAGCAGATTCGGAAGAGAAGTTTACGATAGCACCTTCTTTTTGCTGCGCCATTACTTCTGCAAATACCATTGTAGGAAGTACGGTTCCGAACAGGTTCAAATCCACGACTTTCTTGAAAGCATCGACCTGCAGGTCGAAGATATTGCTGTCCGGACCGATTGTTGCACCGGCCATATTACCACCGGCAGCGTTCAACAAAGCATCGATACGACCGTATTTAGCAAGGATATCTTTTTTATTCTGTTCAAGTGTTTCTTTATTCAGCACATCAGTCAGGAAGAAACTGGCTTCGCCGCCTTTTGCTTTGATATCGGCAACGATCTTTTCACCGGCTTCCACTGCTCGGTCGAGGATTACAACTTTTGCACCTTCTTCAGCCAGGTGACCGGCGATTCCGCTACCCAAGATACCGGCTCCACCGGTAATAATGACAACTCTGTCTTTAATACAAAATAAATTAGCCATTTTATATATGATTTTTTATTGTGATATTTTCATTTTATATCCAACATGTGCGCGAGCACACATCGGGTGCAAATGTATGCTATTTATTTGTCAAACAAAAAAAATATCGAAGAAAAATAATTAATTTATGCCTTTAAATATAGTTGTTGTAATACTTAATGTTCTCTTTGATAAGTATATCAATAGGCATATAGTTGATTTGTTCGATTTTTTCTTTCAGTACCAGGTGACGGAATAATGCACGAACACAATTGAATCCCTGGACTTCCGGACGCTGGGCTATCAGGTGAGTGATATACCCATTGTTCAGATGGCTCAGGTTTGAATCGATCACATCATAACCGATCAGTTTGAAATGTCTGTCAGTATCCTGGTGTTGGAAATAATCTCCCAATACATGCGCCCTGGAATTAAAGATGATTCCGGCCTTGATTTCTTCATGTGTCGCGAAGAAAGAGTCGAGTATCTCTTTGTTTTCCTGTGAATCATCGGCATGGATGTGTACCGGATATATTTTCCCTAGAAAATCGTGTCCGTACAAGTAATCCCGGAAGCCTTCTTCACGTTTCATCACTTGCGTTGAATGCATATCCCCTTTGCGGATAAAGCGGAAAATGGCAATGTTATCTTCCGGATGTATCTGTTCAAAAAGCAACCGTCCGGCAATATATCCGGAATCATAGGAGTTTGTACCGTAATAAGCAATGCAGTTTGTGTTTTCGATAAAGGCATCGATCAGTACGTAAGGGATCTCCAGTTTATCGAGTTGTTGGGTGAGCTGAATGACACTCTCCTTGAAAAGAGTAGCAATGATCACTCCCTGACAATCCGCTTCTGCTATTTTGGGTATCAGATTGTCGAAACTGCCTTTGTCATACTGGTTAAAGTACATCCGGTCGACTTCGACATTATAGCTGAACAACTCCTGTTCTGCCTTATTGATCCCTTCAGACAGTTTACCCCAGTATTCTCCCTGGGCAAAAGAAGGTATCAATGTGATGAATTTATATTTCTTCTTGAGTGCCAGTGAACGGGCTATCAGATTCGGATGATAGTCTATCTCCTTCAACACTTTTTCAACTTTCTTCTGTGCTTCTTCCGATACTTTACCGCGGTTGTGCAATATACGGTCGACTGTTCCGGTAGATACACCGGACAGTTCTGCTATATCCTTAATTCTATACGTCTTCCCCATAGGGCCATTCTGTTATTTATACTTCTTCAATAATCTGCAAAGGTGCATTTAATTTACGGAAAACATAGCCATACATCATATATATAAAAGGTATTGCTACAAAAATACCTATCCCCAGTATGATCAGTCCCAATAGGATGAAACCGATCATAGCCAGCATAAGCAGGAACAACGGCATCCCTTGTCCGCGGGTTATTTCCCAACTGCGTTTCAGTGATTCCATGATTCCCGCGTCCTCTTCAACAATGAAAGCGGTGAAGAACTGTAGCCGTATGGCCAGATATAAACCCGGGATAACGAACAGGCAAATACCGAATAAAACGATGATCCCCATAAAAAGATTAGCTACAAAGTAAGTGATGATTTTACGAGCTTGTTGTCCGTAAGCTGAAAACTGCGGTTCTTCTCCGTCCAGAGCCTGGAATATGTTTTTCATGTATCCCAGGGCAAAAATACAAGAGATAATGCAACTAATCAGATTAATAACGATCGTACCTACGACAGATTTCTGCATAGGCATGGCAAATGCACTCAAGGTGAAAGAAATTATGGTCATACCGATCAATAATCCGGACAAAACCCATATCTGAGCTTTGAGCCTTTGCCAAGAAGTGCTACATACTTCTGAAATTGAAAACTTTGGTCCCATCAGATTGTAGATTAATTTAGTTTATAGATAGCTGTAAATTTAAACTAAATTATTGAATAAGCAAACCTCCTGTTAAGAATATATGCAAATTTGGACTAATTTACTTTCGATCCGTCAAAATATTGGCTATCTGTTTGATCTCTACATATAAATAAAGCTATTTTTAAGTATAAAAGAATGTATAAACGGGAAAAGTACAATAAAAAGATTTTACATTTGTACGTTTTTTAGGATATAAGTCCCCTGTTGTCGAGCCTGATAATACAAGCCTTCAAATAAAAAGTATGAAACTATTAATAGGCAGAAATATATTAAATTATAATTATGAATAAACAAATGTTGAGAACTACTATTACCCAATTAAGGCAAATTGCGTTATTTGCAGTGGGAGTGTCTTTATTAACCGCCTGTGGAAACAGCCAGGGGGGGATGAAGTTAGGCGACAGCGAATATGCTGTATTGACCGTTAATTCTTCTTCTTCCGACCAAACAACCTCTTATCCGGCTACCATCAGAGGTACGCAGGATATCGAAATCCGACCGCAGGTATCAGGGTTTATTGTTAAGTTATGTGTTGATGAAGGGGCGACAGTTCGTAAAAACCAGCCCTTGTTTGAAATCGATCCGACTCAGTATAAAGCCGCCTATAACCAGGCGAAAGCTGCGGTCGAGATGGCACAGGCGAATGTCAGTACGTTGGAATTGACCGAGAAGAATAAGAAAGAGTTATATGATAAGGCTATTATCAGCTCTTTTGAGTATCAGACAGCTGTCAACCAGTTGGCATCAGCCAGAGCTACTTTGGCACAATCGAAGGCATCTATGGTAAGTGCAAAACAAAATCTGGATTTTTGTACCGTGAAAAGTCCTTCCAACGGTGTAGTCGGAACTTTCCCGTATCGTATCGGAAGTTTGGTCAGTCCGTCTATCTCCAGTCCGATGACGACAGTATCGGAGATCGGAGAGGTATATGTTTATTTCTCCATGACGGAAAAAGAATTGTTGCAGCTGACGAAGGCTGGCGGCACTTTGAAGGAACAATTGGATAAGATGCCGGCCGTTCAGTTACAACTGGCAGACGGAACTATGTTGGAAGAAAAAGGGAAGATCGATGCTGTCAGCGGTGTGATCGACCAGTCTACCGGTTCGGTGAGCATGCGTGCCGTATTTCCCAACGACAAAAAAATCCTGAGAAGCGGTGGTACAGGTAATGTTATATTCCCATATACCATGGACGGTATTATTATGATCCCGCAATCTGCTACGGTTGAAATCCAGGACAAGAAATTTGTATATGTACTGCAATCGGATAATACGATTAAGAATACGGAAATTCAGATATCTCCTTTAAGCGACGGACAGACTTATCTTGTAACCAAAGGTCTGAAAGGTGGCGATAAGATCGTTATCGAAGGTGTTCAGAGCTTGCATGACGGTCAGGAAATCACGCCGATCACCAAAGCTGAACAAGATGCAAAATTTCAGCAGGCGATGAAAGATCAGAATGAAGGAAATTTAAAAACAGCTTTTAATTAAAGGTATAGAGTGGATCGGGTTTCCGCCTGATTGCTTTCGTATATAAAAAAGTAAAATATGAAATTAGATAGATTTATTAACCGTCCGGTGCTTTCTACGGTGATTTCCATCGTAATTGTCATCCTGGGTATATTAGGCTTGCTCACATTGCCTGTTACCCAGTATCCGGATATTGCACCTCCTACCGTGTCGGTAAGAGCCACTTATACAGGTGCCAATGCGCAGACTGTATTGAATAGTGTGATTGCACCTTTGGAAGACCAGATAAACGGAGTGGAGAACATGATGTATATGACCTCCAATGCTTCGAATAACGGTTCTGCCGATATCTCCATATATTTCAAACAAGGTACAGACCCGGATATGGCTGCGGTAAACGTTCAGAATCGTGTGTCTATGGCTCAAGGTCTGTTGCCGGCCGAAGTAACAAAGGTCGGTGTGACAACTCAGAAACGCCAGAACTCCATGCTGGTGGTTTTCGCCGTATATGATGCGGAAGACCGTTACGACCAGAAGTTCCTCGAAAACTATGCAAAGATCAACCTGATCCCTGAAGTACAGCGTGTGCCGGGGGTAGGTGATGCGAACGTGTTGGGTACCGACTATTCTATGCGTATTTGGTTGAAGCCGGATGTGATGGCACAATACAAACTGGTTCCGAACGATGTCTCCAATGTTTTGGCAGAGCAGAACGTGGAAGCAGCTCCAGGTTCTTTCGGTGAACAGGGTAACCAGACTTTCCAGTACACGATCCGTTACAAAGGTCGTTTGCAGACTGCGGAAGAATTTGAAAATATTGTTGTGAAGGCATTGGCTGACGGTGAAGTTCTGCGCCTGAAAGATATAGCTGACATCGAATTAGGGCGTTTGACCTATAACTTCGTCAATAAAGTAAACGGACATAATGCCGTTGCCTGTATCGTTTACCAGATGCCCGGAACGAATGCGACAGAGACTATCAATAACATCCTGGAATTGCTGGATAAGTCAGAAAAGACAATGCCGCCGGGCATGAAGGTTGAAGTTTCCATGAATGCCAACGACTTCTTGTATGCTTCTATCCATGAAGTATTGAAGACATTGATCGAGGCATTTATTCTGGTATTTATCGTGGTTTATATCTTCCTGCAGGATATGCGTTCCACATTAATTCCTGCCATTGCCATTCCGGTGGCCTTGATCGGTACCTTCTTTTTGTTATCCTTGATCGGGTTCAGTATTAACTTGCTGACACTTTGTGCGATGGTGCTTGCCATTGCGATTGTGGTCGACGATGCCATAGTCGTCGTCGAGGGGGTCCATGCCAAGTTGGACCAAGGATACAAATCGGCTAAACAAGCCTCTATCGATGCGATGAGTGAACTTGGCGGTGCTATCGTTTCTATTACACTGGTGATGATGTCCGTATTTATCCCCGTAAGTTTTATGGGAGGTACGGCCGGGGTGTTCTACCGTCAGTTCGGTGTAACAATGGCTATTGCGATCGGTCTGTCTGCATTGAATGCCTTAACGTTGAGCCCGGCGTTGTGTGCCATCTTCCTGAAACCTCATGATGAACACGCAGAAAAGAAAACGACATTCGTTTCCCGGTTCCATACCTCTTTCAATGTAGCTTACGATTCATTGCTGAAGAGTTATAAGAAGCGTGTCCTGTTTTTTATTCAAAAGAAATGGCTTGCTTTCGGAACGGTTATCGCTTCTGTTGCTTTGTTAGTATTCTTTATGCAGGTAACGCCGACCGGTATGGTACCGAACGAAGATACGGGTACGATTATGGGAGCTGTAACACTGCCTCCCGGAACTTCACAGGAACGTACACAGGAAATCATGCAACGTGTTGACAGCCTGATCGCTTCCGATCCTGCCGTTAAATCACGTACGGCTATTACCGGCTTCAGCTTTATCGGTGGTCAGGGACCTTCTTACGGTTCATTCATCATCAAGTTGAAGGACTGGGATGAACGTTCGATGACACAAAGTTCGGATGTGGTTTATGCCAGTTTGTTTATGCGTGCTCAGAAGGTAGTGAAGGATGCACAGGTATTGTTCTTTACTCCGCCTATGATTCCGGGTTATTCGGCATCCAGCGATATCGAGTTGAACATGCAGGATAAGACAGGTGGTAGCCTGGAAAGATTCTTCTCCGTTTCCAAAGATTATATGGCAGCATTGACCGCCCGTCCGGAGATCAAGTCTGCACAGACTACTTTCAACCCGAACTTCCCGCAGTATATGATCGATATCGATGCGGCAGCTTGTAAGAAAGTCGGTATCAGCCCGAGCGATATCCTTATGACGTTGCAAGGTTATTACGGAGGTTTATATGCATCCAACTTCAACCGTTTCGGTAAGATGTACCGTGTAATGGTACAGGCCGATCCTTCTTTGAGGGCCAACATGGAATCATTGAAGAATATTAAGGTTCGTAACGGTAACGAAATGGCACCGATCTCTCAGTTCATTACGATTGAGAAAGTATACGGACCGGATATCATCAGCCGTTTCAATATGTATACGTCAATGAAAGTGATGGTTGCCCCGGCTGAAGGATTTACCAGCGGTCAGGCATTGAAGGCCCTTGAAGAAGTTGCCAGCACGACACTGCCTGCCGGTTTCGGTTATGAGCTGGGAGGTATGGCACGTGAAGAAGCCGAAACCAGCGGTAGTACGACCGGTCTGATCTTTGTGCTCTGTTTCGTGTTCGTTTACTTGTTGCTGAGTGCACAGTATGAAAGTTATGTATTGCCGTTGGCCGTATTGCTTTCCATTCCGTTCGGTTTGATGGGTAGCTTCCTGTTCGTACAGGGTTGGGCTGCATTAGGCAGCATTCCGGCATTGAAGATGATATTGGGTACGATGTCAAATAATATCTATATGCAGATCGCCCTGATCATGTTGATGGGGCTGTTGGCAAAGAATGCTATCTTGATCGTAGAGTTCGCCCTCGACCGTCGTCGTATGGGTATGAGCATTACCTGGGCCGCCGTGTTGGGAGCTGCAGCCCGTCTTCGCCCTATCTTGATGACCTCACTGGCGATGGTAGTCGGTTTGTTGCCGATGATGTTCGCTTTCGGTGTAGGTGCTCACGGTAACCGTACGCTGGGTACTGCTGCGATCGGCGGTATGTTTGTCGGTATGATCTTCCAGATCCTAATCGTTCCGGCTCTGTTCGTAGTATTCCAGTACCTGCAGGAAAAGGTTAAACCAATCGAATGGGAAGATTTGGACAACAGTGATCTGAATACGGAAATAGAACAGTACGCTAAAAAATAAGTGAGAAGACAATGAAGAAAAATCAAGTTATATATATGATGTGTGCAACCGCTCTGCTGAGCAGTTGCCACATTTACAAAGCATACGACCGTCCTGACACGATAGAGACTGCCGGTATTTACCGTGATCCGGTGTCGGTTACGGACACCCTGATTGCCGATACGACCAATATGGGGAATATATCCTGGAAGGAGATTTTCCGTGATCCGAAACTGCAGTCTCTGATTGAAGAGGGATTGGCTAACAATGTGGATATGCAGGCTGCAATTCTCCGTGTGGAAGAGTCGAAAGCGCTGTTGACCGCCGCCCGTTTGTCTTTCCTGCCATCTTTGAATCTGGCTCCTCAAGGAAGTATTACAAAGATGGAAAATACAGGCTACAAGCAAGCATATACCTTACCGGCTGCAGCAAGCTGGGAAGTCGATCTGTTCGGTAAGCTGCTGAATGCAAGCCGTGATCAGAAAACGATCTATCTGCAAAGCCAGTATTCACAGCAGGCAGTACGTTCACAGCTTATCAGCGGTATTGCCAATACTTATTTTACTTTGCTGATGCTCGACCGCCAGGTAGAGATCACTACTGAAACGGTCGATATCTATAAAGAAAATGTACGTGCGATGGAGGCTATGAAGGAGGCAGGTATGACCACCGAAGCAGCCGTTGTACAGATGAAAGCCGTATACCATCAGGTTTCCTCTTCACTGATCAATCTGAAACGTCAGGTTCGTGAAGTAGAAAACTCATTGTCGGTACTGTTGGCGAAAGCACCCCAGCAGATCGAACGTGGCAGATTGGAAGATCAATATATTCCGGATGAACTGATGGCAGGTGTACCTTTGCAATTGCTGGAAAACCGTCCGGACGTGAAGATCGCAGAAATGTCGCTTGCAAGCGCTTATTATACAACGAACAAAGCACGTGCTGCTTTCTATCCGGGGTTGAATATTACGGCTACTGCCGGTTGGACGAATGGTTCGGGTATCACAGTATCCAATCCGGGACAATTCATGTTCCAGGCATTGGCATCTCTTGCACAGCCAATCTTCAACAACGGCAAGCTGATGGCTAACCTGAAAGTGTCGAAAGCGGAAGAGAAGATCGCCCAGATGAATTATCAGCAGGCTATCCTCCAGGCCGGAAAAGAGGTGAGCGACGCATTGCATCTGTACGATGCAACCAATAAAATGCTGGTTCAGGATAAAGAACAGATCCAACAATTGGAGAAAGCTGTAGAATATACGAAAGCGTTGTTCCAGTCGGCTCAGTCCACTTATCTGGAGATCCTGTCGGCCCAGCAGAGCCTTTTGAGTGCACAATTGACAGAAGTATCCGACAACGTTCAGCGTATGCAGGCTGTTATCAATCTGTATAGTGCTGTAGGTGGAGGAAGAGAGTAATAACCATTAAAACTTAGATTATTATGATTAGTCCGTTAGCTTATGTAGATGCCGGTGCCAAACTGGGAGCGAACGTTACTGTTCATCCGTTTGCATACATCGATAAGAATGTCGAGATCGGCGATAATTGCGAGATCATGCCTCATGCCAGCATCATGAGTGGAGCACGTTTAGGCAAGAACAATCGCGTGTTCAACGGGGCAGTGATTGCAGCAGAGCCTCAGGATTTCAAATATAAGGGTGACACTACGCTGGCTGTTATCGGCGATGACAATGTGATCCGTGAAAACGTTGTGATCAACCGTGCTACGAATCCGGAAGGACAAACGGTTATCGGTAATGGTTGTTTTCTGCACGAAGGCGTACATGTTTCGCATGATACCCATGTCGGCAACCATTGCGTATTCGGTTACGGCAGTAAGATCTCCGGTAACTGTTTCTTTGAAGATTATTCGATCTTCGGAGGTAATGTGTTGGCAAGCCAGGGAAGCCGTATCGGAACCTGGTCGATGACACAGACCGGTTGCCGCTTCCGTAAGGATGTTCCTCCTTATATCGTGGCTGCTTTGGAGCCGACTACTTATTATGGCGTTAACTCCGTTATCCTGTCACATCAGGGAGTAAGCGAAAAGATCATTAAGCATATCAGCCATGCTTATCGTATCATCTACCAAGGCAATACAAGTATTTTCGATGCTTTACTGATGATTAAGGATCAGGTTCCGATGAGCGATGAAATACAACATATCATTGATTTTATCAATGAATCGAAACTGGGAATTATCGGAAGATAATAAACAGGCTATATAAGTAAACGAGGGTATCTGCAGAAGGTATCCTCGTTTTTTATGCCATAAACAATTCGCCGACAAACAGAAAAGTTTCCCCCGGAGCTTTTATAGATCATGGATTACTTGTTGTGTGGTAACTTTAAAGTAATTCTTTCTTTGATATTTCCAATGGCTTTTTCCTTATTTAAGGAGACTTTTTCTTAACTTGATGACATTGAGTTAAAACTGCCGGCAAATGAACCTGTAATAGCGAAGTAACATTGATAAAGGATAGCTCATATTTAGAAATAATTGAGCTAGTTTGTAATATTCTCATTACTTTTTGAGAAGATAATAGATATGTAATAAATAATAATTCTAACTTTGTAACAAACAAAATCATATAGCTATGAAAAGTCAAGGAGAAATTATTGTTTACCAGCCGGAAAACACTTTACAGCTGGAAGTCAGAATGGAAAATGAAACAGTTTGGCTGACCCAGGCGCAGATGGCTGAATTGTTTGAGACAACCCCTCAAAATATTACACTACACATTAAGAATGTTTATACTGAACAGGAGTTAGATGCAGATTCAACTTGTAAGGATTTCTTACAAGTTCGTGAAGAAGGAAACAGGAAGATAAAAAGAATGCAGAAATTTTATAATCTTGATGTTATCATCTCTGTTGGTTATCGCGTTAAATCAAAGCGTGGAACTCAATTTCGTATTTGGGCAAATAAGATTTTAAAAGACTATTTGCTTAAAGGGTACTCTATCAATAAAAGGATCGAAAATATTGAAGCAAAAATAATTGAACACGACCAAAAGATCGACTTTTTTGTGAAAACATCACTGCCTCCTGTCGAAGGTATTTTCTTTGATGGACAGCTGTTTGATGCTTATAAATTTGCAGCTGATCTAATAAAGTCTGCCCATAAATCAATTATTCTAATAGATAATTATATAGATGAAAGTGTTTTAATGCTCCTGACTAAACGGCATTTTCAAGTAACTGCAACAATTTATACAGCACAAATATCTAAACAGCTGACTTTAGACCTTCAACACCACAATGCACAATATGAACCGATAGTTATCAAGCAGTTTAAACAATCTCACGATCGCTTCCTACTGATCGACGATAAAGATATTTATCATATCGGTGCATCTCTGAAAGATTTAGGCAAGAAATGGTTTGCTTTCTCAAAAATGCATTTGGACATAAAAGAGCTACTGAACCATTTATAGAAAAAGGTAAAACCGTTTTCAGTTGACAGTTGACAGGTGGACTTCGTGCTCGAATAAAATACACCCCTTATCCCAATAAATTCCTCTATGCCCTTCACCTGTCACCACTGTGTATCTTGTTAATAAGCAGTGAATTGTAGTGACGGCAGACGTTTCACACAAACAAAACTGTCTCTTCACAAAAAAAAGACCGGTCTTTTGATTTCAAAAGTCCCTTGTTTTAAAGTTAAAAGTCCTGTCTTAACATTTTAAAAGACCTGTCCTTTTCGGCAGCGGCAGTCATCCATCATCCGCTTCCGATTGCAATCCGGGTAGTTTTCATTGTGTATCTTAACGATTTTAGTTGACTGCTTAGGGTCTGATATGTAAAAGCGGTTGACTTTATTTTATATTTAGTAATAAAAAGGGTTGTAGTTTAGCACGACTTCAGTTGGCGAATGTCGGTCTTGCACAAAAAAGAGGTTTCATCCTGTGTTGTTTAATATTCAAGGTGCATAAGGTGGGTGAAAGGTGTGTGCTGATTATTTACTGTAGAGAAACTTTTTCAGTTGACAGTGGACAAGGCGGTCAAACGAGCCACACGCGGTGGTGTCATTATTAAGTTTACTCATCCGTGTTGAGCCATTAGAATTAATTCATAATCGGCAACGTCGAGCCATTTGTCGAACTTCCTGCCAACCTCATGAAAATGGGATACCTGTTTGAAGCCCAGTTTCTCATGGAGTTTTACGCTCGGTTCGTTGGGGATAGTGATGCAGGCGACCAGGGCATGGTAGGAGCGTTCACGGCAGTCTTTGATCAATTGCTCCATTAATATTCTTCCGTATCCTTTCCGCAGATAATCCGGATGCAGGTAAATAGTCGTTTCTGCCGTTGCACTATAAGCTTTCTTTGTTTTCCATTCATGGGCATAACAGTAGCCGGCTATTTTGCCTTCTTCCACACATACCCAGGCTGGGCAGTTCCTGATAATGGGCTGTAGGCGTTCGCACATCTCTTTTTCAGATGGAACCTTCGTGTCGAAAGTTACCACTGTATGGGTTACGTAGTGGGCATAAATACGGGTTATCTCACTCACATCGTTCAATGTCATCGTGCGTATCATGTTGTTTTTGCGGTAAAGTTAATGATAAAAATAAAAAAGAGGATAACTCCGTGGAGCTATCCTCTTAAGATATAATCAATCGAGTTTGTTTACTGATTATAAAGCACCTACTTCTTTCAATGCTTCGTTTGTTTTCTTAACAGCTGCAGCGCTCTTAGCGAACAGTTCTTTTTCTTCAGCTGTCAGTTCCAGTTCAACGATCTTTTCGATACCGTTCTTACCCAGGATAACAGGAACACCGATACAAAGATCTGATTCACCGTATTCTCCTTCCAGGTAAACTGAACAAGGAACCATCTTACCCTGGTTGTGGATGATAGATTCAACTACATAAGCTCCTGCTGCACCCGGTGCATACCATGCAGAAGTACCCAGCAGTTTAGTCAGTGTAGCACCACCTACCATAGTAGAAGCAACCACTTCCTGCAGTTTTTCAGCGCTCAACAGTTTGCTGACAGGGATACCTTTGTAAGTAGCCAAACGAGCCAACGGAATCATTGTAGTATCACCGTGACCACCGATTACCATACCTTCTACTTCGTTAGCATTGCATCCCAGAGCCTGAGACAAGAAATATTTGAAACGTGAGCTATCCAGTGCACCACCCATACCGATGATACGGTTTTTCGGCAGACCCAGAGATTTCAATGACAGGTAAGTCATTGTATCCATCGGGTTAGAGATAACTACGATAATTGCATTCGGAGAATATTTCAGGATGTTTTGAGCTACACTTTTAACGATACCAGCGTTAACACCGATCAACTCTTCACGAGTCATACCCGGTTTACGAGGAATACCTGAAGTGATAACCACAACATCAGAATTTGCAGTTTGAGCATAGTCGTTAGTGCAACCTACAACTGTTGTATCAAAACCCAGCAGCTGAGCTGTCTGCATCATATCCATTGCTTTACCTTCGGAAACACCTTCCTTAACATCAAGCATTACAACTTCGTCTGCCACTTCATTGAAGGCAAGAACATTTGCGCAAGTAGCACCTACATTACCGGCGCCAACAACTGTTACTTTAGACATAATAATAAGTTTTATATGTTATTACTTATAAAAATACTTCCTGTTTTTAACGTGGACAAAGGTACAATGTATTGGCGAATAAAGAAATATTTCCGTAAATAATTTAGTTCTCCGGTTTATTAATTATCGCTAAATGGAGGGAGAGCGGTTTTCTTAAAAAACATTACCGGAATCATGAACAATCGCCATTGATCGATAGTTTTATTAAAAAGGGGGTTACTAATCTTAAATCTGTGTGCATATGAGTAAGTTATTTCACTCTTGTTTAACGATATATCCGATCATTTTATTCTTCATTTCCGGGCAGGAAGGGCTGGCACAGGTCGCCCCGTTGTTGCCGGATACGTTCAGAACGGTTGTCCCTGACACGGTGAAGCTGGACGATGAGATTGCTGTCGGATATGCTACAGGCAGTCGGCGGACCATTTCCGGTTCTGTCGATAAAGTTTCCGAAAAACGTATGAATAAAGGCTTTGTGTCCAGTTCGTTGAATGCTTTGAGCGGACAGGCGGCGGGTGTCAGTATTTCTACCGGGGCGAACAGGGCGGCTGCACTGAGTTCCGTCCGGGTCCGGGGGACGACTTCACTGACAGGAGGTAACGACCCGCTGGTTATTATCGACGGGGTTTCTTCCGACCTGAATACGCTGAGTTCTATCTATCCGGCGGATATCGAGAGTTTTACCATCCTGAAAGATGCTTCCGAGACGGCACAATACGGTTCACGTGGTGCTTCGGGTGTCATCGAGGTAGCTACGAAAAAGGGGAAAGGCGGAGCTTTCAGTATCAGTTACGATGGCAGTTTCGGTATCGAGGCGGTCTATAAGAATATGAAGATGCTGTCGGGCGATGAATTTCGTGCAGTGGCGGCAGAGCGTAGTATCGATATACTGGATCTGGGATTCAATACGGATTTCCCGGACGAAATAACCCGGACCGGGATTGTGCAGAACCATCATATCGCTTTGGGAGGAGGTTCTGAAACGTCCAACTATCGTGCTTCCCTCGGGGTGATGGACCGGGATGGAGTTGTGCGGACGAACGATTTGCAGAATTTCACCGTTAAGCTGGATATTGCCCAGCGTGCGTTTAACGATCGGTTGAAGATCGACCTGGGTGTTTTCGGTTCCCTGCAAAAGAACCGTTACCTGAACGATATTCAAAAGACGTTTTATTCGGCTGCGGCATTCAATCCGACGTTTCCGAATCATTGGGATGAACAGACCGGCGGATGGAATGGGGTAACCAACGCCAGCCAGATCACCAATCCGTTGGCGTGGCTGGAAGTAAAAGACGATGATTCGAATGCCCACTTCAATACGCATATGAAGTTTACGGTGAAGCTGAGTAAGCAACTGAAGTTTTCAGCTTTCGGTTCCTATACATATAATATAATAGATAACTCCCAGTATCTGCCGACTACGGTATGGGCACACGGACAAGCCTATAAAGGCGAGCGGAAAATGGAAGACCTGCTGGGTAACCTGATGCTGAGTTATTCCAATGACTGGGGAAAACATCATTTGGATGCGTTGGGGCTGGCAGAGGCACAAAAGAATATACTGACCGGATTTTATACGACGGTCACTAACTTTTCCACAGATAAGTTCGGTTATAATAATCTGCAGGCGGGTGCCGTACGGTTGTGGGAAGGAACGAACTCTTATTATGAAGATCCCCGACTAAGCTCTTTTCTGGGGCGTGTCAATTATGTGTATGCCGGAAAATATGTGGCAACAGTCAATGCCCGTGCGGACGCTTCTTCGAAAGTGGGCAAGAATAACAAATGGGGATTCTTTCCTTCTGTTTCGGCTGCCTGGGTGATAACGGAAGAGGATTTTATGAAACAGTTCACTTTCCTGAACAATCTGAAACTGCGTGCCGGTTACGGTTTGTCCGGTAATCAGGATGCGATAGACAGTTATAACTCCCTGCAGCTGGTGAAGCCTAACGGTGTTGTATCCGTAGGAGGAACTCCGACGGTGACGATGGGAGTGATCCGGAATGCCAATCCCGACCTGAAGTGGGAGGTGAAGCGTACCGTGAATGCCGGTATCGATGTCGGCTTTTTCCGCAACCGCCTGTTGATGACTGTCGATTATTATAATTCGAAAACCAGCGATATGCTTTATCTGTATGATGTGAGTGTTCCTCCTTTTGCCTATAATAAATTGTTGGCAAACCTGGGCTCTATGCGGAATAGCGGAGTGGAACTGGGCTTTGGAGTTACCCCTTTGCAGACGAAAGATATGGAGTTGAGTGTCAATGTGAATGTAACATTCCAGCAAAATAAACTGTTATCGCTGAGTGGTATGTATAAAGGAGAACAGATGTCGGCTCCCGAATATACCAGTATCTCTGACTTGAACGGTGCCGGTTTCCACGGTGGATATAACCACATCGTCTACCAGGTGGTCGGGCAGCCTTTAGGTGTCTTTTATCTTCCTCATTGTACTGGATTGACTCAGCGGGAGGACGGAAGTTACCAGTATGAAATAGCTGACCTGAATGGTGGCGGTGTGAATTTGGAAGATGGCGAAGACCGCTACATCGCCGGGCAGGCAACCCCCAAGACGATGCTGGGCTCGAATATCAGTTTCCGTTACAAGCAATTCGATGTCTCTTTGCAGATAAACGGGGCGTTCGGGCATAAGATATACAACGGAACATCCCTAACCTATATGAATATGGGTAGTTTTCCGGATTATAATGTCATGCAGGGGGCTCCCGAACAAAATATCAAAGATCAGACGGCTACGGATTACTGGCTGGAGAAAGGAGATTATATCAATTTTGATTACCTGACGGTCGGTTGGAATGTTCCGTTGGGTAAATGGAGGAAATATGTGCAGAGCCTGCGTTTGTCCTGTTCCGTCAACAACCTGGCGACGATTACCTGTTATTCCGGTTTAACACCGATGATCAACAGTTACATTGTAAATAATACGTTGGGAATAGATGATAAACGGAACTATCCTGTTTACCGTTCTTATACACTTGGATTGAGTTTTCAATTTTAATAATCAACGGCGATGAAGAAGTTAGTTTTACTTTCCTGTATACTATATGGCGTGGCTTTTCTTTCCTGCAGTAAGTTCCTGGAAGAGAATCCGAGGGATCAGATTTCAGAAGAAGATGCGTATGACAGTGCGACTGCCGTTTACTTGAATACGGTCGCAACTCTTTATAATTATGTAGGCGGTTACAGCGACAGCCAGGGGTTACAGGGTACCTACCGGGGAATATATGACCTGAATACGTTTACGACCGATGAGGCTATTCTACCGACACGTGGCGGTGACTGGTATGACGGCGGTTTTTGGCAGGGACTTTTCCTGCATAAATGGGGGGTGAACAGTGATGCGATCCGGGCAACCTGGGAGTATCTGTATAAAGTGATCGTCTTGAGTAATAAGTCACTGGAGCGTTTGGACGAGTTTTATAAACAGACCGGCAATAAATATATTCCGCCCTATATGGCTGAGGTACGGGCTTTCCGGGCGATGTATTATTATTATTTAGTGGATCTGTTCGGACGTGTACCTCTTGTGTTGTCATCTTCCACTCCGATGAAAGAGGTGAAGCAAAGCCCCCGGCAGGAGGTTTTTGAATTTGTAGTCAAAGAATTGCAGGAGACTGCTCCTTTGTTAAGTCCGGAGCGCAGCAACCAGTTCGGTGATTATTATGGGCGTATGACTCGTCCGGTTGCTTATTTCCTGTTGGCTAAACTGGCCTTGAATGCAGAGGTGTACACGAATAACAACTGGACCAGCGGTGGTCGTCCGGATGGTAAGAATCTGTTTTTTGAAGTGGGTGGTCAGCGTTTGAACGCCTGGCAGACAGTAGTGGCTTATTGTGATTCCATTACTGCATCGGGTTATCAGCTAGCCCCTGCTTATGAAGATAATTTCTCTGTATTCAACGAAACGTCGGTAGAAAATATCTTTACCATTCCTATGGATAAGAACTTCTATACGAATCAGATGCAATACCTGTTCCGTTCCCGTCATTATAATCATGCGAAGGCGTATGGATTATCCGGAGAGAACGGCTCTTCTGCAACCTGCGAGGTACTTCGTACTTTTGGTTATGATACGGATTCGCTTGATGCCCGTTTCAGTAAATGTTATTTTGCAGGTGTCGTACTTGATCTGAATGGTGATACTGTCCGGCTCGATACCGGAGAGGTGCTAGAATATCTGCCCTGGCTGGTGGATGTCGATATAACCGGCAAGTCCTATGAAAAGGTAGCCGGTGCCCGCATGAAGAAATATGCGATAGATAAAACGGCAACTAAAGACGGTAAGTTATCGGATAATGATATTGTGCTGTTCCGTTACGCAGATGTCCTGTTGATGAAAAGCGAAGCCAAGGTCAGAAACGGAGAGAGCGGCGATATCGAATTGAATCAGGTGCGTTCCCGGGTCGGCATGGCTGACAGACAGGCAACATTGGAGAATCTTCTGGCGGAACGGCAGATGGAGTTTGCCTGGGAAGGGTGGAGGCGGCAGGATTTGGTTCGTTTCGGACTGTTCACACGTGCTTATAGCAGCCGTCCGCAGTTACCGGATGAAAGTAATGGGTATACGACGGTTTTCCCTATCCCGGAAAATATATTGTTGCTGAATGGTAATCTGACACAGAATCCCGGGTATTAGCAATCGAATAAAAAAAGGATGTTCTCTGTGAAGAGAGAACATCCTTTTTAATATAGCCTATATGGATTTATTTTATAACTGGATCCAGCGAACATATGCGAAGTCCATACGATGAGGCAATTCTTTATTTTCCGGGTAAACACGGAAGCCCATCTTATGAACACCGGCTTCGCTTGAAGTCGTTTTCAGTTCGAAGAACAGTTTGGAACCTTCTTCTTTCTTCAGTTCGAACGGTTTTGTGTAAAGCAATTCGAGTTGATGATTTTCTGAATTTTCTTTAGTAACCACCACTTCAGCACCTAACATTCCCTGAAGGTCTTTACGGTCGATCACAAGGTTGAAAGAGTATTCTTTACCAACAACCGGTCCGTCGATAGACAGGTCTCTGCTGCAGGTGAACGATTCAACCTGGAAGCTGTCCCAGTGTTCAGCCACTTCTTCTTTCCAAGCTGCGATCTCTTTTGCTTCGGCGAAGTTTCCTTCACGTAAATGAGCGGAACGAGTTGCCAGCTTGTTGTAGAAACGGTTGATATAATCGTCCAGCATACGTTTCATTGTATAGTCAGGAGCAATCTGTGACATCGAATTCTTGATATACTGGATCCATTCCGGAGAATATCCCTTACTGTTTTTAGCATAGTAAGTCGGGATGATCTCTGTTTCCAGGATATGGTAGATTGTTGCAGCGTCCAACTGATCTTGGTACTGTTGGTTTTCATAAGTACGCTTGTCGGTCAATGCCCAACCTGCACCTTCTTTGTAACCTTCGTACCACCATCCGTCAAGTACGGAGAAGTTTAGTACACCGTTCATTTCAGCTTTTTCGCCGGATGTACCGGAAGCTTCCAACGGACGTGTCGGAGTGTTCAACCAAACGTCGACACCGGCAATCAGGTGACGAGCTAGACGCATGTCATAGTTTTCGAGGAAGATGATCTTACCCAGGAATTCCGGACGGCGTGAGATTTCAACGATATGTTTGATCAATCCCTGTCCACCACCGTCAGCCGGGTGAGCTTTACCTGTAAATACGAACTGGATCGGATATTTTTCATTGTTTACGATCTTAGCCAGACGGTCGAGGTCGGTAAACAGCAGGTGAGCACGTTTGTAAGTCGCGAAACGACGTCCGAAACCGATCAACAGTGCATTCGGGTTGATCTTTTCAAGTACGGAAACAACCTTTGAAGGATCGCCCTGGTTTTTCAGCCAGTTCTGTTTGTACTGAACTTTGATATATTCGATCAGCTTTTTCTTTAATGTCTTACGGAGATCCCAGATATCATCGTCGTTGACATTCTGGATAGCTTCCCAGTATTTTTTGTTCGACTGGTCGGTGAAGAACTTCTTGTCGAAATGTTCGTAGAAGAAACGTTTCCATTCCGTAGAAGCCCATGTCGGCATGTGTACACCATTAGTAACCCAGCTAACGTGAAGTTCGTCCGGGAAATAACCCTTCCATACCGGAGCAAACATCTTCTGTGAAACTTTACCGTGCAACCAGCTTACACCGTTTGCTTCCTGGCAAGTATTCAATGCGAATACGCTCATGGAGAATTTCTCGTTTGAACCCGGATTCTCACGTCCCATATCGATAAATTCCTGCCAGCTGATACCCAGCTTGCCTGGGAATTCACCCATGTAGCGACCGAACAGGCCTTCGTCGAAATAGTCATGTCCGGCAGGAACCGGTGTATGTACTGTATAGAGAGCAGAAGCACGTACAACCTCCAACGCCTGGTTGAAAGTAAGTCCGTCGTTCTGAATAAAGTCTACCAAACGTTGAGCATTGATCAATGCTGCGTGACCTTCGTTACAGTGGTAAATTTGCTTTTTGATGCCTAACTTGTTCAACATCATAATACCGCCGATACCTAACAGATATTCCTGTTTCATACGGTTTTCCCAGTCGCCGCCATATAACTGATGAGTGATAGAGCGGTCCCATTCGCTGTTCTGAGGAATATCCGTATCCATCAAATACAAAGGCACACGGCCTACGCTTACTTTCCAGATATGTGTATATACGGTTCTACCTGGATAAGGAACTTCCAATACCATCGGTTCGCCGTTTGCTTCCATAACCTGGGTAAGAGGTAATGAGTTGAAATTCTGCGGTTCGTAGTTAGCAATCTGCTGTCCGTCCATAGACAGTGATTGAGTAAAATATCCATAACGATACAGGAAGCCGACTGCTGTCAGGTCAATATTGCTGTCGCTGGCTTCTTTCAAATAGTCTCCTGCCAAAACTCCCAAACCGCCGGAGTAGATTTTCAGTACGTTGGTAAGACCGTATTCCATACTGAAATAAGCAACAGAAGGTTTCGTAGCATCAGGTTTCGTATCTACGTATTGTCTGAAGCTTGTATAAACTTCCTGGATTTCAGCCATCAATACTTTGTCGGCCTGAATTTCCTCAATGCGTTTGTAAGATAAGCTTTGGAGTAAAAGCACTGGGTTACCTTCAGTAGAAACCCAAAGATCCTTGTCGATTTTTCCAAATAATTTAGCTCCTTCATGATTCCATACCCACCACAAGTTTGTTGCCATTTCGTGTAAGGGTTGTAATGCTTCAGGAAGCATCGAATGTGAATAAACGTCCTTCCAGATCGGACTGTTTGCGTTATTCGCTTTGATTTTCATTATTGTGAGATTTAAAATGATTCAACTTTAAAATAAGATGTAAAAAACTGTGGCAAAGATAGAATTATCTCGCTAATTATGAGCCATATTTAACCATTTCTTTTGGCTGCAGCAGCTAAAGCATCGCTGAAAGCCTTTTGGTAAAATACGATAAATTTGCTCCATTCAGCCTGCTTTGCCAGTTTGAAACAGCGTTTGCGTATTTCTCCAATTTCCTTTTCGTCTTTTTTTACGAGTGAGAGAATTGAAGTAGTGATAGCGTCGGCAACATCGAAATAGTTGAAGTCTGTCCGTTCGATAACGGCAACTCCTTCGCTGATGTTCTTGCCGGATACACTTTTCTCTGCCCACAAGCCGAATCCGGCGAGGTTGGTAGTCACTGTCGGTATGCCGAAGGCAACACTTTCCAGCGGAGTGTATCCCCATGGTTCATAATATGACGGATATACAGTAGCATCCATACCGATCAGCAGATCGTAGTAAGGTTTATTGAAGATTCCGTCGCGTCCATCCAGATAGCAGGGTACAAAGATGATTTTGAGCTTTTCTGAAGCCTGGTTTGTAAATCCTGCGTGAGAGATATAATTTAATACCTTGTCCTGATCCATCAGGTTCAGCCAGTGGGTAATAAAAGGCATTTGCATGGGAGAGGTCGTCTGAATATTCTTTTCAATAACCTCTTTCAGATCGGCACGTGCATCGCGGACCCAGGCAGGGACCATCAGGAAAGCGACGACTTCGCGCTGTAATTCTCCTGAGTTGCGCACACGATTCATGGCTTCGATGAAAACATCGATCCCTTTGTTGCGGTATTCGTAACGTCCGCTGGTCGACACCAGTAAGGCATCCGGTGAGATGGAACATCCCAAAAGCTTCTCGGCTACGTTAATCAGTGTCTTGCGGGCTTCCGCGCGTTTCTTTGTATATTCTTTTCCTTCAGGTACAAAATTCGGTTCGAAACCGTTCGGAGTCACAATATCCGGTGCTTTGTCCAGTAATTGTTTACACTCACAGGCTGTGATATCACTGACTGTCGTGAAACAGTCTACATGGTGTGCTGCTTGCTTTTCGAGCGAATGTTTGGCTTCCATGTTCAGTTCTTTCGCCATCTGGTCGCCGTTGTACCCGTCCATATAAGCATATAATGCTTTGTTGTTGCCGGCGATGGAACGTCCGATAGAGGTGGCGTGTGTGGTGAACAGGGTGGCAATGGCAGGCAGTTGCTTTTGAACGTAAAGCGCTCCCATACCCAGCATCCATTCATTGAATAATGCAGTTACTTTTTTGTCGGAAAGGTTGTAGAAGTTGTAGAAACTTTCTATCACTTTTCCTACGGCATAGGCAAAAATACAGGATTCGTCATAATCACCGTAAGCGTGCATTGAATCTACCCGGAAATTTTCCCACATAGAATAGAAGAAAGCATCTCTTTCACTGAAAAAAGGCTTAAAATCGACCAGAATAACCGGAGGTGTACCTGGTACATTCCAGCGTCCGACTTTCATTTTCAGCTTATCAGTGGTTCTTGCGTGTTTTTTCCAATCAGCAAACAGAGTATCATCTTCGATAAAGTCCGGAGCATTTGCGAGTCCCCACACATCCGGTCCGATAAAAATTACTTTATCATTGAACATCTGCTGCAGAGTATGTGCCTTTGTAGACAGCACAGTGTAAATACCTCCCACTTTATTACAAACTTCCCAACTGCTTTCAAAGAGATAATCTGGCGTTGTTGTCTTTGTATCCATAAACGATTTTGTTTATAATCAGAGAATTTGAAGCTGCAAAGATACATTATTTTTATCTTTTTTCCTGTGGTATTTATCTTTTTTCCCGTGGTATGTGTTATTTAATAAAGGATTTTGTAGATTTGTAGATAATTTAATTTGAAAATTATGGCTAAGAGAAGAATTTTGAAGAAAGAAATCAGCTATGTAGCAGGTGAACTGTTTTCTGAAGTATTGGTTTGTAAGCTATTTATACCTGGAGTAGAGGAAGATAAGGCTGATGTTCTGTTGGCTAGAATATTGGATATGCAGGATGAGTTTATCCGTCGTGCCGGTACTCCGGACGCCAAAGACAACAAAACGCTGGTAAAAGAGTATTATCGTAAATTGCGCGTCGATTTGCAGACTGAAGTAAATGCAATCGCCAACGAAATAGGAGAGCTAAGCAAAGAAAAGTAAATAATGAAGAAAGCTATTAGTAAGGCACTTCTTCGCATGGCAGGATGGAAAGTGGGTCCTATGTGCGAAGATGTGCCTAAATGTGTGATATGCGTTGCCCCGCATACCAGCAATTGGGATTTTATTGTCGGTAAGTTGCTTTATACGGCGTTAGGACGCAACGCCAGTTTCCTGATCAAAAAGGACTGGTTCTTTTTCCCTTTTAATTTGTTCTTTTCGTGGTTGGGTGGTGTGCCGGTCGACCGGCAGAAACATACTTCGGTGACCGACCAGATGGTTGAGGTATTCAATAAACGTAAAATATTTCAGCTTGCTATAACGCCGGAAGGTACACGGAAAAGGGCAGAGGAGTGGAAAAAAGGTTTTTATTATATTGCACAGAAGGCACAGGTCCCTATTATGATCGCTTATTTCGATTATGCAAAGAAAGAAGCGGGAATCAAGGGATTATTCTATCCGACAGGGGATGTAGAAAAGGATATTCAAACAATCCGTGAATATTATAGAGGTGTGACAGCTTGTCACCCGGAAAATTTCGTACAAGTTTAATTTACTATTATGGCAGACAGTTTACGTATCAGTATGATCCAGTCCCATATCATTTGGGAAGACAGGGACGAGAATCTTGGTTATTACGGGGAGTTACTCCGGCGTGTAAGTGGTAAAACGGATATTGCCGTATTGCCTGAAACTTTTACGACCGGTTTTTCCATGGAGGTGGAAAGGTTGGCTGATACGATGGACGGGCCAACTATTCCGGCTATAAAAAGCTGGGCTGGTAAATATAACCTGGCTGTTGCTGGCAGTTTTATTGTGAAAGACAATGGAAACTACTTCAACCGTGCTTTTTTTATCACTCCCGAGGGGGATGAGTATTATTATGACAAACGTCATTTATTCCGTATGGCGGATGAAGACAAGCATTTTACTGCCGGGAATAAACGTACGGTCATCAGCTATAAGGGCTGGAATATCTGTCTGCAGGTATGTTATGATCTTCGTTTCCCTGTCTGGAGCCGGAACCGGAATAATGAGTATGACTTATTAATATATGTAGCCAACTGGCCGGAAGCACGTAAAAAAGTATGGAAGACATTACTTCCTGCCCGTGCGGTTGAAAATATGGCGTATGTCTGCGGGGTCAACCGGGTGGGAATCGATGGGAAAGGTTTTACCTACCGTGGCGATTCGATGGTCTTTTCTCCCAAAGGAAAAAAGCTGGCGGATGCCGGTAAACGGGAGGAGATTACCCGTACCTGTACCCTGAACAAGGAGGACCTGGACGAATTGCGTGCCAAGTTTCCGGCATGGAAAGATGCCGATGCTTTCTCGATAGAATAATTTGAAGGATTTTCAAAACCGGATTTTATAAAGGCAGGGCTATTGTAAAGCAACTGCCTTTTCCTTTTTCTGACTGAAGCCTGATCTCTCCTCCGAAACGTTTTACAATGACCTGGCAGATTGCAAGTCCTAGTCCTGTCCCCTGTGCGAACTCATCCAGTTTGCTGAAGCGTTCGAATACAGCTTGTTGTTTTTCTTTCGGTATCCCTATGCCCGTATCTTTCACGTAGATTTCGACTGTCTCTTCTATAATGTCACAGGTGTAGCCTATTTGGATGTATCCTTTATGTGTGAATTTGGATGCATTGTTGATGAAGTTTGTAATGACTTGTGTCAGCCGGAGAGGATCCGTTTCTATCACAACCGGTTTTTCCGGCAGGTCTATCCGTAATTCTACTTCCGGTGGCATCAGTACCAGGTGCGTATGGTAGATGTTCTTCATCAAATCGGTTAAATTGCAGGATTTGAATGAAAAGTCCATTCTCCCTGATTCAATGCGTGAGAGATCCAGGATATCATTGATCAGTTTCAGAAGCAACTCCGAATTGGTATTGATCAGCCCCAGGAATTCATTCCGTTCTTCTGCGGACAGTTCGACCTCTTCCTCTTCTGCTATTATGTTTGAAAAACCGACAATAGCGTTTAAAGGCGTACGTATTTCATGGCTCATATTGGCAAGAAATGCGGATTTCATCTTATCCGATTCTTCAGCTTTCTGTCGGGCATTGATCAGCTCCTGTTCTGCTTCTTTGCTCTGTTGAATATTCAGACAAAGTCCGTTGAAAATATCCTCTTCCTTGTTGTATGTATAACGAAATTCCCACCATTGATAGCCTTTTCCGTCGAAGTTACATCGTATCTGTGAGATGTTCTTTTGATATTTACCTAGCCGTGCATTTATGACATCGTCATTAAAACTTTCCTGATTCTTAGGGTGGAGGCAGGCCTTGAATTCTTCAGTAGGAAGTATTTTTTCTTCTATTCCGGCATCTATATAGAATTCCTTGTCGAAAGAAAACTTGTTTTCTCTGAGTTGGAAAGCATATACTTTACCTCCGGCAAGTGCCAAAGATAAAAAACGTTCCCCTTTTTTCAGGTTTTCCTGTGCGATCTGCTTATTCCGGTTTTCCCGAAAATAAAGATATATCAGATAGAAGATGATAAGAATAATAGCTATGCCTGCCAGGATACCGATAATGATGAGTTGTAGTTTGTATCGTTCATAAAAAGGCATTTTTATGATATGACAGTAATCGGGAACATTACTTTGGGATATATTCCAGCGATCCATTTCTGTCCAGTCCAGCAGATATTCTTTAGGACTGGGAGTGATAGGTATATCTTTTATCTTTTTACCATGTAGAATTTCTGTTGCTAGATTGACGGATTGGCTTATTTGCGTTTCCGGTGATGTTAAATAGCCTCCCAGGATGCCTTCTTTCAATCCGAATCCTTCATTGACAACAGACAATGTAGGACCATTAGCAAATAAGCCCAGTCTTTTTGAGGCAAAATCTCTTTTACTCTGTACAAACAGGGTATAACGAGCCAATCCGGAAAGTGACCATAATAAACCGCTGGAAGTGGATTCGCGAGCATCGATCAGTCTGAAGTTTGTTTTTTTAGGTTTTTGGAGTATCCGGCTTTTATCTTTTATAGTCGTGATACTGTCCAATGTAAATGAATATGCACCGTTTCTGTCGATGGTAAAAAGTTTTCCACTCACTCTTTCTACCCCTATGTTTTTGGCTTCCTCTAAAAAAACTTTTGTTGTTTTTCTTCCGAGAAATGTATTGTCTGTCCATATATTGAAGTACATAGGACCAAATATCATTTCTCCTAGCTGAACTGTTTTCATATATTCCGGTTTATCCCAGAAGCCTGTTATATTCGGGTAAAGTTTTAGTAATTCCCAGTTTGGGAAATTAACTCCGTCGAAAACGACAGGGACTTTTTGTATGAAACGATGATCGCAGGCCATTATTGAATATGCAGCCTGATCGTCATAAACAAGTATTAGTTCAGGATTCCAATAAGCGACAGTATCGAGAAAATTATACATTCTGTTTTTTTCTTCTGCGTCCAGATAGGAGTCGCAATCCAGATAGAATGTTTTAATATCGGCATCTATGCCGTGTTTCTTAAATTCCTTATATATTTTCTCTTTTTTCCCTTCGTAGCCTGTATATTCAGGCTCAAAAGATTCAATGACCAAAATTCTGTGTTGTTCTTTCTGGCGATTTTTGTTACATGAGGTGGCAATTATGATTAGTAATATCCACGTGATTTTAATAATATGTCGAAAAAAAGGTTGCTGCATATATTTGCTTGATGACCGCAAATATAGGAAAGACTATTTGAATCTCAATGCTTCTTTGTTGGTTTATTTTGAAGACATGCAGAATAAAAAAAGCGACTGCCGGATTTGAATCCGACAATCGCTCTTATCTTATGTGGAAAATGTATTTTTATTATTTTACTTCCTCGAAGTCAACATCTGTAACACCACCGTCTTTGTTTCCGCCGGCGTTGTTGTTAGCTTGCTGCTGTCCGAAGTCAGGACCCGGCTGTGAGCTACCCTGAGCATTCTGAGCGTTGTACATTTCCTGGCTTGCAGCCTGGAATACTGTATTCAGTTCAGTCATAGCAGCATCGATACCGGCAACATCCTGTGCTTTGTGAGCTTCTTTCAGCTTGTTCAATGCAGCTTCGATAGGAGCTTTCTTGTCAGCCGGAAGTTTATCTCCCAGATCTTTCAACTGCTTTTCAGTCTGGAAGATCATACTGTCTGCCTGGTTCAGCTTGTCGATACGTTCTTTTTCTTTCTTATCGGCTTCTGCGTTGGCAGCAGCTTCGTCTTTCATACGTTTTACTTCGTCGTCACTCAAACCACTGGAAGCTTCGATACGGATACTTTGTACTTTACCGGTTCCTTTGTCTTTTGCAGATACATTCAGGATACCGTTGGCATCGATATCGAAAGTAACTTCGATCTGAGGTACGCCACGCTGTGCAGCAGGTATTCCGTCTAAGTGGAAACGACCGATAGACTTATTATCTTTTGCCAAAGAACGTTCACCCTGCAGGATGTGGATTTCTACAGACGGTTGGTTGTCGACAGCAGTTGTAAATGTTTCCGATTTCTTGGTAGGGATAGTTGTGTTAGCTTCGATCAGCTTAGTCATTACACCACCCATTGTTTCGATACCCAGAGACAATGGAGTAACATCCAGCAACAATACGTCTTTTACTTCACCTGTCAATACACCACCCTGGATAGCAGCACCTACAGCTACAACTTCGTCCGGGTTAACACCTTTAGAAGGAGCTTTACCGAAGAATTTCTCAACGATAGCCTGTACAGCAGGGATACGTGTAGAACCACCTACCAGGATCACTTCGTCGATATCGGAAGTACTCAACCCCGCATCTTTCAATGACTGACGGCAAGGTTCGATACAAGCCTGGATCAAGCTGTCTGCCAATTGTTCGAATTTAGCACGTGTCAATGTTTTAACGAGGTGCTTTGGAATACCGTTCACCGGCATGATATACGGCAGATTGATTTCTGTACTTGTTGTACTTGACAATTCGATTTTTGCTTTTTCTGCAGCCTCTTTCAGACGTTGCAATGCCATCGGATCTTTACGCAGGTCGACGCCTTCTTCACGCAGGAATTCTTCTGCCAACCAGTCGATGATCACGTGGTCGAAGTCATCACCACCCAGGTGAGTATCACCGTTTGTTGATTTTACTTCGAATACACCGTCACCTAATTCCAGGATTGAGATATCGAATGTACCGCCACCAAGGTCGAATACTGCGATCTTCATATCTTTGCTTGTCTTATCAAGACCGTAAGCCAGTGATGCGGCAGTCGGTTCGTTTACGATTCGGCGAACATTCAGACCGGCAATTTCGCCGGCTTCTTTTGTTGCCTGACGTTGCGCATCGCTAAAGTAAGCCGGAACAGTGATAACGGCTTCTGTTACTTCCTGTCCTAAATAATCTTCAGCAGTTTTCTTCATTTTCTGAAGAACCATCGCTGAAATTTCCTGCGGAGTGTACAGACGACCTTCGATATCCACACGCGGAGTGTTGTTATCGCCACGTACTACTTTATAAGGTACGCGGTTGATTTCTTTCTGAACCTGGTCGTATGTTTCACCCATGAAACGTTTGATAGAGAATATAGTCTTTTCCGGATTGGTGATAGCCTGACGTTTTGCGGGATCACCAACTTTACGTTCGCCTCCTTCAACGAATGCAACGATTGAAGGAGTTGTTCTTTTACCTTCGCTGTTTGCAATAACAACCGGTTCGTTACCTTCCAGCACGGCAACACATGAGTTGGTTGTTCCTAAGTCGATTCCAATAATCTTTCCCATAATTTGATAATATTTTAATTGTTATTATTCTTCGTCTTTGCTTTTTCTCTTGTCGAGTTGCACCAATTAGTATACAAAACGTATGCCAAAGTAACAATGAACAGTTCCGAATTGTTTTTGCTGTCAGAAATAATGACAATACGGCAGTTGTTAAAACGATATATTTTTATCTTTGTGCCATAGGAGGATTTATGCCTTAATTTATATGTAAAGAAGAGACTATTATCAATTAAATCATTTATAAAATGAAAAACTATCTAGTTTTTACCATGGCTACACTTTTATTGGGAACTTCCTGTTCCTCTAAAAAAGAGCAGACTGAAGGTTTTACCGGTGCTCCGGGTGAAGTTAGGCTTATTACGCTCGATCCCGGACATTTTCATGCGGCGCTGGTGCAGAAAGTATCTTATCCGCAGGTTTCCAAAGATGTTTTTGTGTACGCCCCCACCGGTTTCGATGTGAATGAACATTTAAAACGTATCGAAGGATTCAATGCACGTGCGGAGAATCCGACAGCATGGAACGAGGTCGTTTATACGGAATCTGATTATCTGGAGAAAATGCTTGCCGAAAAGAAAGGTAATGTGATGGTCCAGGCGGGAAATAACGGCAAGAAGACCGAGTATATAAAGAAAGCGCTGGAAGCCGGTATTCATGTGCTTTCTGACAAGCCGATGGCGATCGACAGCCGAAACTTCCAATTGCTGGAAGAATGTTTTGATATCGCCAGGCAAAAGAATATTCTGTTATATGACATTATGACGGAAAGGAATGAGATTACAACGATGTTGCAACGTGAACTTTCAACGATCCCGACGGTATATGGCGAACAGTTGAAAGGTTCTCCCGAAGAGCCGGCTATCGTGAAGGAAAGTGTGCATCACCTGTTTAAACTGGTGGATAATAAACCATTGACCCGCCCGGTGTGGTATTTTGACGTGACTCAGCAGGGGGAAGGAATTGTGGATGTGACGACGCACTTGGTGGACCTGGTTCAGTGGGAAGCTTTCCCGGAACAGATCATCGATTATAAAAAGGATATCGAATTGGTCGATGCAAACCGCTGGACGACTTCGATCAGTCCGGAAGAGTTCAGACAGGTAACAGGAACGGATGCTTATCCCGATTTCCTGAAGAAGGATGTCGTGAACGATACGCTGAAGGTGTATTGCAACGGTGATATCGTCTATAAGATCAAAGGTGTGACTGCCAAAGTTTCTGTTATATGGAATTACACTTTCCCGGAAGGTGGCGGCGATACGCATTTCTCTGTCATGAAAGGAAGTAAGGCTGATCTGGTGATCCGCCAGGGACAGGAGCAGGGATATAAGCCGGAGTTGTATATAGAAGCATTACCGGATATCGATTTGGGTACGTATGAAAAGGGATTGGAAACGGCAATGTCTGCTGTTGCGGATAAATATCCGGGAGTTTCTTTAAACAAGATCGCAGATAACGTATGGCAGGTTCAAATTCCTCCAAAATACCGGGTAGGGCATGAGGCTCATTTCGGCCAGGTTACGGAAAATTATCTTCAATATTTGCAGGACGGAAAGTTACCGGACTGGGAGGTTCCGAATATGATTGCCAAGTATTATGTGACAACGCATGCGCTGGAGATGGCGAAAGCGAAGAACTAGGGTGAGGTTGACTATTTAGGGGATGTAGAATGTTTCTCCCCTTGAGGGTTTATCAGGAATTGTAGAGATTATCGATTAAAGCGTGCTTTCGTTAATAGTGAAAAGAAGTTTCTCCGTTAAATAGAACAAAAAGCCCCGAAGCTGTCAACTTCGGGGCCTTCCTTACTTCATTTCTTTTTCCTCCATCATGTCGAGTTCGTTCTTGTCGGAATCGATAAATTTGTATTCCAGAAAACCCAGACTTTGATTAGGAATAACTTTCATACCCATGGAGTATTTCAGTTTCCATTTCATACTAAGGGGATAAAGCCCCTTGTTTACGAATGCTGCTACGTAGGGATGTACGTGCAAAGCGAATTTCTTCACATTGTGTTTGTTTACCAGACAGTCGATCTTTCCCTCCAGATTGTCGGTGAATAAGATCGATGGTTTGATTTTACCTGTGCCAAAACAGGTGGGACATGATTCTGTTGTATCCACATCCATTGCCGGGCGTACCCTCTGGCGAGTGATTTGCATCAAGCCAAACTTGCTTAAAGGCAGGATGTTGTGTTTAGCCCGGTCATTTGCCATTGCTTTGCTCATGTGTTCGAACAGCTTCTGTCGGTTGGCGGCTTCTGCCATATCGATGAAGTCGACAACAATGATACCGCCCATATCGCGGAGACGAAGCTGGCGTGCGATTTCGTCAGCGGCGGCAGTGTTTACGTCGATAGCTGTCTTTTCCTGGGCGTCGCTCCCTTTGGAACGGTTACCGCTGTTCACATCTATTACGTGCATGGCCTCGGTGTGCTCGATGATCAGATAGGCTCCACTTTTATACGTAACCGTGCGTCCAAACAACGACTTGATCTGTTTGGTGATGCCGAAGTTGTCGAAAATAGGCAGTTCACCGGTATATCGCTGTACGATCTCTTCCCTCCCGGGAGCGATCAGGCTGACATAATCGCGTATGTTATGGAAAACATCCGCATCGTTTACGTAAATGTTCTGGAAAGACGGATTGAATATATCGCGGAGTAAGGCAACTGTACGGGCTGTTTCCTCATATACAATTGACGGTACTTTTAGTTTTGGGACTTTTACGATATTTTCTTCCCATCGTTTCACTAATGTCTTTAATTCATGGTCGAGTTCAGCCACGCGTTTACCTTCAGAGGAAGTACGTACGATCACACTGAAGTTTTTGGGCTTGATACTTTGGATTAACTGCCTCAAACGGGCACGTTCTTCGCTCGACTTGATTTTTGTGGAGACTGAGACCTTATCGGCAAATGGTATCAGAACGATGTATCTTCCGGCAAAAGACAGCTCGGAAGTCAATCGCGGACCCTTTGTTGAGATCGGCTCTTTGGCAATTTGTACCAACACCTCTTGTCCGACTTTAAGCACGTTACTGATACTTCCGTCTTTTTCAATTTCCGGCAGTATCTGCATTTTTGCTATGGCAGGCATCTTTTTCGGATCGCCAAGTGCTTGTTTGAGGAACTTTTGTTGGGTGTTGAAGTTCGGACCTAAGTCCAGGTAGTGAAGAAATGCGTCCTTTTTATACCCTACATCAATGAAAGCAGCGTTCAGACCCGGCATTAGTTTTTTCACTTTGCCAAGATAGATATCGCCTACGGCAAACGAGACATTGCGGGCTTCCTTTTGGAGCTCCACAAGGTTTTTGTCTTCCAATACGGCAATAGATACCTCTTTGGGTTGTACATCAACTACTAATTCACTTATCACTTAAAAGAGGGTTTTTTAATTCAGACCTTTCTAAATACGCAAAGAACAAACTTAAAAGGTCACTTATTAAGTTTGTTCTTTAGAGTTTCTTGATAGACTTATTTCTTTTTATGTCTATTCTTTTTCAGTCTCTTTTTGCGCTTGTGCGTAGACATTTTATGTCTTTTTCTTTTCTTTCCGCTAGGCATTGTTTCTAAATTTTAAATTAAACTATAATTACTAATTACTTAACTTCGTTCAGGAAAGTTTTAGCCGGCTTGAATGAAGGGATATTATGCTCCGGAATGATGATCGTAGTATTCTTTGAAATATTACGAGCTGTTTTCTGAGCTCTCTTCTTAATAACGAAACTTCCGAATCCTCTCAGGTAAACGTTCTCACCTTGAGACAAGGAACTTTTCACGATGTCCATGAAAGATTCTACAGTATTCAATACCGTTTGTTTATCGGTACCGGTACTTTTTGCAATTTCGCTAACAATATCTGCTTTAGTCATGTCTATAAATTAATTAATGATTTGGACCTATTAATTTTTTGGAATGCAAATATATAGCTTTTTATTTAAGTGGAAAAAGAATTGCCCGGCATTTTTTAATAAAAAAGATTCCTTACAATTCATTATATCTGTGTATGTTTGCATTAATCAACGAGTTGAGAGTGTCAGAACGAACAAAAACCGGACGAAATATAGTAAATGAAAAACGAATTGGAAGTCAGTCATATTTTATTGGACTGGTATAAAACAAATAAGCGGAACCTGCCCTGGAGGGAGTCATCCGATCCGTATATAATCTGGATATCAGAAATTATTCTTCAGCAAACCCGTGTCGTGCAGGGAATGGATTATTTTCTCCGTTTCACCGGACGTTTCCCGAATGTCGCTTCCCTGGCTTCGGCCGAAGAGGACGAGGTGCTGAAGTATTGGCAGGGACTGGGCTATTATAGCCGTGCACGTAACTTGCATGCCGCTGCTAAGGAGATCATGGAAAAGTTTGGCGGTGTTTTTCCGGAAGAATATAAAGATATATTGTCATTGAAAGGCATCGGAGAGTATACGGCTGCCGCTATCGCCTCTTTTGTGTGGAATAAGCCTTATCCGGTTGTCGACGGAAACGTGTTCCGCGTATTGGCACGTTTGTACGCATTGGATGTGCCTATCGACACAACGCAGGGGAAGAAGCAGTTTACAGAACTGGCTGGGATCGTTATGGATCCCAAACGGGCGGGACAGCATAATCAGGCAATTATGGAATTCGGGGCTCTGCAATGTGTTCCCCAGAGTCCCGACTGCGAAGTTTGTCCGTTGAAAGATCGGTGTGCGGCATATGCATCCGGAACGGTACAATCTTTGCCGGTCAAACAGAACAAGACAAAAACGCGTGCCCGTTATTTTCATTACCTATACATTATATATAAAGGGCAGACCTGGCTTTCCCGCCGGGGTAAAAAAGATATTTGGGAAGGGTTATACGAATTTCCCCTGATCGAGACGGGAGAACCGATGGATTTTACCGGATTGCAGGAGACGGAGGCTTTCCGGAAATTGTTTGCCGGAGCGGGGCGGTTGGATATATCTCCCGATAGGAAAGAGGTGAAGCATGTCCTTTCGCATCAGGTACTGTATACCGCTTTTTACCGGATCGAGGTAGAAAAAGTGCCGGAAGCATTGGATTCCTATCTGGCTGTTCCGTATGAAGATATCGAGCGTTATGCCGTTCCCCGGCTGATACATATTTATTTAGAGAAATTAAACGGAAATTTGTCTGAATGATCGAATTTATGTTTCTTTGTAAGATATTAAAAGAATTACAACTATGTCATTGAATAAAGTCATATTGATCGGTAACGTGGGTAAAGATCCCGACGTTCGTTATTTCGACAGCGGTACGGCTGTTGCAAACTTTCCCCTGGCAACATCTGAAAGAGGTTATACACTGGCTAACGGTACGGTTGTTCCGGAACGGACGGAATGGCACAATATCGTCGTACGTCGTGACCAGGTCGCTTTTGTAGAAAAATGGGTGAAGAAAGGTTCCGGCGTTTACGTGGAAGGAAAGATTCGTACCCGCAGCTATGACGACCAGAGCGGTGTGAAACGTTATGTCACTGAAATTCATGCAGACCGCATCGAGTTTTATAATACAGGTACACGACCGGCAGACGGTACGACTTCGAATGCCGGAAACGGTTTCCAGCAGGGAGGACAGGCACAGCCTATGCAGCAGACTACGTCTTACCAGCAGCCGGCGCAGCCAGATATGTCATCAGATTCAAACAGTGCGGATGATCTTCCGTTCTGATATTGTTTAACTAATACGGTTCCCCTTGGACTCAGACTATTATTTATCGGGCTTATTTGATCAGATAACTATCCAGGCGCTTACAGCAGGTCCTGTCATAGCATTAAGCCTCGCTTGTTTACTGCTGTTGGTGTCCGGCTTCGTGTCGGCTTCGGAAGTGGCATTCTTTTCTCTTACCCCGGGTGATATCAACGACATCCGGGAAGAGAACTCGCCTTCAGATCCGCTTATCCGCAAATTGCTGGACCGCTCCGAATATTTGCTGGCGGCTATTTTGATCGCCAATAACTTTGTGAACGTGGCCGTGGTTATGTTGTGTACTTACGGCATCAATTCTTTGATCGATTTTTCGGCTGTACCCGCTTTGGGATTTATCCTTGAAACAATCGTACTGACCTTTTTACTTTTACTTTTCGGCGAGATCATGCCTAAGATCTACGCACAGAAGAACTCGCTCCGTTTTGTACGCCGTTCGGCTTCTGTGCTGAACATGGTGGAACGTATCTGCCGCCCGCTTTCGACGGTACTGGTAAACTCTACTTCCATTATCAACAAGGCTTTGGTCAAGAAGAAATACGACTTGTCGGTCGACGAGTTGTCGAAAGCCCTGGAGTTGACATCCAAAGAGATACCGGAAGAGAAAGAGATGTTGGCCGAGATCATCAAGTTTTATAACAAGACTGCCGATGAGATCATGACACCGCGTCTGGATATGGAAGACATCGAGATAAAGACCAGCTTCCGTCATGTCATCGATTTCATCATCCAGTCCGGCTATTCGCGAATCCCTGTATACGCCGATTCGGAAGATAACATTAAAGGTATCCTGTATATAAAAGATTTGCTTCCTTACATCGAGAAGCCGGATACATTCCGCTGGCAGAGTCTGATCCGTCCGGCATACTTTGTTCCTGAGACAAAGAAGATCGACGACCTGCTGGAAGAATTTCGTACCAACAAGATACATATGGCGATCGTTGTGGATGAGTTCGGCGGTACGTCCGGTATCGTTACGATGGAAGATATCCTCGAAGAGATTGTCGGTGAGATATCCGATGAATACGATGAAGATGAAAAGCAGTTTATCCGCCTGGCGGACGGTAGCCTGATCTTCGAAGCCAAGATATTGCTGACGGACTTCTTCCGTGTGATCGGTGTCGATCCGTCTGAGTTCGGAAAACTGACGGAAGATGTCGAGACATTGGCAGGACTTTTACTGGAGATAAAAGGCGACTTCCCGCGTCGCAGAGAGATCATCGATTATGGAAAGTATCGTTTCCAGGTGCTGGAAATGGATAACAGAAGGATATTGAAAGTGAAATTCAACTGTATCGGGGATACAGAAGGGAAAGGGAAGGAGTGATGAAGCGAATACTGTCTGCCGGACTTTTTCTGTGTCTCCTGTTCTGTGCATCCTGTACGGAATATACGCCGAAGCCGCGCGGTTATTTTCGTATCGAGCCACCGCGGGCGGATTATCAGGTCTTGTCGTTGGACAGTTTGCCCTATTCCTTTCGTGTTTCCCGGTTAGTTACCGTCGAGTTGCCGGAAGTAGGCAGTCCCGAAGGATGGATTAATTTATCTTATCCCTCTTTGGGGGTAAAAATCTATTGCAGTTATTTGCCGGTGACGCGGGCGACATTACCGGTTGCGGAAAACGAATCCCGTTCGCTGGTTGCCCGTCAGATAAAACAGGCGGAAGCGGTGAAGGAACAAGCCTATAGCAATCCGGAAGAACGGGTGTACGGCTCTCTTTTCCTGTTGGATGGGGAGGCGGCTTCACCGGTCCAGTTCATGTTGACCGACAGTGTTTCGAATTTCTTCCGGGGTGCCTTATATTATGATTGCGTGCCGAATGCCGATTCGCTGGCTCCGGTTACGGACTATCTGCGGAAAGATATTATTGAGTTGATACAATCTTTTACCTGGAAAAAATAATGCCTCTCCTGTTCAAACATACGGAGCCGTTGCTGGGAGTCTGGAAGATGGATGAAACTTCGGATGAACTGCTTGCCATGTTGGAGCTGCAATCTGAATATCAACCTTTTCTGCAGCAGATAAAAACGGAAAAACGTCGTCAGGAATGGCTGGCATCGCGTGTTCTTTTAAAGGAATTGGCAGGAGAGGAGTTACAGGTCGCTTATCATGCCGATGGGGCACCTTACTTGCCCGGTTCGTCTTTCTCCCTGAGTATTTCCCATACAAACGGTTATGCGGCAGTGTTGTTGCAGGATCGGGGGGACGCCGGTATAGATATTGAATATCACTCTAATCGGGTCTTAAAAATACGGAGTCGCTTCATGTCTCCGGAAGAAGATGCTTCTGTCTGTCCTGACCATGTAACGGAGCATCTGCTTATCCACTGGTGTGCCAAAGAAGCTCTGTTTAAAATGATCCGCCAGCAGGATGTCGACTTTATCGGACATCTGCATATCGAACCTTTTACCTATGCCGAGTCCGGACAGATCCGCGCTTACGAAACCCGTACGCCGCACACTGCGTCTTATACCTTGCACTACGAAGTCTATCCCGCCTTTATACTTGTCTATAGCGTCTTGCCGTAAATAAGTTTGTTTCCTCCTTTTGACAGTGTTTTGCCATGCTGTTGGCAGAGTTTTGCCATCATAGTGGCAGTGTCCTGCCATCATAATGGCAATGCTCTGCCAATACGGTGGCAAAGTCGTGCCAATACGGTGTCAAAGCTTCCGGCTGCCTGAGAAGCTAAACATAATATCCGTTATCTTGTTTTAAATTATAGAGTCTTTGCTTTATCGGATAATGTTTTAGTTAAGATATGGGGCGGAAAAAGAAAATAGCAAAATATATATTCCCGGCAATCGGATTGCTGGTCGTGCTGCTTACAGTCCTGAACCTGTATCTGAGTCACCGGCTGGAACGGTATCTGAAGAAGGAACTGAGCCGCCGTACGGCTGAAGCGACAGACGGCTTTTATAACCTGACGTTCGATGACCTGTCTATCGGTTTCGTGAAAGGTGAGCTGAAGATCGAAGGAGTCAGGCTGCTGCCCGATTCAACCGTGTTCGGGCAGTGGAAAGCTAACGACAGTCTTCCCCGCACCTATGTGAAGGCTGAAGTCGGTGTGATAGACTTCAAAGGCGTGAACCTTACCTGGCGGTGGAGTTATAAAGAACTGCATTTTAATTCATTCGAGATAAAAGACCCGCGGATAGAAGTTTTTGATTCTTATTATTCGGGGCGCACGGAGAAAAAGAGCCGGCATGCCGAAACGAAATCTTTGTATGAAGTAATCTCCCCTTATATCAATGTGTTGAGTGTAAGGACGCTGAACCTGTCTGATGCCAGCGTATTCTATACGGTCGAGAATCCTGTCACGCCGATTGTTTACGCGCTGGATGATGTCAGTTTCCATGCATATGGTTTCCTGTTGGATAAAAACTCGTCGCAGAGCGGCAAGTTGCTCTATTGTGATAACTTCGAGTTTGTCACGCACCAGCCGCAGACCCTGCTTGCCAACAACGACTTTCTTCTCCGTACGGACAGTATAAAACTCAGTACGCAGGATTCGATTATTTATATAGAGAAGATCCGTCTGATCCCGCAGGACAGTTTGTGGACGGAAAATAAACAACGTCCGGACAGTTATGTCGATGCACAGGTCAGAACCGTAGAGATTGACGGCATTCATTTTAAGCGGGAGGAGGCTTTGAATTATCTGACGGCACGTTCGTTTGAAATATCCTCTTCGGATATTCAAATATTTAACCTGGCGGGCAGCGATCCGCAGGCGGATAAACCGGCTGACTCCACTGCCAGAATCGATACCGATTCGCTGGTACAGGCGTTGTCGCTTTATGATATTATTTCGCCTGTGCTGCACAGTGTTTCTATCGGGACAATAGGGATCGATACAGCCAAAGTTGCCTATTCGCAAGTTGTAAACGATTCGGTGGAAGTCTATCGGCTGGATAATTTTAATTTCCGGGCAACCGGTTTCCGGATCGATTCGCTTGCCGAAGAGAAACACGGGCTTTGGTATTCCCAAAACTTTGCTTTTGAGGCAACCGGCATCAGCGGCAATATGACGGCACGTAACCATCGTTTCGATATCGAACGTATGGCGCTGGATACGGAGACGGGTGATTTCAGTATCGGGAATATCCGTCTGAAACCGATATCCGTCAACTCCCGGAAAGATTATATGTCCGGCAGTATTGACACATTGGCTATGAAAGGTTTGCTTTATGATAAAGGAATCAGTACAGACCTGTTCAAGATAGACCGTCCGGTAATTTATTATTATAAATCACCGTCTTATGCGAAAAAAAATAAAGAAGTGAAAGCGCCGGTCGATCCGAGGGCAGATGTTGAAAGTATCCTGAATCCTTTATTACAATATTTGTCTATCAAGCGGATCGATCTGAATCATGCCTATGTTACGTTGAATGACCGGAGTGTTCCTGATCCGGTTGTCTACAAATTGAAAGATTTTAATTTTTATGCAACCCGTTTTCTGATGAATGACAGTACAAACCGGAGCGGCAGTCTATTCTTTGCCTGCGATCATTTCGGTTTTAGTTTCAGCGATTTCGATAATTATTTACCGGGTAAAGCCTATCGCCTGGCTGTGAGGAAAGGAAATTTCTCAACATCAAAAGGTGTATTGAGTTTGCAGGACGTGAAACTGCTTCCACAGGATTCTTTATGGCAGCTGGGGGCGAATTCATATATTAGTGTAGAAACTCCGATGGTCTATGCTACAGGATTGAGCCATTTGCCTCAAAAGTTGCTTCAACATCTGGATGCAGCCTCCCTACATGTCGAATCGCCTGATATACGAATGTTGAAAAAGGATGGCAGTTTATTGCATCTCACACTCCATGATTTGGAAATTGGTAAGATCGCCTGGGATAGCTTGCATTTTTCTGTCGGTTCGATAGATCTGTCTGAACCAGTTATCCGCTATCAGGCCGGAAACTCACCTGATACGATAAAGGTAAAAAAGAAATCTCCTCTGATCATATCGAATGATATCTATGAAGCAGTTAACCGTTTCACTCCCGACCTATCGTTGGGGAAACTGGCTGTTTCCAATGCCGTTTGGAACAGCGATACGGCAAGCCTGTACTTGGAAGGACTGCATATCAATGCAAAAGACCGGACTTTCGGGTTGAAAACCGTCCGGTTCGACACCCGCGACCTGGCATTCCCGTTGGATAATGGTTCTTATACGTTGAAGATAGGAAAGGTTCATTTGGATAATACCGATCTGAGTCTGGAAAATATCCGTCTCGTTTCTGCCTGGCCGAAAATGGAATTTGCTTACCGGCAGCCCAAACACCAGGATTGGTTTGATGTGAAGGTCGGTAAGCTGGGATTGTCGGGAATCGATTTGCCGGCTTACTTCTCGGATCAAACCGTCCGGATCAGGAATGTACAGATCGACGATGCGGAACTTCAGAACTTCAAGAACCAGCAGATTGCCGTTCCCCGCCATATCGTTTCGATGATTTACTCCGGTTTGCAGAAAGCACCGGTGAAAGTAGCGGTCGACAGTCTTGTCGTGAATAACCTTACCGTCGTTTATGAAGAATTATCCAAGAAAGGGACGGAACCGGGCAAACTCTTTTTCACGGAGATGAACGGGCAGTTTTCCGGCTTTACCAATATCGTTTCCCGTCCGGACCAGTATATCCGTCTGGACGCAAACGGTAAATTGATGGGGAAAGGGTATTTTACTGCCACCTGGATGCTCCCGGTCGATTCCCTGAACGACCGTTTCCTGCTGGATGCACATCTGACTGACTTTGACCTGACTGCGCTCAACGAACTGATCACTCCCCTGGCTTTTGCCAAGGTGGAAAGCGGCAGGCTGACGGACTTTACATTCAGTACCGAAGCCTCTTCCAAAGGTGCCACTGTCGGGATGCTATTCCTTTACAGGGACCTGAAGGCGGAAATCATGAAGGAGAAAAACGGCGAGGTGACCGACAATAAGTTCCTTTCCCGCCTGGCAAATCTGGTACTGAAACATGATAATCCCGATCATCCGGAACGGGGAACGCACCGCCCGCGGTATTCCCGTCTGAGCATCGAACGTGATCCGTATCATTCCACATTCAATTACCTGTGGCAGATACTTCGTCCGGCACTGACCGAATCGGTGGGTGTCTCTAAAAAGACGCAGGATATGGCTAAGGAAGTCACCGGCTTTTTCGCCAAAGTGAAGAACTTTTTCCATCCGAAAAAGAAAAAGCGGCAGGAGGATAAAGTTTCCGGACAAAATGCTCCGGACGGTGAACCAAACCCGGACTAAACTGTTTTAACAATATAGGGTGTTGTATTGTCGATAAAAAAATAGAATATGGAATATAATATTATTCACTGTCCTGAAAAGTATCGCTTTGAATTGAAGCAGGATGGTTTAACTGCCTTTGTGCAGTACAGGCTTGTAGGCAATAATCTGGATATTATTCACACGATAGTGCCGGAACCTCTCGAAGGTCAGGGAATAGCCGCCTCGCTGGTGAAAGCGGCTTTCGACTATGCGCTAGAAAATCAGTTGAAACCGCGGGCAATCTGCTCCTATGCAGTCGCCTGGCTTAAAAGACATCAGGAATATGCAAGATAATCAGTTTGAAAATGAAGACTATCCTTTGATAGTCACCCCCAGTAGATGGGCTAGTTCGAGTGCTTGTAAAGAAGTGACGGTAGCTCCGCGTAATTCACAACCTACTATGGGACTTATTCGGATGCCGGATATGTCGCAGTTGCTGAAGTCGGTGCCTTTTAAAGACGTACGATAAAATTCCGCCTCTTTGAGGTCGCTGGCATTGAAGCTGACGCTGGCAAACTGGCAATTCTCAAGAGAGCTGTTTCGCAGGTCGCACCGGTCGAAGTCGACATATTTGAGCTTGCTCATGGTCAGATTCAGATATTCGGCTTTGCAGTTACTGAAAACCAGGTGGTTTAATGCTGATTCGGAAAAATTAGCTCCGATCAGTTTACATTCGATAAATTCGATTCGGTGAAAACCTGAACCGGAGAAATTGACATTTGATAAGTCGCAGTTTCGGAAGATAATATCGCTGAACTGCGACTTTTTTATGTGGCAACCGATCAGCAGGCAGTTCGAAAACACACAGGATTGCATGCCGATATTTTCTGTTTTAACCTCGAACAATCTTTGGTTCCTGAACGAGTATTCCGTCAGGTCTTCTCCTGTCTGCAGGAGCGTTTCGTCGAGTGAATTGTCTTCTTTCAATACCTTGGTTATGCGGGGAGATGTTATCTTCATTGTATTTTGTTTTTATAAGCGGATAAAGATAGCTATTTTGATCCGTATTTTACGATGCTTGTATCGATATCGGTTTATCCCTTGCCGGAATAATATTATTGTGTTATTGGAATATTTGTTTTATTTGTATCTAGTTTATTTCTGTCGGATGATTTTATTAAATAATACAGTTTATGGAAGATAAAAAGAATGGATACAAGAGCAAGCGATATGATTTCCCGACCAAGCGTTATTGTCAGACGCTGGATTTGAAAGACGATCCGGAATTGATCGAAGAATATAAGAAAAGACATGGACAAGCATGTTATTGGCCTGAAATAGGTGAAGGAATCAAGAGCGTCGGGATATTGGAAATGGAAATTTATCTGTGTGGGAACCGATTGTTCATGATCGTGGAGACTCCGGCCGATTTTGATTGGGATACAGCTTTCGCTCGTCTGGCGGGTTTACCGCGACAGGCTGAGTGGGAGGAATATATGTCGGTTTTCCAACAAGCTGATCTGAATGCCAGTTCTGCCGAAAAATGGCAGTTGATGGAACGTATTTTCCATTTGTATGAATAACTTATAATTTACTTTTATACATGACGGGAGTCAGCCCCGTGTATCTTTTGAAAAGCCGGTTGAAGTAAGATACGTTCTCGAAAGAAAGTGTATAAGCAATGTCTTTGACTGGACGATTGTCGGTAATGATTAACAACTGGGCTTTTTCTATTTTCTTTTGGTTGATGTATTGCACCGGAGTGATATGCATTTCCTCTTTGAAAAGCCGGATGAAATGATCTTTAGAGAGGCAACAAATCTCGGTCAGTTCATCGATGGTTATGTTCTTGTCGATGTTTTTACGTATATATCGGATCGTTTTTCGTATCCGGTTATCGGTAATCTCGTATTTGTGTGTCGCCTCTTTCATAAAACGTGACAATAGTTGAAGCAAAATTCCCTGTGTTTCCATCATGGTATAGGTTGGGTTTTTAGTGTGAAGCAGGATATTTTGCATCAGGGTGGATGAATTGTCGTAATTGGAAGGATCGTATTCTTTCAGGTTTCTTTCGGGATTGATGACGGCCAGTTGTTCCACCAGTTGACTGTCCAGCGGGGTCGCATCCACTTCCACCGGAAAAATATAATCTTCCAGGATACGTTGGTTGGATAGCGGGTTCTCATAAATATGTATATAATATAATGTATAGAAATCGTCGCATTCATAACTATGCAGCGTGAATGGAGGAATCAGGTAAAGATGTCCGGGGGTAAGAGACTGGACCTGATCCTGTAAATGCAGTTTGGCTATGCCTTGCCTGACCAGATAAATGCGGGCGAACGGGCTGTTTACATTTTTGTAATTCCAGTCGGCACAATGAACCGCATATCCGATATTCAGCAGGATCAGGTCTGTGTTCTCTTTTTCTTTCATATTTCTTTGACTATAATCCGGTTAGTCCAATAACTTGCCGGGGATAACTATTTTGTTTTCTTTTTGTGTCCGGAAGATAATAAATTCGATATCTTTCGACTTATCGATCTTCTGAAGAGCATCCTGCATTTCTTTCAGGTTGTTGACGGTGACAGTTCCTATTTTCAGGATCACGTCATTCGGGCGGATATAATCCCGTAGTTTACCGCCTAGAGCATTGACCGATACTACATATACTCCCCGTTCTGAGTCCATTCCTGTTGCCGACCGTTCTCCGAGTGTTTGCAGGCTTTTGATCGTTGCTCCGCTCCAGTTGATTATTTCGTCATCTGCATGAGTGGCGATGATGATGGGAGTAGGCATTTTGGGAGTATGTGCGATCGCTTTCAGACGAGAAGAGACCACTCCGAACTGGTCCATAACAAAATTGCGGAAGCCGCCTTTGGTTATGGCTTCGGAATCATCGGTAACGGTAAAATCTCCTTCTGATGGATTACTGAATTGTACGGAAGTCACAATGGAGTGTTCATCCGTATTGTTTTTTCGGGCGGTAGCACAGGAGAGGCTATCAGTGAAAATATTATAGTCTACCATCAATCCCCATTCCCGTACACCGATCGGTTTGTATTCTGTCATGACGATATTGCGTGTAAAGACATCGCCGCTGTTTATAAACCAGACATGCGGATGGAAAGAGTTATTGACCATGATGTTGTTTTCTACTACACGGTAAAAACCTTCCCGTAGCTTGATCCCTCCGTTGAGGCATAGGTTGTTATATATGTGGTAATTACTGGAACCGTCGTCCAGATCGATATCCCAACCCCTGTCACAGCGGAAACGGTTATTTCTGATTACGGTCGTCCGGACAGCATCCGCCAGAATAAGGGCCGGGTCTTTGGCTACGATGGATTCCATTGTTTTGTAGCTCGGATGCCAGTAACGGTCGCGTCCCCAGGAATTGAAAGAACCGTGGTCGCCGGTTTCTTTCACCGTATCGAAAATGTCGTTGAATTCCAGGATATGTCCTCCCCATGTTCCCTCGCTGATATTGATTCCGGCGCGGGGGGTGTCGTAGATACTGTTGTGGCTGACGGTGATAGCTTGCGACATGGATAGTTCAACTCCGGTGATCTGTTTTTCAAACAGGCCGATCGAGTGGATCAGGTTATCGTATACCAGGCATTGAGCCGGATAGTTATTGCTTTTGGGGCCTTTGGTATGATCCAGTTGTTCATATGGAACAAATTCTCCGTATTCAAAACTCGGTGAACGGACCGCATCCGGATCACCGACAAAACAAATGGCACTGGCACCGATCCGGGTGAGATGAGAACCGGATACTTCTGAATGACGGTTATAATTGGAAAAGAAAATAGCGTTTCCTCCCAGGTTATGCAAGTAACAGTTGCGTAATGCACAATGCTCGGTTCCTTCAAAGAATACGGCAGCCCCCCGGTAGACCGTCCAGTCCGAGCGGAGCAGTTGTTCATACGGTTCCATGAACGTACGCAGTGTTTGTGTCAATTCCAAACCTTCCAGTGTGATATTCTTTACCGGGGTGGCTTCTGTTCCCCGAAATTCGATCAGGTGTTTGAGTTGAGGAGATTCAAAAAGAACTTTAGATACATTTTCGCCTTCCAATGGATAGTAATATAATGTATGTTCACCGGCAGCATAATACCATTCGCCCGGTGCATCGAGTTCTTCAAATATATTTTCCACCATCCGGTTATCCGGGTGAAGACCGGACTGGCGGTTATTTTGCCAGCCTCCTTCCATCTCTAATTCTCCTTTCTTATTTTTCCCCGTAATGCGGTAATGGAAGTCACCCCAGTCATGATTGTGCATGGCATGCAGATATCCTCCTATAGGATTTTTCCATTTTTTGACCCGTTCGGGAGCGGTAGCCTGAGCTGATGTTCCATTGAAACGGACTGCTTTTTCATCGAAGTTCGGGTAACGGGCCATGTGGCGGAGCTGGCCGTCTGCAACCAGCATATCCATTACGGGGTTACCATCTATTTGGGCTTTCATAATTCCTTTTTTATAAGGTTCCCATTTTAGGGTTAAAGGGATACCTGAAGAGAGGATTACTTTTTCTCCCGGGTAGGCTTTTACGGAGAGTTGCCGGCTGTCGTTTCCATCTTGCGGGGTGAATATGACCGGTTTGTCAAGAATATATTTCCCTTCCCGGATATAAATGACCACGTCTCCTTTTTCCGTCCGAGCCTTTTCCAAAGCGGCAGGGATACTGTTCAACGGATTCCTTATACTTCCGTCGCCTGTGTTTTTGCCTGTCTCGGCAACGTAAAATTCTGATTGTGCCGATATCGGTAATGTTATAAGGGTCAGTAATATTACCGACAGAGCATTTAGTACTTTACTCATCATTGTTACTTATTAGATTTAAATTGTTATGTAAGTGTGTTCTATCTCTTTTCTTTAACGTTTGCAAGATAGAGTTTTTTTATGAAAAATAACTATACTATTCCGGGTATGAATGATAAAATGTCGAAATCGTGTTATTCCTTCTCTTTTTTGTATCACTCATTTCATATTAATAATAGTTCTTTTGTATATCTAATTTAATCTGTTAATCTTATGGGCAAACACACTTCTTTTCTATTCATTGCATTATCCTTGTTTATGTCATGCAAGCAGGCCGGTACACCGGCAAAGGATGTTCTTTCGGTAGCCTCTCCGAAGGGGACGGCTGTGTTTCAGGATAACTGGGAAAATATGGGTGAGAATTACCAGTTTCCTGCATGGTTTTCGGATGCAAAGTTCGGTATATTTATCCATTGGGGTGTTTATGCAGTTCCGGCCTATGTAAATGAATGGTATCCGAGAAATATGTATCAGAAAGATTCTAAGGAATATAAGTACCATATTGAAAAATACGGCGATCATGTAAAGTTCGGTTATAAAGACTTTATACCGATGTTCGGGGCGGAGAAGTTTAATGCGGATGAATGGGTGTCGTTGTTCAAGGCTGCCGGTGCAAAATATGTGGTGCCTGTTGCGGAGCATCATGACGGTTTTGCTATGTATGACAGCGATCTGAATCCGTGGAATGCCGTAAAGATGGGACCTAAGAAAGATATTATCGGTTTGTTGAAGAAAGCAACCGAGAAGGAAGGACTCATTTTCGGCCTGTCGAGCCACCGGCTGGAAAACTCCTGGTTTTACAATGGAGGAATGGAGTTTCCTTCGGATGTGCAGGATAAGTCGGTCTCTCTATATGGCCGTCGACTGGAACAGGAGAAATATACGGATGAGGTCGGTCTGGACTTCTTGGCACATACTCATGAACTGATAGATAAGTATCAGCCTCAGTTGATCTGGTTTGACTGGACAGTGAATAATCCGGTTATACGTCCTTACTTCAACAAGTTTATGGCTTACTATTATAATAATTCGATAGATTGGGGAAGAGGTGTTGTGGTAAATACCAAGCATGGTTACCCGACAAATATCCAGGTTGGCGACGTAGAGCGTGGTAAATTGGATAAGATGCGTAAATATCCCTGGCAAACAGATACTTCCGTCGGTAAGCATTCGTGGTGTTATACCGATGGGGAAGAGAATAAGACCCCGGAACAGATTGTACACGACCTGATCGATATTGTCAGTAAAAACGGTAACCTGTTGCTGAATATCGGTCCCCGTGCGGACGGAACGATTACGGAAGAACAAAAATCAGTGTTGCTTTCTATCGGTGACTGGCTAAAAGTGAACGGAGAAGCGATCTACGGAACTCGTTGCTGGATAAAATCAGGAGAAGGAGATATTGCCGGTACTGCCGGTACCTTCACCGATAATGAAGCGACCGCTTATACCGCCCGTGATATGCGTTTTACAACCAAAGGAAACGATCTTTATGCGATTGTTCTGAATTGGGATAAGGCCGGTGTTTTAATAAAATCGCTGGATAAGACTACTGTTGCCGATGCAAAGATACTGGATGTGAAGTTGTTGGGATCCGATGCGAAGATCAGCTGGAAGCAGACCGACCAAGGTTTGAAACTATCTGTTCCGGCAGAGAAGCCGTGTGAATATGCTTATGCTTTTAAGATCAGTTTCGATAAGAAAGCAGGAAGCCATTTGGAATCGGAGATGATCGACATCCCGTTTAAGCACGGGGATGAATGATCTACATGGAAGCAACCTGTTGTTTGGATAAAATAGGGCTGTAGGCGAGGTAGTTTTGATTATTGGCATAGATAAAGAGCAAAGAACCGCCTTTGATCGTGTTGATAATAGGCTTGCTTACAGCTTGTGGCAGTGCCGGACAACCGAAACTGCGTCCCAAACGACCGGATGAAGCTATGACAGAAGGGTTGGAGTAGGCTGCTCCGTGGATCACGATTGCCCGTTCTTTGGCACGGTCGTTGATCCCTTTTTCCAGTCCGTTCAGGACAAGCGAATAACCGTTTTTTCCTTGATAGGTATTCTCCGTCAGAAAGAATCCCAGCGAACTTTTCAGCGAACCGTTCTCGTTGGAGAAAGAGGTGGCGTAATTTCCGCCGCTGTTCTTTCCATGTGACACCAGGGAAGAGAATAGCAACTTTTTATGTCTCATATCGAATACATAAAAACGTTCTTCGGTAGAAGGCTTGCTGAAGTCGACCAGGGTCAGTATCTCTTTTGACTTTTCTTCGATTTTATTATATCCGGCGATTGCTTGTTCGAATGCCGTGAAGTTGACGATCCCTTCCAGTTGCATCTCCTGGTATAATTGCCGGCAGCTTGAAACTTCGCGCATGACAGGTTCTGAACTTCTCATTTGGGAGAATTTCACAGGTATGAACAGGAGCAGCAGGTAGATGAAAATTTTGTGCATGTCTGTGTGAATCAGACTGCAAAGTTAGAATTTTTAATCGAAAACAAAAACGAGTGCCTCATAAACCGGTGCCCAGTCGTAAATAAATTTAGCATGCGAAGTGGCGTTCCGGACACACATATGGGAGCGGGGAGTCGTGCCCAGCGATGGGCTGTATTCGATAAATGTTTTGCGTGGGGCATTGACCGGTACGCCGTGGATATACCCTCCATTCGTGAAGCGGCTGGCGTAAGGCGCAAATCCTCCGGTTTCAGTTGTCCCGTCTACCAAATAGATCATACGGGGTTTCTTTTCCTGGACCACATATACGCCGGGAGGTGTTTCCTGGGCGTAAGGTGGTCTGTGTAACCCGGTAGTTGCCGGATTCATACTTCTAACCAGCCACTTATCGCCATCCTGTTCCAATGTGGCGATGTTTTGATTCTTTGTATCGACGAAGATGGCTTTTCTGAATATGATTGTGTCGGGAATGGTCTTAATATATTTTTTAGGGATCATCCATTCCTTTCCGGTATGTACGGAGGCTACTTTCGTGAAATTCGTATAATCTTCCAAATGTTTAACCAGAGCACCGTCTCTGCCGTAGAGTTCAGGTACGGAGGTGTCCGCCGTCAGGTAAAGAGGAACGCCCTGGAAACGTTCGACACCTAAAGAATCTGCAATACGCCGGTAGGAATCCCTGTGATAATTTTTTACCAGCGGGGCTTCTCCGTTTTTATTCCTGTAATTCTGCAGGACTGACCAGGTCGCCGGTTTCTTCTGGATAGATTCCAGCCAGGAGAGACGTTCTTTTATTTTGTCCCACTGAAATTCCCGAGTGGTATCTTTATAAGGGTATGTGTCCGCCAGGGTATGCTGGTCGTAAAGTAACTCTTTTTCCAGGATGATCTCTTTAGGGAACGTATCGATCTCTTCCACTGTTACTATGGTCGTCGAGTCCGGGAGAGCTTCTCCGCTGGAGACCGCTCTGTCCGTTTTTGTCGTACAGTAGCTAAACAGAATAAGACAGAATACCGGAAATATAACAGCTCTTTTCATCCCAATTATCTTTTTTGTGAATATACGGTTTTTTATCGGAATAACCGCGAATACCGTCAGAAAAAGAGGTTATCCCGGATGGAATAACCTCTCTACTTTTTACTCTGTCAAACGGTGAGTGGTCCATCCTCACTTAATCATATTTAATAACGCTGACCGGACAGCTTTCTGCAGCTTCTTTGATCCCTTCCTCAAAATCGTTGAAGTTTACTCCTTCATTTACATGGGAACGGTCGGTTACATGAAAAACTTCCGGGCATATGCCTTCACAAGTACCGCAAGCGATGCAGTCTTCTTCTATCCAAACACTTTTAATTGCCATACTTTATACATTTAAGATGATTATATCCTAATAACAGATATAGCAAAGAAAATGTTGATGTGTCCGGTACAAAGACAGTTGTCCGATTAAAACTAATTTAACGCATTAAACCCTCTGATTTAAAATTATTTTACTACGTTTACAGCATAGATAAAATCATTGATTAACCATTCATAAACTAAAACAACATGGATAACGCTATTTTTAGATTTCCTAAGCCTGGTAATGAGCCGGTAAAATCGTATGCACCCGGATCGAGTGAAAAAGCAGCATTGAAAAAGACATTAGCGCAATTGTCGGATGAAGAATGGGATATCCCATTAATCATCGGAGGAAAAGAAGTTCGTACCGGAAATACCGGTAAAGTGGTTATGCCACACGATCACCACCATGTATTGGCAACTTACCATAAAGCTGGTGAGAAAGAGGTACAAATGGCCATCGATGCCGCTATGAAAGCGCACAAAGACTGGTCGGAACTGCCTTGGGTCGAACGTGCTTCCGTAATGCTAAGGGTGGCGGAGCTTTTTACTACAAAATATCGTTATCTGTTGAATGCCTCTGTCATGCTGGGACAAAGCAAGAATCCGTTCCAGGCGGAGATCGACGCTCCTTGCGAACTGATCGACTTTCTGCGTTTCAGCACGTTCTATGCGAGTCAGGTGTATGCCGACCAGCCTTATTCTGAACCGGGCATCCTGAACCGGATGGAATATCGTGCCCTGGAAGGTTTTGTGTTCTCGTTGACACCGTTCAACTTTACCTCTATCGCCTGCAACTTGAATATGGCTCCGGCTATGATGGGGAATGTGGCTGTATGGAAACCATCTACAACAGCTATCCATTCGAATTATTTGTTGATGAAGGTGTTCCAGGAAGCCGGGCTTCCGGACGGCGTAGTCAATTTTATTCCGGGACAGGGCAGTGTGATCGGTAAGGTGGTAACAGGCAGCCGTGATTTGGCTGGTTTCCATTTCACGGGTTCTACTGCAACATTCAATACGCTATGGCGTCAGATGGGGGAAAACCTCGGCCATTATAAATCTTATCCGAAGATTGTCGGTGAAACAGGAGGAAAGAACTTTATCTTTGTTCATCCGTCTGCTCCGGCTTTGGACGTGGCAACGGCTATCGTTCGCGGTGCTTTTGAATATCAGGGACAGAAATGTTCTGCCGGATCACGTGCTTATATTCCTGCTTCCATGTGGAAAGAAGTAAAAGACCTGGTAGGGGATATGCTGAAAGAGATCAAGATGGGAGATGTACAGGACTTTACGAACTTTATCAATGCTGTTATCGATGAGGCTTCGTTCGATAATATCATGAGCTATATCAATTATGCGAAACAATCACCGGATGCAGAGATCGTCTTTGGCGGTAATGGTGATAAATCGGTAGGCTATTTTGTTGAACCGACTGTTATCAAGACGACTGATCCGATGTTCAAGAGCATGGTGGAAGAGATCTTCGGGCCGGTCATTACTATTTTTGTCTATGATGACGATAAATATGAAGAAACGCTCGAACTGTGCGACCGCACTTCTCCGTACGGTCTGACCGGTTCAATCTTTGCACGCGACCGGTATGCGATCGACACAGCTTTCAATAAGCTCCGTTATGCGGCAGGTAACTTCTATATCAATGATAAGCCGACCGGTGCCGTTATTGCACAGCAGCCGTTCGGCGGTTCGAGAGCTTCCGGTACGAACGACAAGGCTGGTGGTCCGTTGAACCTGATCCGCTGGACGAATCCTCGTTGTATCAAAGAGGCTTTGGTCCCGCCTACTTCTTACGGCTATCCGTTCTTAGGAGAAAAATAGTTTACAAATTGAAAATTGAAAATTGAGAATGGATAATTAGAAGAAATACTAATCCCGGTTCTTAATTTTCAATTTTCAATTCTCAAATTTCAATTAACTCAAATACTATGTTAGACTTTAATAATACCGAGATTGCATTTTCATCCAAATCGCAGTCTGAACTGAAAAACGCTTACTTACTATTCAACACAATCAAATATCCGTGGTTGGTAAAATGTGCCAGCTTCGCTAGTAATATCGCCTTAAAAATTCATTTTCCCCTTGCGTGGGCAGTAAAGCCAACCTTGTATAAACAGTTTGTCGGTGGTGAGACCTTGCAGGATTGTACGAAGGCTATTGACCATCTTCGCAAGTTCAATGTGCGTTCTACGCTCGATTTCTCTGCCGAGGGTGAACAGACTCCCGAGGGGATTCAGGCTACCTTTGAAGAGACGATACGTTCGATCGACTTTGCCAAGGGAAACGACAACTTGGCTTATGCCGTATTCAAACCTTCTACTATTATAACGGATGAATTACTGGCAAAGGCTTCCGAAAAACGCAGCGAACTGACTATCGAGGAGGTGGTGGAATTTCGTAAATTCAAAGAACGTTTCATGGCTTTTTGCCAGCAGGCGTATGAGAATGATGTCCGTTTGATCGTCGATGCAGAGGATTACTGTTTCCAGGATGCCCTGGATGAACTGACTGATGAAGCGATGCGGAAATTCAATAAAAAGCGGGCGATCGTATTTGCCACTTTGCAAATGTACCGCCACGACCGTATGCCTTATCTGCGCCGTATCCTGGATGATGCCACGGAAAAAGGGTATATTGCCGGAGTCAAGTTTGTGAGGGGTGCTTATATGGAAGCCGAACGTGCACGTGCAGCTGCTTTAGGCTATCCCGATCCGATCTGTAAAGATAAAAAGGCAACGGATGAGAATTTTGATGCAGCCGTGCGGTTTACTATGGATCATTTGGATCATATGGAAATGTTTATGGGGACACATAATGAGGAGAGTAATTATAAATTGGCAAAACTGATAGATGAAAAGGGGCTTGACAGGAATGATTCGCGTATCTTTTTTGCCCAGTTGTTGGGAATGAGTGATAATATCTCATTCAATCTGGCACATGAAGGATATAACGTGACGAAATATGTACCTTATGCAGCGGTAAGGGAAGTTTTGCCTTACCTGATCCGCCGGGCAGAAGAAAATACGTCGGTAGCCGGACAGACCAGTCGTGAACTGAAAATGTTGCAGTCTGAGTTGAATCGCCGTAAAAAAGTAAAACAATAATCAGCCGTCATAACTAGGAAAGGCTGATAAATTTATTGATGGATTAAACGGTTGCTATGTTGCTAAAAGTGTTTCACCCTAGTGAAACAGTTGTTTCATTGGGAAGAAACAGTTGTTCCATTAGGAAGAAACAGTTGTTCCATTAGGGTGAAACACTTTTTTGAAAGTATGTTGTACGGAATTTACTTGCTTGCTTTCAATCCTTTGATCACAGATGAGGTGAAGCCGGACATTTCCATTTCATTTAAACCTTTGATCGTAATGCCGCCCGGAGTAGTCACTTTATCTATTTCCATTTCGGGATTACTTTTATTCTCCAGTAACAGGTCCGTAGCCCCTTTTACCGTGTGAACAACGATCTCCTGTGCCTGTTTCGGGTAGAAGCCGAGTTCTACACCGCCTTCGATCGCAGCACGGATATAGCGGAGGGCAAAAGCAATACCACTGGAAGCCAACGCTGTTCCGGCACCCATCAGACGTTCTTCCACCAGCATGGCATTTCCCAGTTCATTAAATATATTGATGATCAGGTCACATTGCTCTTTCGATGCATTGTGTGCAGAGACAAAGGTCATGCTGCTCAATACTTCGATAGCCGTATTGGGCATGATGCGGAAAAGCGCCGGTGTCACCCAGTCTTCGTAACTGGTTTTCTTCGTAAGATAGGCATTCAGTGTCTCGAAAGTGATTCCTGCAGCTACTGAAACAATGATCTGTTTGTCGGAATCGAGTACGCCTTTTATCTGGTCGATAATTTCTTCCACCCGCCAGGGCTTTACTGCTATGACAATGATGTCGGCTCCTTTCACGGCTTCGATGTTGTCGGATAATACGACAAAATCAGGATTGGCAGCTTTGATCTTATCCAATGTTGCTTGCGACTGTGCCGTACAGGTGATATCCGATGCTTTGAACATATTTCCTTTTGCCAGTCCCCGGGCAATAGCACCACCGATATTTCCGGCTCCGATAATAGTTATTTTCATGTCTCCGTTTATTTATAATTGTAAAATCATGAGTTGCAAAAGTATGGAAAAAAGGAATAAAACCCGTACATTTGCCTCAAAATGTATAATTGCTAATATAATCGAAAACAAAAGATGAAGAAACTTATTGCTGCCAGCCTGATGCTGGCTTGTGCGTTCTCTACAACAAATGTCGGAGCACAAGAAAAAGAAGGAGAAAAAGAAGAAGGTTTCATTTTTACGACCGTAAAGGAAAACCCGATTACATCCATTAAGAATCAGAACCGGGCAGGTACTTGCTGGTGCTACTCTACCATGGCTTTCCTGGAATCGGAATTGCTTCGTATGGGAAAGGGAGAATATGATCTTTCAGAGATGTTTACCGTTTACCACACTTATCAGGATCGTGCCGATATGGCTGTCCGTACTCATGGTGATGCTTCATTCTCGCAGGGTGGGTCTTTCTATGATGTGATTTACGGAATGGAAGCTTTCGGTTTGGTGCCGGAAGAAGAAATGCGCCCCGGGGTGATGTATAGCGATACATTGAGTAACCATGGAGAGTTGTCTGCCCTCACAGATGCTATGGTAGGTGCTATGGCCGGCGGTAAAGTAAAAAAATTCCAGTATGACGAGAATTACAACCTGTTGTGGAAAAAGGCTGTAGCTGCCGTACATGAAATCTATCTGGGAAAAGCTCCGGAAAAGTTTACTTATAAGGGAAAGGAATACACTCCGAAGTCATTCTATGAATCTACAGGATTAAAACCGTCGGATTATGTATCGTTGACTTCTTATACGCATCATCCGTTCTATACGCAGTTTTCGCTGGAAATCCAGGATAACTGGCGTCACGCATTGTCTTACAACCTGCCGATCGACGAGTTCATGGAAGTGTTCGACAATGCGATCAATACAGGTTATACGATTGCCTGGGGATCCGACGTAAGTGAGTCCGGCTTTACCCGCGACGGTGTAGCTGTTATGCCTGACAACGAAAAGGTACAGGAACTGAGCGGATCGGACATGGCTCATTGGTTGAAGATGAAACCGGAAGAAAAGAAATTGAATACGAAACCGCAACCGCAGAAATGGTGTACGCAGGCAGAACGCCAGTTGGCTTACGATAATTGGGAAACTACCGACGACCATGGCATGCAGATCTACGGTATTGCCAAAGATCAGGAAGGAAACGAATATTACATGGTGAAAAACTCTTGGGGGACATCTAATAAATATAACGGTATTTGGTATGCTTCAAAAGCATTCGTACGTTACAAAACGATGAATATTGTTGTTCACAAAGATGCACTGCCTAAAGCTATTAAATCTAAATTAGGTATCAAGTAATTATTTGTATCATAAAATGTGAAAAGAGGCGTTCCCGGTAGGAGTTGGGGCGCCTCTTTTCTATTTATACAAAGATGTGCTTATTTAAAGATCTGCTTATTTACGGAACTAATATCAGGGTATAATTCAGATCGGATGCTGCTTTTTGCAATTCCTGATTCAATAGTGTCAGACTGTCGCCCTCTGCCTGGAAATAGAATGTCATACTTCCGTCGCTGGGGATCAATTCATAAACAACAGCTTCTGAATCGTTCGGTGTGCCATGTTTTACCTGGCGTTTACCGGTAGAAGAGAATGTCTTGTCCTGTCCGTTTTCGGCTTCCAGGTAAGTGGCATCCATTTCGTAAACACCGTCGTCGCTATCCTGCTGATAGAACAAAGTCAGGTCATAAACGATGCCGGGGCCATCTGCTGCCGGGAATGTACCCTTGTATTTTTTTTGGATAACAGTTCCTTTTTTAGGGTCAACCTTCAGCGAATCACGCATATTCACAGGCTTGGTTGTTTTCCCTGTTATTTCAGGTAAAGCCGGTGCATCAGGTACCGCTTCAGCTACTGTTACGCTTTCTTCTTCTATTAAAGCGGGTTCGGTTGTTTTCTTCCCGCTACATGCAGCTAATAAAGCCAGAGCTGCTACTGCGATAAAATACTTTTTCATTATTCTGCGTTTTTATTTATTAGTGACTTTGCCGTTATAACAAAAGTCCCCCTGCATTTTGTTTTGCAGGAGGACTTTTTTAACTATATGACAGGCTGTTTCTTATTTTTTATCCGGGCTGTCCGGCTTCTTCTGATACTCAGAAGGAATCGTGATGGCACTTCCGTCACGTTCTGCATAATAATGAGGCGACATGATCTCTATGCCCGCTTCATTGAATATATCCTGTATGTTCTGATGCAGATCGGAATATATCTGCGATAATTGATCAGCCTCCTTTATATAGGCATTTATTTGATAGCAGGGATAATAGTCCTGCAATTCCGTTTCCAGAACGAAAGGTTTCGGATGTGGCATAACACCCGGAGTGGAACGTGCCGCATCGATCAGTAATTGGTGGACCTGGCGCCAGGGAACATCATATCCGATACTGACGGTCGAGTGAATGATCAGGCCGAACTGACGGGCGGACGCGCTGTAATTGACTGTATGTGACGACATGATGAATGAGTTCGGAATGGTAACCACTTCATTCTTCGGTGTGCGGATACGGGTGACGAACGGTGTTTTTTCAATCACATTCCCTGTTGTCTCGTTTAACTTGATGCGGTCACCCAGTTTGAACGGACGCATATAAGTAATGACCAGACCTGCGATGATATTTCCGATAACCGTACTTGATCCCAAAGAAACGATCAGTCCGACAAAGACTGAAATACCCTGGAATACGCCTGAGTCAGACCCCGGCAGATAGGGATAGATCATGGCGATCATAAACGCATACAGCAGGAAACGTATAATATTGAAAGAGGGCTGTGCCCAGTCCGGATAGAATCCGGTGATTTTCAGTTTCTCGCTTTCGATCTCATTCGCTATATACTGAATACCCTTAATGATATATTTTACGCAGTAATAAATGACAATGATGATGAACAGATTAGGAATATATTCAACTACAGATTTGAGAACCATTTTGATCGGTTCGATAATATAAGTGAATAATCTCATTGCCAGATTCTCTGTTTGCGGGAATATGGCAAACAGCATCGGGACACTGAACATGAGCTGTATCAGCAATACTATATAACGAAGGATGTTGTTCAGGAATATAAGTATCCTTCCTTGCCGATGGGTATTCAGAAATTCGTAATCCCGTATGGTGATGGACTTGAGTTTGTTCTGTTTCAGCCAGATGATACGACGGCGTAGTTTTCTGAACAGATAGTTGGTCAGCTTGAACAGGAGATACTGGACAACCAGCACCAGGATAAACAAGGCAACTCGTTTGGTAACCTGGAGAATACCATGTTCTTTTTTCAGTGACTGTATTTTATCACTGACGACAAACAGGTATGTTTTGGCTAGTTCATCCCTTTCCGTGTTCAGCCAAAGAGCATCCTGGTCAGTGACACTTAGTATCACCTTTTCCCCATACATGATATCCGTTTGGTATTCGCTTCTGAACAAATATACGGAGTCGTTTTTCAGGCTGAGGTCTTTGCCGATCTTCAGGATCATATTGACGGCATTCTCTGTCCGGTCATAGGCGGATACACCCCCTCTTTTGGCATAAAAAGTAAGAAGTGTATCACCGTCGATAATAAGAGGAACACCGGGTGTCAGTGTCCTCAGTGAATCGATACTGCGGCGTTGCTCTTCTTTTTTCAGCGAATCGGTTGTGATATGTTTGTATAACGCATCATCCCGTTCGGAGCGGAGCATGATTTCATTTAGCTTCATCTCCTGTAACTGAAGTTCCAGCTCCTGCATCCTGATAGAATCTTTGCGATGCATTTCTGCCAGGATAGATAAAGAATCGGCTGGGATCTCATCTGTCTTATTCTCTGCAATAACAGCATTCAGTAATCCTTCGGCCTTTTCTCTGATCTGGGATGCAGCCCGACCCGGCATAAGGAATATAACCGCAAGGGCGGCAAAACATAACACCAAACGTTTCATAGCGCTTTTACTCTCTACTTTTAATTAATTGTATTTTATTTACCTCCGGCAGGCAAATGTTTTAACCAGTAATCAGCCATACTTTTCCGCAGATGCAGTGTCGTACCTTCGCGTTCGTAGATACCGTGGCTACGCATCGGATAGCTGATCTGGCTGAATATCTTCCCGTGTTTGACCAGTTCGTTCACTACCATTTCGCAGGCTTGGTAATGTACGTTGTCGTCACCGGTGCCGTGTATCATCAGTAAGTTTCCTTTCAATCCATCGGCATAGGTGATGGGCGAACCTTTGCGATAGCCTTCCGGATTGTTTTGTGGCGTATTCATGTAACGTTCCTGATAAACGGTATCGTACAGACGCTGGTCGGCAACAGCTGCGATCGCAATACCGGTATGGAATACTTCAGGATAACGGAACATGCAGTTCAGGGTCTGGCTGCCGCCGCCGCTCCATCCGTTGATGCCGATGCGGGACAGGTCGATAAACGAATATTGTCGTCCCAGGTCTTGTATGCCGCGTGCCTGATCTTCGGATGCGAATGTGCCGACTTCTCCATAGATACATTTGCGCCATTCACGCCCGCGTGGTGCATTCGCTCCACGGTTTTCGATGCTGACATAGATATATCCCAGGTTGGTCATATATTGATTCCAAAGGTCACCGCCGTTCCATACGTCCTGTACGGTCGATCCCGCCGGTTCGCCATAGACTTCGATGATTACCGGATATTTCTTTGACGGATCGAAGCCTACAGGTTTGATCATGCAGGCATCCAGTAGCAGGTCGCCTGATTTTACTTTGACAAACTCTTTCGGATTCAATCCCAGAGCTTCATATTGTTCTTTAGCCTTTGCATTGTCTTCCAGTATACGGACGGATTGGTTTTTGGGGAATGATACCATATCGATCATCGGTGGTGTCACTGAATTGCTGTAGGTGTGTACCGCCCATTTTCCCGTCGGTGACATGTTATAGCGGTGTTGTCCCGGCTGGCTTTCCGGACTCAGACGTTTCACATCTCCTTTACCGAACAGGTTAGCACTGTACAGGTAACGTTGGGTATAGTTTTCCGGTGAAGCGATAAAATAAACCAGTCCCTTTTGAAGATCGGTTCCAACCGGTTGGATATAGTCGAAATCACCTTTGGTAATGGGTGCTATTTCTTTTCCGTCACGACTAATGCGATATAAATGACGCCATCCGCTGCGTTCACTTTCCCAGGTGAAAAATTGGTTATTCTTCAGCCACAGGATGTTGTCGTTCGTATCCAGCCATGCGGCATCTTTGTCGGTAAAGATATTTTCCGGTGTGGCGCTGCCGATTCGGGCGATCCATACTTTGTTGGTATTCTGTTCCCGGTTCAGTTGCTGGATGAACAGTTCATTGCTTTCCGGGATAAAATCCATGCGGGGGATGTAATTGTTGCGGGGATCTCCGGGGATATCGATCCAGGTAGTTGTTCCTCCTTCAGCCGGGATGTATCCTACTTTTACGGCAGAATTGGCAGTACCGGCTTTCGGATAGGGAAAATGCTGGATGGTTGGATAGATGGAGTCTATATTATTGATAATATCGAATACACCTGTCCCTTCCGTGTCGCTTTGCCAGTAGGCTATGTACTTACCGTCCGGACTCCAGCGGAAACCGTCGCGGCAGCTGAATTCTTCTTCATATACCCAGTCGAACGTGCCGTTTACGATTGTTTGACTTCCATCGCTGGTTAACTGTGTTCTTTTGCCGGTATTGATATCTTCTACATATATATTATTCTCAAAGACGTATGCTACCCGAGTTCCGTCGGGGGAGAACTTGGCGAACATCATAGACGATTCGGGTAGTCCTTTACCCAATTGGCGAAGACTTTTATCGGTGAGGTCGAGTACCCAATAATCGCCACGGGTGTTATACCGCCAAACCCGTTTGGTATTGTTAAATATCAGTACCTTGTCGTTGTTATTACTCCAGGAGAGGCTACCCATTCCAATACGTTTTCCGGTTAATGGGTTTATAAATAGGGTGGAGGGGATAATCACTTCACGGGTATTATCTTTGGCCCGGTAGGCTACCACATCCATGCCGCCGTCTTTTTTATTTTGCTCCAGGCGACTGTACCGTTCTCCGTCTTTCATCCAGTTCATGGCTCCGACCCCTTTGGTTTGGATCAAACGTCCGGTAAGTACATCTTCCAGGTATAGTTTGCCCCGTATTTCTGTCTTTTCATTGGAGGCAAGTGAATACTCGTCTGTTTCCGTCCGGTTTTCCCAAGGCATGATTTGTGCGTTGCTTATGTTTCCGGCTAACAGGAAACAGGCTACCGGAAAGATGAGTTTATAAAGTTTCATATATATTTGTTTATTAAATGTTTTATACCTACAAAGAACGGAATGTTTTATGAGATGGTCAAACATAAACGAAAGAAATCCACCGACCGGGAGCCCGGAGGTGGATTTCTTATATAAAGATGCAATTAAGTATTTATTTATTCAGTACTTTTTTGAAACGGGCAAGGAATTCTTTCGCTTCATCCATTGTCAGGCAAAGCGGCGGAAGCAGGCGGATTGTATTGGTTCCGGCAACCCCGGTGAATACTTTTTCTTCGAAAAGAAGCTGGCTACGTACTTCTTTGATCGATTCTTCAAACTCGATACCGATCATCAGACCGCGACCACGAACTTCCTTGATTCCCGGCAGTTTGTGTAACTCTTCGATCAGGAATTCTCCGACTTTGGCTGCATTGTCAACCAACTTCTCGTTTTCCATGATATCCAATACAGCGATAGCAGCAGCACAAGCCAGATGGTTACCTCCGAAAGTCGTTCCCAGCATGCCGTAAACAGGTTTAAACATCGGACTGATCAGCAAACCGCTCATCGGGAAACCGTTACCGATCCCTTTGGCTACCGAAATCAAATCCGGCTGGATACCAGCATATTGATGGGCAAAGAACTTTCCGCTTCTACCGTAACCGGACTGGATTTCATCCAGGATCAAACATGCTTCATATTTGGTACATAAAGCACGCAATTCCTTCATGAAGTCGTCTGTCGGAAGCTGGATACCGCCGACACCCTGGATACCTTCAATAATAACGGAAGAAACGTCCCCTTTCTGCAATTCGGCTTCAACAGCTACCGCATCGTTTAACGGCAGGTAAGTAACAGCCAAGTCTTCGTTGACCGGAGCGATGATCTTCGGATTATCAGTGACGCGAACGGCAGCAGAAGTACGTCCGTGGAAAGCGTGCTTGAAAGCGATTACCCGTTTCTTCCCATTGTGGAAGGAAGCCAGTTTCAACGCATTTTCGTTTGCTTCGGCACCGGAGTTGATCAGGAACAAGGAATAATCGTCATAACCGGAAGCTTTTCCCAACTTGTCAGCCAGTTTTTGTTGCAGGCTATTGATGACGGAGTTGGAATAAAATCCCAATTTGTTCACTTGATCGGTGATAGCAGCTACATAAGTAGGATGGCTATGACCGACGGAGATAACGGCATGGCCGCCATACAGGTCGAGGTATTCTGTACCTTCGCTGTCCCATACATGGCATCCTTTGCCTTTTACTATTTCTATATTAAATAAAGGGTATACGTCGAATAAATTCATAATTGAAAATTGATAATTGAAAATTAGTAACATGGAAAACAGGAAACTGAAAATAATTTTCAATTTTCAATTTTCCATTATCAATTAAAAAGCCGAAGGCTTCAAATGTAATCCTACAGTCTCTTCCAAACCGAACAGCAAATTCATATTATGCACAGCTTGTCCGCTGGCGCCTTTCAACAAGTTGTCGATCATAGATACGATCAGCAATTTGTTATCATATTTTTGGAGATACAGGAGACATTTGTTTGTGTTGACTACCTGTTTCAGATCCGGATTTTTATCTGTAATGAAAGTGAATGAATGATCGTCGTAGTATTCTTCATAAATACGGCGGATTTCATCCAATCCTACTTTACAGTCGACATAAGTCGTTGCAAAAATACCGCGTGAGAAATTGCCCCGTACCGGAATAAAGTTGATATTACTTTCGAAACTATTCTGCAACTGGCGCAGGCTCTGGCCAATCTCAGCCAGGTGCTGGTGTGTGAACGGTTTATAAATTGAAATGTTATCGTTTCGCCAGCTGAAATGAGAAGTCGACGAAGGCTTAACACCGGCTCCTGTCGATCCGGTGATCGCATTCACATGCAGCTCTGAATTCAACATCAGGTGTTTAGCCAGTGGCAAAACGGCTAACTGGATACAGGTGGCAAAACAACCGGGGTTCGCAATGTGTCGGGAATTGCAGATACGTCGTCGGTTCAATTCCGGCAGACCGTAAACGAAATCATGCTCGTCGCTTTCGATACGGTAATCCATGCTGAGGTCGATGATCTTCACGTTCTCGGGTACAGTATGGCTTTCCATGAACTTCTTCGTGTCGCCGTGGGCGGTGCAGAAGAACAGAAGGTCAATGCTGTTCAACGGCAACTCGTCGGTAAAACGCATTTCGGTTTCGCCGAACAGGCCGCTATGAACGTCAGTGATCAAATTTCCGGCGTTACTGGTACTATTCACAAATGTAATCTCGGCGTCCGGGTGATTAAGCAGCAGGCGGATCAATTCGCCTGCCGTATATCCCGCACCACCTATAATTCCGATCTTTATCATATTTCTTCGTCCTTATGGTTGTTATAATAAACACGTAACGGTGTAGAAGTTACTTTGATAAAGCCTTTGGCATCTTCTGCCGTCCAGCCTTTTTGCATTTCACCGTATTCACCGAATTTAGTTTTCACCAGGTCGTCTTCCGATTCAACACCGACGGTTGAGAAAGAAAGCGGGCGGAGTTCGAGGATAGCCGTTCCGTTTACGTTACGCTGTGATTCTTGCAACATGGCTTCGATGTCACGCATAACCGGTTCCAGATACTGGCTTTCGTGCAGGAACATGCCGTACCAGTTCGCAACCTGGTCTTTCCAGTACTGCTGCCATTTGCTCAATGTATATTTTTCAAGGAAGCGGTGTGCACCGATGATCAGCATAGGAGCAGCAGCTTCAAAACCGACACGTCCCTTGATACCGATAATTGTATCACCAACGTGCATATCGCGGCCGATACCGTAAGCAGCACCGATCTCTTCAACTTTTTGGATGGCGGCAATCTTATCTTCGAATACTTCGCCGTTCACAGCATGAATTTCACCCTTTTTGAACTCGATGCGTAATTCTTCACTGCCGGTCTTTTCCACCTGTTTCAGATAAGCACTTTCCGGTAATCCCTGAGCTGAATCCAGAATTTCGCCTCCACAGATGGAAGTTCCCCACAGGCCGACGTTGTAAGAATATTTCAGTTTTGTGAAATCGGCAACGAAGCCGTGTTCTTTCAGGTAGTTGATTTCATAATCGCGGGTCAGCGCCATGTCGCGGGTCAGTGTGATGATCTCCACGTTCGGGGCCAGTACCAGGAAAGTCATGTCGAAACGAATCTGGTCGTTACCTGCACCGGTTGAGCCGTGGGCGATCGCGTCGGCACCGATCTCGTTGGCATAACGGGCAATAGCCAATGCCTGGAAGATACGTTCGGAGCTAACGGAGATAGGATAGGTACCGTTACGCAATACATTGCCGAATACCATATATTTCAAGCTCTTTTCGTAATATTCTTTTGTAACGTCGATCGTTACATATTTGGTAGCGCCCAGTTTATAAGCATTTTCTTCGTTCTGCTTCAACTGTTCTTCGCTGAATCCACCAGTGTTGGCACAAGCTGCATATACTTCGTAGCCTTTTTCTTTGGCAAGGTACATCACTGTGAAAGAGGTATCCAAACCTCCGCTGAATGCAACTACTACTTTCTTTTTCATTGTCTGTTTGTTTTTGTGGGTTCCGGTGAGGGCGTTTCGCGAAACGCCCTCACCGGAAAGCCCCGTATGATTTATTTATTATTATTTTTTTCTCTTTCGTCTGCTTCCCGTTTGGCACGGTGCGGATCGGCCGGGTCGAACAACATCGCTGTACAGATACAATATTTCCGGTTCGTACGTTCCAGAATATCATGGTTTACGCAACCGATGCAACCGCGCCAGAACGATTCGTCGTCGGTCAGATCGGAAAAGGTTACAGGTACATAACCTAGTTCGGTGTTCATCTTCATCACCGCTGCACCCGAAGTAAGACTGAATACCTTCGCTTTCGGCCAACGCATGCGAGCCAGTTGAAACGTCATATCCTTGATCCGTTTGGCAATACCCAAACCTCGGAAATCCGGGTGAACAATTAACCCGGAGGTCGTTACATACTGTTTGTTCCCCCACGATTCGATATAGCTGAAACCGGCAAACTGATCTCCGGCCAGTGCGATGACTGCTTTCCCCTCTTTCATTTTCTGGGCTACATATTCATGCGTACGCTTAGCGATACCTGTTCCGCGTACTTTGGCAGCCTCTTCAATGGTAGTCAATATCTTGTCTACGTATATCTCGTGAGAGGCGTCAGCAATCATTACATCGATTTCTGTTTCTTGTTTCATTTTACGATTGTTCTTAATCTTCTTTTGTTTATAAACGGAAGAACTGTTGTCTCCCTTAATCGCCCTTATATAAAATGTGATAATGCTTTTACTATCCGGTCCCTGCTGATCCCTTCGCGGGGAATGATCAGGATCGTGTCGTCTCCGGCAATCGTTCCCAGTATCTCGTGCGGAGCATGGGTGTCGATATCGGATGCAATCCCCATCGCATATCCCGGACGTGTCTTGACTACTGCCAGGTTTCCGGAAAATTCAATGTTCGGATGATGTTGTGTCTGCACCTTGTTCGGCTGTATCAAAGCTGAATAATCTGGCAGACAATATACATAATCGCCGTTCGCATCATGTACTTTGGCTACTTTCAGTTGCTTTATGTCGCGTGACAAGGTGGCTTGTGTAACCTGAAATCCGCTGGCTTCCAATTCTTTCAGCAGCTCTTCCTGGTTACATATCGCCTTCGTTTGTATGATGCGGCAGATAGCGTCCAATCGTTCCTTCTTTGTACTCATGTTTGTATATTTATGCAAAACGGATGCAAATATAAATCGAATAATTGAATAAATATACATTCTGCTCTGGTTTTTTTGCATAATTATTTGTCATATACGTCTATTGAGCAAAAATGCCTTTGGATTTGTTCTATTCTTATAAAGAAATGATAATTTTGTATTCGTAAAAACTAAATGAGAGAGATGAAAAAGATTACAGGTTTATTAATGGTTATGCTTCTGATGCTGAGTGCTTGCGGAAGCGTTCCTTTGACAGGAAGAAAACAGGTGTTGTTGGTTTCCGACCAGGAGGTGCTGACTTCCAGTTTAACGCAATATAGCGATTATATGAAATCAGCCACAAAATCGACAGACAAGAACGAGAGTGCAATGGTGACCCGTGTCGGTAAAAAGATTGCTGCGGCTACGGAGGCTTATCTGAAAGCCAACGGGATGGAGAGCGAAATCAAGAATTTCCAATGGGAGTTCAATCTGGTAAAAGACAACCAGATCAATGCTTTTTGTATGCCGGGTGGAAAGATCGTCGTGTATGAAGGTCTGATGTCTTTGGTTTCGTCGGACGATGAACTGGCAGTTGTAGTGGGGCATGAGGTGGCTCACGCTGTCGCAAAACATAGTAACGAACGAATGAGCCAGCAACTGATGGCACAGTATGGCGCAGCTATCCTGGGACAGGCGGTAAGCAATAAAAGTGCGGCGGTTCAGAATCTGGCAAATACGGTGTATGGAGTGGGAGCACAATATGGTGTTATGTTGCCTTTCTCCCGCAAACATGAATCGGAAGCGGATTATATGGGACTGGTATTTATGACAATGGCAGGATATAATCCGGATGTTGCAGTAAACTTCTGGCAGAAAATGTCTGCCGGAAAGAGTGGGGCGACTCCGGAATTTATGAGTACTCACCCGAGCGATGCGACCCGTATCTCCGAGATACAGCGGGCGCTGCCGGAGATTAAGGCAAAATATAAAACTAAATAATATCGGTTTAGCAAACAAAAAGGCAGTCACGTTATCAATCTGGCTGCCTTTTTATTTAAATAGTGATTCCCATTTTCTTCATCAGGAAGCAAGCATTCATATTTTGGGCAATGCCTTCCCTTAATTGATAGGAGAACGTTAGTTCTTCGTTTTTGATATCTGCTTCAAAACGGTAGTTTTTAATCTGATCAGGAAATTCCTTTTCCAGTTCACCTAATACCAGGTCGTGTGTGGCGATGATGCCGCAAGCCTGATAAGAAACAAGCTGTTTCATCAGGGCGATCGAACCTTTCTGCTTGTCGATGGAATTGGTTCCTTTCAGGATTTCATCCAGGATGATGAATAATTGTTCGCCTTGCTGCAGGCGGTCGATGATCATCTTCAACCGTTTCAGTTCGGCGAAGAAATAAGATTCGTTGCTGACCAGCGAGTCGGAAGTACGCAGGCTGGTCACCATCTTTGCCGGATAGACGGTTAAAGCCTCCGCACAAACCGGAGCACCGATACAAGCCAGCAAATAATTGACCCCGATAGTTCGCAGGTAAGTACTTTTTCCTGCCATATTCGCTCCGGTAATAATCAGGAACCAGGGACTTTTCTCGATGGATATATCGTTTCTTACACAGACTTCCCGACGAAGGAGAGGATGTCCCAAAGCCTTGCCGCTCATCTTGAAGTAAGTGTCTGCAATTTCCGGATAAATGTAACTTGGATGATTGAATGCGAAGCCGCCCAGCGAACTATACGCATCGAACTTCTCCAAAGCGTCGAACCACAAAGGAATATCTTTGGCATGTGCCTGTATCCAGCGTTCCAGTCGGATGGCCGTCCGGGTATCACGCAGGATGAATATGTTCAGGATGATTCCCATAAAGCTGATTCGTTGGTCGAGGGCTCCGATACAGCGGGATAACTTTTTCAATGAACGGGAAGCTGTTCCCTCCGGTCCGTTGAATCGACTGCTGATCGTTGCCAGTTCGGAGGATTTGAAAATATCGCCTTCAATACTTTTGATCAGTGAAGAATAGGTGTATAGTATTTTTTCCATCTTATTCACTGAATTGTGAAGTGTGCTGATCTGTTTTGCCCGCAGGTTGGAAATAAGAAATGCAATGGCGAAGAATATGCCTAACGGAGCAAAAGGGATTGAGCCGACCGATGCTCCCACGATCAGAACAATCCATAGTGTCGGAATGATCCACATCAGGCTTTTCCAAAGCAAACTGGTGATAAACGCCGGCTGATAGTCCGTCAGTGAGATCAGCGTGCGGATATCTCCTTTTTCTCCGGGATGCAGCATGCCGGTAACATAGAAATGTTGTCTCAACTGCGTCATTTCGCTGAGTTCGAGGATTGCTTCCTGCCGTTTGAGAATTTCCTCTTTATCGGTGAGAGGATTGATAAACCAGTCGGCAAGCCTCTCTTTTCCTACGGAAGTGACCGTACGATTGATCGATTGGAAGATGGAACGATTTCCGAAAAGGTCCAGGTCCAGGCTGAAAGAATGTTCTCCGCTGCTTTTTTCAGGTGCTCCGTCGAAAGCGCTGAAGTCATAATCCAGTCCTTTCAGCTCATTGTTGCAGAGTGATATAAGAACATCGGCATACGATTTTTTCGATGACAAAAACGTATGATAGACCATCAGCCCGACAAAAGGAATAAGGAACAGGACCACAGCTCCTGCAAGCATCATCCAGTTTTCAGCTTTTAAAAACCATATGGCGGCAAGAAGTCCGGCTACGAGCAGCAGGCGTATTGTTCCTATCAAATGTATTTTCTTTCTTAGATTGTCCGAGCGGCGTGTGTATGCTGCTATTGTATCCTGATAATATTGATATACTTTTTCCATGCGGACAAAGATATAAAAAATGAACTTACCGGATAAGAATTGGTTATTAATAAAGAAAAGGTAACTGAATTGACCATAATTCAGGGAATCGGGGAGAATTGTTTGATGGTACGCTTGTTATCTTTGCTTTGTTTTTATTGATTTTACATACAATAATATTATATATGAAAAGGATAACTATATTTCTGTTTGTCTTGTTTCTGTCCGGCTTTGTCTCCGTTTTCTCCCAGGTATTGGTTCAGGATCCCAAGCTGGAATATAATGCAGACAGTGTACGTGCGGTATTGGATAAAGCTCCTTATTTTACTTTGTTTAAAGATAATTATTTCATTGGAGGAACGACGATCGGGCATAAACCGACTGCTGCCAATTCGGATGTCAAATTTCAGTTAAGTATTGCGCAACGTCTGACCAAGAGTAAGTTACCCTTCGATACGTATCTTTTCATCCAGTATACTCAGAAAGCTTTCTGGAATGTTTTTCAGGAATCTCTTCCTATGCGCGACCTGAACTTCAATCCGGGAATAGGGCTCGGGCACCTGATTATCCATCACAACAAATATATCGGTAAAGGATATCTGATGCTTGAACATGAGTCGAACGGGAAAGATAGTATGGCTTCCCGTAGCTGGAATAAGGTCACATTTGCAGCGGCCGTTGTCCTTAACAAGAACTGGGAAGCTCAGTTCAAAACATGGATACCGATTGTCGATGGAAAGTATAATAAAGACTTACTGAAATATAACGGTATATTCCAGGTGGCAACGAATTTCCGAACAGATAATAAACGCTTTAACTGCGGAGTGATTCTGACGAAACGTAAAACATGGTTCAGCTTTAATACCCAGGTAGAACTGAGCTATAAATTCAATAATAACGAAAACCAATATTTCTTCCTTCAATATTATAATGGCTACGGAGAAAACCTGTTGGAATATAATCACTTTAAGAGTATGCTACGGCTCGGTTTCGTGATAAAACCGCAGGATTTCAGTATCTATTGAGAGTCTGTTTCATAGAGTTATTGATGTTCTTCTTTCATTAATCTGCAAGCGTTCTGACTTGTCTTTTTCCCCACAATTTTTATCCACGTGGGGAATTATTCCCACTACTATGGGGAATACTGCCCACTGGTGTGGGGAATATTACCCAATTAAGTGGGGATTATAAGTAATAAAGGCCTAAAAGTATACAATTTCTTACCAATCGTATTGCTCTACATATTGGTCGAAAAGCGGATCGGTATGGATACCTTGTCGCATAAAGATCATACGAATGATCTTTTGTTCGTCAGGGGTAATTAATCGTTCTTTCTTCTGGATGCGGTAAAGGGTTCCTTTACTAAAATTTGCATTCATTGCCCGTTTGATGGCAACAGCTTTGTTATGAGGCAGATCGTCCAGTAAATAAGTAATCCCCAAAGCGTACCTGTCCTTTTGATCTGCTTTGAAAAAGGGACAGCTATCTGCTTGTGGCGTTGTGCAAGCCGGGTTTACGATCGAGAAAACAGTCCGTTCCGGTGTGAGTTGTTTCGAAACGAGATAACGCAGGCACTTTGTAGAGTGCTTGCATTGCTCATTCAGGCAGTAAGCAAAACTATAAGGGACGGATTCGTATTTAGATTCAGGTGTCATATGTGTTGTATTTAGTTGAGGTAAACTTACGGTTTATTTTTGGAATATGGAGAGTGTGAGGTAAATAAAAAGCATTCAGAGGTTGTTTTTTATGGTTGACCAATCAAACTATATCCCGAAAAAACACTATTTTTATAGCAACATAAAAAATATATAAATTGGTTGAATTACGTCCATATCAAACTAATGGCATACGAGATATATTCGATGCGTGGAATCCTCTTACGCAAAATCTGATGAATGTCTTATTTCAAATGCCAACCGGAACAGGGAAGACTACCGTTTTTTCAGAGATAGTGCGTCGTGCTCGTTTGAAAGAAAAAAAAGTGTTGATAGTCGTTCATCGGAAAGAATTAGTAGAGCAAATAGTTGAACGTCTATTCTGCTTTGATGTAGATGCGGGTATTATATCTGGAGCTATACCACCTGATGCGACAAAAGAAGTACAGGTTGCAACTATTCAGAGTTTGTCAAAAAGAGAATATCCTGTTGCTGACATAGTTATTATAGATGAATGTCATCATGCTAAAGCCAGTACTTATAAAAAGCTGTGGGATATTTATCCGAAAGCTCGTTTTTTAGGTGTAACAGCTACTCCTATCCGAATGAGTGGAGAAGGTTTTTCTGATTTATTTGATACTCTTATTAATAGTGGACAATTGAGTTATTTTGTTGAGCATGGCTATTTGGTAAAGGTAAAACATTTTGTAGGTGTTACTCCTGATTTATCTTCTATAAAAGTGAAGATGAATGATTATGCCCAGGATGAATTAGGAGAATTAATGCAAGATAAAGAATTGATGGCTGATTTGGTTGAGAGCTATCATAAAAGAGCGGATGGTAAAAAGATGATTGTTTTTGCGGTAAACATAGAGCATAGTCAACAAATAGTAGAAGAGTATTGCCGGGAGGGTATCGCCGCAGAACATATTGATGCTAATACGTCCAAAAAGGAACGTGAACAAATACTAAAGCGATTTAGAAAAGGAGAAACATTGGTTTTGAGTAATGTTGATATTGTATCGGAAGGATTTGACGTTCCTGATTGTGAGGCAGTACAGTTAGCCCGTCCTACAAAATCACTGGCATTATATTTACAACAAGTCGGTCGTTGTATGCGTCCGTCTCCAGGAAAAGAGGAAGGTCTTGTTTTAGATAATGCAGGGCTTTGGCTAGAACATGGATTTTGTCAACAAGGCAGAATATGGACACTTGAAGGAAAGAAAAAACGTAAACGTTGTGAATCTCTAGAACCAGTGTTTGTCGCGATGGATCAGGATGGAATAATTCGGGAAGCTCATGTTCCTCAACAGGTTGAAGGAATGGAATTAATAGAACTGACTCAGGAAACTGAAGATTTGTTGGTGTTTGAGTCTTTTCTGGTATGGGCTTTGGATAAAGGGCATAAACCAATATCGGCTTATTATAAATTTGATGAATACTTAGTTAATGTAAATCGGGAGTTAAATTTAATTCATTTGAGATATATTCAAAACCGTTTGACCAAGTTGCCTGATTCTCCAAAAGAGGGAATGTGGTATCATATAAAAAAAGATAGAGGGTTGATTTGATAAATTGATATGTGATTTTTCTTGAGGGGTAATCTGATAGTAGATTGGTAGTTCGGTTTAAGTTTACGATACGATCTGTGAAAATTTGTTACTGATATTTTTGAATTCTGTGTGAAGTTTTGAAAATCGATTGCTGTATAGGGTGGATATTTTGATTTTTTTTAGTATGTTATCCGAAAAAAAGATATGGTATACGGATACATTAGAGTTAGTAGTGACAAACAAACAGTAGAAAATCAGCGATTTGAAATTAATAATTTCTGTAAGCGTGAGCAATTAAGTGTCGATGGCTGGATAGAAGAAACAATAAGTGGAACAAAAGCTTATAATAAACGAGAGCTTGGAGATTTGTTGAAACGTGTTCAAAAGGATGACTTGATTATATGTGCGGAATTATCTCGTTTGGGACGTAATTTGTTTATGATCATGGAAATATTAAATGTTTGTATGGGGAAAGAATGTCGAGTGTGGACTATTAAAGATAATTATCGATTGGGAGAGGATATTCAAAGTAAGGTTTTAGCATTTGCTTTTGGATTATCGGCAGAAATAGAACGCAATCTTATTAGTCAGAGGACAAAAGAAGCTTTGGCTCGAAAAAAATCGGAAGGTCTAATCTTAGGTCGACCTAAGGGACGACGAAGTGATCCTGATAAATATAAATTATCAGAAAAGAAAATATTAATAAAAGAATTACTAGCAGTAGGAGTTTCTCAACGAAAAATAGCGAAAATATGTCAGGTAGATAGAAATACTCTTGCTCGATTTTTGAAGAATGTTTTGGTTGAATATAAATGAGCGTTTTTGTTCAGCAATGCGGGTCGTTATGCGAGTTCAGTAGTTCTGATTCGTGGGTTATATTATCGCCAATAGAGCAAAGCATTAAACGAAAAATAGAAGCTGTCGGTACTCCTCTCAAGGATTGGGATATTCAAATAAACTATGGGATTAAGACTGGTTTCAACGATGCGTTTATCATAAACACGGAAAAGCGTGATGAGATATTGGCGAATTGTCATACGGACGAGGAACGTTCCAGAACGGCTGAACTTATACGACCGATTCTTCGAGGCCGGGATATAAAGAGATATGGCTATGAGTGGGCTAAACTATGGTTAATTAACACACACAATGGCGTTAAGGGGAAATTTGAACGGATTCATATTGAAGATTTTCCAGCGGTTAAAGCTCATTTAGACCAATATTGGGATAAAATTTCAAAACGTGCAGACAAAGGAGATACCCCTTATAATTTACGTAACTGCGCTTATATGGAGGATTTTTTGCAGCCAAAAATTGTATGGGGCGAAATTTCTGACAAATCAAAGTTTGCCTTTGATTTTTTGGGGAAATACATGCCAGAGGCAACAGCTTTCTATATGAGAGGAGAATACATAGAGTTCCTTTTGACTGCTTTAAACTCTTCAGTAGCTGAATGGCTATTTTCAAAAGTCGGAACAACAACAGGAGTAGGTACTATAAGATGGAAAAAATATACTATAGAACAACTTATTGTTGCTAAACCAACTATTGAACAGCTAAATGAACATCTTGCAGTTTTCAACAAACTAAAAAACAACAAGATAACTATTCGGGAGTTTAAATATTATAGCAATAATTTAATGTATAATATCTATGGATTAAATGATGAAGAAATTAGTTTTATAGAGAATTTTCAATAAATATAATTTCTTCATCAAGTAAACCGTATAGCTTGAACACTATACGGTTTATTTCTTTATCTCGTTCTTTTGATACAGAATATAATTGTTTATTTAATAGGACTTCTAGTTCCTCCTTTATACCTTTATTAAGGATTGGAATCTTTAATGGTTCCACAGCCTGAACACTTATAAGCAAATCTCCAGTACCTGTTTTAGGTGCATCCTTTAGTAAATAATGTCCCATTTTTGAATTAAGAATACCCACTAGAAATTTAATGTCTTTTCCCGTTGCAAAACAAGTACTATCCAATGCCATTGCTCCATTTTCATTGTAAGAAAAACGTAATATTGAACCAACTCTCTTCCATACAATTTTTGGCTGCAAAAAATCCTCCCAATATTTAGAACCCCATCTTTGTAATGCATACCATTCGTAACGAATTCCTGTTTCTGCTTTGTTACGTTTTGATAAAGGCTCTTTATATTCAAACAGATGATTATACACAGCAGAGTATTGTTTTTCAAACTCCATCTCTGCTTTTTTTGAAGCACCTTCAATTGTACTATCTAAGTGCAATGGAAAATGCCAAGGAATCCAGATTAACCACAAATTTGCCCACTCATAGCCATATCTCTTTATATCCCGGCCTCGAAGAATCGGTCGTATAAGTTCAGCCGTTCTGGAACGTTCCTCGTCCGTATGACAGTTGGCAAGAATCTCATCACGTTTCTCTGTGGAAATGATGAATGCTTCATTATAACCAGTAAGCACACCACGATAGATATTTATATCCCAATCCTTGAGAGGAGTACCGACAGCTTCTATTTTTCGTTTAATGCTTTGCTCTATTGGCGATAATATAACCCACGAATCAGAACTACTGAACTCGCATAACGACCCGCATTGCTGAACAAAAACGCTCATTTTATTTAATCCATTAGCATTGGGAAATGTACAGGCTAATGTACTATGTCTATTAACCTCTTTATTGATTAAAAGAATATTTGTTTCTACTGTTGCTGAATCAAATATTTTAACACCTGCAAAATCGACTAATAAAATCGGATTTGTTTTCGTTGCAAAATAATTACGTAGATTTTCACCATAACTAGCCCTCATCCATTTATTTGAGGTAATGTAGCATAAACAACCTGCTTCTTTTAAAACGTTCATCCCTTGTTCATAGAATAAACAATAAATGTCTCCAGTGCGAGCATATGTTTCGTATTCCATCTGTTCTAGTATATCCGCGTCATCTCCCATAGATTGTAACTGAATATATGGAGGATTTCCAATAATACAATCGAAACCTATAAAATTCCCCTCTTCATCTAATACTTCTGGAAATTCAATACGCCATTCAAAGGCACCTAAATACATTTTGTTAGAACGAACTTCTTTGAAATATTCTTCTAATTTTTTTGTTTCTTTATTTAAAACTTCAATTTGCTTTTGTCTTTCCTTTTGCTCTTTCTTTGTAAATTCAAATAACTGAGGGGCTTGCAAATCTATTAACTCAGCACGGTACTTATTCAATTTTATCCGTTTAGGTTCTTTTTGTCCTATTTCTGTTTTTAGCTTTGATTTAATTGTTGATATCAAGGATTCCAATTCTCTCTTTTCACCCTTGTCTTGAGCATTCTTATATTTAGTGACTGCATTTTTATATTGCTCAATATTAATCCCCGTTTCTTTTAAAATGGACTTAATGCTGTCTTGGAGATTAAAACGATGTAATAAAGAGTTTCCTTGTTTTATATTTATGTCAATATTAGGTAAAGTTTCCAAATGGCGAAAATTACTCTCAGCTGTGTAATAGGCATTCTTAAGTAATTCAATCCATAGGCGAAGGCGACATATTTTTACAGAATTAGGATTAATATCGACACCAAACAGACAATTCTCTATAATCTGCTTTTTTTCGTGAAACAATGTTTCTTGCATACGATAGCTTTCTTTATTTAAAGGATTATATGCAAAAAGGTTATTGTCGGCATCTGTTATAATAAGTTCGTCATTCTCAATGGATAGTGTATAATCTGATCCTTTTATGCGCTTACCATTGGCATCAACTAATATCCCCAATTCATATTTCAAAAGTATTAACTCGTTCAGTGCAGAAACAAGAAAATGTCCTGAACCGACAGCGGGATCGCAAATCTTAATGCTATTAATCAATTCATTTGCTTTGGCTATATCGTCTATTTTATTATACAATTCTGTGGTTGAAGAACAGTTCCAACCATAAAAGCGATTGAACTTTTGCAATACTGTTTTCAGGATTGATTCACGACACATGTACATCGTGATGAAACCAGGAGTAAATACTGCCCCCTCTTTATGGCCGTTGATTTTTTCAAAGATAAGCCCAAGAACCGAAGCGTTAATTAACGTTTTGGCTTCTTCCTGGATCTCTTCGCTTCCCTCGCTTGCAAAATTATATGCATCCAAAAAAGCAAACAAATATTCTAATGTAGGCAAACTGTTGACACGAAGATTATTTTTCTTGTTTCTTAAAATACTATTTGATAACAATGGTAGCTCTTCACGTTGGGATAGACTATTGATTTTAATAGTATCACTTTCAAGGTCGGTCACTTCAAAAAGAGAACTGTTCAAATAAGGAACATGTTCAAAGTCTTTTAATATGGATGATGTTCTATGATTGAAATCACGAGCTAATACCTGGAAGAAAAGTGTGTTTAAATCGTCAAAATCACGTATCTTTTTATTAGTGAGAAATTTGTAGCAAAGTTTTCCGTTGTGATACTTTAATAATTGTGCTTCTAAAAGTTTCAAAAACAGAATCCTATTGATCCATGTGATACACAATTCCATTGCTACATTGAAAAGTCGTTCGTCATATGTACTCCCATATATTGCTGTGTTAGGAACTTTACGCAAACACTCTTCAGCATCAAGTTGGTTAATTGTGTTTTCCAATAATGAAGCTTCATTTCTTTTTTCTGTAGTTTTACGCACTATTACAGTTTTACTTCCCTCTTTCTGTTCTTCTATACCTATAATGTGTAGTAATTCAGAATAAAAACTTTTGTTTAAAGAATTGCTATCATTTTGAAAAGGAAGTTTTAACAAATGGGTATCACTGAATACTTTATATAGTTCTATTAGTTTTTTAGAGGAGACATTCTTGTTGTTAAGAGATTTACGATAGTCATATATATCGAAATAAGTATATTCGAGACTTTCCTGTACTTCCTCAATGAAAGGAGAGGCAATCTCTGCATAGAAAAAATCTGTTTTGCTACTTGTCTTTCTTCCATCCTGAAAGTCCTGGAACTCTTTCCGCAACTTCTTGTTTTGATAGAACTTTTGTTCAAATTCCTGTGCATCGAAAATGAAAAATTCATGTATGTTGGTGGTAATTAGGTATTTGATATCTGTATTTTTTTTAGTTATTCTCTCTTTTAAGTAATAGAGTAAAAGTTCTTGAAGTGCCTTTTTATTTAAATTGTCGACAGAAATCATTTCGCTTTTATTTGTTGTACTTTTGACTTCTATCAATAATCCAATATTTGATTTTGTAGTCTTATCTAGTCTAATAGCTAAATCAATATCTTCCTCTGGAGCTATATAGTAGGATTTATAGAATGTGTCACTAAGAAAATTTCTTAAATGTTCTTTTTGAGTTTCTTCTCTTTGTCCATCTGAAACATTTTCTAATAGTATTTGTAAGGCATTCTTAAAATGGTTGAACTTCGCTGTTTCTATAGTAACTTGTCTATAGGCTTTATTTAGTACTTGAGTTGGCTTTAATTGTCCCATAATTATATTTAAAATCTGTAGTTAGCAGTGTGAATGTTATGAAAATTAACCGATTGTAATCTATAAAGATATGCGTTGGTTAGAAAACATCAGTATACAGTGACGAAATTAGCATTAAAATCTGATTGCGTAACTTCTTTTTAGATGAATATTTATGTAATGGGTCAGTTTTTTCTAACATTGAACTTCTGTAAAGAATTCTGTAACTTTTAGGGAATGGTTGGTTTTTACAAGAATAGACTGTTACGTATTATTAGCTCCTCTCCACCGAATTTTTGTATCTTTGCCATTCAAAGTAAAGTACACAAGGCAATATGATCAGTTATTTACAGATAGACGGACTGACCAAAAGCTTCGGCGATTTGGTTCTTTTTGAGGATATTACATTTGGTATTGCACAAGGTCAGAAAGTGGGCCTTATTGCAAAGAACGGTACAGGTAAAACAACTTTACTGAATATCATTGCCGGAAAGGAGGATTATGATAATGGGGCAGTTGTGTTTCGCAACGACCTGCGTGTCGGTTATCTGGAGCAGACACCTGTTTATCCGGAAGGGTTGACTGTGCTGCAGGCTTGTTTCTATTCTCCCAATGAGACGGTTCGCCTGATTGCCGAGTATGAAGAAGCTATGGCCAGCGATGATCATTCCAACCTGGAGGATATCCTGATGCGTATGGATAACCTGAAAGCCTGGGATTATGAACAACGGGCCAAACAGATCCTTTCGCAGTTGAAGATCACAAACTTCGATCAGAAAGTAGAACATCTGTCCGGTGGGCAGTTGAAACGTGTGGCATTGGCTAACGTTCTGATCACCGACCCCGAACTGATCATTCTCGATGAGCCGACCAACCACCTCGACCTGGAAATGACCGAATGGCTGGAAGGTTACCTGAGCCGTGCCAATATCAGTATCCTGATGGTTACACACGACCGTTATTTCCTGGATCGTGTCTGCAGCGAGATTATCGAAATAGACCGTCAGCAAATTTACCAGTATAAAGGTAATTACAGCTATTATCTGGAAAAACGTCAGGAACGGATGGAGACGATGAACACAGAGGTGGAACGTGCCAACAACCTGTTAAGGAAAGAGTTGGAATGGATGCGTCGTCAGCCGCAGGCACGCGGTACGAAAGCTAAATACCGTATCGATGCTTTTTATGAGCTGGAAAAGAAAGCCAAGCAGCAACGGGACAACGGTAATGTGAATCTGGATGTGAAAGCATCCTATATCGGATCGAAAATATTTGAAGCGGAGCATGTTACGAAAAGCTTCGGCAGTATCAAGATTGTAGAAGATTTCAATTATATTTTTGCCCGTTACGAAAAGATGGGTATCGTAGGTAACAACGGAACAGGGAAGTCTACCTTTATTAAAATGCTGATGGGCGAAGTGGAACCGGATAGCGGACGCTTCGATGTCGGCGAAACAGTCCGTTTCGGCTATTACAGTCAGGATGGTCTGCAGTTTGACGAGCAGATGAAGGTGATCGATGTCGTGCAGGATATAGCCGAATATGTCGATCTTGGGGACGGTAAGAAGTTGGGTGTTTCCCAATTTCTGAATTATTTCCTGTTCACTCCCGAAAAGCAGCATAGCTATGTCTATAAGCTGAGTGGCGGAGAAAAACGTCGTTTATATCTGTGTACCGTCCTGATGCGCAACCCGAACTTCCTGGTACTGGATGAGCCGACCAATGATCTGGATATCGTGACCCTGAATGTATTGGAAGAGTACCTGCGAAACTTTAAGGGTTGTGTAATCGTTGTTTCGCACGACCGTTACTTTATGGATAAAGTAGTCGATCACTTGTTAGTATTCCGTGGTAATGCCGATTTGAAGGATTTCCCTGGTAATTATACCCAATACCGTGACTGGAAAGAGGTGCAGGATCAGTTGGAGAAAGAGGCTGAAGCAGCCCGTCAGCCCAAACAAACACCGGCTCCTGAAAAGAATAACCGTCCGCAGCCTGAGCAGAAAAAGAAACTTACTTTCAAGGAGCGGAAGGAGTTCGAAGCTCTGGAAGCGGAAATACCGCAGCTTGAAGCCGAAAAAACTGAACTGGAAACGGCAATGAGCAGCGGAACTCTTAGCAACGATGAATTGATGACTAAGTCGGAACGTATTGCGAAAGTAATTGAAGAAATCGACGAAAAGACAATGCGTTGGCTGGAGCTAAGTGAATTAGCTTAATACGATATTACATATATAATATAATGTACGGGTGGGAGTATTTCCATCCGTATTTAATTACTAAAGATATGAACGAAGCGAAACCTGTGCTCTGGAACCGGAATTTCATTCAGTGTTGTATCTCTTATTTCCTGATGAACTTCTCATTCTATATGTTGATGCCAACTATGCCGGTTTACTTGGTGGAAGTTCTGAAGATTAACCCGTCGGAAGTGGGAATCGCCCTTTCCAGTTATTCGATCGGTCTGTTATGCGTTCGTCCGTTCTCCGGATATCTGGTGGATTGTTTTTCCCGTAAACCATTATATTTGTTTGCCTTTATGGTTTTTGCCTGTATGTTTACCGGTTATTTGTTTGCAACGACGATGTTGACTATTATGGCAGTTCGTTTTATTCAGGGTGGGTTTATGGGAATGACTTCCGTTGCCGGAAATACCATAGCGATCGATGTGATTCCTTCCAAACGAAGAGGGGAGGGAATGGGCTTTTATGGGTTGACGATCAATCTGGCGATGTCGCTCTCGCCGTTGGTAGCCGTGTTTATCTATGATCGGTTCGGCTTTCATCCTGTGGTGTTTGCTGGATTGGTAATCGCTTTGGTGGGTGTCGGTTCGGTTTGTCTGATTCGTTATCCGAAGCGGGAGAAAGTGCCGAGACCAACTTTTTCACTGGATCGTTTTATCCTGGTGAAAGCATTGCCGACGGCTTTGGCCTATCTGTTGAGTGCTATTCCTTATGGGATGGTGACCTCTTTTGTGGTGTTGTACGGAAAAGAAATCAATGTAGCAAATCCGGGTTATTTCTTTATTTTCATGGCGATAGGAGTCGGAGTGGCCCGTCTTATTTCCGGACGTTTGGTCGATCACGGAAAGATTCATCTGGTCTCGATCAGTGCACTGACGTTCCTGACACTTTCGTTTGCCGTTTTTGCCCTTTTCCATAATGAGATTGTTTTCTTCGCTTCTGCGTTGGCTATCGGTATCGGGTTTGGTGTTTGTGTACCGGCTATTCAATGTCTTTTTGTGAATGTTGCTCCACATCATATGCGTGGGACGGCTACTTCTACTTATCTGACTTCTTTCGATTTCGGTGTGGGGATCGGTATGCTTGCTGCCGGTTTTATTGCTTCGCGTGCTGATCTGGCAACAGCTTATTTAGTCGGTTCGGGTTGCTGTCTGGTGTCGCTTCTGGTTTATCTGCGTTGGGTACGGTCGTCGTATGAGAAGAATAAACTGATAGACTGATTACCTATGGATTTAGATCGTAAAGATTTAGTTGAACAATACGGGAGACTGGTTGCTACCATTGCTCACCGGATGATCCAGAATAAGGAGATTGCGAAAGAGGCAGCACAGGAAGTCTGGTATGAAGTCTTTAAAAGCCTGTCTTCTTTTAATGGAGATTCTGAATTGTCTACCTGGATTTACACGGTTGCGAAACGGACTATTTTACGGTATGCTCAAAATGAAAAGGTAGCGACACTGCTGAAGCTGGAGCAATTCAGAGGATTGGAGGAAATTGAATATTCCGGCTCTGACGAGGATCGGAAAGAATGGGTGAAAGAAAGGTGTGACTGGTGCCTGACTGCATTGAACCACTGTTTGAATAATGATGCTCGTCTGATCTTCATCTTTAAGGAAAATATAGGTCTTTCCCATAAACAGATCAGTCGTATTATGGAGATGTCGGAGGAGAATGTCCGGCAGATATCCTCTCGTTCTATCACTAAGATCAGCCACTTTATGAATGAAACCTGTCCGTTATATAACCCTGCCGGGACATGTAAATGCCGAATTTGCAAACAAGTTTACCATATCGATCTGAACAAAGAATATTCTACTGTAGCGAAAATGATACGGCTGGCCGATCTGTATCAGAAATTCGAAAAAGATTTACCAAGAAAGAATTATTGGGAAAAATTTTTGGACTGAGTTGTCACATATCCTGCTCTTTTGTTCACTAATGATTAATGTATAACTTAAAAAAGTAGACATTATGAGTAGAATTGAATTTTTGAGAGAACAGATCATTGAAGCAAGAAATTTTGTCAATCGCCTGGTTTCGGAACTCCCCGAAGATTTATGGTTTGTCATACCGGAAAATACGGATTCAAACTTCGCCTGGCAGATCGGACATCTGATCGTTGCCCAGAACTTTCATGCAATAACTGTGATAACGGGATTGAATGAAAAAATAAAACGGGTGATTCCTTTGGCGCAGTATAATAAACAGTTTAACGGGATGGGTACGTTGCACCGGTCTGTCAAAGAGGATGTTGTAACAGCTTCCGTATTGAAAAGCCAGCTGGACGCTGTTCATGAAATTTGTATTGAAAACCTGTCGGGTTTAAGTGATGATATTTTATATACTCCGTTAGAACCTATTCCTTTTAGACATCCGGTTGCTGAAAACAAATATGAGGCATTGTCCTGGTGCTTCAAACATGAGATGTGGCATAGCGCGGAGATGGAGGAAATCAAGCGGAGACTGGGATATCCGATCATTTGGATGAATAAATAAACCTGTTTGTGAACAATGTTATAAAACATACTGTTATATAGATGAACGCAAAAGGAGAGATAGATTGGAGGCAGCGGCCTCCATGTTTAGGTTTATTAATTTAATGTTTAGGTATTATGAGACGTTTAGGTATGGCTGTAGCAGCCATTTTATTATGTGCAACAGTAGGTTTTGCACGCGAGAGCCGTAAGATGAGTAAAGAACCGTTTGCTATTAACTTTGAAAAACTGAGTTATTATTTACAATTAACTCCATCTCAGACAAATGAAGTAGCAAATATAAATGAATATTTCCTTGATATGCAACGTGCAAGCCTTCGTTCAAGCGAAAGCAAACAACAGAAGAAAATGCATCAGGCTGTATATGGGAACTTGAAATTGATGAAACAGGTTCTGACTCCTGATCAGTATCGCAAATATGTAACATTGTTGAATGTAACAAATAATAATAACCGCGCATTGAGCCTTTAATAATAAAAGGTACCGGGATTGTTTAATTCCGGATTGAGGTTGTTAAAAATAGATAGAAGAGATTACGCAATTAGTTTGTGTAGTCTCTTCTTTTTTTATCTATCTTTGCAATACTTAAAAGAACAAATAATGATTTAATCTTATCATGAAACAACTAGGTTTTCCTTCTAATGCTACATTGAGAAGCAGTGTTTTCGACTATTCTTTTATTGTAGTCGGAGCTTTTCTCCAGGCACTGAGCTATGTGCTTTTTCTTGCCCCTTATAAAATCGTACCAGGTGGGGTATATGGTATTTCCATTGTTTTACATTATGTCACGAAAGGAGTTTTCTCTGTTTTTCCTGATGGTTTGCCGATGGGTGCTACAGCCTTGTGCTTCAACGTGCCGTTGCTGATACTGGCAATGAAAAAAATCGGGCTTTCTTCGGGGCCGAAAACGATAGTGACATTTGTGCTTATCTCCGTTTTCACCGATACGCTGTCTTATTTCTGCGGAACGGAACCGCTGGTGGAAAATGATACCTTTATTGCCTGTTTCTATGGAGGGGCGATATTGGGTCTTGGTGTGACTTGCGTCTTTAAGGCACAAAGTACGAGTGCGGGGACTGATGTACTGGCCCGCGTCATTGCCAATAATTCCAACCTGAAAGTAAGTAATATGATCATATTGCTTGACTCTGCCATCGTAATGCTCGGTTTGATCGTGTTTCAGGATTGGGCAGTGCCTTTGTATTCCTGGTTTGCCATCTTTGTCTATGGAAAGGTGGTTGAAATGTTCCAGACGGAGAATCCGAACCGTGCCGTATTTATCGTGTCGAAGAAAACACAGGAAATAAAAGACCTGATCGTCGGCAAGATGGGGATGCGCGGTACTTTCCTGCATGGACGCGGAATGTATGAAGGACAGGAGAAAGAGATCATTTTCACTATCGCTGAACGTAAGGATATGCCGCGTCTGAAAGACGAGATTAAAGAGATAGATCCGCATGCGTTTATCTCGACTATGCATGCCAGCAAAGATTCACCCCGCCCGGGAATTTGAGGAATTGAGAAATGATTATTGAAAATTGAAAATTAAATGAGGGGAAAACATGCAAACCGATATTAATTTTCAATTTTCAACTTTCAATTTTCAATAATTTCCTATCTTTGCCGAACTTTAAACTAACATACAGAAAAGTAATGCCTAATATCTCACAGCGGGGTGTCAATATGCCGGCTTCCCCCATTAGAAAACTAGTTCCGCTAGCCAATAAGGCTAAGGCAAAGGGTACCAAGGTGTACCATCTGAATATCGGTCAACCGGATTTATCTACTCCTGAGGTCGCGATGGAGGCGATGCGCCGTATTGACCGTAAGGTTTTGGAATATTCACCCAGTGAAGGGATTCGTAGTTTCCGTGAGAAATTGGTTAAATATTATGCGAAATTCAATATCAATGTCGATGTTGACGATATAATCATCACAACCGGTGGTTCGGAAGCTGTGTTCTTCTCTTTTATGGCTTGTTTGGATCCGGGGGATGAAATTATCGTTCCCGAACCTGCGTATGCCAACTATATGGCATTTGCCATTTCGAGTGGGGCTGTGATCAAAACGGTTCCGTCCACTATCGACGAGGGTTTTGCTCTTCCATCCGTAGAACGTTTTGAGGAACTGATCACACCGCGTACAAAAGCGATTCTGATTTGTAACCCGAACAATCCGACCGGTTATCTCTATACACAAAAGGAGATGGATCAGATTCGTGATATCGTGAAGAAGTACGATCTGTTCCTTTTCTCGGATGAGGTGTATCGCGAGTTTTGTTATACCGGAGCACCTTATATCTCTGCTTTTCATTTGAAAGGGATAGAGAATAATGTGGTCTTGGTCGATTCTGTTTCTAAACGTTACAGCGAATGCGGTATCCGTATCGGTGCGCTGATCACGAAGAACCAGATGGTGAAGGAAAATGTTATGAAATGGTGTCAGGCCCGTTTGAGTCCTCCATTGATCGGACAGATTATTGCCGAGGCTTCATTGGATACGCCTGAAGAGTATATGCTGGAGGTGTATAACGAATATGTGGAACGTCGCAAATTCCTGATCGACGGCCTGAATCGTATTCCGGGATGCTATTCTCCGATCCCTATGGGAGCTTTTTATACGGTTGCCAAACTGCCCGTGGATGATGCCGATAAGTTCTGTGCCTGGTGTTTGGATGAATTTGAATATGAAGGGCAGACAGTTATGATGGCTCCGGCTTCCGGCTTCTATACAACGCCTGGTTTGGGTAAGAATGAAGTGCGTATTGCTTATGTACTGAAAAAAGAAGATTTGGCAAATGCGTTGGTTGTGTTGGCTAAGGCGTTGGAAGCATACCCGGGAAGAGTCATTTAATAATTGAAAATGGAGAATTGAAAATTGAAAATTAGAGAGAGAGGAGGCTGATTCTTAATTCTCAATTTTCAATTTTCAACTTTCAATTGCTATGCGCTTAGAATTATTTATAGCACAAAGAATTCATTTCAGCAAGGAGGGTGACCGGCAGGTTACACCTCCTGCTGTTCGTATTGCCATAATTGGGATTGCGCTCGGGCTGGCGGTGATGATTCTTTCGGTAGCTATTGTAATCGGGTTTAAAAAAGAGGTCCGTAATAAGGTGATCGGTTTCGGTTCTCATATCCAGATCACCAATTTCGATAATAACAGTTCATACGAAACGACACCGATAGCAGTGAGCGATTCATTGCTTCAGGCGCTTCAGGAGTTCCCCGGTATCAAGCATATAGAAGCATATGCCACAAAGATGGGGATTCTGAAAACAGACAGTGATTTTCAGGGAATCGTATTGAAGGGTGTCGATACGGATTATGACTGGAGTTTCTTCCGGAATAATTTGAAAGAGGGTGAGATACTGACGATAAACCCGGATAAGAGTTCGATCGATATCATTATTTCCCGATATTTAGCTGATTTATTAAATCTGAAACTGGGGGATTCTGTTCGGACTTATTTTATTCAGGAAGATATCCGTGCACGCAAATTCAATATTGCCGGGATTTACGAGACCGGTTTTATGGATTACGACAAGTTATTTGTCCTGGCGGATATCAAGCAGATACGTCGTCTGAACGGTTGGGAGAAAGATGAAGTCAGCGGGCTGGAATTGCTTGTCGATGATTACGACGATTTGGATCAGATAGCGGAAGACCTGTATTTCAATTTAGTAGAAAAGCAGGATCGTCATGGAAATACCTATTTTACCCGTTCCATCAAGGAGATGAATCCGATGATATTTAACTGGCTCGATGTGTTGGACGTGAATGTGGTCGTTATCCTTATCCTGATATTTGCTGTTGCCGGTTTCACCATGATCTCTGGTCTGCTGATCATTATTTTGGAGCGGACCAATATGATCGGAATCCTGAAAGCGTTGGGAGAGAACAACGCCAGTATCCGTAAGATATTTCTTTATATCTCTTTCTTCCTGATAGGGAAAGGGATGCTTTGGGGGAATGTGATCGGAATTGCTATTTGCTTGATACAGTCTCATTTCCATGTCATAAAACTGGATCCGTCTACGTACTATCTGGATGCAGTGCCTATCGATCTGAGTATACTTTCTTTAGTTCTGCTGAATATCGGAACATTATGTGCATCCATGCTGATGATGCTCGGCCCGTCTTACCTGATCACCAAGATCGACCCGGCCAAGAGTATTCGGTTCGAGTAATATTTAAAGTCTGAATGTATAGTCGTTCTTCCCTCTGAATATACGGTATATTCTTACGTACAAATTGAACAGGGGCAAGATTAATTCCAATAAAAACAGCCAGCCTGTTACAGGTTTCTGCTGCAGGAGCTTGGCGGATTTATGCAGGATGGCAGCTTTACTGGAAAACTGGATTATGTAAAGTAAGCCCGCCAGTATGGAGATTAACCAGTTCCCCAGGATACCGAATACGATACTGGCAATCACCGCGATAAAGAACAGGAAATAACTTAGGCTCTCCATTCTGAAGAAGGTCAGGTTCCAGCCCTTATAATAACGCTGGGTCGCAGCTCGCGATACTTTCATTTCTTTCCACATACTGAAACGGTCTATCTTTGCCATTTCAGTGATGCTTTCCGGCGAGTATTCCACCCAGGTGTTTTGTTTGGTGGCGGATTCATTGATGAACAGATCATCGTCTCCGGCATGCAGACTGAGCGATTTGTAATAACCTTTATGGGCAAAGAACAAGTCTTTCCGGTAGGAGAGGTTCCGGCCGTTTCCGGTATAAGGGTTTCCGGCAAGGGTGGACGAGATGTATTGCAGTCCGGTTATCAGGTTATCATAAGCGACCAGTTTGTGGAAAAATCCTTTATGGGGACCATATGCACAAAAGCCTAAAATAATGCTTGTCTGGGATGTATAGTTGCGTGCCATGGCAGATATCCAGTTTTTACCCATCGGTTCGCAATTGGCTTCGGTGAAAAGGAGGATCTCGTGTTTGGCCGCTTTGATACCGACGGTAAGTGCCAGTTTTTTGCGGCTCAGGTATTTTACGTCTTCCGGGATATAGGTATGATAGAGGTGGTCGTATTCGTTCTTGAATGTTTTTAAAACCTCGTCACTCTCGTCTGTAGAGCCGTCGTTGACGACGATAATTTCGTATTCCGGATAGTTCTGATTCAGTAAGGCCGGAAGATGTTTCCTAAGATTCTCCGATTCGTTCTTGGCATAGACAATCACGGAAACGGCGGGTTTAGCCTGTCCTGCCTCCATTTGTCTCCTTTTTGCCTGTCTCAACGGGCGGGCATAGGTGACAAGATAATACAAAAGCTGGATGATGAAAAGACCGGCTGTTGTAGATGCCAGGATCAATTCTATATGGTTGAAAATAAGTAAGTCGTTCATTATTGAAGATGTAAATTTAAAAAACGTACAAATGTACATGTTTCCTGCCTAATTACCACACTCATAAAAGAAATATCCCGTTTCGTCTGTTTTTCTGAATGTTCCCATTTATACCAGTAAATGTGCAATTAATGTAAAAGGCGGACGGAAGGAAGACAGTACTTTTGTCGCGGTAATTTTAATAGGTATAATGTGATGAATAGAAAAATGGGAATCGTGGTTCTGGTCCTTTCTTTATTGGCGGCACTGGAACCTTTGAGTATAGACCTTTATCTTCCGGCTTTTACGGATATTGCTGAAAGTCTGCAGGTTTCTCTGAGTGAGGTACAAATATCCTTATCCATCTTCCTGGCTGGTTTTGCTATCGGGCAACTGTTTTGGGGATCGCTTTCCGATTATTACGGACGGAAAAATCCGATCTTGCTGGCGACTGCTTTATATACGGTCAGTTCGTTTGCTTCCATCTATGTGACTTCGATTGAACAACTTTGGGTGATCCGTTTCTTTCAGGCTTTCGGAGGATGTGCCGGTGTTGTGGTCGGACGTGCAGCTGTGAACGACCTGTTTGTGAATGAACAACGGACAAAAGTATTTTCTTTGTTGGTGATTATTTCAGGAATTGCCCCTGTCATTGCTCCGACTATTGGTAATTTGCTGTTGAAACAATGGCATTGGCACGGGGTTTTCAATACGATGGCGTTGTTAGGTGCTTGTACTATCTTGCTGACCTGGGCGTTTCTTCCGAATAGTAAGCCGATGCCTTTACCCGAAGGTGTGAAAGCGAAGAAACCTTCGTTGCGGGAGATGGTGAAAGGGTATGTGCGGGTGATGAAAGTATGGCCGTTCATGGTCTATACGATTATTGGCTGTATGGCTTACGGCGGTTTGATGGTGTATGTTTCCAATGCTCCGTTCCTGATCATGGAAAAGGGCGGAATGTCGGGAGATACGTTTGCCATTATTTTTGCAGTCAATTCGTTGGGTTTGATGTTCGGTACCTATATCATCAATTTCTTCCTGAAATATATGACGTTGAAGAAGTTGGTGAGATATACGCTTGCCTTTCAACTGCTGATCGGGGTATTGCTGGTGGTGACTTCGTTGGTGTCGACTTCCGTTGTGCCTTTGCTGGTGTTGGTGTTCCTGAATCTGATACCGATCGGGTTGTTGCTACCGGCAACGACTTCGCTTGGACTCGCTTATTTTAAGGAAGACAGCGGGGCGGCTTCGGCATTGATGGGATTCCTGCAATTATTGTTTACTGGAATACTGTCGGCTGTAGTCAGTTTCCTGCAGAATAACTCGGTGGTGCCGATGATGTGCGGGCTGTTCGTTTGCGGACTGACCTCTTTTATGCTGTTGTTTGTCGATACACGGCGACGGTTGGCGATGATCAAAGTCCGTTCATGACAGGTCTTTCTTCAATAACGACCGGAATTGTTCGGGGGTACAGCCACTTTGCTCCTTGAAGAAGCGGGTGAAATAAGATGCTTCGCTGAATCCCAGGCTGAACGCGATTTCCTTGAAGCTCGAAGCTCCGGAACTGATCATGCGTTTGGCTTCCAGTAATAGCCGTTGGTCTATCAGTTGTTTGACTGTGTGGCCGACGGCCTTTTTTGTCAGCTCGTTCATCCGTTTGTTGCTGAGGTTTACTTCACGGGCGTAGAAGTCGGTGGAGCGCTCGTTGATATAATGTTTGTCTATCAGGGACAAGACTTTACTGACGCGTATATCCTGGTCGACCCGGGTATCGGTATATAATAATAACAGATGGGTGATCAAAGCGTGCATGTATGAGTTGAGCAGGCTTTTCCGGTGCAGTCCTTCATGTTCGGTGTAGATCAGACGGGCGATTTGGCGGATCGCTGAGGTTTCTTTCTCCGGGAGAAGAAGCATGCTGGGAAATGTATGATCTGCATAACTCTCGATATGGAGGCAGAGGCGCTCGAAATAATCGGGATTGATGGCAAACAGGAATCCCATTTGTCCTTTTAGTTTCATCGTATGTACTTGTCCCGGGCGGAGCAGGTAAAGCTGATTGGACTGTAAAGGGTATTCGATAAAGTCGATGCTGTGGCTCTCGTCTGTTCCCGTTTCCGTGAAGAATAACAGTTCGTAGAAATTATGCCGATGTGATCCTCTGAAATTCAAAGGCGCGCAATTCTCAATCCGTTCGACGACAAAGAAGTCCGTTTCATCCAGGTTATGTACGGGAATATTATCTAAGAACATTTCACTCTGTTTTATCGCAAAGATAGCTTTTTAATCCTTATTTTTGTGTAGTATATCCTCCTGAAATATGAATGAAACTGTTCTCGAAAAACTGAAAATATTAGCAGAATCAGCTAAGTATGATGTATCCTGCGCGTCAAGCGGCACAACCCGTTCCGGAAAGAAAGGAATGGTCGGAAGTGCGGCTGGGTGGGGGATTTGCCATAGTTTTGCGGAAGACGGGCGATGTATTTCCCTGCTGAAGATCATGTTGACCAATTTTTGTATGTATGATTGCGCCTACTGCATCAACCGTCGGAGCAATGACCTGCCCCGGGCGACGCTTTCCGTGACGGAGCTGGTCAATCTGACGATCGAGTTTTACCGGAGGAATTATATAGAAGGGCTCTTTCTGAGTTCGGGTGTGGTCCGTAGTCCGGATTATACGATGGAGCGTTTGGTGCGTGTCGTGAAAGACCTGCGTCTGATACACCGTTTCAACGGCTATATCCATATGAAGAGCATTCCCGGAGCCAGCCAGGAACTGGTGAATGAAGCCGGATTGTATGCCGACCGTCTCAGCGTGAATATCGAGATACCCAATGAGAAAAGTTTGCAGGCTCTTGCTCCGGAAAAGGACTTTAAGAGCGTCTTTACCCCGATGCGTTACATTCAGCAGGGGGTATTACAAAGTGCGGAGGAGAGGAAACGTTTCCGGCATGCTCCTCGTTTTGCTCCTGCCGGGCAAAGCACGCAGATGATTGTCGGAGCGACAGCCGATACGGACAAGGATATTCTCCGTTTGTCGTCTGCTCTCTATCAGCGTCCGACGATGAAACGTGTTTATTATTCGGGGTTTATTCCTGTGAATGATTATGATAACCGGCTTCCGGCATTGAAGCAACCGCCTTTGGTGAGGGAAAACCGCTTGTATCAGGCGGATTGGTTGTTGCGTTTTTATGAGTTTAAGGTGGATGAGATCGTGAACGATGCTTATCCGGAACTGGATCTGGAGGTCGATCCGAAGTTATCGTGGGCACTGCGGAACCCGCATATGTTTCCGGTCGATATCAATAAGGCGGACTATGAATTGCTTCTCCGTGTACCCGGTATCGGGGTAAAATCGGCGAAGATGATCGTTGTCTCCCGCCGCTATTCCCGTTTGGGATCGGAACAATTGAAAAAGATCGGGGTCGTGATGAAGAAAGCGCAATACTTCATCACTTGCCATGAGCTGGCGATGCGGACGGTAAACGAACTGACACCGGAGAATGTACGCCATATCCTGACGCAGAAAAAAGGCAGGAAACTGGACGACCGTCAACTAACAATTCAATTTCAGGATGTATTGTGAACGTGATGTAGAGGTAGAAATGTAGCATTCTTTACGGATGCGTGAATTGAAACAGGACATATTGTGATTGCTTTTATATATGACAAAACTTTCGAGGGATTACTGACTGCCGTCTTCGACGCTTACGTCCGGAAGTCTTTTCCCGATGTGCTGCTGGCGGAGGGCGAGCCGTTACCTCTGTTCTGCGAGGAAACGGTGACGATTTATTCCGACAAGAAAAAGGCGGACCGGGTTTGGAAAGGGCTTGAAAAGAAGGTGTCGAAACTATCTCTGTCGGGGCTGACAGTCTCCTGGCTGTCGGAGCTGCCGGAGGTCGACATGCTGTTGTTCCGCTATATCCGCAAGGCGCTTGACCATTCGAAATCTATTGAGATGAATTTCGGTGATCCTGATGTACTACAGATATCCAAGGTTTGGAAGAAAGTAAGCAACGAACGTCTCCGCATCATGCAGTTTCTCCGTTTCCAAAAGGCATTGGATGGTACTTACTTCTCTGCCGTCGAGCCTATATATAATGTATTGCCGCTTGTCCTTCCGTATCTGAACGATCGTTTTGGCGATCAGAAATGGCTGATCTATGATATGCGCCGGGAGTATGGCTATTATTATGATCTGAAAGAGACGATCGAGGTTCGTTTCGAACAAAAGGAAGAGCATCTGTTATCCGGCTTCCTCAATGAGAGCCTGATGGATAAAGATGAGAAACTGTTCCAGCAGATGTGGAAAGAGTATTTCAAGACGATTGCCATCAAAGAACGTATCAATCCGAAGCTGCACCGCCAGCATATGCCTGTCCGTTTCTGGAAGTATATGACGGAAAAGCAATAGCATCCTATCTTTTTTGCCTGAATAAAGCTGTTTTTTTCGTGCAAATAGCTTGTTCTTCTTGTTTAGACCCCCATTTTGCCCTCTTTTACATCCGGATGTGAACGATGCTAAGACCCGGGTGTGAAGGGTATAGAGACCCGGGTCTCAAGAAAGATATCTAACTATGTTGTTAATAATAAGATATATACATCACCAACTTTGTCGGGTAGTTTTGTGATAGTATGATGGTTGAAAATAGTACTATCACACCAACTATCATTGGTTTTATCCTTTAAATATCAAAGCGTACTTGATCGTTTATGATAGTATGATAGTTGTTTTTCAGTTTTTTATTTCTGCCAGATTTCCCAGCCGGCAAATGCCTGCAACAACAGCATCTCAAGTCCGTTTTTGACGACAGCTCCTTTTTCTTTTCCTTTCTTCATGAAAAGTGTCTCATCCGGATTATACAGCAGGTCGTATAACAGATGGTCAGGGGTGAGCAGATCGTAAGGAATATCAGGGCAATCATTGATATTAGGGAACATTCCGAGCGGAGTTGTATTGACAATAACCGTGTATTGTTCCATCGTTTTGGCTGTGATCTCCTCATAGGTAATGCAGAATTCTTTCGGCTTGCGTGAGACTAAAGTAGCGCCGACTCCCAGTTGTTTCAATCCCTGGAAGACTGCCTTTGAAGCTCCGCCTGTTCCGAGGATCAGGGCTTTCCGGTGCGTTTCGTTCAGGAAAGGTTCGATCGATTGCTTGAAACCGATGATATCGGAATTGTAACCGATCAGCTTTGTTCTTCCGAAAAGACCTTTTGTAAACTTGATCACGTTGACGGCACCGATCAGGCGTGCATCTTCATCCAGCTCGTCCAGATAAGGGATCACCTGTTCTTTATAAGGGATCGTAACGTTCAAACCTTTTAATTCGGGATTCTCTTTCAGAACATTCTTTATCTCTTTGATGTTCGGAATCTCGAAATTTACATATTGAGCATCTATCTTTTCCGCCTCAAACTTCTGGTTGAAATAAGTTTTGGAAAATGAATGCCCGAGTGGATATCCCAATAAACCATATTTCTGCATAACCTTCTTCTTTTTATGTTTAAATTGTAGGGGCAGTTCGCGAACTGCCCTTACTACTGCCCTTACTGGGCGAACTGTCCTTACAGGCTGTATATAATGAACAAATTCCAAAGGTAAAGGTGCGTGCTTTCGCCTGTGTAAAACCTTGACGGGCGAGTAGTTCTTCCATAACCTTTCCTTGAGGAACGACCTTGATGGATTCCGGCAAATAACTGTATGCCGCTTTTTCTTTTGAGAACAACCGGCCTATAAATGGAATAATCGTCTTTGAATAAATAGGGTAGAGCTGTTTCATCGGAAAATGTTCCGGGGTGGAAAGCTCCAGGATCATGAGATGGCCGCCGGGTTTCAGGACCCTGAACATCTCTGCTATCCCTTGTTCTATATTTTCAAAGTTACGTACTCCGAATGCGGCAGTAACGGCATCGAACGAGTTGTCCGGATAAGTAAGCGCCGTACAGTCTTGTTGTTCGAAAGAGATATGCTCCGAAAGACCGGCACGGGCTACTTTCTCACGTCCGACCTGCATCATACCTTCCGAAATGTCGGCGCCGATGATCCGGTCCGCCTTCAGTTTCTTTTGCATGGAGATGGCCAGGTCGCCTGTTCCGGTTGCGATATCCAGTATCGACTTCGGAGAAAAAGGACGCAGGAAAGCGATACCTTTCCTGCGCCATATTTTATCAATTCCGAACGAGAGCGTATGGTTCAGCAGATCATAGGTGCCTGCAATCGAGTCGAACATACGTCTGACTTGTGTGCTCTTTTGTTCTTCCCTGTTGTAAGGTAAAATCTGTTCCGAACCGTACTTCATACATTCTTATTTATTGTTCAGATAATCTGTAACGTTCTTTTCGATACGTGCAAGCAAGTCGTCTGTATCGCCTTTCACGAATTTTTCGCCGGTGATATGTTCGAACAGCTCGATGTAGCGGTCGCTGATACCTTCGACGATAGCCGGAGTCATTTCAGGAACCACCTGGCCTGCTTTACCCTGGAAGCCGTTATCCATCAACCATTCGCGAACGAATTCTTTAGACAGCTGTTTCTGCGGTTCACCTTTGGCGAAACGGTCTTCGTAACCTTCTGAATAGAAATAACGGGAAGAGTCCGGTGTATGGATCTCATCGATCAGGTAGATCTTACCGTCACGGTGACCGAATTCATATTTGGTATCGACCAGGATCAGTCCGCGTCCGGCTGCAATCTCTGTACCACGTTTGAAGAGCTCCATTGTATATTTTTCAAGAACGGCGTAGTCGGCTTCAGAAACAAGTCCCTGTTTCAGGATTTCTTCTTTGGAGATATCTTCGTCGTGAGCACCGATGGCAGCTTTCGTTGTCGGGGTGATGATAGGTTCCGGGAAACGCTGGTTTTCGCGCATCCCTTCCGGCAGTTTCACACCGCAGATTTCGCGTACACCGCTTTTGTAAGCACGCCATGCGCTACCGCAAAGGTAACCGCGTACGATCATTTCAACAGGGAAACCTTCGCACTGCACACCAACGGTAACCATTGGGTCGGGTGAAGCCATTTTCCAGTTCGGACAAATGTCGGTGGTCGCGTCAAGGAATTTGGCAGCAATCTGGTTCAACATCTGGCCTTTGTAAGGAATACCTTCCGGCAATACTACGTCGAAAGCTGAAATACGGTCGGTTGCGACCATCACCAATACTTCGTCATTGATATTGTACACGTCGCGTACTTTACCATGATAGACACTCTTTTGTCCCGGGAAATTGTAATCTGTTTTAACTAACGCCTTCTTCATGACCAATTTATTTTTAATTGTTTTCTGATAGTTTGTTGTTCTTTTCTGTTGTTGTCTTAGCGGCGGCATGCGCGGCTTTTTTCTTTTCGTCGAATTTATCGTAAGCTTCGACGATGCGTTGCACCAGTTTATGGCGTACGATATCTTTCTTATCGAATTCAATCTTGCCGATCCCTTTTACGCCTTTCAGTATCTGCATGGCCTGCACGAGTCCGGAAGTCGCTGTGGGAGGAAGGTCGATCTGCGTTACGTCACCGGTAATGATCATTTTAGCATTCATACCCAGGCGGGTGAGGAACATCTTGATCTGGTGCGTAGTCGTATTTTGTGCTTCATCGAGGATAATAACGGCATCGTTCAGCGTACGTCCGCGCATAAAAGCCAGTGGAGCGATCTGAATCACGTTATTTTCCATATATTCTTTGAGTTTCGCTCCCGGTATCATATCCTGCAGGGCATCGTACAACGGCTGGAGATACGGATCGAGCTTGTCTTTCATCTCTCCCGGAAGGAATCCCAGCTTCTCGCCGGCTTCGACGGCAGGTCGGCTCAGGATGATCTTCCTTATTTCTTTGTTCTTTAATGCTTTTACGGCCAGGGCGATCGCAACGAAAGTCTTGCCTGTCCCAGCCGGACCGGTGGCAAATACCAGGTCGTTCTCTTCGAACGCTTTCACGAGTAATTGCTGGTTTTCGGTACGGGCAACGATCGCCTTACCGTTCATCCCATGAATGATCAGGTTCTCCTGTTTAACGACGGTCGGGGCTTTACCTTTGATAATGTCGAGTATGACATCTTCGGTCAGGGAATTGAACTCCTCGCAGTATTTCTCGACTTCCCGGATTTTCTTCAGGAACAGTTCGGATTCATCTTCGTCTCCGATTACTTTCATCACATTTCCTCGGGCAACGATGCGAAGCTTGGGAAACAGTGTTTTGATAAGCTGCATGTTCGCATTGTTCACTCCGTAAAAAATAACCGGGTCTACGCTTTCCAGAATATATATTCGTTCTATCATCCGTTCTTTTCCTTTTTCCTTATAATTTTTATGTTTTTATCCCATCTATTATTTAGGTACGCAAAATTAGTAATATTCTTTGTCTCCTAAATAGATTCGGGTTTTTTTTTGAGAATAACTATCGGAACATTTCTTTAAGTTTCCAGTCGTCTTGCCTGCAATCCCATATGGCATGTATTTCGATGAGATCGGGGCTGATTGTATAGATCAGCTTATAATGTTTTTCGACAACAAACGAATGAAAATTCTGTGGAAAATCCTTTAATAAAGGTTCGAGAGGTCCTGCGTGAGGGAATGTCTTTAACGGTTCAGCAGAATCAATGATTCTGTTATATAAGCGAACGGCAGAGCGTTCACTCCTCTTACTGTAATAACCGTAAATATTTTCAAGTAAGGTAATAGCTTGTGGCAACCACTTTAATCTTGTTGGCATAACGGATGTCTTTTTCGTAATTCATCGGAAGTCATGCCTAATCCTTGTTTGGATTCTTCTATAGATTTCTTCAACACCTCTTTCAGCTCATCTACCGTCATTTGTGCCGGCAGGCGTTCGGCTTTCTTGCCTGTGTGCTGGCTGATAAGATTTTTGATCTTGTGCAACAACTGCTCATCATCGATTTGAGTCAATTGTTCAATCAGTGAAAGTCTTAGTTCTAAAGTACTCATATCCATATTCTTTTATTTATGCTGTTTACAAAAGTACGAAATCTTTTTTCTCTTATCCTGTTAAGTCTGTTATTTTTCTTATTTTTGTTTCCCTAAATCAAAAAGGATGAAATTATTTATAAATACAATAAGTTTGGTGGCCGTATTGCTGGCTGTTTGTGCTTTTTCTTCTTGCAAGGAAAAGCGGGGTGAGTTGAAAACTATTTGGTATAATGGTAGCTATAACCGGGACTTTAATGACTTGAATGATGTTCAGTTGGCGGTAGCGCAGAAAATAGGGATAGAACCTATCAGTAACCGGGATGATGCCGAACATGCCTCTAAAAAAATGAAAGAGATCAAGACCTGTGATTATTATGAAGTGGAAGAATTGAAACATTCCATCCCTTATCTCATCCCCGAAGCTGCTACATTACTGGAAGATATCGGACGTAATTTTCAGGATTCCCTTTATAACCTGAATGCTTCCATCTATAAAGTAAAGGTGACAAGCGTTACCCGTACGGTCGATGACGTGAAGAAATTAGGAAAACGTAACTATAACGCTTCCATGAATTCAGCTCACCGTTATGGTACTACTTTTGATATATCTTGGGTTCGTTACACCAAAATAGACGAAAAGGATACGTTGAATATCGATAGCGACCGTCTGAAAATGGTACTTGCGTCTGTGCTCCGCGATCAGCGAAAGGCTGAACGCTGTTATATCAAGCACGAACGCAAGCAAGGCTGTTTCCATATCACAGTCCGTAAATAACAGACTGTGTGAATCTTATTTCAGGATATTTTCTTCAATGATCTTTTTTAACTCGTGCTTGGGCATTGTTCCGAGCATGAATTCTTTTGTCCCGTCCGGTTTGCAGATAAGAAGTGTCGGGATGGTACGGATATTGAATGCCGTCTCCAGAGCTTCCTCATTATCTACATTCACTTTATAGATAGTCAGTTTTCCATCGTATGTTTCTGCGAACTCATCCAATATTGGATCCAGGCGTTTGCAGTAACCGCACCACGGTGCCTGGAAGTCCACGATACAAGGTTTGTCTCCTATATATTTCCAATCTTTCGGATCTGCTTCAAAATTACCAACTTTCTGAATGAAATCTGCTTTTGTCAATTCTACTGGTTTCATATGCTCATTGTTTTTATTTACAGTGCAAAATTATACAAGATTCAGAAGCGATGAGATAGCAAAATGTCTAATATATTTGTCAATTTTACCGGATTGCTTTACTGCCTCTGTATATTAAAATAGCTGTATAAGGAGTAAGCCTAGCATTACGGAAACTCCTGTCGCGATCAATCCGGGGATCATAAAAGAGTGATTCAGGATATATTTCCCGATATGGGTGGTTCCTGTACGGTCAAAATTGATCGCAGCTACGACTGTCGGGTAGTTCGGTATGAAAAAGTAACCGTTCACGGCAGGGAAAAGGGCGATCAACATATAAGGAGATATTCCCAGAGCGATTCCCAGCGGCAATAAAGCACGTACGGTTGCCGCCTGGCTGAATAGCAGGATAGACATCAGAAACAGGGCGATCCCGAATAACCAAGGCATTTCGGTAACGATTTGTTCAATCGAGCCTTTCAGCTCCGCCATATTCCCTCCGATAAACGTATCGCCCATCCAGGCAATACCGAAGATGGCGACAACAGCCTGCATACCGGCAGAAAAGACCGAACCCTGAACGGCTTTGATCCCGTCTGTCCGGGTTGCCAGCAGGATAATGGCGGCAGCCGACAACATCAATATCTCGATAATGTAAGCCATCGACAGAGACTGGCCGTTGAATGTCGGACGGATACTTTCGATGGAACCGAACAGGATGATACCGATAGTCGCCAGGATAAATATGATAACCGACCAGCCGGCCGCTTTCTGATTCTTTACATCTTTCAACTCATACTTTTGGGTTGTGAATTCACCTTCTGCAATACGTCTTTTAAATTCAGGATCGTCTTCCAGCTCTTTACCGACACGCAGGGAATAGAAAGCACCAGCCAGCACGCCTGCCAGCGTACAAGGTACGGAGATCATCAGAATATCGAATAGAGTCACATTGAATCCTTGTCCCACCAGCATACTCAACAGAGCCACGGTCGCCGCAGAGATCGGACTGGCTGTAATAGCCTGCTGTGAAGCGATCACGGCAATACCCAGCGGGCGTTCCGGACGTATTTTCGTTTCGGTCGCCACTTCCGCGATAACCGGTAAAACCGAGTAAGCCACATGTCCTGTCCCGGCAATAAACGTGAAAACATAGGTAACCAGCGGACTTAATATTGTAATTTTGGAAGGATTCTTACGAAGAAGTTTTTCTGCCCATTTCACCATCAGGTCCAGGCCACCGGCTGCCTGCATGCAACTGGCTGCAGCGATGACGGCTACGATCATCAACATCACGTCGATAGGAGGAGAAGTTGGTTCGAGCCCGAAGACAAAAGTCAGTACGGCAAGCCCGAGCCCACCTAAAACACCAAGCCCAATACCACCAAGGCGAGCTCCGATTATAATTGCAATTAGTACAAACGCTAGTTGAATTAACATATTCAGTAACTTGTTATTGTAGATTTAGTTTGTGAAAGCTGCAAATTTAGCTATTTTTGCTGCGCTAAGAACTACAAAAACATTAAAATGCGCATGAAAAGATTCAATTTAGTTATTTTAGTCGCGTTATTCGGACTGCTGACCAACCTTTCAGCACAAGTACGCAGTGAGTTCCTTCTGGAGAAAAACTGGAAGTTCACCCGTGAGGATAACCCCGACTTTATCAAACCCGCTTTCGACGACAGTAAATGGCAATCGGTGACAGTCCCTCACGATTGGGCGATATACGGTCCGTTCAGTTCCCAGAACGACAAGCAGGAAGTAGCCATTTCACAGGATGGCCAGAAAGAGGCAATGGAACACGCCGGACGTACAGGCGGTCTGCCTTTTGTTGGTGTCGGTTGGTACCGTACCGAGTTTGAAGTCCCCCAGTTCGCTGAAGGTAAAAAAGCATCCATCCTGTTCGATGGAGCGATGAGCCATGCGAAAGTGTATATTAACGGAGAAGAAGTAGGGTATTGGCCTTATGGATACAACTCGTTCCATTTCGATATTACGAAGTATCTGAAACCGGGACAGAAGAATACATTGGCTGTCCGCCTGGAAAACCTGCCGGAATCATCCCGCTGGTATCCCGGAGCCGGTCTGTATCGGAACGTACATGTGATTGTTACGGAAGATGCACATATCCCTGTTTGGGGAACGTATGTGACAACTCCTATCGTAAAGAAAGAATTTGCCAAAGTGAATGTAAACACGAAGGTGAACCTGCCGGCAGGAGCTGACCCGAAACAATATGCAGTAAAAACAAGCCTTCGTAATCCGAACGGACAGATGCTGGTAGAGACAATGCTTCCATTGACCGACATTAAATATAATAACGGTTCGGTCGACCAGGAGTTTATTGTTCATACTCCGACACTTTGGTCACCGGATATGCCGGCCCTGTATGTGGCAGAAAGCCGTTTGTACCGGAACGGAACCGAGTTGAAAGACGAATACACGACCCCGTTCGGTATCCGTTCCATCGAGATCATTCCGGGTAAAGGCTTTTTCCTGAACGGTGAAAAGACCGTGTTCAAAGGCGTATGTAACCACCATGACCTGGGGCCGTTGGGAGCAGCTGTGAATGATGCCGCTATCCGTCGCCAGATCCGTATCCTAAAAGAGATGGGGTGTAATGCGATCCGTACTTCCCACAACATGCCTGCTCCTGAACTGGTGAAGGCTTGTGATGAGATGGGTATGATGCTGATGGCTGAAAGCTTCGACGAATGGAATGTCGCTAAATGTAAGAACGGCTACAATCTCTTCTTCGATGAATGGGCGGAAAAAGACATGGTAAACCTGGTTCACCATTTCCGTAATAACCCGAGTGTGGTGATGTGGTGTATCGGTAATGAAGTGCCGAACCAGTGGAACGAGGGAGATGCCAAGATTGCCCGCTTCCTGCAGGATATCTGCCACCGGGAAGACCCGACTCGCCCGGTAACCCAGGGTATGGATGCACCGGATGCTGTCGTAAACAATAACTTTGCAGCCGTAATGGACGTAGCCGGTTTCAACTACCGTCCGTTCAGATATCAGGTCAATTACAAGAAACTACCGCAGGAAATTATTCTGGGAAGTGAGACGGCTTCAACGGTAAGTTCACGCGGTGTCTATAAATTCCCGGTTGAACGCAAGGCGATGGCTGTCTACGACGATCATCAGAGTTCTTCTTACGACGTAGAGCATTGCGGCTGGTCAAACCTGCCGGAAGACGATTTCATCCAGCATGAAGACCTGCCTTATTGTATCGGCGAGTTCGTATGGACTGGTTTCGACTATCTGGGTGAACCGACTCCGTATTATACTAACTGGCCGAGCCATAGCTCCCTGTTCGGTATCATTGACCTGGCCGGTATTCCAAAGGACCGCTACTATCTGTATCGCAGTCATTGGAACAAGGCTGAAAAGACGTTACATATCCTGCCTCACTGGACATGGCCGGGACGCGAAGGTGAAGTGACTCCGGTATTCGTTTACACCAACTATCCTTCTGCCGAGCTGTTCATCAACGGAAAGAGCCAGGGTAAACGTACGAAAGATCTGAGCATCGGCATCGACAGCAGCTATACCGAAGCGGCTCAGAAGAGTTTCGAACGTCAGAAACGCTATCGCCTGATGTGGATGGATACCAAATATGAGCCGGGTACGCTGAAAGTGGTTGCTTACGATAAGGATGGAAACGCAGTTGCTGAAGAGGAAGTACATACAGCCGGCAAACCTCATCATATCGAGCTTTCTGCCGATCGTAACAATCTGACTGCCGATGGCAAAGATCTGTCTTTCATTAATGTACGGGTAGTGGATAAAAACGGTAACCTTTGTCCGGATGCCACCAACCAGATCAAGTTCAATGTTCGTGGAGCCGGTACATATAAAGCGGCAGCCAACGGTAATTCGGCAAGCCTCGAATCTTTCCAGGCTCCGCAGATGAAGCTGTTCAGCGGACAGCTGACTGCCATCGTACAAACGGAAGAGACTCCGGGTACGATCTACTTCGAAGCTTCTTCACCGGGAGTCAAGAGCGCACGGATTGAGTTGATAAGTAGATAAGATTATTTCAAGGTATAGAGAAAATCCCTTTCGCACATCATTCTGCGAAGGGGATTTTTTTATGGATAGATTCGGATATTGTTCTATTTGTATGTTACTTTTCTCTTGAAAGAAAAGTAACCAAAAGTTCAAGGCTGCACCTGCCTCGCTACTCCGTATCCTGCGTTCGCTGTCGATAGGTAAGGGTCGTTCGCGAACGACCCCTACAGCGGATGCTCCGGACGCTCTCTCCGGCTGCTACGCTTTACGCTCGCCAGCTGAGGCCTTTCATAGAACGTAAAGCGTTCTCCTGTGATTGCCGATACTGACAGTTCTTTAGGCTGTCATCCCGGGATGACAGGTTTGTTATCAATCCCGAAGTCCCAAGCTTGTCATTCCGGGCTTGACCCGGAATCGTGCAAAAAGCAAGCGGTGTCGGCAATCCTAAGAGGAAGCTCTGCTTCCTATGAAAGGCCTAAACGGATGAACGTCCGCGTAGTCTTTCACCGTAGCAGTGAAGCCGGTTCAGCCTTGATCTTTTGACTACTTTTCCATCAAGGGAAAAGTAGGTTTAAAATTACTTATTGTACGATATTTCCGATCGCATCGAACGTAACCTCCGTGCTCTGCCCGTTGTGATCGACGGTAAAGGTATAGAATGTGCCGTTTGCATCGATCTTTACCAGGATCGATTCAATCGTGTCTCCGGCGTAGCCCGTAGATTGGAAACTATCCATGATGATCTCAGGTACATCCTGCTCCGCGATCTGGTAGGAAGTACTTTGCCATAAATAATTCTTATTCAACTGAGCAATCTTGTACACCTTTCCATCCAGCATATTCAGGATATACCCGTCGGCATTACTCTGTATATCCAGCAAGTCGCAGGTTGCAAAGGTGAATGCCATCAACGTATGTACCTCTGCCGGTATCACGATCGGGGCATCCTCATTCCCTTCATCATTTACAGCCTTGATAAGATTGCCGTACAGGGAGTAATACAGATCCATATCGCTGTTCCCTTTTTCGGCATCGATCTTATAAACGACCGTCATGCTATCCCGGTTGATCGTATAAGAATCATCGACTTTCCAACCGGCATAAAGTCCGTTATCGAATGCGGCGGTCACCGCTTCCGGAAGCTGGTTGAAAGGCGTATCCGCTTTGTCCATCATCCACTTGCCCTGTTCGGTCAGCCACGCTTCGGTAGAGACACCGTTGTTCGTGAATTCCGCTACGTAGTAATTACCCTCTATCGTAAAGATCGGGTTGGAGGCATTCGGATATTTCTTGTTGAAAGCCTGCATGACCGGTTCGGTCGGTTCGATTGCATTTTTGTGATCGTCGTCGTTATTGTCGCAACTGGCGAGAAATAATCCCAAAACGGCGAAAAGGGATAGAAAGATTGACCTGATGTTCATATTCTTATTGTTTTAGCGATTAATAAGTGCATATTTCTATTTGTCGATAAAGAACAAGCCGGACGTAAGGAATGTTTTCCGTAAAACCGAACACACTGTCCGATATTGAACACCCGTTCATCCTTCCTTTTTGCACATAATCAGCTGTTTAGCTTTTTGGCACGGAGTTTGCCCCTAGGAGGACAGAAAATAAAAACAATACTAAATATGGACAGAGAGATATCGAAAGAGGTTCGGAGAAAAGAACAACGCAAACAGATCATCAAGATCGGGGCAGGGGTAGGGAGCATTGTTCTCGTCGTTGCCGTTGTCATCTCTTTTCTGCAAACCAGCCTGAATCGTAAAGACATTACTATTTCGAAAGTGGATAAAGGGGTGATCGAAGTATCGGTCAGCGCATCCGGGAAAGTGATTCCCGCCTTTGAAGAAATAATCAACTCACCGATCAATTCCCGCATCGTCGAGATCTATAAAAAAGGCGGTGATTCCGTGGATGTCGGTACCCCCATTCTGAAACTGGACCTGCAAAGCGCAGAAACCGAATACAACAAACTGCTGGACGAAGAACAGATGAAACGCCTGGAACTGGAAAAGCTGAAAGTCACCAACCAAAGCAAGCTGTCTGAAATGGAAATGAAACTGAAAGTGTCCCGCATGGAACTCGACCGGAAAGCCGTGGAACTCCGTAACGAGCGCTATCTCGACAGCCTCGGTGCCGGAACGACCGACAAAGTGCGCCAGGTAGAACTCGACTTCAACGTCAGCCAGCTCAAACTGAAGGAAGACGAACAGAAATACATCAACGAACAAGCTCTTTCCGAGGCTGATCTGAAGGTAAAAGAACTCGAACTCAACATCTTCCGCAAAGGCCTGGCCGAGACCAAGCGTACGCTCGACGATGCCCAGATCCGTTCGCCGCGTAAGGCTATCCTGACGTATGTGAACAACGAGATCGGTGCCCAGGTGCCACAGGGAACGAAAGTCGCCATCGTCTCCGACCTGTCCCACTTCAAGATCGAAGGAGAGATAGCCGACACGTATGGCGACCGTATCGCCGCAGGCAGTAAGGCGGTCGTTAAGATCGGCAGTGACAAGCTGGAAGGTACCGTCAGCGACGTCACCCCGCTTTCAAAGAACGGCGTGATCTCCTTTACCGTGCAGTTGGAGGAAGACAACCACCGCCGTCTCCGCTCCGGCCTGAAGACGGACGTCTACGTCATGAACGCCGTAAAAGACGACGTCATGCGCATTGCCAACGCTTCCTATTATGTAGGTAAAGGTGAATACGAACTGTTTGTCATCAACGGCGACCAACTGCTGAAGCGCAAAGTCCAGCTCGGTGACAGCAATTACGAATACGTGGAAGTGGTCAGCGGCCTGCAGCCCGGCGACGAAGTCATCGTCTCCGACATGAGCAGCTACAAGGATAAGAACAAACTCAAAATCAATTAATATCAAACATCATGATCAAGTTAACAAACCTCGAAAAGATCTACCGCACGAAGGAGATTGAAACAGTTGCCCTGGAAAATGTAAATTTGGATATCCAAAAAGGTGAATTCCTGAGCATCATGGGACCGTCCGGTTGTGGAAAATCGACCTTATTGAACATTATCGGCCTGCTGGACGCTCCGACAGGCGGTATGGTGGAAATTGCCGGTACGAATACCAGCAATATGAACGACAAGCAGCTGGCTGCTTTCCGTAATAAGACGCTGGGCTTTGTCTTCCAGTCGTTCCATCTGATCAATTCACTGAATGTCCTGGATAATGTGGAGTTACCGTTACTCTACCGCAACGTCTCTTCCTCCGAACGCCGCAAGGCAGCCGAAGCCGTTCTCGAAAAGGTCGGTCTGAGTCACCGTATGCGTCACTTCCCGACCCAGTTGTCCGGTGGTCAGTGCCAGCGTGTAGCCATTGCCCGTGCGATTGTCGGTAACCCCGAGATCATCCTGGCGGATGAGCCGACCGGTAACTTGGACTCGAAGATGGGTATCGAGGTCATGGAGATACTTCATAAACTGAACAAGGAAGACGGACGCACCATCGTGATGGTAACCCACAACGAAGCGCAGGCACAGCAGACCAGCCGTACGGTGAGGTTCTTCGACGGACGACAGGTACAGTAAGGATGAGCCCTCATGCATTGTCCGTATCGGGAAGGGCGGGCAGATGGCTTTTACTGACGCGTAGCAATACTCGGGCCGGTGTGATGCCTGATAATTGCGATTTGGGTAGTTCCTTATCCATGACTAGTGTGATTTTAAAGTTTGAATAACAAAGATAGACATTATGTATAAACAATACCTCAAACAGGCCTGGCAATTGATGAAGCAGAACCGCTTCTTCAGTTTCGTTTACATCCTGGGGACGGGGCTTGCCATCTCGATGGTGATGATCATGGCCACGGTCTATTACATCCGCACGGCAGACATTGCTCCGGAGGATTGCCGGAGCAGGCTGTTGCAGCTTAACCGTGTATCGGTGAAGTCGAAGGATGAGAATGGCGGAACGCACAACTGGTCGCTTTCGCTGCATGCTGCCCGGCAGATATTGGGTGAATTGTCGGAGGTGGAGAAAGTTGCCTTCGCGATCAATCCGCAAGCGGTGGATATATTGATGGGAACCGTCTATTCGCAGTTGCCCGGAAGTCCCGACCGCTATAAGACGATGGTTGAGGCTGTCGACGGTGCGTTCTGGCAGATTTTCCGGTTTCGTTTCCTCAGCGGTAAACCCTTTACCGGTGAAGAATTTGAAAGTGGCGTGAAGCGTGCCGTGTTGAGTGAATCGTATGCCCGCCGCCTGTTCGGAACGATAGAGGCGGAAGGCAAAGCCGTTCTACTCAACGGGCTGGAATACCGCGTCAGTGGGGTGGTGAGGGATGTTTCATCGGTTATGTCGATGACTTGTGCCGATATCTGGATACCGATCACCTCGGTTCCTGTCCTGGCGGAAACGGCCAATGCCGAGAGGTCTGCCGGCCCTGTTGTCGCCTACCTGCTTGTCTCCGGTCCCGCCCGTTTCGAAGCCGTCCGCGATGAGGTGAACCGCCGCCGGCTCCAATACAACGCTACTTTGCAGGAGAGGTATGTGGATACATTGTGGCTATCCACCCCGAAGCAGACGGAGCTTCAGAAACTCGACTACGGTTCTTCGCTGCCGGACATCATCCGCCGTTACTTGCTTATCGCGTTGGTCTTCATGCTGGTTCCCGCCATCAACCTGACGGGGCTTATCTCTTCGCGGATGCAGGAACGCACCGAAGAGATGGGGCTGAGGAAAGCTTTTGGGGCCGGTGCGCGTACGTTGGTGTCGCAGGTACTGACCGAAAACCTGATGTTGACCTGTATCGGCGGGCTGGCCGGTTTGCTGGTGTCGTGGGTACTGGTTGTCGTGTTGCGTAACTTCCTGCTCGGCAGCGTCGGATACATGGCTGCGACGGGTGATGTACAACTCACATTCGGCATGTTGTTCAACTTCCCGCTTTTCTTTTCGGCTTTCGGGCTTTGCGTGTTCCTTAATCTGCTCTCGTCGCTGCTGCCCGTATGGAAAGCCGTGCGCCGGCCGATAGCAGACTCGATCAACGATAAATAATGATATATTATGATAAGACATCTATTTAAATTAATATGGACACAACGCCGTTTCAACTTGTGGATCGTGCTCGAATTGTTTGTCGTCTCCGCCCTGATGTGGTATATCGTCGATTTCCTGTCCGTCCTGACCATTACCGCCTCTACCCCGACAGGCTTTCATATAGATAACACCTATAAGCTGACCCTTGCCGTCCGTCAGAAGAACGAAAACGGGTATATTACTTACGAAGAAGATAGTCCCGAGCCCTGGCTGAATATGCAACGTATTGCCGAACGTCTTCGCCAGCACCCGGATATAGAAGGTGTGAGTGTCGGTTCCTGGCATTTCCCTTATTGCCGCAGCAATATGAGTAACCAGTTTTGGCACGATACGTTGAGGGTGAATGCCGATATTCTGACCGTTACGCCCGACTACTTCCGTGTGTTCCGTGTTGCCGGCTCCGATGGCAATCCCGAAACGTTGGCGCAGGCTATGACTGAGGGCTATGTGATTTCTTCCGCCGTGGAAGAACGGCTCTTTCCCGGTTCTTCGGCTATCGGGCAGACCATCCTCGATAAAGGCGATAGCCTGGAGATGCGTGTGACGGGCGTTACCGGGCTGATGAAACGGACGGAGTTCGACCGTCCGGCATGTTTCCTTTTTGTCCCGTTGAACGAGTCTTTGTTGTCCGTTGAGAGTGAGAACGATCTCTGGAGCTCTGTCGACATTTGTTTCCGTGTGAAAAAAGGGGTGGCGAAGAACGACTTTGCCGAACGTTTCGGGCGGGAGATGCGACAACAGTTGCAAGCCGGCAATTTCTATCTGTCGGAGGTCACGCCTCTGAGTAATTACCGCGACGTGCAGCTCCAAAAGGCTTATAATATCTTGAATTACCGGATTGGCTTTGCCGTCTTTTTCCTGCTTAACATATTCCTGGGAGTGATCGGAACATTCTGGTTGCGTATCAATAAACGTAATTCGGAGATAGGCTTACGTATGGCGGTCGGCTCTTCCCGGCATACCATCCTGTGGCAGATGGTGGGAGAAGGGATGATTCTGTTGTTTATCGCTTTCCTTCCGGCACTGGTCGTCTGCCTGAATCTGATACATCTCGACCTGCTTCCGAAGCAGTATATGGACGTAACGCCTTTACGTTGCGGATTGACTACGGTGATCACGCTGGTTTTGCTGGTGTTCGTGGTCGTGCTCGGTACCTGGTATCCGGCCCGCCGCTCTTCCCGTATCGAACCGGCGGAAGCATTACATTATGAATAAAAGACAGCGAGGGATATGTTCAAACAGTTAAACCAACTAAACCTGCAGTGTTCGATACCGTGACCACTGTTCGTTATTGAACACTACGGTATTTGCTCTTGGGGCTTACTATCAGTTAGTTATGTTTGTGGCACGGCATTTGCCTTTGCAGAATCAAAACAAATAATATTGCACCATGTATAAACAATACTTCAAACAAGCCTGGAACCTGATGAAGCAAAACCGCTTCTACAGCGCGGTCTATATCATCGGTACCGGATTGGCTATCTCGATGGTGATGGTCATGGCGATCGTGTACCATATCCGTACCGCCGACATTGCCCCCGAAGTGCATCGCGGCAAATACCTGTACATCGACCAGATGAAATATGAGCGGGGCAAAAGCAACACTACTTTCTTCTGGGGCATCCGTTCTGCTAAAGAATGCCTGATGCCGTTGAAGTCGGCGAAGGAGGTGGCACTGATGACCAACACGGCCATTACAAGCATGCTTCATGGCGATACTTATGTACAGATTCCAGGGGGAGACGACCCGCAGAAGGTACAGGTGATGGGGACGAACAATAGCTTTTGGCGCCTCTTTTCTTTTTCATTTATCGAAGGGAAGCCGTTTAGTGAGGAGGAGTTCCAGTCGGGTTTCCCCCGTGTGGTCGTTTCCGAATCGCTGGCACGCCGTATTTTTTCGACGACGACCGGTGTGACGGGAAAAAGCATTCTGCTCGATGATACCGAATATTCTGTCAGTGGTGTGGTAAAGGATATCTCTGCCGTTACACCGTCCGTTTATGCCGATATGTGGATGCCTTATACTTCCATACCGCTGATTATGGGGGCCTCCAATGAACGCGATGTGTCGGTCGGCTTGCTGACGGTCTGTATTCTGCCTGTCGACGGGATGGGAGCCGATGAGGTGAGCCTTGAACTGGAAGAAATGATCGACCGTTATAATACGACCCTGGCCGACGGAAAGCTCAGTATGATGAACGGGGTGGAGACGCATCTGACGCATGTGGTCCGCCAGTTTGTGATGGGCGGCTCCGTGACAGCGGTTTATCTGATACTCCTGTTCCTGATCTTGCTTTTCATGCTGATCCCGGCTCTGAACCTGTCCGGTCTGAACGCTTCACGGATGCAGGACCGTATTTCCGAACTGGGTGTGCGGAAGGCTTTCGGGGCACGTAAGAACCGGCTGTTGACACAGGTACTGATAGAAAACTTGTTGTTGATGCTGCCGGGCGGATTGGTTGGACTACTGGTCTCTTATGGGATGGTTGCGCTTTTCCAGCAGTTGCTGCTTACTCCGGGTATCATCGCTATGGTACAGGGCAGTGTGCAGACGGAACTGACATTCGGAATGCTGTTGAGTCCGGCCGTGTTCGGCTATGCCTTCCTGGTTTGCTTCGTATTGAACCTGATGTCGTCGATGATCCCTGCTTGGCGTGCGATCCGTGTGAATATAACTGAGTCATTAAATCACAATTAAAGAGATAGATATGCTGTTACATATACTGAAACTGATCAAAACACAACGCCGCAGCAATACCTGGGTGTTTGTCGAACTACTTGTCGTCTTCGTACTGCTTTGGTACGCCGTCGACCGGATGATGATGAACCGGATAACACAGGTGCAACCGATGGAATATTCGTTTGAAAATGTCTATAAGGTGACGCTGGCAGTACGTCCTTCAAGCAGCGCTTCCTATATTGCCTACGAAAAGGGAAGCCAGGAGGCGGGAGAGGATTTCATGCGTATCATCCGCCAGTTGGAGGCACATCCCGACGTGCAGGTGGTAGGTATGGCGAACGGGGCTTCGATGCCTTATACATATATGTCCAATTCGGAGACTTACTTTCAGGAGAAAGATTCTCTTTTCCGGAATGCCTTTGACTTCAACGTTACGCCCGGTTATTTTCGTGTGTTCGATATACATACAGCCGATGGCGATTCGTCGGACGAGCTGGCTGCAGCTATTCAGGAGGGTATCCTTATCAGTGAGCCGATGGCAATGGAATGTTTCGGTTCGACGAAGGTGGACGGCGAGGAGTTGCTTATCCTTCAGGATGATACCTTTCGTTTCCGTGTAAAGGGAGTAACGAGGGCCGTGAAACGCGAAGAGTTCAGTCAACCGCCTTCGATTGTCTTTAAAGAGATGAAGGAACGGAGTATCCTCAGGATGGGTGAACAGGAGCTGGGGAAGATGCAGATCTGTTTCCGGGTTCGTCCGAATGTCGCGGTGGAAAGTGCTTCCGAATATGCCGTCCGTTTTAAGAAAGAGATGAAACACCGGCTAGCGGCGGGAAACTTCTGGCTGGCGAATGTTCAATATTATCCCGATGTACGTACGAACTATCTGGCGACCTCGATGAATACGGGTGGGCAGAAGCTGGATGTTGCCATTAACCTCTTCCTGCTGATCAATGTCTTTTTGGCTGTGATCGGGACATTTTGGTTCCGTGTGAACCGTCGCCGTAACGAGCTGGGGATTCGCATGGCGGTCGGTTCTACCCGTCTCCGCCTGCAGCAGTTGCTGATCGGCGAGGGATTGATGATACTGACTATTACTGCCGTACCTGCCTTGCTGATCTGTGTGAATGTAGCCTTCGCCGGCCTGCTTAGTACGGAAGTGATGGAGGTTACTTTCGGCCGTCTGCTGACCGTCAGCCTCCTTACCTGGGGAATCCTGGCCGGTATCATCACCCTTGCCGTCTGGTACCCGTCGCATAAAGCGGCACACCTGGAGCCGGCAGAAGCCTTGCACTATGAATGACTCCCGTAAGGGCGGTTCGCGAACCGCCCCTACACAACACAAAAAACTATGTATAAACAATATTTCAAACAAACCTTTCACATGTTGAAGGAGAGCCCCTGGCTCAGCTTCATCTCGATCTTCGGTACGGCATTGGCCATATCGCTTATCATGACGATTATCATCGCTCACCAGGCGATGTACAAGAACATGCCTCCCGAGACGGCCCGCGAACGGACGCTTTATGTCAAGTGGGTCGGTGTGCAAGATAAACTGACCGAAAGCACCCAGGCCAACGGTTACCTGTCGCTAAAGACGATCCGCGAATGTTTTCAGTCGTTGGAGATACCGGAGGCGGTTTGTATCACCTCCCCGGCACAGTCGCACCTGGCAACCATACCCGGTGATCCGGGCGAACGCTGCTTCGTTCTCTTCACCGATGATGTGTTCTGGAAGATATGCTCCTTCAATGTATTGAGGGGAAACCTATACACCAAAGCCGAGTTCGACGCCGGTATCCGGAAAGTGGTGATCAGCGAAAAGCTGGCACGCCGCATGTTCGGCTCGATCGACGAGGCGGTGGGGAAGAGCATGCAGCTCAGCTTCGTCCCCTATACGGTCTGCGCTGTGGTGGCCGATGTCACTCCCCGTACTACATTCTCCTATGCCCATGCTTGGGTACCTTTCACTTCGGCCAATATCCCCGAGATAAAAGGAGCGGAAAATATTATGGGACATTACAAATGTATGATCGTGGCCCGCTCTTCGTCCGATTTCGACGAGATACGCGAGGAGATCGACCGACGGACGGAACAATATAATAAGACGCTGGTCGATCATAAGGTCTATTACTATCGACAGCCGGATACCAAATATGTGGAAGAGATGCGTTTCGGTCCCGGTATGCCGGATATGCGAATGGTCTATCTCAATGCTATTATCCCGATCTTGATCGCTTTATTGGTGCCTGCCATCAACCTCTCGGGCCTGACTTTATCGCGGATGAAAGAACGGGTGAGCGAACTGGGAGTGCGTAAGGCGTTCGGATGTACCCGGGCCGGGTTGCTCGGACAGATCGTTTACGAGAATATCGTGTTGTCGGTAGTCAGCGGGTTACTGGGGTTGCTGTTCTCCTATTGGTTCCTTTACCTGTTGAAGGATTGGGTGTTCACCTCTTCCACCTACTTCGGTATGGATGTGACGGCGGAGGTGCCGTTATCGATCCTGTTCCGTCCGGAGGTGTTCCTGATCGCTTTCCTGTTCTGTTCGCTGCTGAACTTATTGAGTGCCTGTGTCCCGGCGTGGCGTGTATCGTCGATACCTATTGTTGAATCATTAAAAGGGGAATAAGGAGGAACGTATGATGATAAAGCACCTGTTTAAAATAATATGGAACCAGCGTAAGAGTAACGTCTGGATACTGACGGAATTGATGTTGGTCTCTGTCTGCCTGTGGTACATTATCGATTATATGAGCGTACTGTCTACGATCGTCCGTACTCCGTTGGGATTCGACATAACCGATACTTATCGTGTCGATATCAACGAACGTACTCCCGATAGCGACAACTACCTCGACCCCGCTACCAAAGAAACGACTACCGGCCAGGATCTGTTGACCATCATGGAGCGTATCCGGCAATACCCGGCTGTGGAGGAAGTATCGTTGTCGATAGGCTCTCAGCCGTATGCCGCAACACATTATACCAACCAGATCTATTATAACCGCCTGTTCTATAAAGATACGGTAGGGGTGACTATGCAACGCTACAAAGTAACGCCTTCCTTCTTCCGTGTCTTCCGTATAGAACGCGAAGGAGGGAACGGGCCGACCCTGGCCGATGCGCTCGATGTACGTTCGATCGTTTTGTCGGCCAATGGCGCCGCGGAACTGCTGCCGGGCGAGAATGCGGTAGGTAAAAGTCTACAGATCGGTAAAGACGGCTACTTTAAGGAGGTAAAAGCCCTTTGTACCCCTATCCGCTGGACGGAGTATGAAAAGAGCAGGCCTTGTTTTTATACCTTGCTGCCGGAAGGTGAAATAGCCGGTGAAATGAGTTCGAACGACCTGGCGAATATGGAGCTCTGCGTCCGTATCCGTCCGGATGCCGCTCTCCGTTTCAGTGACGAGTTTCGCCGGGATATGGCGACGCAGTTGTCGGTAGGTAATCTATATATGATAGATGTCCGTCCCTCTTCATTGATAAAGAGGGCAGTCGTAAGCCCGGTACTGAGCGATATAAGGATGCGCCTGTTCCTTCTGTTTTTTCTGGTTGTGAATATCTTCCTGGGTATCTCCGGAACGTTCTGGTTTCGTACGCAGCACCGCCGGGGGGAGATGGGACTGCGTGTCGCCCTGGGCTCTACTTCACAAGGTTTGCGGACTTTGTTGATAAGCGAAGGATTGGTGATGCTGTTCCTGGCCATGCTGCCTGCCGTCATCATCTGCTTTAACCTGGGAGTAGCCGAACTGGTCAACATCTATTGGGCGGACTTTACCCTCCCTCGTTTCCTGATAGGAACAGTGTTGACTTGCCTGCTTATGTCGCTGATGATCATATCCGGCATTTTATATCCGGCCTGGCGTGCCATGAAGATGGAACCGGCAGAAGCCCTGCATTACGAATAACAGATCCCGTACGGGCGGTTCGCGAACCGCCCCTGCATAAACAACAATAACGATTATGTATAAACTCTATTTCAAACAAGCCCTGGCCATGCTGAAGGAGAATAAACTCCTCAGCCTGATCTCTATTCTGGGAACAGCTTTGGCCATCTGCATGATCATGGTGATGGTGATCACTTACGAGGTAAGGGTAAATAACTATTCACCGGAGGATAACCGCGACCGGACGATGTATGTTCGGTGGGGCGGCCGTGACTTTAAAGGTTCAAACTATGGCAACGGTTACCTCTCCCTGAAAACGATCCGGGAGTGTATCCAAACGATGGAAACACCCGAAGCAGTCGCTATCGTTTCCCCCTGGCGCAGCCAGTTGGCATCCATTCCGGGAGGACAGGAAAAGAAAGATTGCCTGATGCTGTTTACCGACGATGTGTTCTGGAAGATATTCAATTTCGACTTTGTGTCCGGTAGCCCGTATACGAAAGAAGAGGTGCAGTCGGGTATCAAAAAGGTCGTTATTGCGGAGTCGCTTGCCCGCCGGCTCTACGGAACTTCCGATGCGGCAGGCAAGACGATCATGATCAGCTATAAACCCTATACCGTCAGCGGCGTAGTAAAAGATGTGTCTACGATTGCCAAAGCATCGTATTCCGAAGTATGGGTGTCTTATTCGGCGCAGCCTTTCCCCGACGATACCTGGGCGGAGAGTATAACCGGCTGGTATCAGGCCATTATCCTGGCACATTCCCCTGCCGATTTCGATGCTATCCGGCAGGAGATGGACAGGCAACTGGTTCGTTACAACAGTTCGCTGACCGATTATAAACTCACGTTGTACGACCAACCCGATACCCATCTGGATTGGGAGATCAAAGGCCTGGGGGCAATGGGGCCTGACAAGACAAAGACCATCCTGCAATATCTGCTGGTGATCGTTATCTTGCTGCTCGTTCCGGCTATCAACCTGTCGGGTATGACCTTGTCGCAGATGCGGAAACGTATGTCGGAAATAGGTATCCGTAAGGCTTTCGGGGCAACCCGGGGAACATTGTTGGTGCAGATCCTTTCGGAGAGTATGGTCTTAACCCTGCTGGGGGGCGTTATCGGGTTGTTTATCTCTTATATCGCGATCTGGCTGATGCGTACCTGGTTATTGAGCAACAGTTTTGCTTCTATCTCCTCTGTCTTTGGAGGCACGCCGGCGTTGTCGGTGACGGAACTGCTTAACCCGGTGATATTCCTCTATGCCTTTGTGTTCTGCCTGATACTGAACCTGCTGTCGGCGGGAATACCGGCTTACCGGATGGCCCGGAAGAATGTAATGGAAGCGTTGAACGAATACTAAACCCATACGAAGATGATCAATCATATATTAAAACAAATATGGAACCAGCGGAAGAGTAACGGCTGGTTGTTCGGTGAACTGTTGCTTGTTGCCGTTTGCCTGTGGTACATAGTCGACTTTTTGCTGGTGACGCTGTATGCTTTCAATGCTCCTATGGGGTTTGATATCGACCATACCTATAAGTTCCAGTTCAGCGCACGCGAAGAAGGTGCTGAGGGATATCTGTCGTCCGAAGAACATCCGGCAGCCGTAGGTGAGGACTTGTGGGATGCGATGAACAGGCTCAGGCTGCATGCGGGGGTGGAAGCGGTTACTTTGTCGAGATTCGGTGTACCGTACAACGATATAATCAATTATATGCCCTTGGGACGTGATACGGTGGTGGAGAAGACGGCTTGTCGCATCTATTACGTAACACCGGAATATTTCGATGTCTACCGTATCCCTGCGGCACCGGGAAGTAACCGGCAGCCGGGAGAGGGTGTGACTGCCAATAGTATTGTCCTGACAAAAGATGCAGCCGATAAGATATTCGAAGGGCAGGATGCTCTCGGAAAGATGGTCTATTCCGGCGATAATACCTGGACAACCAAAGTAGGGGCCATTTGTGGAGTAGTTCGTAGTTCTGAGTTTAAGCGTCCCGGACCGAATGTGTATCTCTGTATGGGAGAAGGGGATATTAAGACGATAGATGCCGGTTTTCTTCCCTGGGCCGAAGTCTCGGTAAGGGTAAAACCGGAAGCGGACAGGGATTTTGCCGAAACCTTTATGAAAGAGAACAGTAATCAGGTAGAGATAGGGAACCTTTACTTGCAAAGCATCACTCCTGTATCTACTATACGGGAGGACGGCATACGTGAAGGCAAAGGGGAGATGAATACCCGTTTGTCGATCCTGCTCTTCCTGTTGATCAATATCTTCCTGGGAATAGTCGGTACATTCTGGTTCCGTACCCGCCAGCGGCAGGGGGAGATGGGGCTTCGCATGGCATTGGGTGCTACCCGTAACCAACTGCGGAGTACTGTCCTGGGGGAAGGTGTCTTGCTGTTGACTCTTGCTTTTGTTCCGGCAGTAGTGATCTGTGGCAATATCATGTTTGCAGATCTGACAAATACAGTACTGATGGATAACACTGTCTTGCGTTTTGTCGTAGGTATGCTGATCACTTACCTGTTGATCGTAGGTATGATCATTGCCGGAATCTGGTATCCGGCCAACGAAGCAGCACGCCTGAAACCGGCAGAGGCTTTACATTATGAGTGATTTATACATGGCACGCAGATGACGCAGATTGAACAGATTTGCACAGATCTTTTTTCTTTTAAATATATAATCTGTGGTTATCTGCTCGATCTGTGTCATCTGTGTGCCATCTAGAGACGTATAGACAAACATATTGTCAGAAGTTCATCGAGGCATAAATACCGAAATGCTTGTCACCGGCAAGCGGACTGAGTGTCAGGTTATGCTTTTGGGCGAACGGACGGGTAAAGATATAGGCACTGCCGATACCCATAGCGGCTCCGGCTGCCACGTCCCACCAGTCATGTTTCTTGGCATACGTACGGCTCCAACCTACATAGGTAGCTACGGCATATGCCGGGATACCCCATTTCCAACCATATCTGCGTTGGATAAAGGCTGCTCCGGTAAAAGATACCGAGGTGTGCATGGAAGGGAAGGAGTGATTGTCGCTGCCGTCCGGACGTTCTTTCTTGATCAGATACTTCAGGGCATACGTCATTCCGACGGTACTTACACCAGCCAGTGCTCCTTGCTTCAATCCTTGCCAGTCCTGTAAGATCAATACCGTCGCCAGGCTGGCTGCCGGAGTCAGGCAGGCAAGTACGTCGCCCGAGGTGCGGACGGCTTTCCGGCTGCCGCTTAACTTGACTTCTTGTGCATGTCCGTTGAAACAGGCGATAAAGGCCAGGAGGAAGATAAAGAGATAGGTTGTACGTTTCATATATTTATTGTTAGTGCAAATATAGAAACGGAAGTTACCAAAACTTATTGTTTTCAGCACTGTATTCAAAGCCGGCAATAGCCAGTTTATGTACAAGCATATCCTTGTCTACATCCATCTTACTGCATAATTCATCGAGTGATGCATATCGGTCGCGTAGCTTCATGTTGATTACGCTAAAGAGCATCGTCGGGTCTTCGGGAAGTTTCATTGTTTTCATCATTTAAATTAAATAACTGTGATATATACTATTTTGTTCAAAACGGGCGGTTTTAATATAAAGCGATCAGTTTAGGGAAAAAGATGATTCCGCCTACGATTGCGGCGGCAATAGCTATGATCAATACGGCTCCCGCCGCCAGGTCTTTGGTTCGTTTAATGGCTTCACTGTATTCCGGTGAAACGAAGTCCGCTATCGCTTCCAGTGCCGAGTTGACTGCCTCGGCAGCCAGTACCGCACCGATTACGATCACAACAGCGATCCACTCCATCTCTGACAGTCCCAGCAAAATACCAGCGACAACCACACAAACAGCAGCAAAACAATGTATCCAGGCATTATGTTCCCGGGTAATCAATAAACGTATCCCATTGAAAGCATACCGGAAACTCCGTAACCGTTTGCGGAAAGTAAAACCGTCGTTTTTCATCTGTTTATCCTGTTCTCTTTTTCTTTATCAATAATGGCTTCAATCTGAGGAATAAGAACCGGTATAATATTTTTAGCAACATCCCAAACAATGAGATAATTAACGCCCATATAATCATGAATTAACTTATCTCTCATACCTGCCATTTGTTTCCATGAAATGTCATTCCATTCATATTTTACATCAGCCGGAATTTTCTTAGTCGCTTCACCTATGATTTCCAGGCTACGGGTAACAGCTCTTTTTAATGTTTCATCCGATAAGAACTGGTACATAGGCAAACTATCCGTTACAACAGATGTGACGTAGCAACATTCTTGAAGTATATGCTGTAAATAAACGATATGTGATTTAGACATATTCTACTTCATTGAGGATTTGTTTGCCAATGAAAGGGCTGAGACCTTTTAATGTGACTATATCCAGTTTATGTTTATGAAAGAAATTTTCCAGGATATCACATACTGAAATATAGTTTTGATAGGTTTCTTTTCCTTCCTGGAAATCTATCAAAATATCAATATCGCTATTCTTTTTGTTCTCACCGCGTATAGTGGAACCAAAAAGGCCGATCTTGCTTACCCCGTATTGGGACGAGAGCGTCTCTTTTAAGAATGCGAGCTTTTTTAGTACTATATCCCTTTTCATACGAACATGTTTACTGATACAAAGGAAATAATAATTCTTTATCTCTGCAAATTAGTATGATCTAAAATTAAGCCTCTATATTATCCTCATCCTCCGTCAACGGTCCCAATTCAGGAATGATCGCACGAGCTTCGCGGTCGCTCAGTGTATCGACATCTTTCAGCTTTCGCTGGATAGCGCGGGTACGGGTACCGAGTACTTCTTCTATCTGGCCGCTGGCCGTTTGCAGGTTCTTTTGTGCTTTTTCCAGCATGCCGCCCACCTTTTCGAACTCCTTTTTTACGGCACCGAGAATGGTCCATACTTCTCCCGAATGTTTTTGGATAGCCAGTGTGCGGAAACCCATTTGCAAACTGTTCAGGATGGCGGCAAGCGTAGTAGGCCCCGTTACAACCACTTTGTAAGTACGCTGTAACTCTTCCATTAAAGCAGAACGGCGTACCACTTCGGCATAAATACCTTCGAACGGCAGGAACATGATACCGAAATCAGTCGTCGCAGGCGGAGCCAGGTATTTGTCGGAAATATCTTTAGCCATCTTCTTGATCGTCGTTTCCAGTAACTTCCCGGCAGCCTCGATCGCTTGCGGATCGGCATTGTCGTAGGCATCCAGCAACTGTTCGTAGATATCTTTCGGGAATTTGGCATCTATCGGAAGATAAACGTATTCGCGTATATCATCCCGTCCCGGCAGCTTGACGGCAAATTCGACGACAGTATCCGAACCTTTACGGGTATGAACATTGGCCTCATATTGTTCCGGAGCCAGTATCTGTTCCAGCAACATACTCAGTTGTATCTCTCCGATATTCCCCCGTGTCTTGACATTGCTCAATACCCGTTTCAGGCCGCCTACATCCTGTGCCAGTGTCTGCATTTCCCCGAGTCCTTTCTGTACACTCTCCAGTTGTTCGGTGACCAGGCGGAACGACTGACCGATCCGGTCGTTTAATGTTTTTTGTAATTTCTCGTCTACCGTAACACGGATCTCCTCCAAACGTTTTTCGGTGTTCGTAACCAACATGCGCTGCTGTTCGTCCAGGTTGGCGAACTTTTCCCGTTGCAGGTTGTTAAAGGAAGCGATCCCCCGGTCGAAAGCTTCCCGAAATTCGTTCATGGAACGGGTCAGCTCTTCCCGGTTATCGCGGGCAACGATGCGGCCTTCTTCGCGGTTCAGGCGGAAGTCCTCCCGGAAGTTTTTTTCAATGCGTTCGAAAGAACGCTGCATTTCATCCAGCAGGCGTTTCAATTCGTTTTGTGTATCGGTATTGTCCTTTTTAGGACGGAATAAGATCTGTAAAACAATGATGATAAGTAATGTACAAATAATCAACCAATCCATGTCATTCAATTTTGCGTCAAAGATAGAAAAACTGTTCTCTGAACAAGTGATTAAAAAGAGTTAAAATGAAAAACATTATTCTTTAACTTTTGTTTTAGTCATACAAAGCCGCTTATATTTGTGAGCCGCTTTTAACGTAAAACATAAAATACTACAAAGATGGCAAAAATAACATTTAAAGGTAACTTGGAAGTAAATACCAACGGTACATTACCGGCAGTTGGAGCAGAGGCTCCGGATTTCAAAGGAGTAAAAAGTGATCTATCGGAATTATCCCTCAAAGAATTGAAAGGTAAGAATGTTGTAATTAACGTATTTCCCAGTTTGGACACTGCTGTGTGCGCCGCTTCGGTGAGACGTTTCAACAAAGAAGCCGCTTCTTTACCCAACACTGTGGTACTTGCCGTATCAAAAGATTTACCTTTTGCACATGGACGCTTCTGTACGACGGAAGGCATCGATAAAGTGATCACACTTTCTGCATTCCGGTGTTCATGTTTTGAAGATAAGTACGGGATGCTGATGGTTGACGGTCCGCTGAAAGGTCTATTGGCCCGTGGCGTGATAGTTGTCAACGAAGCAGGTAAAGTGGTTTATGAGGAACTCGTTTCCGAAATTACCAACGAACCGAATTACGAAGCCGCAATCGCTTCGCTAAAAAACTAATTAAGTAGATTATTGTTTTTCATTGGTTAAAGTTAAGGGTTAGTGTAGAAGGCTGTCGGATGTGAATCCCGCAGCCTTCGTTTTTTAAAGAGTTTGATAATTCGGATTTTATTCGTATACTTGCAGCAAATTAATCATCTTTTATGTGTTCAATAACTTCTAAATTTGGTTTCGTTTACTTTGTGTAACGGCAGATAAGAGCCTTCTTATCTTTTGAACCTTCATTTTTTACTTCCGGAGAGGCTTCGGGAAGTACATTTCTATACATATTTTATTTTAATTAAAAGAAGTTATGAATAACTGGAAAAAAGTATTCGCTATTATATGGACCGGGCAGTTCTTCTCTATCCTGACCAGTTCGATCGTCAATTTTGCAATCATCTTATGGCTTAGTTTCGAAACTAAATCGGCTGAAGTACTCGCTTTTGCAGCCATTGCCGCCATGCTTCCGCAGTCGGTACTCGGATTGTTTACCGGTATATTTATCGACCGCTGGAAGAGGAAGCGGGTCATGATCATGGCGGATAGCTTCATTGCTTTCTGTACGCTGATCCTTGCCTTCCTGTTCTATCTGGATGTGGCGAAGCTCGGACATGTGTATATCCTACTGGCTTTGCGTTCGGTTGGATCGGCATTTCATATGCCGGCGATGCAGGCTTCCGTACCTTTACTGGCTCCTAAATCGGAACTGATCCGTATAGCCGGGATCAATCAGATCATTCAGTCGGCCTGTAATATTGCCGGACCTGCTCTGGCAGCACTTTTTATTTCCTTTATGGAGATGACGAATATATTGCTGTTGGATGTGATCGGGGCGGCATTGGCTTGTACTTCGCTTCTGTTTGTAAAGATTCCCGATCCGGAGAATGAAGTGAGAAGTCAAAAGGTACAATTATTGAAGGAAGCCAAAGAAGCCTATACGGAGGTGCGTGCGCAAAATGGATTGTCGTGGTTGTTTGTCCTGTCTATCCTGGCTACTTTCTTTATTATGCCGGTCGGTGTGTTGTTCCCTTTGATGACACTGAATCACTATTCGGGGAATGCTTATCAGATCAGTCTGGTAGAAGCGGCCTGGGGAATCGGCGCCTTGTTAGGCGGTGCTTTTCTGGGGATCAAGAAGTTTAGGTTGAATGAGATATCACTGATCAACTGGATGTATATTTTGTTAGGGATCACATTCCTGTTATCCGGAGTATTACCTGTTTCGGGTTATCCTTTGTTTGTCGGGTTGACGGCGGTCGGTGGGATATCCGGTTCTCTTTATATGGCATCTTTCACTACAGTGATGCAGACACGCATCAATCCGGTAGTAATGGGGCGGGTGTTCTCATTTTATATGAGTGTCAGTTTGCTTCCTTCAATGATAGGATTGCTGAGTACCGGTTTCCTGGCGGATAATATCGGGATCGGGAATACATTTATAATAGGGGGAGTGTTGGTTGGAATGATTGGACTGGTTTCATTCTTTGTACCATCGATAAGAGAGTTGCGTGAGAGCTTTTGTAAATAAACTTCCCACAAACTATTGTGTATCTCCTTATATTTTATACCTTTAGTCCTTACTTAGTAATATCATCCTGTACACCCTGGCTGACTATCCTGTACACCTTGCCAAGCCACCCTGTACACCCTATTCAATTATCCTGTACAGGGTAGTATTACTAACTAGTGACTAAAGAGATAAAAGGTAGTAACCTTTGATATAACTAGTAGTAATATTAAATCTAAAAGAAAGGGAACCGCATGGCTGTAAGGTACAAACTCACGAAAATCAATGACAATATCACCGACAAAGAGCAGGTGAAGTACTCAGTAACCACCGTAAGTTACGGTAATGTAAATCTCGATGCCCTGGCCAATCAGATGGCCGATATGAGCACCTTCAACTACGGGGAGGTGAAAGGGATGATCGAAAACCTGACCCGTATGATCGCATTTCATCTGAAAGATGGCTACACCGTTACAATAGACGGTTTGGGCACGTTCAGTATCACCGCCCAACCGAACCGGGAGGTGGAAGTTCCTTCCAAGGTACGTGCCGAGTCCATCAAATTGAAAAGTATCAGCTTTAAACCCAGTCCGAAACTAAAAGAAAAGCTGAGCGATATAGAGTTTACGAAGCTGAAATAATCGTTTATACATAAAGTTTTGGGAATTTATCTGTCATCTGCCACTATCGGTGGTAGATGGTTGAAGGATAATTTGTTAGGTGTGGCAGATGATGAGGTGTTATCTGCAACGACATCTGTCATCTGTCACACGCCACAAATATAATAAATGGTATTTATGAAAGTAACACAGATGAAAGGTGATGGTAAGTCGCTGAAAAATATAGAGTTGGATGCAGTAATGGCAACGATGGCCAATGAAGAGTACAACAGAGAAATAGTATTGTTGAGAGAGTCGCTGAAAAGTATAATGCCTGGGTGCAAAAATGTGCATGCCGATAAGATTCCTGTCCTACTGTTTGCTGCTAAATTTAGAAAAAAAGATAATGAGCTGTATTTCAGTTTGTATAATGGTGTCGTGTTGGTGCAGGTCAATAACCTGGCAGATCGTAGGGAAGTGGAAAAAATAAAGAATTTAGCTTCGGAAGCTCCGCAGACACTGGCGGCTTTTGCCGGATCGAGTGGCAAAAGTGTGAAAATACTGGTTCCGTTTACCCTGCCGGATGGTTCTTTGCCACAAACGAAAGAGTTGGCAGAATTGTTTCATGCGGCAGCCTGCCGGCGTGCGGTGAATTATTACCGTGGCCAGTTGCAATGTGATATCCTGTTTGAAAATCCGTCTTTGGAGCAAGGGTGCAGGTTCTCGTATGATCCGGAACTTTATTATAATCCTTCGGCTATCCCATTGACATTGGAGCAACCGATGCAATTGTCTTCTGAAATTACTTACAGGGAGTCGGTTGAGAAAAATGAAGACCCGTTACTGCGATTGATGCCCGGTTATGAGCGTAGCCATATTATTTCCCGTTTGTATAATGCCTGTGTACAGGATGCGTTGGACAAGACCGGAGGGCTGGACGAAGGGAGGGAGGTAAGGCCTTTTCTGATCCGGTTGGCTGAAAACTGTTTCCATTCGGGTATTCCGGAAGAAGATGCTGTCCGCTGGACGATGATATACCAGGATCTGAAGTTTTTTGAGGAGGAAATAAGGGAAACGATACATACGGCTTATCAATTATCCAGGAATTTCGGGAAGAAGTTTACTGTACCCCAGGAGCAATTGATGGCTGTTAAAACGGATGAGTTTATGAAGCGGCGTTATGAATTCCGGCGTAATATGCTGACCGGGGAGGTCGAGTTTCGTGCCCGCGGATCTTATTATATTCAGTTTGCTCCGATAACAGATACCGTATTGAATAGTATCGGGCTGAATGCACAGGCCGAAGGGTTGGCATTGTGGGACAGGGATGTGAAACGATATGTTTATTCGGATCGCGCACCGGTCTTTCACCCATTGGATGACTTTCTGGATCATTTGCCTGTCTGGGACGGAAAGGATCATATTCGTGCTTTGGCAGATACATTGCCGACTGCTAATCCGGATTGGCGCGATCTGTTTTATATTTGGTTTCTGAGTATGGTTATGCATTGGCGCAGGCGCGAGCATCTGCATGCGAACAGTTCGTTGCCATTGCTGGTAGGACCGCAGGGATGCGGCAAGTCTACTTGGTGCCGGAATTTGTTGCCTCCTTCCCTGCGTCTATATTATACCGATAGTATTGATTTCGGGAACAAGCGAAATGCGGAGTTGATGTTAAGTCGTTTTGCCCTGATTAATATCGACGAGTTCGACTCGGTCAGTTCCGCTTATCAAAGTTTTTTGAAGCATGTCCTTCAAAAGCCGGTAGTCAATGCCCGTCAGCCTTATAAGCGGAGTGTCGATGCGCTGCATCGCTATGCTTCTTTCATTGCGACCTGCAATAATTACGATTTATTGTCCGACCCGACCGGAAGCCGCCGTTTTATTTGTATTGAAATAACAGGTACGATCGATCATTCGTTTACGGTAAATTACGAGCAATTGTATGCACAGGCATCAGCCGCTTTGGCTTCCGGCGAGCGTTACTGGTTTACTTCCGAAGAAGAGTTTTCGACGACAAAGAATAATGAGGCTTTTCAGCAAATGCCTGTTGAAGAACAATTGCTTTTGCAATATTTCCGTCCCGCTTTGCCGGATGAAGATTATGAATGTTTATCTCCGATTGAAATAGTCCTTTATCTGCAAAAGATGAGCGGTGTGAAGTTGGGAAATAAACGGTTGTCTTATTTCGGTCGCTTGTTGCAGAAAAACAAGTATCCTTCCCGGCGTACCCGACGCGGTACTTGCTATTCTGTCGTAAAAATAAAGTAAAGGGGTGACAGGTGGCAGATGCGGTTGCAGATAAATCGTTGAGTCTGCAACCGTAAATTCGCTGTTCAATAGTGTGTTATGTGTATTTGTTGCAGATGGCAGATGAAATAAGTGAAACATTTGTATGAAAGCTGTTCGGCATTGTTGTTGCAGATGATACAAATCTGATAAAATGCAAACAAATCTGTATCTTTGCATGTCGATATAAGGATGTAATATGAATAAAAAGATACTTCAACTGGCAATTCCCTCTATTGTCTCAAATATAACCGTTCCTCTATTGGGACTGATCGATGTCGCCATTGTGGGACACTTGGGATCGGCTTCCTATATCGGAGCGATCGCAGTGGGAGGGATGCTGTTTAATATAATCTATTGGTTGTTTGGTTTCCTACGGATGGGGACGAGTGGGATGACTTCGCAGGCTTTTGGTAAACGTGATCTGAACGAGGTGACCCGTGTTTTGTTGAGGGCGGTGGGAGTAGGGCTTTTTATAGCTTTATGCCTGTTACTGCTTCAGTATCCGATTCGGAAAGTCGCTTTTCTTTTGATAGATGCTACTGCTGAGGTTCGCGAGTTGGCTACGGTTTATTTTAGTATCTGTGTATGGGGAGCACCCGCTGTACTAGGGTTGTATGGTTTTGCCGGGTGGTTTATCGGCATGCAGAATTCCCGTTTCCCGATGTTTATAGCGATTACACAAAATATAGTGAATATCGTGGCGAGTCTGGCTTTTGTCTATCTGTTGGATATGAAGATCGAGGGCGTGGCATTGGGTACGCTGATTGCCCAATATGCCGGACTATTTATGGCTTTACTGCTTTGGCTACGTTATTACGGAAGATTGAAAATTCCTTTTCACTGGCGGGAGATCCTGGGTTGGACAGCTATGCATCGTTTCTTTCAGGTAAATAGCGATATCTTTTTCCGTACGTTGTGCCTGGTGGCTGTCACAACCTTTTTCACATCGACAGGGGCGCGGCAGGGGGATGTCGTATTGGCTGTCAATACCTTATTAATGCAGTTATTCACCTTGTTTTCTTATATCATGGATGGCTTTGCCTATGCCGGAGAAGCGATGACAGGGCGTTATGTCGGTGCACAGAACCGGAATGGATTACAAAGGATGATCCGGCTATTATTCCGTTGGGGCTGGGGGTTATCATTATCCTTTACAATTCTGTATATGATAGGCGGTCAAGGCTTTCTGGGCTTATTGACCAACGACACGACAGTCATAGAGGCTGCCGGAACTTATTATTACTGGGTGCTGGCTATCCCATTGGCTGGTTTTGCCGCTTTCCTTTGGGATGGCATCCTGATCGGGGCTACGGCTACCCGCCTGATGCTTTATTCGATGCTGGTCGCTTCAGGTACATTCTTCGTTGTCTATTATCTGTTTTACGGAATAATGGGAAACCATGCATTATGGATGGCATTTCTGATTTATTTATCGTTACGAGGAATTATGCAATGGATATTGTGGCATCGCCGCTCTTTTGCCTCTATCTGAATATGCTATAAGGCAGGCCTATTTGAATAAGGCAGGCTTATTTGAATAGGGCAGGCCCTGTACGGGCGGTTCGCGAACCGCCCCTACCGTCGCCCCATCCCCCCTTTCATCTCCTATATTTATCCCTATCCCACCTCTCCGGATTCTCCAATATATAATTATATATATTCTGATATGAGTAATCATTGCGGATAATATGTTCATAATAATTGCGATGCCATAATCGTTGGCCTGGTGTGTTATTGATAAGATTAATGTTTTTGGTTGTGATTGTTTTGAATGCGCCGATGATGCGGCCGAGGGGTTTGGTGGGGCGGGAAAGGGCGGTTCGCGAACCGCCCGTACAGGGGGAGGTGATTTTGATGATGGCGTGGAAGTGGTTGGGCATGATGCAATAGATGTTGAAGCGGATGTAGGGGGATTGTTGTTCGATTTGTTGGCAGGCGGATTCGATGATTTGGCCAAATTGGTTTAATATCATTTGGCCGTTGGTGATGTTGCCAAATAGGCATTGCATATTATGCGTGCATACCGTTACGAAATACAGGCCTTCTTGGGAGTAATCGTATCCTTGTAGCCGGATACTATGACGGTGGTGTAATAAAGGATTGTAATTGTTCATAGCTAATACTGTTTGGTTGTTGGGACAAATGTAGAAATAAAAAATCCGGATATCAAACGATACCCGGATTTTCTTTTTTATGGAGATGGTTGTATTACGCTTGTCTGTAATACGCCAGATCTTCGCGGTTGAAGTTGTTGATGAAAGATTCGATCTTGTCAACTTCTGCCTGGCCGTAGTTGATATATACTTCGGCTGAACGGCGGTAACTGTCGTCTTTGTTGGCATCCTGAAGTAACAGGTAACCGAAGACACAATGAGCGGCAGCTTCTACCATACGGCGTGCCTGGAAGTCGATGTATTCGTTGTCTTTGGTTTCTGTAACCGCGGCAACTACTTTTTCGTACTTGTCAGTCATTGCTTTCAGCTTGTTCTTCAGACCTTCCAGTTCCGGTTTGTATTCGATGGCTTCGTATTCACGGATCTGAGCCAGGTAAGTACCTGTGGTGACGTGGCGGATCGCTGCAACCACCTGCAACTGGGTAGTACCTTCGTAGATGTTTGTGATACGGGCATCACGGTAGATACGTTCGCAGGCATAGTCTTTCATGAAACCTGAACCGCCATGGATCTGGATTGCGTCATACGCATTCTGGTTGGCATATTCGGTGGTCATACCTTTACCCATCGGTGTATATGCATCAGCCAGTTTGCTGTATTTCTTCATTTCCTGACGTTCTTCCGGAGTCAGCTTACGTTCTTTGGAGATATCGTCCAACGCCTTGTAAACGTCTACGAAACGAGCTGTTTCGTAAAGCATGGAACGGGAAGCATCCGCTTTGGCACGCATCAGGGCTACCATTTCATATACAGCCGGGAATTCGATGATCGCTTTGCCGAACTGTTTACGTTCCGTTGCATAGGTGTAACCTTCGCGGTAAGCCGCTTCGCTCAAACCTACTGCCTGTGCCATGATACCCAGGCGGGCACCGTTCATCAATGCCATTACATATTTGATCAAACCAAGTTTGCGGTCACCGCAAAGTTCGGCTTTAGCATTCTTGAATACCAATTCGCAAGTAGGAGATCCTTTGATACCCATCTTGTTCTCGATACGGCGAACATTCACACCACCGTTACGTTTGTCGTAGATGAACATGGATAAACCACGACCGTCGCGTGTGCCTTCTTCGGAACGTGCCAGTACCAGGTGAATATCGGCATCACCGTTGGTAATGAAACGTTTTACGCCGTTCAGATACCAGCAATCGTCCTTTTCGCAGTAAGTAGCTTTCAGCATAACAGACTGGAGGTCGGAACCGGCATCCGGTTCGGTCAAGTCCATCGACATCGTTTCTCCGGCACAAACACGCGGGATATAACGCTGACGCTGGTCGTCGTTACCGAATTCATATAGTGTTTCCGCACAGTCCTGCAATCCCCAAAGGTTTTCAAAACCTGCATCGGCACGCGATACCATATCGGCAGCCATGATGTAAGGAACGATCGGGAAGTTCAGGCCGTCGTAACGGCGGGGCATTGCGATACCCATCAGGCCGGCTTTGCGTACGGCATCCAGGTTTTCCTGCGTACCTTTGGCATACGTCACACGTCCGTTGGCAACAGACGGGCCTTCATGGTCTACGCCCTCTGCATTGGGAGCGATGATCTCACCACAGATTTCACCTACAATTTCCAGCACCTTTTCGTAGCTGTCCATTGCATCTTCGAAATCCTGAGGAGCATAGTCAAATTTATCCTTGTCGGCATAGCCGCGTTCTTTCAGCTCGACGATCCGCTGCATCAACGGGTGATGCAGGTGATGTTTCATGCTGGGATTATCTAAATAAAAGTTAGCCATATCTTATTTACTGTTCTGTTTGTAATACTTGATCATCTTCGGGATCACTTCTTCAACCGAACCGTTGATCACATAGTCAGCGATGGTGTTGATCGGAGCGTTCTCGTCGTTGTTGATAGAGATGATAATACCTGCGTCCTGCATACCGGCAATATGCTGGATCTGTCCGGAAATACCGCAGGCGATATAGAGTTTCGGGCGAACGGTCAGACCGGTCTGTCCGATCTGGCGGTCGTGGTCACAGAAACCGGCGTCAACAGCAGCACGGCTGGCACCTACTTCTGCATGAAGTTCTTTAGCTAATTCGAACAGCAGGTTGAAGTTTTCTTTCGACCCTACGCCATAACCTCCGGCAACTACGATAGGAGCACCTTTCAGGTTGTGTTTCGCTTTTTCTACGTGACGGTCGATTACTTTTACTACATAATCAGCATCGGATACATATTTTGCTACGTCGTGTTTTACCACTTCGCCTTTATAATTGGCATCCAGGATCTCTTTCTTCATCACACCTTCGCGAACGGTAGCCATCTGAGGACGGTGTTCCGGGTTGATGATGGTTGCCACGATGTTACCACCGAAAGCTGGACGGATCTGATACAACAAGTTTTCATACGTGATACCTGCCCGTTTATCTTCGTGAGGACCGATCTCCAATGAAGTACAGTCTGCAGTCAGGCCGCTGGTCAGTGCAGAAGATACACGAGGACCCAGGTCACGACCGATAACGGTAGCACCCATCAGGCAGATCTGAGGTTTTTCTTCCTTGAACAGGTTGATCAGGACAGAAGAGTGGGGCAGTGAAGTGTAAGGGAACAGGCCTGGAGCATCGAACACGTGTACTTTGTCGACACCGTAAGGCAGTACCTGGCTTTCTACACCTTCGAGGCCGCTACCGGCAACAACTGCTTCCAGCTGGCAACCTAACTGATTCGCTAACTTACGACCTTTGGTCAGAAGTTCGAGACTTACATCGGCAATGGTTGTGCCTTCAATCTCACAATATACAAATACGTTATTCATAATCTTATCCGATGGTATGGTTAGCTAACAGTTCAACAATCATCTCTTCTATATCCTTATCCGCGCTGGTCAGCGTTTTGCTTTCCTTTGCCTGGAACACGATATTCTGTATAGTCTTTACCTTTGTAGGTGAACCGGACAGACCGCACTGTGTCAGATCTCCGTTTACGTCGTTCACGCTCCATTCCTGGATATTCAGGTACGGACGTTTCTCGTAAAGGTCTGCATACGGCAGTTCGCTCGGAACATCAGGATGGCAGGCAGTCGGTTGAGCTGCTTTTTCCTGTGCACCCATGGCACGTTTGTATTTCTGTACCAGTCGGGCGTTGCGCGGACGGCAGGGAGCTGCCGAGCCGTTTACTGTGATGACGATAGGCAGCGGACCTTCTACGGTTTCCACACCTCCGTCGATATGACGTTTAACGGTGATACGGCGTGCTGCTTCATCCACATTCAGGATTTCTTCAGCGTAAGTGATCTGTGTCAATCCCAGCTTTTCTGCTACCTGGGGACCAACCTGTGCTGTATCTCCGTCGATAGCCTGACGGCCACCGATGATGATGTCATAATCATTAATTTTTTTGATAGCCGTAGCCAAAGCGTATGAAGTAGCCAATGTATCGGCTCCGGCAAAGGCGCGGTCGGTTAACAAAAAGCCGCCGTCTGCTCCGCGGTATAAACCTTCACGGATAATTTCGGCGGCACGTCCCGGGCCCATAGTCAGCAATGTAACAGTTGATCCGGGGTAGGCATCTTTCAGGCGTAGGGCCTGTTCCAATGCGTTCAGGTCTTCCGGGTTAAAGATGGCGGGAAGTGCGGCACGGTTTACCGTTCCGTCTTCTTTCATCGCATCCTTTCCCACGTTGCGTGTGTCCGGAACCTGCTTCGCTAAAACAATAATTCTTAAACTCATATTAAATAGGAATATTAGATTTCTATTGTCTGAAAATTATTCGGTAATTAGTAAAAAATACCGAACTGCAAAAGTAGTCAAACATTCTTTATATCAAACAACTTTAACCTGAAATGTGCACACTTTAGGGTTTTTTGAGCACTCTGACAGGTGCTTTTCCCCATGTTTAATTGCCTTTTGCTGCATCCAGTCGTTTTACCACCTGACCATAAATAATCAGGGCAAATGCCGATACTAAAGCGATTGCTCCAAAGTAGTACCAGATATAATGGGCATTGGCACTGGCTGCCACCCATTCTTCATGCGTAGCGAACAGGTTCGGCTCCGGACAATATTTGCTTAGTAAGAAACCGGATAATCCGAATCCGAGAATGGACGACAGGAATGAGTGGAGATGACTGAAGCCTAGGTATAACCCTTCTTCTCCTTTGGGGGCCTGCAATGAGAAATATTCGAGGAAACGGGGAGATATAAATGTCTCAGCCAATCCCTGGAAAACGATACCGACTACCATCATAAAGGCAACCGGATGCATACCCAGAATCGTTGTATTTCCATCGAGCATATTTCCCGAAGCCATACAAAGTGCGGATATCGGCATAATGAACATGCCGAATGTCATAGAGGTCAGCGCTGTTTTTTTACGCATTAACTGGGTGACCAGATTAACGGTCAGCACAACCACCAACGGGTTTACGTTGGCATACCAGGAGGGAGAAGCCCCTTCTCCTGCCAAACGTAAAACATACTTAGGCATGGTTGCATACAACTGGTGCTGAACCATCCAGAATCCGGAGATGATAAAGATCAGTATAATCAGGCGACCGTTCGTACATACTTTGATCAATGCTTTCCATATCTGTCCGAATGTCTTTCCTTCTCCTGAATGCTGGCTGCTTTTATAGAAGAACCAGATCGCGAGTAAGGCGAGAAAAGTCATCGAAGCGGAGAAATAGTTGAGGGTGATCAATCCTTCGTTCCCTAATGCTTCGCGCAATGGTTTTACAATCGTTTTGCCGGAGAAAGCTCCGATATTTACCATTGCATAGAATATGGAGAAACCTTTGGCACGGGTTTCGGGAGTCGTTTCTTTGGCTACCGTTCCGGAGATCACACTCTTGATGAATGAGCCGCCGATAACGATCAGTATCATGATCGGGATAATCCCATAACGAAGATTACTTTCAAGCAATCCGGTAAATGTAGTCGTAGTCCCGTATTCGACCAGTCCGGCAGACTGAAGCCAGGTAGGATAAAGTCCTAGACCGGCATAACCGATAGTCAGTAAAGAAAAAGCCAGCAGCATGGAATTGCGGAATCCGATTTTATCGGCCAATGCACCGGCAAAAGTTGGAAGGAAATAGAGAAATGCAGAGAATGTTCCGGCGATAGTTGCCGCCTGTATGTCGTTGAACCCGAGGATGCGGCTGAGATAAAGGGTTATTACGATAAATACGCCGTAGTAAGCAGCACGCTCAAATAGTTCGACGGTATTGGCTACCCAAAACGCTTTACTGAATTTGATTTTCTCTTTCTTTGTCGTTGTGTTCATGTGATAGTTATTTGTTTTTAGAATATAGAATATAAAACGTAAAACGCAGGTATAGGCAGATGAGAAAATTAGAGCTGCGTATACCTGCGTGTATTTACATTTCGTGTAAGTCTTTTTTTATTTCTTTACAGTGTAAGTTTGATGAATAGCCTTGTCGAAAGCTTTCCAGTGTTCGTCAGTCATGTTACCTGGTGTGAACAGAGCCACACCGGCTGCACCGGCTTCCATTGATCCGCGAACGGCTTCTTCAATCTCCGACGGGATCAATCCGTGTCCTTCCGGATCTTTGATGTTGGCTTTGTTTTGCCAGTCGCGACAGATGAACAGACCGCTGTAAACAGGTTTTTCTCCCTTGACAGAGTTCACTTCTTCTTTGGTCACTTTGCCTACCCAGGCAGCATCTTCCAGGTAGAAATCGTTGTAGTTCATTGGGAAGAATGCATCGATATTCCATTTGTTCCATTCCTGGCGAACCATCCATTTGGCATGAGAGTCAGGACCGGGGAATACGGCAGCACTTACCTTCTTACCTTTTGCGTGAACAGTATCGGCAATGCGGTCGACCAGCTTTGTGATCAGGTCGCAGCGGAATTGTGCCCATTCTTTGCATTTGGAAGGATCTTCAACCGATTTGATGTCGATGCCGGTAGTAGCTTTGAAGTCGGCTACACATTTATCGCAATAGCAATAGTCGGCAGTCGGATATTCTTCATCCATCACTAAGCCGTATTTTTCCCAAAGACCTTTTGCCAGGATCACGTCTACATAGCGGATGTAGTCCAGGTGGACATAATCCACTTCCGGGATATCAGCCACTTTGCCATACAGGTCAGTAAGGAATTCTGCCGTACCTTCATGGTTCGGACAAAGACATTTGTAATAAGGAACATATGCCTGTACTTCGTAAGCAGGTTCACCTTTACGGTTTACGGCATAAAGGGTTGAATCCATACCTCCTTGCAGCATGGCAGGGATCCAGGCATGATATTCCATACCGTTTGCATGAGCGACTTTCGCTGCACGCTGAATTTTCTGTAAGTCGTGTCCGGCATTATAGCACATACCGTCCAGGCCATGAGACTTCCATTTACTAAAATCGGCTTGTAAGGTCTCTTCGGTCGTGTTACCTCCTTCGCCTTGCCAGCCGTACACTTTGATTTTTGATTCCGGTGCTTTCGTGCAAGCCGTTGCCAGAAGGGCAACGGCTGCTAAAGCGATAAATACTTTTTTCATTCAGATTTGTTTGTTATTAAATTTCACAAGCACAGAGAGTCGGAATCAGGTTACGGTCACCGTATGCATTGTCTACGCGTGCCACATTGATCCAGAATTTACTGTCATGCAACCATTCCAGTGGGAAGGCTGCTTTACTACGAGGGTATTCATGCTTCCATTCATCGGCTGTTACTTCGTATTCAGGATGCGGAGCATTTTTGAGCACATTATCTTCTTTGGATGCCTTACCTTCTTCTACTTCTTTGATCTCTTTCCAGATGCAGTCCATTACTTCGGCGAAGCGGTCGAGTTCGGCTTTGCTTTCGCTTTCGGTCGGTTCGACCATCAGGGTACCGTGTACCGGGAATGAGAGCGTAGGAGCATGGTAACCGAAGTCCATCAGACGTTTGGCGATATCGCCTTCGTCGATACCGGATGCTTCTTTTACACCGCGGCATTCGAGGATCAACTCATGGCCGACACGTCCTGTGGCACCTGTATAAACGATACCGTACGTATCTTTGAATTTAGAAGCCAGATAGTTCGCATTCAGGATGGCTGTTTTTGTAACGGTTTCCAATCCTTCTGTGCCCAGCATGCGGATATAAGCGTATGTGATCGGCAGGATACCGGCACTTCCGTAAGGAGCGGCAGAAACCGTATTCAGATCGCTGCCCCAGGCTACCGGATGAGAAGGTAGGAACGGAACCAGATGTTCGGCTACGCAGATCGGACCGACACCCGGGCCGCCACCACCGTGAGGTGATGCAAATGTCTTGTGCAGGTTCAGGTGGCAAACGTCTGCGCCGATGGTTCCCGGATTTGTCAATCCTACCTGGGCGTTCATGTTGGCACCGTCCATATATAACTGACCGCCGCAAGCGTGAACGATGTCGCACATTTCTTTAATGTCGGCTTCAAAAATACCGTGTGTAGACGGATAAGTGATCATGCTGGCAGCCAGGTTCTCCTTGTTGGCTTCCGCTTTGGCACGGAAATCTTCCAGGTCGATATTGCCGTTCTCGTCACATTTAACGGTAACAGTCGTATAACCGCACTGGATGGCACTCGCCGGGTTTGTACCGTGAGCCGAAGCAGGCAGCAATACGATATTGCGATGTCCCTGTCCGATGCTTTCCAGGTAAGCGCGGATAACGCGGAGACCTGTATATTCGCCGGCAGCACCTGAGTTCGGTTGTAAGGTAACACCTTTGAATCCGGTGATCTCAGCCAGGTAGCAGCATAGGTTCTCGATCAGCTCTTTGTAACCTTCTACCTGTTCTTCCGGGGCATACGGGTGAATATTCATAAACTCAGCCCGGCTTAACGGAAGCATTTCAGAAGCAGCATTCAGCTTCATCGTACATGATCCCAAAGAGATCATTGACTGAGCCAGCGATACGTCTTTGCGTCCCAGGCGGGTGATGTAACGCATCAACTCGGTTTCCGTACGATATTTCTTGAATACATCTTCTTGCAGGAAGTCCAAAGTACGGGCGAATTTCGGATCGAAATAAGTCTTTTCCGGGATCGCTTCTTCCAGCATATAATCTTTTCCGGCAGCACCGGCGAAGATATACAACAATACGCCTATATCCGTAGGCTGTGTTGTTTCGTCGATACTGATGCCTACTTGACCGCCTTCGAAGTAGCGAAGGTTCACCTTGCATTCCAATGCGATCTCGCGGAGCGCGTTGACGGATACGTTGGCAGGTAGTTCGATCTTCAAGGTATCGAAATAATCTTTATTCAGCTGTTTGTAGCCTAACTTTTCCAATTCGGCAGCCAGGAATCCGGCAGAAGCATGGATACGTCCGGCGATGTTGCGCAACCCATCTGCTCCGTGATATACAGCGTAGAATCCGGCCATTGTTGCCAGTAAAGCCTGTGCGGTACAGATGTTGGAGGTCGCCTTTTCGCGTTTGATATGCTGTTCGCGTGTTTGTAAAGCCAGACGGTAAGCCGGGTGTCCGTAAGCATCTTTCGAGATACCGATGATACGTCCCGGGATAGCACGTTTGTATTCATCTTTCGTAGCGAAGAATGCAGCAGAAGGACCGCCGTAGAACATCGGTATACCGAAACGCTGGCTGCTACCGAATACGACATCGGCACCCCATTCTCCCGGAGGAGTCAGCAATACCAGGCTCATCAGGTCGGCAGCTACGGCAACACGGGTTTCGTTCGCATTGGCTTTCGCGATGAATTCTTTGTAATCTTCAACCGAACCGTCTGCATTCGGGAACTGTACGATCGCACCGAATACTTCAGGGGTGAATGTAAATGTCTTGTAATTGCCGACCACAACATTGATTCCCTGCGGAACCATACGTGTTCGGATCACGGCCAATGTAGATTCAAAAACATTTTCATCTACAAATAAAGTGTTAGCTCCTGCCTTTGCCTGTGCGCGGCTGCGAGTTCCGTAAAACATCGTGGCAGCCTCTGCTGCTGCGGTAGCTTCGTCCAGCAGAGAACAGTTGGTCAGGGGCAGAGCTGTCAGTTCGCTGATGACAGTCTGGAAGTTCAGCAACGCTTCGAGGCGTCCCTGAGAAACTTCTGCCTGATACGGGGTATATGAAGTGTACCATACCGGATTTTCAAAAACATTACGCTGGATAGGAGCAGGACAAACTGTGTCATACCATCCCATTCCGATGTAAGAAGTGAAGACTTCGTTTTTGGAGGCAAGTTCTGCGATATGTTCTGCAAACTCCCTTTCAGTCATTGGCTCCGGAAGGTTCAGAGGTTCTTTCAGACGAATATTGGCCGGGATTGTCTGGTCAATCAGTTCGTCAACCGATTTAACACCGATAGCTTCAAGCATAGCCGGAATATCTTCCTTTGCAATGCCGACGTGGCGGTTTACAAATTTATTTGTGTCCATAGTATTTAATGTGTTTATAAATAAGGATTGTTTAATTTTTCGTCGATAACTCTCGTTTCCGGGCCATGTCCGGGGTAAATGACCGTTTCGTCCGGCAGTGACAACAACTTATCGTTGATGGCAGCGATCAATACATCCTGATTGCCGCCCCACAAGTCCGTACGTCCGATGCTTCCGGCAAATAAGGCATCTCCCACGATGGCGAAACCGTTCTTCTTATTATAGAAGGCAACGCTTCCGGGAGAATGACCGGGAACAGTCAGTACCTGCAACTCCGAATGGCCGAACTTGACCACTTCATTGCCGACCAACAATTTCTGAACCGGAATATGCTGATAATGTCCCGGCAATCCGAATGCCTGCGCCTGCTTGTCTGGTGGCGGAAGCTGTTCCACATCGAGCCTGTGCGCTTGCGGTGACAGCCCGTATGTTTTGAATACGAACGGATTACCAAAGATATGATCTAGATGCAAGTGAGTACATAACAGATGCTTTACCGTCAGTTTGTTCTCTGCAATGAAATCACTTAATTCTTTTTCTTCCGATGGACGAAGGCATCCGCAATCGATAATAACCGCCTCTTTGGTATCATCATACAACACGAATGTGTTTTCCTGGAAGTAATTGAACTCAAACGCTTTTATTGTGATCATAATGGTACGTAAACTACTTTTTTAGTACTAAAAAATTCTTCTTTGAAATGGTCGCCTAACTCGACAACAATCGCTTGTTTCCGAAAAGCCTGTATTTCGTGTTCCAACTCACCGCCTTTCAGGCATATTAAACCATTCGGCAGTGCGTTCTGTTGTTCCTTCCGTATGTTTTTACGGGAAATCTTAACCAGGTCGCCCAGCGGCATAACAGCCCGGCTGACAACAAAGTCGAACAGTTGCTTTTCTTCTTCAGCGCGGCAATGACGGAAAGTGACATTCTTCAAACCGATCGCTTCGGCAACGGCTTGCCCGACCTTGATCTTTTTCCCGATACTGTCTACCAGATGGAATTGTACTTCAGGAAAGAAGATAGCCAGCGGAATACCCGGAAATCCGCCTCCCGTACCGATATCCATTACAGTAGAACCATTTTTGAATTTCATCATCTTGGTTAACCCCAGCGAATGGAGCACATGATGCGGATAAAGATTCTCGATATCCTTGCGCGATATGACGTTAATCTTTGCATTCCAGTCTGTATATAAGTCGTACAGAGCTTCGTATTGTGCAAGTTGCGTTTCGTTTAGCTCCGGAAAATAAGTTTTTATCAGTTCCATAGATTGTATTTAAAATGCCAGATGTGCGATCGGACTCTCTTTTTTGAGCAGGTATTGTATCTCTTCATAGGGGAGATGTACACTCGTTGCTCCGACCACATAGGCTGCTATCTCATATTCATTAAATGTATAGGTAATCCCATTTTCGTCGATCAGGAAGTTGTTGTTCGGGAAAATCTCGTCGATGCTGAAGAAACCGATGTTTTCCAGATCCTTGGCATTCTCCACGCTGTTCTGTTTGGCGATCCGGTCTACAAGGATCTGCGCCAGGTCGTCCTGGAAATCTTCGATGAAAATATCGGATTCCGTGATTGGGGCACCGGTTTTCATGTTGATGACATGGTTGGCGGTCGCATGCGAGCCATGCGCCCCTCCGGTATAGTTTTCTACGTAGATTGAGTAACTGAGGATATCGTTCTGGTTATAGACAATATCGTTGGTAGACATTTCGTAATAAGAGAACCAAGCTCCGACCGGCGTTTCATCGGCTTTTGCCACTTCTTCCTTATATTCGCCCTCCAGGTCCTTATAATTATTCAGATAATCCTCCGTGTACTTGGCTACCGCTTCTTCCGGAGATAACTTTTCGTAACTGTCCCCGAAGTATGCAGACACAAATTGCTGCTGTATCTTTTTCAGGATCTCTTTGTCGTCATATTTAGCTGGATAAGTGAAATTTATCTGAAGGTTACAATTCGGATTCTCCGGGTTTTCCAGAAGATGATAGGTCTTGTCCACATTGATTGAATCGAATGTAATATCATTATCCGCCGTTTTTTTTGTCCCGGTGTTACAACCGCTGACAATTATACTTATGAGAAAAAGAGCTACAAGCTTTTGGCATAATTGCGTCTTCATTGTGATACAGATTTAATTGAATACTTTAAAATGCAAATGTACATGTTTATCTCCGAATTACCGAATAGATAAACGAAATTAGTTCGTGCTAAATTAGTTTTCAGTATCCTTAAAAACAGAAATGAATCAAACAGTCGGTGTTTATATAAAAGCTCACCTGAAAAGTGTTTCACCCTAGTGGAACAGTTGTTTCTACTAGGTGAAACACTTGTTTCATCCTAATGAAACACTTTAAGCAATGTAGTTTAATGATTTTAGTTGACTACTATCTGTCTAATATATAAGATCGGTTGACTCGGCTTATACCTAAGTTATAAAAAAAGTTGTCCTTTTTGTAGAGTCTGGGAATTGGAGGAAGGAATAGAAGATATGTATATATTTTTTAGCGAAAAATTGATTATTTGAATCTTCTGTGTATCTTTGTTCCGCACATGAAATGCAAGGTGTTGCAACATGGGCAATTTGTTAGTTAGACATAAGCGTTTTTAAATATTATTTGACATTGAAATCTCGACAATTTCATCCCAACAAATAATAGTACTGTAAATGCAAATGTTCTTTTCTATTTATACACACCGAGAGAATTGTAGAAATTGATTCGTGTATATGGATAAGAGCGTGGTACTGTTATATATATTGTTGGGGGGCCTGTCGAGAGCCTCAATGTCTATATATCAACAGTTTCCACGCTTCTTTTGTTTAGCAGGCAACCGATAGGTTTCCTGAATATGATTGGTTATCATCTTTCGTCAGGTACGATCTTCTTCATGTAATTTCATTCAAAAATAAGATAATTCTTTATTTCTTGAAACTAAGCCTATCGGATGCCTCCATTTGTATGAACTTTCTGATATAAATGAACATATTCAAGGCTTACTTGTTATATAGACGAAAGGGTAAAATTTGGTCTACCATTAAGGTATTAAAATTAGCAGATAAATTTACGATTAAAAAGTCATTTCGGATTCACTGCGTGCGTCCGGAAGAGGAATTTTGCTTGTCCGGCCAGTCTGAGCCGGAGCACGCCCCCTTGTTTCATAAACCTAAGTAATAATCAATATATGGCAAAAATAGAAATAAAAAACTTATCCATCCTTTTCGGTCCCGAAAAGAGCCGGGCGAAAAAGATGATCCTGAAAGGGAAAAGCAAACAGGAAATACTAAAAGAAACAGGCTGTACCGTTGCCGTGCGTAACGCGAACCTGGAAATAGAAGAAGGCGAGATGTTTGTCATTATGGGGCTTTCCGGCAGCGGTAAATCGACCTTATTACGCTGTATCAACCGGCTGAACGAGCCGACAATGGGAGAGATTCGGGTGAACGGGATAGATATAACCCGTTCGTCGGACAAGGAACTGTTGCAGATACGGCGAAAAGAGTTGGCGATGGTTTTCCAGCACTTCGGCCTGCTACCTCACCGCACCGTCCTGAATAACGTATCCTTCGGCCTCGAATTGCAAGGCGTCCCTAAGCAGGAACGCGAAAAGAAAGCCCTGGAGAGCATCCTTCAGGTCGGTCTGAAAGGGTACGAAAACCAGCGGGTCGATGAACTGTCAGGCGGAATGCAGCAGCGCGTCGGACTGGCACGTGCCCTGGCAAACAATCCCGAGGTCCTTTTGATGGATGAAGCCTTCTCTGCACTCGACCCGCTGATCCGTGAACAGATGCAGGACGAGTTGCTGCTCTTGCAGGAGAAGATGAAAAGGACGATCGTCTTTATCACCCACGACCTGGACGAGGCGATCAAGCTGGGCGACCGTATCGCCATTATGAAAGACGGTGTCATCGTGCAGGTGGGAACACCGGAAGAGATACTGACCGACCCTGCCAACGATTACGTCACCCGTTTTACGGAAAGCGTGGACCGCGGCCGAATCGTAACAGCCTCGTCAATCATGCTCAGGCAACCCATTGTTGTCAGGATCAAAAGGGACGGTCCGGAAACCATCCTCCGGAAGATGCGCGAAAGACGCCTCTACGCACTGCCCGTCATCGGCAATGATGACCAATTCATCGGAGAGATACACTATAAAGATGTACTGAACCTGCGGAAAGAAGGCGGGAAGGATATCGGCTCCATTATCAAAAAAGAAGTCCCGTCCGTTCTCGAAAATACCATTGTGGAAGATATGCTCCCTCTGCTGTCCAAAGTACGGCAGGCATTGCCGGTAGTCGATGAGAACAACCGTTTGCTGGGCGTTATCCCTCCGTCCGCCATCATCATTGAAATGACAGGAAAAGACGAAAAAGAAATAGAAGAAATAATTCAAAACGCAATAGATTTATGATCAATATCGGAAAATATATAGAAATCGTCATCAACTGGATGACGGAACACTGGGCGCATTTTTTTGATGTCGTCAATAACCTGATCGGAGGCTTTATCGATGCCTTCCAGAACGGCCTGCTATGGATACCTTTTTTTATAATGATTGCAGCCCTGACCGTATTGGCTTGGTATAAAGCCGGAAAAGGGACTGCCGCTTTGACACTACTGGGGTTGCTTCTGATCTACGGAATGGGCTTTTGGGAACAGACTATGCAGACCGTCGCATTAGTTCTGTCCTCTACCGTGATTGCCCTGGTCCTCGGTGTACCGCTGGGAATATGGACGGCGCGTAACCGGGTTGCTGCCAAGATAATCCGCCCCGTCATGGACCTGATGCAGACCATGCCCGCCTTCGTTTACCTGATCCCCGCGGTTTTGTTCTTCGGATTGGGACCCGTACCAGGTGCATTCGCGACCGTTATTTTCGCCATGCCGCCCGTAGTTCGTCTGACGGACCTCGGTATCCGGCAGGTTCCGGAAGATATCGTCGAGGCGACCCGTTCTTTTGGTGCCACCTCCGGACAGTTGCTATTCAAAGTACAGCTTCCTTTGGCATTGCCGACGATTATGACCGGCGTCAATCAGACAATCATGATGGCGCTCTCGATGGTGGTCATCGCCGCAATGATCTCGGCAGGCGGTTTGGGTGAGATAGTCCTCAAAGGAATCACCCAGATGAAGATCGGCCTCGGTTTTGAAGGCGGCATTGCCGTCGTGATCCTCGCGATCATCCTCGACCGTATTACCCAGGGATTTGTCCGCAAGAAATAAGCGGCCCTTAGTTATTCACTCCATAAAAGAATTTATATGAAAAGATTATTTATACTTATCAACCTGATCCTGCTGCTGGCTGTCCTGATGTTCCTGGTCAGCTGCAACCGTGCCAAAGACCCGAAAGAAATTTCCATCGGCTACGTGAACTGGTCGGAAGGCATCGCCATGAGTTATCTTGCCAAGGCGATGCTGGAGGAGCAGGGCTACAAGGTGATATTGAAGAATGCCGACATCGCCCCGATCTTCACCTCGGTAGCAGCCGGAAAAGTCGACCTCTTTCTGGATGCCTGGCTTCCGAATACCCATGTCGACTACATGAAGAAATACGGCGACCGCCTGGAAACGATCGGCATCCCTTTTGAGAACGCCCGTTTAGGTCTGGCCGTCCCGTCCTACGTGACGATCAATACGATCGAAGAACTGAATGCCAATAAGGAACGCTTCAAAGGCGAAATTATCGGTATCGATATTGGTGCCAGCCTGATGAACCTGACGGAAGACGCCGTAAACGATTACGGCCTGCAACTCAAATTAATGCCTTCCAGCGGCCCGACCATGACCGCCTTCCTCCAGAAGTCCGTGGAGCATAACGACTGGATCGTCGTCACAGGCTGGACCCCCCACTGGATGTTCGCCCGTTATGACCTCAAGTTCCTCGACGACGACAAAGGTGTTTATGGCGATACCGAGCATATTGCAGCCGTTGCCACCAAAGGCTTCTCCGAGACGCACCCATTTGTGGCGGCCTTCTTCAAAAACTTTAGATTCACCAACGAGCAGTTGAGCGAACTGATGAACATCATGGAAGACTATCCGTTACGCGAACTGGAAGGCGCAAAAGTTTGGTTGAAAAAGCACCCCGAAATAGTTGATTTATTTTTATCTTCGCAGACAAATAATCTAACTCAACTGAACAGATATGAAACAGATCGCGAAAATAGCCTGCCTGCTGCTGGGACTGGCAATCAGTAACCCTTTTATGAAGGCGGAAAATAAAAAGAGTATGAATATCATATTTATAGGAAACAGCATTACTGCCGGAGCTTTGATCGCAGACCCTGCGCACGATGCCCCTCCGGTGAAAGCAGCCTTGTACCTGACCAAACAACACTCCGTCACATCGGTCAAATACTCCAATCAGGGAGTAAGCGGCTGCACGACCACGGATTATCTTCCGGCTACGGAAACCTTGTTCCCGAAAGCGAGAGCCGCCGCCGACAAGTTTGCCGATGAAACCTGGGCGACCCTGATCTTCTCCATTATGCTGGGGACGAATGACAGCGCTATCACCGGTCCGAACGGTGCACCCGCTTCGCCGGAGAAATACGAGGAAAACATGAAAGCCATCATCAACCAGTTGCTCGCCTTGTACCCGACTTGCAAGATCGTCCTGAACCGTCCGGTATGGTACAGTCCGAACACGTACAACGGGGCAATGTATCTGAAGGAGGGGCTGAACCGTTTGCAAAGTTACTATCCGGTACTGCAATCGCTCGTGGAAGAATATGCCAAACGTTTCCCCGGACAAGTGTTCATGGGCGACACGGAGGCATTCGATTATTTCAAGGAAAACTACCTGACAGACCTTTTCCCTGAAGACGGGAATGCCGGAACCTTCTATCTCCATCCCAACGAGAAAGGCGCGGCGGTGCTGGGTGAGTTTTGGGGGAAAGCCATTTTGAAGGCTGTCGAATAAACCGGATGCCGCTTAATGGCAGAAAAGCCGCATCCGGTGCTTTCATATAAAAGTCTATAGTAAGTAATAGGATGTTGTGTCTCTATCTTTTGGCGAGATGATGATCCATGATCGCCACATGATGTTCGCCGTACAGCTTCAGCTTTTCGACGATGTTCTTGGCTGTAGCTTCTTCTTCCACCTGCTCACGAACGAATCCCCAAAGGAAATCCTGCGTAGCCTTGTCATTTTCAGCGTGGGCGATGTCTACCAGCTTGTCGATCAGCTCCGATACATGTACTTCGTGCGAATAAACATGCTCGAATACTTCCAGCGGTGTACCGAAAGCGGTCGGAACCACATTGACCTGATCCAGTTTCACCTGTCCGCCACGCTGAATGGAGTAATCGATCATTTTATACGCATGTTCCAGTTCTTCCTGTGATTGCTTTTTCATCCAATGTGCACAGCCGTCCAGACCGATCTGGCTAAAATGGATATACATGGATAAATAAAGATTGGAAGACCACATCTCTGCCAATATCTGCTCATTGAGAGCATCGGATAATTTTCTACTTAAAATCATAGTTGTATGTTTTATATTATGTTTATTGATTTTATAATAAAACAAACAGCTATCGGATTTGTTCCAAAAATAAGAAGTTCTTATCTTCGTTTTATATCTATAAACATCAGATCGTATGAAAAAGAAAATAGAAGCCATCATGATCCGCCTGCGTTCGGCAGTCAGACAACATCCGGTAGAAGTCTTCATGTCAGTCGTTTTCAGCCTGGCAGGATGTGTTCATTTCGAGAGCGGGTATGAATACGACTTCCTCGTGGGACCGCTGTCCTATTTTCCGATCCTGTTTTTGGCGACCTATACGCTGAACGGCCTGACAAAGCCGGGTAGTCCGGCTGCAGCTATCCGGTTGCGTCCCATATATTATCTTTCCGCGTTCTTCTTTATACCGTTCCTTTGGATGACGGATACAGCCATTTGGACACCGACCTATCTGGTCTCGCTGGTCGTGATACAGCTCGTCTACCTCATAAGCGGCTGGAAACGCGACAATGACGATTTTGTCCGTATTGCCCTGCGCTATCTCAAAGCGATGCTGTCAGCCGGACTGCTTGCCGGAGTCGCCTATCTGCTGGCGATATCCATCAATGCTTCCATACGATATATCTTTGAAATATGGGAAGACAGTTACAGATGGTTCTACACCGAGGCTGCGTATCTGATATTTATGTGCGGGATGCCTTTGCTGTTTTTAATGTTCAACCAGGAGAAAGAGGAGAGGGACGAGAGCCGCAACCGGCTGTTTGAAGTCTTGCTGAACTATGTCCTTTCACCCGTGCTGCTGATCTATGCGGTGATATTGTACCTCTATTTTATTAAGGTAGCCGTGCTATGGTCATTGCCGAAAGGAGCGGTAGCTTATATCGTAGTCAGTTTTATTTCGGCTACATTTATATTGAAAGGATGTCAGGTGTTCCTTTCCAAAAGGTATTACGACTGGTTTTATAAATACGCCAGCTGGGTGGTATTGCCCGCGCTGGTGATGTACTGGATCGGGACTTATTACCGTATCAACCAGTACGGCTTTACGGAACCCCGTGTTTATTTGGTCGCAGTGGGAGGGATACTGACCGGACTGGTCGTGCTGTTCCTGACGAAACGGTGGGGCAGGTATTTGTATGCCGCATGTCTGTCGGTCGTCCTGCTGTCGGCGGTTACTTATATTCCGGGCATCACGGCAAAGGATATCGAAAGGATTTCGCAAGAGGGAAGGGAGAACGAGCCGGGGAATGAGAGACGTTACGACCGGTATTCCTATATGGAGATAGACAACAAGTATCCGATCGATCTTTCCGGTTACCAGTTGCTGATCCCTGTGACAGGCTATCAGAACGATAATTGCATGTACACCATCAACAACAACGATACATTACGTTTATTTAACAAAGACAAGGCTGTTGTGTACAGCGAAGCCCTGTCTTCTTTTTGGGAGGGACAACTAAAGAAAGCCGGAGTAAATCCGACGGATACGATACCGGAAGCCGCTTTCCCCAATCTGCTTGTTTTAGATATGGATTCGGCAAAGCTGATTTTTCAGAGTATTCATTTGTATCGTCCTTCCGTCGATTCGGCGTATACAATATCTTATATGACACCTTCGTTTTATCTGAAGAAGAAAGACTGAAAACGGCATGCACATACAGTCATGCTGTTTTTCAACATCTTCGTTTATTCAATGAAAACCGTATCTTTGCAGTCCTTAAAAATGAAGTTATGAAAAGATATTGTCAAAAATAATCAGATGGAAAAGAAAAACAAACAAAGCTTATTCGCCGCCCCGAACGGCAAATCCTACCTTATCCCGTTTATCCTGATCACGAGCCTGTTCCTTTTGTGGGGATTTGCACACGGATTGCTGGACGTTCTGAATAAACATTTCCAGGGAGCTTTCACCATGACGAAAGCCGAAAGCGGCCTGGTGCAATTCTCTACCTACATCGCTTATTTCCTGATGGCGCTGCCTGCGGGTATGTTTATGAAACGTTACGGTTATAAGCAAGGCATTATCCTCGGGTTGCTGCTTTTTGCTGCGGGTGCTTTTGCTTTTATACCTGCCGCTTTCCTGCATTCGGCAACCCCTTTTTTGGTGGCGTTGTTTGTTATCGCCTGCGGATTATGTATTTTGGAGACGGCTGCAAATCCGTATTCAACCATACTCGGTCCGGCAGAATCGGGTGCACAACGATTGAATCTCTCGCAGTCGTTCAACGGATTGGGATGGATATTAGGCCCGCTGGTTGGCGGAGCATTGATCTTCGGTGGGGCGCAGGATGATCCTTTCACGTTGACAAAGCCCTATATATTGGTAGGCTGCGTCGTGTTGCTGGTAGCTGTCCTGTTCTTCTTCACACGTCTGCCGGAAGTGAAGACGGAGGAACTGGAGGAGGCTGCCGACGATGCGGAACTTCCGGCTACTTCCATGTGGCGGCACGGACAGTTTGTGCGGGCGGTATTGGCACAGTTCTGTTATTGTGCGGCACAGACAGGTATTTTCAGCTTCTTTATTAATTATGTAACGGAGGCGAACCCGGAAATGACGAATGTCGAGGCTTCACGGATACTTGCATTCGGTGGGATGGCATTGTTTATGATCGGCCGTCTGTCCGGCAGTTTCACGATGAAATGGATGTCGCCCGGAAAGCTGCTGACCTGGTTTGCGCTGGCGGATGCGGTTTGCATGGCATTGGTGATTGTTTCTGCAGGAACGATTTCATTGTATGCATTATATATTTCTTTCTTCTTTATGTCGATCATGTTTCCGACGATCTTCGCACTAGGACTGGAGGGGATGGGTACTTACACCAAAAAGGCTTCTTCTTATATTGTGATGGGCGTTGCCGGAGGTGCTTTCAGCCCGATGCTGATGGGATACATCGGCGAAAACAATATGGCGATCGGATTTTTCGTCCCACTGGTCGCATTCCTATACATATTATATTTCGCAATCAAATGCCGGAAATAAAAAGATTTCATTCTACAGCTGTCATGTATTTCATAAGATAAGGTGTCTAGTTCTTTGCGGTAATTGTATTTTGTGATCACGAACTTGTAGATATTATTCATAATCAGTAGTTTTAAGTATAAATATATTAAGATCACGCCTTAATTATTAATGTATGCCAATGAAGTGAGATCGTATCATAAAGTTTCTTATATTTGTATTGTATTTGTTACTGATTTATAGCAACAAATAATTTTTACAAACATAAAATTGAATAAGTATGAATGCCTTCCATTTCCAACAAAAACTAGTGAGCTTACAAGAAAACATGATGAATTTCGCTCTCATGCTCACTGCCGACCGCAATGATGCCGAGGATTTGTTGCAAGACACGACACTGAAGGTGTTAAGCAACCAGGAAAAGTTTGTTGACAATGTCAACTTCAAAGGATGGGTTTTGACAGTGATGCGTAATATTTTCATAAATAACTATCATAAAGTAGTACGTACACAGACGGTTATCGATTCGGGTGCCGATCTGTATAACTTGGATGTCACGAACGACTCCGGGTTTGAATCTCCTGATAAGGCCTATCAGATGCAGGAAATATCAAAAGCCATCGAACAATTGAACGATGACTTGAGAGTACCTTTCTCCATGTATCTGAGCGGTTATAAATATCATGAAATTGCAGAGAAGCTGGATCTTCCGTTGGGAACTATCAAAAGTCGTATCTTTTTTGCCCGTCAGGAATTACAGAAAGCTTTGAAAGATTTTCGTTATGCATAAACCGGTATTTTCCCGATACAAAAAATGGAGCATCTGTAAAGATGCTCCATTTTTTATGGCGGATGAAATACCTATCTTTGCAGGCAATCAATTAAACTTAGTATAGAATGGATAAGCAAGCGACTTTTCCCAGAAGGCAGATCATTGATATCGAATCGTGGGAACGGAAAGATAACTTTAATTTCTTCAGAAACTTCCTGAATCCCTGTATCACCATCACTTCCGAAGTAGAATGCAGTGTCGCGCGCGAAAAGGCGAAAGCGAACGGAGAGTCCTTCTTCCTGCATTACTTATATGCAATCCTGCGGGCAGCAAACGAGATCAAAGAGCTTCGGTTCCGCGTGGATAACAAGGGACAGATCCTCTATTTCGAGACAGTCGATGTGTTGTGCCCTGTCCGGATGCATGCGAATGGGAAGTTTTATACGGTCAGGATTCCCTGGAAAGAGGATTTCGGGGACTTCCACCGCGAAGCACGGCATATCATCGACTCCATTCCGGAAGACGGTGATCCGTACGCAACCGAAAACGGCTCTTCGGAGGACCAGCGATACAGCGTCATTCTGGTAAGTGCTACGCCCGACCTTTATTTTACTTCAATGACTCATACGCAGGAGCGGCCGAGCGGTAGCAGTTATCCGTTACTGAATGTCGGCAAGGCGGTTGTAAGGGATAGCAGGCTGGTGATGCCTGTCGCCATCAACGTGCATCATGGTTTTGTCGACGGTGCGCACCTGGCAACCTTTTTTCAGAAGGTAGAAGCATATTTACAATAACCGGACGCCCCTCATAACTCTTTCCCCATCTAGCGACAGGAGTATCTTCCTGCCCTTTGGAGAGGGGGCAGGGGGTGTGTCAAATCCGATCACAACCCATATTCCTCAATCTTCCTGTAAAGCGTTGTCAACCCGATCCCCAATAGCCGCGAAGTCTCCGTCTTGTTCCCTTTCGTATATTTCAGCACCTTCTGAATATGCATCTTCTCAACGCCGCTCAGATCGAATCCGGCATAAGCCTCTGTCTCTACCGCATCTGCCCGTTGTATATTCAACGGCAGCGAATCCGTATCCAGCGTATCGCCGTCGGCAATGATCAGACTGCGCTCCACCACATTGCGAAGCTCACGCACATTCCCTTTCCATTGATTTTTTTTCAGCAGATCAATGTAATCCGGCGAGATTGTCTTGATCTCTTTTCCCATCCTGGCAGACAAGGCGGAGACGAAAGCCTTCACATGCAGCGGAATATCCTCCGCACGTTCCCGTAACGCCGGCAGATGGATCTGGAAAACCGACAGGCGGTAAAATAAATCCTCCCGGAAATGTCCCTCGGCAATCTCTTTCGACAAGTCACGGTTGGTTGCCGCTATGACGCGCACATTGACCTTGACAGGACGTGTATCGCCGATCTTGATGAACTCGCCGGTTTCAAGGATACGGAGCAGCTTGGCTTGCAGGTCGAAAGCCATTTCCCCGATCTCGTCGAGGAAGATCGTGCCGTTGTCCGCCTCTTCGAAAAGACCTTTTGTCTCTTTCAATGCACCTGTAAAGGCTCCGGCCTTGTGTCCGAACATCTCACTCTCCAACAGGTCACGGCTGAAAGAAGAGCAGTTGATGGCAACGAAGGCTTTTCCGCTCCGGGTACTGTGCTGGTGGATGGATTGGGCGAAGACTTCCTTTCCCGTCCCGGTCTCACCTGTCAGGAGAACAGGCACATCGGTCTGGGCAACCTTGCGGGCGAGGGCAATCGCTTCCTGGATGGCTGGCGATTTGCCAATGATGGTGTCGAACGAGTATTGCTTGCCGACCGGCGAGGCGGACAGCTTGCTTTGCTGATAAGCGGCGGAGGCTTTTTTCATCGCCTTGGCGATCAAGGGGAGTATTTTGTTATTATCATCGCCTTTGGTGATATAATCGAAAGCACCGTTCTTGATGGCTTGTACGCCGTCGGGGATATTACCGTGCGCCGTCAGTAAAATGACTTCGGAGAGGGGGCGCAGCTTCTTTAGTTCGCTGACAAGTTCGACGCCGCTGCCGTCGGGCAGGCAGACATCGCACAGGATTACTTCGGGCGTATGCTGCTCCAGTTGTTTCAGACCCGCCTTGCAGGTGGCCGCCTGGAGAACATCGTATCCTTCCAGTCCGATGATCCGTGATAATAAACCTAAAATCTGCTTTTCGTCGTCAATAATCAATACTTTTCCCATCTTGTCCGCTTTCTGATAACCATCGCAAATGTACGATGATTATTTTTTTCCGCAAGGGGATGCAAAAGAATAATATGAAAGGCTACAGCAGGTTTATCAGGGCTTGCTTGTTTAGGATCTTCACCTTTCCTCTGCCCAGGCTGATGAATCCGCTCTCTACGAGCTTGCCGATTTCCTTGGAAAGGGCAGGGCGGGTGACTCCGAAGTATTCGGCGAGCTGCACCTGGTTGTGTTCCATCTCAACGATATCTTCACCTTCCTTCAGATGGTCGAGCAAATAATAGATATAACGGCTGCGGATACCACGGAAAGATAAAACACGCAGGCGGGTCATTGTGCATTTGTTGCAACTCGTACTGACACAAAGGAAGTTATGGAGTAAAAGAGGCGTGGTATGCATGACCTTAAAGAAAGATTCTTTGGGTATCTTCATCAGAACGACATCTTCCTCGACAGAGAAGGTGGCAGGGAACTGATTCTTCTCAGCGAACACATGCGGAGTGGCAAAAGTTCTGGGTGCCTTAATGACCTCAACCCGTACTTCACCTCCTGAAACATCGACTACATCTACGTTCAGCTTACCTTTCAGCAATACATGTATGGCATGACAGGGAGAGCCCTGGTGGATAATGGTTTTTCCTTTCGAATGCTCTTCAATAGTATATTCAATATTTTCCAGAAACTCGTCCTGCATCTTCTGCGTAAAATTCCGGAACAGTGGTATTTTAAAGATATCGGTTATATTCATTCGGCATTGATTTAGTATTGGAAATGTTCCATACAAAGATAAGAACATTTCCGATACTGCAAACTACCATTTGGCAGTAAATATTCTTGGATTAATGTTGATCGACAACCATCCCCAGTCCTGCCAGCTGTCTTTGCTGCCACCTTTGACGGCTTCCATCGTCGATGTTCCGAACATGGTGGAGTAACCGGCGGAGAGCTTCACGTCTTTCATGATCTGCCAGTCGACCTGCAGGTCGAGTTCGGAACCCAGACCGCGATCGAGCTCCTTGCTGTTTATGGTAAGATCACTGGTGGTCGAGAAGTAATGATACGTCAGGGCAAGGTTTACCTTTGAGGAAGCGTTGTAAGCTACTTTTACCAGGTTATCCCACAAGCCCGGATTTAAGTTCTCCTTAAACGGTGTGGCATAATAATAATCCATAGCACCGTAGAACTTATGATGCGTTCCGTATAACGGATCGAAAGCCTTGTATTTGGCATCGGGACCGTCCGCAGTGCCTGCACCGCTCAGGTAATCGCTGCCGATACCCAGGCTCCACTGTGAATTGAATTTATAAGCGGCATTCAACGCCCAGAGGAAAGCGGAAACGTCGCGTTTGCCGGCATTCTTTCCGGACTGATAATAGAACGTACCGCCGAAAGTCCAGGCTCCCGGCTGGTAATAGAGGTTGGTACCCATCGTTTGCATAAACTGGGTATCGGATTTCTTTGTTTCAGTGTCGCCGCCTTCCAGACCCAGATTCATGAACAGGAAAGAGGCTTTGAATTCTTTGCTGGCAATATGCTGGTACCATAACGTCTGCATGTTCTTATAAGGCTGTGCACCCGGAGCATAATACGTACCATCGATTTCCGTTTCTTTATTTTGATTAAAGGCGAGGATCAGGTGGAGTTTATTCTTTTTGTTTTCGTAACCGAGTTTGAGAGCGTCGTGATAACGACCGGCAATATTCCAGTCCAGTCCGCCGAGGATACGTTCGTCGTCGTAGATCAGAGACTGGCGGCCGAGCTTGGCAAACAGGCCGTAGCCGAAATCCAGTTGGGCCCACGCCTCGTTCAGGATGAAGCGACCGTTCTTATCTATCTGCGGGTCCTGTCCCCAGACACCGACATGCTGTGCGGAAAGGCCCAGCGAGAGGTTCTGTCGCTCGTAATTCATAGAAAGACGGGCACGGTTGTTGATAAAGCCTGCCGGTCCCTGTCCTTCGCTACGGGGATTTAATACTCCGTTGCGGTATTCCGCCCTGGGGCGTATCTGCGCACTCATCGAGAAGGTATTCTCTTTCTCTTTGGATGTTTCATTTTCATCTGCTTTCATCCACACCGAGCCTAGTAACAGAAGCCCGGAAAAAACAATCACCCGTTTCTTCATATCGTTTCTATTTAAAGTTGATATTTTTATTTGCTTGTTATTCCATGTTATATACGTGCACGCTGTTTCCCTGCGCCGAAGGGAGATAGTTCACACCGAACCAGCAAACCTGCAGCAGGACAAAAGCGAACACCAATAATCCGAGAGCAATCTTATATTGTTTGTACCTGTGAAGCCTGAAATGAATATACAGCAGATTGCCCAGCCAGGTCGCTGCCGCCCAGGTCTCTTTCGGGTCCCAGCTCCAGTAATGCCCCCAGGCTTCTTTCGCCCAAAGTGCACCGAACAACATGCCGATCGTCAGAAAGGCGGTCCCTACATAGACCAGGTTGTCGCAGAGGCTCATCACCTTCCGGTCTATCGTTCTTTTTCGTGAGCGGACCAACAGATAGACCGCCACGATTGCCGCCGCTCCCAGCATCGCATAGGCAAACATATACACGATCACATGCGGTGCAAACCACGGACTCTGCAGGGCAGGCATCAGCGTCTTATTATGTATCTCCGGCTTGAACAGATTGATGCAGATAAAGACGAACGACAGCACCGTACTGAACGACAATATCCATTTATACCGCCAGCGGATATAAGTAATGATCCCTGCAACTGGCAGGAAGAACGAGTACCACAAGCGCGTCTCGCCCATCGTCCGGAGTGGCGGACGTTCCAACGACATCCACATGCCCACAATGAAAGCCATGAATATCGCCAGTCCGGCAACCGTCCACCCGATGACCCGTCCCGGCTTGTCCGTCCGGTACGCCATTGCCGCACCTATCGCCCAGCAGATGACGGACGGCAAAGCGAAATATATAAAATGACTCCAATCCATATTATTCATTTATTGTATCGTTAACCGCCTCTTCCTTTTCCTTGTTTCCCGGAGCCTGTATGAACAGGCAGACAGAGCCGAGCAACAGCATCAGAATGCCGGCGTATACTACCGGAAGCCACGGATCGCGAACCAGTTCAAAGACGCTGACAGTGCTCCACTTCCCTTTCGTCTCGTCATAGCTCAGCTGGTAAATCTTCCATCCGGCTATGCTGAAAGGCTTGTTGACTTCGATAAGCGCATCTGCCTGCTCCTTGTCCTGCGTATAGACGGAAACTTCAGACGCAAAGCGTTTCGGCTCCCGCCCCGGCATCACCAGGCTGATCTCGTCGTTCAGCTGTAAGGAGACGTACGGGAACATGAAACTGCCGCAACTCACCCAACCGCTCTTCTCCGCACCATCCTTCTTATTACGAACCTTGACAAAGACGGCGGAAGTCGCCCCTTCAGAATGGAACTCGACAAAGTTTACCGTATCTTTCCCATGAACACAGGCTGCCATCGGAAGCGACCGGATCACTTCCACCTCCCAATCCAGTAAGGAACCCGATAAAGGAGTCTCTTCCACCAATAAGTTTTCAGGATTATTTTCCGGCAACGCATTTCCGGTCGTGTTGTCGATAGCCAGCAACTTCGGAGGGTATTCATCGATCGTAAACGATTTCAGCTCGATCGCCAAAGGTAATTCCTGCATTTCACCGGTTTCATCCGTCGCCCGCCATTCGGGTTGCTCCAGAGGAACCGTCATACGCATGCGCTGCAAATCGCCGTTTCCCAGGATAGCCGCCAGCAGCGTGATGAACAATCCCGCATGATTCAGGATAAAAGGAATGTCTTTCTTTCTGAAATGAGCTATTTTACGAATAGTCACCAACCCCAATACCGAAAGAAAGTAAAGAAACAGCAACATAAAAGGCCACGAGAGCGTCATCTGCATGAAACCCAACCCAGACAGTAGTCCTCCGTGAGTAACCGTTACGGAGGGAGCCGCCTGCCGGGTCAGTCCCATGATGATAACCAAAACCATCCATGCCGTTAAAGACGTAATACTCGCCGTGAGGCTGTAAAACCACTGCAAAGCAGCAGCTTTACGGCTCGCGACATATACCATTATCAAGAAAAACAGGAACAAACCTCCCGTTATAGCGTTCAGGGGATACCGGAAAAGCGTCGGATCAACCTTTCCGGCCGTCAGTTGCAGAACTGCTCCGGTAATGAACAGGCCGATACAGATCGCCCATCCTTCCTTATATCCCCAGGGTTGTCTCCACATATCATTAAATCTTATCAGCCAGACGTTTGTTTGCTTTCGCCTCTTTGATCCATTCCGGAACGACCGTGTTCATGAACTTTTCCTTAGCCTGACGTTCGGCAGCCATATCCAGACCGATATATTGTTGTGCTTTGTCCTTTGTAGAGATGTCCGGCATCGGCACATCATCCGTATAGCCTAACTTCGACAACACTTTCGATACCGCCAGACGAGCCTGCATGGTCTTATCCAAGCCGTTGCCCAAAATACGCTGTATCTCCTGGGGAGCATGGAACGCACCGCCATGAGAAGCAACCCCGAAGTCCCAACGCCATTGTGCCTGGCGGAGCAGTTTCAATACCGGAGCCATCTGATCTTCCGTAGCGCCCTTATCCCAGGCAAATTTAGCTTCGATATGGGCCTTTGCCAGTTCCGTTTCGAGGCGGTTACGCATTTCGTTCGCCTTGTTCTGGCGTTCGTAAACGTTGTTGCGGAGTGTCTCTTCGCTTTCGCGGTGGCAAACCTGACAGGTACGGTCGATCATGGCAAGCGGACTCATAATATGGTGGTCGCTATACTTCACGCCGCCTTCACTCTTATAAGGCATATGGCAGTCGGCACACGAAACGCCGCGCTGTGCATGGATACCCATCATGGATAATTCGTAGTCCGGATGCTGCGCTTTCAATATCGGCGTACGGCTCAATTTATGCGTATAATCTGCAAAACCTTCCTCATCGTAGTAAGCTTCCATATCTTCAACCGTAAAACCTTTGTCCCAGGGGAAAGTCAGATATTTTCCGTCTCCTTTGAAATAGTATTCCACATGGCACTGCGCGCATACCAGCGAGCGCATTTCCTGTTGGGTCGCTTTATTGATGTCGCGTCCCTGACGTTGGAAGGCTTCGATCAAAGCCGGGCGGCTGATATGAAGATTCATGTTCTCCGGCTCATGGCAATCGGCACAACCGATCGGATTCACGATCTCCGTACCCATCGAAGCCCATTTTCCTTTATAAAAATTATCGACGCCGATAGCCTGCATCATACGCGGAACGTCCGGACTTTTACAAGTCCAGCAGGTTGCCGGCTGCGGACCTTCGTCCGGTGTCATCGGAGAACCGACGCGCAAGGTATGGCGCATATCCTCGATCGCATGCATATGACCGCGCGGAGTGGAGTAGTCCTTCGAGAAAGCATATCCCGCCCAGAGGATCACCATTTCGGGACGCGCTTCCAGCACATCGACCATCTGGTTGCCGTTAAACTGGCTCCGGAAACTGGTATCGGCAGTCTGCGTCCATGTTTCATATTCGCGCGGATAGTTCGGAGCGAACTTTTCGTTCACCGCTTCGATCCCTTTGATCTCCACCTTCTTGTTATTCATAACGCTGGCAATTTCAGCCCGTCTCTCGTTGATAGAAGCGGCGAGTACACCCAGTACAAAAACGACGATCATTGTTCCCCCGAACAATAACCAGCCTTGCCATGATTTAAGTTTCTTTTCCATATTCGTTGATTTTTATTTTATTCGTTCTATTTAAGCATCTCTTTCAGCCAGTCCGGCGTGTTGGATTTCGGATAAGGGACGATTGCCGACGGAGTCGACGAAAGACTGTTCGATCCTCCGTGCGGGACCTCCCGGTGACAGTCCCAGCAGGCTTTTCCATCGCCTGCCATTGCCATTTCATGGTCGATGCGACCGGTATTGACAAACTCCGTATTCAGTTGCGTGTGGCAACGGATACAGTTGTTCATAATGACTTCTGCGCTCTCGTCGATGGCCTGAATCACCTGCGGTTCACCGCGCATCATGAATACAGCGGCATGACGCATACCGTCCATTCCTTTGAAGAACCATTTCTTTGCGGCGTTTTCGTGTGGCACATGGCAGTCGTTACAGGTGGCGTTCCGGCTGTGTGAGCTATGGTTCCAGGTGGCATAATAAGGCCCCATGATATGGCAGTTCACACAGGTCGACGGCTCATCGGACAAGTAACTCCAGGCCCTCGATACATAAAATGTATAAAAGCCTAAACCACAGATCGCCCCACTGGCTACAAGCGCAAATAATTTACTCCGCCGGGTAGGAAGAATCCTGTTTATGATCTCTTTTATCTTCATACAGCCTTAATTAAAGTTTAATTGATTACAAATATCTTAATTCGGATACAGGTAAAATGTAATAAATATTACATTGCACGAAAATTATAGGTGAAATGAGGAAAGTTTTATTCATAGCAGTCTCCGCACTGCTGCTTTGCACTTCATGTGTAACGAAAAAGAAATACCTGGAAGCGGAAAACGGTCGTCTCGAAGCCATCGGACGTGCCAACGCATTACAGGAACAACTGGTCGATTGCCGCGATACCGGCGACAAACTGAACGAGCGCCTTGCCGCCCTCCAGCGCGACACGGCACGCCTGGGCAGCAACATCCGTAATTACCAGACCATGCTCAGCTCGAACATGACGCAACAGGAGAAACTGAACAGCCTCCTCAGCCAGAAGATGGAAGAGCTGAACGAACGTGAACGGACGATCAACGAACTGCAGGACATGATCAACGCCCAGAACGAGAAAGTCCGCAACCTGCTGAACAGTGTGAAGGATGCCCTGCTGGGCTTCAGCAGCGACGAACTGACGGTAACCGAAAAAGACGGCAAGGTATATGTCGCCATGTCCGACAAGCTGTTGTTCGAATCGGGCAGCGCGCGCGTGGATAAACGGGGGAAAGAAGCATTGGCGAAGCTGGCGGAAGTCCTCAACAAGCAATCGGATATAGACGTATATATCGAAGGGCATACCGACAGCAAGCCGATCAATACGGCACAGTTCAAGGATAACTGGGATTTGAGCGTGATACGTGCGACATCGGTAGTCCGCATCCTGACCAAAGACTATGGCGTGAACCCGTTGCAGATCCAGCCCAGCGGACGCGGCGAATATATGCCGGTTGCCGACAACGAGTCTGCCGAGGGTCGCAGCAAGAACCGCCGTACGGAGATCATCATGGCTCCGAAGCTGGATAAGTTGTATCAGATGCTCCAGTAATATATAATGTAAGAGGATATCTTACCGGACACAGACGGCGCAGAATACGCAAAGGGACGCAGACTTTTTAATAATCAATATAGTCTGCGTCCCTCTGCATTATCAGTACCGTTTGCATCCGATACTTGTTCTTTTATTTATCGATCGAAAAGAAAGTCCATTCCAGCTTGAAAGGAGAGTGGGGATACCAGATATCCGCCTCTTTTCCGTTCTCATCTTTAAAGATATGGACGAGATAGGTATATAATTTCACGTATTTGTGTCCGTCCTTCGTATCTGATATTTGCATGAATCCCTTGCCTTCAAAATCTATGGTTGAATATCCCACGTCGACCTTTTCCTTGGGAAAAACTAATTTATCCATATCATCTTCCATTTCTACCGTAGCCTCATAAGTGCAATAGTAGTAAGATTTATCATATCCCGATTCCTTCGCTACATTTTCCGGCAATTTCCCTTTGACGACTTCTAACGCTTCACATCGGTCGAACCCTTTTACAGCGATGCTATCCTGATCATCCAATGTAAACCGCGTCACCTCCGGCGTAGACAAATAGATTTTTTTCTCATAAGTGAACTTTGTCTTTGAACAGGAGAGCAAAGCGAATACAACCAACAGACTATAAATAAATGATAGATTCTTCATAATTCCTTCTTATTATATTGAATATATTAATACCAGCCTTTCTTATTTTATACCTTTGAAGGCAATGCAATGCCATTCCAAATCAGCAGGGGAGCACGGATACCAGACATCCATCTTTTTGCCATTCTTTTCCTGCGAAATATAGATCAGATAGGTATTCATAATCAAATAATCACCCGCGTTGCTGCCATCTCCTATGATGCTTGAAACTCCGTGCTGATCCAGCTCTTGAGTCGTATATCCGAGTTTAGTATCCGGATCTGCGGAACTGGTTATAAAATCATCCTCTTTCATTTCCACCTTAGCGGTGACTGCACATATATAATATACGTAAGATTTATCATATCCCGAATCTTTCACGACATTATCGGGCAGCATGCCTTTATGTTCATCCCTCATAGCCCAGTTATTAAACCCTTTTACAACGATGCTATCTCTTTTTTCCAGTGAATATCGGGTTATTTCCGGTTCCGACTGATACAAATAAACCTGCCCCTTAAACCCAACTTCCATCTTCGTACACGATGCGAAAGCCAACATCAGCAACAGGCAACACACAAACATTTGATTTTTCATATAATTCTCTCTATTTAAGTATTCTGCCTATAAAAACGACAGCCCATGTTTGTTATTGCCTGAATGAATATATATAAATTATTGTGTAAGTCGATAATAAAAAATCGGTAAGCCTGTATTTTGAATGAATCCGGTTATTTTACATGACTTTTTTAATGTGTTTTTTCTTATTGTAAAAAATGATATATTGGGATAATATATTTTATGAAATAAAACCGTGTTAAATAAGCTCTTTTTAAGTAGTTTCTAGGCTATGATAAACAATTGATAAAAGTGTTAAATATTAATGACTAATTTAATCGATCCTTTTTTTTTGTCATTTGCAAAGGTATGACTTTTAGTGAATAAAAAAAATAATTTCAAACAATAAATCAATAAAAGCCTTGAATTACATATGTTTTATTTGTTGTTTTCTTTATAAATACAATATCTAAATAAACTTTAAATTATGACTAGCTAAAAGGATCGTTTTTTCTAGTCATATAATTGTTCTTGAATATAGTTAAAAAATTAACAGACTCTCTATTTGGGTCAAAACTAATATATAATATACATGAAACAACAGCTATCAGATCATCCTCCGAATGTCTATATACAACGGGATAATCAAGAAAGATAAAAATCTTAATTTAAAAATATTCCATCAGTTAGATTAAGTCTGTTTATTTGACTAAACCTGTTTATCGAAAGACAAAACAGGTAAAAAGTTCCCCCGATAAACGTATCGAAGGTCCTTGACAACATAAAAAAACGTTCGATATTAATATCGGGGGATTTTTACAGCTGAATAAATGTTTCGATAATTGTATCGAATTTATTTTATGACAGACAAAGTCATTCGATAAGCATATCGGAGTATAAAACAGAATATGGGATTAAAAAAAATACATAACTCAATTTTAAATTGCAAATTCAATTCATAAACACTTGAACCTATGGTAAAAATACAAACGTTTGGAACGAAAACCAGATTAAAAAACAACGAAAGCCTTACTTTTGGTAGGGAGATAGAAACAGCTATTGAAACTATTGGTGCCAAGAGTATCGGAATTGAAGATATATTTCCTGAATATAAGGAGAAGTTGCAGATATTCGATGACAGTATAGTCAATATCAGTAAAAGTCCCTATACCGATCAGATGAATGAAGCGAACAAACTGCGTGGAGACTACCATGTTGCCATTATCGTAGAGATGAAGAATGCTATGAGGCATTACGATAAAGATAAATTAGCAGCTGCTAAACGGATAAAGACACTTTCTGATACATTCATAGGGGCACAAAGACGCTCTTTTGATGACCAGACAAGTTTTATTAATAATTTTCTGCAGGCATTGGCTTCCGATCAATACAAGGAGGATGCCACTTTATTAGGACTCGATCCCTGGATCACTGAACTTAAAAAGGTGAACGAACTTTGTTCGAATCTAACATTGAAACGGACAAAAGAACGTTCAGAGAAATCCGTCAAAGGAAATACCGAAATGACACGTCCTGTCTTTGAGAAAGCATATGCTGCTATAGTAGAAAAACTCAATGCACTGGCAATGATAAACGGCGATGAAAAATATGCTGAACTCTTTGCATGGTGGAACTCACGTATTGATCATTATCGTGTAGTGATCTCTAATAGCTTAGGTGCAGGTATGGGAGGTAAAACGAGTATTGGAATAACATACCCGTCGAAACCGACTAAAGAGGATCCGGAAGACCGGCCTGTAATAGAATAAGAATAAAGATAAAATTAGACGGGATATCTGATATATAAGTTATGAAACATAATACTAGTAATAACCTCACTCATAAAGATTTTGTGATTTATATGCTGCTTATGCTTACTATGCTGTTATGTAATTCCGGTAAGCTGCATGCAGGAAATCTATTTCCTACAGATATCCCGTTTTTTATGGAAGGAGACTTGAATCTCCTTAAATATACGATGTCATTCATCATCTGCGGGAATATTCTGCATTATCATTGGTTTTGGATGTTGCTCTGCGCTATTCTGCTTTTCATCATATTGATTTTATCGATATTAGTGTACATACGGCGTATCAAGTCAAAGATGAAAGCACGCGAATTCAAGCTGCTTTTAAAATATCGCAATTTATTTAATAATATGCCTGTTCCTTATGTGCGAAACAAGATATTAGATAATAACGGTTCGGAAGATATAGAAGTGTTGGATGTAAATAAGGCTTTCAGTGAAAAAATAATTCCAGATGAACAGATTTTACATAAAAAACGAAAAGACATTGAAGCAACGGAAATCGGTTCGCTTGACAGATATATAGAAATATCTAGGCAGGTACTTGATACAAGGGAACCTTATGAGTATGAATATCAAATTGGCAATTATTTTTTTACTATTGTAATCATGCCCTCGGAAGAACCGGATGTTACTGATGTGTTCTTTGTCGATATTACGAAAATAAAGAAGTTTCAAAAAAATCTGGAGATATTTAATCATAAACTGTCCATTGCTATTGATGCTGCCAATATGATTTATTGGCATTATAACATTCAGAATGATATTTTTATATCAGAATCAGTCAATATGAATAATGATTCCTCTTTGGGAATGACTCATTTGGATTGGATAAAGAATAAGGTTCTTTCATTGGAGGACGGTTTACTGGCTGTGCATTCGGATTTTCGTGAATCGGTACGGGAGTTGTTTTTCCGTCTGATATCTGGTGAAGTATCTAAAGGTCATATCGAATATCAGTTAAGTAGTTTACGGCTTTCAGATGAAGAAGAGGAAGCGTGGGAAGAATTGCTTGCCGAAGCGGAGCATGGTCCGGATGGGAGAGTGATTGCGTTGGTAGGTGTTTTCTTGCCAATCACGGAACGAAAAAAGTTAGAGAAGGAGTTGCGCAGAACACGGGATAAGGCGGAAGAAGCGAATAAGTTGAAAACAGCGTTCCTTGCGAATATAAGCCATGAGATACGAACACCGCTGAATGCCATCATAGGCTTTTCTGGTTTGCTTCCTATGGCTGAATCACAGGAGGAGATGGATGAGTATGTTGGAATTATTGAAAGCAACAATTCCCTTTTATTACAACTAGTCAATGATATTCTTGACTTGGCGAATATAGAGTCGGGGACGTTTGACTTTTCAGAATCTGACTTTTCGGTCAACTCTATGCTCGATGAAATCGTACATGCGGCATATTTCAGAAATAAAAAAGAAGAGATACAGATTGTTTGTAATAAAGGCTTGCCGGAATGTATGATCCGGACTGCTAAGAACCGTCTGATGCAAGTAATAATAAACCTAATGAATAATGCGCTGAAATTTACGGAGAAAGGAACGGTTTCAGTCGGATATGAATATCTCAAAGAAGAGAAGCAATTAAGGTTTTTTGTAAAGGATACGGGGATCGGAATACCAATAGACCAGTTAGATAAGGTCTTTGAACGTTTTGTGAAATTAAATACCTTTATTCAAGGTAGCGGACTAGGGTTAAGTATTTGTGAAATAATTGTTCATATGTTAGGTGGTGAGATATGGGTAGAATCGGAGATCGGTAAAGGAACAATTTTTTTATTTACCTTACCCATACAATACCAAATAAGATAAATTTTTTAGATTTAGATAAGAGACCGTGAGGTTTCACGCACTCCCCTGTCGCGAGATACGGGAATCTTTTATTTCATAGGTGTACCAAAAGATTGTAAATCCGGAATTAATGCTTTGATTTTAAATATAACGTATTTTTAATTGATAGTTTCGGACGAGGATCTTTTTGGTACACCTTTTTTCTTTTTATCAAATATTTCTGCTTCTCTGGAGGGATTTTCATCTTTCCGTTTTAATATGTTTTTCCGTTTTGGTAGGCTGACCCTTTCAAAATGGTAGGGTTATATTTCTATCTCCTAACCCTCGTTTTTAAGATAAGTATCTCTGTATTAAATATTCACGTGATAATCTTCCTTTTTTGGCACGCCTTTGGCATATAGTAGGGCGAAACGATTAGTATTAACGATTAAATAACAAAGGTATGTTAGAAAATGAGATTGTATCATTGATTTTTGTATGCGGAGTAGGGAGTCTCTGCTATTGGTTCTTTTTCAAGTGTGTAGATTGGTTCGAAAAGATTTAAAGAAAGGAGAGAAGATATGTTTATCGCATTGTTTATACTCTGTCTCGTGATCTTCGGGTATCTGATGTATGTATTGGTGAAACCCGAAAAGTTTTAAACAAATAATGAGAATGAAAAGATGAATACGGAATTAGTAGGTAGCATCACGCAAATAGTATTGATGATCGTCCTGGCGTATCCGCTGGGAATGTACATCGCAAAAGTATATAAAGGAGAGAAGACCTGGCTGGACTTCATGGCTCCGGTGGAACGTTTTATTTTCAGACTGTGCGGCATCGACCCGAATGTGGAGATGAGTTGGAAAAGTTTCCTGAAAGCACTTCTGACAATCAATCTCTTTTGGTTTTTTTGGGGAGTCCTGCTCTTATATTTCCAGCAGTATCTGCCGCTGAACCCCGACGGTAACGCAGGACAGTCGTCGCATCTGTCGTTCAACACCTGCATCAGCTTTATGGTGAACTGTAACTTGCAGCATTACAGCGGCGAGAGCGGGTTGACCTATTTTACACAATTGTTCGTGATCATGCTGTTCCAGTTTATTACAGCGGCAACCGGTATGGCGGCGCTGGCGGGTGTCTTCAAGGCAATGGCATCGAAAACGACACAGACGATCGGTAACTTCTGGAATCTGTTGATGAAAAGCTGTACCCGTATCCTGTTACCGCTTGCCCTGATCGTTGGCTGTATCCTGATCGTGGAAGGTACGCCGATGGGATTTGACGGAAAGATGAAGTTGACGACACTGGAAGGTACCGAACAAATGGTTTCGCAGGGTCCGGCTGCCGCTATCATACCGATCAAACAGTTGGGGACGAACGGAGGCGGTTACTTCGGAGTCAATTCATCGCATCCGCTGGAAAATCCGACATACCTGACCAATATGGTCGAATGCTGGGCAATCCTTGTCTTGCCGATGGCGATGGTCTTTGCATTGGGATTCTACCTGAAACGGAAGAAACTGGCTTATTCGATCTTCGGAGTGATGCTGTTTGCCTATTTGGCGAGCGTCGCGATCAATACGCACTATGAGATGAAGGGAAACCCGATGATCTCGGAGATGGGAATCGACCAGCATGCGGGAGCGATGGAAGGAAAAGAGACGCGGCTCGGAGCGGCAGCCACTGCACTGTGGAGTTGTACGACGACGGTGACCTCCAACGGGTCGGTGAACGGTATGCACGACAGCACGATGCCTTTGTCGGGAATGATGGAGATGCTGAACATGCAGATCAATACCTGGTTTGGCGGCGTGGGTGTAGGATTCATGAATTATTACGCATTCCTGATCATTGCCGTCTTCATCAGCGGTTTGATGGTAGGGCGTACGCCGGAGTTCCTGGGTAAAAAAGTGGAGGCGCGCGAGATGAAGATAGCAACGATCGTGGCGTTGGCGCATCCGTTCGTGATATTAATCGGTACGGCGGTGGCTTGCTACTATTGGGTATATAACCCGGATTTTGTGGAGGCGGAAGGCGGTTGGCTGAACAATCCGGGGTTCCACGGTTTCAGTGAGATGCTTTACGAATATACATCGTCTTCAGCGAATAACGGTTCCGGTTTTGAAGGACTGGGCGATAATACTTACTTCTGGAACTTTACGACCGGTCTGGCTCTGATCATCAGCCGTTATCTTCCGATCGTGGGGCAGGTTGCCATTGCAGGACTGCTGGCTCAGAAGAAATATATACCGGAAAGTGCAGGGACATTAAAGACGGATACGGCGACATTTGCCGTGATGACATTCAGTGTGATCTTTATCGTAGCCGCTTTGTCTTTCTTCCCTGCACTGACGCTGGGACCGATTGCGGAGTATTTCTCGATTTACAGATAACAATTGATAGGTGTAATATTCATATCGATATACGAAAAGAATAAATAATATGAAAGATAAAAAAGCTGCTTCCTTATTTCCTAAGGAGCTTGTTATAGAAAGTTTTAAACAATCGTTCGTGAAGCTCGACCCGCGTACGATGTTCCGGAATCCGATCATGTTCATCGTAGAGATCGTGACGTTCGTAATGCTTCTTGTTACCCTTTGGGCCGCCGTGACAGGCGATCATACACAAGGTTCGTTCGGATATAACATATTGGTATTCATTGTGTTGTTTGTCACCTTGCTCTTTGCCAACTTCGCCGAAGCCATCGCCGAAGCCCGTGGCAAAGCGCAGGCAGACAGTTTACGGAAAACCCGTGAGGAAACACCTGCCAAGCTGGTCGGAGCCAATGAAAGCATTACGACGGTAAGCAGTTCGCAGCTGAAGAAAGGCGATATCTTTATCTGCGAGGCAGGCGATACGATCCCGTCCGACGGCGAGATCATCGAAGGGCTGGCATCTATCGACGAGAGTGCCATTACAGGTGAGTCCGCTCCGGTGATCCGGGAAGCGGGCGGCGATAAAAGTTCGGTGACGGGGGGTACGAAAGTTTTGTCCGACCAGATACGGGTGAGAGTGACGACGCAGCCGGGAGAGAGCTTCCTGGATAAGATGATTGCCCTTGTCGAGGGTGCGTCCCGCAAGAAAACACCGAATGAGATTGCGTTGACGATCTTATTGGCAGGTTTTACACTGGTGTTTGTGGTAGTTTGCGGTACCTTGAAACCGATGGCGGATTATTCGAATACGCAGATCACGATCGCAGCCTTCATCTCTTTATTCGTTTGTCTGATACCGACTACGATCGGGGGACTGCTTTCAGCGATCGGTATCGCTGGTATGGACCGGGCGTTGCGTGCAAATGTAATCACCAAGTCGGGTAAGGCTGTGGAGACGGCAGGCGATATCGATACCCTGCTGCTCGACAAGACGGGAACGATCACGATTGGTAACCGGAAGGCTACGCAGTTTTATCCGGTGACATGGATCGACGAACATTCATTTGTGCAGGCTTGCCTGCTGGCGTCCTTGTCCGACGAAACTCCGGAAGGTAAATCGATTGTAGAGTTGGGACGCGAAAAGGGTGTCCGCATCCGCGACCTGAGTACTTCGGGTTCACGCATGATCAAATTTACAGCGGAGACAAAATGTTCGGGTGTCGACCTGAAAGACGGTACGCGTATCCGTAAAGGTGCTTTCGATGCCATCCGTAAGATGAGCGAGGCGGCAGGAAACAAGTATCCGCAGGAAGTAGCCGAACTGGTGGAGAAAATATCGGGTAACGGAGGTACGCCGCTGGTCGTTTCGCAGGATGATTTCATTATCGGTGTGATCGAATTGCAGGATATCATCAAGCCGGGTATCCAGGAACGTTTTGAACGCCTACGCAAGATGGGGGTAAAAACGGTTATGGTAACGGGAGATAACCCTTTGACAGCTAAATATATTGCAGAAAAGGCAGGCGTGGACGATTATATTGCCGAAGCAAAGCCGGAAGATAAGATGAACTACATCAAGAAGGAGCAGGAAGCCGGAAAATTGGTCGCCATGATGGGTGACGGTACGAATGACGCTCCCGCACTGGCACAGGCGAATGTCGGCGTTGCGATGAACAGTGGTACGCAGGCAGCGAAGGAGGCTGGCAACATGGTGGATCTTGATAATGACCCGACAAAGCTGATCGAGATCGTGGAAATCGGTAAGCAGTTGCTGATGACACGCGGTACGTTGACTACATTCAGTATCGCAAACGATGTCGCCAAGTATTTTGCGATCGTACCGGCTTTGTTCATGGTGGCAATCCCGCAGTTGGCTGCACTGAACATTATGCATCTGCATAGTCCGGAGAGTGCCATCCTGAGCGCGGTTATTTTCAACGCGATCATCATCCCTATCCTGATACCGCTGGCTTTACGCGGGGTCGCTTACAAGCCGATCGGTGCTTCTGCTTTGCTTCGTCGCAACCTGTTGATATATGGGGTGGGTGGTGTAGTCGCTCCCTTTGTCGGCATCAAGCTGATCGATATAGTAGTTAGTCTTTTTATGTAACGCAGTAATAATTTTAAAATAACGAATAATATGATATCGACTCTTTTTAAATCATTTAAACTGACCGTAGCATTCTGTATTTTATTCAGTGTGTGCTACATCTTCATCCTGTGGATTTTTGCACAGGTCGCTGGACCGAACAAAGGAAATGCAGATGTTGTCGAATTGAACGGCAAGATCGTGGGTGCCGCAAACATCGGCCAGACCTTCACGCAGGACATTTACTTTTGGGGGCGTCCCTCCTGTGCGGGCGACGGCTATGATGCTTCCTCTTCCGGCGGCAGTAACAAAGGCCCTTCCAACGAAGAATACCTTGCCGAAGTAGAATCCCGCATCGACACCTTCCTGGTGCACCATCCTTATCTGAAACGTGGGGAAGTCCCTGCCGAGATGGTCACCGCCAGCGGTTCCGGACTCGATCCCGATATTTCTCCGAAAGCCGCATACGTGCAGGTACAACGGGTAGCGGCAGCACGCGGCCTTTCTCCTGAAAAAGTGATGGCTTTGGTGAATGCCAATACGGAAGGACCCCTGTTAGGTTTATTCGGTCCTGAAAAGGTCAATGTCCTGAAACTGAATGTCGCTTTGGAGAAAGCGGCAATGAATAAATAACCGGAATAAAACAGATGACAATAACAACTTGAATATATAAGAATATGAAATCTATCGTTAAAAATATCACATTAGCCTCTCTGATCTTCTCTTTATCTTCCTTTACTGCCTTGAAAGCGGAGGAAAACGAAAGCCCCGTAAACTTCACTGTCCAGGGTGACCTCGTGAGTTCTTATATTTGGAGAGGCTTCTACCAAACGGGAGCAAGTTTTCAACCGACACTGGCATTCAGTGCCGGAGGCTTCTCCCTGACAGCATGGGGATCGACCGATTTCGACGGTTACAAATCCTCGGAAGGTGCCGCCAACAAAGAGATCGACCTCACCGCCGCCTATACCTTTGGAAACTCCGGTCTGACCCTCTCCATCGCCGACCTTTGGTGGGCAGGTCAAGGTGCGAACAAGTACTTCAACTTCAAAAGCCATGAAACGGCACATCATTTTGAAGCGGGCGTAGCCTATACGCTTCCGGTTGAGAAACTTCCTCTCTCGATCGCCTGGTACACTATGTTCGCCGGACAGGATAAGGATGCCGACGGCAATCAAAATTATTCATCTTATGTCGAATTGAACTATCCTTTCTCTGTAAAAATGGTCGATTTGAATCTGACCTGCGGTTTCCTTCCCTATACCTCTTACGGCGTATATACCGGCACGAAGACCAACGATGGATTTGCTGTTACCAACGTCGCGCTCAAAGGAAGTACGGCAATAAAGTTCAGCGATTCATTCTCTTTGCCTATATTTGCGCAGGCTATTTGGAATCCTCGTATGGAAGACGCTCATTTAGTGTTTGGAATATCGTTAAGACCGTGGTAATCTGAAACAGGAACTCATGGACAGAGAACAAAGCGTACAACACTTTTTAGATTTGCTGAAAAAGTCCCGTCGCGGCAATTTCAAGATCTACATCGGTATGATCGCCGGTGTAGGCAAGACATACCGCATGCTGCAGGAGGCGCACGAATTGCTTCGTAGCGGAATAGACGTGCAGGTCGGCTATGTGGAAACCCACGGCAGGACTGAAACGGAGGCGTTGGTAGAAGGTTTACCTTTGATACCGCGCCGCCGGTCGTTTTACAAGGGGAAGGAAGTGGAGGAGATGGATTTGCAGGCAATCCTGAATATCCATCCGGAGGTCGTGATCGTGGACGAACTGGCACATACCAATATCGATGGAAGCAAGAACGAAAAGCGTTGGCAGGATGTGACGGATATTTTAGAAGCAGGTATCAGCGTGATTACGGCAGTAAATATCCAGCATCTGGAAGGTCTGAACGAAGATGTGCAGGATATCACCGGCATCGAGATCAAAGAACGCATCCCCGATAGTGTCCTGGAGCAGGCGGATGAGGTCGTGAATATCGACCTGACAGCCGATGAACTGGTGAAACGCTTGAAAGCGGGCAAGATATACAAGCCGGAAAAGATTTCGACGGCACTGAACAACTTCTTTAAATCCGAAAACATCCTCCAGTTACGCGAACTGGCCTTGAAGGAGGTTGCCCTCCGTGTCGAGAAGAAGGTGGAGAGCGCTGTCCCGGTCAATACCGGTGTCCGCCACGAGAAGTTCCTGGCCTGCATCAGCAGTAATGAAAAGACGCCGAGGAAAGTGATTCGCAAGGCGGCGCGGCTGGCTACCCGCTACAACACGAAGTTCTTTGTCCTTTACGTGCAAACGCCGCGCGAAAGTATCGAGCGCATTCCGCTGGCAAACCAGCGTTATCTGTCCAACCATTTCAAACTGGCGGCAGAGTTGGGAGGCGAGGTGATGCAGGTCCAGTCGAAAAGTATCCCCGACAGCATTATCGAGGTATGCCGCGAAAAGCAGATCACGACCGTCTGTATCGGAAAGCCTGTTTTTACGCTCACTTCCGTCCTTCGCGCTTGTTTCCAGTACCGGAAATTGCTGAATAGCTTGTCACAAATGAATATTGACCTGATAATATTGGCATAACATGTTACAGTCTATTAGTTTAAAGATTAAAACGAAGCTCACCTACGGAATAGGTCTGCTGTTTGCAATGATCGTCCTGTTGGGCGGTCTGTCGGTAAAGAATATCTACCGTATGTCGGCAGATACGCAGAATATCCTTGCGGATAATTACAACACATTGCTGTATTCCCGCCGTATGTTGGATGCACTCGAACGCATCAAGACCGACCCGGTGGCACGGAATGAATTTGAAAAGAACCTGGGCCTGCAAAAGGAGAACATAACAGAGGTGGACGAGAATACAGCGACCACTCATCTGGTCACGCAATATGAATCGATGAAAAAAGACATGAACGATGCTTCCATCCAACGTGTCCGCATCGCCCTGAACGAGGTGATGAGCCTGAACATGGCTTCTATCTACCGAAAAAGTCAGGTGGCGGAACATACCGCGCATGAAGCGTTGTTATGGATCTGCATCATCGGTATCACCTGTATTCTGATTGCCTTCGCTTTCCTGATACGTCTCCCGCGATCCATCAATACTCCGATTCGTAAGCTGACAGACGGTATCATGGAAATTGCCAACCATAATTATGAGAAGCGTCTCGACCTGGGAAAATACGAGGAATTTACCGAAGTTGCCCAATCGTTCAACCGGATGGCGGAGCGTCTGACCGAATACCGTAAAAGTACGCTTTCCGATATTATTCAGGGTAAGAAATACATCGAAGCCATCGTAAACAGCATTACCGAACCGATCATCGGCCTGGATGGTAACCGTATCATTCTTTTTGCCAACGACGTGGCGTTAACTATCCTCAATCTGAAACGTGAAAATGTGATTGGCAAATCCGCCGCCGAACTCGCTTTAAAGAACGATCTGTTGCGCCGCCTCGTCCGTGAATTGGTTCAGCCGAACGAAAAGGAAGAACCGCTCAAGATTTATGCCGATAATAAAGAAAGTTATTTCAAAGTCCAGTATATCCCTATTCATGTAACGGACGACCAGAAAAACGGCAGCCAGTATGTCGGCGACGTAATTCTTTTGAAGAATATCACAGAGTTTAAAGAGCTCGATTCAGCAAAGACAACCTTCATCTCGACCATCTCCCATGAGCTGAAAACACCTATCTCTGCCATTATGATGAGCCTCAAGCTCCTGGGAGATAACCGTGTCGGCAATATGAACGACGAGCAAAAGGCGTTGGCTGAAAGTATCAAGGAAAGCAGCGACCGCCTTCTGGAAATAACCGGCGAACTGCTTAAAATGACGCAGGTGGAAACCGGTAAACTACAGTTGAACCCGAAGATCACCAAGCCGATCGAACTGATCGACTACGCGATTAAGGCAAACCGTGTGCAGGCGGAGCGGTTCGGCTGCCACATCGAAGTCGAGTATCCGGAGAAGATCTCCAAGCTGTTTGTCGATAGCGAAAAGATTGCCTGGGTATTGACCAACCTCTTGTCGAACGCCATCCATTACACACCGGAGAACGGTCGTATCATCATTGGAGCCCGTCAGGAGGGCAAATCCCTGGAGATATTCGTCCGCGATTTCGGTAAAGGCATCGATCCCCGTTACCATCAAAGCATCTTCGACCGTTACTTCCGTGTCCCCGGAACCAAAGTGCAGGGTAGCGGCCTCGGACTGGCGATCAGCAAAGACTTTGTCGAAGCGCATGGCGGTACGATCCGTGTGGAAAGCGAAGTCGGTAAAGGGAGTACGTTCATTATAAAATTTGAAGTCTGATAGTAATTTAGATAACACAGTAAACAATCATGAAAGTATTGAAATTTGGCGGTACATCTGTTGGCTCAGCCCAACGGATGAAGAACGTCGTATCTATAATCCGTAATGGAGAACCTAAAATTGTCGTCTTATCAGCTATGTCCGGAACGACCAATTCGCTGGTCGATATCACCCGCTGTTTCTACCATAAGGAGGCTGATGAAGCAAATAAGATCATCACCCGTCTGGAACAGACCTATGCCGGACATATCGAGGATTTATATTCTTCTGTCACCTATAAGGAAAAGGCGCTGGAACTGGTCATGGAGCGCTTCAACGTAATCTGGGCGTTCGCCGATACACCTTTTACCATATTTGATGAGAAAGTGGTCCTGGCACAGGGTGAATTGATCTCGACCGGAATGATGCACTTATACTTGCAGGAGCAGGGAATAAAATCCGCTTTGCTTCCGGCTCTCGATTTTATGCGGATCAATGCTGATGGAGAACCGGATATGGCATATATCTCAGAGCATCTCAATAACCAGCTTTCCCGCTTCCCCGGTACCGGAATCTTCATCACACAGGGTTTCATTTGCCGGAATGCATACGGAGAGACGGACAATCTGCAACGTGGCGGAAGTGACTATTCCGCTTCCCTGATCGGAGCTGCCATCCATGCTGAAGAAATACAGATATGGACGGATATTGACGGTATGCATAACAACGATCCCCGCGTAGTGGATCACACGGCACCTGTCCGCCAATTGAATTTTGAAGAGGCAGCGAAGCTCGCATATTTCGGCGCGAAAATACTCCACCCTTTCTGTATCCGCCCGGCAAAGGATAACAATATCCCCGTCCGCCTGCTAAGCTCTTTGCAGCCGGAGGTTCCCGGAACACTGATCTCCAATACGGCAGAGAAGGGAAGGATCAAGGCGGTAGCAGCGAAAGATAATATCGTGTTCATCAAGATGAAGTCGTTGAATATTTTACCACCTCATAAGTTCCTGAATGTGGTTTTTGAAACGTTTGCTCTTTATAAAACGGCTGTCGACATGGTGACGACATCGGATATCGGTGTCTCTGTGACCATAGATAATCCTGAACATTTGCAGGAAATAGTTACAAACCTGGAAAAGTATGCAACGATCTATGTGGAAAGGGATATGGTGATCGTATGTGTTGTCGGAGATCTTGAATGGCAGAATGTCGGCTTTGAAGCCCGTATCATAGATGCGTTAAAAGATATCCCTGTGCGGATGATCTCTTACGGAGGAAGTAGCAGTAACGTCTCGCTGGTTATGAAGTCTGCCGATAAAGCCCGGGCGCTGCAAGCATTAAGCTCTCGCCTGTTCCCGAAACCGGATGTACCGGAACCTGTCGGTGCATAGAAAATAAAAGCGTGTCAAAAGAGGCAGACCTCTGTTTTGACACGCTTCCCTATCTTTGTGGAAACCTTATTCGTAAGGCTTTTGCTTATTTCTTTTCTTTCAGTAAGTCACGTATTTCAGTCAGCAACTGAACATCAGCCGGTGGAGCGGGAGGGGCGGCCGGAACTTCCTCTGCCTTCTTCTTGTTGAGGGCATTCATCCCTTTTATCATCAGAAAGATTGCAAACGCAATGATGATAAAGTCCAATGTCACTTGTAAAAAGTTCCCGTAGTTGATGGATACGGCAGGAGTGATTACTTTGTCACCTTCCATTACCGCGTGCTTCAATACGATTTTCAAATCCGTAAAGTTCACACCACCCACCAGTAACCCTACTGCTGGCATAATAATATCTCCAACGACAGAAGATACGATTTTTCCGAAGGCACCACCGATGATGATACCGACAGCCATGTCAACGACGTTGCCGCGCATGGCGAACTGCTTAAATTCTTGTAAAAACTTCCCCATATATATTCGCCTTTTTTATGATATAACCATTCTTATCCGGATTTGGTTGCGAATATACAAAGTTTCGTTAAAATATCAGGCAAGAATCAGTTTTTCAATATCCTCGTCTACAGTGCTGATCGTCCCGATACCGAAGTTCTCAACCAGTACCTTTGCCACGTTGGGAGAAAGGAAAGCCGGAAGCGTCGGACCCAGGTGAATATTTTTGACTCCAAGACTCAGCAGGGCGAGCAGGACGATCACCGCCTTTTGTTCGTACCAGGCGATATTATAGACGATCGGCAGTTGGTTGATATCTTCCAGTCCGAAAGCCTCCTGCAGCTTCATGGCTATAACGGCAAGTGAATAACTGTCGTTACATTGTCCGGCATCCAATACGCGGGGAATACCGCCTATATCTCCCAATGGTAATTTGTTGTAACGGTATTTGGCACAACCGGCAGTCAGGATCACGCAGTCGGAGGGTAATTCGCTGGCGAATTCCGTATAATAGTTACGGCTCTTCATACGTCCGTCGCATCCGGCCATCACCACGAACTTACGGATTGCACCGCTTTTAACGGCATCGATCACTTTATCAGCCAAAGCCATTACCTGGTTATGGGCAAAACCTCCGGTGATCTGTCCATGTTCGATCTCTTTCGGTGCTGCACAACGTTTGGCATGTGCTATGATCTCTGAAAAGTCTTTTGTTTTACCATCTTCTCTGGAAGGTATATGTTTCCATCCCGGGAAACCGGTCGAGTTGGTTGTATAGACACGGTCTTTGTAGGAAGCTCCTTCCAGCGGCGGTACGATACAGTTTGTTGTGAACAGGATCGGTCCGTTAAAGCTCTCGAACTCTTCCCGTTGCTGCCACCAGGCATTTCCGTAGTTGCCGACAAAATGTTTGTACTTCTTGAAAGCCGGATAATAATTGGCCGGTAACATTTCACTATGTGTATAAACATCGACTCCGGTTCCTTCTGTCTGTGCAAGCAGTTCTTCCATATCCTTCAGATCATGACCGCTGATAAGGATTGCCGGATTATTGCGGACACCGATGTTCACCTGTGTGATTTCCGGGTTACCGTAACTGCTGGTGTTTGCCTTGTCTAATAAAGCCATGGCCTTCACACCATAACTTCCGGTTTCCAGAACCAATGCTGTTAATTGCTCTGCGGAAAGGTCTTTTCTTAAAGTTTCCGCCAGGGCATATTGGATAAATCGGTGCAGGTCTTTATCCTCGAATCCCAGGTTTCCGGCATGTTCCACATAAGCTGCCATGCCTTTCAATCCGTAGATGGTTAGTTCTTTCAACGAACGGATGTCCGGGTTAGCTTCGCGTAAAACACCGACGGTCAGTGCTTTCCCTTCAAAACTGCTTTCATCGCCTATCCATACAAGTTCGTCGATGATCGGAAGTTCGATTGCCTGTTTGCGGGCTTCTTCCTTTAACCGGTCTCTTAAAGTGATACCTTCGACAATTCGTTTAGTAATACTTTCTATGTCAAAGTTCGCATTCGTGATTGTAGAGAAAAGGGCATCGACAACGAAGTGGTCGATATGTGAGGGAATTTCAACTCCGGCGTTCCGTAATAGAGTAGCTACAACGGAAACACCTTTAGTGACAAATAAAAGCAGGTCCATCCGGTTGGCTGTTTCATCATCTTTTCCACAGACACCTTTGATTGTACAACCTGTACCTTTTGCGGCTTCCTGACACTGAAAACAAAACATTTTTGCATCCATACTATTCTATAATTTATTGGTTTATATTATTCTGGAAACAAAAGTAAGGTGGTAAGGTTTCTTATATTGTACCAAATGTTACAAACGTGGATATTTTTAATTTCCTCCATATCTTTTGTTATATTTGCCTGCATATACAATTGAATATGATAGCTATTCTTTCTAAATCCATCCTATTTCGGGATATCCCGGAATCTGAGATTTCCGCTTTGCTGGAAACGACGGCTTATCGGGTTGTTGCTTACCGGTCAAAAGATGTCGTTGCTCTACAAGGAACGCCCTGTAATCATCTGATGATCGTTTTGAATGGACTTTTACAAGGGCAAATGGTGAATGATGCAGGTAAACTCGTTGTTATTGAAGAGTTGGAAGCCGCTCAATTATTAGCCCCTGCATTTTTATATGCTCCGAAAAATAATCTGCCGGTAAACATTATTGCTATGGAATCGTCGGAGATCTTATTTATTCATCGGGATGATTTTACCGTTTGGATGCAACAGAACAGGCAACTTCTTCAGAACTTCCTGATGTTGATATCCGGAAGAAGCCATTTCCTGAGCGATAAGATCATGTTCTTGTCCCTGAAGAACATAAAGAATAAGATTGCGGATTATTTGTTGCGTAAGTTACCGGATACATTGTCGACTGTGATTCATTTAACAGAAACACAGCAGGAGATAGCCGATTCGTTCGGTGTTACCCGGCCGTCATTGGCACGGGCGCTGGCAGAGATGGAGCAGGAGGGAATCATCTCTATAGACAGGAAAGTGGTAAAAGTATGTAATATGCCTGCATTGAAGCAGATGGCACAATAAAAAATAAACCCACAGCTTTCTATTGAAAGGAGCGGGTTTATTTTTCAGTAATTTATACCGGACCAGCTATTACTTTAAGAAAGAACTTTTCATTCTGGCAATGTCTGTCAAGTAGTCTTGCAAATCCTGTTCATGATCTTCTTCCATACCCAGGATATGTTTGGCTATTTCGCAGGTTGTAAAGTCCTTACCGTCTGTGAATTCGGCGATTTGCTGATATCTGACGATAGCGCAACGTTCAGAAGCGATGTTTTGGTTCAGCAGGCTGACAACGTCAAAATCATTTGGTACGTCATATTTACATCTCGCCAGTTCAAACCATTGTTTCGGATCGAGAACAGGAACGCCTTCCAGTTCGATGATACGGTCAGCCAACAGTTTTGCGTGACCAAATTCTGAGATGGCGTGTTTTTCAAATTCAGCCTGTACGTTTGCACGCATAGCACCTTCTGCAACCAAAGCGCCTACCCAATATTGATAGTATGCTAACCATTCTTCTGATAATGCAGCGTTAAGCTGTGATAATAAACTTTCTACATCTAGTTTCTGCTGTAGAATCTTAACACTTTCTTTTGCCATAACTGTAAAATTTAGTTTAGTATAATGCTCGTTTGTCTTGTTCAAACAATGCTGCCGTGTGTTTGTTCATATTAAACTAAATTGAAGCGGTAATTTATTATTTTTTCTATTCTGTTAGATGTAAGTTGTATAGTATAACACTGGAATATCTAACAGGAATAGTCGGCCTAGTCATCCAGTTTACCGAACTTACCGGCTCCCAGGTCGATGTAAGCTTGTTTCAATTCTGCCACATTGTTCATGACGAATGGGCCATAAGCAGCGATAGGTTCTTTGATTGGTTCTCCACTCAATACAAGGATAGTCGCTTTGTTTACGGCCTGAATACTGATACTTTCTCCTTTATTTTCGAACAAAGCGAAATAATCGGTTGGAACCAGTTCATTATTATTGATCTTTACGGAGCCTTCAATGACCAGAATGGCAGTGTTATAATTTGCCGGAAATGAAAAATCAGCACTCCCTCCTTTATTTAGCTTGACATTTAGTAAATGCATGGGCGTGAAAGTGGAAGCTATTCCGTTTGTATCCTGATAATGTCCGGCAATGACTTCAACCAGTCCGGCATTATCGGGTAGTTCAACCTTGGGTATCTGGCTGTTGATAATAGATTGATATTTCGGATCTGTCTTTTTATCTTTGGCAGGAAGATTGATCCACAGCTGTACGACATGGAATTCTCCTCCTTTCTGGCTGAATTGTTCTTCATGATATTCTTTGTGAAGAACACCGGAGGCAGCTGTCATCCATTGGATATCACCCGGACCGATCACGCCGCTGTTTCCCCTGCTATCGTGGTGAGCGACCTTCCCTTTATATACAATTGTTACGGTTTCAAACCCGCGGTGCGGATGAACTCCGACTCCTCTTGGCTCTTTTCGTGGTGCGAACTCCATTTTTGCATTATAGTCAAGCAAGATAAAAGGATTCATGCGCTCTCTGCTTAATTCTTCCAGATGAGGTATGAAGTTGTGTACTCTGAATCCATCTCCAACCATATGTGGTGCAGGAGGTGCTATGATGTTTTCTACTTTTTTTATTGTCATAAATAATCTCCTTGTTTTTTAGTAAAACAAACAAGAAGATGGCTTTGTTGTACCTGATGATTTTTCCCATATTATAATGTATAGGAAAACCGGTCTTTGGAAGAGCGAATAGGGCATAAGTGATGATTTTTAACGATAGTTGTGTGTAGGGAGTGCGATGATTTTTTTTACTTTGTAATCGTCAATGACTCAATGTTATAGTTGAATAGTAGCGATTTTATGTAAAAAATAAAGCGTGAAAAGTTTGGAGTGTATGTTGTAAAGCACTACTTTTGCATCCGCATTCGAGAGAGAACGGCACTGCAAAACATGATGAAAAAAACTTTTAGAAAAAACTTCCTAAAACATTTGGAAGTATAAAATAAAAGTCCTTATCTTTGCATCCACGTTCGCTAAAAAACTAGCGAGTGTAACAAAATAGTTCTTTGAAAGATTTACATATCAACAAGTAGTACAAGTATTAAAAATTAATACCGTCAAAACTTGAAATAATAACGGATTCTGAGCAAGACAAAACAATTTATACAACGAAGAGTTTGATCCTGGCTCAGGATGAACGCTAGCGACAGGCTTAACACATGCAAGTCGAGGGGTAACATGAGGTAGCAATACTGAGATGACGACCGGCGCACGGGTGAGTAACGCGTATGCAACCTACCTATCAGAGGGGAATAACCCGGCGAAAGTCGGACTAATACCGCATAAAACAGGGGTCCCGCATGGGAATATTTGTTAAAGATTAATTGCTGATAGATGGGCATGCGTTCCATTAGATAGTTGGTGAGGTAACGGCTCACCAAGTCTGCGATGGATAGGGGTTCTGAGAGGAAGGTCCCCCACACTGGTACTGAGACACGGACCAGACTCCTACGGGAGGCAGCAGTGAGGAATATTGGTCAATGGGCGAGAGCCTGAACCAGCCAAGTCGCGTGAAGGATGAAGGATCTATGGTTCGTAAACTTCTTTTATATGGGAATAAAGTGCGGGACGTGTCCCGTTTTGTATGTACCGTATGAATAAGGATCGGCTAACTCCGTGCCAGCAGCCGCGGTAATACGGAGGATCCGAGCGTTATCCGGATTTATTGGGTTTAAAGGGTGCGTAGGTGGTTTTTTAAGTCAGCGGTGAAAGTTTGTGGCTCAACCATAAAATTGCCGTTGAAACTGGAGGACTTGAGTATGTTTGAGGTAGGCGGAATGCGTGGTGTAGCGGTGAAATGCATAGATATCACGCAGAACTCCGATTGCGAAGGCAGCTTACTAAACCATAACTGACACTGAAGCACGAAAGCGTGGGGATCAAACAGGATTAGATACCCTGGTAGTCCACGCAGTAAACGATGATTACTAGGAGTTTGCGATACACAGTAAGCTCTACAGCGAAAGCGTTAAGTAATCCACCTGGGGAGTACGCCGGCAACGGTGAAACTCAAAGGAATTGACGGGGGCCCGCACAAGCGGAGGAACATGTGGTTTAATTCGATGATACGCGAGGAACCTTACCCGGGTTTGAACGTAGTTTGACAGTTTGGGAAACCAAATCTCTAGCAATAGCAAATTACGAGGTGCTGCATGGTTGTCGTCAGCTCGTGCCGTGAGGTGTCGGCTTAAGTGCCATAACGAGCGCAACCCTTATCTTTAGTTACTAACAGGTGGTGCTGAGGACTCTAAAGAGACTGCCAGCGTAAGCTGTGAGGAAGGTGGGGATGACGTCAAATCAGCACGGCCCTTACATCCGGGGCGACACACGTGTTACAATGGCATGGACAAAGGGCAGCTACCTGGCGACAGGATGCTAATCTCCAAACCATGTCTCAGTTCGGATCGAAGTCTGCAACCCGACTTCGTGAAGCTGGATTCGCTAGTAATCGCGCATCAGCCATGGCGCGGTGAATACGTTCCCGGGCCTTGTACACACCGCCCGTCAAGCCATGGGAGTTGGGGGTACCTAAAGTCCGTAACCGCAAGGATCGGCCTAGGGTAAAACCGATGACTGGGGCTAAGTCGTAACAAGGTAGCCGTACCGGAAGGTGCGGCTGGAACACCTCCTTTCTGGAGCGAAGAGTTCGTTATCAAGTTAACAAGGTATTAGTTAACTTGTACTACGGTTGAATATGTATAAAATATAGATCTGCCTACGATTAAAGTAGGCAAGAGAGAAAAATGATGCTGAGGGCAACCAAGGCAAAGTTGACAGTCCTATAGCTCAGTTGGTTAGAGCGCTACACTGATAATGTAGAGGTCGGCAGTTCAACTCTGCCTGGGACTACAGAATCTCTTAAAAGGGAAAAACTGGGGGATTAGCTCAGCTGGCTAGAGCATCTGCCTTGCACGCAGAGGGTCAACGGTTCGAATCCGTTATTCTCCACACAAAGATTATTGACACATAAGAACCGTAAGTAATCTAAAAAGATCTTTGACATGATGGACAACGTAAAATAAAGTAACGAATAAGAGCAAGCTGAAGATATATCAATCCGATTCACTGTAAAGTGACCGGACAAAAGAAAGTAAGCAAGGGCAGACGGTGGATGCCTTGGCTCTCGGAGGCGATGAAGGACGTGATAAGCTGCGATAAGCCGGGGGGAGATGCAAATAATCCTTGATCCTCGGATTTCCGAATGGGGCAACCCGGCAGGTTGAAGGCCTGTCACCTCGTAAGAGGAGCGAACGTGGGGAACTGAAACATCTAAGTACCCATAGGAGGAGAAAATAAAAATGATTCCGCAAGTAGTGGCGAGCGAACGCGGAAGAGCCCAAACCGGTATTGTTTAGGCAATACCGGGGTTGTAGGACCACGTTGTGGCAAGAAATCAGGAAAGTGGAACGCTTTGGAAAAAGCGATCAAAGAGGGTGAAAATCCCGTACACGACTTTCTGACGAAGCCTAGTGGTATCCTGAGTAGCGCGGAGCACGAGGAATTCTGTGTGAATTAGCGGGGCCCATCCCGTAAGGCTAAATACTCCCGAGAGACCGATAGCGAACCAGTACCGTGAGGGAAAGGTGAAAAGAACCTCGAACAGAGGAGTGAAATAGACCCTGAACCCGTCTGCCTACAAGCGGTCGGAGCAGCCTTAAGGTTGTGACGGCGTGCCTTTTGCATAATGAACCTACGAGTTACTTTCTCCGGCAAGGTTAAGTGATTCAGTCACGGAGCCGAAGCGAAAGCGAGTCTGAACAGGGCGGTATAGTCGGAGGGAGTAGACGCGAAACCAAGTGATCTACCCATGGTCAGGTTGAAGGTTAGGTAACACTAACTGGAGGACCGAACCGGTAAGCGTTGAAAAGCTTTCGGATGAACTGTGGGTAGGGGTGAAAGGCTAATCAAACTTGGAGATAGCTCGTACTCCCCGAAATGCATTTAGGTGCAGCCTAGGGTTAGTATAATATGAGGTAGAGCGACTGATTGGATGCGAGGGCTTCACCGCCTATCAAGTCCAGATAAACTCCGAATGCGTATTATATATTGCCCTGGAGTGAGGGCGCGGGTGCTAAGGTCCGCGTCCGAGAGGAGAAGAATCCAGACCATCAGCTAAGGTCCCCAAATAACAGTTAAGTTGAACTAACGAAGTCAGACTGCAGAGACAGCTAGGATGTTGGCTTGGAAGCAGCCATTCATTTAAAGAGTGCGTAACAGCTCACTAGTCGAGGAGTTTGGCGTGGATAATACTCGGGCATAAACTGTTTACCGAAGCTATGGATGTCGTAAGACATGGTAGGGGAGCATTCCAGCGGCGTAGAAGGTAAGGGATAACCCTTGCTGGAGCTTTTGGAAAAGCAAATGTAGGTATAAGTAACGATAAAGGAAGTGAGAAACTTCCTCGCCGAAAGACTAAGGTTTCCTGATCAACGTTAATCGGATCAGGGTAAGTCGGGACCTAAGGATAAGCCGAACGGCGATTCCGATGGAAGAATGGTTTAATATTCCCATACTACTTTATGGAGCGATGTGGAGACGGAGAAGTGACAGTCCTGCCATCTGACGGAATAGATGGTTAAAGGGTGTAGACGTCGATCGTGGTAGGCAAATCCGCCATGAGAGTCGAACCTGACAGTATGCCGCGTACTTGTACAAGGCAATATGGACGTAAACAGGCTCCCTAGAAAATCCGCTAAGCATATTCATAAAGTACCCGTACCGTAAACGGACACACGTAGTTGGGTTGAGAATACTGAGGCGCTCGAGTGATTCACGGTTAAGGAACTAGGCAAATTGACCCTGTAACTTCGGGATAAAGGGTCCCTACTGGAAGGTAGGGCGCAGAGAATAGGTCCAGGCAACTGTTTAACAAAACACATGGCTGCTGTGCGAAATAGAAATATGAAGTATACAGCCTGACACCTGCCCGGTGCTGGAAGGTTAAGAGGAGAAGTCATCGCAAGAGAAGCTTTGAATTGAAGCCCCAGTAAACGGCGGCCGTAACTATAACGGTCCTAAGGTAGCGAAATTCCTTGTCAGGTAAGTTCCGACCTGCACGAATGGTGTAATGATCTGGACACTGTCTCAACCGTGAGCTCGGTGAAATTGTAGTATCGGTGAAGATGCCGATTACCCGCGATGGGACGAAAAGACCCCGTGAACCTTTACTATAGCTTTACATTGAATTTGGGCAACTAATGTGTAGGATAGGCCGGAGGCTTTGAAGCAGGTACGCCAGTATTTGTGGAGCCGTCGTTGAAATACGGCCCTTTGGTTGTTTGAGTTCTAACTCGCGAGAAGCGAGGACACTGTATGGTGGGTAGTTTGACTGGGGTGGTCGCCTCCAAAAGAGTAACGGAGGCTTCTAAAGGTACCCTCAGACCGATTGGTAACCGGTCGTAGAGTGTAATGGCATAAGGGTGCTTGACTGGGAGAGATACAACTCGATCAGGTAGGAAACTAGAGCATAGTGATCCGGTGGTTCCGCATGGAAGGGCCATCGCTCAAAGGATAAAAGGTACTCCGGGGATAACAGGCTGATCGCTCCCAAGAGCTCATATCGACGGAGCGGTTTGGCACCTCGATGTCGGCTCGTCACATCCTGGGGCTGGAGAAGGTCCCAAGGGTTGGGCTGTTCGCCCATTAAAGTGGCACGCGAGCTGGGTTCAGAACGTCGTGAGACAGTTCGGTCTCTATCTATCGTGGGCGTAGGATATTTGAGAGGCTCTGACACTAGTACGAGAGGACCGTGTTGGACAGACCCTGGTTTACCGGTTGTACCGCCAGGTGCACCGCCGGGTAGCTAAGTCTGGATTGGATAAGTGCTGAAAGCATCTAAGTACGAAGCCAGCCTCAAGATGAGATATCCCTCAAGGGTCGTCGTAGACTACGACGTTGATAGGCTACAGGTGTAAGGGCAGTAATGTCGAAGCCGAGTAGTACTAATAGCCCGAGACTTTCTTTTTCCGGAGAAAGGGTTGATATATCTGAAGAATTGAAAATTGACAATTGAGAATTGACAATTATTGATTCGCTCTATGGTTACGTTAAAGTAACGTTGTCCAAAGTCAAACATCTTAAAAAGAAATTAAGGTGGTTATAGCGTTGGGGATCCACCTCTTCCCATTCCGAACAGAGAAGTTAAGCCCAACCACGTCGATGGTACTGCGTAAAAGTGGGAGAGTAGATAGCCGCCGTTTTATTCAGGCGAGAGCTGAAAGACAGAAGGAGTTCATTCGAAAGAGTGAACTCCTTTTTTTGTTTTATGACTATCCATAAATACATTATTTGTTTTTGATTTATATTAATTTTGTGGACTAAGTAACATTCGTTTGTGGAATAATTCCACGAAAGTAGATTTTACTAGAAAACTCGCTCTATCTGGTAATAGTTTTATATGGTTAATATTTAAGAGTATAGCGTTTTTTAACAGATTGTATTGAACAATGGTACGATTATTTCATTCTTACAATAGAGAGATAGAACAATAGAATATTTAAGTGTCATTTATAGATATTAGTAATGGTAGGAGAAAGATTAGTAAAAGGAAGTATCGTATTAGTCGCCCTTTTAATGCTGGCAACAGGTTGTCGTAAAAAAGAAGAACCGTTGCGTCCCCTTGTCATTGTAGACAAGCCTCAGAAAGAAGATGTGCAAATATTTGGTGAATACGTAGGACGTATCCGTGCTGCGAGTTATGTAGAGATACATGCCCGTGTAGAAGGTTACCTCGAAAAGATGCTGTTTGTAGAAGGTAAACAGGTGAAACAGAACGAACCTCTGTTTATTATCAATTCAGCTCTTTATAAAGCCCGTGTAGAAAAAGCAAGAGCACAGTTGAAGAAGAATGAAGCGCAGGCGGCAAAAGCCAAAAGAGATGTGGAACGTTTGCAACCCTTGTATGAACAACATGCAGCGAGCCAGTTGGATCTTGATAACGCATTGGCTTCCCTGGATGATTCGGAGGCTAATATAGCTATGAGTAAAGCAGACCTCGATCAGGCACAGCTGGAACTTGGCTATACAACTGTCACTTCCCCGATTGCCGGATATATCAGTGAACGTTTTGTCGATGTTGGAGCTTTGGTTGGTCCCGGAGTTAATTCAAAACTGGCCGCTGTTGTAAAAAGCGATACGGTATTGGTGGATTTTAAAATGACGGCACTGGATTATCTGCGCGCTGAACGTCGCAATATCAAGTTTGGTGAACAGGACACAACCCGATCCTGGCAACCGACCGTAACTGTAACCCTTGCCGATAATTCAGAATATCCGGTAAAAGGAATTGTTGATTTTGCTGATCCGATCGTAGATCCACAAACTGGAACTTTCGGTGTGCGTGCAGAATTAGCGAATCCGAATCAGAAACTACTTCCCGGACAGTTTACCCGCGTGAAATTATTATTAGATGTACGTGAACGATCTATTGTTGTTCCGCGAAAGGCTATATCTATTGAACAAGGCGGTGTCTTCATTTATATTATCCGTCGTGATAATGTTGCAGAGAAACGTTTTGTACAGACAGGACCGGAAATAGGAAACAATATTGTTATCGAGCGTGGTCTTGGTGAGAATGAATCTGTGGTAGTAGAAGGTTATCATAAGTTAGTTCCCGGTATGTTGGTTCGTCCGGTTCAGGCTGGTGACGATAAAGCTGTCGCAGCATATAGAGAGGAGGCAGGAGAATGAAGCCGGGATTCTTTATAGACCGTCCCGTATTCTCGACTGTACTTTCTTTATTAATTGTTATTGTCGGGATTATCGGATTGATGTTGTTGCCGGTGGATCAGTATCCGCAGATCACGCCGCCAGTTGTGAAGATTAGTGCCTCTTATCCGGGTGCCAGTGCGTTGACGGTGTCGCAGGCTGTAGCTACACCGATCGAACAGGAGTTGAACGGAACTCCGGGGATGATCTATATGCAGAGTAGTAGTAGCAATTCAGGAGGTTTGACCATTACGGTCACTTTCGATGTTTCGGCAGATCCTGATTTGGCTGCTGTAGAAATTCAGAATCGTGTGAAGCTGGCAGAGTCGCGTCTTCCGTCTGATGTCGTACAGAACGGTATCACGGTAGAGAAACAATCCGCCAGCCAGTTGATGACATTAAGTTTGAGCTCGGATGATCCGCGCTTTGATGAAATTTACCTGAGTAACTTTGCAACGATCAATGTGCTCGATGTCCTTCGCCGTATTCCGGGGGTAGGACGTGTATCGAACATCGGTAGCCGTTATTATGGTATGCAGATATGGGTCTATCCTGACCGTCTTGCTAATATGGGATTGACGGTGAAAGATATCCAAAATGCCCTGAAAGAGCAGAACAGCGAATCTGCAGCCGGTGAGTTGGGAAAACAACCTGTTATCGATGTGGATGTTACTATACCAATTACTGCTCGTGGCCGTCTTTCGACTGTAAAGGAATTTGAAGATATAGTTGTTCGTGCTAACCAGGACGGTTCTATCGTCCGTTTGCGTGATGTCGCTCGTATTTCACTGGAAGCCTCTTCCTATTCTACTGAAAGTGGAATAAATGGAGAGAATGCTGCTATCCTCGGTATTTATATGTTGCCGGGAGCTAATGCGCTGGAAGTCGCTACGGATGTGAAGGAGGCGATGAAAGAGATCAGCCAGAACTTTCCGGAAGGACTGGAATACGGATTTCCGTTTGATATGACGGAATATATCTCTCAATCTATCCATGAAGTGTATAAGACCTTGTTTGAGGCCTTGTTCCTGGTCGTTTTGGTGGTGTACTTGTCTTTGCAGAACTGGCGCGCAGCCTTGATTCCGACTATTGCCGTACCTATTTCTTTGGTCGGAACATTCGGATTCATGTTGATCATGGGATTTTCACTGAATATGCTGACCTTGTTGGGATTGATCCTGGCTATCGGTATTGTAGTGGATGATGCCATTGTGGTTGTGGAAAATGTAGAACGTATTATGCATGAGGAAAAGCTCACACCCCGGGAAGCCACTCATAAAGCTATGCATGAATTATCCGGCGCGTTGATCGCGACTTCGATGGTATTGGCTGCCGTATTCGTTCCGGTAAGTTTCCTGAGTGGAATTACAGGTGCGCTATATCGTCAGTTCTCTATAACGATCGTTGTTTCAGTCTTACTTTCAACGGTAGTGGCATTGACTCTGAGTCCTGCTATGTGTGCCTTGATCTTACGTCCGACAACCGGAAAGAAGAACTTCGTGTTCCGCAAAATCAATATCTGGTTACATAAAGGAAATAATAAATATATTCATTTACTGTCAAAGGCTATAGGAAATCCTAAACGTATTTTGGCTGGTTTTGGTATGGTACTTGTTTTCATTTTTGTACTGAACCGTTTTATTCCGACCAGTTTTATACCCGAGGAAGACCAGGGTTTTTTTACTGTTGAGTTGGTAATGCCTGAAGGAGCAACCCTTGAACGTACCCGTAAGGTAACCGACCGTGCCATCGAGTTTTTGGAGAAACAACCGGCTGTGGCCTATGTGCAAAACGTAACCGGTAGCAGTACTCGTGTGGGAACATCGCAAAGCCGTTCTACCCTTACCGTTATCCTGAAACCCTGGGAGGAACGTAAATCTTCCGGCATGGGAGTTGAAGATGTTATGGAAGTTGCCCGTAAGGAGTTTGAATATTATCCGGAAATATTAGCCTATCTGAACCGTCCGCCTGTTATTCCTGGACTGGGAGAAAGCGGAGGCTTGGAAATGCAGCTGGAAGCTCGTGGAGAAGCCAGTTGGGAAAATCTGGTAAGTGCAACCGATACTTTTATGCTGTATGCATCGAAGGCACCGGAACTGACCGGTGTGTCTTCTGCTCTGCAACCGCAGATCCCCCAATTATATTTTGATGTGGATCGTGACCGAGCTAAATTCCTGGGTATTCCGCTGACCGATATCTTCTCGACGATGAAGGCTTATCTAGGATCAGTCTATGTGAATGACTTCAATATGTTCAACCGTATATATAAGGTATACATTCAAGCAGAAGCCCCTTATCGTGCCACTCCGGAAAGCCTGGGATTGTTCTTCGTGAAAGCACAGAATGGCTCGATGGTACCTTTGACTGCATTAGGAACGACAAGTTATACGACCGGACCGGGTACGATCAAGAAGTTCAATATGTTCTCTACGGCTGCTATAAGTGCGGTTGCCGCTCCCGGATACAGTTCCGGCGAAGCGATGGCGGCTATGCAACAGATCGCCCGGGAACATCTGCCGGATAACATCGGTGTGGAATGGAGCGGATTGTCTTATCAGGAAAAGAAAGCTGGAGGACAGACCGGTATGGTGCTGGCACTTGTATTCCTGTTTGTATTCCTTTTCCTGGCAGCTCAGTATGAGAGTTGGATTGTTCCGATCGCTGTACTGTTGTCGTTGCCGGTTGCTGCTTTAGGTGCTTATCTAGGAATTTGGGCTACCGGATTGCATAACGATATTTATTTCCAGATCGGACTTGTAACCTTGATCGGTTTGGCTGCAAAGAATGCCATTCTGATCGTAGAGTTTGCCAAGGTACAGGTCGATGCAGGCGTAGATGTGGTAAAAGCAGCCATTCATGCTGCTCAGATGCGTTTCCGTCCTATTTTGATGACCTCTCTGGCTTTTGTGCTGGGTATGCTTCCAATGGTATTGGCTAGCGGACCGGGTTCAGCCTCCCGTCACAGTTTGGGAACCGGGGTGTTCTTTGGCATGTTGGTGGTTATCACGGTAGGTATTGTGCTGGTTCCGTTCTTCTTTGTCTTTATCTATAAAGTGAAGAAGGTATTGAAATTAGAACGGGTTAGCCGGATCATTCCGAAAGAGAAAATTCTCCGAAAGAAGAAATTCTTCCTCTTTATTGCAGTTGTCACAGTTGCTTTGGTATCGCTTTCTTCCTGTAAGTTAGGAGAGAAGTATGCCCGCCCGGACTTGAATCTTCCGGCTCAGTTTGAAGGAGAATCGGATACGCTTTCCGTAGAGAATATACCCTGGGAAAGTTTGTATGCCGATACGACTTTGCAACGGTTGATAACGACCGCTCTGGAAAATAACAAGGATATGAAGATAGCGGCTGCCAAGATCAAGGAAATGATGGCAGCCAAACGTATCACTTTTGCTGAACAGTTCCCTGAAATCGGGGCACGTATTTACGGACAGAAGGAACGTTTGAACTACGGTGGTGATAATCCGAAGCCCGATCCTGAATATGGAGCCAAACTGACGCTTTCGTGGGAACTCGATTTGTGGGGAAACCTGCGTTGGGCGAATGAAGCCGGAGTAGCCGCCTACCTGCAATCGGTAGAAGCCCAGCGTGGTCTTCAGTTGACTTTAGTCGCGGAAGTGGCTGCCGCTTATTATGAATTATGTGCCCTCGACCGGCAGTTGAATATTGTCCGGCAGACGTTGGAAGCTCGCCGTGAAGGTGTGCGTTTAGCTAAACTTCGTTTTGAAGGCGGTTTGACCTCTGAAACATCTTACAACCAGGCATTGGTAGAATTGGCCCGTACGGAAACACTTGTCCCGTCGTTGGAGCGTCAGGTCAGGATAAAGGAAAATGATATATCCCTGCTTTTGGGAGAATATCCCGGCTATATTCCGCGGGGATTGCCGCTGGGCGAACAACGTTTACCCGATGCATTGCCGGTGGGACTGCCTTCTGCTTTGCTGGAACGTCGTCCGGATATGCGGCAGGCTGAATTGAAACTTCGTGAAGCCAATGCCAAAGTAGGAGTAGCTTATACCGACTTGTTCCCGAAGATCAGCCTGACAGGTAACTTCGGTATTGAAAGTGAAGAATTGGGCGATCTGTTGAAGAGCCCGGCGTGGTTCTTGGCAGGCGACCTGCTTCAACCTCTTTTTGCGATGGGAAAGAATAAGGCGAAGCTGAAAGCATCGAAAGCCCGTTACGAGCAGGAAGTGTATAATTATCAAAAAAGCGTAATCGGAGCCTTTAAAGAAGTGAACGATGCCATTATCACGATCCGTAAAGCGAAAGAAATCCGTTTCTCACAGGAAAGACTGGAATCTGCCTCTGCTAAATACCTGAAGCTGGCAGAACTGCAATATATCAATGGAGTGACTAATTATATCGATGTATTGGATGCCCAGCGTGGATATCTGGATGCGCAGATCAGTTTGAATAATGCCGTACAGAATGAATTACTGGCTGTCGTTTATCTGTATAAGGCATTAGGGGGCGGATATACTTTATCCCCGGAGAAATAGAATCCTTTTGAAAGAAAATACCGCGAGTAAATAATATGTACCTATAGACGACCTTCTGCGGATTGTCTATAGGTACTTTTTTTATCGGGAAAAACGTTAACTGCTAACTTATTCCTATCTTTGTATTCCTAAAAACAATAAAGAGAGGAATTACTATGCCATTAAATTTACAAAAGAATTTACCCGCTATTGAACTCCTTAAAAAGGAGCACATCTTTGTGATGGATTCCCTTCGGGCATCGGAACAGGATATTCGTCCGCTACGCGTAGTGGTGCTGAACCTGATGCCATTAAAAATAACAACGGAGACCGATCTGATCCGTCTGTTGAGTAATACGCCTTTACAGGTGGAGCTTGACTTTATGAAAATAAAAGGGCATACTCCGAAGAATACGCCGATCGAACATATGCAGGAGTTTTATAAAGACTTCGACGATATAGAGAAAGATTATTATGACGGAATGATTATCACCGGTGCACCGGTAGAGCAGATGCCGTTTGAAGATGTGAGTTACTGGGAAGAAGTGACGACGATTTTCGATTGGGCACGTACGCATGTTACCTCTACATTGTATATCTGTTGGGCGGCACAGGCAGGATTGTATCATTTCTATGGTGTGCCTAAGTATGATTTGCCGGCAAAAATGTTCGGCGTGTTCCGTCATACGCTACGGGAGCCTTCTTTACAGATATTCCGAGGATTCGATGACGAGTTTTATGTGCCTCACAGCCGTCATACGGAGATTCGCCGCGAAGATATCCGGAAGGTACCGGAGCTGACGTTGCTTTCCGAAAGCGAAGAATCAGGTGTTTATATGGCGATGTCACGCGGAGGACGTGAGTTTTATATTACCGGTCATTCGGAATATTCGCCTTATACATTGAGTGATGAATATATCCGCGATTTGAATAAGGGGCTTCCTATTTCGGTCCCTCATAACTATTATCGTAATAACGATCCTGCCCAGGGTCCGGTTGTCCGTTGGCGCGGCCATGCCAACCTGCTCTTTACGAACTGGCTGAATTATTACGTATATCAGGAAACGCCGTTCAATATCGAAGATATCAAGAATTTGGGCAGCCTGTAGGGGGCGGTTCTCGAACCGCCCCTACGGTCGCACCAATCAAATAACAACCAATAACAATATATGTCAATAAAACCTCGTCGTATCGAACTCCTGGCTCCGGCAAAGGATTTGACCTGTGGCATTGAAGCTATTAATCATGGTGCTGATGCCGTTTATATCGGTGCACCCAAATTCGGTGCGCGTGCTGCTGCCGGAAATTCGCTGGACGATATTCGTGCCCTTTGTGATTATGCACATCTGTATAATGCCAGTATCTATGTGGCATTAAACACTATACTCCGTGAAGACGAATTATCGGAAGCAGAACAGTTGATCCGGCAACTTTACCAGGCCGGAGCCGATGCTCTGATCATACAGGATATGGGGATTACCCACCTGAACCTGCCGCCTATTCCTTTGCATGCCAGTACCCAGACGGATAACCGCACGCCGGAGAAGGTCAAGTTCCTGGAGGCTGTCGGATTTACACAGGTCGTTTTGGCACGTGAATTGTCACTGAATGAGATTCGTCAGATATCCGAACAGACAACTGTTCCATTAGAAGTGTTCGTGCATGGTGCTTTATGTGTCAGTTATAGCGGTCAGTGTTATTTGAGCGCTGCACTTAGCGGTCGAAGTGCCAATAGGGGGGAATGTGCTCAATATTGCCGCTTACCCTACTCAATGGTAGATGCGAATGGAACGGAGATCGTGCATGATAAGCATTTGTTGTCTCTTAAAGATATGAACCGTTCCGATCAGCTGGAAGCATTGCTCGATGCGGGTGTTTCGTCGTTGAAGATAGAAGGGCGGTTGAAAGATGTCACCTATGTAAAGAATATAACAGCTTATTACCGGAAGAAGCTGGATGTGATTTTGGCGCGTCGTCCGGAATATTGTCGTGCATCGGCAGGAACGAGTAAGTATACCTTTGAGCCGGTGGCGGAGAAGAGTTTTAACAGGGGATTCACTCCGTTTTTCCTGCATGAACGAAGCAAAGATATTACAGCATTCAATACGCCTAAGTCGCTGGGGGAACCGGTTGGAACAGTAAAAGAACTGAAAGGAAACTCGTTTACAGTGGCTGGTCTGAAGCAGTTGAATAATGGCGATGGTCTGGTCTTTTTTAATGGTCGGGATGAGCTGGAGGGTTTCCGTGTGAACAGGGTAGAGGCCAATCGTGTTTTTCCGTTGGATATGCCGGCGATAAAGCCGAAGACACCTCTTTATCGTAATTTCGATCAGGTATTTGAAAAGCAGTTGGCAAAACCGTCTGCTGAGCGTAAGCTTTCCGTAAAGATAGAGTTTTTGGATAACTCTTTCGGCTTTACCTTAGTGATGGAAAATGAAACAGGTGCACGGGTAATGCTTACTGAACCATTTACTAAAGAATTAGCTCGCCGTGACCAAGCAGACAATATCCGTACCCAGCTTTCCAAATTAGGTAATACACCGTTCGAAGCCTCGGAGATTGTCGTACAGATGAGTGAGAACTGGTTTGTCCCTTCCTCTTTGCTGGCGGATATGCGTCGTAAAGCAGTGGAGAAGTTGCAGGTTGACCGTGCTATCCGCTACCAGCGGGAACTGGCACGTAAGGTGGAGCCGGCAAAAGAAATTCCATTCCCTGAAAAACAATTAACTTATCTGGGAAATGTGTCGAACAGCCGGGCAACTGCTTTTTACAAGGCACATGGAGTAGATAGTGTTGCCGATGCATTCGAATTGAAGCCAGAAAAGGATGTTCCATTAATGTTTACCAAACATTGCCTGCGATATAGTATGGGATGGTGTCCGACTTATCAAAAACAGAAATCTCCGTATAGGGAGCCGTACTATCTGTTATATAAAGACACCCGACTCCGCCTGCAGTTCGATTGCAAGCGGTGCCAGATGTTGGTATATTCAGAAGAGAAGTAGTAATTTTATTACTTTACAATGCTATTTTGAATATTTTGTTATCGATATAAATCAAATAATTTCCGGAAGGTATCCCTGAGAAACTATGTTCTCCCGATACAGTTTGCGTTTTATAGAGTTGTCCTCCAAATGTATAAATAAAGACTTTTGTCCGCTGGGGGGTAAGAATATGTAATGTCTTCTTATTACCCCAGACTTTTATGATTTCCTCTTTTGTCACGATATTACTTGTCGGGATATTCAATGCAATACCTGTGATCACAATAGAGACATCTTCTGTTACAGTCTGTATTTTATAATTTCCATTTTTAGTAGGAATGATCTCCTGGTTTCCGACTGTTATAATGGGGTGGGATTCATTATATGCCTCTTCCAATGTTAGATTGAATGTAAAAAAGTCTCCAGCCTCAATTGAATAAGTACCTGCAGATGGAACTGTTTTTACGCCTGCTACAGAGGGTAAAGTGACTTTATAAAAAATGGGAGTTGGTTCAGGATCAGGATTTCCGCTTGTTGAAGTTACTCTCACTTCTACTTTTATCGTTAAAGTAGTACTAACATCAGCCTTACTGTTGGTTATTAAACAGCGATACTGATACGTATTAGCCGTATTTAATGTAACCGGTAAAGTATTTGTCAGTTTGATAGTGGAAGAGGTGCTAAGTTCCGACTTAGTACGGACTAAAGGTTGCTGCGATGTTTCGGTGGTCGTTTGTATATCAGCCCAACTTGTTCCGTTCCATCTTTGCCATAAGAATATAACATTATAAATATCACTGACTTGTGCTTCAGCAGTCAATGCTGTTGAAGAGCCTTCTTTAACTTCTTTGTCAGTTTCTTCGTTAACACTCAATTGCAGATCACCGTTTTCGTCCTGTACCATTTTAATTAAGCCGGTTTCATCAATAAGGACACCTTTATTCACCACATCTGTCACTGATAGATTAGGAGTTTTAGCCTGATTCTCTGCAAATTTCAATATAGTATTTCCTTTGTTAATCAGTTTGCCTAAACTGTTATTGCCAGAGAGTTGGAGAATGACATGAGAATCTTTGTTGATAGTCGTAGTTGCCTCCTTATTTGGATCTTCGTCTGACTTTACTGTTACATTACCTAATTCAATGACTGCTGGCTTATCTTCTGTGCCTGCATCGGATATACTGATTTGCTTAACTTCTGTAATTTCTTCAGTATTTCCTATCACTGTTGTATCATTTTCTACATACAAAGTATCAGTACGAAAATAGGCTTTTAATGTGTCTGTTGCTACTACATTGTAGGTAAAGGGTTCACCTTCTTTAATATTATCCAATGCAATTTCGTTAGTATTTCTTATCTGAACAATTTTATTCAGACTGGCTCCTTTGCCGGGAGTAGCTGTCAGATTAAAAGATTTTCCATTAATTACGGTAATTGTAGTATCTGCCACAAAGGTTCGTTCTTCCGTTGCTGATTCCGATTCTGCCGATTCTTTAGATACATAATATCTACCTTTGAATTCACCATTACCTTGAACTAATAAAGTGAATTTAGCTTTGATATAAGAAGGATTATCCGTATCCTCTTTATATTCATGAACTGGGAATTTATTATTAATACCTTCGGTGATAACCCAATTGCTCCAGCTTATTCCTCCGGTTTCTACTGCTGTATTATGTGTCTCCACATTTTGGTTTAGATTTTCTAAAGAAGGAGTTGTCGTACAATCTATTTGGGACGCATCTGTTTTTTTTACAGCAATGTCATCTTTTGTTACATTCAGGTTTGCTGTTGTACTTGGAGATATATTAACTATTCCGTCTGTATGATAGCTATTTAAAACACTATTCCAATTTTCCCCGACAATTCCTCCGATGATATGGTTTTTATACCTATTATCTGGAGACAATATATTGTTTATAGGTGTAGAATTGCAAGTTACATTTCCTGTCATATAGCAATTTTGGATGGAGCCATGGTTTATGGCAACCAAACCTCCGATCCAAGCATCCAGGTTATCAGTAGTTGTACAAGATACCGTACTTTGTTGCACACCGCAATTAATAATGGTACCTGTGTTATATCTTACTAGCCCGGCTGCATATTGTGCTGTATTGGTGTAGAGAGTAGAAATACTATTAAACTGACCGCTAACTACCAGGTTTGCCAAAGTATCCGAATTATAAGACATAAAAGCTGCTTCACTTTGGTTTACTTTCAATCCACTGACACGATGCCCTTGTCCGTCAAATTTTCTACAGCTGAACTGAAATGGAATCCAGTTGTAAGCGGACATATCGAGATCGGCAGTAAGACGTATCGTATTTATTCTTTTGTATTCTTTCCCATTGCTTATACCATATTCTTCATGGTGAACTTTTGTGGCTAACCATGCCAATCCTTGGTCCGTATTTATCTCCAGGTCATACGTTGAGAAAGAGGTCGAGGCTTCATCAATTTTTATAGCTTTTACATCTGTACCTGTTACTCCGACATCGGCAGTCTTTGCTGCTTCCAGGAAATCATTGGAGGAAGGAGTCGCATCCTTGCGTTTTACCTGTCCAAAAGTTAGGAAAGAAACACCATTATTGGAATTTGTCATTTTAGGATCGATTATTTCTACATCCGGTTGGATATCTTGGTTCCAGGTGTAAAAACCACAGCCATCGACTAATAGACTTTCGGGAGTAATAGAAAGGCTAGGGGCTATATATACAGTTTGATAGCTGTAATATCCACCGCTTAGAGATACTTTTGCTTGACTACCTAAGATATGTAGATTTGCATCAATATTATTCCAGGTTGTATTCACTACAGGAAAATGAGCTTTTGATATATTTAATGTTCCTCCTTCAATACAGACCGGTGTGTAATATAAACCACCTGAAATATCTACTCTCCCTTTTTCCTGATAAATAACGGAGTAATTATTATTACCATTATTATTGTTTGTGTAGAATTTTCCATCTTTAATTTCTACATGAGCCGCATCTCCTATTATACGAAGTAAGCCTAACTCACCGCTTTTCATATAAAGTCCTCCGTCTATAATTAACGATCCGGCATTTACTTCAATGAAATAATCTGCATTGTATTCTTCGTTTACTATGTTGTTCAGGTAACAGTCTTTTAACAGAATATTTCCACCTTTCTGTTGTATGGCTGCTGTAATTTTAGTGAAATCAGAAGAATGCATGTTGAAGTTTTGTGCACATACCACTTGTTCGAATGTAACGTTACCTTCTTTTACAATTAAAGGGTAGTTAGGACTCAATCTGAGTTGCTTCATTGTCACAATACCTCCTTTGATGGTGGTTTTTTCTGCTAAAAAATCACCTTTTCTGTATGAGGATTCATTTTTAATAATACAATCTCCGATGATTGTGACATCCCCTTCAATGTACAATTCTTTAAAAGAATAGTCTTTCCTCTTATTATTAGTAATTGTTATATTCCCTCTATTGGCGGTTAGATTATTGATTGTTGCTCCGTCTTTCAGAGAAAGGGAACCGTTTTTCATTATTAGTGATGAAAGAGTTGCATTTTCTCCTACTAATGTCAATGAGCCTGAATTCAATTCTATATTTGGTAAAAAATAGCCGGTACGTTCTTCTACCTTAAAAGTAAGGTTACCCCCATTCAAACTTATATCAAAATTAGATATACGACTATTAGCATTCATCTGATGGATTATAAAAGGTCCACTTGAGGGTGTTAAATTGAGTTTCCAGGGATTTACGGAACTACCTGAACCTGGTCCTGTTACAATTTGATTTACTTCTAGTGTATTTATATCATTAGGCGATTGTATAGTGGAGTTGGGAACATAATAATTGAATATACTTTTTAGATCATCGAGATTTTCAATGTCAGAGAAGGTGTATTCTGCTTTGAAATTTACTTCTGTGCCATTATTGGTATAAGAATTATAATTTGAAGAATCTATTACTTTTTTATAAGTGATATAATCACCGTTTTTCATTCCTGATTCTATTGTACCCAAAAGTGTGTTATTTAGGTATAATTGTTTAATTTGAAATCCTCGCCGTATGGTAAAAGTAAGATATGTTTGAAGAGGAACTTCTGTGGTTTGAGTTACCTCTACCGTTGCTATCTTTTTTTCATCACTTTCATGATAATAATCATGAATATAATAAGTTGAACCAATTTCTCCTTTTGCCAGTGATGATACAAATAGGAAAAAGATAGCGAACCGACATATTGTTGTCCATTTTTGTAATAAATGTCCTTTCATAAGTTTTATATTTTTAGATTAATATTTCTCATATTCCTGCCTCAAAGCTTTATTTTAAAGCGTGATGATATCATAATTTCACTTGACCTCTCGGACAATTATTTTCATTTACTCTGTTGCCTGCCCACGCAAAAGGTCTTTGCCTTACCGCGCAAAGGGGCTTTGCGTGATAAGGCAAAGAGGACTTGCCTACTCGATGACGGGGCGGTCGTCTTCACCGCCACCGGGATTTCCTACCACGATTGTGGTGCTCACGCTACGGGGCTCTTTTAATAACTGTGCGCTTTGGCTGTATTGCGTGCAGACCGTCAAGGTATATGTATCGTCTTTTAGGTCGACCGGCAACAACAAAGTGAGTTCGGAAGGTTTGTTGATACTTACTTCGTCGTCGACCAGCTTCGTCACGTTTCCTGCGCTGTCGGTCAGGGTAACGCCGACGGCGGGATCGGAGCCGACTACTTTCAGATGCGATCCGCGTACGAAGAAATTACGTCCCGGAGTGGCTGTGCCGTCTTTCAGGCCGGTCTTGCGGTCTTCTACTTCAAGGATATACATTACATTTGCTTTGGTGCCGAGTATTTCCACCTTTGTTTTTGCAATCGATTCACGTAGCTGTTTTTCCTGGTTGAACGATACATAGATGGAGTTTTCCTCCGGGTTCCATACCCCTTTTTTAACTGTTCCGACGAATTGTACTACGGCGCGGAACAGTCCGGTGTTTACGCTGTAACCGTTCAGGACGAAGCGCATCACAATGCGCAGGAAGAGCGTAACGACGTGTACGATAGTTTCCATTTTGAGCCCGGTATCTTCCTCTTTCATCTCCTTATAGATTTGTTCGAGGCCGATGTTTCCGGCTGATTCCAGCAAAAGAATTTTGTCTGTTTTGTCGTCGGTAGTCACGGTATTGTCGGCCAACCAACCTTTCAATGTGTTTTGCATACGATTAATGTGTTGATTAATAAATGAATAATGATTCGATATCGGTAGAAATGGAGTAGAATTCAATCCTTGTTTTCTCTCTTAAGGAGGATAGGATTGGAAACGCTTTCAATCTCTGCAATTTGATAATAAACTCTTTAATAGTCATTGCTTCTTTTGTTGTAGTCTTAGTAGAACTACGGATGAATTAGGGGACGCAGATGACGCAGAAGACGCAGATTTACGCAGAAAATTAATTTAAATCTGCGTCCCCTAATCTTTTTTATAATTTATTGAATATAAAGACTTGGCTGTAATAAATTATTCATATATTTGCCAGTAATAATTAACGTAGTTCTACTAAGACTAAATCCTTTTTCTTATAAAGAATCAAGATTCTGATAATTAAAACCCTATAGATAGTTATGTTTCCTGCTACATAAATAACTATCTTTGTTTTGTCGTTATTTATTAAATTCTAATCGAAAATGAAACAACAACTATGTACCTTTTTACTCATCTTATTTACCTTAGCATCCTGTGCAGATAAACCGCTCGATCCCTCTAAACCCGTCTATGTGACAGTAAAGACAACGATGGGAGATGTAACCGTTATGTTGTATGACGATACGCCGCTGCATCGGGATAACTTTATCAAACTGTGCCAGTCCGGCGAATATGAAGGAATGTTGTTCCATCGCATTATCAAAGACTTTGTTGTGCAGGGCGGCGATCCTACAAGTAAAGCCCACGAACCCGGTATATTATATGGCGATGGCGACGGAGGTTATACCGTTCCTGCCGAGATACTCCCGAACCATTTCAATAAACGCGGTGCCTTGATCGATGCAAAGGAAAGCGATGATGTAAACCCCGAACGTGCATCTGCCGGTACTCAGTTCTGTTTTGTACAGGGTAAAGTGCTGAGTGATGTCGAGTTGGATGAGAAAGAAGCCCGAATCAATCAGATACGCCGTAACTGGTTATATTATAAATATCTCGATCAGTTAAAGAAAGACGATCCGGTATTGGCTGTCGATTCGATGGAGACTGAGTTGACGAACCGTGCCCTGATCATGGTGGAAGATACCCTGGCTGAACTCGGTCCGTATGTTATTCCGGCAGAACACCGCGAAGTATATAAGACTGTAGGGGGTATTCCCCATTTGGACAGTTCGGTTACTATCTTTGGTGAAGTGGTCGACGGTTTTGATGTCGTGGAGAAAATGTCGTTGGTAAGAACTGATAAAAACGACCGTCCCGTACGTGATGTCATGATCAAATCGACTAAAGTGTTTCAGAAATAGAAAGGGCTTTTCCTAAACAAGATACCTACCCGGTGTTGTTCTATAAACAAGTAATCAATCATACATATAGTCATGAAGAAAATTGTTATTATAGGCGCAACCGGTTACGTCGGTTCTGCTATTTTGAAAGAGGCGTTAGGAAGAGGGCATCAGGTAAAAGCCATTGTTAGAAATCCATCCAAATTGACATTGATTCATCCGAATCTGAAAGTGGTAGGAGGGAATGTGACCGATACTGATTTTCTGTCGCGTGAACTGGCTAAGTCGGATGCTGTGATCAGTGCATTCAATCCGGGATGGGAGAATCCGAAGATATACGATGAAACATTGGAGGGGTACGGTTCTATTATTTGTGCTGTACGCAATGCCGGTGTGCATCGTTATTTAATGGTCGGTGGAGCAGGTAGTCTGCTGGTGGCTCCGGGGCGTTTGTTAATGAATGAACCTGATGTGCCGGAGAAACTGCTTCCTGGTATCCGGAGCCTGGCGAAAGTTTATACTGATTTGTTGCTGCCGGAAAAATCGTTCGACTGGGTGTTTCTGAGTCCGGCTGCCAATATGTTTCCCGGTCAGCGTACAGGGAAATTCCGTTTGGGAAAAGACGAATTGGTGGTAGATGAGAAAGGCGACAGTAATATTTCCGTAGAAGATTTTGCTGTCGCTATGATCGACGAGTTGGAACAGGAAAAGCACCATCAGGAACGTTTTACGTTAGGATATTAAGAGAACATCATATAAAAGAAGAACGTTATGACAAATATTAGAAACATTGTATTTGATTTGGGAGGTGTTTTGATAGAACTGGACCATGAGTGTGCAGTGCGCCGCTTTGAAGAGATCGGTGTGGAGGATGCCAGGCAATTGCTCGATCCCTATGAACAGAAAGGATTCTTTTTGGAAGTGGAAAACGGAACGATCACTGCCGACGGGTTTTGCCGGAAACTATGTGAATATACCGGAAAAGATCTTTCATACGAAGCTATCAGACATGCCTGGCTTGGATTCATCGTCGATACTCCCCAATATAAACTGGACTATCTGCTGAATCTCCGCGAAAAATACAATGTGTATCTTTTGAGTAACACCAATCCGATTATCCAGGAAGGTTGGGCAAGAACTAGCGAGTTTACTCCTGTCGGTCGCCCGATCGGTGTCTATTTCGACAAGATGTACACCTCTTATGAGGTGGGTGTCACTAAACCGGATGCGAAGATTTTCGAATATATGATCCGCGACAGCGGTCTGAATCCGGCAGAAACACTTTTTGTGGATGACGGAAAGAGTAATATTGAGATCGCTCGCCAACTGGGTTTCGTTACTTATCAGCCGAAGAATGGCGAAGATTGGCGGGAAGTAATAAACAAATTCCTGTCTGAATAATTTATATGGTTTAACTGATATTAGGAATCTATCAGTTAAACCATTTTGTGATAATCTTGTAGAGGGTAGTGATCTCTATCGGCTTTGCGATATGTTCGTTCACGCCTGCTTTCAGGCTTAACTGTACATCTTCAGCAAAAGCATTGGCGGACATGGCTACGATCGGTAATATTTTTATATCTTCCCGGTCAAGCAGACGGATCGCCCTCGTTGCTTCGAGTCCGTTCATTACCGGCATCTGGATATCCATTATGATTAGATCGTAGTATCCTTCTGTAGAGCTGGATACGCAATTTACCGCTTCTTTTCCGTTGCAGGCTGTTTCAACTTCTGCGCCGGTTTCCCGTAGCAGTTCGTAGGCGATTTCCCGGTTTAGGTCATTGTCTTCCACTACCAATATGCGTTTACCGACGAAGGTGGTGAGGGCTTTTGGGGCAACGCTGTTCAATTTGTCTTCCTTCTTGTCAGTAGCAAATCTTTTCATCAGGTGGAATAGTTTGGATTTCATGATAGGTTTACTGATGAAACCATTGGCTCCGGCTTTCAGGGCTTCACTTTCATAACCTGAATAGTCGTAAGCCGAAATGATTATGATAGGGATATCCGGACCCGCATATTCCCGTATTTTGTGTGTTGTCTCGATACCGTTCATGTTGGGCATCATCAGGTCTATGATAATAGCAAAATACTTGTTCCCGTCAAATATCTTCTGTACAGCTTCCTGTCCGGAAAGAACCCATTCCGGTTTCATTCCTAGTCCCTGTAAGTTTTCACAGGCTATTTCGCAGGAGATATCATCGTCATCTACAACCAATACCGGTAAATTTGCCAGTATATCCTTATCATATTCATCCATATCTCCCAATTTGACATGGAATGTCATAGAGAATCTGGAACCTTTGCCGTGTTCGCTTTCCACCAGGATGTCGCCGTTCATCATCTGGGCAATATGACGACTGATGGCCATGCCGAGGCCGGTACCCTGGATATTCCGGATAGCAGCATCGTCCGAGCGTTCGAATGGTTCGAACACCTTGGATAAAAACTCGGGCTTCATACCGATTCCATTATCTGCAACTGTTATTTCAAACAGGCCATAACCGTTATAAACAGAGGCTTTTTCTCTGATGGTTACGTCTATCCGCCCTTTTTCAGGTGTATATTTCACAGCATTAGTCAGTATATTCATTAATGCCTGCTGTATGCGTTGTACGTCTCCGATCAGATATTCGTGTTTTACCTGGATAACGCGTATGTGTAAATCCTGCTTTTTCATTTCGACGGATGATTGTACCATCGCAAATAAACTTTCCAGAAGTTCTTCGAGCTTAAATGCCTCTTCCGTCAGCATGATATGTCCGCTTTCCAGTTTTGACATATCCAGTACTTCGTTGATGAGGTTCAGCAGGAGCTTGGAAGAAATAGTTATCTTCTTCAGGCAATCGGCTATACGTATCTGATCATCTATATGCAGACTGGCTATTGCTGTCATGCCTACAATAGCATTTAAAGGGGTACGAACGTCATGGCTCATTCGTGACAGGAAATCGGATTTGGCACGGTTGGCAACTGTCGCACTTTGCAGGGCTTCCTGCAGTAGTTGTTTCTGTCTTCTTTCTTCCCTGATTTCCGTTATATCAGTTCGGGTCAGTAACCAGATGTTCTTTTCTTTGTCGAAATAACTGAATCGTATTTTCTTATCCCGGTTCACACCATTTTCTATCATAGTGTTGTATAGAATATATTCCCCGTGTTGTTCCAGTATCGGACCGACATGGGCAATCATCATATTCTTCGTCATTTCTTCACATAATTCCGGTGACATATATTGCCGGTTGTATTCGGTGACCACTGCCTCATAATCGCTGCTGGCGATTGGAGGGGGACTATCGCTTTCCGAACCGGAGGCGTACATAACATAGCTGTTTTTTGAAGCTTCTATATAAATCACATAGTCGTATTCTGATTGTACGGCTTTTTCTATGATTTGAGATTTTCTAAAATTGTTGACGTTACGACTGGATAAAATGATCTTGTCAGGTATGCCATTCTCATTGACGATTATGTCGATGAAGGCTTCATGCCATTCAAAACCGAAATGTGTATTGAAGAAACGTATATCGAATTTCTTGTGCATGCATCCTTCCGCTATCATGCTATGAAATGTATCGAACGAGATTACTTCGTCCCATAGACTATAATCCGGTGGATAGACATCTTTTTTGCGGGTATCGCAGAGGTTTTTGTAGTCGTGTTTCGTATTATCCAGTTCCGGGTTTATGCTGTCCTTAAAGACTTCGACACTTTCGTTTTGGGGATAAATAGTCCAAACGATATCCATAAGATACTGGTAGTTGGCTAACGATTCATTTGATTTAAGTTTCTTTTCCATATAACTATATCTATCCGCTTTTATATCAGGCTTTATGTTCAGCAATCAATTGACAGATTTGATTGTATTCTGTCTTTAATTGGTTGAATAATTCCTGCATACCTTCCGTATTCCCGGTTCTGAGTTGTTCTGTCATCGGGGTCAAAATGTTTAGTAGGGTGGTCAGATCAAGTGTTCCGGCTAATCCTTTTAACGTATGGGCATGGCAGAATGCCTGGTTGATATTATTCTCTACAAGACATTTCTCCATTTGGAGGAAATTTTCATCCATCGGAAATTTAGAAAGTATCCTTTCATATAACTGTTCATTATCCATGAATCGGTTTAATGCACTGCTCAGGTTAACTCCGTTTGCTTGTAATTTTTCTTTGTATTCGCTTGTCATGTCTTTGTAGTCGGTTTTATGTCACGAACTAATTATCAGTGACTAAAGAATATTACACAAAAGTAAATAAAATAATATACAAAAACAGAAAAGTCGTTATAATTCAATAGGATTCAGTGCTTTTTTTGTCGAAAAAAAACCGGAAGAATTTTGTAAAGATTCTTCCGGCATACTTATTTAATGAATGACTTTTTATTGGATACCGCGTTCGCGCAGTCTTTCCTGCCATTTCCAGGCAGAAGCCAATGTATCAGCCAATGTTTCTTTTGCTGTCCAACCCAATACTTTGTTAGCACGTTCCGGATTAGCCCAAACCTTTTCGATATCACCTTCGCGACGGCCTACTATCTTGTGAGGAACTTTTACGCCGGTAGCTTTTTCGAATGTGTTGATCAGTTCCAGTACGGTTACACCGTTTCCGGTTCCCAGGTTGAAATATTCAACATTTGCATCTGTCTTACCGCCCAACATACGGTCCATAGCAATCACATGAGCTTTCGCCAGGTCGACTACATTGATATAATCGCGGATACAAGAACCGTCAGGTGTATCGTAATCGTCACCGAATACGCTCAGTTCCTTACGGATACCGATAGCAGTCTGTGTCAGATACGGGATCAGATTCTGGGGAACACCGTTAGGCAACTCACCGATTTCTGCACTCGGGTGAGCTCCGATCGGGTTGAAATAACGCAGGATGATGCTCTTGAACGGAGCATTTGCGTGGATTGTATCGCGGATGATCTCTTCGTTGATCTGTTTGGTATTACCGTAAGGAGAAGTTGCCGGTTTGATCGGTGCATCTTCTGTTACAGGCAAGTTTTCAGGATCCGGCTGTCCGTAAACGGTACAGGAAGAAGAGAACACAATACCTTCGATATTGAATTCAGGCATCAGTTCCAACAGGTTGACCAGCGTAACGACATTGTTACGATAATACTTCAGCGGTTGTTGAACCGATTCACCGACAGCCTTGCTGGCAGCGAACAGGATGATACCGTTGATACCCGGATGGGCCTTCAATGCTTCACGAGTTCCTTCTTTATCTTTTAAATCCAGCTTGATAAATTCAGGACGGATACCTGTGATCTTTTCGATACCATCCAATACCTCGATATTGGAGTTCGACAGGTCGTCGATGATTACTACATCATAACCTGCATTCTGCAACTCAACTGTAGTGTGAGAGCCAATGTATCCGGTTCCACCTGCTACTAAGATTTTCTTTTTCATGCTAGTCTCTATTTAGATTAAATTATACGATTCCGGAGAATCCCATAAACGCCATAGCCAGTAAACCGGCAGTTATCAGCGCAATAGGGGTACCTTTCATACCTTCGGGAACACGTGTCAAAGCCAACTGTTCTCTAATCCCTGCAAAGATAACTAAAGCTAGCGCAAATCCAATAGCTGTTGATATTGCATATACAACAGATTCCAATAAATTATACTCTTTTTGTATTACGAGGATGGCGACACCCAGGATACAGCAGTTGGTGGTAATCAATGGAAGGAATACCCCAAGTGCCTGGTAAAGAGCCGGAGACACTTTTTTCAGGATGATCTCGACCATTTGAACCAATGCGGCAATGATCAGGATAAAACTGATTGTCTGCATAAAACCTAATCCGAATTTATCCAGGACATATTTCTGTACCAGGAAAGTGACAATGGTTGCGATGGTAAGCACGAATGTAACGGCTGCCCCCATACCTGCCGCAGTTTCCACTTTCTTCGATACACCGAGGAACGGGCATATACCCAGGAACTGTGCCAACACGACATTGTTGACAAATACGGCTGCGATAAATATTAGTATATATTCCATATCTTTCGTTTTTTAATATCAGGCTTTACGCAATTTGTTTACAATAGCAATCAGGTAACCCAGTGCGATGAAAGCACCCGGAGCCAGTACGAAGATCAGCGAACCGAATTGTTCAGGCATAAGAGTCAGGCCGAATAATTTTCCTGTACCCAATAATTCACGTATGCCACCTAGCAGTGTAAGGGCCAGGGTGAAACCGAGTCCGATACCCAGTCCGTCGAATGCGGAAGAAACGACACCATTTTTAGCGGCGAAAGCTTCTGCACGTCCTAATACGATACAGTTTACTACAATCAACGGAATGAATAGTCCCAGGCTGGCATACAATGCGGGAACGAAAGCTTCCATACACATTTGTACTACCGTAACGAATGTCGCGATAATAACGATATATCCGGGGATACGTACCATATCCGGAATAAGATTCTTCATTGCGGAGATCGCCATGTTGGAACAGATCAATACAAACATGGTTGCAAGTCCCATACTCATACCGTTCAGTGCTGAAGAGGTTGTACCAAGAGTTGGACACATACCCAGCAGTAAAACAAATGTCGGGTTCTCTTTGATGATACCGTTCATCAATATTTTCAGATTACTCATTGTCGTTTCCTCCCTCTTTAGTGTTAGCGGTTGCACCGGTTACTCCGTCAGTACCAGAGAATGCGCTGTAAGCGCGGTTCACTGCATCCAGGAATGCGCGGCTGGTGATGGTTGCAGCTGTGATAGCGTCCACGTCTCCACCGTCTTTAGTTACTTTTAGCGGTCCGCTTGTCAAGTCGCGTCCCAGCACACTTTGTTTGTTCTTATCTGCACTAAACCATTCCTGCATCTTGGCACCGAGACCCGGAGTTTCCGCATGTTGCAATACTGAATAGTTTAACAGTTTTCCAGTTTTATCAAATCCGACGATTACTTTAATTTCGCCGCTGAATCCTTTCTTGGTGTTACTTTCAACGGCAGCACCTACGAATTCACCGCCTTTGGTAGCCGGGTAGATCTTTAGTGAGTCGCCTTCGGCTGTAACGGCCATATAGGCATCTTCCGATGGTTTATTGTCAAACTCAGGGGTAACAGCTTTGATCGCTGCTTCCAGCGCAGCCGCTTTGGAGGCGGCAATCGGACCGGTGGTGTACATGTTCACTCCAGCTAATATCGCTCCGGCCGCCACACAAATGATGGTAAGCGACAAAAGCATATTGGGTAATGTTGATTTTAGTTTTGCCATGCTTATTTCCCTCCAAAATGTTTAGGTTTTATATAACTGTTGATCAGCGGGGTAAATGCATTCATAATAAGAATAGCAAACGACATACCTTCCGGATAAGAACCGAATAAACGGATCACTGTGGTCAGGATACCGATACCGATACCGTACACCAACATTCCGTTCTTGCTCATCGGGGAAGTCACATAATCAGTTGCCATAAAGATAGCTCCCAACATCAGACCTCCGGATAGCAGGTGAACGAACGGGCTTGCGTATTGAACCGGATTGACCAGATGCATAATACCAGTAAATACAAATACCGTAACCAGGATGGAAACAGGAATCTGCCAGGTAATGATCTTTTTCCATAACATATAGCATAGTCCCAGAAGTAATGCCAACGCACTTACTTCACCGAGGCTACCGCCCATCTTACCGCATAACATATCGACCAATGTCGGTAATTTGTCGAGTGCCCCTTCGTTCATCAGGGAAAGAACGGTAGCACCCGTTGTTGCGTCAGTGTAAGCTGTCAGTTGTCCTACTTCCGGCCAGGTTGTCATCTGTGCCGGGAAAGAGATCAACAGGAATACACGTCCGACAAGTGCAGGGTTGAAAATGTTGTTACCCAGTCCGCCGAACGACATTTTCCCGATACCGATAGCTGCCAGCGCGCCGATCAGGATGATCCATACAGGCAGGTTCGACGGCAGGTTGAATGCCAGCAGGACACCGGTCAGGATGGCTGAACCATCGCATATAGTCGGTTCCTTTTTCATCAGGAACTTTTGGATCAGATATTCAAAGAGGACGCAGGATACGACCGATGTTGCAGTAACGATCAATGCACCCAGTCCGAAAAAGTAGAGGGATACCAGGAAAGCCGGAACAAGGGCAATCAGTACACCATACATATTCTTGCTTATGCTGTCACCACCGTGGATATGGGGCGACGGAGATACTATTAAATTATTTTCCATATTGCTCTGTTTTTATGACTTTCGTGCCCGCATGATTCCCATTACTTTTCCTTTACCTGAACGGATATAATCCAGCAACGGACGGTTGGCCGGGCAGGTATAACTACAAGAACCGCATTCGATGCAGTCGGTGATATGATTCTTTTCTGCCAGATCCCATTCTGTAAACTCTGTAGCATTCATCAGCAGGGTCGGGTTGAGGCCCATCGGACAAACATTGACACATTTGGCACAACGGATACAATCGCGCATCGGTTTACGTTCAGATTCTTTTTTTGTCATCAGCAATACGCCGGAGCTACCTTTGGTAACCGGCACTTCCGGACTGATCAGGGCTTTACCCATCATCGGACCTCCGCCGATTATTTTACCGGTATCTTCAGGAATACCGCCTGCAGCTTCAATCAATGCACTGATCGGCGTACCCATGCGAACCAGGAAGTTAGACGGATTGGCAACTGCTTTACCCGTTACGGTAACGACACGTTCGAACAACGGTTTGTTTTTCATCACCGCTTCATATACTGCATAAGCCGTACCTACATTCTGTACAACGGCTCCGGCAGAGATTGGCAGTGCACCGCTCTTTACCTGGCGACGAATCACAGCGTCGATCAGCTGTTTTTCACCTCCTTGAGGATATTGTACTTTCAGAGGCATGATGTCGATTCCTTTATATCCGGCAGCCAGTTTCTGCATAAGTGCGATGGCATCCGGTTTGTTGTTTTCAATACCGATCACTGCTTTTGTTACGTTGACGGCTTTCATCAACAGAGTAACGCCGACCAGAATCTGTTCTGTCTTTTCCATCATCAACGAATGGTCGGAAGTCAGATACGGCTCACATTCTACGGCATTGATAATAATGATCTCCGCTTTGCTTCCGGGAGGAGGCATCAGTTTTACCTGGGTAGGGAAAGTTGCGCCGCCCAGACCTACGATACCGGCAGCCGCGATCTTATCTACGATTTCCTTGGAAGGAAGCGGGCATTCTTTTACGAGTGTCTCGCTGCGATCGATGGATTCTTCCCATTCGTCGCCTTCCACATCAATATAGATAGCGGGACGTTTGTATCCGCTTGCGTCGAGGGCGTTATCTATCTTGTTTACTTTACCGGATACCGACGAATGGATATTCGCCGATACAAAACCTCCGGCTTTGGCGAGAAGTGTACCGACTTTAACCGGATCGCCCTTCTTGACCACAGCCTGGGCAGGAGCACCGATATGCTGGCTTAGCGGTATAATGACCTGCTTGGGTATAGCCAGTCCGGTGATTTTCTTCCCGGCAGACAATTTATTTTCGGGTGGATGTATACCTCCGATTCGAAATGTCCTTAGCATACTATTAGATTTTTATTTTTGAATTGTTTCTTCTGTTGTTTTTGTTTCAGGCGCTGTGGCTGCTTTTGCAGTCGGTTCAGCTTTAGTTGTAGCTTCTGCTTTCGGTGTTGTTTCGGCAGTTTTCGGAGCCGGTGTTGCTTTCGGGGCAACAGGCTTTACTTTGTCGGCGTCCACGGCAGGGGCAGCTTCTTTACGGGGCGGGAAATTCAGTTCATGAATCGCTCCGGTCGGACATACGGCTACACATTTGCGACACAAGCGGCATTTGCGGTAGTCGATATAAGCCACATTGTTTTCAAGCGTGATGGCTTCGAACGGACATTCCTTCACACATTTACCGCAACCGATACAAGCATTGGAACAAGCCTTGCGGGCTGCTGCTCCCTTGTCTTTATTCACACAGCTAACGAAGATACGACGTGATTTCGGTCCCTTCTTACGTAGTTCGATAATGTTTTTCGGACAGGCTTTTACGCAGGCACCGCATGATGTACATTTGTCATCGTCTACCTCGGGCAGTCCTGTTTCCGGATTGATGTGGATGGCATCGAAAGTACAGGCGTTTACGCAATCGCCATAACCGAGACAACCGAATGTACAGTTCGTTTCTCCTCCATATAAAGAGGAAGCTATGGCACAACTCTGTACACCATCGTAACGGTTTGTACGCGGACGGGCCTGGCAAGTTCCGTTGCAACGCACTACTGCTACCATCGGCTCTGCGCTGGCAGCTTCCATACCGAGGATTGAAGCAACTTTACCCATCGTTTCGGCTCCGCCTACAGGACAAAGCAGTCCTTCCAGTGAATCGGCTTTTACACAGGCTGCTGCAAAACCACCGCATCCGGGGTATCCGCAACCTCCGCAATTGGCTCCGGGCAATGCTTCCTGAACCTCTGCGATGCGGGGATCTTCGTATACTTCAAACTTCTTGGAGGCGGCGTAGAGAAATACTGCACCGATGGCTCCAATGGCTCCTAATGAAATAACGGCAATTAAAATCATGATATTTGATCAATTAAGTTTTTTCAGGGTAAATATGAATTTTCTTTTTAGTTTTTCGCGTAAAAAGTATAGTATGCAGTAGTAGGGAACTAATAGTAATAGACCGGTTAACCCGCTGGTTGTTTCGTCCCATTGCAAATAATTTCCTGCTACAATGGCCGCGACTACAATGATCAACGGAAGAACAAAGGCCAGTAACACAGCCTGTAGTCCGAGCGAACTCTGACCGCATAGCGTAACTTCTTCGTTTATGTGGAATCTGCCGGAGTTGGGATCATTCACTTCAATGATCTTCTCTTTCTGATCGGATGCGCTGCACATACCCTTTGCGTGGCAACCGGAACAGGCCGATTGTTGAATGATCCTGACAAAGATCGTATCGCCTTCGATCTTTTCGATTCTACCGTTGTGATTGATACTTTCGCTCATGTTTGTAATCTCGACATTGCAAAACCAGGGCAAAAGTAAGGATTATTTAGATAATATGTCACGATTAACAAAGTTTATTACAGAAATAATTGAGCTTTACTTACCATTTGTAATTAAAACCAAAACTCAAGAGTTCGTTGATCTGCAGATAACTGTCGAAGTCTTCATTCTTGGCAATACCGTCGTCATATCTCAGGTTCAGTGAGATGATGGTTGAGAAGAATCTGCTGATAGCCATATTCAACCGGTTTTCGAACTCACCCTGGATACGATGATAATTGGTATTGTAATTCAGACGGGAATACCAGCTGATATTCCGGCTGATGTCGAATGTCATGGTCGCATTAACAGTCGAACCGAACAGGCTCTGTTTGTACGGATAATTTTCTTCGGTATCTTTTTTCTGGAAATGGCGTGCCAGGTCGATGTCTTTATCTATCGTTCGGATATAAGTATAAGATAACGGTGCGATATTGGCAGATAATACCAGTTTTTTGTGTTTAGAAGATGCAAACGTCTTGTTCAGGTCATATTTCATACCGAGACCGAAGTTGATGCTGAATGGTGAAAGCAGACCGGCCAGTTTGACATTCTGGTTTTCTGCGTAACTGCTGAATAACTGTGTCTTGAATTCCATATCCAGCGTATAGTACCATTTGTTGAATGCCTTGTAACCGAAGTTACTGTAAATACGGAACACGTCATCACCGACTTTATAGTTACGCAAGGTATCTTTCGGTGCTGTATATAAGTTATTCTTCAATTCCAGTGAATTGGTGAACATGACCTTGTCCTTATTATAGTTGTAGGTGAACAGTTCGCGATTTGTCAGGTTCAGCGTACTAACACCACCTTTATGCCAGTTCGGAGAGATATAATTCTGTGCAAACTGGAGTGAACTTTCAAAGTGTGACGTCCAATACCGTCTTTCCGGAATGAATTTTACCGGAGCATCCACATCACTGAAATCAGCATCACTTTCCACTTTGATCATATCCGGCTGGTAAGTCGGTTTTGTGATCACTTTGGCGATCACTTTATCCTGTGGCAAATCCCTCATGGAATAACGGATGTAGTTCGGATAGTTTGCCTCTATATATTTATATGCTTTATTTTCAATCTCACGTCTTAACTCCTGTTCCTTAAATAAAGTATCCGGGGTAAAGGGTAGAGGTATATCGATTTTATTCTTCCAGGCATCTTTGTCATAGTACGAAAGATTGTCCGGCAGAAGTTTTCCTTTGAATATGATTGGCAGAAACAAAGGGTTCACTATAATCGTATCCCGGAAAGTTACGTTGCTGTCAAATATAGTGGAGGCATCACGAACTAAACGTGCCCAGTACATTGCTTCATCAGACAGTTCGACTTCGTCTTTTTTTAGAAAACGGAGCAGATTTTCATTGGGGGTAACCGGTGCGGAATACGACCGGTTCTGTTTCTCGAATTGTGCCCGCAGGCTAATGATATTATCCAGGTCCGGATCTTCTATTTCAATCACAGGGATAGTATCTGTCGCATTACCTTGCTCGGTCTGTGTGAGATTGCTCCCGGTAATGAGAGTCCCTTCCTGCGCTTTAGCCAAGCTTGCCAATGATGAAAGTATAAAAAACAGAATGAAGTATCTTTTGATAACCATAATACTTTTTTATTTGCAATCTTTAGTATCTACGATGCGAAATTAGATAAAAAGTATGAGATGTGCTAATCTTTTACATGATATAACAAACTTAACGGTCCGGGCTGTGAAAACTTATTGGTGGAGCCTTGAAAAAAGGCGAAAAACTCAGGTGTTAACAAAAAAAGCTCTTCGTATTGATTCATAGTTTATTACAGTTTCCTCGTAATTCCCTTCTTTGGAAACTCCAGTTTCCTGCCCGGGAAACTGTAATTCCCTCCGCAGGGAAACGGAAAAGGTATAGTACTGTGATTTCGGATGTCTCCTTGAAAAAATATCCGAGTCCCTTGCTGTCTGAATGAAAATGACTAACTTTGCGGTTTCGAAATGCAAGTGAGCAATTAAAAGACAATTAAAATATTACTATCGTGGCAGATACAAAGTACATCTTCGTTACGGGCGGCGTAGTCTCTTCTTTAGGTAAGGGAATTATTGCTGCATCATTGGGTAAACTCCTTCAGGCGAGAGGCTACAAGGTTACTATCCAAAAGTTTGATCCCTACATTAATATCGATCCGGGTACATTGAACCCTTATGAGCACGGTGAATGTTATGTAACCGTAGACGGACATGAAGCGGACCTGGACCTGGGACATTATGAACGTTTCCTGAATGTTCCTACCACACGGTCTAACAATATTACGACAGGCCGTATTTATCAGAGTGTAATAAATAAAGAACGTAAAGGCGATTACCTGGGTAAGACAGTCCAGGTGGTTCCTCATATCACAGACGAAATCAAACGGAATGTGAAGCTGTTGGGATCAAAGTACAAATTTGACTTTGTGATCACGGAGATCGGTGGTACCGTAGGCGATATCGAATCGTTGCCGTTCATTGAAAGTGTACGTCAGTTGAAGTGGGAACTGGGTAAGAATTGTATGTGCGTGCATCTTACTTATGTACCTTACATTGCGGCTGCCAAAGAATTTAAAACAAAACCGACACAGCATTCTGTTAAGCAATTACAGGAACTGGGTATCCAGCCGGATGTATTGGTTTTGAGAACTGAACATCTGCTGAGCAACGATATTACCCGCAAGGTTGCCTTGTTCTGTAATGTGGATGCGGATGCTGTTGTACAGTCTGTCGATGTTCCGACTATTTATGAAGTTCCGTTGGTATTGCAGCGTCAGAATATGGATGTTACCATCCTGAAGAAGATGGGACTGGAAGTAGGACCTACTCCGGAAATGAAACCCTGGAAAGAGTTCCTGAAGAAAAAGACAGATGCCACTGAAACTGTTAAGATCGGTTTGGTCGGTAAATATGTCGAATTGCAGGATGCTTATAAATCGATTGACGAATCATTGCTGCAGGCTGCTATCTATAACGATCGCAAACTGGATCTGCATCTGTTCCATTCTGAAAAACTGACTGAAGCCAATGCTGCCGAACAATTGAAAGATATGGATGGTATCCTGATCGCTCCGGGATTCGGGCAGCGGGGTATCGAAGGTAAGTTTGCCGCTTTGAAATATGCCCGTGAAAACGATGTTCCTTGCCTGGGTATCTGCCTGGGTATGCAGTGTATGGTAATCGAATATGCCCGCGATGTTTTGGGCCTGACCGAAGCTAACTCGACAGAAATGGAACCGAATACACCATACAAGGTGATCGACTTGATGGAAGAACAGAAAAATGTGACCAATATGGGTGGTTCTATGCGCTTGGGAGCTTATGACTGTGTTCTGACAAAAGGCTCGAAAGCGTATGAAGCTTACGGGAAAGAACATATCCAGGAACGTCATCGTCACCGTTTCGAATTTAACAACCAGTATCGCGAACAGTTTGAAGCAGCCGGTATGAAATGTACTGGTGAAAACCCGGAAACAGGTTTGGTGGAAGTGGTTGAGATTCCGGCACTGAAATGGTTCGTAGGTGTTCAGTTCCATCCGGAATACAACAGTACGGTAGTTAATCCGAACCCACTTTTCGTGAGCTTTGTGAAAGCCGCTATTGATAATAAATAACAATGTTATAGATGGATAAAAACACATTAATTGGTTTTCTGCTTATCGGTATTGTTTTATTTGCGTTCAGCTGGTTTAACAGGCCGACGCCTGAGCAGTTGGAAGCTCAGCGCCGTTATCAGGACTCGATCGCCAGGATCGAACTGGCTAAACAGGCTGAGATGCAGCTTGAAGACAGCAAAAGCACTGCCGATAATTCTTTTGACAGTCTGCCGGATTCTGCGCGAGCAGCCCGGCTGGAAAGCAATTTCGGGGTATTCGCCGCAGCTATGACAGGTACAGACGATGTAACTGTTTTGGAGAATGACCTGATTGAATTGCATATCAGTAATAAAGGAGGACGTATTTCATATGCCCGTCTGAAAGATTATACCACGTATGATAATAAGCCTGTTATCCTGTTTGAAGGAAAAGAGGCTTCTCTCGATTTCACACTGGTAACCGCAACAAACCGTGTATTGAATACTGCCGAACTGTTTTTTACTCCGGTAAAAACACAGGATCCGAACCAGTTGATCATGCGTGTAAATGCAGGCGAAGGAGGTTCGCTGGACTTTATCTATACAATTAAGCCGGACAATTATATGGTTCAGTTTGATATAAAAGGTACAGGTCTGAACGGTGTTCTGGCTCCAAGTACAACGGCTTTGGATATGGTTTGGAAACAAAAAATCCGCCAGCAGGAGCAGGGTATTAAATATGAAAACAGATATACTGCCTTGTATTATAAATTCCTGGCCGACGGTGTAGAACAGCTGAGCGAAAGTAAAAGTGAAGATAAGAAAGTGTCAGGCCGTCTGAAATGGATCGCTTATAAGGATAAATTCTTTTCGACGATAATGATTGCCGACGAAGGTTTTGAAAGTGCAACATTCGATTCGAAGATGGTTGAAGCTGATGGTATTGTGAAAGAGTTTAAGACAACAACGGCAGTTCCTTTCGACCTGAGAGGAAATGAGGTGACAACTTTCCGTTATTTCTTCGGACCGAACAGTTATCCCTTGCTGAAATCATATGACAAGGGTATCGCTTCCGACCAGCAGCTGGATCTGGAACGCCTGGTTCCGCTGGGAGCAAGTGTTTTCCGTTGGGTGAACCAGTATTTCGTTATTCCGCTGTTTGACTTCCTGGGTAAATATATCAAGAGTTATGGTCTGATCATCTTCCTGATGACAGTGATAGTGAAACTGATTTTATTCCCATTGACGTATAAGTCTTATATGTCATCAGCGAAGATGCGCGTACTTCGTCCGCAGGTGGAAGAGTTGAATGCTAAATATCCGGGACAGGATAAGGCGGTGGAGCGTCAGCGGGCTACGATGGAGCTGTATAGCCGTGCCGGGGCGAGTCCGATGGCAGGCTGTATACCGATGTTGTTGCAGATGCCGGTATTGATTGCCCTGTTCATGTTCTTCCCGTCGGCTATCGAGTTGCGTCATCAGAGTTTCCTTTGGGCACATGACTTGTCGACTTATGATGCGATTTTCAGCTGGAATAAATACATTCCTATTATTACTCCGTACTTCGGTAACCACATCAGTTTATTCTGTTTGCTGATGACGATCACCAACGTTATTTATACCAAGTATAATATGGAAATGACCAATACCGGACAACAGCAGATGCCGGGGATGAAGGCCATGATGTATATGATGCCGCTGATGTTCCTGGTGTTCTTTAACCAGTATGCGTCAGGTTTGACTTATTACTACTTCATTTCTACATTGATCACGATCGTTCAGACATTAGTATTCCGCTATACGATCAATGAAGATAAGTTGCTCGCCAAGCTGGAAGCAAACAAAAAGAAACCGCAGAAGAAATCCGGTTTCATGAAACGTTTGGAAGAAGCACAGCGTATGCAGCAGGAGCAGTTGAAAAAACAGCAGGAACAGAAAAAGAGAAGATAACATTCCCTGTACATGATAAAAAAGAAGGGCATGCCGGTCTGAAAGACGCGGGCATGCCTTTTTTTATGACCTATTATCTAAATAAGTTGTATATTCTGATCAATCGCTTGAATATGAATAAACATGGGGTTTGTTGTATTAAAATATTTATATATTTGCATCATTGTAATATAAGTCAACCTATTGTGGATTGTCGTTATGTTGACGACTTATTTATCGGATGGCAAGTTCCGATTGGATGGTTTGGAGTTATTAGTCTAAAATGATTCACTGATGAATAAGAAAGAAAGACTTTTGCAAGGAAGTGTAGCTGGGCTCTTTGCAGTGGTATGCGTTCTCTTTTTCCAGTTTTTGGTTTCTGATCATTTGTTCGCGAAGGAACAGATGGTAAGTATGGCGGGGTTGCCTGAGGTGCTGTCCGGATATTGGGGAAAGCCGGCATGGCTTGCCTGCTCCTTAGCAAAAATACTTACCTCCGTATTGGTTCCTGTCGGGGGCGGTGCTATTCTGATTACTTTGGTGCTGTTGTCCGAATGGTGGGCTTCTTGTTTCATCTTGAAGAAGTTTCATGTGGGTGAAATGGCCCCTTTATTTGCTTTGTTTCCGGTGATATTGGAGTGGGGTACTTACGCGAGTCCTTACTATCATCTGAATTCTATCTTGTCTCTGATAATAACACTCTATATATTCTGTGGCTATACGTTGATAAAGAAGAAATGGCTTTCAGGTATAATGGGATTCGTTTTGTTGTTTGTCGTTTATTCCTTGGTTGGTAGCCGGTTATTTATATTTATTATTTTGGTGTTGCTGTATGAGGCGGAGATAGAGGAAAAACGGTGGATGTATTGGACTTTGTTGTTGATTACAGGGACTTTGTTGCCTGAATTTCTGAAAAGTTTATATTCGCTTTCAGAAGAAGAAGCCTATCAGTATCCGCATGCATGGCTGCCGGCTTTTTTTCCGGCTATCATGTTAGCCAGTCTGCTGGTGGCAATGCAGTTTGAAAAAGTCCGGTATATGAAAGTCAGTACATGGTCTGTCTCTGTTACTTCCGGACTTTTACTGTTATTGCTGGCGGTTACTATAGTGAGCCATGTTGCTCGTTGAGAAAAGCGAGTGCTTTCTCCATGTCTTCCGGCGTGTCGATACCGATCGTCTCCTGTTGGGTTATGCCGACTTTTATCTTGTAACCGTTTTCGAGCCATCTGAGCTGTTCCAGGCTCTCGGCCAGTTCCAAAGATGATTGGGGCAGGTTGGTGATTTCCTTCAGCGTATCGGCCCGGTAAGCGTATAAACCGATATGTTTATAATACGTATGGTTGGGTAACCATTCCTGATAGTTCTTACCACGCATATAGGGAATAATGGAGCGGCTGAAATACATTGCTTCATTGTTCTTGTTGAGGACGACTTTCGGGGAGTTCGCATTGAAGAGTGCCGTTTCGAAATCATCATCCGGGCGGAAAGGTTTAACCAGTGTGGCAATCTGCGTTCCGGCATCCGTAAAGCACGCTTTCAATGTTTCAATCTGTTCCGGATGGATAAAAGGTTCATCGCCCTGAATGTTGATCACTACGTTGTAACCTTCTCCGACTTTGGTATAAGCTTCATAAACACGGTCCGTTCCGCTTCGATGCTGGTCGGAAGTCATAACGACATTCCCGCCAAAAGCTTTTACGGCAGCTTCAATCCGGCTATCGTCTGTGGCGACACATACGGCATCCAGTACATCTTTCACCTGTTCGTATACACGTTGGATCATCGGTTTTCCTGCCATGTCGGCCAACGGTTTTCCCGGAAAACGGGTAGAGGCATATCTTGCCGGTATTATTCCTATAAATTTCATATCCGGTTGTTTTATTCGTTAATTGATTATCTTACTGTTTTACCTTCGCTGAGGCGCAGCACTTTCTCATGCTCGCCGACAATCCATACAATATCTCCCTGTTCGAAAACGGTGGTGGGAGGCGGATTCTTGATCGAGTGAGAGTCCCGTTCGATTCCGATGACAAGGCATCCGGAGTTATCGCGTATACCCGATTCCAGGATCGTCCGGCCGATCAGACCGGAGCCTTCGCTGATAAAGAACTGTTCCATGTTGACCTCTTTCTTTTCCTGTAGGTTGTTCATCGATTCTTTATAGCGCTCTTCTATGTATTGCCGGAAATGAGTTAGGTCGTCGTCTGCACCGACTACGACCAGTTTGTCGAACGGATAGAGCCGTTCGTTTCCTCCCGGTATATTGATGCGTTTGCTCCCACGGATGATTGTGACGATATTTACGTTACATTTCTGTCGGAAGTTGAGTTCTTTCAAAGTTTTGCCCATACTGGGGGAATTTTGTTTCACTTCGAAATCGGCCAGGTGAAGGTCTCGCTCCAGTAAGTGGCTGGCAAAACGCTGGTTGATAGGTGCGTTCCGCTCGCTTTCCATTTCACGGGCAGTCAGGTTCGTAAAGAAATGGCGCTCCATCAGGATCGACTGCTTTTTCAGCCGTTTCGAGAAGATAACCAGTGCTATGACTGTTGCAGCGATGGCAAGGCCAATTCCGACGGCTGTATTCAATAATCGTGCGATCGGCAGCATGACGAGTCCTATACATAATATAATACGCAGTACGATCAGGGAAACAAGCGGACCACGGTTATATTTGCTGTCATGCCATAATTGCTCGTATTCAGCCGAATGATTTTTCTTCATCATGATAGCGCGCAGCATCGGCGAGATAAGAAGAAGGATCAGAACCAGAGATATGCTTTGTCCCTGTATGCCGGGAAGTTGTTTGATGATGAACGGAGCAATAAACTGTAGCCATATAAAGATCAGTACCAGGGTAACGGCTGTATAAGTACCGACAATACGTACCAATGCTTTCAATAATTTATCCCACGCACTTTTTTGCCGGATTGTGTTGGAACCGGAGGAGTAACGTTCAAGAAAACTCATCCAACTGGCGGGGATAAGTCGTTCGGCAACCTTACAGGCAGGTTCCGCCATACGTATCATATAAGGTGTAAAAAAGGTCGTTATGACGGAAACGGCTACAACGATCGGGTAGAGGAAATTGTCCGTCACTTTGAGCGTTAGTCCTAAAGAGGCTATGATAAAGGCGAACTCGCCGATCTGTGCCAGGGAAAAGCCCGATTGGATGGCGACTTTGACGGTCTGTCCTGATAAGAGGACACCGAAGCTGGCAAAAAGAATTTGTCCGACCATAACGACAAGCGTCAGGATCAGGATCGGTATCTTATATTCCCAAAGCAGTACCGGATCGATCAGCATACCGACGGAAACGAAGAAGATGGCACCGAACAGGTCCTTTACCGGTTTTACGATGTGTTCGATATGTTCGGCATCGATCGTTTCGGCAAGGATCGATCCCATAACGAATGCACCTAGTGCTGAAGAAAAACCGGCCTTGGTTGCGATCATGACCATTCCCAGGCATAAACCGAGACTGACGATCAGCAAGGTTTCGTCGTTGAGGAATGTCCGTGCTTTCTTCAGGAAAGAAGGGATAAGATAAATGCCGACAACAAAGCAGAAAAGTAGGAAGACGCCCAGCTTTACCACACTGTCCAGTAACTCCATACCTTCGACATGCTTACTTACCGCAAGTGTGGAAAGTAGCACCATCAGTAAGACGGCAAACAAATCTTCTACGACCAAAATACCGAATACGACCCCGGCAAACCGCTGGTTGCGCAGTCCCATATCGTCAAAAGCCTTGAATATAATCGTGGTGGACGACATCGAGAGCATTCCGCCCAGAAAAAGACTATTCATATGTCCCCAACCGAGCGATAGTCCGGTGATATATCCGAATGTCATCATCCCGATAACGACTGTGACCGCTCCGATCACTGCCGTTCCGCCGACTTTCATCAGTTTTTTGAAACTGAAGTCCAGTCCAAGTGCAAAAAGCAGGAACACGACACCTATATCCGCCCAAATACGGATACTTTCTACGTCAGATACAGTGGGAATCTCTTTTATCGCTGGTCCTGCCAGAATTCCGGCAACAATATAGCCCAGTACGACCGGTTGCTTTAATTTCTTGAAAAGCAAAGTAACAAGCCCTGCAGAAATCAGTATTACTGCCAGGTCTGAAATTAATGAGGGGATCTGTGACATGCTTTCACTCTTTTTCGGTTGGCAAAGTTAGACATTTATTTTAATTTTGCCGGTCAAATAATGAGCCAAAATGAAGAAGAAACATCCGATAGAAGCATTGATTGAACAGGGCGAGCATCAACAACTCGATTTCAAGTTCGAGGTAAGCGACAGTAAAAAGATTGCCCGCACCTTGTCTGCTTTTGCCAATACCGATGGCGGTCGGTTGCTGATAGGGGTAAAAGACAACGGGAATATTTCCGGTGTACGCAGTGAGGAAGAGTATTATATGATTGAGGCTGCCTCAAAGATGTATACCCGGCCGGAAGTTCCTTTTGAGGCTACACGTTGGGAGATAAATGGGAAAACGGTATTGGAAATCTATATAGCGCCCAGTCCGGAGAAACCTCATCTGGCACCGGATAAAGAGAATAAATACAAAGCTTATATCCGTGTGGCCGATGAGAATATTCTGGCGAACGAGATTCTGATGCTTGCCTGGGAGAAGAAGCATATGAAAGACGGAACACTGGTGAAGATCAGTAAGCCGGTAGAGCGTTTGTTTGCCTATCTGGACCAGCATCCATCTATCAATGTTGGACAATTTTGCCGTGTAGGCCATGTAAATTATTACACGGCCAGGAATATTCTAAGCGACCTGCTGGCTATCGATGCCTTGCAATATGTGGTTATTGATAAGCGCATTCTCTATGAGCGTGTGCCCGGGAATGATAAACTGGCATTATAAGTCGGGATTTTCCACATATACCTGCGCATTCTCGAAGCGGACGACTTCCACTTTTGTCCCTTTTTCGATGAATCCGGACTCTGAAACACCGTCATAGAGTTCGTTGTCGATCATCACTTTGCCCGAAGGACGAAGAACGGTAAAGGCTGTTCCTTCCTTTCCGATTAGGGAAGTCAGGGAAGGGGAGGAGTGGGCATCTTCCAGGTCTTTGTGGAGTGCCACTTTCCGCATCATGCCTTTTGTGCCTATTTTGTTGGATAGCCAGATCATCAGTACGAAGCCTAGCCCCAGTCCGATCAGAACGGTCAAGGTTGCCTCGCCAATTTCTTTTGTGGAAACCTCTTCGAAGTTAAAGTCTGTATTGTTCAGCAGACTGAGTGTCAGTCCGGCTATCAGGAAGATAATTCCGCTGATACCGGCTATTCCGAATCCTGGAATAATAAATATCTCAACCGCGATCAGGAGCAATCCGAGAATAAATACCAGGATTTCCCAGTTCTGTGCCAGGCCATCGATGTATAAAGGAGCGAAATAAAGTATGGCGGCGACTACGGCAGCTGCCGATGGAAAACCGAGCCCCGGTGTCTGCATCTCGAAGTAAATACCTCCTATTATAATAATGATCAGCAGCGATTGCAGCATTGGATTCATCAGAAAACCTTTCAGATCGTCCTCCCAGGAGGGTTTATATGTTTTCAGTTCGTAGTCATTGTATCCCAAATACTTGGTAATCACTTCGTCCGGCGTTTCTGCGATCCCGTCGCAATATTTCCATTCCAGTGCCTCGTCGGCTGTGAAAGTGAGAACTTTCCCCGAATCGATCAGGTTGGGAACGACGACGCGTTCATCTACCATAGCTTCGGCGATCAACGGATCCCTTTTCCATCTGAATGTCGTGTCTTTCTCCTGTATGATCGTGTCTTTTCCATGCGCTTCGGCAGTCGAGCGGATCATGGAACGCATATAAGACTGATATTTGTCGGGTAAGGCGGCTCCGGTTTGGTTGACGACGGTCGCAGCTCCGATGTTGGCCCCTTTTCGCATAAATATTTTTTCACACGCAATGGAGATAAGTGCTCCTGCTGAAGCAGCATTGTTATCGATAAAAACATAGACCGGGATCGGATTGTATAAAATCGCTGTGCGCATTGAATCCGCAGCTTCGAGCAATCCGCCGTAAGTGTTCATATGGAGAAGGACTGCATCTGCCCCTAACAATTTGGCTTCTTCCAATCCGTTACGGAGGTAGATACGAGTGGTGTTATTTATCTCTTTTTTTATATCTATCTGATAGACGAGTTTTCGCTCTTCCCCTATTGATTTAAAGGTTGTTATCAGAAGAAATAGCAATAAAAACAAGAGCTCTGAATTTTTCTTCATTTTATCTAAATATCTATACTTTTTGTTCTTTGTTGAAAATTGTAACATACAACTTGTAAATTTTATATTTATACAAGTTGTAAACTTGTAAAAGCTGTTCATTTTCAGCAGCATTTGTTATAAATATATTAAGTTACGATTTTTAATATTAATATTTCTCAAAGCGCCATTCGATATCAATAATATTTTCTACATTTGTATTGTCTCTCAATAGTGAGGGGCTATACTTAACCGGTATTAACCTTTTATAAATAGTAAGTAATATGAATGCGTTGCAATTTCAGAAAAAATTATTGAGCATGCAAGAAAACATGATGAATTTTGCACTGATGCTCACCGCAAATCGGGATGACGCCCAAGATTTGATGCAGGACACAACGCTGAAGGTTTTGGACAATCAGGAAAAGTTTGTTGACAATATTAATTTTAAAGGTTGGGTCTTGACCGTAATGCGTAATATCTTCATTAACAATTACCATAAGATAGTTCGTACGCAGACCGTTGTTGATCAAGGTGTTGATTTGTATAATCTAGACGTCGTAAATGATTCGGGATTTGATTCTCCGGACGGAGCATATCAGATTCAGGAGATCACAAAAGCCATTAATGGATTGAATGAAGAATTGAAAGTTCCTTTCTCCATGTTTTTAAGTGGCTATAAATATAATGAGATCGCGGATAAACTGAATGTACCACTGGGAACTGTAAAGAGCCGTATCTTCTTTGCACGCCAGGAGTTACAAAAAGTTTTGAAGGATTTTCGTTTAGGATAGTGGTTAATATTCTAATAAACAAGTTAATAAAAAGAAGAGGCTTCCGATTGGAAGCCTCTTCTTTTTTAATATATAGATGATAAAAATGACATATTAATGAATTAATCCGTACTTTTGCCGCAAAATACTAAAACATAATGAGAAGTTTTGCAAGCGATAACAATTCAGGCGTCCATCCGTTGGTAATGGAGGCTGTGATAAAAGCAAATGAGGATCACGCAATCGGATATGGCGACGATCCCTGGACAGCTGCTGCAGTGGCAAAAATCAAGAGTATATTCGGTGGAGAGGCTTCTCCGTTCTTTGTTTTTAACGGAACCGGAGCCAATTCGGTGGCATTGCAGGCGGTAACACGTCCTTTCAATAGTATTTTGTGTGCAGAAACGGCACATATTAATGTCGATGAATGTGGTGCCCCGGCACGTATGACCGGATGTGCAATCGCCACTATTCCGACTATTGACGGCAAACTTACCCCCGAACTGATTAAGCCGCGCTTACACAGTTTCGGCGTTTGCCATCATTCACAACCGAAAGCGGTCTATATATCACAGGTTTCGGAGTTGGGAACAGTTTATACGATTGAGGAAGTAAAAGCGATTGCAGACTTGTTACATGCTCATAATATGTATTTACACATGGACGGTGCGCGTTTGGCGAATGCCTGTGCGTATCTGAATTGTTCCATGAAGCAGGTGACAGTAGATGCCGGTGTCGACATTCTTAGTTTTGGCGGTACCAAAAACGGTATGATGATGGGGGAAGCTGTTATCTCTTTCCGTCCGGAAATCACGGAGAACCTGCAATATTACCGGAAACAGTCGGCTCAACTGGCTTCCAAACTGCGTTATCTTTCAGCCCAGTTCATCCCTTATCTGGAAAATAACCTGTGGCTTGAAAATGCCATGAAAGCCAATATCAGTGCTGCGAGATTGGCAGAAGCATTGAAGCAATATCCTCAGATACAATTTACACAGAAGGTAGAAACGAATCAGATATTCTTTACTATCCCTTCCGAACCTTTGAAGAAACTGCAGGAACGTTATTTCTTCTATATGTGGAATGAAGAAAACAATGAAGCACGCCTGGTTACTTCCTGGGATACGACAGGAGAAGATATAGCTCAATTTGAGCAGGATTTGAAAGACGTAATGTCTATTGATTAATCGTCATATTATCGGAACATCCGTATGTAATTAAAATTTCTCTCGAATGGAATACTATTTTCTCTCGGGAGAAATTTTTTTTTTAACCGAATGTCCTTGCTTTTTGCTACTTTTGTCATCTGTTAATCACTAAACAATAAACATATGAAACACGGGAGTGGGTTGATGGCGGTACTTTTTATGTTATTGCCGTTATGTAATCTTTATTCACAGGAGAAGGGGGCGAGGGAAGATAATACCTTGCGTATAATGAGTTATAATATTCGTAATGGGAGAGGAATGGACGATGTCTCTAACTTTCAACGTACGGCTGACGTAATTAATAAAGTACGTCCGAATGTTGTTGCCGTACAGGAAGTGGACAGTGTGACAGGCAGAAGCGGTCAGATCGATGTGTTGCGTGTGTTGGCTGATAAGACACTGATGTTTCCGATATATGCTCCTGCGATCGATTATGACGGAGGAAAATATGGTATCGGTATGTTGGCAAAGGAAAAACCGCTCGGTTACCGGTACTTGGCGCTTCCGGGAAGAGAAGAAGAACGTGCCTTGCTGATCGTTGAGTTCGAAAAATATATCTATTGTTGTACCCACCTTTCGCTGACAGGAGAAGATCGTCTGGCTTCGTTGGATATTATCCGCAGGGAAGCGGCAAAAGCCAATAAACCTCTCTTTATCGCCGGCGATTTTAATGCACATCCCGATTCGGAAGTCATTAAAGGTATACAGAAAGACTTTGTGATCCTCACAAATACCAAACAACCTACTTTCCCTGCAGACGAACCGACTGAAACAATTGATTATATTGCTGCCTATGCAAAAGATACTACAGCATTTACACGTCTTTCTTCATGGGTGGTAAATGAATCGGCAGCTTCCGATCATCGTCCGATCGTAACAGATATTGTTTTTATGCAACCGGCTGACAAGATTTTCCGCACGGAGCCTTATTTACAGAATCCCGTAGGAAACGGAATTACGGTTATGTGGCAGACTACTGTTCCTACTTACAGTTGGGTGGAATACGGAACGGATAAGAACCAGTTAAAGAAAGCACGTACCATCGTAGACGGTCAGGTAATCTGTAACGACCTGCAGAATAAGATCAGACTGAATGACCTGGAACCGGGCAAGACTTATTATTATCGTATTTGTTCACAGGAAATCATGCTGTATCAGGCTTATAAGAAAGTATTCGGAGAAACGGCTGTTTCCGATTTCCACACATTCACATTGCCGGCAGCTTCTGATACTGATTTTACTGCTATTATCTTTAATGACCTTCACAAGCATTCTGAAACATTGCAGGCTTTGTACAAACAGGTGAAAGACGTAGATTATGACTTCGTTATCTTTAACGGTGACTGTATCGACGATCCTGCCAACCATGATGAAGCCACTCATTTCCTTTCCGAACTGAACGAAACTGTGGGTGCGACGGATGTTCCTGTCTTTTACCTGCGTGGTAATCATGAGATCAGGAATGCCTATTCGATCGGTTTGCGAAAACTGTTCGATTATGTAGGCGATAAGACATACGGAGCTTTCAATTGGGGCGATACGCGTATCGTTATGCTGGATTGCGGGGAAGATAAGCCGGATGACCATTGGGTGTATTACGGTCTGAATGATTTCTCCGCCTTGCGCGAAGCACAGGTCGGGTTTCTGAAAGAAGAGCTGGCATGCAAGCCGTTCAAACAGGCGGCAAAACGTGTGTTGATTCACCATGTGCCTATCTATGGTAAAGATGTAGACCGTTATAACCCTTGTCTGGAACTGTGGAGCGGACTGTTGGCAAAGGCCCCGTTCAATGTATGTATCAACGCGCATACTCACCGTAACGCTTATTATCCGAAAGGCGATGCCAACGGAAATAACTTTCCGGTTATCGTAGGAGGCGGTTACCGTATGGACGGTGCGACGGTCATGGTGCTTCAGAAAAAAGGAAAGGACATGACTTTGAAGGTCTTGAATACGAAAGGCGAAACCCTTCAGGAATTGAAATTGTAATTAAATATTTATCATCAAATAACAAATATGGATATCAACACAGAAGAGTTAGAGGAGACTATTATCTCGGTTAAAGAAACAGATCTGATTTACGGTATCGACGACCGTCCGCCTTTGAAAGAAGCCCTGTTTGCCGCCTTGCAGCATTTATTGGCTATCTTTGTCGCGATCATTACTCCGCCGCTGATCATTGCGGGAGCTTTGAAACTCGATCTTGAAACGACTGGTTTCCTGGTGTCGATGGCTCTTTTTGCTTCCGGTATATCCACATTTGTACAATGTAAACGGATCGGTCCGGTGGGAGCCGGGCTACTCTGTATACAGGGAACGAGCTTTTCATTCATCGGTCCGATCATTTCTGCCGGACTGACGGGTGGCTTGCCGCTGATTTTCGGTGTTTGTATGGCTGCTGCTCCGATCGAAATGATTATTAGCCGGACATTCAAATATATGCGTTCGATCATTACTCCGCTGGTTTCAGGGATTGTCGTGCTGTTGATCGGGTTGAGCCTGATCAAGGTCGGCGTGGTTTCTTGCGGGGGCGGTTTTGCTGCGATGGATAACGGGACATTCGGTAGCTTGGAAAATATCGGCGTAGCTGCAACTGTATTGCTGAGTGTGCTGTTCTTCAACCGTTGCAAGAATAAATACCTGCGTATGAGTTCGATCGTTCTCGGACTGTGTATTGGTTACGGACTGTCTTTTGCCTTGGGAATGGTCGATATGAGTGCGGCTTCCTCCCAGAACCTGATGGGATTCAATATACCGGTTCCGTTTAAATACGGGCTCGATTTCAATATTTCTTCATTCATCGCTATCGGGCTGGTTTATCTGATCACGGCTATTGAAGCGACAGGCGATATAACTGCCAACTCCATGATTTCCGGTAAATCGATTGAAGGAAAGAGCTATCTGAAGCGTGTCTCCGGCGGTGTGCTGGCAGACGGTGTAAATTCTTTTGTTTCCGGTGTCTTTAATTCATTTCCAAATTCTATCTTTGCACAAAATAACGGGATCATCCAGTTGACAGGCGTTGCCAGCCGTTATGTCGGTTATTATATTGCCGGCATGCTGGTTTTACTGGGATTGTTTCCAGTTGTGGGTGTGGTGTTCTCTTTGATGCCCGATCCGGTTCTCGGAGGGGCTACATTACTGATGTTCGGAACGGTGGCAGCTGCCGGTATCCGTATCATCGCTTCGCAGGAGATCAACCGGAAAGCGACACTGGTATTAGCAGTCAGCCTTTCCCTCGGTTTGGGGGTGGAATTAATGCCTGACATTTTGAAAACGGCTCCGGAGGCTATCAAAGGCATATTCTCATCCGGTATTACTACGGGCGGTTTAACGGCGATTATTGCCAATGTGCTGATCCGTGTAAAAGAAGATAAAGAAGATAAAACACAATAAAAACAAATGGAATTACTTAAACAGCGTATTTTGCAAGACGGCAGATGCTATCCGGGAGGTATCTTGAAGGTGGACAGTTTTATAAATCACCAGATGGACCCGATGCTTCTGTATAAGGTTGCTGAAGAATTTATCAATCGATTTAAAGGAGAACATATCAATAAGATCGTTACGATCGAAGCAAGCGGTATCGCCCCGGCCATCATGGTCGGTTATATCCTGCAACTGCCAGTGGTATTTGTAAAGAAAAAGCAACCGAAGACAATGGAGAATATGCTGAGCACGGTAGTCCATTCCTTTACCAAAGACCGTGATTATTCTGTTTGTATCAGTAATAATTTCCTGACGGCAGACGACCATATCCTTTTTATCGACGACTTCCTTGCTTTCGGTAATGCAGCTATGGGAATGATCGACCTGGCTCAACAGGCTGGTGCGACGATTGCCGGTATGGGTTTTATTATCGAAAAGGCATTTCAGGATGGAGGAAAAGCATTGCGCGAATCAGGTATCCATGTGGAAAGTTTGGCTATTATCGACAATCTCGACGATTGTAAGATCACGATCCGTTAGAAAGAAACCAACTAATTGAGTAAAAAATAATGAATACAGAAGTAAAAGAAAGATTACTCGACAGAGTGAAAACTAATCCCTATGTAAACCATTTGGGGGTACAATTCACTACTGTCGAAGATGGGATCGTTGAGGCACGTATGCCCTTGCACGATGAACAACGCCAGTATAGCGGTGTTATTCATGGAGGTGTATTGGCTGCCCTGGCCGATACGATCGCCGGATTTGCCGCCTATACAATGACTCCGTTGGATAAAGATGTATTGACGGCAGAACTGAAAGTATCCTTCCTGCGGGCAGCCTGGGGGAAAGAGTTGATTGCCAAAGGAACAGTGATCAAACCAGGACGACACGTACATTTCAGTGAATGTGAGATTTATTGCGATGATAAACTTGTAAGCAAAGCATCCGGCACGTTCAGTGTCGTACAACCACAGGTATAGACAAAATCCGTTTTATATCGAAAAGCGCAGGCAAGCTGTGTTTTTCATAATCGGCAGCTTCAGGATATCCTCTTGCTGCCTTTTTTCTATCCGTACGATGATAGCACGGTTAAATCCCCCATGCCCGATAGCCAGGATACGTTTGCCCGGAAATTCGGTTTGCAGGAATTCCAGAAACTCTCCGGCTCTCTTATGTAAAGCCTCCAGGCTTTCTACACTTTCAGGCAGGTTCTTGAAATCCATTTCGTTGGCAACCTTTCCGGTATAGATACCCCAGTCCATTTCACGGAGCAGGGGAGTCTGGACAGGTTCCAGCCCTTTACGACGGGCAACAGCCAGGGCTGTATCGTAACTCCGGGCCAGGTCGCTGCTGACAATCACGTCGATCTCTTCTCCTTCCAACAGGTCGGCAAGTTGTTCCGCCTGTTGTTTTCCCAATTCGGAGAGATGGCCGGGCATTTGTCCCTGCATGATGCGCAGTTTATTCTCTTCCGTCTCTCCGTGGCGACTTAGTATAAGCGATATTGTTGAAGTCATATTATTTATACTTGATCCATTTTACCATTTCCTTTATACTCGGTTTCTTTCCATACATCAGGATACCGACCCGGTATATCTTGGCTGATAACCAGACAATGCCGATAGCCGAAGCATATAGTAAAGAAACAGATAATAACTTCTCCCACAAAGGTATTTCAAACGGGATACGTACCATCATGACAATCGGTGATGTGAACGGTATCATCGAACACCAGAAAGCCAGCGGGCCGTCCGGATTCTCCATGCTGTAAATACCGGCGTACAACGCAAAGATCATAAAGATTGTAACAGGCGCCATAAACTGTTGCGTATCTTCCTGGCTGTCTACAGCCGAACCGATTGCCGCGAATATGGATGCATATAACATATAACCGCCAATAAAATAGATAATAAAGGAAATACCTATCTCTGCGATATTGATAGAATTAATAATTCCCATAATCTCATTACCGGAAGAAGAAGCCAATGCATTCGTATCCACCATTCCCATTTGGGGGCCGGCTTGTAAGGCACTCATATCAGCCCCTCCCGAGAACATGAATCCTCCTACGCTAACCAGTACGGTCGTGATAATCCCCCACAGGAATACCTGTGTCAATCCGACAAAACCGATACCGATAATTTTCCCCATCATCAGATCGAACGGCCGCACAGAAGAAATCATCACCTCGATGATGCGGTTGGTCTTTTCCTCCATCACCCCTTGCATGACCATCGCACCATACATCATAATGAACATATAAATAATGAACGTGAATACCATTCCGATCACGGATGCTACGGTGGCCGACGACGTACTTTCCTGCCCGTCTTCGCTCCATTTGATGGTTTGTACATTAAAATTGATCTTACTTTCCCGGATGATCTCTTTCAGATTGGGGATGTTGAAGGAAGCAAGCTTCTCACTTTCGAGTTGTTTGCTTAATGTCTGGTTAACCAGCCGGCTCAGTTCGACGGGTACCTGCTTTTCCGAATAGAGAGTTGCCGCCTTTGGGTTGCTCAACAGATCGTCTGTAATACTGAGGAAGGCGAATATTTCCTTGTCACTGTTCCGGCGATAGTCGTCTAGCGTCTTGTCGCTATGGACGAAGTGGAAGCTTTCATTGTTTTCAAACAATTGGGCATATTTTCCTGTCGTATCGATAATGGCGATATTACGAACCTCGTCTCCTTTAATAGTTGACAACCATAACGGAACGAACACCAGTGCTGCAAACAAAAACGGAGTTAATAGCGTAAGCAGGATAAACGACTTTTTACTTACCCGGCGCAGATACTCTCTTTTGATTATAAGTCCTATTTTATTCATGCCTGTGTCGTGTTTGTACCTGATACGGTGTTAATAAATATGTCGTTCATGGATGGTAACTCTTCGGTAAACGAGAGAATTTCTGCCTGTTTCGATAAAGTGGACAGTAGAGCAGAGTTGCTGATACCTTCTGCCTTATGGATCTGAAATTCACGTATCCCGCTTTGTTCCTTTTCGGAAAGTATAGTAAAGATATCCGTCTGATCGTTTTGCAGGGAGCTATCCGATGTGATGCGTAAAGTAAATGTATTGTTCCGGAAACGGTTCCTTACTTCCGTTACATTTCCGGAAAGAACGACCTGTGAACGATTTATCAGGGCTATATTATCGCATATTTCTTCCACTGATGCCATATTATGGGTGGAGAATATGATCGTATGTCCTTTCTCCTTCAGTTCCAGTATTTCCTGCTTCAGCCGTTCCGCATTCACCGGGTCGAAACCGCTGAACGGTTCGTCGAATATAAGCAGTGCCGGTTCGTGAATAACGGTAATGATGAATTGAACTTTCTGTTGCATCCCTTTCGACAACTCTTCCAGCTTCTTGTTCCACCAGGGCATGATGTCGAACTTTTCGAACCATTGTGTCAGGCGTTTACGGGCCTCCTGGTAGGATAAGCCTTTCAATTGTGCCAGGTAGATAGCTTGTTCGCCGACTTTCATTTTTTTATAAAGACCACGTTCTTCCGGCAGGTATCCGATCTGGTATATATCCTCCGGTTGCGATTCACGTCCGTTGAAACGAACGATCCCACTGTCGGGAGCCGTGATACGGTTGATGATACGGATTAGTGTGGTTTTGCCGGCACCATTAGGTCCGAGCAACCCGAATATCTTTCCTTCGGGAACCTGGATGTTGACTTTGTTCAGGGCAAGATGATTGGCATACTGTTTTACCACATCTTCCGTTTCCAAAAAGTTCATAGGCTATAAATTGTTGTTACATTTTTAATACGATACGTTCTCCCAATTCTTTACTCAATACATTCTTTATCTCGTTCAGGTGAGTCAGCTTTCTCATCAACTCGAACACCTGATCTTCATTCCCTTTCAGATGTGCTTCCTTGATGCCTAACTGGGTCTCTTTAATCTGGCGTATGATATAGGCATCCTTCATGGCATATATTTCACGAATAACCAGCTGATCCAGTTTGTCCTCTTCCTGTTCCAGTTCACGATACTTGCTGTGATATTTGCTCAACTGATATTTTTCGCTGATCAGGTTCGCAGCCAAACGGCTGACGTTCGGGTCCGGATGGGCCAGAAAGTAACGGTTGGCAATAAATCCCTCGTTCTTGCATCTCTCGGCAGCTTCGTCGAGCATATTTTTGAAGATCGGGGTATAGAAAGTCAGATCGTCACGTTCCAGGTCGTAACGGATATATTCGGCAACACGCATAACGATATGTTCGTTTGTTTCTTCATCCACATAGTCGAACAAAACTTTCTCGCCATAACGCACGATATATTTCAGCAACGTAAGTTCGTATATTTCATAAGGCGAACGTTTCGGCTGGGCGGCGCGAACCACTTCCGGCGGTTGTACTGGCGGAAAATCGGGGGGGGGCACATCCATAGGACCTGTCTCTCCCGCCGGATATTCTTCCATGGGCGGAGGAGGAGGGGGCATATCGTCCGGTAATGATGGCATTGCTTCGTCCGATGGTGGCAAAAAGCTATCCTCTACGATCGGCTGGTAACCGGGAATATCCGGATATTCCGGTATCATACTCATTGTATTGGAAACCGGAGGTGTGGACTGTGTCTGGTTGTTTTGCCTTTCTTCCTTATTTAAACGGATTTTGTTTACCTCGTTCAGCAACACCTGTTCGTCTATCTCCATCATCGCACTGCATTCGCGGATATAGATGGAACGGGCTATATTGTCGGGGATAATGGCTACCGTGCGGATAATATCCGTGATCAGCGACGAACGTTTGATCGGGTCGTTGCCTGCATCATCCAGTAATAAACGGGTTTTGAAACGGATAAAGTCCGTTTCGCTCTGCTTGATAAATTCGGCGAACTGGCTGGCATTGTGTTTGCGGGCGAACGAGTCCGGGTCTTCACCGTCCGGCAGCAGAACCACCTTGACGTTCATTCCGTCTTCCAGCAACAGGTCGATACCGCGCAGGGCGGCTTTGATACCGGCGGCATCACCGTCATATAGTACGGTAATATTATTGGTGAAACGATGTATAAGCCGTATCTGTCCCTGTGTAAGAGCCGTACCGGACGAGGCGACCACATTCTCTATACCCGCCTGGTGCATGGAGATCACATCGGTGTAACCTTCTACCAGGAAGCAGCGGTCTTCCTTCACCATCGACTGTTTGGCGAAATAGATACCGTAAAGCTCATTACTTTTATGGTAAATCTCGCTTTCGGGCGAGTTGACGTACTTGGCTGTTTTCTCGTCCTTTTTGAGCACGCGGCCACCGAAAGCCACCACTTTACCGCTCAACGTATGTACGGGGAAGATCACACGACCACGGAAACGGTCGTTCACCCCTCCGTTATCGTAAGCAATGACTAACCCTGTTTTTTCAAGGAATTCTTTTTTATAACCGTTCTTGGTTGCTGCCTTATATAAAGCATCCCGCTGGTCGAGACTGTAACCTAACTGAAATTTACGGATGGTGTCTTCCCGGAATCCACGTTCGGCAAAATAACGCAATCCGACGGTTTTCCCTTCTACGTGTTCGTACAGCTGGGTGCTGAAATACTGTTGTGCCCAACTGTTGACGATCAACATACTTTCCCGGTCGCTGCGTCTTTGCTTTTCCTTATCGGTCAGTTCCCGTTCCTGTATCTCGATGTTGTATTTCTTGGCAAGATAACGTAAGGCATCGAAATAGTTCAGCTGTTCATGCTTCATGATGAAGTGAACAGCCGTGCCGCCTTCGCCACAGGCGAAGCATTTACAGATATTTTTGGCCGGAGAGACGTAGAAAGAGGGGGTTTTGTCTGTATGAAACGGACATAATCCTACATAGTTGATCCCTCGCTTACGCAAGGTAACGAATTCTGAAACAACATCCACAATGTTTGCAGTGTCAAGTATCCGGTCTATGGTAGGTTGATCGATCATTTATTTATTTCCTTCCTTATAATAACGGAAGGCAAATGTAGTGATTTTATTTGAAATGGAGTAACTGTAGATAATATCCCTTTGAAAGTAATAGTTAATGCGCGTAAAAAAGAAAGGAAGCTCTTTGATATGTAAGAAACAGGAATAATCCTTATCTTTACAGCGAAAGTTTAATCATATAATATATTTAACTATGAATGAATTACAGGTAATTCAAAGTAAGATCTACGAGATACGAGGACAAAAGGTGATGATAGATCGGGATTTAGCTGAAATGTATGATGTGCCAACAAAGGTGTTAAACCAAGCTGTTAAGCGTAATATAGATCGCTTTCCATCTGATTTTATGTTCCAACTTACAGATAAGGAATTAGAAGATTGGAGGTCACAATTTGTGACTTCCAATTCAATAAAAATGGGTATGAGACGAAAGCCTTATGCTTTTTCTGAATTAGGAGTAGCTATGCTTAGTAGTGTTCTTAATTCAAAAACCGCAATACAAGTAAACATTAATATTATGCGTGCTTTTGTTGTAATTCGGCAGATGTTGATAACATCCCCTATCAGTAAAACAACAATGCTTCAACAGGAATTAAAGGAGTTGAAAGAATATATTGAAGAAGTATTCGCTGACTATAATGATATTAATGCTGATACTCGCCTACAATTGGAACTAATTAATAAAACATTGGCTGAATTACAGGTACAAAAGAGATTATCGGATAGACCACACAACCCGGTTGGATTTATAAAACCGAAATAGTTCCTATAGAGTAGCTATCTGTTCCTCGAACCGCTCTTTGTCGTAAGCCTTGCTTCTTACCTTGCTTCGGTAGGAGTAAACCGTAGCCAGCGAATATCCCAGGAAATGGGCGATATTGCTGCTGTCGTTTATTCCGAGCCGGATGAGGGCGAAGATGCGCAGTTCGGTCGACAGGATTTCGCCGGATTTAGGATATAGTTTTCCCTCTTCCGTCATCAAGCCGTTGAAAGATTCGGTGAAGCGGGGGAAGAGCCGAAGAAATGACTTGTCGAACTCATTATAGAAATTTTTCCGCTCATCGCGTATGAACTGTTCGGACTTGATCGTCTTGAACAAATCATCCAGTTTGGAGGCCATTGCCAGTTTGGCGAGCGAACGGCGATACGTATCCAGTTTGTCCAGATAGATGACGCATTGGTTCAGGTAGAGTGCGATGTATTCCTCTTTTATTTTGCTAGCCTGGCTCAATTCTTTGTTGATCTCCTGTAGCTGTTCGTTGGCTGCACTGACTTTCTTACGCATAAGCGACAGCTTTTTCATCTGTCGGTAGAGGTAGAAAATCGTGATCAATAAAAGAAATGCCATCAGGCTGATGCTGATAAGCAGGGTACGGGTGATCTGTTTCTCTTTCTGTATTTTCAGTTTATATACTTTATCCACGATCGGGAAAAACTCGGTCACTTCCACTGAGCGGAGACGGGCGTTACAGGCAACTGCATCTTCCATCGAACAGCTCAGGTATTTGTATGCCCGTTCGATATCTCCTTTTTCAAACATCAGTAGTGCTAGTTTTTGCAGGGATATGTATTCACGTTTGGCTGCTTTTAGGTCACCGATCGCTGTTTGTGCCAGGTAATAGATTTGTTTTTCCGTATCTCCTTTTTGAGCGTATGCCTGGGATAGGTTATATAATATGTATATAGCAGATTCTGTTCCTTTGGCCTTTTCGAGTTCTTTGTTCATCAGGCGGATGGCTTCGTCGGGATTACCGTTTACGATCAGCTGGTCTGCCAGAACGATATTATGGTCGGTACCGTCCGGGGTAACCGCCAGGATCGAGTCGCGGTAAGCGTTTGTCTGGGCGATATATTTATGACGGTCGTTTGTACGGGTGTAGTCGGCTATCCAGCCATAAAAGGTGCGGCAGGTATAGTAATAATAAAGTAATGACCTTTCGCTTAAATCCTCTCTTTGTATTTGTTCCAGTTGTTCGGGTACTTCGTTATAAAGACCCATAATACCGAGAACCTCTGCTCGGGCTATCCGCAGATCGTTTTTATAGGACGGGTTACGAAGTGAATTGATCAAAGTCTCCCTTCTTTCCAGACAACGCAGGGCCGAGTCTGCCTGAAAATGCAGATAGATACCGAACAAAGTTCCGTAAAGCTCATATTTACTTTCCAGCGAAGAGGTTGCCTTCAACAGACTTTTAATGCTATCGGCTTCCTGTTCCCGTTGCTGCTGGAAGACCGGTTTCTGCGCAATCGTGCGATCCAGTTCTTTTAACAGGGCTAGATTCGTCTTGTCTTTTTCAGAAGCATAAGACAACTGGAAGCAAAACAGAAACAGGAGAATGGCTGATATCGTTTTAGTCATAGGAGTGTTTTTCATTTACAATGTTCTGTATTCATTCTTTTACAAATGTAAGAAATATCTTCGGGTTGTCTATTCTGATCTGTAATAATTATAGGCATGACTTCTTTTATAGCTCACCATCCCGAATTCCCTAAAAACTCGTTTTAAACGAACCAGCATTTCGTTTAAAACGAGATTTTTTTCGTTTAAAACGGACTGTAGCCTCGTTTAAAGCGAGTTTTCGTTCGTTTAAAACGAGATTTGGGCTCTTGGGCTGATCGGGGGCGATATTACCTCTATAAATAATGAATATACTCCCTATATAGTACTATAATTCTTTCTAATCCGTTTTGATTTTTGCCCTGTTTGCTTGAAGCTATATATCTGTTAATCAGTAGAAAGATACTTTTAAGAGTTTTGATTTTTTTTCTAGTGAAAGTTTTCGGTTGACTAACCCTCTACATTTGCTTCCGTTAACAAACAAATCATCCATGAAACAAATTATTATTACGATTGTATTATGTCTGACCTTCAATCTACCCGGAATATCGGCTTTGAATGTTCAGAAAACAGAACCGGCCTTCTGGTGGTCCGGCATGCAGAATACCGAATTACAGATTTTATTATACGGTAACGATATCTCCACAGATAATGTCTCTCTGTCGGCATCGGATATCCGTATCAAAGAAATTGTCAGGTTAGAAAATCCCAATTACTTATTAGTTTATCTGGATTTGACGGAGACGGCTCCGCAACAATTCAATATCATACTGAAGAAGAATGGTGAGCAGGCCGTTATTCCTTATCAGATCAAAGACCGCAAAGACAGTCCTGCCGGTGCAAAAGGTTTTGATGCTTCCAACGTATTATATCTGATCATGCCCGACCGCTTCGCGAATGGTAATCCCGATAACGACCGTGTTGCGGGAATGTTGGAGAATAAGGTAGACCGTTCCGATCCTTTTGCCCGCCATGGAGGTGATATTCAAGGAATAGAAAATCACCTGGATTACTTTACCGATCTGGGCGTGACAGCTATTTGGTTGAATCCCATTCTTGAAAACAATATGCGGGAAGGTTCTTACCATGGCTATGCAATCACCGATTATTATGCCGTCGACCCGCGTTTGGGTAGCAATCAGGACTTCTGCCGGATGGTAGATGCTGCCCATAATAAGGGTTTGAAGATTGTGATGGATATGATCTTCAACCATTGCGGCAGCGAGCATTTTTTCTTTAAAGATAAACCGTCCGATAACTGGTTCAACTTCCAGGATAATTATACGCAGACCTCTTATCAGACTATGCCGCAAATGGATATACACCGTTCGGATTACGACAAGACGAAAAGTGTGGACGGCTGGTTCACTGAATCCATGCCCGACTTGAACCAACGCAATCGTCATGTCGTTACCTACCTGATACAGAATAGTATTTGGTGGATCGAATATGCCGGGATAGACGGTATCCGTCAGGACACACATCCGTATGCAGACTTTGAGATGATGGCACGCTGGTGTCGGGCTGTCAAAGCGGAATATCCTGATTTCAATATTGTCGGCGAAACCTGGCTCGGTAGCAATGTAGGTGTTTCTTTCTGGCAGAAAGATAGTAAGGTGGCTTATCCTCGCAATTCTTATTTACCTACTGTGATGGACTTTCCGTTGAACGGTCTGATGTCGTATGTTTTCGATGAGGAAACGAACGAGTGGGACAGAGGATTGGCGAAGATTTATGATTATCTGTCACAGGATATTGTGTATGCCAATCCGATGAATCTTTTGGTATTCCTGGATAACCACGATACCTCACGCTTCTATAAAACAAAACCGTCTTCCGGCCTGAACCGTTACAAACAGGCACTGGCTTTCCTGTTGACTGTCCGTGGAATCCCACAGATCTATTACGGAACGGAAATAATGATGGCCGGCGATAAGGCAAACGGCGACGGTGCTTTGCGTAACGACTTTCCCGGAGGCTGGAAAGGAGATAAAGTAAATGCATTCACTCCGGCAGGACGTGATTCGTTGCAGACGGAAGCATTTGCCTATATGCAGAAACTCCTTCGGTGGCGTGCCGGAAATGAAGTGGTCGCCAAAGGTTCCTATAAACATTTCATTCCGCGCAACGGCGTTTATGTCTACGAAAGACGATTGGGTAACCGTTCCATTGTCGTTTTCCTGAACGGTACGGATGAAAAGAAAATGCTTGACCTTGCTCCCTACCGGGAAATTCTCCCTGCTTCTTCGGCTAATGAGTTGCTGAGCGGTAAGAATATCCGGTTGGATTCCTCCCTCTCTCTTTCTGCAAGAGATGTTGTGATCCTTGAATTTTAATGTTAATATAAATCATATAACACCATGAAACGTAGTATTTTGTTTTTGGCCGCATTGTTTGGCTGCTGTGCGATGTCGTATGCCCAGCAATTACTTTCACCGGATGGAAATCTGAAAATGACTTTCAAGCTGGATGAAAAGGGCGCACCGGTTTATGACCTGAGTTATAAACAGAAAGAAGTGATCAAACCCAGTAAACTAGGGCTGGAGTTGAAGAAGGAAGATGCGGATGCCGCTGTCGACTTCGAGTTCAAACAACGCAAAGATGTTGCAGCGTTGGATAAAAAGACGAACCTGTATGACGGATTTAAAATAACGGATACCCGTACGGCTGCTTTCGATGAAACCTGGCAACCGGTATGGGGAGAAGAAAAAGAAATTCGTAATCAGTATAACGAGCTGGCCGTTACGTTGGATCAACCGGCAAACGACCGTTCTATCATTATCCGTTTCCGCCTGTTCAACGATGGGTTAGGGTTCCGTTATGAATTTCCGCAGCAGAAAGAGCTGAATTATTTCGTGATCAAAGAGGAAAAGTCACAGTTTGCCATGGCAGGCGACCATAAGGCATTCTGGCTCCCGGGCGATTATGACACACAAGAATACAGTACGGTTACTTCCCGCCTGAGCGAAATCCGCGGGTTGATGAAGGAAGCCGTTACGCCTAACTCTTCACAAACACCTTTCTCCCAGACTGGCGTTCAGACACCGTTGATGATGAAATCGGAGGATGGTCTGTATATCAACCTGCATGAGGCAGCCTTGGTTGACTATTCTTGTATGCACCTTAATCTGGATGATAAGAATATGGTCTTCGAATCCTGGCTTACTCCGGATGCCAAAGGGGATAAAGGATATTTACAAACTCCTTGTCAGTCTCCGTGGAGAACGGTTATCGTAAGTGACGATGCGCGTGATATTCTGGCTTCACGTATCACTCTGAACTTGAACGAGCCTTGTAAACTGGAAGATGTTTCCTGGATCAAGCCGGTTAAATATATCGGTATTTGGTGGGATATGATCACCAATAAAGGAACATGGGCTTATACGGATGAATTAAGCAGTGTCAAGTTGGGCGAAACGGATTACACAAAGGTGAAACCGAACGGCCGTCACTCTGCCAATACGGCTAATGTGAAGCGTTATATCGACTTTGCCGCGGCCAATGGTTTCGACGCCGTCCTGGTGGAAGGATGGAATGAAGGTTGGGAAGACTGGTTCGGAAAGAGCAAAGATTATGTATTCGACTTCGTAACTCCTTATCCTGATTTCGATGTACAGGAAATCCATCGTTATGCGGCAAGTAAAGGCATCAAGATGATGATGCACCATGAAACTTCGGCTTCCGTACGTAACTATGAACGTCATATGGACAAAGCGTATCAGTTCATGGTAGACAACGGATACAACAGTGTGAAAAGCGGTTATGTCGGTGATATCATCCCTCGCGGCGAACATCATTACGGACAGTGGATGTGTAACCATTATCTGTATGCCGTAAAGAAAGCATCCGATTATAAGATTATGGTAAATGCCCATGAAGCTACCCGTCCGACAGGTTTGTGCCGCACGTATCCGAACCTGATCGGAAACGAATCGGCTCGCGGAACTGAGTATGAATCGTTCGGAGGTAATAATGTCGACCATACCACGATCCTCCCGTTTACCCGTCTGATCGGAGGACCGATGGATTATACGCCGGGTATTTTCGAAACGCATTGCAGTGCGATGAATCCGTCGAACACGTCACAGGTACGTTCCACGCTGGCACGCCAATTGGCTCTTTACGTAACGATGTACAGCCCGCTTCAAATGGCTGCCGATATTCCCGAACATTACGAACAATATGCCGACGCTTTCCAGTTCATCAAGGATGTTGCCCTCGATTGGGAGAAATCTCTTTATCTGGAAGCCGAGCCGGGCGATTATATCACGATTGCACGCAAGGCAAAAGGTACAGGCAACTGGTTTGTCGGTTGTACGGCAGACGAGAACGGACATGATTCACGTCTCTCTTTCGACTTCCTCGAACCGGCTAAGAAATACATCGCAACAGTATATGCCGATGCAAAAGATGCCGACTGGAAAAATAATCCGCAGGCCTATACTATTAAGAAAGGACTGTTGACAAACAAGAGCAAATTGAATTTGAAGGCTGCCTGCGGTGGTGGCTATGCCATCAGTATCTTCGAGGTGAAAGACCTGAAAGATATAAAAGGGTTAAAAAATCTATAAGGTATAAGGATTGTTAAGGTTATTAAGTAAACTTGTAAAGAACTTAAATTTAAGCACATGAAACGTTTAAGGTTTAAAGCTTTGTTGATGCTCATCGCAGGCTTGTGTATGTCCATCTCTGTGTTTGCCCAGCAAATAACAGTGACTGGAGTTGTGAAAGATCCTACAGGAGAACCGGTTATCGGGGCGAATGTTATTATAAAAGGAACGACGAACGGTACGGTTACCGATATAGACGGTCAGTTTATGTTGTCTGCTTCCAAAGGAGATGTTATCTCAGTTTCATTTATCGGATATAAAATGCAGGAACTGCCTGCCACAGCCAATATGAATATTATTTTGGCGGAAGATTCCCAAATGCTGGAAAACGTAGTTGTTATCGGTTACGGTACGGTAAAAAAGAATGACGCGACCGGGGCGGTGACGGCGATCAAGCCGGACGAGAAGAACCGGGGCGTACAGGTCAGTCCGCAGGACATGTTGATGGGTAAGGTGGCAGGTGTATCGGTGGCTTCTTCAACCGGACAGCCGGGTTCCTCTTCGTCGATCCGTATTCGTGGCGGTTCTTCTTTGTCTGCCAAAAACGACCCGTTGGTGGTTATCGATGGGGTGATTATGAACAACAGTGCTCCCGACGGTCTGAGTAATCCGCTGAGTACGGTCAATCCGGCGGATATCGAATCGTTCACCGTATTGAAAGATGCTTCGGCGGCTGCTATTTACGGTTCGCGTGCTTCTAATGGTGTTATTATCATTACGACCAAGAAAGGGAAAAGCGGTAGCGTGAAGATCAATTATTCCGGAAATGTATCGATCAGTACGAAACGTAACAAGATAGAGGTTATGAGTGCAGACGAATATCGTGACTATATCACTACTTCACCGAATGTTACGGAAGGTATGTTGACTGCACTGAACCTGCATCCGGGTGTAAGTACGGACTGGCAGGACGAAGTGTTGCGCACGGCTGTATCTACCGATCACAACCTCAGTGCATATGGTTCAGTCAAAGAGTTTATGCCGTATCGTGTATCGTTCGGTTATACCGACCAGAACGGTATTTTGAAAACATCTAACTTCCAGCGGTACACCGGAAGTCTGTCTTTGACTCCCTCCCTGTTTAACGACCATCTGAATGTAAACCTAAATGCGAAAGGCGTTTATATCAAGAACCGTTTTGCCGATACGGGTGCTTTGGGTAGCGCTGTAGCTTTCGATCCGACCAAGCCGGTGTATAACAATAGTAAATATGGTGGTTTCTTTACCTGGACGGGCGATTATACGCCTGACGGAACTCGTTCTACTTCTGCTGGTGTGAATCCGGTTTCCATGCTGGAAATGGTGGACGACCGTTCGACTGCCAAATCGTTTATCGGAAATGCTCAGTTCGATTATAAGTTCCATTTCCTGCCCGAACTTCGTATCAACATGAATATGGGTATCGATTATACTTCTGTGGAAGGTAAGAAATATGTGGACCCGAACGCGCCCGGTTCTTATCAGCCGGACGATGATGCAACCGGAAGCCGTAATATCTATAACAACTCGCACAACAATAAGATATTCGATCTGTATGGCCAATATTCAAAGGACTTTGAATCCATATCCAGCCATTTCGATGTAATGGCTGGATACTCTTACCAGAGTTATCGTACGAAAACGGATAAAGTGACTTATTATCTGTCACGCCGTCCGGAGACATTCGGTCAGAATGCCACGGTAAGCAATGAGTTTAAGGAAACCGATACGAAATATGTGCTTGCCTCTTTTTACGGTCGTATGAATTACTCGTTGATGAACAAATACCTGTTGACTTTTACCTTACGTGACGATGCATCTTCTCGTTTCGCCAAGAACAGACGCTGGGGACTTTTCCCTTCACTGGCACTGGGATGGAAACTGAACGAAGAATCTTTCCTGAAAGATTTCAACAGTCTGGATGAACTGAAGTTACGTTTGGGTTGGGGTGTTACCGGACAACAGGATATCAACCAGGGAGATTATCCGTATCTCTCTTTCTATCGCGACGGTAAAGGTGGTGCCATGTATCCGGTCTATGACGCAGCCGGGAATGTGACCTGGGTGAATGTGATAGCCCCGACGGCAGCTAACCCGAATCTGAAATGGGAAACAACGACTACGTATAATGTGGGTGTCGATTATAGTTTTCTGAACAACCGGATCAGCGGTTCTGTAGATGGATATATCCGCAAGACTAAAGATCTGATCAATGCCGAAGTGAATGTGCCGGCAGGTACCGACTTTGCCGAGTATGTCGTATCGAATATCGGTTCATTGGAGAATAAGGGAGTTGAGTTTTCTATCAATACCCGTCCGGTGGTCGGAAAAGATTTCAACTGGGACCTGGGATTCAATATCGCTTATAATAAGACAAAGATCACTGAACTGACTTACAATGATAATTCGGATTCACCGGGTAAACGTTTTGAATCGACCGGTGGTGATGGTGGTCTGCGCCTGAAAATCCACAGTGTGGGATATGCTCCCGGTTCCTTCTATGTATTCCAGCAGGTGTACGACAAGGATGGCAATCCGATAGAAGGGGAATATGTAGACCGTAATGGCGACGGAGTTGTGAACGACAACGACCTGTATCGTTATAAGAATCCGGTAGCCGACGTAATGATGGGCTTCAATTCCAAGTTCAGTTACAAGAACTGGGATCTGGGTTTCAACGGACGTATCAGCCTGGGAAATTATAACTTCAATGCGACGGCAGCCAATGCGGCTCTCGGTGTAAATGAACTGTTCGGAAACAATGCATTGAGCAATAAACCTGTATCGGCATTGGAGACCGGTTTCCAGACACGCCAGCGCCTGTCGGATTACTATATCCAAAATGCTTCGTATCTGAAAATTGACAATATCACATTAGGATATAATGTCAGTAAGTTCTTGGCAACCGGCTGTAATGCCCGTTTCTACGCCACGGTTCAGAACCCCATCGTCATCACTAAATATGACGGACTGGACCCGGAAGTAAATGACGGTATGGATAACAATGTGTATCCGCGTCCGATCACTGTTTTATTCGGAGTTAACATTAATTTCTAAATTGTATAGATCATGAAACTGAAAAAATATATATCGTTATTCATCGCTTCCTGTAGTTGTGTCTGGGCAACCTCTTGCCTGGGTGACCTGGATCAGGAGCCGATACTGGATAAATCCAGTGCTTCCATTCATAATGAAGCTGATTGCCAGGCATTCCTTGCCAAGATCTATTCCGGTTTCGGCTTGTCGGGAAACTCTTCCGACCCGAATGTGGAACCGGACCTGCAGGGAGGTGACCAGGGGTCACTGGTTTTCCTCCGCGGACTACTTTCCATGCAGCTTTTCCCTACCGATGAGGCCATCTGGAACTGGACTGACGAAGGTATTGTGGAACTTTGCGAGATCGACTGGGATTATACGTTGCCGTATGCTTATACTTTCTATCAGCGTGCAATGTTGAATGTCCGTTATTGTAAGGAGTTCCTGGATGTGTATCACTCCGAGAGCGACATCGAGGATATTCAGAAATACCGGGATCAGGTACGTGGCCTGCGTGCAATGAATTATTATTATCTGATCGATCTTTATCGTAATCCGGGCGTTGTCTGGGACGACAGCCCTACGGACGATAAATCATGGAAACCTTCACAGATAGGAGCGGAAGCCTTGTTTGAAAAGATCGTGAACGAGCTGGTCGACCTGTCGGAGAATGGCGATCTCGATGAGACACCTTCCATGGCTACATATGGTCGTATTACTAAACCGGTGATCAATACTTTATTGGCTAAAATGTATCTGAATGCCGAAGTGTATACCGGTACGCCGATGTATGATAAAGCGGCTGCTTATGCCAAAAAGGTGATCGATGCCGGTTTCGGTTTGGAAGATAATTATGCAAACCTGTTCTGTGGTGAGAACCATCTGACAGGCATTCATAAAAATGAGATCATCTATGCCATACCATTCGACAATGTCAACGCAAAAAGCTTCGGTAGCACGATCGTCCTGACTGCAGGTGCTTTCGGTGGTGATCTCGACCAGACGTGGTTTGGTATGTCTTCATCCTGGACTTGTCTGAAACCGACTCAGCAAATGATCGAATTCTTTGATGAAAGCCCGGATGCAGGAACTGACAGTCATGGTAGCCGTATCAAGAAGGACAAACGGTATGCTTTCTACGACGGTGCCGGAACACGCACGCCCGAATCGAAGATGCAGGACTGGAACTCTGGCTATCTCTGCTATAAATTCACCAACCTGGGTTGGGACGGTGCGGCTGTAACGCCGACTCCCGATCCGAACACTGATTTCCCCTTGTTCCGTCTGGCCGATATTTATCTGATCTATGCCGAATGTGCAGCCCGTAATGCTGCCGGAACGAGAAAAGAACAGGCCGTTGAGTATGTGAACAGACTGCGCGAACGTGCTTATGGAGACCAGAGTGGAAATATAACCTTATCCGATCTGTCCCTCGATTTCATCCTCGATGAACGTGCTCGTGAGTTATATTGGGAAGGACAGCGTCGTTCGGACCTGGTTCGTTTCGGTAAATTCACCAAGGATTATGCCTGGGCATATAAAGGCGGTACGTTGGAAGGGGTAGCCAATCTCGACAGCCGTTTCAATGTGTATCCTATCAGCGACCGTGATCTGACGGCTAATCCGAACCTGAAGCAGAACACCGGTTACGAATCTTTGAAATAATAACGATTAATCTGAAAGAAAATGAAGAAACTGAATATATTCATGCTGCTTCTGGCCGGTTCGCTTTTGTGGACCGGATGCAGCGACGACAGAGACGATAATCCGGTGTTCCAGGAACCGACCGAATTCAATCTGAATACACCGGAACAAGCATCTAACGTATATGATCTGCAAAATATTTCATCTATCGATCTGACATGCACGCAGCCCGATTATGGCTATGCAGCCGGAACAACTTATAAAGTACAGCTTTCTTTGGAAAGTACATTCAAAGATGCGGATGAGGTAGCCGGTACGACTGCTAATTATGCCACCCTGTCCAGTACTTATCAGCGCCCGGAACTGAATGTCGATGCCGTTGAATTTGCAATGGCTTTGCTGGATCTGTGGAAAGCTTCTCATGATAACGCTGAACTGCCGGAAACACCGATGCCGGTATATGTCCGTCTGCGTGCTGCTTTATCCAATAACGGAATGGGGCAGATATCGTCCAATAGTATTGAGTTGCCGAAAGTTTTGGGATATAATGTAGAACCTCCGGTGTCTTTACCTGGTCAGATGTTTTTAGTAGGTGACTTTGCTTCCGGCAGTAGTTGGGGTAAATGGGTCGAAATGATTCCGGTAACGGATACGCCGGGTAAATTTTGGTCGGTTCAGTATTTTGGCGGTAATAATGTTATGAAGTTTAATGCACAGCCTACATGGGATGGTAATCAGGTAGCTTATAGTGAAGGACTTGTTCCTGCTGAATCTGCCTCCTTTGCCGGTGTTTCCGGTGTGGATGACGGCAGTGGCGGAATGAATATCGGCGTAAAGAATGCAGGTTGGTATATCCTGGTGGTTACTACTGCATTGGAAGGTAAGAATCTGAATTATACGTTGGAATTTCTTTCTCCGGATATCTATGTAACAGGGGATGTTTCCGGTGGTTGGGATACTTTCGATGAAGCCCGTAAATTTACGGTACCTTCCGGTGAAGGTGAGTTTGTTTCACCGGCTTTTGTTGCGAGCGGGAATTTACGGCTTTGTGTTAAACTACCGTCGACAGACTGGTGGCGGACTGAATTTATAATCATGAACAATAAGATTGAATACCGGAAGAACGGAGGTGATCAGGAAGCTGTAAGCGTATCGGCCGGTCAAAAGGCTTATCTGAACTTCCTGGATGGTTCGGGGCGTATCAAATAAAGAACTCGGATGGAATTGTGTAATTGATAATTTAATTGTCGATAGTTGTAAGCAAGGTCGCTTATGGCTATCGACAATTTTTTAATAAGTGAAATAATTGGCTAAAGTTGGCTTTGAAACTACAGTAACTGTTATATTTGCAGTATAAAAACATAAAGATATGATAGTCAGAATACTTTCTCTGTTGGTATTTACGTTGATTTTTAGTTCGTGTCATGGTCAGCAAACTGCAAAAACAGAAGAAAAGGATACAACACCGAAAAGCTTTGAAATGGTTACTGTCCCGAGTATGATCACCGATCCGGGGGAACGTGCCAAATATCTGGTGCAACATTACTGGGATAAATTCGATTTTACCGATACGGCTTATATTCATCTGCCGGATATAACGGAACAGGCGTTTACCAACTACATCGACCTGATGAAGTATGTGTCTCCGGAGGTGGCTTCCTCTTCTATCAAAGGGATGATGCATAAAGTTACTGCCGATAGCACTTTCTTTGCTTATATGGCTGGTTTATATGAGAAGTATTTATACGATCCAAACTCTCCGATGCGAAATGAGGCTTTGTATATCCCTGTTTTGGAATCAGTTCTGGCAGCTCCGGTTTTGGATGAGGTCAACAAGATACGTCCGGCACATTTACTGGAGTTGGCATTGAAAAACAGAGTAGGGGAGCCGGCTACCGATTTTACTTATACGCTGGCGAGTGGAAAAACAGGTACATTATATAATGTAAAGGCTGATTATCTGTTATTATTCTTTTATAATCCGGATTGTCATGCTTGTAAAGAGATTACGGAGCAGTTACAGTCTTCACCGCTGATTTCTGATTTGCAGAAAAACAAAAAACTAAAAGTCCTGGCTGTCTATCCGGACGAAGACCTGGAAGCATGGCGCAACCATATTCCGGATGTTCCGGCAGAATGGATCAATTCTTATGACAATACAGTGAGCCTTAAAAATGATGAAATATATGATTTGAAAGCAATACCTACACTTTATCTCCTGGATAAAGACAAAAAAGTCATTTTGAAAGATGTCACATTTAACCAGTTGATGGAATTTTTACAAATGCAAACAAACTAGTATGTAAATAAACAAATAAAGTATGAGAACAACGTTATTATCATTAGCCTTTCTGGCAGGGGTTAGTCTGACTGCGTCTGCCCAGTTCAAAATCGGAGGAAAAACTATCAATACCAAGAAAGTTGTCAGTGCTGCAACCGATGTGGCAAAAGCGATCACACTGAGTGATGCCGATATAGCCAATATGAGCCGTGAATATATTGAGTGGATGGATACGCATAATGAAGTGGCAGGTCCTGATACGGAAATGGGAGCACGTCTGGAGCGTTTGACCAAAGATATAAAAGTCGAAGGGTTGGATTTGAATTTCAAAGTATATAATGTAATAGACGTCAATGCTTTTGCCTGTGGAGACGGAAGTGTGCGTGTTTGTGGCGGATTAATGAAGATCATGGACGACAATGAGGTAATGGCTGTTATCGGCCATGAGATCGGTCACGTTCTCCATTCCGATTCAAAGGATGCCATGAAGAATGCTTATCTGACTTCGGCTGCCAAGAATGCGGCAGGGGCAACCAGCGATGTTGTTGCTAAGTTGTCTGATTCTCAGCTGGGTGATCTGGCTACGGCTTTGGCTGGTGCACAGTATTCGCAGAAGCAGGAGAATGAAGCGGATGATTATGGCTTTGAGTTTAGTGTAGCTAATGGATATGATCCTCACAGCATGCATGATTCGTTGGCTAAATTATTGGAATTGAGTGCAGATGCACCTAAGTCATCCAAGTTCCGCCAGCTCTTTTCCAGCCATCCGGAAACGGAGAAACGGGTTCAACGAATGAAAGAAAAAGCAGACAATTATACAAAGTAGTACGTATATTATGTTACCGTCTCTTAAACGGGCGGAATCTTTACTGAAATATTGCTAAAATAATTCTATTTATGCCGGAAAAGTATGTTGGATAACATAAAAGTGCTTATATTTGCACTGTGTTTTTCATGGTATTAGATTTAAGGTTAGCAATGAAGATTGGTTGTCGGGAGACAACCTTTTCTTTTTTATACACCTGACTAATCATTTTCAGACTTTCCCACTTTTAATTCCGAAATAATATTACTTTTGTATAGTGACTATAAAACTTATATGGTGTGGATGCAAAAATAAAATTACGGGTTCAGGGGCTAACGAATAGTCAGATTCAGTCCGGAGCTTACGCTTTGATACTGGCAGAGGAAAACGGAGCCCGTCGTATACCAATTATAGTAGGAACTTCAGAGGCACAATCCATAGCTATTGCATTGGAACATATTACGCCTCCCAGACCTCTTACTCACGATTTGTTTGTAACTTTTGCACAGGCTTTTGCCATTCAGTTGCGGGAGGTTTTTATTTATAAATTTGAAGACGGGGTTTTTTATTCGGAACTGCTGTTTGATGATGGTATCACCCAGGTGCGCCTTGATTCGCGTACGTCGGATGCGATTGCAATCGCCCTTCGTGTGAAATGTGATATCTATACGACAGAACAGATCGTGACCGAATGTGGCGTAGTGCTGGAAGAAGCCACGTTGCTGGATGATAAAGACGATGATGAATATGCTTTACTGGATAAAGAACCGGAAGATATAAAAGATGAAGTTGAATTAAAGAAATGGCTTTCTCTTTTGGACGAGGATGAATTGAGCGAGCGGTTGGAAGAAGCAATCGCCGATGAGAATTACGAATACGCCAAGATGTATAAGGATGAGATCCGCCGGCGTGAAGAAGAGGAGGGCAGTGCCAAATGATAGATCAACAGAGTGGGATCAGCCTTGAATCCCTGTTACGTGGAATACTGGGGATTGTGACGGTACTGGCTGTGGCTTACGCCTTGAGTCAGGATCGGAAACGGATCGACTGGAAGCTGATCGGAGGCGGTTTGATCATGCAGATTCTGTTTGCACTGGCTGTTCTTTATATTCCTTTTGTGGGAACCGCTTTGGAATGGACGGGAAAGGCTTTTATCAAACTGATGGATTTCACTCAAGCTGGCGTAGGTTTTTTATTGGGACCGTATGCTTCTAAAAGTAACGGCTTTATCTTTCTGATTCACTCATTACCTGTTGTTATATTCTTTTCTGCGTTGGTGTCGCTCTTTTATCACTGGGGGATTATTCAGCGCGTGGTGGGGGCTTTCTCCTGGGTACTGCGAAAATTTATGAATATCTCAGGGGCGGAAGGCTTGGTTACTTCCGGCAATATATTCATGGGAATGACGGAATCTCCCGTACTTATAAAGAATTATTTGCCGGCGATGAACCGGTCTGAAATATTTTTGGTCATGGTTTCGGGAATGGGTACGATTGCCGGAACGGTTATGGCTACGTATATCGGGATGCTTTCGGGGGGCGATCCGGTTGCCCGGGTATTGTTTGCCAAGCATCTGATCTCTGCGTCCCTGATGGCTGCTCCCGGATCGATCGTCCTGGCAAAGATGCTTTGTCCGCAGACAGAAGTGGCAGTCGATCAGGCTGCCAGCCTGGAAAAAGGTAGTTCACATCCGACTGCATTGGATGCGTTAGCTTCCGGAACATCTACCGGCATACGTCTGATGGTGAATATTGCGGCAATGTTGCTGGTCTTTATTGCTTTGGTTGCATTGGCCAATTATTTGCTGGAAGGTTTATTGGGCCGTTATACCGGATTGAATGAATGGATCGTTTCGGTGACTGACGGAAAAGCACACGGATTGACGTTCCAGTTTATTCTAGGAGTAATTTTGGCTCCGTTCATGTGGCTGATCGGTATTCCGTCGCCGGATATCATGCTGGTAGGCTCTTTACTGGGACAAAAGACGATCCTGAATGAATTTGTCGCTTATTTTCAGTTACAGGAGTGGAAAGATGCCGGTATGTTCATGTACCAGAAGTCGATATTGATGTCTACTTATATATTATGTGGCTTTGCCAATATTTCGTCTATCGGGATTTTGTTGGGAGGAATGGGCGTGCTGGCTCCGGAAAAGAAGGAGATGATCACTCGTTTCGGTTTTCCGGCGATGATTGCCGGTGCCTTGGTTTCAGTCCTTTCCGCGACGATTATTGGTATGATACTTGGGTAATTGATAATTGACAAATTGATAATTTGAGATGCAGATATTTTATACACCTGACATTGCGGTGAATCCGGAATTGCCGGAAGAGGAGGCGGGTCATTGTATCCGTGTGCTTCGTCTGACTGAAGGAGACGAGATTTTGTTGACAGACGGAAAAGGTTTTTTTTATAAAGCGGCTATCAGCCGTGCCCATCATAAACATTGCGAGGTTTCTATCCTGGAAAGCTGGGAACAACCGGCATTATGGAATTTCCAGCTTCATATTGCTGTTGCACCTACCAAAAATATGGATCGGATGGAATGGTTTATGGAGAAGGCTACTGAGATCGGGATTAATGCAATCACTTGTCTGAACTGCCGTTTTTCGGAGCGACGCGAAATTAAACCAGCCCGTTTGGAGAAAATATTGGTCAGTGCGATGAAGCAGTCACAAAAAGCGACCTTACCGGAATTGACTGGTATGATTGATTTTAAGAGCTTTGTAAAACAACCATTTGAAGGTCGTAAATTTATAGCCCATTGTGAAGAAACTGAAAAGAAATTGCTGAAACATCTTTATCATCCGGGAGAGAATGCTTTGGTTTTGATTGGGCCGGAAGGTGATTTCAGTCCTGAAGAGATTGAGTTGGCTTTGCAGCAGGGATTTGAACCGATTTCATTGGGGGAAAGCCGCCTGCGGACGGAAACTGCCGCGTTGGTGGCTTGCCATACGATACATGTCCTGAATCAATAGTGACCACTAAAAATAGAACGATGACAGAAAAGGAAAAATGCCGTCTAGGCTTATTGTATGATGCCAATTATGACACAGAGATATTGGCAGATCGTGAAAGAGCAAAAGAGTTGCTTTATGATTACAATCGTCTGCGTCCCTCACAGCAGGGAGAAAGGATGCAGCTGTTAAAACAGCTCCTGGGGAAGACTGGTAATAACTTGATCATCGAACCGCCTTTTGCCTGCGACTATGGTTATAACATCGAAGTAGGGGAAAACTTTTATGCCAATGTGAACCTGGTTATCCTGGACGGAGCCAAAGTCAGTATCGGTGATAATGCCTTTATCGCTCCGAATGTCGGTATCTACACAGCCGGCCATCCTCTGGATGTGGAACAGCGCAACCGTGGACTTGAATATGCCCTCCCTGTGACGATCGGTCATAATGTATGGATTGGTGCCGGCGTCTCCATCCTGCCCGGAGTGATGATTGGCGATAATACTGTTGTCGGTGCCGGAAGCGTGGTGACGAAAGATATTCCGTCGAATGTATTAGCGGTAGGCAATCCTTGCCGGGTGATAAAACAATTGTCACTCTGTCACTAATAGCGTATATGCCTTGAATATTAGATTGTGCAAGAGTGACATTTGTTGATTTGAAATATCACTTAAATGTCACTGTGTCTCGTCCTGTCTTATCTTGTCTCGTTTTGATTTAGGTAGGCTATGTCCTCGGAGTATTCTGTATATATAGGTAAATACCGAATAGCCGATATGCTCAAGTTCGTTTGTTCCTTTCTTATAATCAATAATGTAGTGATTTATCTTTCCTGACACCCGGGTCTCGGTGCTACTGAGATCCGGGTGTCAGGGCCTTTTCCACCCGGGTACTGGTGACTGTAGATGTAGGTGGCGGTGAAGTTTATAGCTTACTTCGTCATGTTCGCCCTACCTGTTAATCGGTTTATTGGCTACAGTGACAGATAAGTGACATTGGAGTGACATATATTTTTGTCTAATGTCACTCATAGTTGTATTGATATTCAATGGAAATAGAGGAGTAGTGACAGAGTGATATTTAATTAACAAGCTATGAATATCCCCCGATGAAGTCCCTTTGGGATATCCGGATAGCGTAATTGCGTATTTTTCTTTGAATATATTTGCCGAGTATATTAAAAAATGTATATAGGAATTACTGTTGTCATATAATAGTTATGAAACCACAGAATAGGTTGCCTGAATGCGTTCTTGTTTTTGGGACACCTTAATTAATGGGCTTTCTTCGACTAAAAGGTCTAAAAATCAGGGATGAAGAAATCGCATTAGCCATCTTTGTATTTTGCAAATAAATAAAAAAAGGGCGTCTTTATTTTGTTTGTTTTTAATATTTCTACCTTTGCGGACAACTAGCGCTAGTTGTTTAAACTTATTTCCTAAATAAGTTTAAACGAGCGATATACTAGTTTATGAAAAAAATGCTGGAAGCGAAGGTTGCGCAGAAACCGGCGTGGTCCGAAAAATGTCAACAACATCGTCCGGCAAAACCAACAGGCCGACAAGGCAGAACGTTACCTCGCAAAAGTCACCCCTTCCTCACAAAGGAAGCTGGCTAAAGCGATCTTCTTGATGCTCGACGAACGATGGACAGGAGCCGAAATGGCTGAAGCTGTAACTGCCAATCTAAAAATCGTAAAGCGGATGCAATAATATATGCGAAGAAAGCTATTTATTAATATTAAATTTCAACTGAAAATAAATGAAAGAGAAGTATGAAAAACCTGTCGTTGAAGTTGTACAGGTAGAGTTTAATGAGTGTATTGCGGGATCGTCTACTCCTGGGCCTAATGTGAAGCAAGGGACATCTGTCCACGAGACTCTTAATGGAAATCGAGGAGATAGAACATGGGGGAAAATTTTCCCTGTTGATTGAATTTGCTAAGTTTATGAATTATAAAACTCTTGAATAACAAATGAATCAAATGAATAAAATGAAGCAAATTATTTTCGGTTTCATGGCAGTTGCTTTCATGGCAGCCTGTTCATCCGGAGAAGAATTAGGACAAGAACCTCAAATAGATAACAAAGAATGGAAATCGATTAGTTTCTCGACAGGTGTTGAACAGGGAACAACTGTTAACACTAGAACGATTGGCGATTTAGACCCCAACTCTCTTCCAAAAGCTGCCTATCCCGAGGGATTAGGTATTTATATGCATCAGTATGACGTAGATAAGGAGAAAACATCGGAATCAATCGTTATCAATGAAGAAGGTAGTAGCAACAACCGGACTGCTCACTTTGTCTATAGGATAGATGTGAATAATAATTTGGTTCATCTTAAAAAAGACGAAGATAGTAGTGAGGAAATAGCCGTTAGAATTGCTGAAAAACAAACAGGTTATATTTATCCGGATAATTGCGACTTATTCTTTTTTGCTTCTAGAAAAGAGGTTGATAAGATACAATTCCCGAAAGTTGAAAATAATCTTTATGAGAATGAATACCCAGGTGCTCGTGAGGAATTTGGTGATAAACTATTCAGTTCAGAGGGTTATTTTTTTCAATGGAAAGAACCTGGGAAAGAACTGGGATTGTATTATATACTTAGTAATGATTATGATGCTAGCCATGTCTCTAAGTTTGAGATAGTGGAAGTTCCGAATTGGGAGAAAATGCAATTGGATTTATCCATGAAGCGTTTGACTGTTTGTGTCTCTGTCAGATTGATGCTGATAAAGGAATATGGAGAAGATAAAGTAGAGAGTATATACAATGAGAATAAAGATTTAGAAAGCGCAGTAGATGCTACAAATGTGGCTTTGCGAGAATATGTAAAATCGCAAGGGTATAGCGACGAAGTTATTAAGTCTTTTGAAACATTTGATGTGAGAAATATTTGTGTTCGGAAAAAAATACTCCAACGCTTTCCGATTGTTTACGACTGGAAAGGTGGTTTGTCGACTAAGGATAGAGGAAACTTATATTTGTGTAACTTAGATTATCCTTCTTGGATAGATAAGCCAATTAGTTACGAAAACGGAAAATACGATATATATGGTTTGACGGCTACTTGTGACAATGAGCCTTTTATACCTTTTAGACTTAGTAGCCCAGGAGGACTTCCCAATATACCTTTGACTTTGTTTTTGGGTATCGGTGATTATGAAACTAGTGAAGTTAGTAAATTGGTAAGTTACACTATTAATATTAGTAATCTCAGTCTTAATGCTAATACACATACTTACTTGTATGTAGGATTTGCATTGCAAGATATTGTTGATTTGTATCTTATGTTGTCAGGACAGGAAGATTTGGTTAAAACCCGTTCTGCCTCTCCTATGCCTGAAGTTATTTTACCTTCTAATCGGTTATTCATAACTTCCGAGCCTTACACCGGCCAACACGCACATTGAAACTAGAGAGTAAGATTTTCCCTCATATAACTTCAATACACACGTTTCAGCCTTCAGCTGTGTTTTCAATAAATACGGTTGAAGGATACTGAAACGGTATCTTTCTGATTGCGGTAGTCACTTGGAGTGGCTGCCGCAACTGTATTTGGTAGCTGCTACAGATATATCAAATCACGGCCTACCCATTAAAAAAAGCCTGTGTCAATACAAACACAGGCTTTTTAATATCCTTATCTATCAAATCTTATTCCCACTCGATGGTTGCATTGGGTTTCGGAGACATATCGTAGCAAACGCGGTTTACGTTCTTTACCTCTTTCAAGATACGATCTGTGATCTTCATCAAGATAGGCCAGTCTACCGGTTCGATAGTGGCTGTCATGGCATCAACCGTATTGACGGCACGGATGATAACAGGCCAGTCGAAAGAACGGGCATTATCACGTACACCAACTGATTTGAAATCGGGCACTACTGTGAAATACTGCCATACCTTCTTATCCAAACCAGCCTTCTGGAACTCTTCACGCAGGATAGCATCCGATTCACGAACGGCTTCTAGTCTGTCGCGCGTAATAGCACCCAGACAACGTACACCTAGACCTGGACCGGGGAACGGCTGGCGGTAAACCATTTCGTACGGCAAGCCCAATTCCAGACCGCAAGCACGAACTTCGTCCTTGAACAGCTGACGCAGCGGTTCAACCAATTCGAACTGTAAATCTTCAGGCAGACCGCCTACGTTGTGGTGAGACTTTACCATCTTCGCAGTCTTCGTTCCACTTTCCACGATATCCGGATAAATAGTTCCCTGAGCCAGGTAATCTATACCGTCCAGTTTACGTGCTTCCTCTTCGAATACGCGGATAAATTCTCCACCGATGATCTTACGTTTTTCTTCCGGATCGGCAACGCCTGCCAGTTTATCGAGAAAACGGTCGGTAACATCTTTGTATATCAAGTTGGCATTCAACTTGTTTTTGAATACTTCAACGACATCTTCCGATTCACCTTTACGCATCAAACCATGGTTTACATGTACGCAAACCAGCTTGTCGCCGATCGCTTTCAGAAGCAGTGCGGCAACAACCGAGCTGTCGACTCCGCCCGATAAGGCCAATAATACTTTCTTATCGCCAACCTGGCGTCTTACCAGTTCAATCTGGTCATTGACAAAGTTTGTCATGTTCCAGTTGGCTTCCGCTTTGCAAGTATCGAAAACAAACGGTTTGACAGCTTTCTTGATAGCTTCTATATCGTCGGTAAATTCACCCAGTTTAACTTCGCATAATGCTTTGTCGTGACCGGCAGCCATAACGGGAATTCCCATGGAATAAATAGCCGGATCCACATCGATGGCAACACCGTCGATTACATGGTTAGGACCACCGTTGATGATGATACCTTTTACGTTCGGGAGAGCTTTCAATTCTCCGACAGTGATGTCGTGAGGATAAATTTCACTGTAAACTCCCAATGCACGGATAGCTCTTGCCAATACCGTATTTTCATGACTTCCCAGGTCTAAAATAACGATCATATCTTGTTTCATCGTATTCCTATTAAAATTAGTATGTTAATTAGATTATCCTTCTGCTTGTTTTATTCCCACTCAATTGTTGCAGGCGGTTTGGAACTGATGTCGTACACAACGCGGTTCACACCTTTTACCTTATTGATAATTTCGTTGGATACTTTTGCCAGAAATTCGTAAGGCAATTGTGCCCAGTCGGCTGTCATGGCATCGGTAGATGTTACGGCACGTAAAGCGACCGTATTTTCATAGGTGCGTTCGTCGCCCATTACTCCGACCGACTGGATCGGAAGCAGGATTACTCCGGCCTGCCAGATTTTGTCGTAAAGCCCCCATTCGCGCATCAGTGACATATAAATATCGTCGGCATCCTGGAGGATACGTACTTTTTCAGGAGTAATATCACCTAAGATACGGATACCTAGACCAGGACCGGGGAACGGATGGCGTTTGATCAGGTGCGGCTGCATACCCATCTCGATACCGACACGGCGAACTTCGTCTTTGAAAAGCAGGCGAAGCGGTTCTACCAACTTCAGTTTCATCGTGTCAGGCAGACCGCCCACATTATGATGGCTCTTGATCACAGTCCCTGTAATGGATAAAGACTCGATTACGTCCGGATAGATCGTACCTTGTCCCAACCATTTGATATCTTTCAGCTTATGAGCTTCTTCGTCGAATACATCGATAAAGCCTTTACCGATAATCTTACGTTTCTGCTCCGGCTCGGTCACTCCGGCCAATGCTTTATAGAATTTATCTTTGGCATTCACCCCGATAACATTCAAGCCCAGGTGTTCGTAATCTTTCATTACGTTTTCGAACTCATTCTTGCGTAACAAGCCGTGATCGACGAAGATGCAAGTCAGGTTTTTGCCGATTGCCTTGTTCAGCAATACCGCTGTAACGGAAGAGTCCACACCGCCCGATAAGGCGAGGATCACTTTGTCGTCGCCCAGCTGTTCTTTCAGTTCGGCTACTGTCGATTCGATGAAAGAAGCCGGTGTCCAGTCTTTGGCGCATCCGCAGATATTCAGGAAATTATCCAGCAATTTGGTTCCGTCTGTAGAGTGGAACACTTCCGGATGGAATTGTACGCCCCAGGTCTGTTCGCCTTCCACATGATAAGCGGCAGCCTTCACGTCGTCCGTGCTGGCGATAACCTTAAAGTTGTCAGGCAATACGGTGATTGTATCTCCATGTGACATCCATATCTGTGAACCTGTATCGATGCCTTTCAGCAGAGGATCATCATTGTTGATATACGATAGATTCGCACGTCCATACTCGCGTGAGTTGGCCGGTTCTACATTGCCTCCGGATGTATAAGCCAGAAACTGAGCCCCGTAACAGATTCCTAAAACCGGATACTTGCCACGAATTTCACTCAAGTCGGCCTTGAAAGCATTTTCGTCGTAAACGGAGTAAGGACTTCCTGAAAGGATCACACCTTTCACATCTGTTGCATCATGGGGAAATTTGTTGTAGGGAATGATCTCGCAATACATGTTTAATTCTCTGACCCTGCGGCCAATCAATTGCGTTGTTTGCGAGCCGAAATCAAGAATAATAAGTTTCTCGTGCATGCAGTTATTATTTAATTGAGTGCGGCAAAGGTAGTAATTTTATTTAGAAAATCTGTAAAGCTCATCCTATATATAAAGGTACCGATGGGGGATTTCAATATATTTTTTATGATTTCACAAAAGTTTCATCCGAAAGAAACTGTGTTTTCTCTCGAAAGAAACTATATTTTCTCCCGAAAGAAACTAAAAAGATGTCGGTATATGTTGAAAGGATGGTTTAGTTCTTAAAAAATGTATAAACAGACTGGATATGTTTTAATACATCTGATTAAACATTACCTTTGTACGTTCATTTTTAGAAGAACCGTATGGATACAGAAAAGAAAGAAACAAAGGAAATAAATAAGCTCTCATTATTAATCATGGCAGTAGTCGTTTTGATACTGATTATTGCCGGTGCCGCTTACTATATTTATCAGCAGAAACAGCAGATGAATGATTTGGTTGAGGCGTATGATTTGGATAAGCAAACGCTTGAAGACGAGTTTAATGAGCTGTCTATGCAATATGAAGGGTATCAGTTTAAGGTGGGTAATGATTCCTTGATGAGTCTGTTGTCTACGGAACAGGCGAAAGTTCAGCGATTGATGGAAGAACTTCGTACTGTGAAAGCGACGAATACCAAAGAAATAGCCCGTTTGAAGAAAGAACTGGAAACGCTTCGTAAGATCATGCGTAACTATGTGGTCCAAATCGACTCTCTGAACAGAGCGAATGAACAATTGCAGGTAGAGAAAAAAGAAGCCGTTCAGAAATACCAGCGTGCCACTTCGCAGGCTGCCACCTTAAAGAAAGAAAAAGAAAAACTGTCTGAACGCGTTACCCTGGCAAGCCGTCTGGATGCGACGGGTATCACGGTTACTCCGGTCAATTCGCGTGGAAAACTGGCGAAGAAGATCAAACGTATGGAACGTTTCGTACTGGACTTCCGCATAGCTAAAAATATTACCGCTCCTGTCGGAGAAAAGACCGTTTATGTACGTATCATGAAGCCGGACGACGATGTGCTGGTGAAAAGCCGTGCGGATGTTTTCGCCTTTGAAGGAAAAGACATCAACTACTCGATGAAGAAACTGATCGAATATGACGGGGAAGAATATCCGGTTACGATGTATTGGGATATCGAGGAATTCCTTTCTCCGGGAACTTATCGGGTGGATATTTTTATTGACGGCAACCTGATCGGAAAGAGAAACTTCACGTTGGAAGATTAACGATGGAGACAGATGCTCATTTGACAAAGCTTTTAGCGGATCTTCCGGAATCTTTGGCCCGTGACGAAGTTTTTGTGAGTGAGCTTAACAACATCACCAAAGTGGTCGCTGTCGACAAAGGTGACTATCTGCTCCGCACCGGCGAAATATGCCAGGATGCCTATTTTATAAATAAAGGACTATTCATTAATTTATATGTAAGCGAAAAAGGGGATGAATGCGTAACCGGTTTTTCTTCCGATTACTTATATCCTTTCCTGTCCGCTATCGGATATTTTACCCAGGCACCTTCCGAGTTCGAGATCAAGGCGCTGGAATCCGGAGAACTGCTCCGGCTATCACGTGCTCATATCGAGGACCTTTCCCTACGCTATCCGTTATTTGCGTCGTATTACCAGAATGCGATGCTGACCATTATATCGAAGTTGTATTCCATGTTTGCTATCCGCCAGTCCTGTACCGCCGAAGAATTTATCAAATATCTTTACAATCACTACATGTGGATCATGCAGCGTGTTCCCGACAAATATATTGCCCAATATATGGGAATCAGCAATGCGTGGTATTGCAAGCTGAAAAAGCGCATCTTTAATTGAATTAATTCAATTTTATATTTAAAGTAAACCAGTACTTTTGCATCGGAAAATCGTACTTTTGTTTGTGTACGAAGAATATAGGATTATCGACTATAAACAATAGGAGATAGCTGGTTGTTTTTTATTATGAATAAGGGTGATAAATTGTTTTAGTGGTTAAAATAAAGTCTCCGGATGAAAAAACAATAAAAAGATGAAACGGATTATCGTATTAGTAGGATTGTTGGTTTGGTCTGGTTATGCCAATTCCCAACAAACGCTGACATTGGAAGAATGTCGAAACTTAGCTATTCAGAATAATAAAGAATTGCAAATGTCCGGTGAAAAAGTGAAGGCGGCTAATGAAGAAAAAAAGGCGGCTTTTACTAAATATTTCCCGCAACTTTCCGCGATGGGAGGCTATATGTGGAATCAGAAAGATATCAATCTGCTGGACATGGACGCTTTGAGTGCCAAACTGGGTTCTGCCCTGGGACCTATTGCGCAGCTTCCTGTTTTCGGTCAACTGATGGGAGGAGTGGACGAGATGCAGCATCTGGATGTACAGAATATCTGGGTAGGAGGTGTTTCGCTGGTTCAGCCTGTCTTCATGGGAGGAAAGATAGTTTCCTATAATCAAATCACCAAATATGCCCGCGAGCTGGCTGAGTCGATGAACGACCTTCAGCTACAGGAAGTCATTTATAAAACCGATGAAACATACTGGCAGGTGATCTCTTTGGTCAACAAAAAGAAGCTGGCGGATGCCTATGTCGGATTGCTCCGTAAAATGGACAGCGATGTGACGGCCATGATTGCAGAAGGCGTTGCTACGCAGGCAGATGGACTCTCGGTGAAAGTGAAGCTGAATGAAGCGGAAATGGCACAGACGAAGGTGGACAATGGTCTGGCTTTATCGCGTATGTTGCTGGCGCAGATTTGCGGATTGCCCCTCGATGAACCTCTGGCACTGGCAGATGAAAACATAGAGAATTTCCCTGTACATGCGAATGATGCCGTTGCGAATGTCAATGAAGCTTTTACAAACCGCGATGAACTGAAAAGCCTGGAACTGGCAACAAAGATCTATCAGAAAAAAGAACGTATTGTTTTAGCGGATATGTTACCGAATGTCGCCCTGTCGGCAAACTATCTGGTAACGAATCCGAATGCATTCAATGGCTTTAAGAATGAATTTGCCGGAATGTTCAATGTGGGCGTAATGGTAAAAGTGCCTTTATCCGGTTGGTGGGAAGGTAGTTATAAACGGAATGCCGCCCGTGCCGAGACACGTATCCAGATGCTGCAACTGATGGAAGCACGTGAAAAAGTTGAATTGCAGGTGAACCAGTCTGTTTATAAAGTGAATGAAGCCAATAAGAAACTGACCGCTTCTTCCCGTAATATGGAGAATGCGGAAGAAAACCTTCGTCATGCTAATCTGGGTTTTGAAGAAGGTGTTATTCCGGCACTGAACCTGATGGAGGCGCAGACTGCCTGGGTTTCGGCTCGCTCCAGCCTGATCGATGCCCAGATAGAGGTGAAATTAACAGAAGTCTACCTGTCGAAGGCTATGGGTAAACTCTCGGTAGACAAACAGAAGTAATAACAATAAAAATATACAAAGATGAACGAGAATAAAAAGTTTTCGATCAGCAACATGATGTTGGCATTTATCACGGTATTGGTCGTGATCGGATTAGTCGCATTGACCGGTTTCTTTTTGCTTACTCCTCCCGATGATATTATTATGGGGCAGGCAGAAGCCAACCAGGTTCGTATTTCCGGAAAAGTTCCCGGACGAATCGAATCGTATCGTTTTGATGAAGGAGATAAAGTGAAAGCCGGCGACACACTGGTCTATCTGAATACGCCGGAAGTGCTGGCGAAACTGCAGCAGGCGGAAGCCGCTCAGAAAGCCGCTGAAGCACAGAGTGCGAAAGCGATCAAAGGTGCCCGTGCGCAGGAAATAGCCGGTGCTTACGAAATGTGGCAGAAAGCACAGGCGGGGCTTGAAATAGCGAAGAAATCGTATACCCGTGTTCAGAACCTTTACGAGAAAGGAGTCATGTCCGCTCAGAAAAGGGATGAAGCCGAAGCGAATTATAAAGCGATGGTAGCTACGGAGAAAGCAGCTAAGTCACAGTACGATATGGCGATGGACGGTGCCCGTTCGGAAGACAAAGCGGCAGCGGCAGCCCTGGTTCAGCAGGCCGGAGGCGCGGTAGCGGAAGTGGAATCTTATCTGAAAGAGTCGGCTTTGGTTTCACCGATCGACGGCGAAGTATCCGAACGTTTCCCGCAGGTGGGAGAGTTGGTCGGAACCGGTGCACCGATCATGAATATTACCGACCTGAACGATATGTGGATATCATTCAGCGTGCGTGAAGATCTGTTGAAAGACATCAAGATCGGATCGGAACTGAATGCTTTCATACCTGCACTCGACAATAAGCCTGTGAAACTGAAGGTATATTATCTGAAAGACATGGGATCGTATGCCGCCTGGAAAGCGACGAAGACAACCGGACAGTTCGATTCCAAGACTTTCGAGGTACGTGCCCGTCCGCAGGAGAAAATAGCTGACCTGCGTCCCGGAATGTCTGTTGTAATGAAGAAAAAAGGAAACGAAATATTATGACCTTGAAGCAGAGTTTACATAGTATCTGGAATGTGGCGAAGCGGGAGATGCAGCGGCTGACATCGAAGCCGATCTATTTCTTCTGTATGCTGATCGCTCCGGTTCTTTGTGTCGTCTTCTTCCTGTCACTGATGCAGGAGGGGTTGCCGACCAATTTACCGATCGCCGTGGTCGACATGGATGGCTCTGCTACTTCCCGCAACCTGATCCGGCAGCTGGATGCTTTTGAGCAGACTGAAGTGGTCTATAAGACTGCCACGTTCGACGATGCACGCCGGGAAATGCAAAAAGGAAATGTGTATGGTATTTTCTATATACCGAAAGATTTTGCCGTGGAAGCAACTACGGGTAAACAGCCTACCTTGTCCTTTTATACGAACGGGACATATCTGATCGCAGCGTCCTTGCTTTTCAGGGATATGAAGACCATGTCTGTTCTGGCGGGTGCTTCAGTCGGTTTGCAGACCGGACTGGCGAAAGGATATACGACTGACCAGATCATGGGACAGCTTCAGCCGGTAGTAGTTGATACGCATGCACTCGGTAATCCCTGGCTGAACTATTCCGTTTATCTGAATAATACGATTTTGCCGGGGATGCTTCAGTTGATGATCTTTCTGGTGACGGTTTTCAGTATCGGAACGGAACTGAAATACTCGACTGCCCGCCAGTGGCTGCAGACCGGAGGCAACTCGTTTACAATAAGCCTGTTGGGGAAACTTCTGCCGCAGACAGTTATCTTCACGGTAATAGCGCTGTTGTGTAGTTCTGCCTTATACGGCTTCAATGCCTTTCCGTTGAATAGCGGATGGATGCCGATGATCGCAGCTTTGTTCCTGCTGGTTATTGCTTCGCAGGCGGTAGGCGTATTTATGATCGGAGCATTACCTACTTTACGTCTGGGTCTGAGTTTTGCCAGTTTGTTCGGGATGATTGCCTTTTCTATTGTCGGTTTTTCTTTCCCGGTTTTGGGAATGGATCCGACCTTGCAGGCATTAAGTACCCTGTTCCCCCTGCGTCATTATTTCCTGATCTATGTGGATCAGGCATTGAATGGGAGAGATTTGTTTTATTCATGGACGGAGTATCTGTGGTTGACGGGCTTTCTGATCTTGCCGTTCCTGATCGGGAAACATCTCAAGAATGCATTGCTGTACTTTAAGTATATTCCGTAAAACAGAAAGTAATGAAAAGAGAACATCGTTTACGATATATAATCAAAGAAGGCATTCAGGATACCTTTTTTATTTGGAAAGACGAGTTGAAGAATGTCTTCAAAGACTCGGGAGTCATGATCTTTTTCTTCCTGGTCCCGTTCGTCTATCCGCTTTTGTATGCTTTTATCTATAACAACGAAGTTGTGCACAATGCCAAAATGGTCGTTGTGGACCAGTCGGATTCATATCTGAGCCGAGAATATATCCGTAAGGTAGATGCGACAGCCGACGTGAAGGTGGTCGCTGTATGTGCGGATATGGAGGAGGCAAAACGGATGCTGGATGAGAAAAAAGCATACGGGATATTGTATTTTCCCGGTGAGTTCAGTAAAGACATACATAAAGGAAAGCAAGCGACTGTTTCGCTTTATTGCGACATGAGTGCGTTGCTGTTTTATAAGGCTTTCCTGTTGGCAACAACCGAAGTTTCGTTTGAAATAGGCAAGGAACTCCGGGCACAGAATAACCCGTCGTCGACGATAGAGCAGGAGAAGATTACGATTAATCCTATTCCGTATGAATCGGTAGCCCTGTTCAATTCGCAAAATGGCTTTGCCAGCTTTCTTGTCCCGGCTATCCTGATTTTGGTTATCCAGCAAACACTGATCCTGGGGATCGGTATGTTGGGAGGAACTGCACGCGAGAAAAACCGTTTTCACAGCCTGGTACCGGTCAGCCGTCATTTTAACGGGACGTTGCGTATCGTATTCGGTAAATCGCTTACTTATCTGTTGCTATACGTAGTCGTTTGTATCTGGGCTTTAGGGGTGGTGCCGAAGTTATTCTCATTGCCGCAGGTGGGTGAGCCGTGGACGGTCATGCTGTTTGTCTTGCCTTATCTGTTCGCCTCCATCTTTTTGTCGATGACGTTATCCGGGTTTATGACCAGCCGTGAGTCGCCGATGCTTGTTTTTGTTTTTACCTCGGTGATCCTGTTGTTTATCTCGGGTGTTTCCTGGCCCAAGGAAGCGATTCCTCCGTTCTGGAAGGCAGTAGGCTATCTTTTCCCTTCAACTCCGGGTATACAAGGATTTATCCGTATTAATACGGCAGGAGCCACTTTGAATGAAGTCGCTCACGAATATCGTACGCTGTGGATACAGGCAGGCGTTTATTTTATTACCGCATGCATGATTTACAGATATCAGATTCTGCGTAGCCGGAAACTGATCATAAAACAATATCGGTATATGAAGATGCAACGAATGCTGCATGGTAGTCAAAAGTAGTGTTTTTGATGGATTTTAACGAAATAATGTTAGAATCCATCAAATATAGTCTTACTTTTGTACAAATTCTCAATCAAACTTAATTTTTAGTACTATGCAGAACAGACGTAACTTTTTGAAGCAAGCTTCAATGTTGCTTGCAGGAGGTTTAGTTGCACCTCAGTTATTATCTTCTTGTGCCGAAAAATCGAAGAAACATATCGGTTTACAGTTGTATTCTTTAAGAGACCTTGTAAAAGATGAGGGTATTCAGACTGTATTGGAGACTGCTTCCAAAATGGGATATACAAATCTGGAAACAGCCGGTTACAATAACGGTAAGATCTATGGAATGGCTCCTGCCGAATTTAAGAAAATGTGTAATGACCTCGGTATGAAATGTACCAGTGCTCACCTGGGACAGGAGTTCACAAAAGAAAAAGAAGCAGAAGTAATGAGCTGGTGGGATCAGGCGATCGACGCTCATAATGAATTAGGCGTTAAATATATGGTTCAGCCCTGGATGCCGGTGAACGACCAGACTACGTTGGATGACCTGAAGATGTATTGTGATTATTTCAATACGGTAGGTTATAAGACGGCTGCCGCCAGTATTGCATTCGGTTATCACAACCATGCATTTGAATTCCGTAAGATAGAAGATAAGTTGATTTACGATTTCCTGTTGGATAACGTAAGTCCCAATCATGTATTCTTCCAGATGGACGTTTACTGGGTGAAAGAAGGTGGTGCGGATCCTGTTGCTTATCTGAAATCCCGTCCGAGCCAGTTCAAGACCATTCATATTAAAGATGATATGGAAATCGGTGCCAGCGGTAAGATTGATTTCAAGCCTATCTTCGATCAGATGTATGCCAATAATGTAAAAGACTGGTACGTTGAAGTAGAAGAATATACAAATAATAATCCGGTTGAAAGCTGTCAGCAAAGTTTTGACTATCTGAATGCGGCAGATTATGTGAAATAACATCGTAGGGGCGGGGTTTGCCCACCCTTCCATAATGTTTGAATTTTATTGCATCAAGGGCAGGCAGATCCTGCCCCTACAGATATGTTTTCATTATATTATCCCAGTCGTTTGCCAGGCTCGTCATATCCGGATATAACAGGTCGGCTCCTGCATCCAGCAGCACTTTATCGGGCAGCGGTCCCGTATTGACCGCAATTGTAAAGATACCGGCAGCAACGCCCGCTTCCACACCCATCGGTGCATTCTCCACGACAAAGGCTTCATTCGCCTTTACTCCGGCTTTTTCCAGTCCCATCAGATAAGGTTCGGGATGAGGTTTGCCATATTTCACATCAAAGGCCGTAACCATCTTCTCGCGGGTAAAATAACCGGGATACGTATGTTCCAGCTTATTGATGAGGCTATGTTGTCCCGAGCCGGTAACGACTAGTGTCTGTAAACCATGGCTTTTAGCCTGTTTTAAAACCTCGGCAGCACCAGTCATCGCTTTACCATCATTGTATTTGTTGAAAAGCATTGCTTTCTCGTCATATATATCCTGCTTCTCTTGATCTGTTGCGTCACGTTGAAATGTACGCTGATATAACTCATTGATTGTACTTTCTCCGGTACGACCTTCAAACATATAAAAATCTTCTTTTACGGCTTGAAGTTGATGATTTATGGCTGTCTCATACCAGGCTTGGGCATGAAAACGCATTGAGTCGTAGAGCACGCCATCCATATCGAAAAGTACGGCTTTGGGCGAAAGATAATCCTGTTTCTGCTTTTGCAGATAACACTTGATAGCTTCTTGTATCATTCTGTTCATATTCTTAATAATCTCTGCAAAGTTACGAAAATAGTGGTTGTCAAAACTCTTTTTATACACAATGCTCATACGTTTTCAAGCCCGGGATTGTTCTTATTCTAACAATGCCTATCGTAAGACCTTAATAATAGGCATTGTTAGCTCCTTAGAATAGGCATTGTAACACCCTAACAATAGGCATTGATAGAACTATAAAAAAAGGTTGTGCCAAAATGTTGGCACAACCCATTTCTATATCTAAATTCTATCTTTTTAAAGTTTAGCGCGGATCGCTTCGCTTTCCTTTTCATATCCGGGCTTGTTCAACAGCGCGAACATGTTCTTCTTGTAAGCTTCAACCCCCGGCTGGTCGAACGGATTGACGCCCAGCATATAACCGCTGATACCGCAAGCTTTTTCAAAGAAGTAGAACAGCTGACCGATGTAATAAGCATTTACTGCCGGCATCGTGATCTTGATGTTAGGAACGCCACCGTCAACATGTGCCAGCTGAGTTCCCAGTTCTGCCATCTTATTTACTTCGTCCACGCGTTTGCCTGCAAGGAAGTTCAATCCGTCCAGGTTTGCTTCGTCAGTCGGAACGATTACTTTATGATCCGGTTCTTCAATTGAAATGACGGTTTCGAAGATAATGCGTTCACCTTCCTGTATCCATTGACCCATAGAGTGCAGGTCGGTTGTCAAGTCGACAGAAGCCGGGAAAATACCTTTACCGTCTTTACCTTCACTTTCACCGTACAACTGTTTCCACCATTCACCGATGTAATGCAATTTCGGATGGAAGTTGGCTAGGATTTCGATCTTTTTACCGCTCTTATACAATTCGTTGCGAGTTGCAGCATAGATAGCCGACAGGTTTTCTGCAAAAGGAACATCCGTACCCGTTGCTTTTTCCATAGAAACAGCACCGGCAACCAGTTCGCGGATGCTGATACCTGCTACAGCGATAGGCAGCAAACCAACCGGAGTCAGTACGGAGAAACGTCCGCCTACATTATCAGGGATAACGAAAGTCTTATAACCTTCCTGGTCAGCTAATGTACGCAGGGCACCTCTTTTAGCATCAGTAATAGCAACGATACGATGTTTTGCTTCTTCTTTACCAACAGCGTCTTCCAGTTGTTTCTTCAACATACGGAATGCAAGGGCAGGCTCGGTTGTCGTTCCTGATTTAGAGATGTTGATCAGACCGAACTGTTTCCCTTTCAGAACTTCGCACAGCTCATACAGGTAATCTTCACCGATATTCTGTCCGGCATACAGGACAACCGGATTTTTGCGGTCAGACTGTAACCAGTCGAAGCTATTGTTCAATGCTTCAACAACGGCCTTTGTTCCCAGGTAACTTCCGCCGATACCGATAGCTACGACAACGTCACATTTGGAACGAAGCACGTTAGCGGTGTACTCGATGTCTGTCAATTCAGCATCTGTAATAGAAGAGGGGAGATGTAACCAACCTAAGAAGTCGTTACCAGCTCCGTTTCCGTTATGTAAAGTGGCAATACATTCGTTTGCCTTAGCTTCCTGTGCGTATACTTGTTCTTTCGTAACAGCGCCCAGTGCTTTGTCGATGTTAAGACTGATGTTTTTCATATCTACTTAAATGTTTCTGTCAACTGCCGTATGATGGTAGTCGGCGATTTTCTTTCATATAAAATGTCGTATAAGGCATCCAGGATCGGCATGTTTACCTTATATTTCTCGTTTATTTCGTGAATACACTTGGTCCCGTAATACCCTTCGGCGATCATTTCCATTTCCAGTTGGGCGATTTTCACCGAATATCCTTTTCCGATCATCGTCCCGAATGTACGGTTACGGCTGAAACGGGAATAGGCAGTTACCAGCAGGTCTCCCAAATAAACGGAATCAGTAACATCCCGCTCCAGGCTATGTACGGAATTCAGGAAGTTACGCATTTCTTCAATCGCATTGCAGATAAACACAGCCAGGAAGTTGTCGCCATACTTCATCCCGTGACAAATACCTGCAACGATGGCATATACATTTTTCAGTACGGAAGCATATTCTATACCTCTAACATCTTTGCAGCAATAGTTGTTTAAATATGGATTCTGAAATACATGTGCGACAGCCCGTGCGTTATCGATATTGGAACAGGCCAGCGTGATATAGGAGAGACGTTCGAGTGCTATCTCTTCCGCATGGCACGGGCCTCCGATGACTGCGATATGATCCGTCGGAACATTGTAGTATTCCGTGAAATAATCGGCAATCAGCATATTCTCGTCCGGGACGATTCCCTTGATGGCAGAAATGATGAATTTGTCATTCAGCGGAGTGGTGACTTTCATCAAATGCTGCTTCAGGAAAGGAGAAGGGGTAGCAAAGATCAGCGTATCTGAATCTTTGATAACCTCGTTTATATCTGTGTAGAATTTAATTTTGTCTGTATCGAACTTTACGGCCGACAAATAACTTGGGTTATGTCCGGTTTTTAAAAAGTCGTCAACCTGGTCCTGACGGCGCATGTACCAGTTAATACTATCCTGTGTAGAAAGAACAATTTTGGCTAAGGCGGTAGCCCAGCTACCACCTCCCATTATTGCTATTTTACCGGGTAATTTCATGGCATTCCCTTTTATTTGGCCGCATTAGCAATCCAGGCTTCAACTTCTTCAGCCGCAGGATTTTGCAGTTCCAGCTTATACTTCTTGTTCATTTCGCAAAGCTCCTGACGTAACTTGTTAGGATTTAACTCTTTCAGCGTGTCAACAGTTATGTATCCGGCTTTCTGTAATGCCGGAACCCAGGCTTCATCGATTCCTAATGCTACATATTTATCAGCAGTATCTTTCTTTACTGTTTTTTCAGGACGCATCTGCGGGAAGAATAAAACTTCCTGGATCGTCGTCTGGCCTGTCATCAACATCACCAAACGGTCGATACCGATACCGATACCGGATGTCGGAGGCATACCGAATTGCAGTGCACGCAGGAAGTCCTGGTCGATGAACATCGCTTCGTCGTCCCCCTTTTCGCTCAACTTCAACTGATCTTTGAAACGTTCTTCCTGGTCGATCGGATCGTTCAGCTCGCTATAAGCGTTTGCCAACTCTTTACCGTTCACCATCAATTCGAAACGTTCTGTCAGTCCCGGTTTGCTGCGGTGCATTTTAGTCAATGGGCTCATTTCAACCGGATAGTCGATAATGAATGTCGGCTGGATAAATGTACCTTCGCAGAATTCTCCGAAGATTTCATCGATCAGTTTACCTTTACCCATCGTATCGTCGATCTCCATCTTCAATTCTTTACAAATTGAACGGATTTCATCTTCGCTCTTGCCTTCCAGGTCGTAACCGGTCTTTTCCTTGATGGCTTCCAGAATAGGCAGACGGCGGAAAGGAGCCTTGAAGCTGATGGTCTTGCCGTCGACTACGGTTTCGCATGTGCCGTTGACAGCCATACAGATCTTTTCCAGCAGTTGCTCCGTGAAGCTCATCATCCAGTTGTAATCCTTATACTGCACATACAGTTCCACGCAAGTAAATTCCGGGTTGTGTGTCCGGTCCATACCTTCGTTACGGAAGTTCTTGCCGATTTCGTAAACCCCTTCAAAACCGCCGACGATCAGTCTTTTCAGATACAGTTCGGTAGCGATACGCAGATAGAGGTCAATATCTAATGAGTTATGATGCGTGATAAACGGACGTGCACTTGCACCACCGGCGATAGACTGAAGGATCGGAGTTTCTACTTCCGTATATCCGGCATCATCGAGCACAGCGCGCATTGTTTTGATCACTTTTGCACGTTTCATGAAAATATCCTTTACGCCATCGTTTACGATCAGGTCGACATAACGCTGGCGATAGCGCAGTTCGGGATCGTTGAATCCGTCATAGGCAACACCGTCTTTGTATTTAACGACCGGCAGCGGTCTGAGTGATTTGGATAATACCGTTATCTCTTGTGCATGTACGGAGATTTCACCCATCTGTGTGCGGAATACAAAACCTTTGATTCCGACGATGTCTCCGATATCGAGCAACTTTTTGAAAACGACGTTATATAAATCTTTGTTTTCGTCCGGACAAATATCATCACGGGAGATATACACCTGTATTCTGCCTTCAGAATCCTGCAGCTCCATGAAAGAAGCCTTACCCATGATACGGCGGCTCATGATACGTCCGGCAATACTTACAGGACGAGGTTCGGCATCGTCTTTAAAGGATGCCTTTATTTCATTGGAAAATGCGTTTGTTACGTACTCGGCAGCGGGATAAGGTTCTATCCCCATTTGGCGCAATTGCTCCATGCTATTGCGTCTTATGATTTCCTGTTCACTCAGTTCTAATAGATTCATTACGCTATTATTTTGTATAATACGGCGCAAAAGTACAAAACTTTTCTCACTTATCGGTCAAAAGTGAGTCGTAGTTTACTTAATTATATATTTGAAAGGCACTTATGATTACGTATCGCTTCTGGGAGGAAAAAACGTACGTCTTTGCCGTCTTTTAAAGATTGCCGAATAAAAGTAGATGAGACTTCCATCAATGGTGCTTCTACTGCACGAATATCCGGAAAGTTTGCCGGTAGAATGATTTCATATCCTTTACGGGGATAGATCAGGATCGGATAACTGGATATGAGTACATCGGATTCTTTCCAGCGTTTTATGAAAGCCCAGTTGTCGGCTCCCATGATAAAATGGAACTGACGGTCAGGATAGGTACGGTCGAGAGCCCGGAGCGTGTCGATCGTATAGGTCGGCTGGGGAAGAGAGAACTCAAAATCGCTGGCGCGGAATTTCGGATAACCGGCGATAGCTGCTTCGACTAATTCATAACGAAGCTGGTCGTCCATTAATTCTTCGCGGTCTTTCAGAGGATTGTGGGGGGTGATAAGAAACCAGAGTTCATCCAGTCCGGCAAATTCACACAGCCAGTTGGCTAATGCCAGATGGCCGATGTGAACCGGATTGAACGAACCGGAAAAGATTCCGGTTTTTAGTTTCTTTATTGTCGTTTCCACTTTATGAAATTAAATACCTGTGCTCCGAATACCAATCCAGTGGCTAAGGCTATAATATATTCTTTATAAATAAGGGCGGCAATACAAGTACCCAGCGCAGCAAGAGCAGTCAGGGCAAATATGTATCCCCATTTACGTGGTAGCTTACCGTTGGTACTCATGGCTTCGTCAGAAAGTTTTTGATTACTTCAAAGGCTTCTTTCTGTGCCGTTTCCAGATCATCGTTCACAATGCAAACATCGAAGTGGGGAATGAATCCCAGCTCAAACTCCGCTTTGGCAATACGGCTGTCGATTACTTCCGGTGTATCTGTTCCACGACCTACCAGGCGTTCACGCAGGTGATCGATACTGGGAGGCTGAATGAAAACCGACAAAGCACGATCGCCATAGAACTTCTTGATATTACAACCGCCTACTACATCGACGTCGAATATCACGTTATTACCTTCGTTCAGGATACGTTCCACTTCGCTTTTCAGTGTCCCGTAATATTTATCGGTGTAGACTTCCTCATATTCCAGGAATTCATCGGCAGCGATGCGTGCCCGAAATTCGTCGGGAGTCAGGAAATAGTATTCTACGCCGTCCTTTTCTGTTCCGCGAGGAGCACGGCTTGTCGCCGAGATAGAGAAATGCAGGTTCAGGTTCTGCTTCAGCAGATAGTTGATAATGGTTGATTTACCTGAGCCTGACGGGGCGGAGAATATAATTAGTTTACCAGCCATATTATAAAACGTTTAATACCTGTTCTTTGATCTGTTCCAGTTCGTCTTTCATCTGAACGACGATCTTTTGCATTTCTGCATGATTGCTTTTCGAACCGAGGGTGTTGATCTCGCGTCCCATTTCTTGGGCGATGAAACCAAGCTTTTTACCCTGTCCATGTCCATCTTTCATTGTGCTGATGAAATATTTCAGGTGGTTGTCGAGACGGTTCTTTTCTTCGTTTACATCCAGTTTCTCTATGTAATAGATCATTTCCTGTTCAAAACGATTCTTATCGTAATCCTGGTTTGCCACCTTCTCAAGGTTATCCATGATACGTGCTTTGATCTTTTCGATACGTTCGCCTTCGTATTCTTCCACTTCTGCAAGTAAGCGGGCGATGTTACCGATCTTTTCTTCAAACAGCTTCTGCAACATGGCGCCTTCCTGGATACGGAAATCACAAAGATGCTTGATGGCCTCTTTTACTGCTGTGAAAACAACTTCCCATTCGCTTTCGTCTACCTCTACGATTTCCGACTTGATAACATCCGGCATTTTCAGTAATGTCTGGAACCAGTCTGTAGGAAGTGCGATATTCAGTTTGTCTGCGATGTCTTTGATCTGGCTGTAATAACTTTCAAAAGCTGTGAGGTTAATCTGAGTAGGAGTATCTTTTCCTATATATTCAATGTAAATGCTGAAATCGACCTTACCCCGTTCGAGCGACTGAAGCAGCTGGCTACGGATTTGCATTTCTTTATCTTTGTAGATAGACGGAATGCGGGTTGATAAATCCAGTTGCTTGCTGTTGAGCGCTTTTATTTCTACGGTTACCTTTTTTGAAGGAAGTTCGGCTGTAACCTTACCGAATCCAGTCATTGATTGTATCATTGTTCTAAAAATTTGTGCAAAGATAAATTAATCAATTGACAATTGACAATTGACAATTGACAATTAATTGAAAAGGTGAATAAAATAGATGTTTTCGTCCGTTCTGTTCTGTTTATTTTATACTTTTGCATCCATTATCAAAAGATTGGCTTTTGACAAATATAATTGTCAATTGTCAATTATCAATTGTCAATTAATATGTCTTGCATTTTAAATATTGAAACATCGACCTCTGTCTGCTCCGTTGCTCTGTCAGCCGGCGGTGAGGTGCTTTTTGAGAAAAGTTCGTTTGAGGGCCCTTCACATGCAGCCTTGCTGGGCGTTTATGCGAAAGAAGCTATTGCGGTAGTGAAAGCGAAAGGGTTGAAGCTGGAGGCTGTAGCTGTCAGCAGCGGTCCCGGTTCATATACCGGATTGCGTATCGGCGTATCGGTAGCCAAAGGATTATGTTTCGGATACGGTATCCCGTTGATCAGCATTCATACACTGGAAATACTGGCTGTTGCTGCTTTGAAACAGCAACCTGCCGACAAAGATACTTTGTATTGTGCGATGCTGGATGCCCGTCGGATGGAAGTATATGCAGCTATTTACGATACAGATTTGAAAGAAGTTCGCGGAACTTCGGCTGATATAGTAGATGCCGATACCTATGCTTCTTATCTGGAAAAAGGCAAAGTTTGTTTCTTCGGCAATGGTGCTGCCAAATGCCGTGAAGCGATCGTTTCCCCGAATGCGATTTTCCTGGATGATATTCATCCGTTGGCGGTTAATATGATTCCCCTGGCAGAAAAAGCATTTGCAGCCGGTCAGTTTGAAGATGTAGCTTACTTCGAACCGTTCTACTTGAAAGAGTTCCAGGCTACGATCGCTAAGAATAAAGTGCTGGGGTAGGTTATACCTCTTCGCACTTTACCATATCCCACCCCCGGAACTGCAATAGCAGCCGGTGGAGGGTTGTCCCTTCCGTCAATTCTTGTACTTTTTTGTCTTCACTATATTGGTATAATTGACTACGTCCTTCTTCTGCCTGTGCTTCAAGCTCCTTGTCGGTTGCATTACGGGTTGCATATTTTAGTTCGAGGATGTAGCTGTGTTTTATATCGGGATAACGCTGTTTGTTTGGCAAAAGGAAAAAGTCGCAATATCCGTAATTCATTTCCAGTTCAGGCTCTACCAGATAATAGGAAGACAATGCCAGGTACGCTTTCAGAAAACCCTGTAAATTCCTTTCCCCTTCCATTGCATCACGTACGGACGAATTTTCATGATAAGCACGTGCAACAGCTTCAAAGAATGGTTTCCAAAGACCGTCGAAAGCAAGGTTGTCAATCAAATCTTGTAGGTAAGATAAATTGACAGGGAATGTTTGCTGGTAGTAATCGCGAAGGAAACCTAAATATTGTTCTCGAACGCAATTATTAGGAATACACATCTTCAGGCGGTCACCGCGTGTACCGCATATCGTGAGTAATCCGTAATAATAGAGTAGGCTTCTGAAATTGTCGTGCTCTGCTATTTTCTCTGCTGGAAACGAGGTATGCAAATCAACAATGATTTCGCCTTTTGCGGCAATCTCTTCGATTGTACTCATACGATTCCCTTCGTGTGCACTATCATGATCGATGCGAGCAAGCATTTTCAATTTGCTGTAATCCGTACGAATATTTTTGTCTACCATCTCATCCGGCGCACGATGTCTCTGTATTTGAAAATTCAGATAATAAAGCGTCATATCACAATTGAACACCCTGTCCTCATTCAAGCTTTTAGGTGCAAAACAATAGTTGTTATACCATGGCTTCATCTCTGTTATCATTGTTTCAATGTCGCCAGTTAACACATTATTCTGATGATAATAGTGGAACATTTCGCGAACTTCCGTTTCGTTAAATCCCATCATGGAGTTGAATGTCTCGTCTGTTGAAATATTCCAGTCGATATTATATCCGCTGGAAAGATCGTCCAGTGTAACGGGACTGACACCCATCATGAAGATACGATCGAACATTCCCTTGAATTGTTTAAAATATTCGCGGTAGAAACCACTGGCATGTGTAAGGTCACGGAACATTTTTTGCCCGTGTTCGCTTAGTATGACATTCGTGAAGTTATCGTATTCATCAATAATAAGGTACAACGGATGATTTTTCTCTTTTGCTTTTATTTCTATGTAGGAAAGTTTAGCCTTTGCGCTTTCCAGGCTTTCTACCGTTGTCTTGAAGTCGGCATCATAGAAAGGGGCATATTCGTGTGCAAACTGGTTAATGATAATACTGCAATACTCATTAAAACTTGACATCATATCGCTTCCCGGCAATGAACATCCTGCCTTCGAGAAGTCGAAATAAAGGACCTGATAGCGGTTACGCTGGTCGGTCGGATGTTTTCCGATCCATAGATCTCCGAAATATTTGTCGAAATTCTTCTGTTGCAAAATGTCATAGTAGGTACGCATCATACTTAAGAACAGGCTTTTCCCGAAACGCCTCGGACGAATGAGGAAAAGATAGCTGGGCATCTTTTCAATAAGCGGCAAATACTCCGTCTTATCCACGAAATAAAAATTATCGTTCCTCATCCGGTTGAAATCGGATATTCCGTATGGTATACCTTTTACTTGATTCATAATGGCAACTTTTTAATAATGAATACAAAGTTAATTTATTCCGGTAAATAAAGCAATGATCGGGAAGATTCCATTATCATATTCCTATCATCTTATCTAAAGTAATTTTTGAAAATAACTATCATACTATCATTATTTTGTTTAACATATTGTTTATTAGTATTTTATATTATGATGGTTGCCGTTTTAAACTATCATTCAACCATCATCAACCATCATTCATGATAAGTGCGTTGTAATACTGAAATCTATAAATAGACAGGTCGGAAATATATTGTCTAAAATGAAATAAACTATTGAAAAACATTGCTTATGTGCTATGTTTTTATTATATTTGTAAGGAGGAAAAGGTGTTGGCCTCCGGGTCTGAATACCCCTGAGACCCGGGTGTGAGCATCGTTCAGATCCGGGTGTAAAATGGGGTAAAATGCCCGTTTTGGTGAAGTTTTCTAGTATTATTATTAAAATAAAGTACCGACCTATGGCACATTTCTATGTAGTTCGCACAAAATCGGATAAGACAGGTCCGATAGAAAAGAAACTGTTTTATGGAGTACCCGTTACGACGGGGCGGGTCACTACCGAGGAGTTGGCGGAAGAGATCGCTGCTCGCTGCTCATTGACGCGCGGAGATGTGCTTGCCACAGTCTGCGAGATGAGTGATATTATTCTTGAACGTTTGAAAGAAGGCTATTCCGTCGAACTGAAGGATATGGGTGACCTGTATCTCTCGGCAGGGAGTGAAGGGTATGAGAAAGCGAAGGATTGTACGCCGCATCGGGTAAAAGCGAAACGCGTCTGTTTCAGGATGGGGGCACGATTACGTAAGGAAATGCAGTTTTTTAAATTTGAAAGATACCCGTTCGAATGAAAGTAAGCCAATATCGTTATAAGAAAGACCAGCTTATGTTGCAGATACGTAGCCTGGAACCTGTGATGGAGATGTTACGCTCAGATAAAATGGGGGTACAGGTGGCTAATGTCCGTACTAGTTTACGCTTTTCATTGCCGGGGCGTACGAACGAGTGGATACGGAAATTGCCTGTGATCGTGTGGGGAGCAACATTTCTGCGGAAAGACGGGAAGGTACAGATGAAAAACTATACCGGGTATATCCTTTTGGAAGTGAACGGTTTGTCCGGTCCGGAAGAAGCCGCATCGATACGTGAGGAGGCGGCTGCCATGCCTCAGACCTTGCTGGCTTTCATTGGATTGAGCGGCAAGTCCGTGAAGATTGTCGTGCCTTTTACGCTGCCCGATGGCAAGTTGCCGCGTAGCCGGGAGAAAGCCGTTCTCTTTCATGCGGCGGCCTATCAGTTGGCGGTCAGGCATTTTCAGCCTCAGTTGAGCAGCATGATCACATTGAAAGAACCGTCACCGGAGCGAGGGACACGTGTCAGCTATGATACCGGGCTGTATTATAATCCGGCGGCGATATCGATCCGAATGGAACAACCGATACGGATGCCGGAGGAAAGCGAACTCCGTATCGTGCAGGAGGTTCCGCTCGATCCGATCGAACGTCTGTTGCCGGGCGTGAAACGTAATACGCAGATTGCAACCCTGTTCAGTATCGTGCTTTTGGAAGCGGTCCGTAAATTTGCCGGAAAGGAGAGTGACGATCTGCATGCATTGTTTACGGAGATGGCACAAAATAGTTGCCGTCTGGGGATTCCCGAGGAAGAGGCGGTAGGGTGGACCTTACGGTATGAGGCTTTGAAGCCGCATGAATTACTGGTGCGGCAGGTATTCCGGGGAGTTTATCTGCTGAAGAAAGCGATCGGAGGTAAATTACCTTTGCCGGAATGTCTTTCGATGGTGATGCAACTGGATGAATTCATGGAAAGACGTTATTTCTTCCGGATGAACGAGATGAGTGGGGAGGTGGAATATCTCGACCGTTCGGTCATACAGTTCGCGTACAGGCCTTACACCCAGAAAGTGCGTAACAGTATTTGCCTGGAGGCTCAGAAAGAGGGGCTGAATGTGTGGGATAAAGATATCGACCGGTATGTATATTCAGATCAGATACCCTTGTTTCATCCTATCGATGCTTTTCTTGCGAATCTTCCGGTATGGGATGGCAAATCGCATATTCGTGAGATGGCTGCGCGGGTTCCTAACAATAACCCGTTATGGAGTGATTGCTTTTATCGTTGGTTCCTGAGCATGGTAGCTCATTGGATGCAGCTGGATAAAGAACACGGAAACAGTACGACGCCGTTGCTGGTTGGTGACCAGGGATGCGGAAAATCGACCTATTGCCTGAACTTGTTGCCTCCGTCGCTTCGTCCTTTTTATACCGACAGCATCGATTTCGGTAATAAGAAGGAGGCAGAACTGGCTTTGCATCGCTATGCCTTGATCAATATCGACGAGTTCGATTCGGTAAAGGCTTCGCATCAAAGTTTTCTGAAGCATGTTTTGCAAAAGGCCGTGGTCAATGCTCGCTTACCTTATCAGAGTACGACGCGCAGCCTGCGACGTTATGCAACCTTTATCGCTACCAGCAATAATTTCGATCTGCTGACCGATCCGACCGGAAGCCGTCGTTTTATCTGCGTGGAGGTGGAAGGTCTGATCGACTATCTCCAGCCGGTCGATTACGAGCAGCTGTATGCCGAAGCAAAAGAGATGTTGCGCCGTGGCGAACGGTATTGGTTTACGCATGAGGAGGAGGCGGCAATCGTTGAGAACAACTGGCGTTTCCAGCAAATTCCGGCGGAAGAGCAATTGTTCCTGCGTTATTTCTGTATTTCAGAGGATACGGAAGGGATAGAACCTTTGCTGGCATCGGAGATATTAGATATAATTGCAGAGAAACAGCCCGGTTTTGTTATTACGAAGAAGATGATACTCAACTTTGGTAAACTTTTGAAGCGAAACAATGTACCTAATAAACGGATGACGCGAGGGACTTGTTATTATGTAAAAGTGGTATGTGATTGATTATTAAATATTTGTGTAAGTTGTGTATGATAGTATGATAGATGCCATGATAGTTAAAATAAACAACTATCATGGCATTAATGTGTTTATAATCAGAGTGTTATTTCTCGGTTATGATAGTATGATACTTACTTTATTGTTTTGATTTATAGATACTTTGTGCAGTCAATATATAAACAAGCAAAAGTAATCCGTCTATGATTAGGAACGCTGTTCGATTGAAAGTAAAGAGTGCCTGGAAAGCATGGATTATGATACCTATCAGGAAGAATATTCCTGAAAAGGTCGTTAGCATAATAGCTCCATTGGTTCTCAATGAGCAACCGATGGTGAAACAACTTGTGATCGATAAGAATATGAACGTGCTGCAAAGAAGGACGATCCTTTGTGTCTCATCCTCACATAGTTCATAGAAACCATAGGATATTAAAGCGCTTATCACCAATGCTATAATGGATTTTACCAAGTCTATTTTCATACGAATGCAAACTTATAAAGTTGAATTTAAGACTAAAAGTTCATTCACCTCTTTGATCTCCTGTGCCGATGACCAAGCGGGTAACCCGGGATGCCACATCAGGGAATCTTGTGTCACTTTTTTATTCTTGATCAACTCGGAGAGCTCCCCGCTTGTCACAGGACCGACCTGACGGTTTTCGATAATGACGTGATATATATACTCCGGTTGTTGCTTCGGTGGCGTATAAGCTGGAGAGGGTGTTTGTTTCAATGTGTTCATCATTTGTTGTGAAAGTGACAATCCCATACCAAATTCAACCAGTTTGTCTATGGTATCTAAATTATGATTCATCGTTTATTCGTTTTATGTTTATACTTTTAGTTAAAGGACTCCCGGTGGTGGAGGGGGAGGTGTGTTCCCGTTGAGTTGAAGCAGGTTGTTCAGTTCGTTTATGTTTTCGAGTGACTCCCAGTTGCTCATACCTTGTTTCCAGACATATGTCTTGGTTGTTATCTGGCCTGAGTTGTATAATCCGATCAATTCTTCGGGATTGAAAGGCCCGCATTGTTGTCCGTTTACAATAACCATATATTGTACGACAGGTGGAGGAGGGGGAGTTTGCATGTTTTGATACATGTCCTGGTTCATTCCTTGTCCCATCATATTCATCATATTAGCCATCTGTCCGCCGACGGCACCTCCCATCATCATACCGGCCATCATGTTTGCCGGATTCATACCTGAACTGTCTCCGGTTCCCATATTCCCCATCTCTCCCAGACTGGCTGCGGCTGTTTTCAGTACGTCTGTTTGCTGATTTAAAGCGTGTGTCCGGATATAATTGCTTTCCGTCTGTAGTTTTTGTGCCCGTTGATGTTCTTCCCGGTTGATACGGAGTGTCTCTTCCATATTGTCGAGGTTGATATTTGTTTGCGTATCGATCATTTTTTCTTCCTGTTTACCGGCAACCTGCTGCAAACGTTTATATTCGTCGTTTTCACGATTTACCTGGATGGAACCTATGTCCGCCCTTTTCAGGTTGATCCCGAAATCGTCATAAAACAGGGGTTTCAGCTTCTCTTCGATAAGCGTATTGACTTCATCCAACTTCTGTTCAATTTGTAGGACCGGAATACCGTATTCTTTGGGTGCTTTGGCTATGGCACTTTTTACATATCGGTTGATTGCTGTTTTGACCTGTTCGTGGAAATCATCCAGATTGAATGCTGCCATCCTGTTGAGTTTGACGAACTGCCTGTAATCGGCGATATTGAAGATAAGTCTGCCTTTTACTTGAATAGGAGCACCGAAATTTTGGAAACGGTGATCGTACACCATAAAATCGGGGATATAAAAGGGTATTTGTATATTTCCAGCCAGATTTATGAAATATATCTCTGCCTGGAAGGGGGAACTTCCGCCGAAAGCGAGTCCGACGATGCTGGTCAGTATCGGAAAGTTGGCGGTTTTTATTGTTTCCTGAAAAGGACCTTCTATAAAATCCTGCATAGTCCCGTTGTTTTGCTTGTATACGAAGACTGCTACTTCACCATCTTTTACCTGCAAACTGCTACCATAACGTATGGCATTTTCTTTTTTGCTTTTTTCTCCTGTCGGGCTCCATTTCCAAATCAGGAATTCTTTCTCATCGCAACGGATAGTATCCATGATACCACCTTCTTTGTTATTTCGGAATAGTCCCATATCGATTATTTATAGATTAATTTTTTCAGTTTATTGAAGTCGGAAGGATAATGTAGAGAACTGCATGTCTCCAAAAAATCGATGGCTCCCTCTTTTCTGTTGTTTTTTAGTTGATCTTCGATGATGATTCGGGCACAGCTATAATCGCCCCTCTTTCCCATACAATGCAGCAAAAAGAAAGAAGAAGCCTTTTCCCATTGTTGTTTTTGGGATAAGTGATGGATAACCTGTGTTCTGATATTTTCTCCCTCGTCTATACTGTTCTTTTCTACATCCGGGTAGATGGCGATCGCTTTGTCATATTCTTCCTGTTCCAGATAAGTGATGATCGAACTTTCTTCAGGAGGCAGGTCGGCGGTTGCTATAAATTTTGATAGGGAGAAAATGACAGATCCGGTTACGATCAGGATACAGATGATACTGATGACACCAAGCGTATTATATTGGAAAGCCTGTTTCCGCCATTCTTTTTTAATAGTATCCATTTCCTGGTCCAACGTCAGTGATAACTCCTTCACCTGTTTGTTTTTACCGAAATGGGTATTGGCTTGCCGGCGGTATGTTTCGTAATCGGCTGTTATCAAGTTGAATTGACTGGAGGCTTCATTTTTCTTATTTCTGAACTTTTTTATAATGGAAAAGATAGATAAAAACAAGAATAATGAAACAGCGGACCAAGCCATTATACTCATACTCACAGCCGCCAGTACGAATAGCTGAATGGTAAGGATGATATAAAAGATAAACATATATTTTTTTATACCGGTGAATACAGTCGGTTTATCCTGTTGTTTGAGCTTATGCAGACAACTTTCCATTTTTTCGACCAGTTGTTCCAGCAGGTTGCCTGTATTATCTGTTTGGGTCGCTACGTAACCGCAAACCGGGCAGACTTTCGATAAAGCCGGCATCGGCTCTTTACATACGGGACAATGTTCCATATTAATTGAATTTAGAGATGAACCAGTTATTGATACTTTTCATTAGCGAAGGTTTGTTTGCTTCGTTGTTTGCTATTGCGATATCTCGGGATGCGTTGATTGCCATTTTTTGTAAAGCCACTTCGTCATCGTGGATACGGCGTGCCTCTTCTTGTTTGGCCTCGTAATGTTGCATCTGGCTCGTAATAGCAGCACGCTCAGATGCGTCGATGGATGATTTAATGCTGTTGATCAGGGATGTCGCTGTTTTATATCGGTCGCTTAACGGACTGATATCTGCCAGTAACTCAATGGCTGCCGGATATTCACGAATGGCAATATGTCCTTTAGCTTCTTTGAGTAATTGGTCGGCCTGGTGATTGGCATATTGTTTGTAAATAATTTTTGTTTTATTGGCGATGGCCGGATAACCTTCTACCGATTCCGGTACACCGGCAAGAAGGTTTAAAGCGTCTTCGTAGAAGCCCTGAGCAGCAAGTGTTTCAGCCTGTTTACTTAATGTTGGGATGCGCATTTTGTAATAATCTGTAATCCTGTTTTTAGTTTCTTCTATAAATGCCGATACTTTTTCAGAACGGGGATTGATACGATTTATCGCCTGTATCAGAGCTTTGTGCTCCTGCTGGTCAATACCTTTGCCTGGAAATACGATTTCACTGATAATAGTTTGATCGAAGACATCCACTACATAAAATGATATTTCCATGCTGATCGAGAACATAGGAGGGGCAGTGGGAGTCGCTTCTTTCGTGAGAATAGTGATGTTAGGAGTTAATACAAATCTTTCGGAATAAGAGGCCAGTCCATTCATTGTCAACATTTGCCTTGCTTTCAATTCCAATATCTTTTTTACTCCGTCAGCTACGGGAAGTTCGGTACTGACAAGCGGGGTAATGTCTATCATGTCTTTGGACGACAAGGTTTGCTGCGCCCATCCACTGAGGACAGATGCGAGTAATAACAGGATTGTTTGTATTATTTTCATGATTACAGGTTTTATTTTTCACCGATGATTAAAAGACTTTCTCCTAAACTTTTCAGAACGATTTTGCCTGGTATCCTATAAGGATCCTTTCGCAGATATTTGCGGAGAGAGTTTGTGAAATCTCTTGTATCCATAGCTCTTCCGTCTTCATCATATAAGGGGATACGGACTTGGCTGAAACGTATGTGTGTCTCTGTCGCATCATCAATGGAATAACGTCCTTTGACTGTGTTGTCGGTCATCCAGTTTTTTATAATATCGTATAGTTCATCATCTCCGAATTCAGATTCAAAATCGACTTCGGAGTTTTCGAACAGTTTGATTTCGACGATTACTTCCCGACCGTTTTCAGCCATGTCTTCGAAGTGTTTTTGTAGTCTGTCTGAGAAAACATTCATATTCGATTGGACTGCTTCTCTGAGCATACTGGCTATCTCGGCTGAAAACGAAGGATTACCGACACCGTTGGAACCGGCTATTTGTTTATTTGTAGCAGCGTCCATTCCTCGTAAATCATACGTGATCGAGGCTTCCGGACCGGACCAGTTGATCGTATAATCAATATCCAGAATGATATCAGGTTTCGCTCGTTTTCTTATTTGGTCGAAAGGACTTTCACTGATTGTCGATCCGGATTTACTTGTTATTAGTTCGTCCTCGGCTTTGCTTGTTTCCAATTTTTTCAGTGTGGCTTCCAAATCTTCCAATTCAAATCCACGGTCTTTCATTAAATTATTAATGGTAGAGATAACAATCCTTAAGTCTTTGTTTTTCACTGCTTCATTATAATTGGCGACTTCAGAAACGAGACCTTGGTCATCGTATTGAGTCATGCAATGATTTTGCCGACACCAACTATCGCTGGGGATAACCATCAATTTTGGTTTTCGCGCCTGGCCATATACTGCTAATGAACTGATCCAAAAAACGATAAATAATATGTGTATTTTTATATTCATGATTGTTTTTTATTTTAGTATACCATCTGCTTGTAAGCGTCTTTTTAGTTCGGAACGAAATACACGCACTACAATTCCGTATTTAAGCTGATTTTTATTTGCCTCCTGAATGCGTGTGGTTCTGCCGTTTTCTTCTCCGGAGACAAAGGTTTGATATGAACCTTTGTCCTGAAAGAAGGCATTGAAATAATCCTCGTATTTGTCTGCCGCATTAACCTCAGTTAATAAAGGTTTGACAGAGCATTTTGATTGCCCGTCATGTATTCCTTGGAAAAGAATATCATGTATAGCATTTTTTTTCGCTTGTTCTATTGCATCTTTTTTGTTTTTTCCTGTTCCCCATGCCCGAAGCGTTTGGGAGCCGTCTAATTCGACTCCCAAACATTCGGTTTTATAAGTGTAATAAGAAGATGTCACCGTCTGCTTATTATTACAGGCATTTAGAAAAAGGAGACATAAGAAGCATAAACTTATTTTTATAAAGTTGGATTTCATACTATTCTTTCTTGTGTTAATTGATTAGAATATATTGCCTCCCAGTTTACTGATAATACCGGCTTCTTCCAAGTCTTTCCTCAGCTGACTTTCGGATATGGATATAATCATTCCCAGTCGATATTCCTTCTTGGTTATTTTAAGGTTTTTGACTGTGTTTCCCAGCACGGATGCATATTTGCTATAATCTCCATTTTCAAAGAAGGCATTAAAAAAATCGCTTTTGGCCTGTCTGATTGCATCTGATACCATAGGGGCGACCCGTTCTTGTTGAGGACGTGCGTAACCTTTAAACAGAATGCCTTCTACTGCGTATCTTTTGAATTCTTCGGTGGATAGTGTCGCTTTAGTCGTATTGATCCATACTTGTATCATATAAGTGCCAGATACTCCTTCTGCTCCGCTGTATTCGATGTCATACCCGATAATCGGTTCTTTCTTTTTGGCATTGCTATTGCATACGACAGAAAGACATAGTATTAATAGGATAAGTCTGATTTTCATGGAATTTTTATTATTATTTTTTCTTTTCCAGTTTTAATAAGCATCCTCGCCATTCCGGTTTTACTTTCCCTTTGAATGCCGTATATTTAATCGGGGTGTCTGCTTTTTCTCCGTTTTCAGCATCTTCTTCTCTTTCAATATCTGCTTGATAACGGTTGTCACAAATCTGATTTTTGATGGCTTTTACTTTTCCTACCGTTTCAAAAGAAGTTATTTCGTAGGTAGCAGGATCTATGATCGGTTGAAGAACTGCGTAGACATCTCCTGCTTCCACTCCTTCCCGTAATCCGATAGATGCATAAAGTACGCCTTCTTTGTCATCGATATTAATAACAGGAGTTTTCGTTTTGAATTCGTCATGCTCTCTTTGTAGTTTAACAATTGCAGCATCGATTGCCCGGGTTGTGGCTCTTTTTAATAATTCACTTTCCGGGCGGTTGGAGAAACGGCTGGCCCTGACATTACTGTATGCTTTGTCTTTGCCAACGAATCGTAACTGGCAGATGCCTGATTTGATTAGGTCATCTAATGATTTGTCATATAATTCTTTATAAAATTTGAGCGTTTTTTCTTCATTCCAATCTAATCTGTACAAATAGGAAGTTGCCTGTACGAAATATCCGCTACCCATTGATGCTCCGGCAACTGCTCCGGCTGCCTGGGTTCCAAGAAGCATTAAGTCAGTATTGACTCCAAAGGCTCCGGCTATGCCTGTAGCTACTGTCATACCATCTTGTACTTGCTTCATGATTTCTTCTTTGCTTAAATATTGCAGATAGATAGCCATGATAAAAGTATTCTCTAATAATTCTTTTCCTGCATCTTTGAAGAAAGCTTCTCCTCTTTCTGCATTCAGAGCAATATCCGTTTCCTCCGCAGTAGCACTTTGTCTTCCTCTTTCTTTGATTAATTCCATATTATAATGACTCATGTAATTAGGTCTGATTTCTTTTGCTTCATCATTATAATTGAACCATTTACATAAGAGCATGCTCGGCACTTCATTCTGTTTGAAATATTTGTCAATAACGGCTGGTAAATAGGTCTTAATACTCATTGTATCGATTTCCAATGAGCCGGCAGTTAAGGTGGAGGCTGCTACACTTCCGACCGATTTTACGAATTTACCGAATCCTTTTTGCTTTTTTTCTCCGGTGGTTGTAGCGTTGATAGCTTCCACCTCTTCAAGCGTTACAGGATATTGGTCAAAATCGACTACCCGGGTTTCTAAGCAAAGAGAATCAAACTGTGGTGGAATGGGTATTTCTGCAAATTCTCTTGCGATTAACTCTATTTTAGGAATGCTGTCATCTGCACTTATTTGCTTTTTGCCGGCTTGTGTTTCGGCAATTACGTCTGTAAAGATATTTCCGCTACTATCCAGCTTCTTATCCATTTTTAAGCTGTCTTTATCCGATTTTATTATAAATGTGTAAAGAGAACTGCGACGGAAGGAGAAAGACTTGTCACTGGTTTGTTCTTGTGCCATACCAGATAGTGTAATGCTGAGGGATACTGATAGTAAAAGTGCTTTTTTTACCCATTGGGTACTTGGGATAACAATTTCATTCATGATCATATAGTTTTATAAGTTAAATTTATATGCTGGTTATATTTGCAAAAGTATTGGATTGAAACCTTAATTTTCTTAAGCTATCTTAAGATTTTGTATTCTGCTTGTTTTAATATCTTTTGATCAATCAGGAGATGACTATTTATTCTTTTTAGTTTAATTCTCTTATAATTAGTGGGTTATGTTTAATCTTCTGAATAGGGTATATTTCTTCTTAAAAAAATACAAGTCGTAGTCATTAATTCTGGTTTTGGGTTTCTGTTTAGTTTTCAATATCTTTGTAGCAATTCCTGAGTGTTAAAGCGTTAACTGCTGAAGGAAAGACATATAGGAAACGAAAGCGTTAAAGATATTATTCCCTAATCAGGAAATCCCCAATTTTCAGTATCACAGGAATAATGGCAACAAACGCTCACGTCATTGTTATATACATACCGAATAGGTTGTATAATAGTATTGGCGTGGGCTTGTTGTCTATTATTTGTGATACGGGTATGGGGATACCTCTGATTAAATAATAGCAACAAGTCCCACGCTTTCTATTTATAATTTTCCGGACTGAGAAGTTGAAATGTGAAGATGCCGGATAGCTAGTATTTAATAATGACAAAAGATGTAGTAGTTGATTTAGAAAAATTTCGTTCTTATTTAAACGCTTATTACGCTGTTTCTGATGAGTTGTTTGCTTTACTATGCAAATTGCTGTCACCGGTATTGGTAGCCAGAGGTGAATCGGCAATATTGGAAAAGCATGGGAAGAAAAAGATTTATTTTGTTTATGAAGGGGTATGTGCCTATTGTTATAATAAGAAAGGGAAAGAATGTGTGGTTGATTTTGTGAAGGAAGGTGAATTTGCTATTATATCTCATTGCTTATATCGACAAAAAGGGATTGAATTTTATTTTAAAGCTTTAAATAACTCCTTGTTGCTGGTTCTTTCTTATGATGATTTTATTTCGTTATGGAAAACGCAACATGAGTTTACTTGTTTATTTTATAATGTGATAGAAATCTATTTGGCAAAGGTGGAAATGTTTCATTACCATTCCCGGTATTGTACGGCGAAAGAACGGATTTGTCATTTTCTTCAAGAGCCTGTTGGTTATTATCTTTTGTTACAGATTCCTAGATATTATATCGCTTCTTATTTGGATATTTCTCCAGAGACATTCTCTTCTATTCTTGGACAACTGAGCAAAGGAGAGTAAGACTTACTGATGGAGTAGTCTTGACTATTGAACAAATAGAATCAATTTGCTGTTTTGTTACAAATATTAGGTATAATATCAAAGAATGTCATAAATATGAAAAAGAAAAATGTATGGTTGGTCATCGGGGTAGTTGTGGCAATTGTCCTCCTGATGGTATGGTTATTCGTCGGAACAACAGTGGAAGAAGTGGCTGATCCGGTAGTGAGTCCGATGGTGGTTGAATAAAGTATGTAAGTGAACTGCTATTAATGCAAGGATGGCATGCTAAATGGAGTCTTAAACCCATTTCACATGCCACCTTTTATTTTTAGGATATCTATTGAATATCCCTATTGAATCTTATCCCAAGAATCCTAACAGGATACCGGCAGCTACAGCAGAACCGATCACACCTGCTACGTTCGGACCCATAGCGTGCATCAACAGATAGTTGGTCGGGTCATATTCCAAACCTACGATCTGGGAGATACGTGCAGAGTCAGGAACGGCGGATACACCGGCGTTACCGATAAGCGGATTGATCTTGTTACCTTGTTTCAGGAACAGGTTGAAGAACTTAACGAACAATACACCGGCACATGTTGCGATAACGAATGACAACGCACCCAGACCGAAGATCTTAACAGAGTTCAAGGTCAGGAACTGAGTTGCCTGTGTAGAAGCACCTACCGTGATACCTAACAGGATTGTGATTGTATCGATCAGCGGACCGCGGGCAGTTTCTGCCAGACGACGTGTCACACCACTTTCTTTCAACAGGTTTCCGAAGAACAGCATACCCAACAGAGGCAGACCGGAAGGAACCAGGAAACAAGTCAGCAACAGACCAATAATCGGGAAAACAATCTTTTCTGTAGAAGAAACAGCTCTCGGCGGTTTCATACGGATCAGGCGTTCTTTTTTTGTCGTGAGCAGTCTCATGAACGGCGGCTGGATAATAGGTACCAACGCCATGTATGAGTAGGCTGACACCGCAATAGCCCCCATGAGGTTTGGAGCCAGTTTTGAAGACAGGAAGATAGCCGTAGGACCGTCAGCACCACCGATAATACCGATAGCACCAGCCTGGTTCGGTTCGAATCCCATCTGAAGAGCAATAATGTAAGCACCAAAGATACCGAACTGGGCTGCAGCACCGATCAACATCAACTTTGGATTGGATATCAAAGCGGAGAAGTCGGTCATGGCCCCGATACCGAGGAAGATCAATGGTGGATACCATCCGGAGGTTACCCCTTGATAGAGGATGTTCAGTACAGACCCTTGTTCATAAATACCTACCTGTAATCCTGCATCTTTGAAAGGAATATTACCGATCAGGATACCGAATCCGATAGGAATCAGAAGCATAGGTTCAAACTCGTATTTTATCGCAAGGAATATAAAGAGCAAACCTACCAAAATCATGACGATATGGCCCGGAGTTGCATTATATACCCCTGTGTAGGTGAGGAACAACTGTAGGTTGTCACCCAGGAATGACATAAAACTCTCTTGCATATTCTTATCCGATTACGACGAGATCGGCACCTTCCAGTACAGAATCTCCTTTGTGTACTTTAATTTCAATAATCTTACCATCGCGGTCTGCGTTGATGTTGTTTTCCATCTTCATGGCCTCAAGGATAAGAAGAGTTTGTCCTCTTTTTACAGTGTCGCCTACATTACATTTGATCTGCAGGATAACACCGGGCAGCGGAGTTTTAACAGCTCCCTGTGTGGTAGAGGCAGCCGGGCGTGTGATAACCGATTCTCCTGAAGGGGTTGTCGGAGCCTGAGCCGGACGTTTCAGAGTAACCATTTGTTTTTTTGCCGGTTTCTCCATCTTTACATTATAGGGTGTACCGTTTACTTCTACTTCAGCGATATCGTCAACCACTGAATTGATGTGTACTTTATATACGTTACCGTTGATGGTATATTTAAAACTTTTCATTCTTGTTTGTTTTTAGAGATAATCACTTTCTGGGAGTTTCACGTAAGCTATAGATCTTTGAACTCCATGGAGAATATGCACGACGGACTTTACGGATCGTAAGTACTGTATGTTCGATGTCATGGTTGTCATCGCTCATTTCATACAGAGCCGTGGCGATAGCTGCAAAGACTTCTCCTGAAACCTCGTCAGGTGCACTGGCACTGACTGGAGCTCCGGCTTTCTCTGCATTACGTTTGCTGGCGGCAATCGCAGCTTTACCGACCTGTTTGAAGATAAGGTAAAGAAGGAGCAGTCCCAGGAATACAACAGCCATGGCTGTAATCGTCATACCGATACCTAAAGAGTCATTGTTTTTGAAGTTTTCGATCTTTTCATTCGAGTCGAGTGTCAGGTTGTTTGTGCTGGGAGTTACTTTTGTAAGCTGTGCCCATTCTTCCTGACCGTCTATTACTCTACCATAGCTCACATCCGGTCTTTGTGCAGCCGGAACCGTGATTTCGTCGATCAGTGTTCTACCATCCGCATCGTATAAAGCGATATAATTTTCTTTCGACGGGTCTAGTGTGAAATTAACATGGAAAGTTCCGCGATCCGGCTCTCCGTCAGCCCAAAATAATGTGTGCTGATGAGGAGGAATCTGAGTTAATACATCACCCTTCGGGATCGGATATTTTTTTGGGTTGTTTTTGTCGTCTGTCAAATAACAACCGGCAATGTTTACCGTTCCGGCAGAAGTATTGAATAATTCTATCCAGGCGTGACGTTTGCCGTAGTCGTCAACGAAGTTGTCTTCGTTGATAACCAACACTTCATTTATTCGCATGGAGGTTGCACGCTGTGCTTTTGCTCCGAATGAAACGAGCAAAACGAACAACAGCAATACTCCAATTCTTTTGTTAATCATATTCATTTCCTGTTTTAAGAATTATAGAGGCAGATTGTCATGTTTCTTAGCAGGATTGCTTAACTTCTTAGTCTGCAATTGTTGTAATGCGCGAATAATACGGAAACGAGTGTTACGCGGTTCGATCACATCGTCGATATAACCGTACTGAGCAGCATTGTATGGGTTTGCAAATGCTTTCTTGTATTCTGCTTCTTTTTCAGCAGTTGCTTTTGCCGGATCTTCCGATGCAGCAACTTCTTTTGCGAAGATAACTTCTACTGCACCGCTCGGGCCCATTACTGCGATTTCTGCAGTCGGCCATGCGTAGTTCATATCGCCACGCAGGTGTTTAGAACTCATCACGCAGTAAGCTCCACCATAAGATTTACGCAGGGTAACTGTGATTTTAGGTACAGTTGCTTCACCGTAAGCATAAAGCAATTTAGCTCCGTGAAGGATTACACCATTGTATTCCTGTCCTGTTCCCGGAAGGAATCCCGGAACGTCAACCAATGTTACCAGAGGAATGTTGAATGCGTCGCAGAAACGAACGAAACGACCAGCTTTACGTGATGCATTGCTGTCGAGACATCCGGCCATAACTTTTGGCTGGTTGGCTACGATACCAACTGTCTGTCCGTTGAAACGAGCGAAACCAACGATAATATTTTTGGCATAATCGGCGTGTACTTCAAGGAATTCGCCGTTGTCGATAATTGTTCCGATCACTTCATACATATCGTATGACTGGTTAGTGTTATCCGGAATAATATCATTTAATACATCATCCAAGCGATCGATAGGATCGTTACATTCGATCAGCGGTGTTTCTTCCAGGTTATTCTGCGGAAGGAAGCCGATCAATTTGCGGATCAGTTGCAGACCATCTTCTTCTGTATCGACAGCGAAATGAGCAACACCCGATTTGGTCGTGTGTACGCTTGCGCCACCCAGTTGTTCCTGGGTTACGTCTTCTCCGGTAACAGTTTTTACAACTTTCGGACCAGTCAGGAACATGTAGCTTGTTCCGCGTGTCATGATGTTGAAGTCTGTCAGTGCAGGAGAATAAACGGCACCGCCGGCACATGGGCCAAAGATACCGGAAATCTGTGGAACAACACCTGATGCCAGAATGTTACGCTGGAAAATTTCGGCATAACCGGCCAAAGCGTTGACACCTTCCTGGATACGTGCTCCACCTGAATCGTTCAGACCGATGACAGGGGCACCCATCTTCATGGCCTGATCCATTACTTTACAGATCTTCATAGCTAATGACTCTGACAAAGCACCGCCGAATACTGTGAAATCTTGTGCATAGACGTAAACAAGGCGGCCGTCGATCGTACCATAACCTGTTACAACGCCATCACCCAGGAATTTTGTTTTTTCGATACCGAAGTTGGTACAACGGTGTTGAACGAACATATCGAACTCCTCGAAACTACCTTCGTCAAGTAACATGGCGATACGTTCGCGTGCTGTGTACTTGCCTTTTTTGTGCTGAGACTCGATTCTTTTTTCTCCACCACCGAGACGGGCTTGTTCGCGAAGAGCGATAAGCTCTTTTACTTTTTCAAGTTGGTTACTCATTGTATTTCTGATTTGTTGTTAGAAATGAAGTGTTTTTGTTATTTGTTACCAGGCATGCAAAGTTCTGTCAGAACGCTGCAGGTTGATTTCGGGTGAAGGAAAGCGATGTTCAAACCTTCTGCACCACCACGGGGAGCTTTGTCGATCAGCTTAACGCCTTTTTCTTCAGCTTCATTTAAAGCAGCCTGTACATCGGGTACAGCAAATGCGATATGATGAATGCCTTCGCCTTTCTTTTCGATGAATTTAGCGATAGTGCTGTCTTCGCTGGTCGGTTCCAGTAATTCAATTTTGGTCTGGCCTACTTTAAAGAAAGCAGTTTTCACTTTCTGGTCAGCTACTTCTTCGATGTTGTAGCATTTCATGCCTAAAATTTCTTCGTAATACGGCAGACAAGCTTCGATGCTTTTTACTGCAATGCCCAGATGTTCAATATGTGTAATTTCCATGTCAATAATAATTTATTAATTGATAAATGCTTTTTGTTCTGATGGCAAAGGTACATTCTTTTTGAAGAATCAAGAAATATTTCATTAATAATAATTTGCCAATATATCAATATGTCAATGTGCCAATGAAAGCTTTAACTTCTCATTGACACCCCCTGTCTTTTTATTGGCATATTGGCAAATTATCTCATTGACATATTATTTAGAAATCCACTATCAGCCGAGCGTTGAGTTGTCGACCAGTCAGATAGTTAGGTACTGCGTACTGCTGGTTGTCGATGTTGGTGATCCAGTAGTAGGAGCTGACATTTTTTATATCAAATAAGTTAAAGACATCGAGTCCGATCCAGATGTTTTTCAGGTGGCGGAAAAAGCCGCGGTCCATGATCGCATCGGTGCCTCCGGCCAACTGGTAAGAGAAGCCTAAGTCGACACGTTTATAGGCGGGGGTACGGAATGTTCCTTTGACATCTTCGTATTTTGTACGCGGTGCTATAAAAGGAAGTCCGCCGGAGATAACGCCTTTCAGATTCAGTTTTACACGTTTGTATCCCGGGAAATAATCCTGGAAGAACAAGGAAACGTTATATCCCTGGCTGTTTGGCATGGGTACGGTTACTTTGTCGCGAATGGTTTGCTGGGCTTTCATCAACGAGAAACTGATCCAGGAGTCGGTTCCGGGAACAAACTCGCCGAAGAATTTGACATCGATACCCATAGCATGCCCTTTGGCACAGTTTTCACCGTAATAACGGATCTTTACATTGTCGACGGTATAGGGGATCAAGTCATCCAGTTTCTTGTAATACAGGTCGGTGCTGACTTTGAAGTTACGGTTGCCAGCCTTAAAGGTATAATCGCCCCCCAGAATGAAATGGATGGAACGTTGCGATTTGATATCTTTATTCAGCGCGATGACATCATTGCCTGCCGCATCCTGTACCGTGGTACGCAATTCTTTATAGAACGGTGATTGATAATATATACCCGTTGCTGCACGGAATGTCAGCCGCTGGTCGAAATTAGGAATGAATCCTAGAGAGACACGCGGACTGAAGATAAACTCTTTGTTATAGCTCCAATAGCTTCCGCGAACGCCTCCGATAAGCGTGAACATACCCTGTTTGGTACGGAATTTGAAAACATCCTGAATGTATCCCGATACGCGTGTGCTGGATAAATCGTTATCCGAATATAGGTTGGAGATTACATTGACACCGTTTCCTGTCTGGGGCAGTGAGTAACCTGCCGAGTCACGTTTTTCCCACTCGCTGATGCGGTCGTTTATCTTTTCCATCTGTACGGTCGCTCCCCATTGAAGTGTATGGTTTTTGATTTTGCTGCTACCGAAATGACCTACGTTCATGATCGTAGAGCTTAGTCGGTTGCGGGCATGTTCGTGATAACGGGCTACCTCAAGAGCTTCTTGTCCGCTATTGTTTTCTGTTGTTGCGTCACCCAGCCAGTATTCACCGGTGATGTCGTACGTTTCTATTTCTTTGCTGGAGAATGCCGAAGCCTGAATACCCAGCTCGGTTTTCTCGTTCGGATTATGTTTCAGGGTCAGCGCTCCGAATAAAGTCTGGAACTTATCCCGTTCGCGGCTGTTAGGGAAATATACTTCAAAGCGCTGGGCGTTTTCTACCGTACCGAAGTTGGTTTCACGTTTATTTGGTGTGAATTTGAACGTGTTGGATGCCAGGTTTCCCAGGAAGTTCACTTCCCATTTCGGAGCCAGCTGATAGGTCATGTACGATTGCAGGTCGACGAAGTCCGGTTGGTATTCTGCGTCCGTATCCATTGTTTTCAGCAGGGAGCGTCCGGTCTTGTAACGAATACCTGTTACCTGGGTAAACTTGCCGATCGAACTGCCGATATAGGCATTGGCTCCCAGCAGACTGGCGGATGCCGAACCTTCGAACAATTTCGGTTTTTTATAAGTGATATCGAGAACGGAACTCATCTTATCGCCATACCGTGCTTCGAATCCTCCGGCAGCGAAGTTGACGGCTTCTGTCAGGTCCGGATTGATAAAGCTCAAACCTTCCTGCTGCCCGGAACGGATCAGCAACGGGCGGAACACTTCCAGGCCGTTTACGTAGACTATATTTTCATCGTAGCTACCGCCGCGAACCGAATATTGGGAGCTCAGCTCGTTACTGGAAGAGACCCCGGCAAAGGTGACTACCAGGCTTTCTATACTACCTCCGGCAGGGTCGGGGAGCAGCTTGACACGGTCTGCATTGAGCGATTCTAGCGTCGATGTTTGCTTGCGGATAGCGGTAGCGACGACTTCGCCCAGGTCGATACTGGTGTAGTTCATCTGCACATTCAGCCTCATGTCCTGTTGTAGGCTGGGCAGAATGCGTTCCGCTTTGTTGTAACCCAGGCAGGAGAATATGACCGAAACGGAATCACCCGGAGAAGTTGTGATCGAATAATATCCCTTTTCGTTTGTCATTGCCCCGTTCAGGGTATTTTTTATCTGGACAAGTACCAGTTCGAGCGGACTACCGTCGGCATCCCGTACATATCCCGTTATTTTGACATGCTTTTGTCCAAAAGCGCTGATTGAAACCAATATAAATAGCAGTGCAGCTATCGCACGAATCTTCATAATATATAATGTTATAGCTTTACTAACGCGAAAAATGAATGAAGCGTATATTCAGCGTGTAAAAAATCTTTATCTTTGTCCTGTTCGGAAATATCTTCCCTGTAGGATGAAGATGATTAATTAACAGTACAAAAGTAAGATAAAAATGGAGAGTTTTGCATCACTGATCAAGAATAGAAGAAGCACGCGTAAGTTTACCGACCAGTTGCTTTCACCTGAACAAGTCGAAATGATTTTAAAAGCAGCCTTGATGGCTCCCGCTTCCAAGCGTAAGAATCCATGGCAGTTTATCGTGGTGGAGGATAAGGAAATGCTAAAGAAGCTGGCGGGGTGCAAGGCGGCAGGTTCTTCATTCCTTGAAGGGTGTGCACTGGCCGTTGTGGTACTGGCGAATGTGATGGAAAGCGATGTTTGGGTAGAGGATGCCTCTATTGCTTCCATTTATATGCAGCTTCAGGCAGAAGATTTGGGATTGGGAAGTTGCTGGTGCCAGATACGTAACCGTCAGACGGAGGACGATACGGATGCCAATACGTATGTGCGTAATCTGCTTGATATCCCTTATCAGCTGGAGGTTCTTTCAATAATCGGTTTCGGTTATAAGGACCAGGAGCGTAAGCCGTTTGACGAAGCTCATCTGCAGTGGGAAAAGATTCACCTGGACAGTTTTAAAATGCCGGAAGAAAATAAGGAAGCATGAAAATAGTTTTTGTTGGAGCCGGAAATCTGGCGACACGTTTGTCACTTGCCATGCAGCGGGTCGGTATGCAGATAGGACAGGTGTACAGCCATACGGAAGAGAGCGCCCGTCAGTTGGCTGCACAACTGGGTTGTCCGTGGACCAACGATCTGTCAGCATTGCAGGCTGATGCGGACCTGTATGTTTTTTCATTGAAAGATACGGCTTTGCAGGAGGTGATTTCCAAGGTTAAACCGAATAACGGAATGTGGATTCATACTGCCGGAAGTATGCCTATGAGTGTTTTTGAAGGATATGCCAGACGGTTCGGGGTGCTTTATCCTTTGCAGACGTTCAGTAAGGGGCGGAATGTGAATTTTGAGGTGATCCCGTTTTTCATCGAAGCCAATACGGAAAAAGATGCGGATTATCTGAAGAATATAGCGAGTGCCCTTTCAGAGAATGTCCGTTTCATGTCTTCTGAAAAGCGTAGGAGTCTGCATCTGGCAGCTGTGTTCGCTTGTAATTTTACCAATCATATTTATACGTTATCTTATAAATTGCTGGAAAACGAATCCATCCCGGCAGAAGTCCTGTTGCCGCTTATCGACGAGACGGCAGCAAAGATACATTCCATGTCGCCGGTAGCTGCTCAAACCGGTCCGGCGATCCGGTATGATGAAAATGTAATTAACAAACATCTGGCTATGCTGGACGATCCGGATATGAAAGCGATCTATCAGCTTCTTAGCCAAAGCATACATAAGGAGGCCCAAAATGAGTAGTATCAATTATGACCTGACGAAGATAAAAGCATTTGTGTTTGATGTAGACGGTGTGTTGTCGTGTGATGTGATTCCTCTCCATCCGGACGGTGATCCGATGCGTACCGTCAATATTAAAGACGGTTATGCCCTGCAGCTGGCTGTAAAGAAAGGCTATCAGGTGGGAATCATCACCGGTGGGTATACAGAGGCTGTTCAGATCCGTTTTTCCCGCCTGGGTATTGAACATATCTATATGCGTAGTGCCGTGAAGATACATGACTTCCATGATTTTCTGCAAAAGACCGGGTTAAAGCCTGAAGAGGTCATGTATGCCGGAGACGATATTCCGGATTATGATGTAATGAAGCTGGTTGGATTGCCTGTCGCTCCTGCAGATGCAGCGCCGGAAATCAAACAGATAGCCAAATATATCTCCTTACGTAACGGGGGTGAAGGTGTTGCCCGCGATGTGATAGAACAAACAATGAAAGCACAAGGCCATTGGATGAGCTCGGAAGCCTTCGGATGGTAAATAACAATGAGGCATATGTTGACTAACCTACTAAAATACCGTATTGTGCTGGGATCAAACTCACCCCGCCGAAAAGAATTATTGTCCGGGCTGGATCTCAACTTTGAGGTCGAAGTCATTCCCGGTATCGATGAGTCGTATCCCGAAACATTGACGGCTGAAGAGATCCCTTTGCATATTGCCCGTAAGAAAGCGGAAGCATATATGGGGAAAATGACTGATAACGAACTGCTGATCACGGCTGATACGATCGTTGCCACTTACGATCGTATTTTGGGTAAACCAGCCAATCGTGAAGAGGCGATCGAAATGTTACGTTATTTGTCTGACCATGTGCATGAAGTTGTGACAGGCGTTTGTTTGACTACCAGGGAAAAGAGTGTTTCTTTTTCTGTTGCTTCGGCTGTCTGCTTTGCGAAGCTGGAAGATGATGATATTATCTATTATGTAGATAAATATCGTCCGTTCGACAAGGCTGGCAGTTATGGTATACAGGAATGGATCGGATACGTCGGAGTGGAAGCCATCAACGGTTCGTTTTATAACGTAATGGGCTTACCCGTACAACGTTTGTACCAGGAATTAAAAAAGTTCTAAGTTGTCATAACTCTTCTATTCCGATAACACTTCCTGTATAATTATAGAATACACGGTCGTTGAATTGCTGATGGAAGAGAGCATATTTATCGACACCCGTACAATGGCAAGTACCCATTCGTTCGGGCGGATTCGCAGCCAAATAGTGAGCGATCACATTGAATTTTTCAGTTTCCGCATTATGAATATGAAAACCTCCCAGAATCAGATCGGGAGATAAAGCCGGAAATCTGTTTTGTATGGTTCGGATCATATTGGTGATTCCCCGATGGGAACAGGCACTGATGACGGAAAAAGAATTATTTGTTATCAGGGCGATCGCCAGTTCATCTTCAAAGATATCGGGAATTTTACTTTCGGCTTTTCGTGTATAGAAACGGTCGAAGTGCGTGTCTTCCGGATCGACGATTTCTATATGTGGAAAAATAAAAAGACCGGGAACCAGCTCTGTTGTATTATTTATGTATAAGAAGCGGGAACGTTCAGGCAGTTCTGTTTCCCTGATTCCGTTTTCCCTGTTTTCTTTAAATTTCGGATATAATATTTCTTTCTTACAGGCTATTTTTGCTGTTTCATTCAGTGTCATGAAATGTTGCAAACCTCCGGTATGGTCGCTGTGCCCGTGCGAAAGGATGAGGTAGTCTACTTGTTTCAAATCAATATTCAGTACATTTGCATTATGGATGAACAAATCCGATGCTCCTGTATCGAAAAGTATTTTGTGTTCAGGAGTTTCTATATATAACGACAAGCCATGTTCTGCACGGAGTTGGCGTCCGTACACGCAATTTTCTACCAGAGTGGTTATTTTGTATTTCATACGAGTGTATTTTGGATGTGTTGAATAGAATTTAGTGATAAAGATAAATAAATATTTCGGGAAGAATAAAAAAATACCAGTAATCCTTGCATAATATATTCGGAAACAGTAATTTTGCGGTCTGAAATTCTGCAGAGGGTAAACAAGTGATACTTAATATGTATCCACCCCCGGGACATAACCTGTTTAAATATAAAAAGACAGATGTACGTAATCGTAGAAATTAACGGACAGCAGTTCAAAGCTGAAGAAGGAAAGAAATTATTCGTTCATCACATTCAGAACGCAGAAAGCGGAGCTGTTGTTGAGTTTGACAAAGTATTGTTGGTTGACAACAATGGTGAAGTTAAAGTAGGTGTTCCTACCGTAGAAGGCGCAAAGGTAGTATGTGAAGTACTGTCTCCGCTGGTAAAAGGTGATAAAGTGCTGATCTTCCACAAGAAGAGAAGAAAAGGTTATCGTAAACTGAACGGTCACCGTCAGCAGTTCACTGAAGTGAGTATTAAAGAAATTGTTGCTTAACGTTTAAAGGAGAAAAGAAGAAATGGCACATAAGAAAGGTGTGGGTAGTTCTAAGAACGGCCGTGAATCACAAAGTAAAAGATTAGGTGTTAAGCTTTTTGGTGGTGAAGTTGCTAAAGCTGGTAACATTTTAGTTCGCCAGAGAGGTACAGTTCATCATCCGGGTGAAAACGTTGGTATCGGTAAAGATCATACGTTGTACGCTTTGAAAGATGGTGTTGTTACTTTCCGTAGAAGTAAAGAAAACAGATCTTTCGTTTCTATTCAGGAAATCGTAGCAGAAGCATAATTCGCTTTACTCGAAAGAATAAGAAAAGCGGAATGTCCGAAAGGATGTTCCGCTTTTTGTGTTTCATCGGGAGGAGGCTAATGTTTGTTTGGGGAGCTGAATAAAACGGTGAAAGCACTTCCTGCACCTTCCTGGCTTTGCACATGCAGCTTTCCGTTATGAAGTTTGACGATTTCCCGCGAAATACTCAGTCCGATGCCGTTACCGTTCTTTTTAGAACTGAAGAATGGGATAAATATCTTGTCACGTATCGTATCGGATATACCGCATCCATTGTCTGCAACGGTGATGTAAGGATGTCCTTCGTTATCACAGCCGGAAAAAAGATGGATTTCCGGATTCTCCTTTTCTTTTACGGCATAAGTCGCATTGGTGACAAAATTAATTATCACCTGTTCGATCAGATCCCTGTCCATATAGGCTGTCACGTCCGGATTATCTGTTTTAAGAGTGAATCCGATCCCTTTCTGCTGCAAAGACGGGTTCATCAGGGAATGAATAGCGTTTAACAGCTCGTAGAGGTTGTAGAATTTCATGTCAGGCACTATCTTCTGGCTTAGACTACGATATGTCTCGGCAAAACGTAGCAATCCGTCACTCCGCCGGTGAATGGTGTCCAACGCAAATTCCATATCTTCCACATCCGGTTCCGACAGTGGGGAAGAAGTTTCTTTCAGTGCATGTATCTTCCTTCTGAGCGTATCCGAAAGAGAGGAGACGGGTACGATAGAATTCATTATCTCATGGGTCATCACATTAAGCAATCCTTTCCATGCGCCCGATTCGACCTCTTCCATTGTGGCGCTTACGTTGTGGAAAGCTATCAGCTTATAGGTTTTTCCTCCTGTTTGAAAGACGGAAGCATTGGTCATTGTTTTGATGGTTTGTTTCCGGGCATGGATAGTCAGCAGGGTACTTTCGTTTACCGGAATATCGAGCAATTCATTGAACAAGCCTTCGTTCTGTTTTTTTAGCCAGTTGATATTCTTGATATGAGGAATGTTGAGCATCGTTGTAAAAGCGTCGTTCATCCATAATGTTTCATAGGTTTCTATATCGTAGGCGAGAATGCCGGTGTCGACCAGTTCCAACATTTCTTTCAGATAATGTTGCTGGGCTTCTTTTTCACGTGCCAGGTTCAGGAATGCATCCGTGATGGTTTGGAAGCGCGGATATTTTTTGGAAAAGTCTTTGTAAAGAATCGACTCGGCAAACTCGTCGATTTCCCGGTTTGTTTTTCTCCGTACATATATTATATATATAAGGAGCAGGACGATTAAGGTGGATAACAGGATGGTCATAGTCCGTATTTTTCTAACCGGCGGTATAAAGCTCCCCGGGTCAGTCCCAGTTCTTTGGCCGCCTGTGATATGTTTCCGTTATGTTTTTGGATCACCTGCTCGATAGCGGCTCTTTCCAGATCTTCCAGGTTGTGGGTAGGTATCGGCTGATTGTTCCCTTCCGGCTGTTCCATAGGAGAGAAGGTGATATCCTCGGCTTTCAGAACATTGCTGTCTGACATGATAACACCTCTTTCAATGGTATATTGCAGTTCGCGTACGTTTCCCGGGTAATGATACAGCATCAGTTTCTTTTTGGCTGAGTCGGATAAACGGAACTTTTGCTTGAAATACTTTTTCTCATACATCTCCAGGAAATGTTCTGCCAACAAGATAATATCTTCACCCCGCTCACGGAGAGGGGGCACCGTTATTTCCACCGTATTGATCCGGTAGATCAGGTCTTTACGAAAACGTGTCTCATTAGCCAGTTCCCGTAATGGTAGATTGGTGGCGGATAACAGACGGATATCCACCGCTGTCGGTGCATTGGCTCCCAGACGTGTTACCTCCCGGTTTTGTAATACGGTCAGCAGTTTGGCCTGTTGTTGTAAAGTGATATTACCTATTTCATCCAGAAAGAGTGTACCCTTGTCGGCTGCCTCGATCAATCCGGTTCGGTCTTCGCGTGCATCTGTAAAGGCTCCTTTTTTATGTCCGAAAAGCTCACTTTCGAAAAGAGTTTCTGTCAGGGAACCTACATCCACTTTTATATACGGGTAGTTCCGGCGCAGGGATAACTGATAGATATAACGGGCTACCAGATCCTTTCCCGTCCCGTTTTCTCCCAGTATTAGTATATTGGCATCGGTAGGTGCGATCTTTTGTAATTTATGAAACAATTGCTGCATACTTTCCGAAGCTCCTACAATCTTTACATCTGTTTTCTTTTCATTTATTTTTTCTTTGACATCGGAAGATGTCTGCTTGTGAAGCGTTTCCCTCAGGATATTTATCAGGTTTTCATTATGCCAGGGTTTGACGATAAAGTCGGCTGCCCCTTCTTTCAGGCTTTTGATAGCCAGATCGATATCAGCATAGGCGGTGATCATGATGACGGATTGGGCAGGCTTCCATTTCTTTATTTCCTTCAGCCAGAAAATACCTTCATTGCCCGTGTTGATGGAACTTCTGAAATTCATATCTAACATGACAATGTCGATATCGTTGGTCATGATCAGCTTATGGATATTTTCAGGATTCGTTTCGGTCAATATCGTTTTTACTTCCATCTTCAGCAAGAAACGTACTGCGGTCAGAACGTCTTTATCATCATCAACAATCAGTATATTTGCCTGGTGTAAGTTCATAATAACTCTTTTTAGTAGATTGCAAATATATCAAGAATGAGGTGAATCCCAAAGTTGTTTCTGTTTTTTGTCCACAGACATACAGAAGGTGTCCGGTAATGGACACTTTGGAAATTTGTGTGTTAGACTAATGCTTTAATAGATAGGATGTTAATGTTTTGGTACGCTGCTTGTTTTCGAATATAGGTAATATGCTGAATAACTTATAATACTATGATTAGAATAAATGATTTGAGAAAAGTATACCGGACGGATGAAGTAGAGACAATTGCGCTGGACAGTATGTCGCTCCATGTAAAGGAACATGAATTTGTTGCTATCATGGGGCCTTCGGGATGTGGTAAATCCACTTTATTGAATATCCTGGGATTGCTCGACGATCCGACTTCGGGTTCTTATCTTCTTAATGGTGTCGAAGTGACCGGCCTGAATGAAAATAAACGATGCGATTTGCGACGGGGGAATATAGGGTTTGTTTTCCAGAGTTTCAACCTGATCGAAGAACTTACCGTATTTGAGAATATTGAATTACCCCTGGAGAATTGCGGAATGAAGGCTTCTTTGCGGAAAATGAAAGTGGAGAAGGCTTTAAAAAGCGTTCTGCTTAATCACCGCCGTAACTATTTCCCGTCACAACTTTCCGGTGGACAACAGCAACGGGTGGCAATTGCCCGCGCCATAGTCAATGACCCGAAACTGATCCTGGCGGATGAACCGACCGGCAATCTGGATAGTCAGAATGGTCTGGAAATCATGGATCTATTGACTTCTCTCAACGATGCGGGTACTACCGTCGTTATGGTGACGCACAGCGAACATGATGCCCGTTACAGTCATCGTGTCGTTCACATGCTGGATGGAAAACCGGTTACGGAAAACTTCCTGAAAGAATTGGCTTACACTACAAACTAAAAAAGTAATACGAATGAATATAAGAAGATCTATCCGGATTATTTTCCGGAGCAAAACATATAGTTTTTTGAATATCATCGGGCTGGCAATCGGGATTACTTCGGCAGCGCTTATCTTTCTTTGGGTCGAGAGTAAGGTGAATTTTAATAAGGCTATTCCCAACTACCGGAATATGTATATCGGAGCTTATACCTATTATCCAACTACGGGAGATTGCGTCACTGTTTTTGAAACAAATAATTCGCTGGCGAAAACACTGGATGACGAGTTTCCGGAAGTGGAAAACAGTACGAGATACAATGACAAGACACTTATTTTTGTACCGGAAAATACAACGGATTCTTTTGAAGAAAAAGGAGCTTATGCCGATTCTACTCTCTTTAATATGATCGGTATGAAGTTTATTTATGGTGATGCATCCTATGTTTTTGAATCGCAATATTCGATCATTCTCAGTCGTTCGATGGCGCGGAAGATTTATGGAAAAGAAAACCCGATAGGGAAAGGCTTGATTAATGAAGGTACTATCTATCAGGTGACGGGCGTATTTGAAGATATGCCCGGTAATACTTCCTTCCAGTTTGAATGGGTAATACCTTTTCGTGTTCAGGCACAGGCGATGAAAAAAATATTGAATATAGACGAATGGGGTGTTTCCTGGTTAAAAACTTATGTAGAATTGAAACCGGGTGTGGATATAGACCTGTTGAATAAGAAAATGAATGTATTGGCTTCCCAAAAGGCCGGTCCTACTTATAAATCTATCCAAATGTTTTTCTATCCTCTCGATAAAATATTATTGTATGGTCAGTTTAAAAATGGGGTGGAAACCGGAGGCGGTTATATCAAGACTGTTTCTCTTTTCTTTCTGATCGGTGTACTGATCCTTTTGATTGCCTGCATTAATTTCATGAACCTTTCGACGGCGCGTTCTCAAAAGCGTGCATTGGAGGTTGGGGTACGGAAAACGTTCGGAACTAAACGTAAATACCTGATCCGGCAATTTCTGGCAGAGTCAGGCTTGATAACAGCAATAGCTCTTATCATTTCGATTGGGTTGATCTGGCTGACCCTTCCTTTATTCAATGGACTTATAGAGACTCAACTATCTTTTAGTCTTCTCAATCCAACGATTGTGATAGGCCTGGTGGCGATCGGTTTGTTCTGTACCTTCCTGGCCGGTAGCTATCCTGCCTTGTATTTATCTTCTTTCAATCCGCTGACTACACTGAAAATGCAGAAAGTGAGTAAAGGGGGGAGTGCGGCTTGGATACGTCAGGGGTTGGTTATTTTTCAGTTTACGATGGCATTTATTCTGATCTGTACCACTTTTGTGATCTTTCTGCAGATACGATTGGCACAAAACCGTGATATCGGGATGGAAAAAGAGAATATGATTAGCTTTCCTGCCACAAAAGAATTATGTAATTCTTATTCCGCTGTGCAGAATGAATTGAAGAATACCGGTTTGGTACAGAGTTGCGGATTTGCAGACAGTCCGCTTCTACAGGTAAGTTATACTACGAATCCCTGGGTTTGGAATGGGAAAGATCCGGATGAAGAAGTTTCAGTCTGTTTCACTTTTGTATCGGATGGATTGATCGATGCTGCCGGAATAAAACTGGTCGATGGGGTTGATATCGATCCCTCTAAGAAAGATAGTAAAGGCGGTACAGGAGTTTTGATCAATGAAGCTTTGGCTAAATTAATGGGACCGGAAGGGCGTGTAGGAGGGAAGATCGGCCAGTCGGAAGGTAACAAAAATGAGATTGTGGGTATCATGAAAGATTTTGTATTTGGAAATCTTTATGCATTGGAACCGGAGCCTGCTTTGTTTTTCTATAATCCTAAAAGAGCTAATTATTTATTTGTCCGCCTGAAACCGGATGTCGATGCAGTAGAAGCAATAATACGGATACAGACTGTATTACGTTCCTTTACACCGTATCATGCGTTTGAGCCGACCTTTATGACCGAACGCTTTGATCGTATGTTTAGTGATGAACGCCTGATAGAGAAATTGTCGGCATTGTTTGCGGCTTTGGCTATTTTTATATCTTGTCTGGGACTGTTGGGATTGAGTGCTTTCTCTGCCGAGCAGCGAACCAAAGAGATCGGCGTACGTAAGGTATTAGGTGCTACTATAATCGATATTCTGTTCTTGTTAGGTAAAGCCTATACGGTACTTTTACTTATATCCTTTGCGGTAGGTATTCCGATCTCTTTATATGCAGCCAATCATTACCTGAAGGATTATGACTATCGGATTATGCTCGGTTGGGATATTTTTGCCGGAGTAGCCTTGTTTATCACGCTGATCGCCCTTCTGACGGTTAGTTTCCAGTCGCTGAAAGCGGCGGTTGCTAATCCGGTGAAGTCGATAAAAACGGAGTAAAATAACAGGAAGGTCAATAAACCTAATAGAAAAACAAATAAATACATAAGAACGAATCTTAAGAGGGATAAGGAAAAATATTGGAATTATATGAAAAGTCTGTTATCTTTGTATTATGTCCATGAAACCTATTCTTAAATAATAAGAGATGGTTTGTATATTATATGAGACTGTTAGATATTAGAGAACAAATATGACTCGTAGAAATTTCATTATATCCCATCTTTGGATACTGTTGTTTATTTTGACACTGACATCTTGCGGCAGTAAAAAACGTGTTGCGCTTCCTGCTGACTTCAAAGGGCCGAAAGAATTGTCGCGTTTATACGGTGTTCGTATCACTCCCGATGATAATATCTTTCTTTATAATGAAGGGGCGAAATGGCTCGGTACGCCTCACCGGATGGGAGGAAGCACAAAGCGGGGAGTGGATTGCTCCGGGTTTGTGGCAATTGTTTTCCGTGAGGTTTATAGAAAACAATTGGCTCGTTCGTCGGCCGATATGCTGAAATATAATTGTAAGAAGGTGAGCCGCTCTAAGTTACAAGAGGGCGATCTGGTGTTTTTCAGGACAGGTAGCGGGAAGAAAAAAGTGCCGAACCATGTCGGTATCTATCTGAAAAACGGAAAGTTCATACATACCAGTACCTCGAAGGGAGTGATGGTCAGTAGCCTGAGTGAGCCTTATTATACGCGGACCTGGATAACAGGCGGACGGGTGAAGTAAAATATTTTTGTAAACATCTGAATGGAAGTTGCTTTTTTATGTATTAGGTTTACACTATCTTTGCACTTCAAAATAATAAACATAGATCAAGTATGTTGACGCTTAAAATGATTACGGAAGAAACAGACCGCGTAATTCGTGGTCTGGAGAAGAAACACTTTAAGGATGCTAAAGAAGCTATCGCTAAAGTGATCGAGCTAAACGATAAAAGACGTAGTACACAGAATCAATTAGATAATAACCTGGCAGAGGTAAACTCGCTGTCGAAAGCTATCGGTGGCCTGATGAAAGAGGGCAAAAAGGAAGAAGCTGAGGCTACTAAAAAGCGTGTTGCCGAAATCAAGGAAGTCAGCAAGGGTATCCAGGCTGAAATGGATCAGGCGTCGGAAGAAATGCAGAACTTGCTTTACACCATTCCGAATGTTCCTTATGATGAAGTACCCGAAGGTGTTGCAGCCGAAGATAATGTGGTAGAGAAAATGGGCGGTATGGAAACGGAATTGCCGAAAGATGCACTGCCTCACTGGGAATTGACAAAGAAATATGACTTGATAGACTTTGACCTGGGTGTGAAGATCACAGGTGCCGGTTTTCCGGTTTACAAAGGACAGGGAGCACAATTGCAGCGTGCCCTGATAAACTTCTTCCTGGATGAAGCCCGCAAGTCCGGTTATATGGAAATTATGCCGCCGACAGTGGTAAATGCCGCTTCCGGTTTTGGTACAGGTCAGCTTCCTGACAAGGAAGGACAGATGTATCATTGCGAAGTGGATGATCTTTATCTGATACCGACAGCCGAAGTTCCGGTAACAAATATCTATCGCGATGTTATTTTGGATGATAAGCAGTTGCCGATTAAGAACTGTGCCTATACACAGTGTTTCCGTCGTGAAGCAGGTTCTTACGGAAAGGATGTACGCGGTCTGAACCGTCTGCACGAGTTTTCCAAGGTAGAACTGGTTCGCATCGACAAGCCGGAACATTCAAAACAGTCACACCAGGAGATGTTAGATCACGTGGAAGGCCTGCTTCAGAAGCTGGAACTTCCGTATCGTATTCTTCGTCTGTGCGGTGGGGACATGAGCTTTACGGCGGCTCTTTGCTTTGACTTCGAAGTTTATTCAGAAGCTCAGAAGCGTTGGTTGGAAGTAAGTTCTGTATCCAACTTCGACACTTACCAGGCAAACCGTTTGAAATGTCGTTATCGCGATGAAAATAAAAAGACTCAGCTGTGTCACACTTTGAACGGTAGTGCTTTGGCCTTACCGCGTATTGTGGCTGCTTTGCTTGAAAACAACCAGACTCCTGAAGGTATCCGCATTCCGAAAGCGTTAATACCTTACACAGGATTTGATATGATCAAATAATATTCGTAGATTAGCTGCGGAGGAAATAACAGGAAACGGGACGGAGAGTAATAGGTTTACTTCCGTCCCGTTTTGCTTTAAATCTAAGAAATAGACAATGAAGAAGATCAAACAAGTTATTTTACTGGGTATGGCTGTATGGATGATGTGCAGCTGCCAGGGTAAGAAGTTGGAACTGTCTGCAGAAGCAGTTGCTGTTCCGTTAGGTGGTAATACGTATGTGACTGCCGGAAAAGAGGGTGCGAAGGTTTCTACCGCAGGCATCAAGTCGTGGACAGGCTCTGATGCTGTTCTTTCGTCGTGGTTTAAGGTTAGCCAGGCCGGAGAATTGAAATTGTTCCTGAAGGCTACTGCTACGGATGGTCCGTCGGTTGTGAAAGTTACTTTCGGTGGGAAAAGTTTTACAGTAAAGATCACAGAAGCGGAAGAAACGATTGTTCCGGTGGGTAGCGTATTGCTTGCGGAACCGGGTTATGTTCGTGTGGATTTACAAGGGGAGGAGAAGGAAGGTGCTCAGTTTGCCGGTATTTCCGAACTGTTGATAGACGGGCCGGCTGCTCAGGAACCTCTTTATTTTATCCGGGACTTTGAACCTTATTGGGGTATGCGCGGGCCTTCGGTACACATGAAATACACATTGCCGGAAGAGCCGGTTGAATATTTCTACAACGAAATAACCGTTCCCGAAGGGGAAGATAAGATCGGCAGTTATTTCATGACTAATGGCTTTGGTGAAGGATATTGTGGTATCCAGGCGAATAGCGATACGGAACGACGTATTTTGTTTTCTGTCTGGAGCCCGTTCGAAACGGATGATCCGAAAGCTATCCCGGAAGATCATCGTATCAAGTTACTGGCTCAGGGGAAAGATGTACATATCGGAGAGTTCGGCAATGAAGGCTCGGGTGGTCAAAGTTATTTGATTTATCCCTGGAAAGCCGGGCAAACTTATCGTGTGATTACACGTGTCCATCCGGACGGAAAAGGGAATACCGCTTATTATGCCTGGTTTTTTGCTCCCGAGGAGAATCAGTGGCGATTGATAGCAGGTTTCCTTCGCCCGCAAACAAATGCCTGGTATACCGGGGCGCATTCTTTCCTTGAAAACTTTATTCCGGGGCAAGGCTATCTGGAACGTAGCGTACGTTTCGGCAATCAGTGGGCTCGTACGGCTAAAGGTGAATGGAAGGAACTTACGGAAGGGATGTTTACTTATGATGCAACCGCCCGGGCCGGTGTTCGTCAGGACTATGCCGGTGGTGTGGCTGATAATATGTTCTTCCTTCGTAACGGCGGTTTCTTTAATGATAATACGGATTTTAAATCAGTTTTTACGCGCCAGCCGAATGGAGTGGCTCCTGAAGTCGACGTAACGACGTTGCCTTTAAAGTAAAAGCATACGACCTCTTTAAAAAAAGGATGCACCCTCTTTTCGAAAAGGGTGCATTCTTTTTTTTGTAGTTAACCGCGTTTAGATGAATAGGTTAACATTGGCATCTTCTGCGCGTTCCAGGTAAGTGGCAACACCGCCCAGTGTAACATTATCCATCAGTTCTTCTTCCTTGACGCCCATCACATCCATACTCATGGTGCAGGCAATCATTTCGACACCGTTTTCGGCGGCCTGTGCGATCAGGCTTTCCAGGCTGTCGATATGTTTTTTCTTCATGATCAGACGCATCATCCAACTTCCGGCACCTCCCATGTTCATCTTCGATAGCTTCAGTTTACCGCTGTGGGCAGGAAGCATCCAGCCGAACATTTTTCCGAAGATATCTTTCGATACGGCCGGTTTCTGTCTTTTCTTGATTACGTTTAATCCCCAGAAGGTAAAGAACATGGTCACTTTCTTACCGGTAGAGGCCGCTCCGTTGGCGATGACGAAGGAGGCCAGCGCTTTATCCAGGTCGTCGCTGAATACGATCAGTGTTTTATTGTCGGCCCCGTTTACCATTTTGCAGGAACTTTTGGGTTCTGCTTTTTCGATTGTGGCGTGAATGATACCTGATTTATTCTCGACACTCACCAATTGTGCCCCTGTCATGTTACACCAGGCTCCTACGTCTTTGCCGAAACCCTGGTCGGTAGCTGTGATCAGCAAACGATCGCCTGTATTTATTTCGGCATAATGCTTTTTCAATTGCATGACCGGGCCGGGGCATTGCAGGCCGCAGGCATCGATCTGTACGGTCTTCTGTGAAGCAGGGCGAGCGGAGGTTACAGCAGACGGTTCTTCCGGTTTTGTTGTTTGTTGATTACTTTCGGTCTGTTTTAAAACAGGTTTAGCGGTTGCGATGCTCCATGTTTTATAACCACCCGACAGGTTCTTTACATCTTTATAGCCATGCTGAACCAGAATGCGATAAGCCAGGTATCCGCGCAGACCAACGGCACAGGTCACCACGATCGGTTTATCTTTAGGCAATTCCGACAGGCGGTTGCGGAGTTCGTCGACCGGAATATTGATTGCACCCGGAATAGATCCCAAAGAATATTCGTCGGCCGTGCGTACGTCTACCAGGATGGTGTCGCTATTCAGTTGGCTTATTTTACGCCAATTTATAACCTCTACCTTTTTAGTAAGAATGTTTTCTGCCACATATCCGGCCATATTTACCGGATCTTTTGCCGATGAATAGGGGGGAGCATAGGCTTGCTCAAGTTCGGTCAGGTCGTAGATTGTCCCTTTGCGTTGTATAACCTGTTCAAGCATTTCGATCCGTTTGTCCACTCCGTCGAATCCGACAACCTGTGCGCCTAGTAGCTGTCCGTTATCCGGTGAGAATAATATTTTGATAGACATCGGGACTGCTCCCGGATAATAACCGGCATGTGATGCCGAATGTGTATACGACGACTGATAGGGGATACCTTCGCGTTTTAACAACTTGGCATTGGCTCCGGCAGCAGCAACTGTCAGGTCGAATACCTTTGCAATAGAGGTTCCGATAGTTCCCTTGTAAGTTTCTCGGTTACCGAACACGATATTGTCGGCAACGATGCGTCCCTGTTTGTTGGCCGGCCCGGCAAGTGGGATCAGGGCTGGTTTTCCTGTTACCGGATTGAGTACTTCAACGGCGTCTCCCAAGGCGTAGATGTCCGGATCGGAAGTTTGCATGTAGTCGTTTATGGCAATGCCTCCTAATGATCCCAGGGATAATCCGGCTTCTTTTGCCAACCTGGTTTCAGGACGAACTCCGATACTGAGTAATACCAGGTCGGTTGTAATCTGTTTTCCGCTACGCAGATGAACGATGATCCCTTCAGGTATTTCTTCGAAACGAGATACACCATCTTCCAGGCGGAGGTCCACCTGTTTTTCTATTAATTGCTGATGTACAATGGCAGCCATGGAATAATCCAACGGAGCCATGACTTGGTTTGCCATCTCAACGACCGCTACCCGGATGCCTAGATGATGCAGGTTTTCTGCCATTTCCAATCCGATAAATCCGCCGCCCACTACTACTGCATGGCGCGGATTATTCCGGCTGACGTACTTTTTGATTGTGTCTGTATCGGGTACATTACGTAATGTGAATATCTTATCGCTATTGATCCCTTCGATGCCGGGACGAAGCGGTTCCGCTCCGGGAGAAAGAATTAATTTGTCATAATTTTCAATGTATGTCCGAGCTGTATTGAGTTCTCTTATTTCAACAGTCTTTTCTTTCGGATGGATGGCTGTGACTTCCTGCTCGGTACGAATATCTATATTAAAACGGGCGGTAAATCCCTGCGCTGTCTGTACGAACAGTTTGTTGCGCTCAGTAATAGTTCCGCCAATGTAATAAGGTAGTCCGCAATTGGCATAAGAGACATATTTGCCTCGTTCGAACAGGATTATTTCTGCATTTTCATCGATTCTGCGTAAACGGGCTGCTACGGTAGCTCCACCGGCAACTCCTCCAACTATTAAGTATTTCATGTTGTAGATATATTATTTTTATTATACATATTTGTCAATGGAAAACATATTGATAAAAAAAGGTTTTACCCTTTTTTCATGCATTGCTGCAATTTATCGAACAGACTGTCGAAACGCAATTCGGCATTCATCATCTGTTGAACTTTCTCTTTGCCTTTCGGGGTAAGAGAGAAGAACATCTGCCGCTTATCTTCCTTACTGATTGCACGGTGGATGAATCCTTTGTTTTCGACGGAAGTAATAACCTTGGATACTCGTGAATTCGATAAACCGATATAATCACAAATCGTACCGGCTGATTTTGCCTGGTTGTCTTTCAGGCAGCAAAGCAGCATGGCTTCATTGATTGTGATCTCATGTACCTCCGAGAATGCTTTCTCAAATTGGTACAATGTTTTATAGATGTCCTTTATTACGCAAATTGCTTCCATCTTGTTTTCTTTAATGATGGTGCAAATATAATAATATTTCAGATATAAATAGTGTTTAGTGGAAAATATATTTTAAAAATGCTTTTGACTATGATCAAGGGATAAAAAAATGGACAAGGCTTCACAACCTTGTCCATTTTTATTTTATAAGATGAATTTAGTCTCTGTTTGAGAAGTATTTCATAAACTGTGAACGCTCGTACATTGCCGGATTAGGAATGTTGGCATAGTTCAGTTTACCCTGGAATTGTGACAGGCTTTGATAGTGTGCCTGGTGCATCCATTCTTCTATGCAGGTAAGTACCTGTGAAATGATTTCACCGCCATGTGTATATAATGCGCTGCACATCTGTACGGCTGAAGCTCCTGCCAACAGGCATTTGATCACGTCTTCCCAGTCATGAATACCGGTAGAAGAAGCAATGCTTATTCCGGGTACCTTTCCGGATACAATTGCGGTCCAACGGATCGTATCACTTAGGTCGGAGTGGTTGCTGAACACATTGCCGGATACTATCTGCATATTATTAATGTCGATATCCGGCTGGTAGAAACGGTTGAACATAACGATACCGTCTGCTCCGTTTACCTTTAATGTGTTGACCAGTGCCGGGATATTTCCGACATTTTTCCCGATCTTTATAATAACAGGTATTGAAATCGTTTCCTTTACTTTCCGGATGATATTGACGTAGAGGTCGCGTATCTCGTCGGGGTTGTATTCCAAACTCGTTTCAAGGAAGAATACATTCAGTTCTAGAGCGTCTGCTCCTGCCAACTCTATCTGGCGGGCAAAATCAATCCATACATCAGACTTGTAACAGTTGATGCTGGCAATGATAGGAATGGTACACTGTTCTTTAGTCTTTTTGATCAGTTCCAGGTAGTTGTTTACCTGGTTTGCTTTTACATAACCGCGGATATAGTCAGCGGCCTCCGGATAATCGGAGTCCTGCATAAGCGAATCGCTCTGCATTTCGATTTGTTCCTCAAAAAGAGATTTGAGAACAATGGCTCCGGCACCGGCTTTTTCGAATTCCTTGTTTCGCTCAGGATTATTTGTCAAACCTGAACTTCCTACAATTAAAGGATTGCGAAGTGTTAGTCCCGCGTATTGGGTTTTAATGTCAATCATGTCAGATTCAATTTTAATGTAATTAGTACTCGCGTTCGCCGAAAATACTGGTTCCAACCCGTATCATAGTGCTACCCTGACGAATGGCAATCGGATAATCGTGGCTCATTCCCATGGATAACACTGCAAAATTATCATTTCCTTTGAAATATATAGATTTTAATTCACTGAAAAGTTCATGCAAGGTGTGAAATTCCTGTTCGATGAGCGTTGTATCATCTGTATAGGTCGCCATTCCCATCAATCCGCATATCTGAATATTCCTTAGTTCGGCGAGTTGTTCGTTTTGCAAAAGTTCGCGGCATTCGTCTGGTGACAGTCCGTGTTTTGTTTCTTCCTGTGCAACGTGTATTTCCAGCAAGACACGAATAATACGGCTGTTTTTTAAGGCTTGCTTGTTTACCTCCTGCAATAATTTAAGGGAATCGATGCTATGGATCGTATGGATAAAAGGTGCGATATCTTTCACTTTATTGCTTTGCAGCGGACCGATAAAATGCCATTCTATATCACCCGGTAGTACTTTTTGTTTAGCCGTCAGCTCCTGTGCCCTGCTTTCGCCGAAGACACGCTGGCCAGCATTGTAGGCTTCCTCCAATGCTGCTGCCGGATGAAACTTAGACACGGCTACCAGCGTGACGTTTGCCGGTAACGATGCCTTTAGCTGTACTATATTTTGGGAGATGCTCATGCTTCCTGTGCTTTGTCTTCAGCCTGTTTCTTCTGTTCAGCAATCAGTTCTTCTCCTGATTTAGGTGTTTTGTCGTCGCTGGCAGAGAATGGGAATACATCCATCAGCATGGTTTCCGTAACCGATGCGATCGTGTAATCGGCCATTGTACCTTTCATGCCTTCTTCCAATACAGCGATGGCTTCTTTTAATGTGCATGCCTGGGCAAGCATTTGTGCTGCTGTTTTTTTCTCAGCACCGCTTTTCTCGTCGAGCGTGATGAAATAGACCTTGATCTTGTAGAAACGGTCGCCGTTTTCGTTGAAGAATAATTCAGAGAGGCGTGCGCGTTTAATGTCTGTAACAGTAAATTCGCCGGAAATGAACGGGCGGATTTCTTCGATGATACGTGCTTCTGCTTCCGTAAAGGAGAGGGCATCGACCAGGTAAGGTTCTGTTACTTTCTTTTGCATTCCGTTCTCCAGTACTTTTTCAAAGGAGACTTTACATTCAAACCAACTATGCATATTGTTTTCTTTTAATTTTTGTCTGTACTCATGTTTAAAATACAGTACAAATATAGGTCCAATTCGGGAATAATACAACTGCAATGAATTTCTTTATTTATTTGGAAACATTTCATGCAAAGGGCTTGTTTATATGATATAGTGTGTTTTTCATGGTATTAGATTTTTAGATTAGTAATGAGGTTGTTCATCCGGTCCGGGAGGATAGGATGAGATATCTGAAATAGAAAAGCCGGAAAAGAGTATGAAATTTCTTTTTTCCGGCTTTTTGTTTTGTTTTATTTCTCAGAATTCGTCATTTGCGTAAAGGCTGAGCAGGTTTTTTGTCTCATAATTAAATAATTCGTCATCATTGAAGAATCTTTTTAATTCGATGGCAGCCGTCTCCTGTGAGTCGGAAGCATGTACGATATTTTCCTGTACACTCATGCTATAGTCCCCGCGAATAGTACCGGGAGCAGCGTTTCTACCATTGGTAGCGCCTGCCAACGTGCGTACTACATTTACGGCATCGACTCCTTTCCAGCAACAAACAACGACAGGACATACTGCCATTGCATCTTTAACTCTTTGGAAAAAAGGCCTTTCTTTTAGGTGAGCGTAATGTTCGCTCAAAATTTCATCTGTTAACCAGGTCATTTTCATACCTTCAAGGATCAATCCTTTTTTTTCGAAACGAGCAATGATTTCACCGATCAAACCTCGCTGAATAGTGCATGGTTTCAATATTACAAGTGTTCTTTCCATTTTGAATTTCTTTTTATAAGGTTCAACGAATATTCCACTTTACGCTAATTATTCCAAAGATAGTATATTTATTCACTATTACTTAATTTATAGTATAATAATGTGTAAAAAAGAGATAGAAAAGTCATGTTTTCTCTATACACAACTAATTCTTTACTAAAGTAAGATATGGAGTCTTTGTCCTTTTAATTTCTTGCTGCGCTATGGAATCATCTTTTTCATTTTTTAAACAGGATGCCTATATCCATTTTGTTTATTCCTTGATTTTTTTCTCTTGGTGTAATTTTTACAATCTCTGATTTATTATCAAAAAACATCTGCCTTGACCGAAGATTATCCGTATATCTGCCTTTAATGCGTAAATCATTGTAAATTAATTTTATACAGATTGATAGTTGATGCTAAATGGCTGGAAATTAGTGTGTAATTGTGGGTAAAATATTCCCGTAGAACACAAACAGTATTAATATTGGAAATTTCAATACCGGCGTTTCCCGTGTATTTAGAACAAACAACTATAAATAAACAATTTAGCTTAGAATTCATTTACTAGGATTGCATTGTTTAACAATTTAGGCATATACTCTTCGGATGACAAAAAACTTAATATTTCTATAATCAGTCCAATTCCGGATTCATTTTCATAAAATCCCTTAGAGTTTGTCTGTTTACACCTAATTTTTTACTAATGTACAGCTTGGTTTTCTTTTCCTCCAGGAGCTTTCGAATCATGCTTTCCTTACCGGAAAGTTTGTACAGTTCAGATTTTCCTCCTTTAGGACGTCCCAGCTTTGTACCTTCTTTCTTTTTTCTGGCTAATGCCTCTTTGGTACGTTGTGAAATCAGGTTACGTTCGATCTCTGCACTCAGGCTGAAAGCGAATGCCAAAATTTTGCTGTTGATGTTGTTTCCCAACTCATAGCGCTCCTTTACCGTAATCACAAAAATGTCTTTTTCCATGCATTGATGGAGAAAGCTCATAACCTGCATCAGATTACGTCCTAAACGTGATAACTCGGTTGTAACCAGGATATCTCCCTTACGAATTTGTTTAATTAAACGGCCAAGCTGCCGTTCTGCGACATCAGTCGTTCCACTGATTGTTTCTTCTACCCAGCGATCAATACGCATGCTTTTGGCTTTTGCGAACTTTTCTATTTCAAATCGCTGATTTTCAGTACTTTGCTTATCTGTACTGACTCTTACATAACCGTATATCATACAATTGAATATTAAATGAATAACTAAAGATACGTTAGAAAACTAAATGAGAGGGGGTGATTAGTAAAAACCAACGTTTTTTATCGTCAACTGGATATGTAAGTTGTTTTTCCCTACAAATATGAATATAATAATTTAAACCAATAGCATATTGAATGGTAAAATTAAATTAAAATTTAACTTCCATGTAATCGAAATGGAAGGAAAAACTACTTTTGTAACAAAGATTAGATTAATTGGATGGAATTGATTTCATCATTTCCTGATACATATATAAATATGAAGAAATTATTATCATTGCCTCCCAATTTGGTAAACAGTTTCCACAGAATAACAAAAACAGATGTGGATGAGTGGTTTTGTACTTCAGATCCGGTAGGTGCCCGTTTGGGATCCGGAGGAGGAACTACCTGGCTGATTGAAGCGTGTCGGCAGAAAGAGGCATCTAGTCTCCCTGTGAAAGAATGGTTGGCAAAGGAGAAAAGGATATTGCTACATGCCGGTGGGCAGAGCCGGCGTTTACCGGGGTATGCTCCTTCCGGAAAAATATTGACACCAATTCCTGTCTTTCGGTGGGCGAGGGGGCAGAAGTTATCACAAAATCTATTGTCTTTGCAGCTTCCCCTTTATGAGGAGATTATTGAGAAAGCTCCTGAATCGCTCCATACACTGATTGCCAGTGGGGATGTATATATACGAAATAGTGAACTGTTGCAGGATATTCCGGATGTGGATGTCGTTTGTTACGGGCTATGGGTCGATCCGGCTTTGGCAACCAATCATGGCGTGTTTGTGTCGAACAGGCAGGCACCCGATAAGCTTGACTTTATGCTTCAGAAGCCGTCTCTGACCGATCTGGGGCAGTTGGCCCAGACCCATCTTTTTCTAATGGATATAGGCGTGTGGTTACTAAGTGACCGGGCTATGGAGTTGCTGATGAAACACTCGTATACAGCCGATGGAAAGACCATGAAATCATACGACCTCTATTCCGAATTCGGACTGGCTTTGGGTGAACATCCCCGTATTCCCGATGAAGAGTTGAACCGGTTGAGTGTGGCTATCCTTCCTTTGGAGGGAGGGGAGTTTTATCATTATGGGACGAGCCGCGAACTGATCTCTTCGACGCTGGCTGTGCAGAATCTGGTCCGCGATCAGCGGGCTATCATGCACCGGAAGGTTAAACCTCATCCTGCCATGTTTGTGCAGAATGCATCGATTAATATCATCCTGACTGCCGCGAATTCGGAGTTATGGATTGAGAACAGCTATATAGGTAAGCACTGGAAGCTGGATAACCGACATATTATAACCGGAATTCCTGAAAACGATTGGACATTGGATATCCCGTCCGGTGTTTGTCTTGATGTTGTACCTGTCGGAGAACAGGACTGGGTGGCTCGTCCGTATGGATTCAATGATCCGTTTAAAGGAGCATCGACTGATGAGAAGACAGTCTTTATGGGATATCCTGTTGCTAAGTGGGCAGAGGATAGAGGTATCCTATTGGAGGTTTTCGCTGACTTACAGAATGCTGCATTATTCCCGGTATGTAAAAGTATCGAAGAATTGGGCTTGGTTATGCGGTGGATGGTTTCTGAACCGGAACTGGAAAGTGGCAGGGATATATGGCAGTCGTCGGAGAAAATGTCGGCAAATGAATTATCCGATCGTGCTAATCTGAGCAGACTCTTTGTTCAGCGTGAGAAATTCCGTTATGCCAATTGGCCTATGTTGGCAGCCAATCACGAGAAAAGCGTATTCTACCAGTTGGACCTGGCAGATGCTGCTCGCGAGTTTGTTGGAGGAAATCTTGATTTGCCGGATGTACTTCCTACTGAAACACCATTGATGAAACAGATACATAACCGGATGTTCCGAGCTCGTGTATTACAATTGGAAGGGAAACCGTATGAGGGAGAGCAACAGCAAGCTTTTTCTTTATTACGAGAAGGATTGATCAGTTCCGTATCCGGAGAAAAGCAATCTCCTTATCTGAATGTATATCGTGACCAAATTGTGTGGGGGCGAAGTCCGGTCCGCATCGACCTGGCTGGTGGATGGACTGATACTCCTCCTTATTGCATGTACGCCGGAGGGAATGTGGTTAATGTAGCCATCGAGTTGAACGGTCAACCACCTTTGCAGGTATATGTAAAGCCTTCGAAAGAATATAAGATCATCTTGCGTTCTATCGACCTGGGGGCGATGGAAGTTGTTTCTACCTGGGATGAATTGCGTGATTATAAAAAGATCGGTTCTCCTTTCTCTATCCCGAAAGCGGCTTTGTCTCTAGCCGGCTTTATCCCTGAATTTTCTGCAACGCATCACTCTTCATTGGAAGATCAGTTAAAAAGTTTTGGTAGTGGATTGGAAGTTACTTTACTGGCTGCTATTCCGGCTGGATCGGGACTCGGGACCAGTTCTATTTTGGCTGCGACCGTGCTTGGAGCAATATCCGATTTTTGTGGTCTGGCGTGGGATAAAAGTAAGATAGGATATCGTACCTTGATTTTAGAGCAACTGCTTACAACAGGCGGAGGCTGGCAGGATCAGTATGGCGGGGTATTACATGGTCTGAAACTGTTACAGACAGGAGAAGGCTTCAATCAGAATCCTTCCGTGCGTTGGTTACCGGAATATTTGTTTACCGACCCGCAATATCAGGCTTGTCATTTGTTATATTATACAGGAATAACCCGTACGGCCAAGAATATTCTGGCAGAAATTGTACAAGGTATGTTTCTGAATAGTACCACACATCTTCGTCTGCTTTCAGAAATGAAGACGCATGCTCTGGATATGTTCGATGCTATTCAATGCGGTAATTTTGAAACGTACGGTAAACTTATCGCAAAGACCTGGGAACAGAAGAAGGCACTCGATTCCGGAACGAATCCCCCTGCAGTAGAAGAACTGATCGCGCAGATAAAAGATTATGCCTTAGGTTATAAACTACCTGGGGCAGGAGGTGGCGGCTATTTGTATATCGTAGCAAAAGATCCGGAAGCTGCTTTGCTGATACGTAAACAGTTGACGGCTTCTCCGCGTAATCCGAATGCCCGTTTTGTAGAAATGGGGCTTTCGGATAAGGGGTTGCAGATCAGTCGGTCCTGACAGTATTATCTTTTATAAACAGGTATCCTATAGTGGCTATTAATGCCATAAAGAAGAATGCTATTATAATAATCACTTTATTAGGAGAGATTGCTTTTAAAGGTACAGTAGCAGGGTCGATAATTGCATATACCGGCGTTTGCTCCTGTACTTTTAGTTTATCCTGTTCATATTTTTGTGCCAGTGAGTTGTAGACATTGAATGTTAATGTCATTTCGTTTTTTAGGCGTTCCTGTTCCGTGCGGTAGCTGGCAGATATGATATTTTTGTTGGAATCCTCGAATTTTGCGTATGCCTGTTGGGATTTATAATAGGCATCCCGGGCTTCTGCATACACTTTTTCTGTAAATTTCAAATCTTGTTTTGCCTTTTGGGTCCGATAGCTGGTAATATAGGTCTGGAGTTTCTCCAATATGACATCTGTTAATGTTGCAGAAATGACAGGATCTTGCATACGGACATTAATCGTTATTACCATTGTTTTTTTGTCGACAAAGATGGATATACGATTTCTTAATCCATTTATAACCTGTTGCTGCTCGCCTGTCAGATAGAAAGGATTCACTTCATCCGATTGTTCTCTTTTTTCGGAAAACAGTTGTTTTATAGCTGTCAGTCCTCGGGAAGGAATACCTAATATATAGTTCCACCAGGCTTCACGCTGGTGTTTACTGATGTAATCATACACTGACAAGTGGAGTGTCCCTTTTTTATCTGTAACTTGCACAGGAAATAATTCAACCAGAAAAGGTATGCTTTGAACAACATCCGGATACAGTTCAGGAGAGATGGCATCGGAACTGCCTGTATTATTCAGGTTGATACCAGCCATAGCTGCCAGTCCCCCTAAATCTCCGACCTTTTTGGTATTATCATTTGTTTCCGGAGCCAGTTTAGCGGTAGTTATATATTCTTTGGGAATGCTGACTGCTATAATCAAACCGATGATAATAGCAGTTCCACACGTTTTTAGAAATAACATTCGCTTTTTCCATGCATACAGGAGTAGTCTAATTTCATTACCCATGGATATTATTTTTTAATCATATTTATGATGGAAGTTACCATTGCAGCCATTGATGTTGCAGAACTGCTGATACTCATTATTTCTGATAAGCTGGCTCCACGGTTACGCTGCGATTTGCTTGGTACGACAATTTCACATCCGGGTTCGACTTTCGGATATCGTTTAAAGAATATTCCGGTCCTTCGGGTTGTTGCAACCTGTCCGTTCATATAAATGACGATCGGATATTTGCGGGAAAGATCGTTATAACCTCCGGCTTGTGAGAGACAATCGCGAACCGACATTCCTTTGTTATAAGTGATACTGTTAGGATAGGTTACTGCTCCACTGATCTTTACGGTGCTTTGTAACTGAGGAATATATAGAATGTCTCCATCCTGTAAAACCAGGTCCTCCGTACATCCCGGATGAGACAGTGCTTTCTCCAGGTCGATACCGACCGGATAATCATGTATGTCTGCCATCGATAAGGCGATCGAATCTTTACTTTGTTTATTGGAATTGCTTAATTGTAAAAGAGTTTCGACCTGTCTGATCTCGTCGTCGCTGAGTTTTCGTTTTAGGCTGGCTCCTTTTACATAGGCTCCCGGGGTGATACCTCCCGACTCTTTGATCAGATCGCTTAATCGTGTGTTTTTATGCGGAAGAGCATAGCTTCCGGCAAACATAATTTCGCCGTTCACTTTCACAACTTGTTGCTTTTGGTATTCCGGAGAGAAACGGACATATACTTCGTCAAAAGGATCCAATGTGAATAATGTGTCACCAGAGGTTATTTCTAAGCCATCTTTTAGGGTAAACTTGAACACTTTGGCTATTTGTTCCGTACTTTGGGAGGATTGGGGATTTTTTATGCGCCTGGCAACTTCCACATTGACAGTTGCCGCCGCTTCCTGTAATCCTCCTGCCAGTACGATCGCATCCTCTATTGTCATATTCTTACGATAGGGTAAGACGGTATCCGGCTGGTTCACGGCTCCTCCAATCTTGATCGTATAAGGCTCCCGCAAATCAAACAGTGAGGGGATATATAACTGGTCTTCGTTCTGTAACTCAATGTCCGGTGAGATGCCGTTCAATATATCTTGTATATTGATCGCAATGACAGAATGTGTGAAATCGGGATTCAAGCGGGTAATTTGAGCTCGCCCTGTAAATTCATCTCCTTTTAAACCTGCAGCCTGCTGTATCAATTGTTTGACTGTATGGACAGAAGGACTCAGTTCATATTCTCCCGGACGCCATATGGCACCGGAGATGGTTAATCTATTTTCGTAAAAAGGAATGACAGAGTCAACCAGTAGTGAGTCACCGTCATGAAATGTGAATGTGGGGAACTGTTCCTCTGTAACTGTTGCAATCTGATAACGTGTTCCGGATTTTCTTTTTACGGTAACATCCCTGGTGTATGCATCTCCGGTAAATCCTCCCGCCATATCCAGTAATTGTGAAAGAGTTTCTCCCTTTTTTAATTCAAAGATTCGATTGCGTTTTATTTTTCCTTTGGCTACTACGAGCTGTTCATACGGACCGATGATGATCATATCGTTATCTTCCAGTCGTATATTTGTATTGTATTCGCCGTGGAGCAAATAATTATAAACGTCCAGATTGGCAATTTCTTTACTGTTACGGTATACTTTGATACTACGCAGCGAACCGATGTTGTTTACTCCACCGGCAGCGTATAAGGCATTGAACAGAGTGGCAAGTGAGGTCAATGTGTAAGTTCCGGGAACTACTGCCTCACCGACAATGTTGACCTTGATGCTGCGGATCTGTCCAAGACTGACCGATACAAATGTATTAGGCTCCCTGCCGTCTATAGTAGCCATAATGCGGCCGAGTTCCTGTCGTATCCGTTGTTCGGCAGCTTCTATGGTCAGTCCGCTAAGGGCGACAGGTCCGATATCGGGTATAATAATTGTTCCATCGGGCGATATTGTCAGTTTCAGGTTTAATTCCGAATCTCCCCATACATGGATGAGTACTTCATCACCGGCTGAAAGCCGGTAATTAACGGGCGTCGGAATATTTAAGACCGGTTCAAAAGTCAGATTCTTTTCTGAGAATATTTCACGTCCGAATACGATATCTTCCAGTTTCTGTTCCGGCTTATTCTCTTCTCGCTGGAGTTCCAGGGGAGGTAATTCTTTATTGGTAAGAGGTGCCCGGCCAGGAATCTCTTTTTCCGGAATGAATTGTTCTGTTTGGGATTGTTGGGTAGTTGTTGACGTTTTCGTCTTATCGATGTATTTTGACATTTCCTGCTGAATCTGCTCCTCCGACATACCTGCCTGCCGGGCTTTATCCAGTAGCTCCTGAGATACCTGTGCTTTGATGCCGGTACATATTAAAAGACAGAAAATACAAAAAGAGTACCTTTTTACAGTGTTCATACAATTTCTTTTGTTTTTGTTACGATTCTCTGGCAAGCGAACCCATCTCCATACGGATTCACGGCTTTACTCATTTGATCATAATACGTACTGTCTTCCAGTAGTCGGGATGTCTCCGCTACGATCTTGTTGAAGTCCGTTCCGACTAACCTGACAGTTCCGGCGTTTAATGCTTCCGGGCGTTCTGTTGTTTCACGCATGACCAAAACCGGTTTTCCCAGTCCTGGTGCTTCTTCCTGAATACCTCCGCTATCTGTAAGAACAAGTGTTGACAGTTCCATCAGATAGATGAACGGTAAATATTCCAAAGGTTCTATAAAGAACATATTGGATGGTTTTGAATCTCCGAATATTTCCCGGATCGGTTGCCGTACATTCGGATTCAGATGCATTGGATATACAAAGTCGATATCCGGATGATTCTCGGCTAATGTCTTGATCGCTTTGCATATAGAAATAAATCCTTTTCCGAAGTTCTCACGACGATGACCTGTTATTAAAACCAATTTTCGGTTACTTTGTTCGGTTAACCGTGAGATTTTATATCCGGATCTATTCAGTTCATTCTCCAGTTGTTGCCTTAATTCTTCATTCTTTTTTATTTTTTCTACCATCTGATACAAGGCATCGATGACCGTATTTCCCGTAACGATGATATTCTTTTCTGCAATATTATCGTCCAGTAAATTTTTTTTGCTTAATTGTGTGGGGGAGAAATGAATGGAAGCGATTCGTCCGGTAAGTTGCCGGTTCATTTCTTCCGGCCACGGGCTGTATATATTATGTGTCCGCAAGCCTGCCTCTACATGTCCGACAGGGATTTGCTGATAGAACGCGGCGAGGGCAGCAGCGGTAGAGGTGGTGGTATCTCCGTGTACCAGCACGAGGTCCGGACGTGATTCGGATAAGACCTCCCGCATACCAGTCAGAACCCGGGCGGTTACATCATATAAATCCTGTCCTTGTTTCATTATATTCAAATCGTAATCAGGGTGGATGTCGAAGATATGAAGGACTTGGTCCAACATCTCCCTATGTTGTCCTGTGACGCATACGATGGTCTGGAAATCTTCCGGATATTTCTGATATTCTTTAATGAGCGGAGCCATTTTGATTGCTTCGGGACGAGTGCCGAATACTAACATTACTTTTTTCATACTTGTGTTGATTATATTTTACCTAGTTTGACTAATATTAAAAAGCGGATCAGATGGATTTGCCGTTTGATACGGCTGGGTTGTTTTATCAGACGGTAAGCAAACTCCAGGTTATGGTCGACCCACCATTTTGGAGCACGTTTGACCTGACCGGTATAGACATCGAAACTTCCACCCAATCCTTGGTAGATGGCCGGATGTACTTTGAACATTTCCTCCATAAGCAACTCCTGTTTAGGTGATCCCATGGCAACAAATACGACATCAGGTTTCTTACTTTGGATATCGGCGAGTAACGCCGCTTTCTCTTCTTCGGATTTGATATATCCGTTTCGATAATTGGCGAATCGGATACCAGGATACTCCTGTTTTAATTTGCTGATGGTTTGTTCGATGACTTCCTGTGTACTGCCAACCAGATAGAATGTTTTATTTTTATCATACAATGCAGCTGTTATTTTCAGCCATAATTCACAGCCTGGAATCTTAGCTACATTTTTATAACCTTTCTTTTTCAGCGCCATAACGGCTCCATATCCGTCACAATAACCGATGTTCCGGTTTATGATATCGCGCGTCTGGCTGGTTGCATGTAATATCTTTTCTGCGTTGATAGCTATTAAGATTCCTTTCCGGCTATTTACATATTGTAAAAGCTCTTGGGCAGAAATAAAGGGGAAAACCTTTATACCATTTAATGTAACTTGTTTTTTTTGCATATTCCTTATTTGTGTTTCATTGTTTTCTTTATATTGGAACAAGTGTTTCATATGGTAGAAACAGTTGTTTCACCTAAGTGGAACAGTTGTTTCATCAGGATGAAACACTTCTGATAATGCCGTTTCCAAACACTTGGCAACGGTAGAAGCAAGGAAATGCTCCAAGGCATATCGGTGATTGGTCTCTGATATTGTTCGGGTGAGTTTAGGATTTACTATCAGTTGTCTGATGGCTTCATAGAAATCCTGTGCGTTGAGGGTCGGGATCAGATAACCCATTTCTCCTTCGATAAAGTAATCGACGATACCTCCGACAGGTCTTGAAACGATCGGCAGACCGAAAGCCATTGCTTCCAGAATGGAAGTCGCCATACCTTCTTCATAGGAAGGAAGGATGTATAGATCGCTGTTTTTGAAAGCGTTGATCAGAGTGTTACCTGAAACAGCTCCAGTAAACAGGACATCCTCCAGATGATTTTGCAAAATATATTCTTCGGCTTTGATTCGGTCAGAACCCTCTCCGCAAACCAATAGTTTCAGCCAGGGAAATTCTTTTTTCAATAGTCTGAAAGTATCTAGTGCAATGAAAATTCCTTTGGTTTTGATAATCCGTGCCAGAAAGAGTATTTGCCGTATCTCACCATTCCTATGGTTAATATCGAAGGTTTTCAGAAGTTTGTCATCCACTTTGGTGGTAGTTAACCTGATGGGACTGGTAATCCCCATACGAATTAGTTGTTTCTGGAATTCACTGGATAAGACAAACAGGAGAGAGGATTTATTATATACATATTTAAACAATCCGGGTTTCCTGATCAGAACAGAGGCCAGGCTCGTATCCCAGCCATGAATAAAAGTCACGACCTTTTTGCGGAATAGTTTAGCCAGTAAAATGTATATGCCGTCCCGTATCAGTTGATACCTTCTTAATGAAGGATTGACGAATACGATATCTATCCGGCAGAACATCAGTTTGAATATGTATTTGAGGATATCGAAAGGGAAACAGATGATGGCCGGAATCCCTTTCCGTTTCCCATAATATTCATAAGATACGGGGAAAGTCCAGTAATCATGTAATCCCGAATAATGGTTGGCAACTCCTCCCAGATTCGAAAGGTCCGGAACAACAAACAGTAAATTCATTTATGATAATCTTAAATTATAGATGAGGATAAGTATAAATACACCGCCTATATAAGTCGTGAGCATCCGCTTTCCAACTTTGCTTTGCTGATGAACGAATACATTCAATCCGTATCCGGCAATGATCAGTTGAAACGGGATATGAGGTAATTGATAACGGATATGCAGCGTATAGAAAGTAAAGAAAATCATTATGCTTTGCAGAAAGATAAAAGCAAGCATCGGTAGATAATAGTAAAGTTTCCTTTTGAAAATGTACCAGATTCCGTAGAGATAAAAAAAGGAGAACAGCATCTTTATAAATGCCGTATAGCTGTATATAGTAATATAATTAGCCTTGTCACTGTCAGATATAAAGTTGGGGAAGGGGCCAATTAGCATGGCTGTAAAATTAACCAACATAGTAAAAGTACCTCCGTATGAATTTTCTCCGATCCGGTAAGCAACTGCGTCGAGTAGAGCTTCATAAGAACCTCCTTGTAATGTTGCGATAAGATCTACGGCAATCTTGAAAGCAAAACCACCTAAAACACATGCTCCGATAAGCAGATATTTCAGTCTTTTGCTACTTTGGCTGTTAAATAGTAGTAAACCGGTAATCAATGAAATGAACATCATAAAAACGAGTGCATATCTGAAGAAGAATAACCCGGAAGTATAGATCAGAAAGTACAGGAGATTTTTCAGGTTCTTTTTTTGCAGATACCTATACATATAATATAAAGACGAGATAGTAAAGAACAGAAAAAAGTTTTCTTTCAACCCGACTACCGTTGTGTAGGCCAGAAACGGTAGCGTCCCCCAAATAAATGTAACCAGGAGCGCATAACTTTTGTCCAGAAAATAACCGGCTAGTTGATATAGCCGGAATGAAGAGATTGTGATAACCAGTATGTTGAGAAGTAATAGCAAATCGATTCCTATATTATCTCCCAAAATATGGTAAGCAAAGTAGACAACAAGAGGGAATCCCCAGTCGTCTACATTAAAGCTATTACTCTTCAGATAAGTGAAGAATTCTTCCAGCGAATAGTTCTGAACCGCAACGCCTGTTGAATGGTATAGCCATGAATCGATCGGATTATATCCCAGTGGATTTCCGAAATGTTGGATATAATAATAACGTAGTGTCACCGATGCTATATATTGGAATAGAATAATACCCAGTAGGCATCCGGTTATTTTATTTTTGGAAAAGACCTCGATGCCCAATATAAAAATCAATAAGGCGAAAAATAGTTGAAACAGAATCATCCCGTTATCCGGAGCATTTGCCGGATAAAACAAAGGTAGCACAATGGCTAATCCTGCATAAGAAACGAAGATGCAGGAACTGATGAAGACTGTGTTATAATGATTGGTATATAACATCTTTATACATCTTGTTTATAGAAACCGAATGATAAAAAGCGAGTGCTTTTTTACTATAAAACTCATATTCGCTATCTATAGCCTGGATTGCATTCAATATCTCTCCAATCCTATCTGTATCTACGCAGATGCCTGCCTGCGATGCTCCGATAGTCGATTGAAGACCCGGTATATTGTTTCCGAGCATCGGTATGCCAAAACCTGCATATTCCCAAATTTTATTAGGTGCACAAAATATGTTATTCAGTGATTCATACGTATAAGTGACAATACCGATATGTGCATGACTGGTGATATTAAGGTGAAGAGGCGGGGAAACATAGTTTTGATGGATGATAAACGGAAACCGGCTTTTCAGGTCGACCAGGTAGTCCGTTTCCTTACCCATCAGGACCAGGCAGTAATCCGGCAATTGCGATATGGCTTCACAGATAGCATCCAGTCTTCTTTCTTCAATGATGTGTCCTTGATATAGAATGATCTTTTTAGATATATGTTCTAAAATGGTGTTACCGATTTGGTCGACAGACAGATTCTTACAACACGGATGTTCGGAAGGTTTGTTCGGTATGACAAACGGAGTTTCCGGCAGATTGAACCATACCCGGAATATATTGGCTCTGTTTATTTCAGGAACTACTATGTTGCGGGCATACGCAGATAAATGATGCAGCCATTTTAACCGAACGGGAAAAGTATCGTAAAGTTCAAACAGGTTCAGGATAAAATTATGTTTCTCGATGATCCCCCGTAAGTGGAGGGCTGTATCGGCTGTTGCTACCCACACAACATCATATGCATTGTTTGTCAAATAGTTCTTTACAAACTTCCTGTATTTAATGATCCGGCTTATACGGTTGTATGCTTTGTGGAGCAGATTTCCCATATAAGGTTTCCCGTACAGGTGGAAAAAGGTTGCCTGTTTCTGATAACGTTTATCCATGTTGGGATCATGTTCTCCCTCGATAACGGTAACGGAGAAGTCTTCTTGCAGGGTTATTGCATCCAAAAGGGCTATAACGGGAGGGTATCTTTCGATATTTGTATCAATTAGAACAACGATATGTATCATAGTCGATTTACTTTAAGCGTTTATGTATATTTGATATAATTTGTTTGTCTGTTTCTCTATATTGAATGAGTCGTTCCATCTTTCTTTGGATCGGATAGCCATCTCACGACGAATTTTTTTATCCTGATATAGTTTATAAAGATAATGAGCCAATTGGACCGCAGATTCACTTTTTATCAGGAAGCCATTCGATTCGTGGGCAATAACCTCCGGTATCCCGCCAACTCTGGTCCCAATAAGAGGCAGTCCGGCAGAAGCCGCTTCCATCAAGGAGACTCCTATGCCTTCTTGTCTGGAAGGATGGATGTACACATCAAAGGCCGGTAATATATATTGTATATCAAATCTTTTCCCTAGCCAGACGATGTGTTCCTGGACCTGAAGACGAGCTGACAGCTCTTTTATCATTTTTGAATAATTGTCATTTCTTCTGTCAGTCCCTATTAAGTAAACTTTGAAATCCCTTAATTGATACTTTTCTTTCAAAAGGGCTGCAGCCTCAATGATTATATCTATTCCTTTCAGATGTTCGAAAGCGGAAATATGACATATCCGAAATCTCGTTTCATCTTCAAAATGCAGTATTCTTTTAGCCTTTTCCTGACTGGTTATAGTAGGATTAACTCCTAAATACAGACACTTGACTTTTCTATTATGATGTAAAAACTGAAGATACTGTCGCTTTACAGCTTGGCTGACACAAATAATGGCATTACTTTGCTGATATATAAAGCGGCAATACCAGGTGTAAAGTAATGTTTTGACAAATCCTTTCTGTTTCCTGTACTTTTTATAGGAAGAGCAAGGGTTTACTGTCGAATGAAAAGAGATAAACAGTTTGAAATGATAAAAAAGACGAAGGAAACAATTCAGCAATTTGAATAACGACGTAAAATGAACATGGACGATCGCAGGTTTGTACGAATTGAAACAGGTTAGATATTCCTTCAATAGTTTCAGTGTACCGGATTTGGAATCCAGTAAAACGATCGTATGTCCGTTTTCTGTCAGTTCCTCGCGATAGACAGGAGCATATTCCAGTGTATCATAAAACATGAATACATTCTGATAATGGTCTTCTGCCAATTTGTTTGCCAGCATAAGAGTAAACCGGTCGAGTCCTGAGTATACCTTTGGCGAGTAACACATGCAATGGAATATATATTTTTTATCCATATTTCGTTTATGTATCAGTGATCGATAAAGTCTGTATACAAATGAAACTCAACGTTTCCTTCCAGTAAAGTCAAAAAGGATAAAGCTGAGTATGTAAAATCTTTGGGATGGTCTAAAAATACCAGCAATTCCTTTTTCTCTTTCTTTAAAGCATAGAGCAATACATAAGGAGACAGGCGTGACAGCGTGAATCTGGACAGGATCGAACTATTCTTCCGGATCTTTGTCGGAAGAGTCCCGTAAGAAATCCGGGAATGGGTGCCGTCTGTTGTTTGTCTGAATAATCCGGGATTGATGTATCGGTGTATACTATTGATAATCCGCATAGGAAATGTATATTCGTAGGAAGATATCGGAAATTCAACAAATTCTCCGTCTTTATCTTCTACCAGGACATCGTCTTTGAATGTATATACCGGTTTGTCCGGCACATGTGTGAAATCATAAAAGGAATCGTTCCCTTTGTAGCGAAATCCGCAGGAAACGGAAGAGTCTATTTTTATATTCGCTTTCTTAAAAGCTTTGTGTAAATGGGAAAAAGGTTGTACTGCCCATCCGCCTGCCCGGAAAGCTACCACCTTATAGGATGGATCGACAGTTCCGGCAATTTTGTTCAACATCTCGCAACCTTCGGTAAATAGATCGGAAACAGTGTCTTCCGGCAATGAATTCAAACTGTAGTGGGTGAAATCTTTAAAGTCCCAGGTCCCGTCTCCATTGTAACGGGCATCTATCCAATGCGGATGGATGTGTAGTTCGATACGATGGCCTTGTTGTACTATTTCCTGCAGTTGGGTTGTTATCTTGCGGGCCTCTTTGGTTGTTTTCGGCTGTGCTTCTAAATATTTGATCATTAAGTAATCGACGAAAAAGGTTGCTTTCCCGTTGATCTTATCCAGTTTATTAAGTAATAGTTCCGTAGGACGTATAATACTGTTGTCTACAGTACCGGATCTTTCTCCGAAAAATAATTCATAATCGAATGATAATATAACTTTCTTCATGCAATCAATAATTATAAGATCGATTTGACTTTGTTTTTCACCCAGTCCCTGGCCTGTTTGTCCAATACGATGAAATAGGAGCATGCTATGACGGAGAATGATGATGTTACGACGACCATAAATAGTCTTAACAGACTGCTATTCATATGTAAATAAACAAGGACGGGCAGAATGGATGACAGGGTTACCATATAGAAGAGAGGATAAATGATCTGTTGTAAGATTACTCTTCTGGAAATATTTATCCATTTATTCAGATAATGAGTTTCTACCACCAGGCAGAGAATCACTACTATAATATTCAGTATGAACGGTGTATAAAAGGGTAATCCGATCTTGAGAAGCAGGTACGACACCGGTAATACCATTATCTGCATAGGGCCGGTAAACAGATTTATTTCTTTCATGCGTCCGACTGCCTCGATAGCAATATCGAACGGACGGTTGAAGGTATAGAACAGGCTTTGTATAATCACCAGCCGGGCCATGATCATAGTTTCGGAAGGAACTTCTTTCAACCATAAAACGAGTATTTTGTTTATCTCCAGCAAGACCGGCAGTGAGAGAAGCCATAGCAATGAAAAACCGTATTTTGAATTTTTATACAACAGGTTTTTCATTGATTCCTGTTGGTCGTCGGCATATAACTTTACGACTTGAGGTGTTACGGCAATCTGGAAATTATTGACAAACGAGGTTAAAGCCGAGTTTATTTGATAAGCGATCGCACGTGCAGCATTGATAGCCGGATAGAAGAATATATTCAACAATATATTTATTCCCTGGCTGCTGAGTAGATAGCCGAACATACTCATCATGTTCCAGCCGGAAAAAACAAGTATGGGTTTATATAATGCTTTATCTCTGACGATTATAAATGCGCATTCCGGGTATTTTTTTCGACAATATAATATGTATATTCCAATGACTACCAGATTGACAAGGAATACCAGCAGTGAATAGAGTATCAGTTTATCCGTATTTATCACTACCAGTAAATAAACGATCAATAGCTTGAGTACAACATCTATAATACTGACATACGCATAGATATTCATGCGTTCATGGGCAATAATACAAGCGTTGTAAGGAGACTGGATAATCGTTAGCAGACTGGCTGCGATGGAGAACTGATAACACCACTGTGCCGCATACATCCTGTCTGGTGGAATGTTCATCTTGTAATCGAGAAACCACAGTCCGACTGTTTCCGCCAGAATCAGGATCAGGATAGCCAGAAAGAAATGGATGACGAGAGTGGCAGAAAATGTTTTTTGAAGTCGGTTGAAATCCTTTCTGCCTAGTTCGAAGGTGAGGAACCGCTGTGTTCCGGAAGTTAATGTCCCTTTCAAGAAAGAGAACATGGTAACTACTCCGCCGACCACATTGTAGATTCCATAGTCATTTACTCCCAGCGCATTTAAAACAACCCTGGAAGTATATAAGGTAACTGCCATAGTCAGCAGCATCCTTATATACATCATCATAGCATTTTGGGCAATGCGCTTGTTATTATTTGTCGTTGTCATTCCCTTTTGTAGACTCCGGCAAAATCAAGTATTATTTTCTTTGGGTCGTAAACTAACTCTTTGAAGGGGGCGTGTTTCACCAGGAATACCACAATATCCGCTTTTTCATATGCCTCCCTGTAATCGGTGAGTTTGAACACTTTGTGTACTTCTACGTTTGGTTCCACCACTAATATGTCTGCATTATTATGGCTTTGCATCACTTTGGTTGTGATGTATTTGGCAGGTGACTCCCGTAAATCGTCGATATTTGGCTTGAAAGCCAGTCCCATCATGGCAACAATCGGTTTACGGTGATGCTCCAGTTCGAACTTCAGCATGGCGCTCTCTACCTTTTCCGCGCACCAGAAGGCTTTGTAGTTGTTGATCTCCCGTGCCTTGGCGATTAATTGTGATTCATAAGGAAATTCAGCCGTGATGAAATAAGGGTCTACAGCAATGCAATGGCCGCCTACACCGGAACCCGGTTGCAAGATATTTACCCGCGGATGCTTGTTTGCCAGTTCAATTAGCTCCCATACATTGATCCCTGCTTTATCGCATATCAACGACAGTTCATTGGCAAAAGCAATCTGTACGTCCCGTGAAGAGTTTTCCGTTAGCTTGCACATTTCGGCAGTCTTGGCATTTGTTTTGTGCAGGGTCCCTTTTACAAACCGGCTGTAAAACCCGATCGCTTTTTCTGTCGACTCTTTGTTGATGCCACCGATAACCCGGTCATTGTGTACCAGCTCGTAGATCACATTACCCGGAAGAACACGTTCCGGACAATAAGCGATGTATATTTTCCCCTCCAGTTCCGGACGGAGTGAATAGATCAGTTGAGTCATTTTCTCCGTTGTTCCGACAGGAGATGTCGACTCGATCACAAACAGATCCCCCTCTTTCAGTAAAGGTATGACAGACCGAGTGGCTGTTTCCACATACGAAATATCCGGTTCATGATTCCCTTTGAACGGTGTAGGTACAACGATCAGGTAAACATCGCTCACTTCCGGTTTCACCGAAGCCCGTAGATGACCGGATGCCACCACTTTCCGGCATAACTCCTGTAATCCAGGTTCAACGATATGTATTTTCCCTTCATTGGTCATATCTACAACCTGCGGGTTGATGTCTACGCCAATTACATCGATGCCGTGTTCGGCTGCTATTATTGCTGTGGGAAGGCCGATATAGCCTAAGCCCATAAAACATGCTTTCATAATTCAATTAAACCTTTTAGATGATTTTTTTCTCTTTCAATGAATTCTTTTTGTTTTGTATTTTATCCAGATAAACGTTCAGTCCTGTCCAGATCACTATATCTCCGATAAATAGAATGTTGATGTTTACATAGGGAACCAATATGATATTCAGACTGCTGAAAGTCCATGAAATAGCCAGGATATAAAGCAGGGCCTTGTGGGGGCTGCAGCCCATTTCTAGGAATTTATGGTGTATATGATTTTTATCGGGAGAGAACAGGCTTTTACGTCTGCGGAACCGTATCAGCATCACCCGTATTACATCAAACATGGGAACGATCAATGTGGAAAATGAAATAAGGATGGCGCTGGTGGAGTAGGGGGCAATATCCGGATTGTATGCTGCATAACGGATACACAGGAAAGCCAGAATATATCCTAAAGTCAGGCTTCCGGTATCTCCCATGAATATCTTTCTGCCATGTTCTGCCTGTCCGAATACATTATAATAGAAAAAAGGAATCAGCACCCCCAATGTGGAGAATGACAACATGGCATAGGCCCACATATGATTGTGCAGGAACAAAGATCCCAATATAAGCAGGGCGGCTCCGCTTAACCCTGATGCCAGTCCGTCGATACCGTCGATCAGATTGATCGCATTCGTAATGAACACGATAACGAAGATAGTCAGCGGCATGCCGATCCAGGGTGCCAGTTCGTGGATTCCAAAAAGACCGTAAAAGTTATTGATCCATAATCCGGAAAGAGGGAGTAGGGTGGCGGCGATGATCTGTACGATAAATTTGGTATGGTACCGCAGTCCGATCAGATCGTCTTTGATGCCGGCAAGATAAAGTATGATCAAGCCACAGGTGAGCAAATAGAAATCCGGAGTGATACGCGGAGTAATATCGGCAGGTATTTTGAACCCGTATAAATATCCCAGATACGCGATAGCCGATACGAAAGCTAACGAGAATAAGATAGTTGGAGCGAATGATATGCCACCCAGGCGGGGGATAGCTCCTGTATGTATTTTTCGTTCGTTCGGCATATCGAAAAGTCTTTTCGTCAGAGCCACGATCAGAATACGTGGGATTATCAGCATGGAAAAGACTACTGATATGATAAAGGCCAATAAAATCAAGAGGTATATCATTTGCGTTTTAAGTTAAGTTCTACGACAATGTTCGTCAGTCACATTTACTGTGACTGACGGAAATACAGTTTGGCTTATAAAATACATACCTGATTTTGGCTGAAGGGAGATTCTCCCCGGAGAGGTATGTGTTTTTTGTTTAGCTGTGTATATAAACAGAAAGAACTGGAAAACGTTCAATGTCCAATAGGTTATTACTCAATTTTAACTCTGAATATCAATGTTCTAAAAGAGGCTTGGAATAGATGGACAATTTATGGATCATATGAAAATCCGCCTGTCAAAAAGAACGCTTTTATTGACAAAACGACTTTTTATCTTTACGGGAAGTAAGCATTTCTAATACTAAGATTCAGAGTAAACTATAGGATATTTAAGTATAAACCATTAATATTTTAATAATAAAAGATTATGATTACATAAATGCAGGGTATGCCTTGCCTTTATGTAATTATAGTGTTGCATATTTGTAGAGTATATATATTAATTTTAAAAGTCGGGAGATTGTTGTTTAAAAGATAGGAGCCTGAAGGTTAGTTGTCTGGTGGGGGCAGCTTAACAGTAGAGATGAGATTAACCGAGCTGTTTTAGTTAGGTTCATGCGTGGTAGTGACCGTTGAGGGGGATTTCAAGACATAAAAAAAGAGAACCAACATTGTTGATTCTCTTTAGATAGTTGCGGAGGCAAGACTCGAACTTACGACCTTTGGGTTATGAGCCCAACGAGCTACCACTGCTCCACTCCGCGATATAGTTGCTATCATTATCTGATTGCGAGTGCAAAGGTACGAATTATTTCTTATGATCCAAATTGTTTTGCAAAAAGTTTTCAATCCTCTGCTGGAAGCTGGGGATTAAAGGTGTTTTTTGTAACAAAATGACACATCTACCTGGTTGATTGTAAGGTGGATGTGTCGTTTTGTATTTTATAATTCATTTTCTTCAAAATCTTTTGCCTCATATACATGAAGCATCTTCTTCAGGTGTCCGATCTGCTGTTGCATGGACTTGATACGGTTCAGTAGATGATGGATGGCATCGATCCCTTCGAAGTTGATCGCCAGGTCGTAATACATACGTGTATATCTTTCGATATCCTGTAATTGTTCCGCCTGCAAATACTTCTCACCTTCGACAATGCGGATTTCAATTAGTCCGCCTTCTTCCAGTCTGAAAATGAAGGAAGGTTCGATATGGCATATCCGGCAATATTCGTTGACTATAATTAAATCTGTTTGCATAGTACTCGTGTTTTATTAATTAAGACTCTGTATTTCGCGGAACAACTCTTTCTGTTTTTCCGTCAGATTCGTCGGTATCTCAATAGAGTAGGTGACGATCAGATCGCCGAACTGTCCGTCTTTTTTATAGACAGGGAATCCTTTGCCTTTCAATCGTACTTTGCTGTTATTCTGCGTACCGGGAGCTACTTTCAGTTTGACTTTGCTATCCATCGTTTCGATGATCTGTTCTCCTCCTAATATGGCGGTGTACAGGTTCAGAGGAGCCGTTACATACAGATCGTCGCCCACACGTTTGAAGCGACCGTCTTCACCTATACTGAACGTTATATATAAGTCGCCTGCCGGTCCGCCGTTTACACCCGGACCGCCTTGTCCTTTCAGTTTGATAGTTTGTCCGTCGGCTATACCGGCTGGGACGGTGATACGCAGGTTCTTGCCATTGACCGTGATAACCTGTTTGTGCGTTTTGGCAGCATCTGCCAAAGAGACGTGCAGCTCTGCATTATAATCCTGGCCGCGGAATGCATAGTTTCCTCTGCCGCTGCTTCGACCGCCTCCGCCGAACATGGACTCAAAGAAGTCGGAGAAGCCGCTACCGTCGTCCGACGCACTCCACTGAGCGCCTCCTCCGTTGCCGCCAAAGCCTCCGAAACCACCCTGGTACTGTCCGTATTGATTCTGTTGAGCCTCGAATTGATCAGCATGTTTCCAGTTTTCACCGTATTGATCGTATTTCTTTCGTTTTTCCGGATCACTTAAAACTTCATTGGCTTCGTTAATCTCCTGAAATTTCCGATGGGCGTCCGGATCATTCGGATTCAGGTCCGGATGATATTTACGGGCCAGCTTCTTGTATGCCTTTTTGATGTCATCCTGCGAAGCTCCTTTGTTCACCCCTAGAATGTTGTAATAGTCTATATAAGCCATATTATTTATATTGTTAAGTCTTTTATCTGTTGCTATTCATACATCTACATTACAATAAACATGCCGGGGCGGAATTTGATCGTTTAATTTTGGCTAATAAAACTTAGAGAAGATGAAAAATAAAAAAGGCTTCCAGTTTGAACTGAAAGCCTTCTTATATAGTTGCGGAGGCAAGACTCGAACTTACGACCTTTGGGTTATGAGCCCAACGAGCTACCACTGCTCCACTCCGCGATATAGTTTACAATCATTTCGTGATTGCGAGTGCAAAGGTATGGAATTTCTCGTACAAAACAAATTTATTGCAAGTTTTTTTTAATATACTTGGTAAAACCAATCTTTTTTAGGTACTTTGCGCACAGTTTTAATCAAAATGTGCAATACAATGCCGATGACAGTTTCTAAAACACGCGATATGTTGGTGGATGTGGCCAGGCAATTGTTTGCCCGCATGGGGGTTGATAATACGACAATGAACGATATTGCACAGGCTTCCAAGAAAGGCAGACGTACGTTATATACGTATTTCAAGAGTAAAAATGAGATTTATCTGGCTGTGGTGGAATCGGAGCTGGATCAATTATACAAGATGCTGCTTGATGTTGCCGGAAAGGATTTGCCAGCTGATGAGAAGTTGATGACATTCATCTATTCCAGATTGGATGCTATCAAGGCGCTCGTGTTTCGTAATGGTACACTGAAAGCAAACTTTTTCCGTGATATATGGCGGGTAGAGAAGGTTCGTAAGAGCTTCGATATACGCGAAACAGAATTATTGAAGGGAATTTTGGATGCCGGAGTCAAGGAGGGCATTTTCGCAATGCCTGATACGGAAATTACAGCAGTCGTGCTGCATCATGCCTTAAAGGGACTGGAAGTTCCTTATATAAGGGGTATTATGGGAGATAATATCAGCCAGCGGATTAAGCGTAGAGATAATGTAATGAATTTAATATTCAACGGAATAAAGATAAAGTAAAACCAGAGATGTTTATTAATGCAACAGGGTTTTATGTGCCTGAAGAGCGGGTGCACAACCAACATTTTTTGGAATTAAACGGGTTGACAAGTGAGTGGATTGAACAGCGTACGGGTATTAAGACCCGGTCCAAGGCCAAACCGGAAGAGAATATTTGTACAATGGGCATAGAAGCCGTACGTGATGCACTGCCAAAATTGCCATATGACATTACGGAAGTCGATTTGATTATTTCGGCATCCTATTCTCCGTATGATACAGTAGCCACCGCGGCTCATTATACGCAGCGTGAGTTCAATATTACAGAGGCGAAAGCTTTGTATCTGTCTTCTGCCTGCTCTTCCTTTTTAAATGCACTGGAAGTTGTGGAAGGTTATTTTGCTATGGGCAAGGCGACAAAGGCTTTGATCCTTTCGGCAGATAAGAATTCAGCTTATTATAACGAGACAGATCCGAAAGCCGGTCACCTTTGGGGAGATGCGGCAGCGGCGTTCTTTATCTCTAAAGAACGTGTAACGGAAAAAGATCCTCATATCATTGAGATATTTACACAAGGTCTGGGACATTTGAGCAAAGGTCCGGAAGGCGTTCAGTTGCGTCCGCGTGACGGCGGTATCCAGATGCCGGAAGGTCGCGACGTGTTTATCCAGGCTTGTACCTATATGCCTAAGAATGCGTTGTATCTGTTGGAAAAGAACGGATTTGCGCTGGACGACCTGACTTATTTCATCGGTCACCAGGCTAATATGCGTATCATGTCGAATATAGCCAAACAACTGGGGTTGCCGGAAGAAAAGTTCCTGCATAATATCGAAGAGTTAGGTAATACAGGTTCTGTAAGTTCTGCTTTGGTATATGCCCAAAACGATCATTCATTCAAGAAAGGTGATTTGGTTTGCCTGACGGTATTCGGTGGCGGTTATTCTGCCGGTGCTTGTCTGATACAGTGTTAATATAAACAGGAAGGGGCAAAACATTTTTTTTGCCCTTCATAAAAAAGAAATAGTATGAAATTATTAGAAGGAAAAGTAGCTATTGTAACCGGTGCTGCACGCGGTATCGGTAAAGCCATCGCTTTGAAGTTTGCCTCTGAAGGTGCGAATATTGCATTTACAGACCTGGTTATCGATGAAAACGGTGAAGCAACACAGAAAGAAATCGAAGCTTTAGGTGTAAAGGCAAAAGGTTATGCTTCTAACGCTGCCAACTTTGAAGATACTCACAATGTAGTGGCAGAGATCGCGAAAGACTTCGGTCGTATCGATATCCTGGTAAACAATGCCGGTATTACGAAAGACGGTCTGATGATGCGTATGAGCGAAGGCCAGTGGGATGCTGTTCTGAATGTGAACCTGAAATCTGCTTTCAACTTCATCCATGCCTGTACTCCGATCATGATGAAACAACGTGCAGGTAACATTATCAATATGTCTTCTGTTGTCGGTGTTCATGGTAACGCTGGTCAGAGCAACTATTCAGCTTCAAAGGCCGGTATGATCGGTCTGGCTAAATCGGTAGCTCAGGAACTGGGTTCACGCGGTATCCGTGCGAATGCGATCGCTCCGGGTTTCATTATCACGGATATGACTGCTAAACTGCCGGAAGAAGTGAGAGAAGAATGGAACAAGAAGATTCCTTTGCGTCGTGGCGGTACTACCGAAGATGTGGCAAATGTAGCAACATTCCTTGCCTCTGATCTGTCTGCTTATGTATCGGGCCAGGTGATTCAGGTAGACGGCGGCATGAATATGTAATATGGAAGTTATCTACGAAGACAATCATATCATCGCGGTAAATAAAACGTGCCGCGAGATTGTACAAGGAGATAAAACCGGTGATACTCCTCTTTCGGAAATGCTCAAGGCATGGCTGAAAGAGAAGTATTGCAAGCCGGGAAACGTTTATGTAGGTGTGACTCACCGACTGGATCGTCCTGTCAGTGGTGTCGTTCTGTTTGCCAAAACCAGTAAGGCTTTACCCCGTCTGAACGAGATGTTCCGTTTGGGAGAGGTGAAAAAGACCTACTGGGCAATCGTTAAGAATTGTCCTCCGGCAGAAGAAGGCGAACTGGTTCACTGGCTGGTCCGCAACGAAAAACAGAATAAGAGTTATGCTTACGATACTGAACGTCCGGACTCCAAGAAAGCGATCCTGCATTATAAGGTGATTGCCCGTTCGGATAATTATTTCCTGCTGGAAATAGACCTGAAGACAGGACGTCATCACCAGATACGTTGTCAGCTGGCAAAAATGGGATGCCCGATCAAAGGGGATCTTAAATATGGGGCAGACCGTTCGAATAAGGACGGTGGCATCAGCCTGCATTCCCGCAGTGCCGAATTTATCCATCCGGTATCCAAACAAAAGATACAGATCATAGCTTCCGTACCTGACGATAATCTATGGAAAGGCATATCAGAGGGTCTCTAACTGGGCCCTCGATTTGCTTTGTGTTACGATGTATACCCCGGAAAAGACCAGTGCAACGGCGATACCTTTCATTACTCCGAAAGTATCCATTCCCCAAAGTACAGCTATCAGTGACGCTACGATCGGTTGTACATAATTATACATACAGGCTACAGTCGGGCGCAGTAGGTTTTGTCCGATAGGGATAAAGAGGTAGGGCAGGAATGTGCCTCCCAGGACGACATAGGCGATACCCATATATAATTCTGCAGGAAGATGCAGGAAGTCGATACCTGCAATATGGTTATAAGAGAACGGGATCGTACAGATGGATGCATACGTGAACATCCATTTCATCAATGTGATAGGCGAATATTTGCCGATCAATCCCTTGAATAATACAAAGTAGAATGAGAAACTGAACTGTGCCAGCAAGCAGAGCAGGTCTCCCCATATATTACTGCTTTTCCCTCCTCCGGCAGCTGCACTTTGGCTGCTCAGAATAAGTAGTAGCGCTCCTGCTGCTCCTATAAAGATGCCGATTACTTTCTTTCCCGTGACAGGTTCTTTCAGGTAGAATGCTGCAATGATCATTGTGATGATAGGTGTCGTTGTCGTAACGATGGAGGCATTGATCGGCGAAGTCAAGGATACTCCGAATATGAATGAACCCTGGTTCAGAACGATCCCCAGCAACGCTGCAAAGAACAACTTCATTAAGTCCTGGTGGTTGACATGTTCCTTTTTGGTAAAGAGAGAGGCTAGCCAGAATACGGCTGCCGCTCCTATCATGCGGAAAGTGGTAAGCGATAATGCGCTGATCGGACCAGCGGATAATACGGCTTTTGATATGGGAGACATTAGTCCCCAAAGAATATTGGCTCCCAGCATAGCGAGGTGGCCTTTATAAGCTTCTGATTTCATTTTGCCTTTATTAAAACAGGGGCAAAGGTAATAAGTTTGGAGTGAAAGACAATAAATGGCACGCTGATGACACTGATTTAGCTAATCTATGTTATCTGCATGCCATTTACAGACTTTTGCGTCTTTACTTATGCGATTGTAATTTCCGGGTCCAGATAAACATCCTGAATGGTGTGTAGCAGTTCGACGCCATCCTTCATGGAGCGTTGGAATGCTTTACGTCCGCTGATCAGGCCCATACCGCCGGCACGTTTATTGATGACGGCTGTAGTAACGGCATCCTTCAGATCGGAGGCTCCGTGTGATTCACCGCCGGAGTTGATGAGGCCGATGCGTCCCATATAACCGTTTGCAACCTGGTAGCGGCAAAGGTCGATCGGGTGTTCGGTAGCCAGTTCGGTGTACATCTTTTTATCCACTTTGCCGAAGTTGATGGCAGTAAAACCTCCGTTGTTCGTCGGTAGTTTCTGTTTTACGATATCGGCTTTGATGGTAACGCCTAGATGGTTAGCCTGTCCGGTCAGGTCGGCAGCTGCATGATAATCGACACCATCTTTCTTGAAATCATTGTTTCTTAAATAACACCAGAGCACAGTTGCCATACCCAACTCATGGGCATATTCGAATGCATCTGCAATTTCAACTAATTGGTCACGGCTTTCGGCAGAACCGAAATAGATCGTAGCACCAACGGCGGCGGCACCCATATTCCAGGCCTCCTTGACCGTACCGAACATCACCTGATTGTAACTGTTCGGATAAGTCAACAATTCGTTATGATTGAGCTTTACAAGGAACGGTATTTTGTGTGCATATTTGCGTGCCACTACTCCTAAGTTCCCGAATGTGGAAGCCACAGCGTTACAGCCTCCTTCGATAGCCAGCTTTACAATGTTTTCCGGGTCGAAGTAAATAGGGTTGGGGGCAAATGAAGCGCCTGCCGTATGTTCTATATCCTGGTCTACGGGAAGGATAGACAAATAGCCGGTATTGGCAAGACGTCCGCTTCCCAGCATCCTTTGTAAATTATTTAATGTTTGAATATTTCTGTCTGTATTGATCCAGATATCATCTACTGTTGAAGGAGATGGAATATGTATCAGCGATTTGTCAATCGTTTTGCAGGTATGACCAAGTAAATACTCCGCTTTGTCGCCTAACAGGCTTTTAATCTTTGATGTATCCATAATATATGTAAGTTTTATAATCTAACACTTGCCGCCGGAAATAAGTTCCATAGTTTTTATCAATTAACAGATAGAATATATCTATCGGAGATCATTTGCCTTTTAGATTTGTTTGGTTAATTTTGTCGCAGGAAATAACAATGATTATATATACTAATAGTTTTACAACCAATAAAATTTTACAAAGATGAAAAAGAAATGGATCTGCACAGTATGTGGTTATGTTCATGAAGGTGACGAAGCTCCTGAATTTTGCCCGCAATGTAAACAGCCGAAAAGCAAGTTCAAAGAACTGGTAGAAACAGAAGGTGCTTTACAGTTTGTTGACGAACATGTATTAGGAGTAGCTAAAGGTGTTGACCCTGTTATTCTTGAAGGATTGAATGCTCACTTCATGGGTGAATGTACTGAAGTCGGTATGTATTTGGCAATGAGTCGTCAGGCTGATCGCGAAGGTTATCCTGAAGTAGCAGAAGCGTTCAAACGTTATGCTTGGGAAGAAGCAGAACATGCTGCTAAGTTTGCAGAACTGTTGGGTGACGTTGTTTGGGATACAAAGACTAACCTGAAAAAACGTATGGAAGCGGAAGCTGGTGCATGCGAAGACAAAAAACGTATTGCAACATTAGCTAAACAGCAGAATCTGGATGCAATCCATGACACTGTACATGAAATGTGTAAAGACGAAGCTCGCCATGGAAAAGGCTTCGAAGGTTTATATAATCGTTATTTCAAATAATAACGGATAATTCGTTAACACGATAGGAGAGGGGGAGACCGGAAGGTTATTCCCCTTTTTTTATATTAATAGTCTTGTGTTTTTAGCACAGTAGTGCTTTGACTACTAGCACTATAGTGTCACGCCTGTTAGCACAGTAGTGTTACTGATTGAAAAAAAGAGCCTTCGGAGGATAACGGTATGAAATTTTTCATACATTTGTCACTCAAACGACCGGGAAAGCTGCCAGAGTGGTCGAATGGGCCGCACTCGAAATGCGGTGTACGGGTAACTGTACCGGGGGTTCGAATCCCTCGCTTTCCGCTGAAATATAGAAAAACGGGTAGGCATCACTGTATAAATGGATGCCTACCCGTTGTTTGTTCGGTGCTTACCGGTTTGGACGGAGTACCCGATTATTTTTTCAATCCTTCCAACAGCTTATCTACCGCATCGGAAATAGTCTTTTCGCTTTTCAGTAACTGGATAAACTTGCTGCCGATGATGGCTCCTGAAGAATTGGAAGAAGCAGCTTCGAAAGTTGCTTTGTTGGAAATTCCGAAACCTACCAGGCGGGGATTCTGCAGATTCATTGCATTGATACGACGGAAATATGCCTGCTTCTGATCGTCGAAACTCTGTTGTGCTCCGGTGGTGGCTGCACTCGATACCATATAGATAAAGCCGGAGGTATGTTCGTCGATCAGGCGGATACGGTCTGCGGAGGTTTCCGGAGTGATCAGCATGATCAGCTTCAGGTCGTAGCGGTCGGCAGTCTCTTTATAGTCTGACATATAGTCGGCAAACGGGAGGTCGGGGATGATCACGCCGTCTATACCGGTTTCCACACACTTCTTACAGAATGCCTCGAAGCCGAATTGCATGATCGGATTAAGGTAACCCATCAGTACCAGCGGCATTTGAACTTCCTTTCGTATATCCTTCAACTGGTCGAACAGGAGATGTAACGACATGCCGTTATGGAGGGCCTGGGTTGCAGCCTCCTGGATAACCGGACCGTCAGCCATCGGATCGGAAAAGGGGATGCCTACTTCTACCATATGGATGCCTTTGGCTTCCAACTCTTTCAGAATGGTTACCGTATCGTTCAACTGCGGGTAACCGGCTGTAAAATAAACGGACAGGATGCCGTTCTTTTTTGTTTCGAATAAGTTTGTAATACGATTCATAATATGTTGTTATAATTATAGTTCAGTTATTTCTCCAAGTAATCCATTGGCACGTTACCCTATTGGCATATTGGCACATTATTCTTTATTTCTTAATCTTTTCTATAAACGTTCTTATCTTTTCTGTATCCTTCATGCCAGGTTCGATCTCGAACCCGCTGTTCAGGTCGATACCGGCGAGTCGGGGATGTCGGAAATGTATGATGGCGTCCGCACTGTCGAGGTTGATACCACCGCTGAGCAGGAACGGGGTATTTCCTTTATAAGAAGCAAGTACCGACCAGTCGAACTGCTTACCGGAACCACCGTAACTGTTACATTTGGTATCGAACAGGAAATAATCGGCACGTCCTTCATATTCAGTCGTGGAAGCCAGGTCGTCAGCCGAAGCAATAAGGAATGCTTTGATAATGGCATAGCCGCGTTTTTGCAGTGCGTAACAAATATCCGGCGATTCGTTACCATGCAGCTGTAAATAGTCGAGCCGATACAGTCGAGCTATCTCTATCATCTGTTCGGTCGTGGCATTGACGAAGACACCGACTTTTTTGAATTGACAATTGAGAATTGACAATTGAGAATTATTAAGAGGGGAGCTCTTTCTTTCATTTTCAATTTTCAATTTTCCATTGTCAACTGAGCGAGCAGAGCGAGCGTAAAAGATAAAACCCATCCAGTCGATCCCTGTAGCAGCCACCTGTCGGATATTTTCCGGATCTCGCATTCCGCATACCTTGATCAGCATGGCAAACCTCCTATGAAAGCAGAGAGAGTATCACCTGGCTGCCCCGTTTTCATAAATGTTTCACCGATCAGGAAGCCCCGGAAACCGGCTTCACGTAATTGAGAGACAGTCTCTGTCGATGAGATTCCGCTTTCTGATACCAGGAGAGGAGCAAGGTCTTTTTCTTTGACTATCTCTTGCATCTTCTCTGCCAGCCGGAAGGAATTGGCTACGTCGGTGTGGAAGGTTCCGAGGTTGCGGTTGTTCACGCCCAGCATGTCGATATGCGGATTCAGGTATTCCAGCTCAGCTTCGCTATGGATTTCCAGCAAAGTTTCCAATTGCAGGGTGTGCGCCAGTTCTGCCAGTTCCAGGCATTGGTCCGGTGTGAGGCAGGCGGCAATCAGCAGGACGGCATCGGCTCCCATGACACGAGCCTGGTAAAGCTGATATTCGTCGATGATGAAATCTTTCCGCAGCAGTGGGATGTCGACCAGTTTGCGTGCCAGGCACAGGTCACCCAGTGAACCGCCGAAGAACAGAGAATCGGTGAGGATGGAACAGGCAGATGCACCGGCTTCTTTATAAGCGGGGACTATCTCTGCAATGGCGGCATCGGGATGTAACCAACCCTTTGAAGGGCTCTTGCGCTTGAACTCGGAGATGATACCGGATGAGGAAGCAGCCAACGATGCACGCATCGAATAGGTGGTGCGTTCCAGACGTTCGCCACCCAAAGCCAATAAGGTCTGAAGGCGCACCGCCTGCTTTTGGCGGTCCACTTCAATGCGTTTGTTGGCGATGATTTCTTGCAATATATCTTTCATAGTTAATTGTTTAATGAAATGAATTTCTTTAATGTCTCTAACGCCTTACCGCTTTCCAAAGATTCACGAGCTTCAGCGATACAGGTTTCTATCTTCTTTTCCGGGCAGATTACCTGGATGGCAAAAGCGGAATTGGCAATCACGCAATTCTTTTGTGCCGGAGTAGCCGTGTTGTGCATCACACTGTCGAAAATACGGGCTGCGTCTTCTACGGTCTGCCCTCCGTCGAGGTCTGCTTCCGTGCAACGGGGGAAACCCAGCATCTCCGGTGTGTAGAGCTTTTCTTTCTCCGGCATAGCCACCTTAAACTCTGTCGTCAGCGATATTTCATCGAATCCGTCCAGGCTGTGAACGACGGCAAAACGTGTTCCGCTTTCCTGATACGTGTAGCTGTACAGACGGAGTAACGGCAGGTTATATACACCTAATAACTGATAGGCAGGCATCACCGGATTGACCAGCGGGCCGAGCATATTGAAAAAGCTGCGTACTCCCAGGCTTTTACGTACCGGGGCTACTGCCTTCAATGCCGGGTTGAACAACGGAGCATGCAGATAAGCGATATGGCAGGTATCCATGCTTCGGCGTAGTTGGTCGATATCGTTGGTGAACTTCACGCCGTGCTGTTCCATCACGTTGCTCGCTCCGCTGACGGAGGTTGCCCCGTAGTTACCATGTTTTACCACATTGTAACCCGCCCCGGCAACGACAAAACAGGAGGCCGTACTTATATTGAACGTGTTTTTACCGTCGCCGCCTGTCCCTACAATATCGATCGGCTTGTAATCCGACAGATCGACCGGAACCCGCATTTCGAGCAGTGCTTCGCGGAATCCGCTCAATTCCTCTACGGCGATGTTACGCATCAGATAGACGGTGATCAGGCTGGCAATCTGTGAATCGTTATATTGTCCGGCCGCCATATTTTGAAGTATCTGCCGTGCTTCATCCCGTCCTAGATACTGATGTTCGAATAATCTGTATAATATATCTTTCATAACTCTTTTTCTTTTATAAATTTTCTCTAGAGGCTGTTATTTGTTTCACCCTAATGAAACAACTGTTTCTACGTAATGAAACAAGTGTTTCACTATGGAGAAACAGTTTGTTTCGTATGGTGGAAATAGGTGAAACACTTTACTTGCTGATTCCATTACCGCATGTTTAACCAATTTTCTATGATAGCCTTCCCTTTCGGGGTCAGTACGGATTCCGGGTGGAACTGGATACCTCTTACATCATAGGTGCGGTGACGCAAAGCCATGATTTGTTTCTCTTCCATATCTTCGGCAGTTATTTCCAGGCAATCGGGGAAATTCTCGCGTGATACGACCCATGAATGATAACGTCCGGCACGGAATCCGGGTTCCAGTCCCGCAAACAATGGTTCTTTCGCTGTTACTTTTATGTCGGAACAAACACCGTGATGTACGTCCGTCAGATTGATCAGGGTTGCTCCGAATGCTTCGCCGATGGCCTGTTCACCCAGGCAAACGCCCAGGATACTTTTGGTCGGGGCATATCTGCGGATCAGAGGAAGCAGGATACCTGCCTCTTCGGGAATGCCGGGACCGGGTGAAAGGAGTATCTTGTCGAAACGATCCACTTCTTCCAGTGATATTTTATCATTGCGGTGTACTTCAACATCTGCACCAAGTTCCTTCAGTATGTGTAATAAATTGTAGGTGAAGGAATCGTAATTATCGAATAATAATATCTTGCTCATAATGTTTGTTGGTTAGGGCGGTTCGCGAACCGCCCGTACGGGGGATTCTAATTTTTAATTCTCAATTCTTCAGTTTTTCTGCCAGGTCGATTGCCTTTTTTAAAGCGCCCAGCTTGTTGTTTACTTCCTGTAGTTCCCGCTCGTCGTTGCTCTTGGCAACGATGCCGGCACCTGCCTGGTAATATAATACATTGCCGCGGCTGACGAATGTACGGATGGTGATTGCCTGGTTGAGGTCACCGTTCAGGCCGATAAATCCGATGCAACCGCCGTAGGCTCCGCGGTTATGTTTCTCGATGTCCGTGATCAGTTGCATGGCACGCACTTTCGGGGCACCGCTGAGGGTTCCTGCCGGGAAGGTGTCGATATACGTTTTCACCGGATTGCTATCGTTGTTTATTTCACTGCTGACACGGGAAACCAAATGGATCACATGGCTGTAGTATTGCACTTCTTTATAGAAATCGACTTGTACGTTGTGGGCATTCCGGCTCAGGTCGTTGCGTGCAAGGTCTACCAGCATCACATGTTCGGCATTCTCTTTCGGGTCTGCCAGCAAGGCTTCGGTACGCTGTTTGTCGAGGGCTACATTTCCGGTACGGAAAGCGGTTCCGGCGATCGGGTCGATGCTGGCATGGCCGTCCGTTACTTTGCAATGTGTCTCGGGAGAAGAACCGAAGATGCGGAAACCGCCGAAGTCGAAATAAAACAGGTAAGGGGAAGGATTGATACTCCTCAATGCACGGTAGACTTTGAAGTCATCCCCTTTGAACGGCTGTTCGAAGCGACGGCTAAGTACGATTTGGAAGACATCGCCACGCAGGCAGTGTTTGATTCCTTCGCGGACCGATGCTCTGTATTCTTCATCGGTGATGGGAGAAGTCTCCGGTCCGGAAGTCTGGAAGTTATAGGAAGCATAGTTGCGGTTTTCGATCAGTGCTTCTATTTCCTGCAGGTTACTCTGTTCGTTTTCCTGCAGCAGCTCGACCAGGGTCAGTTCATTTTTGAAATGATTGAATACAAGGATATACCTATATAATATGTATAGCATGTCGGGTGCGTCGTTCTCTTCGTGATGAGCTTCCATCACCGGGATATTCTCGAAGTAACGGACTGCGTCGAATGCTGTGTAACCGAATAATCCGCAGACATTTTTGTCTGCTCCTTCAATGCTGTAGTGGCTGAGGAAGGCATTCATCGCATCTGCCACATTGTAATTTTCGGTAAGAGGGGTAACCTCCCGGATTCCGTCGGGGAAAACCGCCGTACTCTCACCGTTGTTGATGCCGATGCTCGCCAGCGGACAGAGAGCAATGAAAGAAAGGCTGTTCTCATTTCCGTGAAAATCGGAACTTTCCAGTAACGCCGATTCCGGGTAGATATCCCGTACTTTTAAGTAAATGCTTACGGGAGTATGCAGGTCACCTAAGACCTGTTTGCTTATCGTTTTGAAATGATAGTGCATAATAATTGAAAATTAAAGATTGAAAATTGAAAATTAAAGATTGAATCGTGTAGCCAATTTTCAATTTTCAATTTTCAATTTATAATTAATAAAAGTGTCCATATCTTTATCCCCACGTCCGGAAACAGTCAGTACCACCACATCTTCCGGTTTGAAATTCACTTTACTGAGTGCCCCCAGTGCATGTGCACTTTCCAAAGCGGGAATGATCCCTTCCAGTCGTGTCAGTTCGAAGGCCGCTTCCAGTGCTTCATCGTCGTCGACAGCCAGGATGGAAGCCCGGTGAGTAACGGAGAGATTCGCATGGATCGGACCGATACCCGGATAATCCAGTCCGGCGGAAATCGAGTAAGGTTCTTCTATCTGCCCGTCTTCGTTCTGCATCACCAGTGTCCGTGCTCCGTGGATAATGCCTTTCTTTCCCAATTGGATAGTAGCGGCGCTCTGACCGGAACAGATTCCTTTTCCCCCGGCTTCCGCCAGTACGAGCTTCACGCGTTCATCATCGACAAAATGGTAAATAGTCCCCGCTGCATTACTGCCTCCTCCCACACAAGCGATCAGATAATCCGGATGATCCCGTCCCTCTTTCTCCAGCAGTTGCTTCTTTATCTCTTCGCTGATAACGGATTGCAGACGTGCCACCATATCCGGGTAAGGATGAGGACCTACGGTAGAACCGATGATATAATACGTATCGGAAGGATGACAACACCAGTCACGGATCGCTTCGTTCGTCGCATCTTTCAGGGTCATGTTACCGGATGTGACCGGAACGACTGTTGCTCCGAGCATCTCCATCTTCTGCACATTGGCGTGCTGGCGTTCCACGTCCGTCTTACCCATATAGACAATACATTCCATATTCATCAGGGCGCAGACGGTTGCTGTTGCCACACCATGTTGTCCGGCACCTGTTTCTGCGATGATGCGTGTCTTACCCATACGGCGTGCCAGCAGGATCTGTCCGATCGTGTTATTGATCTTATGGGCTCCCGTATGATTCAGGTCTTCCCGTTTCAGATAGATCTTGCAGCCATACTTTTTGCTTAACCGTTTGGCAAGGTAAAGAGGAGAGGGACGGCCTACATAATCGCGGAGTAACAGATTGAATTCCTGTTTGAAACTTTCGCTTTCCAGTACTTCCAGATAAATGTTCTGTAAGTTTTCCACACACTGGTGAAGTATCTCGGGGATATATGCTCCGCCGAACTCTCCATAATAACCGTTTTTGTCAACTTGATACGTTTTCATCTTTTTGCTATGTTGTTTAAATTATATTTCGTGAATGCTGTAAAAAGAAAAAAGGCCCGTCGCAAGTGCGACAGGCCTTTCTATGATATCTTGACTAGTATATACACAGGACTGCGTTCCTTACGACCGTTTGAGGAGTAAAGAGCGCCACCACCAAAATGTATTTACTATAAATGTTGTCATTGTTTTTTCTGTTATTACGGCAGCAAATATAGATATTCTCTGACAAACTGCAAATGATTTGCTACTTTTTTTCGAAAAAATCTATATACAGGAATTCTTCTTATCTTTGCGGCATGAAACAGACTGATGAGTTCCGGAGATTTGTAAAAGAGCATGCAGGGGATGATTTGACACGTCTCTTGTTGAGTGCTTCCCGTTATCCTTCGATCGACGTTCCTTTTGCGGCAGACCAGATTGCTGCCCGCCGCCAGATCAGGGAGAAGCTGCCTTCATGGTATGCCAATGATGCTTTATTGTTCCCTTCGAAGATATCCGCCGAACAATGTTCGTCCGAGCAGACCGCTTTTTATAAGCAACGTTTGGTGCAGGAGAACGAAACGCTGTGCGATCTGACCGGCGGACTGGGAATCGATAGTTATTATTTTTCCCGCCGGGTCCGTCATGTCGATTATATCGAACGTTTCCCCGGATATTGCGAGGCGGCACGGAATAACTTCTCCGTCTTGGGAGCGGATAATATAACGGTGATCGAAGGAGACAGCACGGAGCTTTTATCCCGTTTGCCCCAGGTCGATGTCTTTTATATCGATCCCGCCCGTCGTGGCGAAGGCAACAAACGTGTCTATGCTTTGCCCGATTGCGAACCGGATCTGCCAGCTCTTTTGCCCGACCTGTTTCTCCGTGCTCCCAAAGTGATTGCGAAGTTATCTCCGATGGCCGATATCCGGCAAACACTTGAACTGTTACCCGGAACGACTCAGATACATGTTCTGTCAGTGAAGAATGAATGTAAGGAACTTTTATTTGTTATAGAACGCGGGAGTGCAGTCACCTCACCGGCTATCCATTGCATCAATTATGACAGCAGCGGGAGGGAAGATGCTTTTACTTTTACATTGGAAGAAGAATATTCCGAGCTTCTGCATCCGGCAAACCGGATCGGCCGTTTCTTTTACGAACCCAATGCTTCTTTGCTGAAAGCCGGAGCCTTCAAGTGTGTGGCAACCCGTTTCGGGCTGGAGAAACTGCATATAAGCAGCCATCTCTACACTTCCGATACCCAGGTCGAAAACTTTCCCGGCAGATGCTTCGTTGTCGAAGAGGTCTATCCTTTTTCCGGGAAGCTATGCAAGAGCCTGTCCAAAGATATTCCTCAAGCCAATATGACTGTCCGCAACTTCCCCTTGTCCGTCGAAGAGTTGCGCAAACGAACAAAGATAACGGATGGGGGAAATGTGTATCTTTTTGCTACAACCGTTGCCGATGGGAGTAAAATTATGGTTAAATGTGGCAAGTTGTAGTATCATAAATCTTTTCATGTCTTTTATCTCCGGATTTTATCCCTATATTTGCGGGGTTAAATCAAATACATGAAATGATACAGAAAGATTCTTACACTTCTGCGCAGCTGACCGCGATGGTCGTCCTGCGATTATTCATTGGCTGGCATTTTGCCTACGAAGGACTGGTGAAGATCCTGAATCCCAAATGGACGTCGCTTCCTTACCTCCTCGATTCCAAAGGTTTTATGTCTGACTTTTTTGCCGGGTTGGCTAGTGATCCGGCTATGATGAACATGGTAAATGCGCTGAATGAATGGGCGCTGCTGTTGATCGGTCTCGGACTGATAACGGGTGCTTTCAGTAAACTCTCTTCTATCGGGGCAATGGTATTGCTTGCGTTTTATTACCTTTCCCATCCTTCTTTCATCGGCGCACAATATATGATGCCGTTTGAAGGTTCATACCTGTGGATAGACAAGAATCTCGTCGAGATGGCGGCACTGGCTGTACTGCTGGCTTTCCCCACCTCTCATATTATCGGGCTGGACCGCTACCTGAAAAAGGCGATCCCCTTATTGTCTAAACTCAAATTAATGTAACAGCATGGCAACAGAGAACAATAACAATACTCCGAAAGAAAGTAAAGGCCCCGAATCGGAAGGCCGTCGTAATGCCCTGAAGACATTGGCAACCATCCCTGTGTTGGGTGCGTTGGGTTATGGCGTATACAGAAAACAAAAGCACGATAAGGAATCGAAGAGCCTGGGCAGCGCTTTCCGTTTCGATCAGGAACATCATATGATCCCTGCCCAGCCGGACGGAAAAAAGATACGTATCGGGATGATCGGATTCGGTATCCGCGGTAAACAGTTGATGCGTGCGGCAGGCTTTGCCGAACCTTCCTGGATCGACGGACTGATCGAAGGGGCGAAGAATGACAGCAAAGACAAACGTTACGAGCAGTTCCTGGAACAGGACGATCTGAATATCGAGGTGACCGGCGTATGCGACATTTTCGATGTGTATGGTGAGGCGGCTGCACTGGCTGCATCCAATATTCACCGGGAAGGATCGAACGGTAAGTTCGGCAAAGCTCCGAAGCGTTACAGGACGTATAAGGAGTTGCTGGCGGCTGACGATATCGATGCCGTTATCATCGCTACCCCTGACCATTGGCACAGTACGATGGCGATGGAAGCTGCCAAAGCAGGTAAGCATGTCTATGTAGAGAAACCGCTTTCATGGACAGTCCCCGAAACATATGAGGTGCGTAAAGTGGTGAAAGAAACCGGTATCGTGTTCCAGTTGGGACACCAGGGCCGTCAGACAGACAGTTATATCCGTGCCAAGGAGATCATCGACAAGGGGCTGATCGGTAAAGTCTCGCTGATTGAAGTATGTACCAACCGCAACGATCCGAACGGTGCCTGGGTGTATCCATTGATCGACGGTGCTTCCCCGGAGACGATCGACTGGAAACAGTTCGAGGGACCGGAAGAACGTATTAAGGAATATACTGACTATATGACATCGAACAACTTGCAACGGTATATCGGTCCCGATCCCCGTGACAAGTTCAGCCTCGAACGTTTCTTCCGCTGGCGTTGCTGGTGGGATTACAGTACAGGATTGAGCGGCGACTTGCTGACGCATGAGTATGATGCCATCAATCAGATATTCGGTGTGGGGATCCCTCACTCGGCTACCTCTTCCGGTGGTGTCTATTTCTTCAAGGATGGACGTACTGTGCCGGATGTGCTGCAGACTACCTTTGAGTTTCCGGACCGCGATATGACGATGTTGTACAGTGCCACACTGGCAAGCAACCGTCCGCGTGGAAAAGTGATCATGGGGCACGATGCCCAGATGGAGCTTTCCAATACGATTACCTTAAAGGCCGACCCTGCTTCCGAAATCTATAAAGACAAGATCGACAAGGGGATCATCAAGCCGAACGAGCCGTTCTACACCTATGTGCCGGGACAAAATTCGGTGGATGCCATCACGTCGCCTACGGAGTTGTACTTCGCCCAGCGCGGTCTGCTTTATACTTATGTAGGCGGTAAACGTTTCGACACGACCCATCTCCACATCCGTGAATGGCTGGAATGTATCCGCCAGGGAAAACAGCCCAGCTGTAACATCGATGCCGCATTCCAGGAAGCCATGACCGCCCACATGGGTACGCATGCTTATCTGGAGGGACGCACGATGTACTGGGATAAGGAAAATGAAGAGATTGTGAGAGGATAATCTGACAAGAATAGATATAAGAAAAAGGGCAACGTCTATATGGATGCTGCCCTTTTTTACTTTCCCGAAGGTCAGGCTCATCCCGCCGGGGAAACGTTGCAGTCGGTTATTTACAGCCTGATACATATCCGCCGAACTGCTCTTCCCGCCTTTTCGTTTCTGTTGGGCGACCTTCATCATGTAGTTGTTTACGTTTTGTTCCATATTTGATAAAAATAAATTAAAATGCGTATCTTGGGTTAAGATAATTTATATATATTTGCAGCGCTAGTAAAATAATAATTAAACAATGTTGCCTTCATATTAATAAGACTAGAAAATAGTAGCCAATATTAAACTTAAAAAGCCCGGGCTTTTTATTTAGATTTCATTGATGAAATCTAAATAATATACTAATCTGAAATATGCATATAAATAACAATCGAAAATTGAATTCAAGAAAAGTGAGTTGATCCGGAAAGGATTAATTTGTGTTGAGAGGGATCATCATATAGTATTGATAAGTGTGTAATTTATAAACATCTAAACAAAGCTGAGTTTATGAGCAAATTTTATTTATTCTTGTGTAGTTTGCTGTTTTGTGCTGTTGCGTATGCACAGGATATTACAGTGACAGGTAAAGTCACTGCGGGAGGTGAAGAAATTCCTGGTGTGGCTGTTTTTGTGAAAGGGCAGACCCGCGGTACAATCACTGGTATCGACGGAAGTTATTCCATTCAGGTAAAAGGCAATGAAAGCCTTGTATTTTCATTTATCGGTTATGAGACGGTAACCGAACAGGTAAACAAACGTAAAGTGATTAATGTCGAGCTGCAGGAAACGAGCCAGATGGTAGACGAAGTTATCATTACCGTTCCTTATGGTACTGCCAAGAAATCAACATTTACAGGTTCCGCAAGCTTTATTCCTGCCGGAACGATCGAGAAAGCACAGGTTAGTAGTGTGTCGAAAGCATTACAGGGAACCGTTGCCGGACTCCAGTCATTCTCATCCAGCGGACAGCCGGGATCGGATGCTACGATTTTTATCCGTGGTGTCGGGTCGGTCAACGCTTCGACCAATCCGTTGTATGTTGTAGATGGTGTTCCTTATGACGGAGCGCTTTCTTCCATTGCTTCATCGGACATCGAGTCTATAACCGTGTTGAAGGATGCAGCTTCTGCTGCCCTGTATGGCTCACGTGCTGCAAACGGTGTCATTATGATTACTACCAAACAAGGTACGAAAGAGAGTGCACCAACAGTGGATTTCTCTGCCAAGTATGGTTTTTCAAGCCGTGCGCGTGCTGATTACGATCAGGTAAATACGAACCAGTATTTTGAATTGTATTGGGAAGCCATGCGCAACTATCGTATGGATAACGGTTATTCGGCTGCAGATGCTGCTGCCTATGCATCAAGTAATTTAACCGGTAATTTGGGTATTAACCCTTATGGATCAGCTTTTCCGGAACCGGTGGGGCTTGATGGAAAATTGGTTTCCGGTGCAAATCCTCTATGGAATGACAGTTGGGATGATGCTCTTTCACAGGATGCTCATTATTCAGATCTGAATATACGTGTAAGCGGCGGTAGCAAAAATTCCAAGTACTTTGCTTCTGCAGGCTATATGAATGATCAGGGTGCTTATATTTGTTCCGGTTTCAAACGTTATACCCTGCGTGCCAATATAACGTCGGATATTCGTAAATGGTTACAGGTCGGTTTGAATCTGTCCGGAACGCATTCGGTTCAGGATTCTCCTAAACAAGATGACTCTGCCATTTCCAACGTCGTTGCGTTCGCACGTTCATTGCCTTCTTTCTATCCGGTATACCAGCGCGATATGAAGACCGGCGCATACCTTTTGGATGAAAACGGCGACCGTATGTTCGATTACGGTGAATACCGTCCTAACTCATATGCAAAATATAACTTGCTGGCATCCATGCCGCATGACAAGCGTGAGGTTAAGCGGGATGCTGCTTCTCTTCGCGGATATGTACAGGTTGCTCCTATAGAAGGACTTACTTATAAAATGTCTTTGAATGTTGACTATAACAGTAAATTCCTTCATAATTACGATAACCCGACATATGGTCCGGGTTCTATCAGCGGTGGTGAAGTAAGTAAACAGAACTACCGTACTACAGGTATGACTTTCAATAACGTCGTTAATTATCAGCGTACGATCAACGATAACCATAATATCCGTGTCATGGTAGGTCAGGAATATTATGAATATAATACTTCTAATTTTGGCGGAACACGTAGCAAGGTGATCATGGACGGTTTCTATGAACCGGATGCAGCTTCCTCTTTGAGTGATTTCTCTGGAGACAGCGACCAATATAAATTGTTGAGCTATTTTGGTAGTGCCGAATACTCGTATGCTTCTAAATATTTCTTGTCGGGATCTGTTCGTACGGATGGTTCTTCACGTTTCCACCCCGACCATCGCTGGGGTACTTTCTGGTCGGTCGGTGCTTCATGGAAGATTATGCAGGAAGCATTTATGGCGGAGACATCCGGCTGGCTTTCGAATTTGTCACTGCGTGCCAGCTATGGTGCACAGGGTAATGACCAGGTGGGTTACTATGCTTATCAGGCACTCTATTCTATCCGTAACAACCTCGGCGAATCCGGATTGCATGCGTATCGTCTGGCTACTCCGAACCTGTCATGGGAAACGAACCTGAACACCAATGTCGGTTTGGATTTCGGTTTGTGGAATAACCGTTTAAGCGGTACTGTAGAATATTTCGAACGTCGTTCAAAAGACCTGTTGTTCTCAAAAGACCTGGTTCCGTCTTCCGGTTTCTCCAGTATGGATGAAAACATCGGTGCTATCAAGAACTATGGATGGGAATTACAGATCGCCGGTTATCCTATTGTAACAAAGGATTGGAAGTGGAAACTATCATTGAATGCCACTACTTATAAAAACAAGATCACCTCGTTGCCGGCTGACGAAATGTGGAGCGGTAACAAGAAATGGGTAAAAGGCGGTTCCTTGTATGATTTCTATCTGGTAGAATGGGCTGGTGTGAATCCGGAAAACGGTAACCCGATGTGGTATCGCTATAATAACGACGGTGAGAAAGTGACTACGGAAGATTATTCTTCGACAACAACATCCGATAAAGTGAAATGCGGCAACTCTTTGCCCAAATGGACAGGGGGTATCCAATCGGATCTTTCCTATAAGGATTTCTCTCTGTCATTCTTGTTCTCTTATTCGTTAGGAGGTAAGATCTATAACGGTGATAAACTTTCATTGATGAGCCAGGGACCTACAGGTACATCCTGGAGTGTAGATATGCTGGATCGCTGGACTCCGGAAAATACAAACACGGATGTTCCGCGTCTGACTACTTCCCCGAAAAGTTCATGGACAAGTTCTTCGGATCGCTTCCTGGTGGATCGTTCATACTTGCGCCTGAAGAATATCACATTCTCTTATAACCTGCCGAAGACGATTCTGAATACGCTGACTTTGAAAGATGCCAGTGTTTTCTTCCAGGCAGAAAATATGTTGACGTTTACAAAACAGCAGGGTCTGGACCCGGAACAAACAGTCGGAGGTTCTACTTATTACCGTTATCCGGCAATGAAGACTATCTCATTTGGTATCAATGTGAAACTTTAATATAACAAGAAGAATATGAAGACTATTTTTAAATATATATTTTCAATAGCGCTGGGAGCCGGTATGTTTACTTCCTGCGATTTGGATACGATTCCTACGACCTACGTGGATGCCGGTTCTGTTTTCGGAAAAACGGTAGATGCGGAAAAGGTACTTAACGGTGGTTGGAACTATTTGATGGAGACTTTCAACTCGTATGCCAACCCAGGCTATGGCGCTATGTTGCGTGCAAACGATGCTATGGGATCCGATGTGGTATTGAATGATAAATATGGTTTCAGATCCCATAACCAGCTCAGTGCCATCTATGGTAAAGGAGGTACGAACACGTTGAGCTGGTTATTGGCTTATCGTGTTATTAACGACTGTAACGGCGTACTCGATAATATCGATAACGCAGAAGGAACACAATTCGACAGAGACCGTATTAAAGGACAGGCACTGGCTTTGCGCGGATTCCTTTATCTGCATCTGGCATCTTCCTATTCTTTTGCTATCGATAAAGATCCGAATGCCGTATGTGCGCCTATTTATACACAATCGACCGACGAGAATATAGCAGCAGAAGGAAAACCCGCATCCAGTGTAAGCGAAGTTTACGCGCAGGCGATCAGTGACCTGGAAGCAGCGTTGGAGCTGATCCCTGAAACATATGTACGTAACTCCAAGCATAAAATTGATAATGAGGTTGTATTAGGTATTCTTTCCCGTGCTTGTCTGTATGCCCGTGAATGGGACAAAGCTAAAATGTATTCAGATCAGCTTTTAGCTAAAGATAACTACCTGATGAGCGAGAGTGAATATAATGACGGATTTAGTACGGTTGATAACAAAGAATGGATTTGGGGCCATCCGCAGACAAATGATCAGAGCAACGCCAGTTACCAATTCCATTTCCTGGATACGACAACACCGGGCTCTTATTATTACAGCTTCAATATGGACCCTTATTTCCGCGATCAGTTTGACGAGGGTGATTACCGTAAGAAGATGATCTTTTGGGCTACAGATCCGGGAGCGGATAAAGAAAGTGCTTCTTATGTATGGATGCGTTATTCCAAATTCAAATTCCGTGATATTGAGAATGAGGTGGCAGATATCGTCTTGATGCGCGTTTCCGAAATCTATCTGATTAATGCGGAAGCAAAAGCCCGTTTGAATGACCCGGATGCTGTGAATAAGCTGAACGATCTGAAAACGGCGAGGGGAGCACAGACGGTTCCAAGCGGTCTGTCACAACAGGAGCTGCTGGATGCTATCTGGTTGGAACGACGTAAAGAGTTATGGGGAGAAGGCTTTAGCCTGATCGATATTATCCGTAATCAACAAACTGTGGTTCGTAAGGTATATCCGGACGATCCTATCGATTATACGTATACGGATGGAAACGGCCAGACTCACACTGTTCAGAAAAAAGCTCAGGGACACCGTTACTTCAAATTCCCTGACCAATCTGATTTTTGCCCGAATAGTAAATACTATCTGTATCGTATTACCGATTCAGAGGAGTTGGCAAATAAGAATCTTTATAATGATCATCCTAAACTTTCTATTTATACAGAATAAACAGGATATCTGATAACAAAAAAGCCCGTGGCACTTCCATCGTATAACCATCCGCGATAGCAGATAAGGCAATAAAAAATAGCCGTCCAGTTTATTTGGACGGCTATTTTTGCGTATGTATCCAACGATCAGGCAGTAAATCGCGATATTTTTCTATGGGAGTGTTTGGTGCCCATGCAGCACATTTGTCAATGATGTCACAGAAGTAATCAAACACATAAACTCCACATCGGTGACATGTTATTGCCAACGAGTGATACAATGCGGCAGCTTCGGCTCCTGTGTGGGAGCCTATTGTAAGCCTGCGGCGCGTCAGGGATATGTAGCGATTGATCCGCTCCACTTCATTGTTGTCAAGTCGATATGTCGGTGATGCAAAAATCAACGGTATCTCATGCCATTGTTTAAGAGCGTGATTAGTAGCTGCGAGCAAAGGGTCATCGGGTGGTATGCCAGTACGGTCTTTTTTACAGCAATTAGCCTCATGTAGATTTTCTCAAGTATCACCTTTGAGTATCGCTGTCTCCACTGAATGTGTGTTCTCTGTCCATCCATCTTTACCGATGCGATGCATGTGCTCAAAGTGATACAGCAAACCAAAGAGTTTTGCTATTTCCTGAGCTTGACTATTATCCTTTATATCAAGAAACTTGCGCTTTATATGCTGAAGACATGGCAGTCGTTTTATTCCGGTCATCTCACCGATGCCGATATTGCGATAGCCAGAGTAATAATCGCATTGAAAGGCTCCTTTGAAGCCCTTAATCGGCGTTCAAACACCTCAGCACTGCGTGAGCCGTCATCATAAAAGAAGAAAACAAGACCTGTGGTCATACCGACGAATACCCATATATATCCTTTTTGATTTTCTTTCCCGATGGAGTAGCTACCTGAAGTCGCACTTTTGATATGTTTCATCACCACAGATATAATTGTCATCAAGTATGGCTTTAGCAAGAGCCTTATACAGATTTTCCAGTTGCACCTTTGTCTTGCTGACAAGTTTCTGTGCGGTACCCTTGTCAAGATCAAAGCCGTGTGCACGGAAGTATTCGACTGCATTCTCAAGTGGCATTCCATGTAGATAGCGCAGTTCCGCGAGTCCGGCTATAAAAGATGCCGTATACTGAGAGTTGAAAAGAGGCGCTACAGGTGCCATTCCTTTGAAGACCTTGTCATCCTGAACATACTTCTTTATCTTGTATATTTTCTTGATAAAGCGTGTTGGTATCATTTCATACCGTACCACCTCACATGTTCCGATAAATGTAGCCAACTCAGCTCTGAAGTCAGGAGTGTCAGGCTCAACCTCGATAATTTCAACCTTACACTCCGGATGAGTTTTTCTTTTAGCACCATTATTAGTCCGTTTTCTTTGAGGCTTCTGCTCTGTCTGCCCGGCAACAGCTTCTATCGGTTTTGCCTGCATTTCAGAGGATGAACCTTGTAAACGCTGCACCGCTTTACGTGCAGCCTTCTCTTTGCTTAGTTCTGCACCTTTTCCTTTGACCACATCCTCCAGCGAGATTATCTGTTTGCGCAGTTCTTCTACGGTTGCAATCAGTTTTCATTTGTTAAAGTAAGCGAACTGACAGAACTCAGTGCCACATCTAACTTCCCTTGAAGAAAGTCGATTTGGCGTTGTAACAGTTCTATCAGTTCATCTTTTTTCATACTCTAAAGATATGAAAAATATCTGATACAGGCAACTTTAATAGGTGTTATTATTGCTGATTGTCAATACATTAAATACTATTTAACGGCCATTCTGAAGCGACTTTCGACTGTAACCTTTACAGGCGTCACCTCTCATCAACATATAAAAATCGTCCCACTGAAGCCGGCGAACACTCGTATCATCTTTTTTGGCGACTTCTCTGAAATGCCCTTGCGACAATCTTTTAGTGTACATTAAAAATCCATCGCCATCCCATCTTAAAGCCTTCATGGTCTTGCGGTCACGTGAGAAAAACACATAAACATCACCCGAGGCAGGTGAATGGCCTTTCCATGACCACACCTTTTGTGTCAGTCCGCGTATACCATAACGCATTGATACCGGAGATGGGCATACCCATAATCGCAAACCCTGTTCAAGCCCCCACATAACCTGCCTCCTTTCTTGTCCTGTCGACAAACTTTGCTATAACATCAATATCTGTGTCAGAGGGAAAACTGACAGTTACGTGTCCATCCACTTTCACTGTTATAACACGGTCAAGGGTGGAGGGAAGAAAACCTGCTTCTTCAAAGATAATGTCTTCAAAAGGTACTTCCTGGTATTGTTCTCGTTTATGCCCTATCGGTTCCGAGTATCCGGGCAAACCGACAACCTTTAGTTTGTGGGAGTTAAGATAATTGTGTATTTGCTTACGGGTTACTCCATGTTTGTCACAAAAACTTGGAATGTTCCCGGTTGTTTTCCTTCAGCACACAGTTCTTTAAAATCATCGTAAATTTGAGAGTAAAGGAGGCCTTTCCCTGTTAGTCTTCTATATCCTGTAATAGTTTGTACCTGTTGGAATTCACCCTTGAGAACAATTGGCATTTGACATTGAGACACCCCATGTTCCCGACAATAATCACTAAATGAACCTGGTTGCTTTCCTGAAGCACATAGTTCTTTAAAAGCAGAAAAAACCTGCCTGTAGAGTTTAACTTTATCCATAATTTTATTTTTATGGCAAGGTTAATATTTCTACAGGCAGGCTACAATACGCTATCGCGGATGGTTATACCTTCCATCGAAGTAGCCACGGGCTTTTTTATTATCAGGATTATTTACATAAACAGCATAATAATAAGTTGTGCCGATATTACCCGGATAAACATTGAAAGCGGATAAACCGTTGCATAGGCTACCGAAGGTTCGTCGCCTTCCACCGTTGTATTGGCATAAGTCAGTGCCATCGGGTTTGCCATGCTGCCGCAAAGCATTCCGACGTTATGGGCGTAATCGAGTTTGAGGAACTGTGAAGCGATGAAGCCGACTATCAGCACCGGCACAATTGTCAATAGGAATCCCAGTCCGACCCATAACAAACCTTCCGCCCGGAATACCGTCTCGAAGAAATGCGCTCCCGAATCGATACCCAGTCCCGCCAGGTAGATCACGATACCCAGCTGGCGCAGCATCAGGTTGGCACTCATGGTAGTATAGGTCGTTAGATGGAAACGAGGACCGAAAGCACCCATCAGGATACCGACAATAATCGGACCGCCGGCAATACCCAGTTTGATAGGGGTAGTCATACCTGGCAGCATGATAGGGAGCGACCCCAGCAGGACACCCAGCGAGATACCGATAAATACGGCAAGCAGGTTCGGGTTGTCCAGGCGCTTGATCTCGTCACCGAGAATCTTACCTACATTGTTTACGGCATTCTTCTCACCGACAATCGTCAGACGGTCACCGATCTGTAAATGAAGGGCGGAGTCTGCTACCAGATCGATACCGGCACGGTTGACACGGGTGATATTGATACCGTATAGGTTGCGCAGGCGGAGCGATCCGAGCTTTACTCCGTTCACCCGGTTGCGGGTAACGACGATACGGCGGGAGATCAGCTGCGAGTCGATCGCATTCCAGTCGATATCTTCCTTGTTCCAGTCGACATTCTCCTGTTCCCCGAAAAGGACTTTGATCGTTTCGACATCCGCTTTATGGGAGATGATAAGCAAATGATCGTCTTCACGTAATATGGTGTCGGACGTAGGGATGCTGACCTTTCCATTATGCCATACACGGGAGATAACGAAATGTTTCTCCGTCAGCTGCATGATGTCCTTGATACTCTTATCGTAGATTGCCGGGTTGCTGATATGAAATTCTGTAATGTTGGGTTTGGTATTGTGCTTCTCTTTATCGTCCGGCAAGTTCTTGTTCCCGAACACTTTCCGCAGCAGGATAATCGCCATGATCACACCTACAACGCCTAGGGGATAAGCAACGGCGCACGCGAGTGCCATGTCGGTCACTTCTTTATAATCGGATGGCTCTACTTGTAATAAAGCCTGTTGGGCAGCTCCCAGTGCCGGCGTGTTAGTGACTGCTCCACAGAGTAATCCGACCATATTTGGAAGTGAAACGCCTGTGGTCCAGTGGAGGGCAAGCGTCATGATCAATCCGAGCAGGATCACCCCCAGCCCCATCATATTCATGGCGACACCGCCTTTTTTCAGTGAAGAGAAAAAACCCGGACCGACCTGCAGCCCCAGGGAATAGACAAACAGGATCAAGCCGAAACTCTGTGCGAAGTTCAGCATGTCCTTATTGACCACAATCCCGAAGTGTCCGGCCATAATCCCGGCAAAGAAAACAAAGGTGATACCCAGTGATATACCGAATATCTTTTGCCTTCCTAAAAACAGTCCCACCGCTGAAACCAGTGAGATCACGATAACAGCCTGCAACATCGTCGGCTCAAAAAAAGCTTCCTGCAACCAATCCATACCAGTGTTATTTGTTAAGAGTGCAAAGATAGGGGTTTTTAAGTTAGCTTTTGCTTATAATGAATCTTTTAAGATTTCCAGGGCTTTTTCTATTACTATATCTTTGTTTTTTAGAAAGATATCAGCATTCTCTTTTACCTCTATATCCGGAACGATACCAATTCCGATAAAATTACGTCCATCTACTTCCCATTCATTTTTGGTACAGATGCTACATCCTAAACCAAATCCCAAGTCTATAAATATCGGATTTCCAGTGCTTCCCCCTGTCGGAGTTCCAATTATTTTACCCCGGTTAAGTCCTCGATATGTGACGCTGAAGTTTTCTGCTGAAGAAAACGTCGTGGCATTTATTAACAAAGCAATCGGTTTCTTGTAGATTGGTTTATCTTTAACAGGCTCCATCGGGTTCGGACTTTCCATGAACCATTCTTGGGGATAGTCCCATGAACCGTGAGCTGCAATATACATCCGGCTACTCCAGCGGCCCAGTCTAACAGGCTGGTCATTGAAATGTCGGATTATGTAGTCTGCATGATCCGAATTACCACCTCCATTATCACGGATATCGATAATGAGGGCATTGGTCTTTAAAATCTGTTCATATATCTTGTCAAACTCTTCCCGACGAAAGTCATCATTTAAAAAACTTTTGATGGATAGCAAACCGATATTACCGTCAAGCACTTTGTATTCGAATACGGATGAGTCGGCAGGAATATCCCAGGGAATATTTCGATCGCTCTCTATTGTGATTATTTTGCCTTCGGGGGAACGTAGAAGCATGCGTGAAATCTTGGTTCCTATAGCATTGGTCAGTTCGTATCCTCTGAACGGAGCATAGTCCGACCATTGCTGGGTGGAGGAGGCTAGGTATGGAGTGATATGCTTATTGGCATATTCCAGTACCTTCTCTCCATCGATCTCCAGTATTTCACAACCATAGGATATACCTTGCTTTTTGAATTCCGAATTATGGACAGAAGTGACAAATACCTGATCACCGACACGTTTGGTTGCTATAGGAAAGGAGCGGGGCCATTCTTTAGGATTTTTCGACCACTTTGTTTGGTAAATAAACGTATGTCCGTCATGGAGCTGTGCGCATAATTGTTTTAGTCCGTTTATAAAGTCCTCGTCTGATTGTGTAGTTGTTAGTGAGGGTAAATTGGCCATGCATAAGCTATCCCAGTTGTATGGAAGATTGTTGTAATGGACAAAATTATATTTTATTTCAGTACAAAAACGAGAAACAATGAAAGCTTTTTGGGAGGCATCGAGTTCGTTCTTTTCTTTCTGACTGAAGGCCGGAAGGGTACAGAATATTATAGTTAGTAGCAGTGATACGATTACTTTTTTCATAAATATTTCTTTTATTATATAGTTGCAAATGTAAGGTTTATTTGAGAATCCTTTCATTTGGTTCTATAAATAATTATTTTGATGGATTGATTATAGGTATATAATTATCTTTTATCTTTGAATCTTCATTTAACGGAAACAAGATAAACGATGTCTTTAAAGATCATACATACTGCCGACTGGCATCTGGGGCAAACCTTCTTCGGCTACGACCGGGAGGAGGAACATGATGCTTTCCTACGCTGGCTGGTCGATACGCTGGTTGCGCAGCAGACGGATGTCCTGTTGATTGCCGGGGATGTATTCGACGTGGCTAACCCATCTGCTGCAGCTCAGCGGCGCTTCTTTCATTTTCTGAAGGAGGCGAACCGTCGCAATCCACACCTGCAAATTGTCGTCATTGCCGGCAACCATGACTCGGCAGCCCGGTTGGAATCTCCCATCCCCTTATTGGAGGAATTGAATACGTCTATCGTCGGGATCATCCGGCGAACGGAGACGGGAGAGATCGATTTTAATTCTCTGGTGATACCTTTATATAATAAGGAAAAGAAACGGGACGCCTGGTGTCTTGCCGTTCCTTATCTCCGGCAAGGAGATTATCCAGCTTCGGAAGAAACGCACGATACCTATATAGGAGGTATCAACCGTATGTACCGTCAACTGTATGACTATGCCGACGCCAGGCGGCAACCTGGCGAGGCGTTGGTCGCTATGGGGCATCTGCATGCTACCGGGGCCGAGTTGTCGGACGACGACCGGAGCGAACGCATTATCATGGGCGGACTGGAATCCGTCTCTTCCGATACATTCGACGAGGGATTGGCTTATACTGCCCTCGGTCATATTCATAAAGCGCAACGGATAGGAGGCAGGGAGAACCTGCGCTATTCCGGCAGTCCGCTGCCGATGTCTTTTTCGGAGAAAAACTACCGCCACCAGGTCGTTGCCGTTACGATCGATAACGGATGCTTGTCGGAGGTCGAACCGGTGCCTGTCCCTTTGCTTGTCGACTTGCATCGGATTCCGGAGCAACCCCTTTCACCGGAAGAGGTGATTGCCCGGCTGGCAGAATTGCCTGCCTGCGAAGAGGGAACGTCCGAAAGTCCGAACCGCCGGCCATATATCGAAGTACGTGTTTTACTGACCGAGCCCGATCCGGGATTCCGCCACAGGGTGGAGGAGACGCTTGCCGATAAAGCAGTCCGCCTGACCTCTATCGTTCCGTCTTACCCGAAACGGGAGGAGGATACCGCCCGCCCGTTGTCTTACAGCGATCTGCAACGGATCGATCCGCTGGAGATGCTGAAACATGCCTTTACCGGCAAATATGGCGGGGAGTTGCCGGAGGATATCGAATCATTGTTCAAGGATGTAATGCGGGAGGTTTCTTTATGAAAGTATTAGCGATACGGGGGCGTAATCTGGCCTCGCTGGAAGGTGAGTTTGAAGTGGATTTTACGGTCGAACCCCTATTGTCTGCCGGTATCTTTGCCATCTCCGGACCGACGGGGGCGGGAAAGTCTACGATATTGGATGCCATGTGCCTGGCGTTGTTTGCCCGTACGCCGCGTACGGATCAGGCAAAAGAGAATAAAGTGTACCTGCGGGACGTGAACGACGAGGTATTGCCACAAAGTGATCCTCGTTTCTTGTTGCGCAGAGGGGCGGCTTCGGGATATGCAGAGATTGATTTTCTGGCTTTGAACGGCCATCGTTACCGTTCGCGCTGGACTGTCGGACGCGCCCGCGACAAGGAAAATGGACGTTTGAAGGCTCCCTGTCTTACCTTATATAATATAGATATGGAAAAAGAAGAACAGGGGACTCGCTCCGAATTACTGACACGGATCATCGAGCTAATCGGTCTGACGTTCGACCAGTTCACCCGTTCTGTCCTGCTGGCACAGAATGACTTCTCCACCTTCCTGAAAGCGGAACAGGGGGAAAAGGCTTCATTACTGGAAAAGCTGACGGGCACCGAGCTTTATTCTTCCATCTCCCGTCTGATCTTTGAAAAGAATGCAGTAGCCAAAGAGGCCTACGACAAGATACAAGCCCGTATCCAGGGAATCGAACTGCTCACGGAAGAGGCGGAGCAGGAATTGCAGATCCGTCTCAAAGAATCGGAGGTCGCCTTTTCAGCCCTTGAAAAGGCAAAAGCAGAAGAACAGACGTTGCAGGAAGCCGTTAAATCTACCGGACAGCAGATTGCTACCCGTCAGGAGCAACAAAAGGAGGCTACCGGTAAGCTGCTTCGGGCTACGGAGCTCCTGAATACAGCCCGTAAAGAATATGAGCAGGGTATTCAGGACGAACAGCGTTCGGAAGCCGACTTTAAAGCTTTGCAACAGGAATTGCAGCAGGCCCGCAAACTCGACGTGCAACTGAATGAAGCGACCCGTTCGGCGAAAGAAACGGAAACCCGTCTCCGCGATGCACTTCAACGAAAGAAAGAAGGTGAGGATAAGCTGAAAGCTGCCCAAACCAAACAGGAACGAAGCACTGCGGAGATCGCCCGCCTGACCGATTGGCGGAAGCGTTATGCAAGTAAGGAGCGCATTGCGGAACAACTTTCGGCCTTGTTGCTGCATCTGGATGCTGCTTTGGCTGCGCGGCAAACGTTGGAAAAATCCGGTAAAACAATTGTCTCGATCCGTCAGACGGCCGAACGTCTGGCTATACAATTAAAGACTGTACAACAAACTGCCGAGACTAAACGTGCAGCTCTTCAACGGACGGAAGAATCTATCCGTGTATCGGAGCAGGAATTGAAAGTGCAGGATCAGGAAGCCTTGGAGAAACAGTTGGAAGCTGTTCGTGCGGAACGTGAGAATCTATTGATCGAACAGGCACGGCAGGCAGCCAGCGGTGATATAATGGAGTTACGGAAGAAATTGCAGGAGGGAAGCCCCTGTCCGGTGTGTGGAAGTACGCATCATCCGGCTGTGACGCATGCAACTATGTCTGAAATGCCTAAACAGATTGCCGCTTTGACCTTGCAACTCCAGCAGCTAACTGCCCGTAAAACGGCCTATACCGCCAGTGAAAAGCAGCTGAACCAGTTACGTCAGCAGCTTTTACAACTACATAAGGAACTGACGGAAGCTGAACAATCATGTACGGACATCCTCGGACGTCAGAAGCTGGCAGAAACTCAGATTGTCCGCGAAGAATCCATCTGCGCGGAAAGTAAGGAAACGCTTAATAAATCTCTCTCTGCCGCCAACAGCCTTTTCGGAAATGATGAATGGCAGAAAGGCTGGCAGCAAGATCCGGACTCTTTCCGTGAAACATTAACAACTTTTGCCCGCAGCTGGCATGAAAATACAGAACGGTTACAGCAACTGCAACGGGAACAAAGTGCCCAGAAAGCAGAATGCGAATCCTTTGCCTCTTTCCTCCCTTCATTAACAAAAGAAGTAGAGGATGCTACCCTACGGTATGAGAAAAACCGGACGGAACTATCCGCTCTGCAGGCCGAACGGTCGAAACTTCTGTTCGGCAAGCCTGCCGACCAGGTTGAAAAGGAATATAGTAACCGCAAAGAAGAGTTAAAAGAACGTCTGAAACGCTTGCAAGCAGTCCAGACTGAACAATCGGGTATCGCCGACCAACTGAAAGGTATCTCCGAACAGATTGCCCGTGATCTGGAGAAAGCGTCGGAAGATTTGCAACTTCGCCGGAAAGCCTTGTCCGACTGGTCCGAATCCTGGAACCGTGAACATGAAGGAGAAACCCTCGAAATGCTTTTACCCCGTGTTACCCGGGAAAAGAACGAGTATGCTTTCCGTCTTCGTTCCAATACAGAAAACAAACAGAAGATAGCCAGTCAGCAGAAGGAACTGGAGGAATGCCGTCGGGAAAGTGAACGTTGGGCGAAGCTGAATGACCTGGCAGGCTCGGCCGATGGTGCCAAGTTCCGCCGTATCGCTCAGGGATATACGCTCGATGTGTTGCTTAATTATGCCAACGTACAATTGCGTGACCTGAGCCGCCGCTATCGGTTGGAGCGTGTTCCTGAAACGTTGGCTTTACAGGTGATCGACCGGGATATGTGCGACGAGATCCGTACTGTGCACAGTCTTTCGGGAGGGGAGTCATTCCTGGTCTCGCTGGCGTTGGCACTGGGGCTATCGTCTCTTTCCTCCAACCGGATGAAGGTAGAGAGCTTGTTTATCGACGAAGGTTTCGGCTCGTTGGATGCCGATACGCTCCGTATTGCAATGGATGCCTTGGAAAGCCTGCGTACACAAGGACGTAAGATAGGTGTGATCTCGCACGTACAGGAGATGACGGAACGTATTCCGGTGCAGATACGTGTGAGCCGGGCAGGGAACGGAAGGAGTTATTTGGAAGTTTTATGAATAGTGGTGGGAAGACTTTTGAAGATTGATAACCTAACCAATCTTTTAAGATACATCCTTCGTTATAAAATTTATCTATTATTTAAATTATAAAATGTGAACTCAAAGTTATATATGAGTTCACATTTTATGATTTAAATATTGTATTAATTTGTAGCTTCTAAATTCATACCTAACTCAAAAGCTGTAGTTCCAGGCCAATATTCAGTTATCATATTTATGAATAATGCCATAGCCTGCATTTCCTGAGGTATTTTCCCCGCAGCAATTAAAGCTTTCCATATTTCTGACAAATCCGATGTAGCTTCACCAGCAACCTCATGCGAGGAGAAGAATGGATCAAATGATTTTTTATCAAGATACATATAGGTGCGACTATTCTCTACTTTTACACTCATAGGAATACCATCTTTAACCCAGTTTAATAAAGTTGCAAAAGATGCATCTGATATATTAGATAAGTCTATGCCGGCCATTGAGCTTAGCATACCTTTTATAACCGCAGGATCCCCATTAAGGAGTTCGTTAATAATATCACCGAGACCTTCAGCTTCTGATCCTAATGCTTGAGATAGAATTGTTGAAATGTTCAGTTTGACATATAACTGATCATTTTTGACAAACCAATAAGCCAAATGTTTAGGAGCTGTTTGCCATCCACTGGCAGGTATTAAAGCTTTAACAGTACTTTCATTAGGTGCATTTCCTGTAACAAAAAAGCTCATAATCCAACTTTGTTCGAATTGAACTTTTGGTTTTTGCATGAATTCTGCAGTAATATTTCCATCGGTTTCAAGTGTTACTGTATTCAATACTTGTGGTAGAAGAATTCCTCCTGCAATTTTAAAGATTGGAACGAGTACATTTACATAACTCTCTTCTGCTTCCCAATTAGCATACAGAGCACAATTCGTAGGAACAATCATAGGCATTCCTTCATAGTTATACTCTCCAGTTTCATATTCGGATAAACGATATGTCTTAGCCCATCCATTCGGATCATTCATAACCACAGTCAGTTTCAACGTCATGACTTCGTCCTTTACAGAACCGGTATATTCTACGTTTGCATTGGTTGTCGTTGCAGTTCCGGAGAATTCACCTTTAGTAACAGTGATATTAGAAATTGTCGTTTCGTTTTCACCGGGGATTACATTCTTTAAAAGAAGGCTTCCGTTTGCTCCGCTTGTTGCAGAGAATTTCACTTCTTTTCCTGTCAAAGTCGTTTCACCGTATGAGAATGCCAGCTTGTCTCCGCTGTAATCGCCAACTACCTGTTCCCAGCTGTTGTCAACTTCTTCTTTTTTCTCATCATCGTCATCGCTACATGCTGTAAATAGACTGAAAGAACAAATCAGTGTAAGTAAATACAGTAATTTTTTGCTCATAATAAAGTAATTTAATTAATAAAAAATTAGGCTCATTTGAACCAGGACAAATTAACGGCTTTCTTCGTTAACTGGCAATTGCTATTTTAAAGAATGAATGTTCTGTATTTAAGAATTAAGCTTAATTACTCTTCAATGATCACACGGAATCCCACATTGAACGGACGTTGCCACGGATAGTAGGGCTTACGGACGGACGAAGTGGAATACTTCGGACGTTCGCGCCAGGAGCCGCCGCGTACAACTTTCTGTTCAGCTTTCATAGGGTCTGCTTTTTCTTTAAGCGGATAAGGCACATAATCGGAGCGGGTCCATTCTGCCACATTGCCATTCATGTCATATAATCCCCAGGGATTCGGTTTCATGGATGCCACGTTTGCCGAGATCAGATGATGATCGTTTACGCTCAGCTCTTTGGGTAAGAAATCCCAAAACTTACGCATTGGATCGTTCGGACGCATCGGTTTGGGGTTTACACCTGTAACGGCGAGATCCACGGTGGTACTGTCTGCCAGGTTTTCATACGGACCGAAGTCTGCCTGATGGTCCCCGAACCAGAAATCACCGGCCGATCCGGCGCGGGCAGCCCATTCCCATTGTGTTTCGGTAGGGAGGGTGATGTTGCACTGATTCTTTTCGCTCAACTGTTTACAGAAGTCATTTGCTTCATCCCAGCTGATACGGATTACCGGCTGCTTGGGAAGATTAGCGGCATAGCCGGGAGTGGTATGATCTTTCCAGGTCTGCCCGATGAAACGACTGTCGTGTTCGGGGAACAGTGCGCAGAACTGCTCGTTCGTGATCTCTGTCGTGCTCATCCAGAATCCTTTCCGGAGCTGTGCCTTGAAAGCAGGGGAGGCCGACGGTTCGTTGTTGTCACCCATGGCAAACGTACCGGCAGGTATCCATACCATGTCGAGCGTGATACCAGGGGCTACAGTCAGCTTGCGAGGAGCTTTGTTGTCTGCCTGCTGTTTCTGCACGGCTTCTTCCCGGTTGAAGGGGAAACCTTTGACCTTGACTGTTTTTACTTTCTTCTTGGCTTTCGAAGGAGCGCTACCGTCGGATGAAGTGGCAGCGGTAGTACCATCGACTTCGTTATTTTCCCGGTTTTTCAGCCAGGCGGCATAGTCCTTGATTTCCTGCTGCCAGTCCACACGTACACCGCTGTATTTCTCTGCCAGCTCCATACGACGTTCTATCTGGTTTTGAGGAGCTTCCTTTTTTAAGTTCAGTTGGCTGAAAGCCCCGAAATAAGGCGCATTCAGGTCGATCCAGGTATATAAGGTCTGCATATCCTGTTCGGGTACTTTTACACCGTGATGTCCTGCTTGCAGGATACGAATCAATTCGCTGTTGTTGGCATAATATTCATAAGGGCGGAGTACGTAGATGTCCGATTCCGGTCCCTGACGATAGACGTATGGATGCAGATTCAGATAACTTTGGTCGTAATGACGTTCGAGTTTGGTCAGGACACCTCGTTTGTAGGTGACCATCTGATCTTTGCGGAAGTCCGGCTGGGCTACTGTTCCGTTATGGCAGGATACACAGTTACGGTCCAGCACCGGCTGCACTTCCAGGCGGAAAGTGAAAGGACGAATGCCTCCTTCGGGTGATTTCAACGCATGGGGATTGATTGTCGAAGCGGTCGTGCGTTTGGGCATAGCGATTGTGTTCTGGTCTTCGTGGCAACCCGTACAGGAAACGATTTCGCCGGGCATACCTGTCAGCCAGCTTCTCATCCACTGGACGGCGGCTCCGTTTTTATCCAGCGGCTGGATAGAAACAGGTGTGTTGGCCGGTATCTTGAACATGACGGAACCGTCTTCTTCGACCGGAACCGTACCGAGGATACGTTTGATATCCCATCCACTCTGGATACCTTGTGCATCGTGGTCGGATGGGGCGAGGATATAGGCATATTCATAGGCAAAGATACGGAGCGATTTGATCGTTCCTCGAGGCACTCCCTGTGTTCCTTCCCCTTCATAAATATCCTGAATGAATACGGTAGCCTCTTTCTCTCCCGGTTTGATCTTGGACGGGATGACAGGGGGCGTTTCCGTTTTCTTCAGAGGGATAGGAGCGGTGAGACCTTCGCCTTCCTGTTCGGTTATGAGGGTCAGGTTATCGAATATGTCTACCAGGTAGATTCCCCAAAGTGCATCGGGGGCAGGTTTGCAGGCTACCAGGAAGTATTTTTCGTTTAGCGGATACGGTTTCATAAACTGGGGCCAAACGCCTTCTACGAGCTCGTCTTTGATGATCGGGACAATCGGACGTTTGCTGAAAGGCAGTTCCTGTATCATCCCTTTTTCTTCTTTGCGGCTCTTGGCCGGATCGAAGATGATTAGTCGTCCTGAACGTGAAGTCCCGTGATGACCGGAGATGATACCGATAAAACGGCTGTTGTATTTGGAGAGCGGTTTCATATCGAACGTACTGTTCGGGAAATAAGAACCACTGCCGTATAGGGCTTTATTTTCTGTACCGTCCGGATTCATATGCATCACGATACGGGAGAAGTAATGTGTGAGGTCCGTGTATTCCCAGCGAGTGTACATCAGGCGGCCGTTGGGAATGACGATCGGTGCCCAGTTGCCATCCTGGTCGAATGTTAACCGGCGTATGTTTTTCGTTTCCGGATCATAAGAGATGAGGTTGGCGACTACGTCATCTCCATGCACACAGGGAACACCGTTGTAACCGATATTGCAGGTAGCGACCACTTTGCCGTCCGGCAGGTAGTTAGCATCACAAAATTCCAGGTCCGGCTCATCGACCGTTATCTTTTGGTGGAGTCCGCTTCCATCCGTGTTCATTTCATATATCTGCCATTTCCGGTTTTCGTCGAGCGAAGAAAAGAGCAGGCGATCGGCATCCCAATGTAGCTGGATGTCAGAAATGGGAACATCCGCAGTCGGTTTATAGAGTATCTTGCTTTGAATTTCTCCACGTAGATTGGAGAGATGGCAGATTTCGGCATCATATCCTTTGCGTCTGTTGGAGAAAAGGGAGTTATAGTTGGCTGTGGATGTACCGAGCGACGGTCCCATGGCCTTGCGTGCTTTATCGCCTAGATGGTAACGGGCTATCAACAAGTTATCGATATCCAGCAGGGGATTAGCCAGGATGATTTCCCGTTTGAGGGCGAGCAGTTTTTCTGCTTCGTTAATTGTTTGCAGGCTTGTGTCTTTTGCAAGATACTGATTTACCCAGGGCAATAAAGATTCCAGCTCTTCCAGTTTTTGATAGAGTCGGGGAGCCTGGTCACCCAATGACGATTTTGAGTCATCCAAATAAGCACGGATAGCTTTGGGATTTACCCAATCCACTTGCTCCTGCAGGCGATTTATTTGTATTTGACGCAACGAGTCGGCATCGTTGCCAAATACATTTCCGAATGAAAAGAAAGATAATGCAATAGAGACTAAACAGGTTTTATATCTCATGTCATGATATCGTTTAAAGTTATCTAATACTACAAAGGTATGAGTTAATAGAGAATGAAGAATGGTAATTTTGTATCAAAAGCGATCATTATTATCTCCGGACCTTATGAAACAGGAGAATTTCCATATGATTAATTCAAAAAGAAAAGGAATCATTCTATAATAAAATGATTCCTTTTTCAGTAGGTATCTGATTAATTATCTATTTTCCCAACCTTTGTTCTGAACTAGATTCGGGTTCATAATTAATTCTTCTTTTGGGATAGGCCAATAGTAACGGTAGTCATCCCAGGGTAATGTTCCTTTGATCGTATTTTGATACGGACTCTTTGGATAGCAAATCAGGAAACCTTCGTCATCAACGAATACGGTTTTGTTTAATTCAACCTGTTGTGCTTTTTCCGGTTTTTCTGTATGTGTTCCATCATACAAATCCTGAACTGTCAGGAAGTGCATACCACGCAAGGGAACAGTTAGTAGATTTCCTGCTTTCCAGCGCATCAAGTCTTCGTAACGACGGTTTTCAATAGCCATTTCAATACGACGTTCACGGCGGATTTCACGCAATAAAGGAGAAACAGTGTAGTCTAGTTTGTCTGCATAAATTTTATCTAAACGAGGGTCTGCCGGTTCCTGGCCAACGGTTAATTTGGCTGTCGGATACTTTTCGAAATCAAATCCGGCACGTTCGCGCAAAGCATTGATTGTTAAATCAACGTCAGACTGGCTCAATGTCCCATTTAGTTCATATTTAGCTTCTGCATAGATAAGCAGCAATTCAGCATAGCGAAACTCGATAGCTGCCTGTATACCCTGTGTAGTACGGTCTTCTTCCACCTTGTCGCCCATCCAGTGTTTAATAATGCGATAGCCAGTTACGGTAGAGCCGGATGAGTTGTAGTTCAAGTCGGGATATTTGATACCATTTGCTTCTTTGTCGACAACACCACCTTCGTAGACTGTCACATGTTCGCCGGGGCGACATACTGTTTGTGTCAGACGTGGGTCACGGTTTTCCAATTCAGTCCATTTGCCATAGCCCAGGAAGTTCGGATTCTTTTCATAATTGCCATCACTGCCTCCTGTGTAGATAGGGCGACCGTCGATACAAAGATATTCATCAATTAACCCACGGGTTGCTCCCATTGACTGGCGGTTTGAGTTATTCTGATTGAAATAACGCTGAGCTGCATGACCTACTTTGTTTTCCAAATAATTACGTGCAAGAACTACTTCCGGATTATTAGACAGGTCAGTTGTTGCAAACATCTTCCAGTATGTTTCTTCTCCATTTTTATACAGAGAATATTTACCAATTAAAGACTCGCTGGCTTTAACTGCCTCTTCCAGCCATTTGTTAGCAGTTTCCTGCAAACCTGCTTCCGTATGATATTTGCGGAATGTACCTTCAAACAAGCAGATACGTGCTTTCAGGAAATTAGCTTGGTCTTTGTTGAGACGTTCGTCTTCCTGTGCATCCTTTTCCGGTAGCCATTCGACAGCTTTGTTGATACACATTAATACGGAATCCATTACTTCTGCACGAGGTGTACGTGCATCATACAATTCTTCCGAATCGACATTTAAGTCGCGTGTCAACCAAGGTACATCACCGAAATAGAGTACTTTCTGATAATAATCCCATGCTTTGAAGAAATAGGCCTCTGCTGCATAGGCGTTTTTCTTTTCTTGGCTAATCTCGGCTCTGTCGTAACGGTTTAGGAAGAAGTTTACTTTGCGAAGATTCCACCAATACCATCCGTTGTCGGCAGAAGCTCCGGTCGGAACAATCAGTTCACCAGCTAGGCTTCTGGCTTCGTTGCCTGTCTTCACACAGTTGTCAGAATAGACATCACCATACATTAAAGGACTTCCTACAATATTCAGTACGGGAGTTTTGCTATCTGACCAGCCGCTGCCATGTCCAATGATGTAAAGAGGATAAAGACTGTTCAGCATTAGTTTTAAATCTGTCTCTGTCTTCCAAAAACTTTCATCTGTAAGCTGGTCTTGCGGATAACGTTCCATGAAGTCATCGTTACAGCTCGGCAGTAATACCGATGCCATTCCAAGAGCCAGCATATATTTCTTAAAATTGAATTTCATAATTGAATCTCTTTAATAGTTGTGTTTTAAATGTACTTATTAGAAACCTACTTGCAGGCCAAATGCTACAGAACGCATCATTGGGTAAGCAGATGAAATCTGGTCTGGGTCATACAAATCAGGAATCTGTGTGATTTCAAACAGGTTGTATCCTGACAGGCTTAGACGTACTGTTCCCAATTTTGCTTTGCTGGTCCATTCTCTTGGCAATGTGTAGCCTAATGCTAATGTTTTCAAGCGGAGGTAAGCTCCGTTAAACAGATAACCTGTTTGAGCAACACTTGAAATACGTCCTGCATACATCGGATATTTTGCATCGGTGCGTTCCGGTGTCCATGAGTTATTATACATTTCCCAGTTACCGGCTGTACCTGAACCACCCCAGAATACGTTATCGCTGATCCAAACGTCTTTCTTTGCAATTCCCTGAAAGAAAATATTCAGGTCGAAATTTTTCCATGAAATATTACCGGTGATGCCATATTGGAAGCGAGGAGTAGAGTTACCGATCACTTTCTTATCTCCATGATTCTCGATTGTATTGTCACCTTTTGAAATTTTTCCGTCACCGTCTAGGTCTGCATAACGGATGTCACCGGGGTAATGGTTAGCTAGAATTTCAGTTTGATCCGGTCCGTTCAGGATATATTTGCCGTTTTCATCAATAGTAAAATCGTTTTCTTGTAAGATACCAACAGTTTCATATCCCCAGATTTCACCCATTTTCATACCATCATATAAAGTATCCAGTAAGCCATTGGGGTTACCTGTGAATTTAACGACTTTGGATTGATAGTCAGATAAAACTAATCCGATATCATAACGAATACCATTGCTTAACTGGTCTTTCCATTTTAAACTCAATTCCCAACCGTTTGTTTTTAATTCTCCGGAGTTACGTTTAGGAACGGAGGCTCCCAGAACTGCCGGAAGTTTTGTTCCACTCATTAAAATGTCGGTTGTACGGCGTGTATACCAGTCGAATGTAGCATCCAAACGACCATTTAATACCGTAAAGTCAACGCCAAAGTCTAATGTGCTAGCCGTTTCCCATGTCAAGTCGTTGGCAATGATTGCTGTAGGGCTCATACCCATCAATTGAGAACCGTTCATTACCCATGAGATATAATCGGCTGCACCGTAACTGGCAATATAAGCATAGTTTGCAACATCCTGGTTTCCTAATGAACCCCAGGAACCACGAATTTTTAAATTGTCTAACCAGCTACGTGTATCTTTCATAAATTTTTCTTCCGAAAGTCTCCAACCTGCAGAAAAAGATGGGAAGAACTGGAAACGGGAGTTTTTTCCGAAACGAGAAGTTCCGTCGTAACGTCCGCTGAATTCAAATAAATAACGTCCGTCATAATTATAGTTAGCACGGACAAAAGCTCCACGAATAGCCCAATGTTCGAAATTGTCACCAGTATATTGTGCACCGTTAGTCATACCTAAAGTCGGCATGTCGTTAGAGATAACATCCTCGGCTTCTCCCCACGTTTTACGGAATTGGTACCATTCCTGGTTGAAACCTGCTACTGCCGAAACATTGTGTTTTGCAAATGCTTTGTTGAAATTTGCATAAGCATTGATTGTATAGTAATCAGAGTGACGAGCTTCTTCTCTTACGCTGGAAGGATTTGTATGTGTGTTTACTGTACCTCCCCAAGAATCAACCACATAATTGCGGACAGGAATAAATCGTTTCTGGAAGTATTCTGTCGGGCGGTAAGATAATTCTGCCTTTACATTAAATTCAGGACAGAAAGTGATGGTTGGAGTAATGTTGAATACAGTGCTGGTATTTTTAGTCTGTTGTGTAGCACCATACGCCAGCCAACCTAGGATATTATCTGTATATGTGTTTGGTATTGGGTCGTTAGGGCCTGTCATGATCGGCATATTCAAGTTACGTCCGGGTTCATTTTTCATGGCAGACCATACAGAACCTTTCTGAGGGTTCATGTAAGGTTCGTTATAATTGCTGGAGTTGAATGAAATTTTAGATGCGATACTAAACCAGTTCGTGATGTCTGTATTCAGGTTCATATTGATATTATAACGATTCTGGATATCTGTATTGATTTTATACATACCTTCCTGACGCTGGTAACCCATAGATATGTAGTAGCGGGTTTTTGCAGATCCTCCACTGATAGAGATATTATGACGCTGCAGAGGTGTCCAGTCTTTTACTCCTACTTCATACGGATTCATATTGGCAACCCATGTCATTGCTGTTGTACTGCCTTCATTGTAAATCCAGGTATTTTCAGGTGTTGGATTTTCCATGTATTTTTTCTTGGCAGCTAACAGGGTTTCCATCCATGGAGTAACTGTGCCTCCCGTCATTTCGGTCTGCTTATTAGATGCTAACTGGTGTGTGTAAGAATCCAAAATGTCAGGAATACGGGATGGTGTGTTCCATTGCAGGTTCATATTGTATGTAACCGTTGCTTTCGCTTCATTTTTACCAGATTTAGTAGTGATCAACATGACACCATAAGTCGCACGTGCACCGTAAATAGCAGAAGCAGAAGCATCTTTTAATACGGATATGTTTTCAATATCGCTAGGGTTCATCATGTTTAAATAATCAGCATCTACCTGGATACCATCGACTATGATCAACGGACTACCGTTCTTGACTTCCCATTCATTCGTTTTGTTTTCCTTTAAACCGATAGATGTTCCACCACGTACGTTAAAAGAAGGAGTAGCATTCGGTGACGCATTCGTAGCCGACACATTTAAATTAGGAACAACGCCCTGCAATGCCTGACCGACATTGGCAACCGGTTTGTTTTCCAGCACTTCGGCACCGACAGAAGCAACGGCACCTGTCAGGTTTACTTTCTTTTGTGTACCGAAGCCGACTACAACCACTTCTTCGAGTGCCTGAGAGTCTTCTTTTAATGTAACGTTAATAACCTTATTCCCTTTAACAGCGATTGTTTGGGTTTGGTATCCCATATAGGAGAAAACCAATTCGCTGTTTGCGGGCACAGAAGAAATCATGAAATTACCGTCTATGTCGGTAATGTTCCCGATTGTGGTCCCTTTTACCTGGATAGAGACACCGATCAGCGCCTCGCCCTTCTCATCTTTTACATTACCTGACACAGAAATGTCTTGTGCCATTAATTGGTGGGCGAAAAGAAAAATTCCCATCAACATTGTTAAAAACTTGTTTCTCATATAAATTATAATAAATGGTTAACACTTATTGATTGACCTGCTGCAAAAGTGATGAGAAATCAAGGCGAAAAAAGTCTATTTCGTTTCAAAAAAGGTTAGATTTGTCTCTAAACGGTGGGTTTGAGACTATTTTTGCTTGTTAATAAAGAATATTCGTTTTTTAATCTTTTAAATTATTGACATTTCTGTACTCCTTGGGCGACATGCCGTAGACGGATTTGAAGCAGGAAGCGAAGTAACCGCTACTGCTGAAAGCCACCTTTTCGAGGATTTCGGAGATGCTTAAATTGGTTTCACGCAGCATTTGGGCAGCCGCTTCCAGACGAAGATGCTTGATCATTTCGGCAGGGGAGAGGGCAGTCAGTGTCTTTGCCTTCCGGTAGAAGTTGGCGCGGCTCATACCGATTTCTTTGCAGATCATGTCGACGTCGAGGTCCGGATTGGAGAAATTTGCTTTGATGATAGCGGTGTATTGTTTCAGGAACTCTTCGTCCTGGTGGGTCGTTTTGACGCCCAGTTCATTCAGATTCAGTTTTTTCTCGTATTTCTGCTGTATCCGTTTTCGTGAGGTTAGCAGGTTTTTTATGCGGGTTTGCAGCAAGGCGATGTCGAACGGCTTTATGATGTAGTCGTCTGCTCCGGCCTTGTATCCTTCCGTTATTTGAGAAGGCATCGTTTTGGCAGTCAGCAGAATGACTGGGATATGAGATAATTGGGCTTTTTGCTTGATTTGGGTACATAGTTCCAATCCATCCATTTCCGGCATCATGATATCACTGATAATCAAATCCGGAATTTTCAAAGCTATTTGTTCCAATGCTTCTTTTCCGTTCCCGGCTTTTAATATGTTGTATTCATTCTCAAATTGTTGTTCGAGATATTCCAATACATCTTTATTATCTTCTACGAACAGCAGGGTTTGTGTGATGGTTGTATTCCTTTTTTTATCGTTCGGAATGAACTCTTGGATATTAATAGGAATAGTAGGTTCTGTTTGTTTTACCGGAGCACTGACTGGTTTCTCCGATACAGGAAGTAGTACATGTATTCGGGTTCCGGATTGAGGCATTGTCTCCGCCCATATAATGCCATTATGCTGTTCTACGATAAATCGTGACAAACTTAAACCGATACCGGAACCTGCAACCTGATGATGCAGATCCTGAGAAGACCGGTAGAAAGGCTGGAATATTTTTTCAAGCTCTTCTTGCGATATACCTTGCCCATTATCAGAAACTTGTATGTGTAGATAGTAATCTTCGATGAGTTGTTGATTTTGCCTAAGTTTCACACGAACTACGCACTCCTTTAACACTTATTATTAATCCACTGGAAGATCTTTTAAGCCATAGTGCGTTCTCTACGGAGGTAAAAAACTCCTTGCAACTGATGCGCAGAAATACGCAGCGACTGCTCTTACTTGTTAATAATCTGATGGATGTGCAAAAATATGATGCACATAAAATGGTGTTGCAAAAAACAAAATTCAATCTGTCTGAATTTGTGAAAGAATTATATGATTCCTTTATATCTGTTGCTAACCATCGACACATCACATTTACCCAAAAGAATGCTATTCCTGATGGTTTTTGTGTCTATTATGATAGGCAAGAGATTGAAAAAGTGATGTTTAACCTATTATCCAATGCTTTTAAGTTCACCCCTGAACAAGGTGTGATCGAAATGAAATTATCGATATTATCCAAAGAAAGTGACGTAGTTCGTGTGAGAAGTTGGTAAATAATCTCATACGTTCCTCGTGTAATTCCTTCATTTTATCCTGTTCAAGCTGTTTAAAACGGATATTACTTTCCAGTTCATGACGTACCTTTTGATGGTATACAAACTTCCATATAATAGTGCATATCACTGTGATATACAATAGATAAGCCCACCACGTTTTATATAAAGGAGGTAATACTGTAATGCTTAAAGAAGTTTCCTGCGGGTTCCAGTATCCTTCGTTGTTTGCCACCTTTACTTTGAAATTGTAACTGCCTGGAGCTAAATTACTATAATAAGCTACTCTTCGCCCCTTTACATAGTTCCACTCATTTTCTACCCCTTCCATTTTGTAAGCATATTGATTTTGTGAGGGTGAAATAAAGTCTGGAGCAGTATATCCGATAGAAATATTGGTTTCGTCAGCCTTTAACCGGATCGATTTGTTATTCCCAAATTCTACCGGAAAATTATTAATAGACAAGGTGGTTAGATAGACGGGAGGTATATATGTGTTTTTGTTCATTTGAATGGGGTTAAAACACAATATCCCTTTATTCCCGGGGAAATAGAGTGTTCCTTTGCTATCACAGGTTCCTGCCTGTCGGGTAAACTCCAAAACCTGTTGGCTGGTATTGTGGACAGAGATGAAATGATCCGTCTCTGGTTTGTAATAATATAGACTATTTCCGGATAAAGCCCATATGGTTTGATCTTTACCCTGTATCATCGTGTAGATATAGCCATCAGTTATACCATTGTCATCCGCATAATGTTTGAGCAAATTCATCTCCCGATCAAACCGATATATGCCGCTGCCGAAAAATGAGACCCATATATTCTGCAAGGAATCAGTCAGGATTGTACTGATGGCACCGGGTTTCGAATTTTCAGGCAGGTTTAGTTCCAGGGAAGAGATGGTTTTGAGTGTTCCCTGTTTCATGTCGTACCTGTAAAGTTCCTGTTTAAGCGTTCCCATGATAAAAATATCCGGTTCTATTTCTTTTAATGCGGAGACGAAGAAGAATTTCCTGGTTTCTCCGTTTATTGGGAACTGGTTGATTTCTTTGTTTTTATCAATTAAAACCAATCCGGAACTGGAATTAGTTGGAATCCATAATCTACCTTTATTGTCATATAATAGCGTATAGATATCACCGCGGTTATAATCATAAAGCAATCGGTAATCTTTTCTTTTCTTAGAAAACAGATAAACAGAACCGGCATTGGTTGCACAAATAATGCTGTCGCCTTTGATCAGCAGCGATTTGAATATGTTGGAACTGTAATTGCTTTTATACGGTGACTTTTTGGGATAAAACTGTTGGCTCTGTGTCTCCGGATTATAACAGAACAAACCGGCTCCTTCTGTGGCGAACCAAATATTGCCGTTTTCATCTTCTTGTCCCATTCCTAATAATCCGGTAAAAGCATTAGGGGTAATTTGATAGAATTGTTTCCGGGCAGGACTGTAATAATTTAGCCCTTTCCAGGTTCCCACCCATAAAGCTCCGGTATTGTCTTTAAGAAGGCTGTGTACGGAATAATAACTCAATGCACCGGGTTCTTCCGGATTGAATTTATAAGGAGTCACCTGGAGTGTTTTCAGATCGAGACGGTTCAATCCGGCAAAAGTGCCGAGTAATAATGTGCCGGACTCTTCTTCCACTATTGTTCGGACTACGTTGCTGCTCAGAGCTGAATTAGCCGTATTCAAATGAACAAATTTGTTATTAGCCTTATCCAAATAGCATATTCCCGATGTCTCGGAAAGTATCCATAACCGATTGTTGCTATCAGTAAATAATCCGCAAATACTCCCTTTAATAAGGGAAGACGGATCGTCCGGATCGTGTTTATAATAATGTATAACTTCTTTTTGTTTGTTTAGTACGACAAGTCCGGATTGAGAACTGGCTACATACAGATTGCCTTCTTCATCTTCCTGCATGGCTTTTATATTGGGAGCGATAGGAGTGGAGGTCAACCAATCTTTATAGACAAGTGAATCACCTTGTTCATCGTATTGGTAAAGATACTTTTCTCCGGCAAGTAGGAATTCCCCGTTTTTACTCAGCAGACAGCAGTGCATGAAACGGGTTTCTTTCACATAATATCGTTTGATTGTCTCTGTTTGATGCGTTATTTTGTGAACACCGTTATCTGTAATGACCCAGATATTCTTATTCCTGTCTTCGGCAATGTCTTGTATATTATTATCTGTTAAAGAACAGGAATCAGCTGGATTATTTTTGAAAACTTTAAATTCGTATCCGTCATACCGGTGTAAACCTCCCTGGGTTCCTACCCATAAATATCCGTCTGTGTCCTGGTATATCTTTCCAACAGACCCTTGTGTCAATCCGTCTTCAATCCCAATCTGCGAAAAAAAATAGGGAGATGTACTCTGACTATAACCTGAAAGGGATAGTAGAGAGAGTAGACTTATTAATGCTATTTGTACGTGCTTTATCATAGCTTATTGAAGATTAAGGATGAATCGTTGTAGAATTTTGATGTTGTTGCAAAGATATGTGATTTTTTGTTTATTCTTCGTCTATTCCATTGAATTTCCTGTTGAAATCGCGTAACCTCATAAACCTGGCTTTCGTTTTTAGGTTGTTTTTTTGAAAAAAATCCCCTGCCAGCGTATGAATGACAGGGGATAACTGGAGTTTATTTATCAGATAGCGTATAAAATAAGGAGAGTGAATCTTCTTTTAGAGAGACATGTATCCGGTAATCTCCAAAAGTATAAACAGCATTCAATATTTCTCCGTCTACTTCGATCTCTTCTCCTGAAGCATTGGCTTCCTGTAAAGAAACTTGTTCTAAAAGGTTGGCTGCCCAGTAACGGTGAGCAGGTAACAGACGTTCGTAAGATGTACAGACATTGTTCTTCATATTGAACAAATAAGAAACTTCGAACAAACGGCCTAATTCATCTTCTTCCCGGCAAGTCATGGCGAAGAGTGTATCGGTCTGCCGGGTGTTTTCGATACGTTCTTTGTTATCCATCGTATATTGGAGGATCTCCTTATCTGTTTTTTTTAGCCATGTTTGTGAGAAAGCAGCCTGGCTGCCTAACAGCAGCAACAGGCCTATCATTAATCTATTCCACATAAAATTCAGCATTTAACGGGGTTGACTTGGAAGAGTTTCCGGCAAACAGGAAGAACTTTCCAGGTTCTACAATAAATTCATTTTTGTCGTTATACATACCGTAAGCACGACGGTTTACTTTGAAAGTGACTGTCTTTTCTTCACCCGGTTCCAAAGTAACGCGTTCGAAACCGCATAGTTCTTTTTCAAAACGGGAAATGGAAGATGTTTCATCATTCAAATAAAGCTGAACCACTTCGTCCCCTTTTATGGCTCCTGTATTTTTTACTTTGCAGGTTACGGTCAGGGTATCGCCATCTGTGATCCGGGTTGTTGCCGGTTGGAGGTCGCTGATTTCAAAAGTAGTATAACTCAGTCCGTAACCGAATGGATAAAGTTCACCATCTACACGGGCGAAACCTTTACCGGTAGCATTCGGCTTGAAAGGGAAAGCCCAGGGGATTTGTCCGACTGACTTAGGGAAGGTTGTCGATAGTTTACCTCCGGGATTGTAGTCGCCGAATAATACTTCGGCTACGGCTTGTCCGGAAAATTCTCCCGGATACCAGGCTTCCACAATGGCAGGCAGGTTGGCGTTTTCCCAGTTCAGGGTAACCGGACGTCCGTTGAAGAGAACCAGTACGACGGGAGTTCCGGTTGCCTGTACAGCACGTACCAGTTCTTTTTGTCTACCTGACAAATCCAGGTTGACACGACTTCTGGATTCACCGATCGTACGGAAGTCATCGCCTACGTAAATGATGGCTACTTCTGCTTTTTTAGCTATTTCTACCGCTTCGTCGATTTTTTCTTTTTCTTTATCGCTCAGTTCGAAGAACATTACATCACTTTGTGGGAAATTCTTGTCTCTGACATTACATCCTTTGGCATACATCAGGTTTACGTTGTCTCCCAATAAGTTCTTTAATCCCTGCAAACCTGTTATTACATTCGGGTTGTGTGAACCGTAACGGGATGTAAGTGATTTCACTTCGTCGGCTTGCGGGCCGATCACTGCAATATTCTTGATGTTTTTCGATAAAGGAAGCGTATTGTTCTCGTTTTTCAGGAGAACGATCGACTCGCGGGCAGCACGAAGAGATACTTCCCGGTTCTTATCACTGTTTACCACTTTATCGGCCAGTTTGGTGTCTTTTACATATGGCTCATCGAAAAGTCCCAGCCAGAACTTGACGTAGAGTACTCTATCCGTTTGTCGATAGGTTGGGAAGGATCTTCGTAGATATCTTTCTGACCGTTCTTATTCAAGTCGATCCAGCCTTTGTGATATATTTTTTTCTGATTTTTGGCAGGATGGGGCATGGAAGCCTGTAAGCTGCTGTTACCTGCATTCAACATCGGTAGGATGCCGAACGATAAACAAAGGATCAGACGTTTAGCCGGTGTGTTATTGATATTCATGATTTTTATATTATATGGTTAAACAAATCGGTTTATTCGACGATGTACCAGTTATATCCTTTCGCCGGAATGGTGATAGGGATCGTGATGGAATAGTCACGTTCCAGGACGTACACCTGTACGTTCTGATCTTGTTCTTTAATAGTTACTTTGTCGGTCAGTCCGGTATAATAGAGAGGTATTCTGATCTCTTTCGAGATAGGAGTATCCAGCGGATTATAAACGGATATGAAACCTTTCTGCTTCAAAGCCGGATTGACGTGCATGATGCCATCCCAATCCTGTCCGTCAGGGCGGCGCAGATGAATAATATCGGAATCCAGTATCTGACGGTATTTCTTGTAGAAAGAAACCCATTTATTAACAAGCTCTTTCGTTGCTTCGGTATCATACAGACGGGGACCGCGATAGCAAGCCTGTACGCCTGCTCCAAACAGGTTCCGGAGGCGTGTCTCGTAATGGTCCAGATGTTCATTCAACGGTTCGATCGTAGCAGCTTCACCGCCTCCGTGATATTGGGTAAGGGGTACGAACATAAAGCCCATGCTGGGTGTTTTCTGCCAGGTACCGTCATAGATATTCTGCCGTTCGATAATTTCCTGGTAAGCGCGGGGTAACGACCAGTTTGTTTCGACATATCCCATCGGTGTTTTGTTGGAACCGCTCAGGAAGTACCAGTCCGGTACATTCAGATAAACACCGTTGGCCCGACACCAACGATAGAACTGACTGATTTTTTTCCATTGTGTCCACTGTGAATCGAGATATCCTTTATGACCGCTATGTGATGTCGAAGCACAAGGATCACCGGGGTATGAACCATCGTTTTCGAATACATTCATGCCCGTTGAGGTAAAGAAGTTCTGTAATTTACGGAAGTAGGTATCTCCCCAATCGGATGCGATACAGGGAGATACGCCAAAACGGCTACCTTCTTCACGTGTGTTGGCCGGTTTCCCGGTTTTATGACTGATTGCGGCGTCTTTGTCTGTTGCTCCCCGGCTTGCCAAGAGGGAATAACCTCCGATGGCAATGCCCTTTTGGGCGGCATAATCGCTCAGTTCTTTCATGCGTTGTAAATAGGATGCGGAATCGTTTTCTATTTTAAAACCACTGCCGAAAGTCATGATTACCATTTCAAAACCTACCGCAGCGCATTGGTCGATCGCCTGTTTGACAGCTTCATTATCCGATTGGCGTACATGCATAAAAATGGGATTTTCTTGTGTCCACGGAGCCATCATACGCCAAAATTTACATTCTGCCAGTCCGCGTCGTTCCTGGTCGGTGGCATCGCGAAGCATTTCAAAAGCAGTACAGGATTCGAAACTTTCTCCGGCTTTGATATCCAGTCCGGGGCCGAGTAAAGGTGTTACTTCGAGGCGGGCCGGTTTATATTGGCCATAATAACGAATACCGGTAAATTCATATTCCGGATGATCGAATACCCAGCGTACGGCCGGGTTGTCTTTCATTGCTTCCATATCTCCGCCCATTGCATAATCGGTTACGACGAACAGTTGGGTGAAACGGTCGATATAATCGCGTGGAGCATCTGTCTGTACCGGTTGTTTGCGAAAATCATTCGTGTAGGTTCCCGGTTCCTGTGCCATCATACGGACTTCGTGAGGTTCGCCATAATGCACCTTGGGAGCGGTTTCCACCAGTGCCAGTATTTCCGACTTGAAAGAGTCGAGAGTAATCGTTTCTGTTCCTTTATTATCTATTTCGATCCATTTGGCTAGGATGGGAGCCCCATCATATAATTCGTAGATGACGCGAACTTTCAGGTCTTTACATTCCTGGGGTGCTTTTGCCGGAGCCTGATAGTTGAAGGTGATCCGTTTTCCCGGAGCAGGCCAGGGATATAAGTTGGATATCCATTGCGAGTTCGGTTTCCAGGGGAAACGTTCTTTGCTTTCGCTTATTTGATAGTCGACTAATGTAAAAGCCGAGTCGCAAACCTGCATGTTATTAATAAATTCTTCTGTCAGGAAGTTGTTGACAGGTTGTCCGGTCAATCCTCCGACAGGATATTCTTTTCCGTTAATGACGAGTAAGGCTTCGGGGCGGACAGCACGTAATTCATTTTGTCCGGTCATCAGGTTGTCGAGGGCTATTGTCGCTGCGTTGGGGGTAAGAAGAAAAGTACGGCGCAGGAGGCCGTTTGTTAGTTCGAGACGTTTCCCTTCGTGTGTTGTCTGTACAGCAGATTTGTAAGAAGAACCGTCGATCAGCCAATCCTGGGCAGATAAGCAGAGGGTGGAGGAAATATATAAACTTATTATAAGCAATAGGTGTCTCATGATATGATGTTTTCTTGATATTTGAAAGGAGAGAAATAAGGGGCAAATACATTGCCTGTAGATGCCCTCTATTTTATCTTATTTACTGTATCCCGGATTTTGAGGATATTCAGCACCTGTATTAGAATCGATTACAGATTGAGGAATAGGCCACAATGCGTGGTGTTCATCCATCTTCGGACCGCTGACGGAGTTGTACTTTTTAGTACGTTCCAATAATTTACCGGTTCTCACCAAAGTAAAGCGACGCAGTTCTTCACCAACTAGTTCGCGGATAACATTTCCGGATACTTTAATCTCTTGCGCATATACCTGTACGGATATAAACGCCATAAAGAAGAATAATAAAGAAAGAATCCTGTTCTTTCGTTCTGCTGCCTTATTACAGGGAGGCAGGTTCCCGTCCAGTTGTCTGCTCATGCTTTTCATAATTTATTTGCGCATTAAACAATTTAAGAAATTAACCATGTGGCTATTTTAATTTTTTGTGTCAAAAGAATGAAAGATGCGTGTTGTGTGCGAACAAAATCGTCCCAAAAGGATGTAATATCGTCTCAATACGCTAAAAAACATGTAATTTCTATAAATTTATCTGACCAGTCGGTAGATCTCGCAAGCTGCCATCAGGAAGGCTCCGGTTCCGTATAGTTCGGTCATTTCTTTGGTTACTTTGCGGGGGTCGGCTCCAACGGGTTGTACCCAACCCAGTTTACCGTCGCTCTCTACGGCAGAGCATAAAGCAGCCCATCCTTTTTCTATAACCGGGAGGTATTTGTCGGCCGGAAGATATCCCTGGTTGACGCCATAAGCCAGTCCGTAAACGATAAATCCGGTGGCACTTGTTTCCGGTGACGGATAGCTGGCGGGATCTAAAAGGCTGGCATGCCAGAAACCGTCTTTGTTTTGCAATCCGGCCAGACGTTCGCTGATCTCTTTGAATAGTTGCAGGTAGAAAGGGCGGTATTCGCTATCGTCGGCCGGGAGTGTCTTTAATATTTCAGCCAGTCCGCCGATTACCCAGCCATTGCCTCGTCCCCAAAATACTTTCTGCCCGTTTGCTTCTTTTTGGTTGAAGTAGCGACTATCACGGAAGAAGAGTTTTTCTTCTTTGTCGTATAGATGATTGTAGGTGGCCTTAAATTCTGCATCGGCGAAAATCATATACTTTCTATTGCCGGTAAGCGTGTAGAGGCGGGTATATACAGCCGGTGCCATAAACAATGCGTCGCACCATGACCAGCGTTCGTAGGACAGTGGTTTGCTGTAATCGATATCCATACCGCCTTTGGAAGGGTTGTTGACTACCCAATCGATGCGTGCCAGCGTAGGGAGTAGCATTTTATCTTCCTTATATTTACCATACATGTCGATATAAGTCTGCGATACGCAAACATCGTCGGCATGATACATCCGGTCGGCCACCTGCCAGTGTTGACGGTTGAATACTTTTTTCATCCAGTCGAAATACTGTTCGTCTCCACTGAGTTCTGCCCAGTCGAACATCCCCATATAAAGAGCCCCTGCAATCCAGCCTTTTGGTTCACTGACAGCATATTTATTAGTGGGGAACTCTTTGATCTGCCAGTCTGCTACTTTACGTGCGATGGTTGTTACTTCATCTTTTTTTAAATCGGCAGCCTGTAGAGAGACTGCTGCACATCCTAGCATAATAACAGCAGCAATGTGTTTAAATGGTATTCGTTTTGAAATCATAGATCTGTTGTTTTATTAGATTAATAAGTTTAATCAAATGAATAAAACAACAAGTTTCCGCGAATACACAATCATCCCAAAAGCGAGTACAAACGTCTCATTTACTTTCTTGATACTCGGTAGGCGACATTCCGTATACAGCCTTGAAGCTTCGGGCGAAATAAGAACGGCTACTGAAACCGATGTGCTGGGCTATCTCAGACACATTCATATTGGATTCTTTCAGCAGTTTGGCTCCGGCTTCGAGGCGGATATTCTTTATCAGTTCGATGGGGGATAGACCCGTTACCGCTTTTACTTTCCGGTAGAAATTGGCACGACTCATACCAAGTGTCTGATAAATAACCGATACGTCCAGATCCTGATTGGAGATGTTTGCCTTTACGATCTCGATGTATTGAGTCAGGAAGTCGTTGTCCTCTTCGGGTTCTTCCACTCCCAGGTTACGGAGACTCAGCGATTCACCGTATATGTTTTTCATCTTTTCGCGAATAGAAAGCAGGTTTCTTATGCGTGCTTTCAAGATCGCGACGTGGAACGGCTTTATGATGTAATCGTCGGCTCCGGCCTCCAGTCCTTCCTCTATCTGTGATACCATCGACTTACCTGTCAGCAGGATCACGGGGATGTGGCAGAGGTGTTGACTTTCCTTGATACGTTTGCATAGTTCCAGTCCGTTCATTTCAGGCATCATGACGTCGCTGACGATTATATGAGGGGAAGTTGTCTCCAGCAGTTCAAGCGCTTCTTTCCCATTGCTCGCTTTCAAAACGATGTAATCGAGCTGCAATTGATGTTCCAGATATTGCAGGACTTCCTGATTGTCATCTACCAGCAGAACCGTTTGTTTGTTGCGGGTTTCCGTTTCTTCTACAAGCAAAGCCACCTTTTTACTGATTTCGGAAGAGTGGGACAGGGGAGGCTCTTCCTCTTTTTTTACCTCTTGTTTGGCAGTGTCGGGGAGAAGGATCAGGAAAGTTGTCCCTGTTTCCTCCGGACTGTTCGTCCAGATACATCCCTGGTGTTGCCGTACGATCGAACGTGTCAGGCTTAATCCTATTCCGGTGCCGGACACTTCTTTGTGTACATCCTCTTCCGAGCGGTAGAAGGGTTCGAATATCTTGTCGGCTTCCTCTTTGTTGATTCCCTTTCCGGTATCGCTTATTTCTATCAGGATATAGCGGGATTCTACTAGGGTAGAACTGTCCTGTTCGGGGAACATGGCCAGTTCTTCGCATTTGTCTTGCGTTATCCGGCTGATCCGTATTGTCACGTTTCCTTCTGCCGGAGTGAACTTGAACGCATTCGACAGCAGGTTGAAAAAGACTTTCTCTATTTCGGCCTCATCGTAATAGGTAAAGAACGTTTCCGGCAGTTCGTTTTTCAATACAAATGTTATCTCCCGGTTCTGTGCCACACTTTCGAAGGAGCGGTACATCTCCTCGATGAATGCCGGGAAATTGAAATGAGTCTTTTGAAGGATCGTTTTGCCGGCTTCGTATTTCTGGATATCCATCAGGTTGTTAACGAGCAGCAACATACGTCCGGTATTCTTTTTGATCAATTGCAGGGCATCCTTTACTTCCGGAGAGAAACTGACCCGTTGCAACAGGTCGTTCAACGGATTAATGATCAATGTGAGCGGAGTTCTCAGCTCATGCGAGAAGTTGGTGAACATACGCATACGTTCTTCGTGCAGTTCGTTTTCCTTCTCATGTTCCAGCTGTTTGTACTTGGCCTCCCGTTCCCGTTCGTGTTTGAGGTGCTGTCGCTGTACGATGGCTATCACGATGATCGACAGGATACATAGATAGATCAGGTAAGCCCACCAGGTCTGGTAGAAGGGAGGGTTTACGGTGATGTGCAAGACGGCCTCTTCCGGATTCCAGACACCATCGTTGTTGGCGGCTTTCACGCGGAAAGTGTATTTTCCCGGGGATAAGTTACTGTAATAGGCTTCCCGGCGGTTTCCGATGTTGTGCCAGTTATGGTCGGCCCCTTCCATCATATAAGCGTACGAATTATTTTGGGAATGGATGAAGTTGAGTGCCGAATAGCGGATGGTGATGTTTCCCTGGCTGGCTTCGAGCGTGATGTTGTTGTCGTATTGCAGGGGCAACAGTTCCTGGTAAGTCGGCAACCCTTCCGGGTCTACCTGCGTGTTTATTTGTAATGAAGTGATATAGACGGGAGGTATGTTCGGGTTCGTAATCGTTTTTTGCGGATTGATGGCCAGTATTCCTTTATTCCCGGAGAAATAAAGAGTCCCGTCTTTTGAAACGCAGTTGTTGGCATATAACGAGTATTCCTGTGTAGGGCTGTCGACCGGCCTGACCTGTTCGAACTTGTTTGCCGGACGGTTCAGTTTGTATAATTCTTTGCCGGTCACGGCCCATATATTTCCCTCTTTATCGATTGAAAGCGAATTGATGTAGCTTTCCGACAGACCATCTTCCTTCTGATAGTTCTGTATTACGTTGAGGTCTTTATCGAGCCGGAACAAGCCACCTTTGGTGGTGGCTATCCATATATATTGTCCGGAATCTTTCACGACACCGGATATACTTCCCAACCGTTTGTTTTTATCGCCGTTCTGCAACCGGGCGGTGAGGTTGACAGACGTTTTCTTGTTCATGTCGTAAACAAAAGCACTATCGGTGATGGCCCCGAATAGAAATACGTCCGGTTCCAGTTCTTTAATCAGGCACATTCCCCGGAATACCTTTTCCACACCGTCTACGTTAAACTTGTTGACCGTCTTACCCTTGTCCACCATGACGGTATGGTCGGGTGTATTGGTCGGTATCCATAACCGTTGCCGGCTGTCTATATATAAGGTGTTGATATCGTTGTATTTGTAGTCATGTATCTTCTGGTATTGCTCCTTACGGATGGAAAAAAGGTAGACGGAACCGAAGTGCGTGGCACAGAATATGGAATCCCCCTGTATCAGGATAGCTTTGAGGATGTTTATTTCATAATTCCCGGCTTGCAAAGGTTTTATGGGGTAGAGCTTCTGTTCGCCGTTCCGTGGGTTGTAATAAAGCAATCCTGCTCCTTCCGTGGCGAACCACATATTACCTTTGTTATCTTCCTGACCTTGTCCCAGTACACCGGCAAAAGCCTTCGGAGTGATGAATGAGGTCGGTCTATGGAAAGGGCTGTGGTAGTTAACACCGGCGGAATAGGTACCGACCCAGAGTGTCTGGTCGCGGTCGATCAGCATACTATGGATGGAGTAATGGCTGAGTGCTCCTTTCGCTTTCATATCCATGTTGACAGCCGTGATGGTCATGTCGCGGGTGTTCAGGATGTTGAGTCCCCTGAAGGTGGCGATCAATACCGAATCTTTGCCGAATGGAATAAGATGGCGTACGGAGTTGTTGTTGAGGCCCGAGTTGCCGGTGTTGAGGCGTCTGAATGTTTCGTCTTCCTTATTATAAACACATAGACCGTCTTCATTGGTACCAATGAATATATTATTGGCTACGCCAGCCAATAATATGGATATCGTACTTATAGGAAGTTTTTCCGGGTTGTCGGAACTATCCGGAAGGAAATGTTTTTTCAGCTTCCAGTCGGCAGCGTATACATAGAGACCTTTATCTTCCGTTCCGATAAAAATATCCCCGTCCTTATCCTGGATAATGGAATGAATGGGCGAATCCATTTCTTTCAGGTAAGGCATTTCTTCGACCGTCTTATCCGGATTACACTTTAATATGCTTCGGGTGGTGAGGGCATAAAGATCGCCGTCTGCATGGAGAAGGAAGTTATTGACCGCATTCGTCGTTATCTCCGGGTTGATAGCCTGGGGATAGAAACGCGTGATCTGTTGCGTCCGGTAGTCGATGCAGTTGACCCCGTTGGAGGTGCCGATCCAGATGTTTTTCTCCTTGTCTTCGGCGATCCGGCGGATGTAATTGTCACTGATAGAAGCCGGGTTGTTTACCTCATTCTGATATATTTTGAATTCATATCCGTCGTAACGATTCGCCCCGTTGCGTGTACCGAACCATATATACCCGTCCGAGTCCTGGAATATATTCATAACGGATACCTGCGACAAGCCGTTTTCTACTCCCAGGTGGGAAAAGAAGAAAGGGCTGTTATTGCCGTAAGCCGTAAACACGCCACAGGCAAGGAGAAGCCAGGCTGTGATAAATTTGTATATAGTCTTCATTCCTGGTTATCCTCTCTTAATCCGTATTGTGCATTCGCGCGGAACCCCAGACGGACGATCTTCCCTTCTTCCTGCAAGGCTTTCAGATCTTTCAGGGCAGTATATTTCGAGCAACCGTTGAGCGAACGGCACAGGAAGGTCGAGATCGTATCATTTTTTTCGATATAAGCCAAAATGTTGGCCTTGCGCTTTTCTTCCGTATATCCTTTCAGGCGGCTGGGTTCGTCGGCACGTTCCACTTTCATGTAACGAAGTTGGTCTTTCAACTCTTTGGAACAGCGGAATACCACTTTGTGAAACTTTACCAAATGGGGTTTGATCTCTTTCTCTGTTGTCAGCGAAGGACATTTAAGCGAGGCGTTGAACGTCCCCAAACCTTCCAACTCGACAATATCGCCGTATTTCAGGTGAAAAGCGATCCTGCTTTTCAGCGCGTCCAGCATCCCTTTCACATCGGCTGACGAAAAGGAACTGATCTGTGAGATCTCTTCGCAAAGAGCATCGATACGTACGGTATATTGGTTCACCTGGCGGGCGTGGAGGTTTTCCTTCTTTCCCGGATTTCTGAATAGGTTGTAAGTGGCTGACATCTACGGTATTGTTAAAGTGTTTATATAGGTTGTTATTTGGCTCGTCCCGGTCTTCTTTTCAAAAGACTGCCTTCTAAGCTTCCTTTCCTCGCGACAAAAAGTTTGTTCGACCTCCGTCAGACAGCTGTCCGACACTAGTGGGACAGCTATCCCACCCGGGTCGGACAGCTGTTCGATTGCCGTCGGACAAAGATTAGGATAGCACCAAAGATACATTATATTGGGACAAAATGTATCTCTCGCGGCATCTTTTTTTATTTATCCCCGGGTGAAGGCGAAAAGAACTCTTCTATCGGTGCGTGTCGGCCTGCGATTGATACTTATTCGGCTTAGTAGGGACGTTTGGCAGCAAATAGAGACAATCGTGATCGGTAATGAGATGATTTTATTAGTTAGTTTGGGAGTGGAGAGGTATATTTGCAACTCATTCAATTAACAAATCATGAATAAACGAGTATTAAGTTTAACCTTATTGTTAGCCTGCCTGGGATTGATGACGATGCAGGCGGAAGGCCGGAAAGTGGAGTCTTTTAATTCCGGCTGGTCATTTAAGAAAGCTCCGGCGGAAAAAGAGCTGGCCCTTAATGCCCCGAAATGGGAGAGCGGCTGGTCGGAAGTGGAAATTCCCCATACCTGGAATGCCAAGGATATGCAGGTACAGGCCAATAACTTTTATGAAGGGGCGGCTTATTATAAGAAAAACTATTTCTTCCCTGCCGACCTGAAAGGGAAGCGGGTCTTCCTGCGCTTTGAGGGTGTCGGTTCCTGTACGGAAGTGTTCGTGAACGGAATGCTGGCTACTTCTCATAAAGGCGGTTATTCGGCTTTTGCCTGTGAGATCAGTCCGTTGTTGAAGGTAGGAGAGGAGAATGAGATCATCGTAAAGGCGGATAACAAATCGCGTCCGGATGTGATTCCGGTCAACCATAATTTATTTGGTGTGTATGGCGGTATTTATCGTCCGGTATGGTTGATCGTTACCGAACCGTATAATATCAGTGTTACCGATTGTGCCTCTCCGGGCGTTTATATAACCCAGAAGAATGTATCCAAAAAGCAAGCGGATGTGAAAGTAAAGGTCAAACTGGATAACGGAACCTTGCAGCCCGTCCCTGTGACCTTGCAGAATACGATCTACGACCAGGAAGGGAAACAGATTGCAACAAACAGCCAGTCGTTCGAACTGACTGCACAGGGCGAACAGGCTTACGAATCTTCTTTTACAATCAAAAAGCCGACGTTGTGGCAGGGACGTGAAAATCCGTATCTGTATAAGGTGGTCAGCCGTCTGATCAAAGACGGGCAGGTGATCGACGAAATGGTACAACCGCTGGGACTGCGCAAATATGAAATTGTAGCAGGTAAAGGCTTTTATCTGAATGGAGAGAAGTACCCGATGTACGGTGTTACCCGTCATCAGGATTGGTGGGGGCTGGGTAGTGCCCTGAAGAATGAGAACCATGACTTCGACCTGGCTACTATTATGGATGTCGGTGCAACGACTGTCCGTTTTGCTCATTATCAGCAATCCGACTATCTGTATTCGCGTTGCGACAGCCTGGGACTGATTATCTGGGCGGAGATTCCATTTGTCAACCGGGTTACCGGCCAGGAAGCGGAAAACTGCCGTAACCAGTTGCGCGAAATGATCCGTCAGAGTTTCAACCACCCTTCCATCTATGTGTGGGGATTGCATAATGAGGTATATCAACCGCACCAGTACACAAAAGAGTTGACCCAATCGTTGCACGACCTGGCAAAGACGGAAGACCCGGATCGTTATACGGTGTCGGTAAACGGATATGGTCACATGGAACATCCGGTGAACCTTGTTGCCGATATCCAGGGAATGAACCGCTATTTCGGCTGGTACGAAAAGAAAATACAGGATATCAAACCCTGGGTAGAGGGACTGGAAAAGGAATATCCTCACCAAAAACTGATGCTGACGGAGTACGGTGCTGATGCCAACCTGAACCATCAAACCGAATATCTGGGAGATGCCTTGAACTGGACAAAAGAATTTTATCCGGAGACATTTGCCACCAAGACACACGAATATCAGTGGAGCGTGATTGCTGCCCATCCGTATATCATCGCTTCTTATCTTTGGAATACGTTCGACTTCTGTGCCCCGATGTGGGTTCGCGGCGGTGTACCGGCCCGTAATATGAAAGGGTTGGTTACTTTCGACCGTAAGATCAAGAAAGATTCTTATTTCTGGTATAAGGCCAACTGGAGCAAAGAACCTGTACTGTTCCTGACACAACGTCGTAACTGGGATCGTGAGAAAAAGGAAACATCCATCACTGTTTACTCCAATATCGGTACGCCGACAGTCTACCTGAACGGTAAGGAACTGAGCGGTATTCGTGAAGGTTATACGCGCGTACATTATATAATAGATAACGTGACGCTCGATATGGGTAAGAATATCGTAAAGACAGTCGTAGTGAAAGACGGCAAGACCTACGAAGACGAAATCGAATGGATGTATAGCGGAGAAAAGAAACGCGATTCGGACCAGTCGGTCAACAAAGAAGAACATGCCGGATTCTGATCTTTAGTCGATATTAGAGAACGCAGATGACGCAGAAGATACAGAGTCTCGCAGATTTATATAATTATTTAGTCTGCGAGATTCTGCGTTTATCTGCGTCATCTGTGTTCCTTAATATTGTCTTTCTCACCACCCATTGTAATGTATCTGCTTCTTGTTGAATTTATCCTTCGGCTTCTCTATGCCTATGGGGTAGCCAATCGGAATAACCGTAAGAGGAATGACGTGGTCGGGCAGGTGCAGGGCATCTCGCACAACATTCATCCGTTCGGGATAAGGATAGGCGGCCGTCCATACGGCTCCCAGTCCTAACGATTCGGCTGCCAGCAGTACGTTTTGTGCAGCAGCGGAACAATCCAACTGCCAGGCATTGCCGGATTTGACGGTATCGCCACAAACGATAATCGCCTGTTTGGTCTCTTTCAACATACGGGCTAATGGTAATCCGTCTCCCATCGTATCCAGGATATCACGGTCTGTTACGATGATAAACTCCCAGGGACGGCGGTCTCTGGACGAAGGGGCTGCCATTCCTGCACGGACCAATGTTTCCAGCTTCTCTTTTTCAACCGGTTGCTGTGTATATTTACGTACGCTTTTGCGGTTGAAGATTGTTTCCAATGTCTGGTTTTCTTCCTGACTGTCTTTTGGTTCTGTATGGTTGTTGCAAGCAACCAGGACAGAGAATAATGCGATAAAAGAATATGTCCATTTCATACTGCAAACATACAAATTGAAACGGATAAAATCCGGAATTACAATAAGATTATTTCTATCTTTGTGAAGTCACTTTAAAAATCAAAATCATGTCGATCAATTCAATAGACAGGCGTCGGGAAGACTTGATAAAGCAGATCAGTCAAATAGAAGACGAAGAATTGCTGATTTCTCTGGAAGATCAGATATTTGCTTACCAACAGCAAGGTGATCGGGAGCCATTGTCATCTCCGGTGAGTTTTCAGATTCGCTCCGCAGAACATTTTCGTAGCCTGATCGATCAGGTGCTGGATGATGATCGGAATGGGAGGATGATAGACGGGGATGAGTTTTTTGCGGAAATGGATAAGGAATTTGAACTTGACAAATGAAAAGATTAAAATTGATTGTGTCCCCTTTAGCAAAAGGACAAACCCGGGAAATGAAGGTCTTTTATAAGACGATGTATGGTTTGCCGGTTGCCCAGAAAGTTTATGCTTCTATCAAAGAGAATATGAAAACTTTAACTAGTTATCCTGGTTTAGGATATGTGGAACCGACATTGGTGGACTACCCTCAATGTTTTCGGACTTTTGTTCAGCATCCGAATCTAAAGATCGTTTACTGGATTGAGGACGGAACAGTGAAAATAGCCATGTTCTTCGATACTCGTCAGGAACCGGGAAAGCTACGTTATACAATAGAACATAGCTCCGACTGGGTATGTGAAGATATGGAACCTTACGGTTGAGACTGCTTCTGACATTCAAAGCAATAATAGATACTGCCTCCCATATAACTCTCTTTGCGTATATCTTCTCCGCAAACCGGACAAGGCTTGCCGGCGGTATCTTTGGACAGTATGGGGATATAGCGGCCTTTATTCCCGAGCAGGTCTGTTTCCGAATTGCGTCCGCCTGCCTGATAGATTTCCTGAAGTGTCGCTTTAGTGCAATGAAACAACGTATCTTTCTGTTCTTCAGATAATATGTTGATACGAGTCTTAGGATGGATACGTGCTTCGAACAGGATGTCCTGTAATACGCCGTTACCTAATCCCGGAATTGTTTGCTCGGTCGCAAGGAAAGCCTTTGCCGTTTTCTTTTGTTTCTCCTCACTGTTTATCAGGCTCAGAAAATAGGTTTTGTCGAAAGCTTCCGAAAGCACCTGGGGTTTAGTACGTGCCCCTTCACGATAGGAGCTGAAGCCGCAATCGAAAGCACCGTCAGGAAAACACATGACTGCCCCGTACATCCGGACGGATCCCATGATACAACTCTCGTCTTCGAAAGCAATGAGCAACTGGTGTTTTTCCGGTATCTTTTCACCGGGAGCGTAGTACCGGATATTCATTCCGTCTCCGAATAATAAACGCACATCTTCTATATCTATCTCGATCAGACCACCATAAGCATGGGCTTCCCCAATTATCTTACCGGTAAGCATCCCCGAATAATTAGCCGGATCTCCATAGAACCAGGCAAACTTATGAGGTGTATATCCTGCGCTGACAAATGTTATTCTTTTCCCTTTAATCGTTTGATTCATCTGCTCGGAGATGTACAAGGCTTCCGGTGCTTCTATCATTTTTAACAGGTTTATTCGTTACGTATGTTTTTACTTGGTAAACATACGAATATATCTCTGTTTAGAAAGCAGCCGGATCGCTTTTTCTGAAGAAATAAATAAAATAATTAGTTTTTTCTTGTGATGTTACCGCTGGGTAACTTATGTTTGTGACCGAATGGTAACAACAGTAAGAATGATGGAAAAAGAAAGAATGAGTAAAAACAGAGAACTGACGGAGTTGGCTTTCCTGAAGGCGATAGATGACTTGATAGAGGAAGACGGTTTTGAAAACCTTGGAGTAAATGCCGTGGCAGCAAAAGCCGGATTGTCGAAGATGCTGATCTATCGTTATTTCGAATCGTTGGACGGACTGATCGTCGCCTATATTCAACGGACTGACTATTGGATCAACCTGGAGCCGGAATTGCCTGATGTAGCACATTTGGGAGACTTCGTCAAGAAGTTATTTCGTGATCAGATCACGATGTTGCGCGACAGTTACACCTTGAGACGGTTGTATCGCTGGGAACTTTCAGCGAAAAATAAAGTGATAAAAGAGTTACGCGAAAGGAGAGAGGCAAAAGGCATCTGGCTGATTGAAGCAGTCAGCCGATTAACGAACCGGCCAAAAGAGGATATAGCCGTTATGGCGACTGTCCTGACTTCTTCCATCACTTATCTTGTCCTGCTGGAAGAAAATTGTCCGGTTTACAATGGCTTCAAACTGCAAAGTGAGACAGGCTGGGAACAACTGGAGAAAGGATTAGACCGATTGATCGATAACTGGATTAAAAATTATACAAATGAATAAGACAAGTATTTTTGCTGGAGCCTGCATGGTTTTGCTGGCTTGTTGTTCATGCAACAACGATTTGGTGGAGTATAAAAAGAATGACCTGAAAATCACGTTGGAGAAAGGCGAATCATGGTTGCATGACTTTCCCTTGTTCCTGGGAATAAACAAAAAGAATCCTCCCCAGATAGCTATATGGTTGGAAGACAGGGACGGCAACTATCTCTCTACAGTTTATGTGACCCATAAGATCGCGACCCAAAGCTGGCAAATGGCAGGTAACAACAGGAGGAAGGAGTCTTTGCCGCATTGGTGTTACTCACGTGGAGTAAAATATGATGACGGACTGTATCTGCCGACCAAAAAAGAACCTTTTACGGATGGTTTGACTGGAGCGACCCCGCATGACGGTTTCGATGTGAAGATGCAACCTGCGGAAGGATTGAAGCAGTTCAGAGTGAAAATAGAGATCAATCATTCCACTGATTTTAATGACAACTATCCAAAATCGGCTCAGGAGGGAGATAAGAATTATTCAGGCGGAAAGGAGGGGAGCGGACAACCTGCCGTTATCTATGCAGTGGATATCGACCTGTCGTCGGATGCTACATCGTATGTCGCTACGCTGGTCGGACATAGTTCGCCGGACGGAAGTGACGGACAGATATATCCGGATACCTCTTCCCTGACCTCCGCCTTACAGATTGTAAAACAGATCACAATAACGATCCAGCCATGAAACAATACCTGTTCGTATTTTTCTTTATTCTGATCCCTTTAACTGGTAATTTGCAATTCGATCTGTTGAAACCGGCCCGGTTTACTCCTTATCTCGATTGTTCGGCCGGTTATTCTTTTGCTCCTTCCGGAAAGGTGGTGGGAGGATTTTATTTGTTGCCTTCCGTCGGGGTCCGGATGAATATATGGTCTGATAAGAAACTTTTGTTTGCTTTGGGATATGGGCTGCAGGATCTAAAACGTTTACGGGAATATTCAACCTCCCATTTTGTTTCTTCTTATGAAGAATCATTGAATTATCATTGTCTTTCAGTCAAACTGGGTATCGTTTTTTGAACTTTATTAAACTGATTTTACCTGTAAAGATTAAAAACTAATGTACCTTTGTTGTGTTATTACTAAAGAATAACGGAATAAATGTATGAGAAAAAGAAATAATTGGCAGGTAATCAAGGGCCAACCACTTACCGAACTAGATAAAAAGATTCTCTATCTCCAGAATAAAGGTCATTTGGTTCCTTCCCGGAAATTGATTAAAACAGAAGAACAGATTGAAGGTATCCGCAAAAGCGGAGTTGTAAATTCAGGAATCCTCGATTTAGTGGGAAAAGAAATAAAAGCCGGTATGTCGACCGCTGAAATAGATAAACTGGTCTATGACTATACGGTTTCCCACGGGGCTATCCCGGCTCCGTTGAATTTTGAAGGATTCCCGAAAAGTGTCTGTACTTCCGTCAATGAGGTTGTTTGTCATGGAATTCCCAGTGAAAAAGAGATATTGAGAGATGGTGATATCATCAATGTGGATGTTTCTACGATCCTGGACGGTTATTATTCGGATGCTTCCCGGATGTATATGATCGGCAAGGTTTCTCCAGAAAAAGAGAAATTGGTGCGTGTGGCAAAGGAATGCCTGGAAATAGGTATGGAAGCTGCTAAACCGTTCAGTTATGTGGGCGATATCGGTCATGCGATCCAGAAACATGCGGAGAAGAATGGTTTTTCGGTAGTCCGTGACTTATGCGGTCATGGAGTAGGCCTGGAATTTCATGAAGAGCCGGAAGTTACTCATTTCGGCCGTAAAGGAACCGGTATGTTACTGGTTCCGGGCATGGTTTTCACCATCGAGCCGATGATCAATATGGGAACATATCGTGTCTATATTGCGGAAGAAGATGGCTGGACTGTCATTACCGACGATGAACTTCCATCCGCCCAGTGGGAACATACTTTCGTGATGCGGGAAGACGGACTGGAGATATTATCCGATTAATTATATAGGTGAGTGTCAAAAGTCTGTCACATTTTGTTCAGTAATAGATTTTTGACATTCCCTGCTACGATTCTTTATACTATTATTTCTCCTGACAATTATTTTTGCATTTGTTAGGTTGCAGGTAATCCCACTCCTGAAGTTCCCCGTCAAGCAGGCGTAACCGATAAAGTCCATCCTGATAGTCTGAATATCCGAGTGTTTCCTGGTAACCATCGGACGTTTGTTTAACCTCAAGTCTTTTATAAGTATTCCCCATAATGGTTATAACTTCCTGTTTGGTCATTCCCAACTCCAGTTTTTGAATATTGTTATCCGCTGCCAATGCATTGGTAAGAGTTGCCCCGCAAGAAGTTAACAGGCAGATTGAAAGAATGGATATGAATGCGTATTTAATTATATTCATGATGTTATTTGTTGTCTCTTGATTTTTAACCAGTGATAAACTGTACGCAATATACAACTATTATTTGATATAAGAATATGATGTAGATGACGTATCGGGGTTTAGTCTAAAAAATAAAAAAGCGATACAATCTGTATCGCTTCTGCACGGAAGGAGAGGCTCGAACTCCCGACACCTGGTTTTGGAGACCAGTGCTCTACCGACTGAGCTACTTCCGTATTGCGGGTGCAAAGGTAGGGCTTTATTTTTAATATGCAAGAGTTTTTGGGAAAAACTACTTCTGTATTTTTTCTTACGCGATAAAAGTGAAGGAAAACGAAGCTGCCGTAATATCTTTTTTTTATCTTTGGAAGCATATAGAAAATGTAATTGAATCTATACTGTATAAAAACAATCAACAGAAAATGGAAAACGAATTAGAAATGAATTCGAATCTTTTAGTCGAATTCTTACAAAAACCTTCATCTGAGTTTACAAAAGCGGACATTATTTCTTTCATCCGCGAAAAAGGGATCAAGATGGTCAATTTTATGTATCCGGCAGGAGACGGGCGTCTGAAAACATTGAACTTTGTTATTAATAATGCGGCTTACCTAAATGCAATCCTTACCTGCGGTGAGCGTGTCGACGGTTCGAGCTTGTTCTCTTTCATTGAGGCCGGCAGTAGCGACTTATATGTTATTCCTCGTTTCCGGACAGCTTTCGTCGATCCTTTTGCCGAATTGCCGACGGTGACGATGCTTTGCTCTTTCTTTAACAAGGATGGCGAACCGTTGGAAAGCTCTCCCGAATATACTTTACATAAAGCCAGCAAGGCATTTACGGAAGTGACGGGCATGGAATTTCAGGCAATGGGCGAACTGGAATATTATGTGATTGCTGAGGAAGAAGATTTGTTTCCGGCAACCGACCAGCGGGGATATCATGAATCAGGCCCTTTCGCTAAATTCAATGAATTTCGCACACAATGTATGCAATATATAGCCCAGACTGGCGGACAGATCAAATACGGTCACTCTGAAGTCGGTAACTTTACATTGAACGGAAAGATATACGAACAGAACGAGATCGAGTTTCTGCCGACCAAGGTCGAAGATGCTGCCGACCAGCTGATGATCGCTAAATGGGTAATTCGTAACCTGGCTTACGATTATGGTCTGGATATCACCTTTGCCCCTAAGATCACGGTTGGAAAGGCAGGATCAGGATTGCATATCCATATGCGTATAATGAAAGACGGCAAGAATCAGATGTTGGCAGACGGTGTTTTGTCTGAAACAGCCCGTAAGGCAATTGCCGGTATGATGGAGCTGGCTCCGTCCATCACCGCGTTTGGTAATACGAATCCGACTTCTTATTTCCGTTTGGTACCTCACCAGGAAGCTCCGACAAATGTTTGCTGGGGTGACCGGAACCGTTCGGTGTTGGTTCGTGTACCTCTCGGATGGGCAGCGAAGAAGGATATGTGTGTGCTGGCTAACCCACTGGAGTCGGAAAGCCATTATGATACGACACAGAAGCAGACGGTCGAAATGCGTTCACCGGATGGTTCGGCCGATCTGTACCAGTTATTAGCCGGTTTGGCTGTGGCCTGCCGTCATGGATTTGAGATTGATAATGCGTTGGATATTGCGGAAAAGACGTATGTAAATGTAAATATCCACCAGGAGGAAAATAAGGACCGTTTACAGACATTGGATCAGCTTCCCGACAGTTGTGCTGCATCCGCTCAACGTTTGCAGAAGCAGCGTGCTGTCTATGAAAAATACAATGTGTTCAGTCCGAGCATGATCGATGGTATTATCAAAAAGCTGACTTCGTATAACGACTTTACCCTTCGTGATGATTTGAAAAATGATCCTGAAGGAATGCTCCGGTTGGTGAAGACTTATTTCCATTGCGGATAAGATAAAAGGCTGGGGGTGTTAAAGCATCCCCAGCCCTTCAAACATACCCCGGTAAACTGCAGCTTTCTCTTCCAGCGGTTTGGGGTAAGCACGTGAAGAGGATGGCATCCGGTACAACCTGAATGTCCGGTCCAATAAGGTGAAAGTCGAGTAGCTGCCGACTTTAGGTTCTTCTGTCGGAGGCAGAACCGATAGGAGGGTATCCATTGCTTTCTGTCCTGTAACGACAATAGCTTTACATTCCGGTATTTGCGACAAAACCTCTTCCGGGTCGATAGGCTTGATCACTTGCAGGAAGTTATCGGAAGCATTATTCTTTAACCGGATAATTTCCATTGCCGTATCACCGATACCGATTCCTTTTTCCAGGCAAAACTTCTTCGCTTTTTCTTCACTGAACGCTTTCTTACTTTCCAGGAAATATTCCTTATTACTATAAAATAGCAATCCGAGAATACGCCACATGTCATTCTGGATATTCGGATAGTAGAAATTCATAGACCAACGTGGCATGGGAGGGGGGAAACTTCCCAGCATCAAAAGTTTGGTATGTTCAGGCAGGAAGAAACCTAACGGGTGTAATTCTGAAACCATATGCTATGACAGATAAGATGATTATTTTGCTTTTACAGAAATACCGATCATGACGGTCGTACCATCTATATTATTCCATACTGAATGGGGAATATGGCCATTTACGAGAAACGATTCGTTTGCATCTACGATCCTGATCTCGCCATCGAGTTCAACTCTGGCTTGCCCGCTGACCACAATGAACAGATGATTATGCTCGTGAGTATGTAGAGAAGTAGGTCCACCACCGCCTTTTTCCAAATAGGCAATAGAACCGTCGATAATTTCCCCGCAGTCTGCAAATAGCTTTTTTGCCAGGAAATGAATATGATCCGGAGGGGTGATGAACTCTTTCATATATTTTACTATTTAACGGATTCTTCCCATTCTGCAACTTTAAAACCGACCAGAACCTGGTTTTCGCTCACCAGCAAAGGGCGTTTGATCAGTTTTCCATCGGAAGCCAGCAATTCGATCTGCTCTTTTTCGCTCATGGACGGCAATTTGTCTTTCAACTGCATTGCTTTATAGACCAATCCACTCGTATTAAAGAAATTCTTCAATGGTAATTGGCTACGTTCTATCCATTCAGTTAATTCTTCGACAGAAGGATTCCGGTCGATGATATGACGGTCTTCGTAAGAAACCTTCCGTTCATCCAGCCATTTCTTTGCATTCCGACAGGTTCCGCATTTCGGATATTCTAAAAAAAGATATTTCATAACCTTAGGGATTTATTTGTCTTTTTTACGCTGGTTCTTAGCATCTTCTTTGGCTAACAGGACGACATTGTAAACAAAATCCGTCATCCATTCTTCCGAATAGCCTAATGTTTCTTTGTATTTACGGATGCTCCATGCCGTTTTCTGAACGCTGACTTCTTTCCATTCCGAACGGGTTACGATCTCATGGATTGTTTTTGCCGTTTGATTGTATAACAGCTTTTTTACTAGCATCGAGAAACGGAATTTCCATTGCATCAGGTTGTCCAGTAAAGAAAACAAATCGTTACAGAATCCCTGGAAAAGGAAAAAGTACGATTTGATATCGTTCTGCGACTTACAGTTCTTTTTTACCGACGCATCTATTTCTTTGAAAAAACTTTCTTTCATGCCGTAATCCTGCATCAGTATCTTGCGAACCCGTGACTTTTCTGCAATACCTGGTTTGTTATTTTGTGTCGGGATTTTCAGCATCCTTTTGAAAAGGGCCATATCCGATAGCATGTTGATATTGGTTATACCCAGTTGTACTGCCATTACGGCTTGATAATAAACGCGGATAAGCGATACGAATTCTTCCACGCTACCCTTTGACGATGCTTCGGTTTCCTCTTTTTCTTTCTTGAAAAGTTTAGAAATGATATTCATGTGTATTTGTTATATAATGATTACGGGGACAAATATACTAAAACTTGTCCCCGTTTCAGTCATTCTATTCAATTCTCTCGACTGTTACTTCCGGAAAATCTTCCATAAAGAGTAATAACTGGTTGTCGTCTGTACTTTTTTTGGCTTTAATGACCAATGTGACGATGAAAGTATCCACGTCTGAATGGCTGACTTTTTCCATTTGATAGGAGACAAGTAAATAGCCTTTATCATTCAGCACATGCGTTACTTTACTTATAATTTCTTTCTCATTGGTGGAGAAAATGATCATCGAGCTTTTCATCCCCAGGCTTTTAAAGATATAGCTCAGCAGTTCCAGCCCCATTAACGTCAGGATAGTTGCTGCAACTCCGATGCCATACATGCCGGCTCCAATCGCAAGTCCGATTCCGGCTGTTGCCCATATTCCGGCAGCAGTGGTCAGGCCGCGTACAAATTGTTTTTGGATGATAATTGTTCCGGCTCCGATAAAACCGATACCGCTTACTACCTGTGCCGCCACACGGCTCGGATCGAGCGATACACTGTTTTCCTGAATGATTTGTTGGAAGCCATATTGAGACACGATCATGATCAGGGCACTTCCCAGCGACACCAGAAAGTGCGTACGATAGCCGGCCTCTTTAGCCCTGTATTCCCGGTCAAGACCAACTACGGCTCCGAGAATACCAGCAATGAATAATCTCAGAATAAAATCCCATAACATATTAGTGTCTCCTTTTATTATAGTCCCAATAGAACTTTTTGTAAAATATAAACTCCGGCCCCCGATAAATATCCGAGGAATGCAAGTAACGAAATATTTTTGAGATACCAAATAAAATTAATACGTTCCAGTCCCATGACAACGACTCCGGCTGCCGATCCGATGATCAGCATACTTCCTCCGACACCGGCACAATAGGCCAGGAATTGCCAGAAAGTACCATCCATGACAAAGTGTGCCATATAGGTAGGATCTGCGGCTGTAGCGATCATGGCCTCGTTTGCTACCGGATACATTCCGATCGCCCCGGCTACCAGCGGAACGTTGTCTACGACTGCCGACAATGTACCGATGATCAGGTTTACGGCGTATACATTTCCTACGGTTTCATCCAGCCAAAATGCAAAATCAGTCAATACGCCGCTACAACGAAGGGCATCGACCGCCAGAAGGATTCCGAGGAAGAACAATAAGGTCGCCCCGTCTATCCGGCGGACTATTTTAGACAGACGTAACTTTATATCTTCATTTGCGATATTCCGTTTATACATTAATTCCGTATATACCCATAAAATGCCGACCCCCATCAGGATTCCCATGAATGGTGGTAAATGAGTGACTGTTTTAAATATAGGCACGAATATGAGACAGAATATACCCAGTATCAGTATGGATAATTTTTCTTTTGTCCTTAATTCTTTCAGTAATTCGTTATTCTCATTATCGACGAATGCATTGGGTGGAGTTACTTTCCCATGTAAAAAACGCATCATGATCAATACAGGTACCAATGCTGATACTATACTGGGTAAAATCAGATGGGGGATGGTTGAGGAAGAAGAAATATTCCCTCTTACCCAAAGCATGATCGTCGTTACGTCGCCGATGGGTGACCAGGCACCACCGCTGTTCGCTGCAATAATGATAACGCTTCCGAATACCCAGCGTTCTTTGTAGTTGCCAAGCAGTTTCCGCATCAGCATGACCATAACGATGGAAGTCGTCAGGTTATCGAGTATGGCAGACATAAAGAATGTGATACATGCGATCAATAGTAATAGTTTCTTTTTTTGATTGGTTTTGATACGGTTCGTAATAAACATAAAACCTCCGTGAGCGTCTATCAACTCGACAGTGATCATGGCTCCAATCAGGAATATCAAAGTTTCTGCAATTTCACCAATACTGTCGAGTACCTGATGTTCAACGACAAAGCGGGTACACTGTTCGACGAATGGAAGTTCTGCGATGGCCGGATAAGCATCTAAAAATTCTTTGAACTCTTCTGCAGAAGCGAGTGGGATTAAATCTGGCGCAGCAAATGTGTATAAAACCCAAAGTATAGTACCTGTTAATAAGGCTGTTCCGGCTTTGTTTACTTTTAATGGATGCTCTAAAGCAATACATAGGTATCCAATCAAAAAAACAAAAATCATTACTGTCAACATGGCAATTCTTCTTTTTCTTTTTAATTTTAGTTAACTGATGCAAATGTAGGAATAATATAGAACTAACACTCATTTTGGATGAATTGTTTTTATAGACCTGTGCTATTCGGCAATAGACAGTATTGAACAGGTGGAATATTCGAATGTTCGCTTAAACTACATATAAAAAAGTGTTTCATAGTAATGAAACAAGTGTTTCACTTAGAAGAAACAACTGTTTCATTACTGTGAAACACTTTTAACAATACTGTTTTTGTAAGCATTTATCAGTTGTTTGTATTACGTCGAATGCTAAAAAAAACAGGAAGAAAACAGCTTCGTTTTCCTCCTGTTTGATTGTGAGCGGTAAATGGGACTCGAACCCACGACCCTTAGCTTGGGAAGCTAATGCTCTACCAACTGAGCTACTACCGCGTTGAGCGCTACAAAAGTATTAAATCTTTTCTTTTTTTAGTAACTTTGGCGCTAAAATATTTTATCAAATATGAAGAAAGAAAAGCTTACGCTTATAAAAGTCGGAGGAAAAATCGTAGAGGAAGAAGAAACGTTGAAAAATCTGCTTCGCGATTTCTCTCAGATAGAGGGTTTTAAAGCGCTGGTGCATGGCGGAGGACGTTCTGCAACTAAGCTGGCTAGCCAGCTGGGCATCGAAAGTAAAATGGTGAATGGACGCAGGGTAACGGATGCTGAAACGCTGAAAGTCGTAACGATGGTATACGGCGGACTGGTGAATAAGAATATTGTTGCCGGTTTGCAGGCCTTAAATGTGAATGCACTGGGATTGACCGGAGCCGATATGAACCTGATGCGTTCGGATAAACGTCCGGTGGCCGAAGTCGATTATGGCTTCGTGGGAGATGTAAAAGAAGTGAATGCAGATTTGCTGGCCTCGCTTATTCATCAGGGGATTGTTCCGGTACTGGCACCTTTGACACATGACAAACAGGGACATATGCTGAATACAAATGCTGATACGATTGCCGGAGAGGCAGCCAAAGCCCTGGCAAAGCATTTTGATGTGACTTTGGTGTTTTGCTTTGAGAAAAAGGGAGTGCTGAGAGACGAGAATGATGACGAAAGTGTTATTCCCGAATTGGACCGTGCTGTTTTTAAACAATTGGTAGAAGAGGGCGTTATACAGGGAGGTATGATCCCGAAACTGGAAAACTCATTCCAGTCCATCGATGCCGGAGTGAAAGAGGTTATTATAACACAAGCTTCTGAAATCCATCAGGGAAAAGGAACAAAGGTTTATTGAAAATAAAAAGAGGAAAGTCAATCGAACTTTCCTCTTTCCTTTTTATTATAAGCTTCTTACTTTTACGTTACGGAACCAAATCAGGGAGTCTCCATGCTTGCCTTGCAATCCGATGTATCCTTTTGTCGGAAGTTCAGCAAAAGGCTTGGGTAACCAGCTGGGGATTTCGCTGCCATCCGGGTTTACTGTTCCGGAAGTCCATTTGCTCATGTCCATCTCCGTTACTTTCTTTCCGTTCAGAATCACACTGATGTGTTGTCCTGAACATCTGATACGCATATGATTCCATACTCCGGGCTTTTTTACCACTTTGTCCTGACTGGCACCTAAATGACCGTAAATAGCTCCGCATTTTTCATAAGGCTTTCCATTTCCCCATTTTTCACAGTGATCGTCTGCTATCTGTATTTCTACGGAATTGGGAATCCAGTTCTGGGTGTCGGTACAATAGATGACAACACCGCTGTTAGTTCCTACGTCAGTCTTGAAATCCAGATCCAGTTCGAAATTTTCATATTCGGTCTTTGTCCAGATAGATTCATCCTGAACGGCTGCAAGCACGCCGTCTGTCAAACTCCAGACTTCCGGATTGTAGCTGGCATCGGACAGGTTTTCACCAAATAACGGTTTCCATTTGTTGCCGGATATAGAAATACAAAGGATACTGATGATACCCAGAATGAGAATTGAGAAAAAAACTAGTCGTTTCATGTTATTGATTTTAATAAAAATAAATTAGGTGTTCAAAGATAGAGAATCTGTTTTAATCAGCGAGTAAAAAGGATGAAATATTACTCTTGCTTTTTGATTGATAGCAAACTGCGTGCTTTTGTATAAAAAATGATATTTTCTATTGCTTTTTTCCTTTGTTTTATTACTTTTGTTTCATAAAGACTAAGGTCTGATTACTGAATTAAACAGGATAAATAATGAATACGATAAATATGTATTGAATAGAATCGTTGAGTTGAGTAGGGAATTTACAGGCATTAAAATAACTAATTTGTAAGAATTTCATAGACATACCAGGCCTGTATATATAATAAGGGATTGCTCGGGATGAGTAATCCCTTTTCTAATGGCTCCTTTTGCACCGGTATGCTTAATTTTATAAATAAACTATTTACCTTTGGGGAGACAAATTAAGAACAATGGAAAATAATAAAGCGATAGCCTATATAAATAATGTAGTGACCCGTTTGCCGGAACTGCGTTTTGCTGAACCTTTCAGCTGGACAATCAACGAAGGGGAACAGTGGGCGATAGTGGGACCTAACGGTTCGGGAAAAACTTTGATTGCCGATCTGATGCAGCGTAAGTTTGCATTGAAAGAGGGAGAGGTGATCTTTGGTTATGACGACAAAGTCAGTAACCTGATCAAAAGTATAGCATTCAAGGATATTTATTCATTAGCCGATTGCCGGAACACATATTATCAGCAACGTTGGCATTCCACGGAGACAGATGAGGTGCCGACGGTGGAGGAAATATTGAAAGATCATTCCAGAACGGATGATTTGCAAAAGATACTTTCTTTTTTCGGCATCGCAGATTTATTGCCTAAGAAACTTATTTTTCTTTCCAGCGGGGAGCTGCGCAAATTCCTTATTGTCCGTTCTTTGTTGAGCCATCCGCGCATCTTGATATTGGATAATCCTTTTATCGGTCTCGATGCCGCTTCGCGCGATGTTTTGGTAAGTCTGTTGCAGCAAATGGCGAAACTGGAGAATGTACAGGTTATTCTGTTGTTGTCGAATCCGGGTGATATTCCGGAAATGATTACTCATGTTCTTCCTGTACATAACCGGAAACCTTATGAACCGTGTACACGTGCGGAATTTATGGCGGATAAGGAGTTGCAGGCACATTTGTTTCCCTGTCATCCGGAGGATTTGTCATTACCTCTGTCAGACAAAGAACCATCCGTACATGAAATTACATTCCGTATGGAACATGTTTCTATAAAATACGGCAGTCGTACGATCCTGAAAGAACTGGACTGGGAAGTGAAAAACGGGGAAAAGTGGGCTTTATTCGGTCCTAACGGAGCCGGAAAATCTACTTTGTTGAGTCTGATTTATGCCGATAATCCGCAATCTTACGCAAATAGTTTATTTTTGTTTGACCGGAAGCGGGGATCGGGTGAAAGTATCTGGGATATAAAGAAAAGGATAGGGTATGTTTCTCCGGAGATGCATCTGTTTTATATGGAGAATGTGCCGACTCTGAATATTGTAGGTTCCGGTTTTTTTGATTCTATCGGGCTGTATCGTAAATGTACGGAAGAACAGCAGGCTGTTGCTTTGGCATGGATGCGTGTCTTTGGTATTGAAGAGTTGAAAGACCGTTCATTTCTGACATTGTCTTCCGGCGAGCAGCGGCTGGCTTTGCTGGCACGGGCTTTTGTGAAAGATCCGGATCTGATCATTCTGGACGAGCCGTTGCATGGCCTCGATATCAGTAATAAGCGGAAAGCAGCACATGTGATCGAGCAGTTTTGTGCGCGTCCGGGAAAGACACTGATTTACGTAACCCACTATCCGCATGAATTACCTTCGTGTGTCGACAGGCGTTTCGAACTGATTAAACATACTTAAAAATCATAATACCATGAGATTGAAAGTCACAGCTTTCTGGTTGGTTGTATTGGCTGCTTTGTTCGTCTTTTTACAGGAATATAGTCGATTCCATTTCTTTTTTATTGAGCAAAGCCAGTTGTTTCAGTTTACCGGTGAATATATCTCCGGCAAATTGTCTATGCCAGGCGGATTTGCGTTAACCTTATCTGAATTTTTAGTGCAGTTCTTTCGGTATCCGTATGCCGGGGCAGGGATTACGGCTGTATTGCTACTGTTCGCAGGGATTGGAATGAGAGGAATCGTCCGCCGGATCGTACCGGGTACAGGGTTGTTCCTGCTTTATCTGATACCAGTTATTTTGCTTATGTTCCTTCATTTTGATTTCAATTATCTGGTTTTCGGAACGATTGCGTTCAATCTGATGCTTCCGCTCTGTATTTGTGCTTGCGTATATCGGATGATAAATGGCGGATGATAGCAGAGATCGTTGTGACACCGTTGCTTTATGGGCTGGCGGGAGCGGTGGCATGTTTGTTTGCCCTGTCTGTTTTGATTTATGAGTTCCTGAATAAAACTCCGAAGTTTTACTGGGTTTTATTAGCTGTTCTGTTGGGGAGCTTATGTGGAATTTGCAGTGTTTATTTTGCCTTGTTGGGAGAGTACCGTTTTGCCTTTTTACCGGATGCATATTATCATACGGCATTGGAGCCTAAATCTGTCATCTATTATTCATGGATTTCATTCCCTCTCATTCTGATTGTAGCTTTTCTGCTGAGGAAAAGGAAGAAAGAGATCGGTAAAAAAACAAGAATCGCAGGAGTTGTTTTACAACTGGCTCTTTTATTTGCGTTCTGTTGGTGGGGTATTCCAAAGTACGGAGATAGAAAGTCAGCCAAGGTGAAAGAACTGGATTATTATGCAAGAACGGAGCAATGGGATAAGATCCTGGATGCCAGTAAAGGTACGTTGACTAATTATTTGAATATGTGCTATCTGAATCTGGCTTTGGCACAGAGAGGAGAATTGGCAGATCAGATGTTCAATTTCGATCAGAGAGGTCCGCAGGGATTGATGGTCGGTTGGAATAAAACTGAACAGATATCTTCTTTATTGAGTGATATTGCTTTTGCGATGGGCAATTCGGCAATGGCGCAGGAAATGGCTTTTGAGGCTTATGCGACCGCCATAGGAGAGGGGGATCCGAGAATGCTGAAAAGGCTTGTCCGCACAAATATTATTTACGGAGAATATCAGGTAGCGGAAAAGTATCTGAATATATTGGGGAATACGGTTTATTATAAGAATTGGGCAGATGAACACCGGAAGTTTTTATATAACGATGCTGCGGTAGAGCAGGATTCGGCATTAGGATCAAGGCGTAAATGCCTGCCAAAGGAAAATTATCTTTCCGAAATAAACTATATGGAAAAAGATTTGTGCATGGTTGCAGAGGCTAATCCGAAAAATAAAGCGGCTATCCAGTATCTGGGGGCTTTGTATTTGCTGGCGAAGAATATGGATGGCTTCAAAAAGATGGTGGAGACTTATTATGGTACGGAGGTCCTTCCTTCATTGCCGAAATCTTTTCAGGAAGCTGTGATCACTTTGTCGGAGGCTGAACCGGATTATTGGAAACGTTTCGATATTTCTCCGTCTGTGGTGCAGCGTTTTGCCGAATACAAGAAACAGGTATTAGGAAACCGGAATAATAAAAATGCGTTGCCCGGATTGATGAGACGGGCTTATGGAGATACGTACTGGTTTTATTTTATGTTTAAATAAAAGAGATGGAATATGAATGGAAATTATAAATATATAGCTTTGCTGACCCTGTTTTTTTCATGTTCGGATTCGGTTCAGGTGAGTGAAACATTGGATAGAAAGCCAGCTATTGTTCCGGATTATGCGGATATAACAATTCCGGCAAATATCGCTCCTTTGAATTTCTCCCTGAAGGATTCTGTCGAAGATGCACAGGTCGTTTTGTCGTACGCCGGTCAGCAGGTGGAAGTGAGGGCAAAGGATAACCAATTTGTTTTCCCGATCTCTAAATGGAAGAAACTTTTATCGTCTGCAACAGGAAATACGGTAGAGGTGGTTGTCCGTGTGAAAGAGAAGGGAAAGTGGCTGGAATATGCTCCTGTCAAATGGAGTGTGGCGGCAGAACCGATCGATCCTTATATTGCTTACCGTCTGATCGCTCCGGGATATACTCTATGGAATAAAATGGGACTTTACCAGCGCAATTTGGAAAACTATACAGAAACTCCGATCATCGAGAATAAGATGAGTGGCAGGAATTGTGTGAATTGCCATTCGTTCTGTATGCAAAATCCCGATAAGATGTTATTCCACATGCGAGAAACCTATCCGGGAACAATCCTGGTCGATGGTGATAAGATCGAGAAACTGAATACAAAAACGGAACAAACGATTTCATCTTTGGTATATCCTTCCTGGCATCCTTCCGGAAAGTATGTCGCATTTTCTGTGAATAATACAAAACAGGGATTCCATGCAAATGACAGGAACCGTATAGAGGTGTTTGATGAGGCTTCAGACGTGGTTGTATATGACGTGGTGAAACATGAAGTTGTCACAACAGCCAGGCTGTTTTCAAAAGATGCTTTTGAAACTTTTCCCACGTTTTCTCCGGACGGGAAAACACTTTATTTCTGCACGGCTGTTCCCCGTCCTATTCCGGAAGAATATTCCGAAATTAAATATAGCTTGTGTTCTATCGGTTTTGATCCGGATACCCGAAGCTTCGGTTCGGTAGTGGATACTTTATATAACGCTTCTGTTTCAGAACAAAGTGCATCTTTCCCCCGTGTGTCTCCGGATGGAAAACACTTGATGTATACGCTGTCCGGTTATGGTAATTTTTCTATTTGGCATAAAGATGCCGATCTGTATATGGCTGATTTGTCAACCGGCGAAAGCACACCTTTGGATATATTGAATAGCGATGATGTGGAAAGCTATCATTCCTGGAGCAGTAACAGTCGTTGGGTCATCTTCAGCAGTCGTCGGATAGACGGGTTGTATACGCGTCTGTATATCGCTTATATCGATGAGAACGGACAAGCATGCAAACCATTTCTGTTGCCTCAGAAAGATACCGGATTTTATGACCGTTTTATGATGTCCTATAATATCCCGGAATTTATTACCGGAAAGGTGAAAGTAGGAGGGAGAGTCCTCGGGCTAAAAGCAAAAGAAGATAAAGGTATCGATGTGAAGTTTGTGAAATAAATAAAAAAGTTACTTGATAGAAATAAAAAAGAAAGACCGGTAAAGTTCAACAGCAACTTTACCGGTCTTCTTTTTTATTTGAAATGAGTATTTCGTTTATCGGCTTCCTCCGGCCCACCAAACATTTTCAGAAAATACATACTGACCATTGCCATAAGCATTTTTAACATTAGGGTTGGTTGTAACGTCATCGCTGCCGTAAGGCGTGCGTAGCGGAAATTTACCCGGATTCTCGAAGTCATAGATGTCATGACCTTCTGATTTCAAACGGCGTACGCCGTTATAGCATTCGGTTGATTCACCGTTCGCTCCCCAAAATGCCGATACTTACGGATCATTGTTTCTTTTAGCGGATCTGCATTGAACAAAGGAACAACTTCTGTCTCAAAATATTCTTCAGCCTCTGCTATTGTTACAGCTTCTGTTGAGTTACCTTTAACCGGAACAGAGGTGTTTTCCAAAGCTGCATCAACGCTAACTTCCATATTCATCAAACCGGCAACAATAGCTTCTTTCAATGTTGCTTTTGCTTCTTCCAAACGATTTAATCTTACTAAAGCTTCAGCTTCCAGGAATTTAACTTCATGGTAACTCATGAACATAGTAGGCGCAGTTGCAGCAAACAAGAAAATAGATGTGTTATAAACTTCCTGTACCTGTTGAGGCTTGCCGTTGGGAGCCATCATGGATAAGAAGTTCTCTTCCTTTCCTGTTAATTGTTTGCTGTAAAACCTTCGGCACCCGGACTTTCATCGGCACCGAGCATCAGCAAAAGCACGATGTAAGCGTGGATCATTACGAACGATCAGTTTTTTTGTCAGACTGGCACTGGCTGCAGTATATTCGCGGCTATAGAAAAAATCAAACAAAGGGTTTAAATTAGCAACACCGTCATACACATTGAAAGCTGCTTGATCACCAGCATTCTGTGCAGCTTTTTTGCAGCATTCTAAAACTGTATTTAATGCAGCGGTTTTATCTTCCGTCACATTTAATGTATGCATTGTATAACGTGCTTTTAGTCCGTAAGCTAACTTTAACCATTTGTTGGCATCTCCTTTGAACAGAATATCCTGAGCTCCGGGTTTACCTGTTGCATGTGTATCTCCTTTAGGAAGGTCTTCAATAGCGGCATCCAGGTAGGCAATGATAGCAGTGTAAATATCTTTCTGTTTGTCCATCTCCGGTGTCATGAACTGAGGTTTACCATTGTCTAATTGAGGCAATGCTGCCTGGCTGAAAGGTGCATCTCCAAAAGCATCAGCTATCAGACCTGCATTTACAGCAGCCAAAACTTCACCCATACCTTTTGTTGTATAGTTACCGGGTTGACTTCCTTCTTCCGAGCATTTGTCGATAATAATACGTGCATTTTTCAATGAACTATAAACTCCTCCCAAAATATTGTTGAAGGTGGCAGATGAATAAACCTCAGAAACACGGGTTTCAGCATTGTATAACTGATTGAAAATACCAACTTCATTTTCTACATAAGAAGAAAAGTAGTGGTTGAAATCGCCACCGATATTACTGAATGCTGTAGAAGTGATTACATCTGTCAGAATGAATTTAGCATCGACACTGTGCGGATTGTCTATATCCTGGTTGATCTTGTCCATTTTGTCTTCAGAGCAAGAGAACAAAACTCCGGCTACTAAAGCTACAGACAGATATGTTTTAATTTTATTATATCTAACTTTCATATTATTTTTGTTTAAAATTTGAATGTTAAACCGAAACCGTAACTAGAACTTCCCGGCATAGAGAAACGTTCGAATGCACCAGCCATGTTGTTGTTTCCTAAAGTCGCTTCCGGATCAAGACCTGGTAATTGAGACCAAAGAAGAATATTACGTGCAAATACACTAGCAGTAATATTTAAATATGATTTTTCAAAGACAGGGTAGCTTAAAAGATATTTCACGCAGTTTGATGAATGAATTATCGTAAACACTGGCTTCATCGATAGCATTCATTGCGTTGAAGTAGTCGTAGGCATTTTCTCCTTTGATCTTGATATCATTCGGAGAATAAGAACCGTCAGCATTTTGTTTAACCGCTGATTTTTCAAATAAGAATTCGGACATTTTGCGATAATCGGCAGAACGTTGAGTTACACCATAATAGTCAAGAACACCCATTGTTCCGCTATAGATCTGTCCTCCTTGTTTCCAATCAAGAACTGCTGATAAACGGAACTTATACAGTTCGAATGTTGTATTGAATCCTAAACGGAAGTCTGGAGAAACTTTACCGATAACCTGAGGTTCACCTGCTTGAGGCAAACCATTTTCATCGACAATGATCTGTCCTGCATCATTACGCAAATAACCGGAACCGTAAATAACCGGGAATTTATCACCGATACCTGCACGTACCTGAGGTGTTACGAAACCTCCCAACATAATGCTATTTACGCCTTCTGCCAGTTCATCCACATAATTGTCGATTTTAGAGAAGTTAAATCCGAAGTCCCAGTAAATATTCTTTTTCTCGATCGGTTTAACTGTTAAAGTGATCTCATGAGAATTAGTGTGAATAGCCCCGCCATTTGTTACCATAGAACTATAACCGGTAGAAGTTGACAATGGAACTTCAAAGATTTGATCTTTTACGTTTTGGCGAGAGTAGGTATAATTTACAGAAACCAAACCGTTCAGGAAAGTCAAATCTAAACCTAGTTCATAAGATTTGGTGTTCTGCGGCTTTAAATTCGGGTCATATATTTTGTAATAAGGGATATACGCGGTTGTAGAACCGAACGGATATTGAATAGGAGTACCTGCTGAGAAACCACCACCATATCCTGGTGTATAATATAAATTATCTACATAATCTCCGGCCATACCAACTTCTGCATAAGAACCACGTATTTTACCAAATGTAAGAATATTATTGTCTTTCAAAGCGGGTAGTTCTGTAAAGATCCATCCCAAAGAGACAGAAGGATAAGTAAATGAACGACTACCACGCGGCATGGAAGATACGATGTCATTACGAACAGTTGCGTTTAGGTACAGCATGTTTTTCCAAGATAAAGCCAAATTTCCGAAATTACCTACTGTACGCTTTTTAGTTGTACTTTGATTGGCTTGGAAAGTTGTAGCATTACCGATATGATTCCAGCCCGGAAAGTTAAAGTTGTATCCTTCACCGGTTGTAATTCTTGTAGATTTATTTACAAATTCATTTGCCATATAATACATTTAAATCCAATTCCGGAGTAATTTTCCAGTCGTAATTCAATGTGAACAAAGAGTTCATTTCATTGATATGATAACTGTCCTGACGAGAGTAACCACTTGAATAACTTTTATCGCCATATCCGTAATTATCGGAATAAATGGTACTGTAAGCATCTGCTCCTAACTGGTATTTTGCTGTCAGAATATGATTTTCGCCAAATTGGGTCTTATACTGTGTATAGGCATTACCGAAAAAGCGTTGTGAGCGTTCTACGAAAGAGTTATTTTCGCTAGCCCAGTAAGCATTATTGAATGTAGTAGGACGGTAGTTGTTTTGTGTATAAGGGTCGCCGTCTACGTGCGAAGGAATGCCGTTAAAGTCATAGCTGGAGGGTGAACCATAAATAGTTGCGACAACACCTTCATTACCTGCACTCTGTTTTCTGATCTTTGATGTTACAAAGTTTCCGCTGAAACCTGTTGTCCAATGCTCGCTTAAATTGGCTGTAGCATTCAATTTTGCATTGTAACGGTCCATACCTGTATTAGGAATAATACCTTCGGTAGTATTATTACCTAATGAGAATGAATAATTACCTTTATCAAACGCCTGTGCAACATTGACGTTATTGCTCCAGGATACTCCTGTGTTGAAGAAATTCTTGGCGTTGTCGTAAGCACGCGGTGTAGCCCAAGGATCTAATCCGGCTGCTGCACGCTGAGACACATAATACATTCCTTCATGTTTACCATACTGCTGTGTATAAGTATTATCCGTATTACCTCCATAATTGGGGTCATTTGCTAGGTCGGATATTTTCGGTCCCCACGCTAATGAAGATGTAGGAGAGAATGTACCGCTACCTTGTGCAAATTCTTTCTGGAATTCAGGAAGAGTTGATACTTTGTCGAATGCCAGATTAGAAGTGAATGTGATAGAAGGCTTACCTTTTCTTGCATTTTTTCCACTCTTAGTTGTAATAACAATTACGCCGTTAGAAGCACGCATACCATAAAGGGCAGAAGCGGCTTGGCCTTTTAGGATATTGATACTTTCAATATCGTTAGGGTCCAGGTCGACAGCACGGTTAGCAAAGTCTGCTCCAGCAACACTACCAGTATTTCTTTTGTCTGTGTCAATATCTGCAGCAGATGCAATGGGCATACCATCAATTACATACAGCGGAGTATTGTCACCCGTAAAAGAACGGACACCACGAATCGTGATTTGAGAGGAGGCTCCTGGCATACCTGATGAAGGAGTAATATCTACACCCGAAACTTTTCCTTGTAATGCAGAAGAGATGCTAGTGCTGGCTGCACGTGTTAAATCATCTCCTTTTACATCCTGAACAGCATAACCTAATGCTTTCTTTTCTTTAGAAATCCCCATTGCTGTAACAACAACTTCTTCAATATTCTGTGTATCAGAGTTTAACAGAATATTTATCACAGGCTTAACAGAGACTTCCTGGCTTTTCATACCTACGTACGAAATTACCAGAGTCTTTGCAGAACTATGTTTTTTATTCACTTATCACCCATCATTCATGATGAGCAGACTCAGGGGAGTACATTACTATATAGATATGGGTAACTTTTATGCACTTTTTATCTTATTAATTTAGAAATAGAAATATTCTTGATTACGACTTTTTTTAGAGTAAAAAAATAAAAGATCAAGATGCTTTATACGAAAAATGAGTATTGAAAAAGATCCATGCGGCGTTACGTTTCAACAGTGCGTACTGTATTTCTGCATAAATTTAGGGCAAAAAAAGCTTTGTCTTTTCTACCAAAATGGACCCAACACCTTTTTAGAGCATGATTTACTTACCTAGAAGAATAAACAAGGTCCGGTTAAAAATAAGAAAATTTAAACTATCAGCCCTGTTAATTTATGAAATAGGAAGATGAATAATTATCAGAAAACAGCCATTTGAAGGACTATTTAGTTAATTAACAGTCTGTTTTTTGTAAATTCCTGTTACATTTGTAGTGTTATAATAAATTTATTATTACATTTGCAGCTTCTCAGATATGTTTTAGAATAGGTTTTAGGCGAATTATACATAATATAGTACAAATTAGTTATCTATAAGTTAAATAAAAAAGTGTGTCTATGAAGAAGTTGACTTATCTTCTATTTTGCCTGTTTTTAGGCATTGGATTGGCTAATGCTCAGACGACCAAAGTAACAGGTACTGTTATTTCGGCGGATGACAATGAGCCAATTATTGGTGCATCGATTGTCGTAAAGGGTACGATGGTCGGTACAGTGACTGATTTTGATGGTGCGTTCTCTTTGGATGTACCAAGTTCTGCAAAGACTCTGGTAATTTCGTACGTGGGTATGGAAACCCAAGAATTGGCAATTAAGCCTAAACTGCGGGTACTAATGGAGTCTAGTTCACAGGCTTTGGAAGAAGTAATGGTCGTAGCTTACGGTACGGCAAAGAAATCAGCGTTCACAGGATCTGCATCTACAATGAAAGCAGAAAAGATTGCAGAACGCCAAGTTGCAAACGTTACAAATGCTTTGGCTGGTCAGGTAGCCGGTGTACAGGGTGTGAGTGCAAACGGACAACCGGGAAAAGCTGCTACTATCCGTATCCGTGGTATTGGTTCTATGAGTTCTAGCAGTTCTCCTTTATACGTAGTTGACGGCGTTCCTTATGATGGTGATATTGCAGCGATCAACCCGAACGATATCGAATCGATGAGTGTACTGAAAGATGCTTATGCCAGTGCAATCTACGGAGCACGTGGTGCAAATGGTGTTGTATTGATTACAACTAAAAAAGGTACTGCTAGAGAAGCAGTAGTAACTGTCGATGCAAAATGGGGTAGCAATTCACGTGCCGTACCTCAATATAATGTAATGAAAGACCCTGCCATGTATTATGAAACAGCATACAAGGCTCTGTATAACAGCAAAGCTTATGCCGGAGGAAGTGCTGCGGATGCTCGTGCTTATGCATTGAATAATATTTTCTCTTCAGACAATGGTGGAGTAGGATATCAGGTTTATACTACTCCTAACGGAGAAGATTTTATCGGTACAGACGGTCGTATCAATCCTAATGCAACATTAGGTTACAGTGATGGTTCTTATTATTATACACCGGATGACTGGTATGATAATACTTTTAATAAAGGAAATTTACGTCAGGAATATAACGCAACAGTATCAGGTGCTTCTGAAAAGATCAATTATTATTTCTCTTTAGGTTATTTGGATGATGCAGGTATTATTTCCGGCTCAGGTTTTACTCGTTATACAGGGCGTTCAAAAGTAGACTACCAGGCAAAGAGCTGGTTGAAGATTGGTGCAAATATGGCTTATACATATTATGACAGTAAGGCTCCGGATGCTCAGGACAAATGGGGTTCATCTGGTAACCTTTTCTATATTACCGACCTGATTGCTCCGGTTTATCCGATCTATGTAAGAAATAATGACGGTAGCATAAAGGTGGATAATCGCGGTTATACTGTTTATGACTTTGGTAACTCTACAGGTCAGGTTCGTCCTTTCATGCCTATGGCTAATCCGGGCGTAACTTTGGAACTGGATAAATTCCATGCATATACAGATGTATTGAATACTAAATTTTACGCAATCGTTGATTTGTATAAAGGCTTGCAGTTTACAGCAAATGTCGGTGTAAACTCAAGTAACCAAAGAAGTTCTATCCTGAACAATCCTTTTATGGCGGAGCTGTTGGTTCTGAAGGTTATGTAAACGTTAAGAATGAAAGAAATATCGGTTTGAACCAGCAATATTTGCTTACTTATAAGCAAAGTTTCGGTTCACATAATATCAACGCATTGGTAGGTTATGAATCTTATAATCTGAAAATCCGTAAAATGGAAGGTTCAAACAAAAACTTTATAACCCGTTCATTGGTGAACTTAGCAATGCTATCCAAACACCTCCGACTGTAAGTTCCTCTACGGATACTTATTCTACACTCGGTATTCTGGCTCGTGTTCAGTATGACTATGATGGAAAGTATTTTGCTTCTGCTTCTTATCGTCGCGATGCTTCTTCACGTTTCCACCCGGATCACCGTTGGGGTAACTTCGGTAGTGTTGGTGCTGCGTGGTTGATGAACAAGGAAGAGTTCTTCAAGAATCTGGATGCTACATGGATCGACTTGTTGAAGATAAAAGCCAGTTATGGTGTACAAGGTAATGACAACTTGTTGCTTACAGATGGTATTACTCCTAACTATTATGCTTATTTGGATCAGTATACTGTATCTAACAGTGCTGGTGATTTTGCAACATCATTTACTTACAAAGGTAATAAGGATATAACCTGGGAAACTTCATATAGTTTTAATGCCGGTCTTGAATTTACCTTGTTCAAAGAAAGATTAAGCGGTAGTTTCGAATATTTCAGCCGTAAGACAGTCGATTTGCTTTACAACCAGCCGGTGCCTATTTCATTAGGTTATTCAACGATCCCGATGAATGTTGGTTCTATGAGAAATGCAGGTGTTGAATTAGATTTGAATGCTGATATTATCAGAACGAAAGATTTGACATGGTCATTCAATCTGAACATGACTCATTATAAGAACAAGATTCTTGATCCGCAGAGACAGCAAAGAATAATGGCGGTATCAAGAGTTCTGTAACTATCCGTAATGTCGGAGGTTCTTTGTATAACGCATATTTGGTTAAAGATGCAGGCGTTGATCCTGAAACAGGCAAGGCTTTATATTATGTAGATCCGGATAATGGAGACATGACTACTACTGATGATTTCAGTGCAGCCAAGCAATCAGATTTAGGTTCTACTTTGCCTAAGATATACGGAGGTTTCGGTACTTCTGTTCAATATCGCGGATTTGACGTTTCTGTAGGATTGTCTTATCAATTGGGTGGTAAAGTGTACGACTATTCTTACCAACAGTTGATGCACAGTGGTGAGGCAAATACAGCAGGTACTAACTGGCACAAAGATATTTTGAATGCATGGAGTGAAACCAATAAAGGCAGCAATATCCCTCGTATCAGCAGTGCAGATAAGAGAAATCAGGATTTGTCTTCACGATTCCTTCAGAGCTCTAACTATTTGAGCTTGAATAGCGTGATGGTAGGATATACATTCCCGAAAAAATGGACAACTAAATTTATGGTAAATAACTTGCGTATCTTCTTCTCTGGAGATAACGTGGCACTTATCGCTTCCAGAAAAGGTCTTGATGCTCGCCAGAACTTAGGTGTTGCATACTTCGGTAATGATGATGCCGTAGGTGCAAAATATTCTGCACTCCGTAGTTTGTCAGGAGGTATCAGTGTTACATTCTAATTTATTGTAAACAAAAAAGATGAAGATTATGAAATTTATAAATAAATCATGGATATTAATTCCGGGACTGGTTTTGGCAACTGCCTCTTGTACAGATCTAGATACACAACCCGAAGGCGGAAATTCTACTTCTGACTAGAAACAGGAAATAGCGGAAGCAATTCCCGAACGTGTAGCAGCCGATTTGAGCGGTATGTACTTTTCAATCGGTAAACAGTATTGTGTGTATGGTGAAGATAATCCACGTGATGACGACTTCGGTTATCCGGCAGCTTGTTTGTCGCTGGATTTGAATGGAGCGGACATGGTGAGTGATGCCAGTGGATATAACTGGTTCTCCGTTGCCAGTGAATATGCGGATAGAATATATAATTATGCAAATCCGAATATGCGTTGGGCTATGATTTACAACCGCATTAAAATGGCAAACGATATTATCGCCACTATCCCGGAAGATAATACGGATAAAACACTTAATTACTATAAGGCACAAGCTATCGCAACCCGTGCATTCGATTATCTGACACTGGTTCAGCAGTATCAGTTCACTTATAAAGGAAATGAAAGTAAGCCGGCTGTTCCGATTGTGACAGATAAGGTAGAAGGTGATCTGTTGAATAATCCGCGTGCATCTGTTCAAGAAGTATATGACTTGATCATGGACGACCTGAATACTGCAATTCCTTTGTTGGAAGGATACAACAGAAAGTCTAAAAACGAGATCGATCAGAATGTGGCTTATGGACTTCGCGCTCGTGCAAATCTGGTTATGCAAAACTGGGCTGCTGCTTATGAAGATGCAACAAATGCATTAGGCGGATATACTCCTTATAGCCGTGACGAAGTAAGCAAACCGGGTTTCGTTGATTCTAATGACCATAACTGGATGTGGGCGTTGATTCTGACTCCGACCAATATGCCGGATGCTTATCCTTCATGGCCTTCTGTGATTTCTTCTTTCTCTGGTGATTCATATTCTTGTGGTGTTGGATGTTATAAAATGATCAATACGCTGCTTTATACGAAGATACCGGATACGGATGTAAGAAAAGGATGGTGGGTAGATGAAAACTGGATTCTCCGAACCTGAAAAATGTATCTTGGAGAGGCTACGATGGACAACCTATCGGACCGTTGGTAGTTCCTGATGTAAAATGGCATATCTTCCTTATACAAACGTTAAGTTTGGTGCTTATCAGGGTATTTTGGGGAATAACATCAATGCCGGTGACTGGTGTATGATGCGTGCAGAAGAAATGATCTTGATCCAGGCTGAAGCTAAAGCTATGAGCGGAGATCTCGGTGGTGGAAAACGTATCCTGGAAGATTTCGTAAAGAATTATCGTGATCCGTCTTATACAAGCAAAGCTACTTCTGCTACAGGATTCCAGGATGAAGTATGGATGCAGCGCCGTGTTGAATTGTGGGGAGAAGGATTTGCTTTATTTGATATCCTACGTCTTCAGAAAAATGTTGTTCGTTTCAACAATCGTGTCGAGAGTAACTTCCCGGATGGATTCAAATTTAATTTGGCTGCCAACAACGGTTGGTTGCTGATGCGTATCCCGCGTAATGAAATTAATGCCAACAACGGTATTTCGGAATCAGACAATAATAATGAAGGTACATTACCACAGAGTGGTGAAGGTGCAGGTCTGACTGATGGAGTAGTTGACTAATTAGAATTTGCAATATTATAGAAAAGAAGGTGTCCTCCGGGATGCCTTCTTTTTTTTGTTCGCCCAAACATGTTCCCCCTACTCAGTGAAGGATATCAGGTAACACCAAATAACTTTAATTACAAGTAGTATCTATTTCTTATAAGAAATAAAAGTGCTATATTTGCTTTTAGTTTTACTTATAAGTAATAAAAAATGAAAACTCCGGAGTTCTATAATAGAGATTTATATCTTGATCGTATCAAACCATTTGTCAATACACAGATGATAAAAGTTCTGACCGGTCAACGCCGTGTTGGAAAAAGTTTTCTTCTTTTCAATTAATGGATTATATACGCATCTCATACCCGCTTTCGGATATAATCTATATTAATAAAGAATTGTTTGAATTCGACAGCTTAAAAGACTATGCAGATCTGATAAATTATGTAACACAGAAACGTAATGATCCGAACAATAAATGTTTTTTGTTTATTGATGAGGTACAGGATATTGCGAGTTTTGAGAAAGCATTGCGACATTTCTTTGCAGAAGGAAGTTATGATATATATTGTACTGGAAGTAATGCTAATATGCTTTCAAGTGAATTGGCAACCTATTTAAGCGGTCGGTACATCGAATTTAAAATATATAGTTTGACTTATAAAGAGTTCTTACTGTTTCATAAGTTGGAAGATAGTTCCGATTCTTTCACTAAGTTTTATAAGTTTGGAGGTTTACCATATTTAATAAATCTACCTTTTAATGAATTACTGGTTTCGGATTATTTACGAAGTATTTATGACACAATTATACTTAAGGATGTAGTAAATAGATATAATATAAGGAATGTCAGACAGTTACAGGATTTAACAATATATTTGGCTGATACGATTGGTAATTTGTTTTCAGCCAATAAAATAAGTGAATACCTTAAATCTCAACGTGTCGATTTGCCTCCTAAAACCATATTAGAATACTTGAATTATCTGAATAATGCTTACTTTGTAAAAAGGTTACGTCCGTCAGATATCCAGGGAAAACGTCAGTTTCAAATCGGAGAAAAATATTATTTTGAAGATTTGGGGATTCGACATGCGATCCGTCCTTTCAGAGCAAACGATATAGCACAAGTATTAGAGAATATTGTATGCCATCATCTTCTTGTCAACGGCTACACTTTATCGGTAGGAAGGGATGGAGATAAAGAAATAGACTTCGTTGGTGTGAAAGATGGAGAAAAATATATATACAAGTAGCCTATTCTGTAATGGATCCCAAAACTTATGAGCGTGAATTTGGAAACCTCTTAGCAATAAAGGACAATTATCCTAAGATGGTTATTACAATGGATGAAATAGAGGGGATTTCATATGAAGGAATAAAACAGATTCCGATCCGCAAATTTTTGATGGAATTCAAATAACTTTCCCACTTTGTTAAGCAGTTAGAAAACCTTGTATATCGGGTAGAATTTGAGTGTTTATATTTTAATATCAAATTCTACCCGATTTATTATATCTAATTTAAACAGTGTAAAAACTTGTTGATAATCAATATTAAAATACACTTCCGATTTAATAATAAATCTCTAACAAATGTATTTTCCATATTAGTAAACAAATAACATACAAGCATATAACATTCTATTAATCAGTGATTTAGTAATGCGCGTAGTTCTGCAAAGACGCTGGTCGTTTCTTACGTAGGTATGGAAACTCAAGAGCTGGCGGTGTCTTCCAGGGTTTATATCAAGTTGAAATCAGATACACAGAACCTCGATGAGGTTGTCGTTGTAGGCTATGGAACTCAACGCAAGAAAGATGTTACAAGCTCTATCGCCAAAGTTGGAGGCGAAGCGCTTAGCAACCTGGTAGCATCCTCATTTGATACCCAGCTGGCAGGACGTGCTGCCGGGGTACAAGTTACAACCCCTAGCGGAGTACTCGGTGCTGGACCTCAGTTTAAGGTTCGCGGTATGAGTACCATCAGCTCCAGCTCACAACCACTGTTTATTGTAGACGGTATGCCTATCGCTACCGGAGACAATGGAGATGGTAAAACCGGTCTGGGACAGTTGTATGCTTCATTCAATGCCATGTCGGATATAAACCCGAATGATATTGAATCAGTTGAAATATTAAAAGACGGTGCTGCTACGGCCATTTATGGTTCACGTGCAGCGAATGGCGTTGTTTTGATCACTACGAAAAAGGGAACAAAAGGACGTGCTAAAGTTACTTATGACGGATATGTAAGTGCAGCCAGTGCAGCTAAATTACATGATCTTTTGGGTGCAAAAGATTTTGTCATGATCGCTAATGAAAAATTAGAGAACTGGGATGAGAAAGGACAAGCGGTTTATAATGCTTCAGATCCTGATACAAAATGGAACGATTATATCTTCCAGACCGGTTTCCAGCATAATCACAACGTTGCTGCCAGCGGTGGTACAGACAAAAAGTCAGTATTATGTATCTTTCGGGTTTACAGAGCAGGAAGGTATTGTTCGTTCAAATGATATGAATCGTCTGACTTTGAAAGCCGATTTGACCCAGCAGGCAACAAAATGGTTACGTATTGGTTTGAATGGCCAAATGAGCCGGACCAAATTGAATGGTATATCAAATTCGGAAAACTCACTGGGTGGTGTAGGTTTTGCCGGAGTTCGTATGCTTCCGAATGTGGCCGTTTTCGATCCTAATGATGTAACAGGTTACAATATTGATAAAGAAAGCCGTAAAACATTGGGACGCGGAAACAATCTTTCTTATATCGACAATGGTATTCAAAACATCGTTTGGGCATTGGATAATAATGTGAACCGCTCTACCAATACACGTACCATCGGTGGTGGTTGGGCTGAGATCACTATTATAGACGGACTTACACTGAAAACTCAGGGAGGTCTCGATATCTCTAATGTAAAAGACTTCATGTATTGGGATTCTGAATCAGGTGACGGTTATGGACGTAAAGGTTTGCTTGAAGAAGTAAATACAACTTACGAAAACTGGAACTGGCAAAATATCCTGAATTTTAACCGTTCATTTAACGATGTGCATAATTTAAGTGCAACAGCTGTTCAGGAATACACTCACAGTGAGTATGAATATACAGATGCTGCCGTTCAGCAGTTGTCCGACAGGTTCTTTACAGACCATATTATCTCCAATACTTTTGGAATAAAAGATATCGGCGGATACAAAACATTTAACGGGCTTGCTTCTTATATGTTCCGTGCGAACTACAATTATGATAGTAAATATTATGCAGGTGCATCTATCCGTTACGATGGATTGTCCAGTTTGCCGAAAGATACTCGCTGGGGTACGTTTTGGGGAGCTTCTGTTGCATGGCGTTTATCCCGTGAGAACTTACGGAAAGATTCTCAGGTGAACGAATGGTTCAACGATTTGCGTATTCGTGCCAGCTACGCTACATTAGGTAATTCAGATTTGGGTAATAACTTCCCGTATTTGGGAACTTATGGAGCGAAACTGTACGGCTCGCAATCCGGTGTTGCCTGGAACCGCATGGGTAATAACAACCTGAAATGGGAAACGACCGAAACTTTCGATTTAGGCCTGGATGGTTCTTTCTTCAACAACCGTCTGACATTTGAGCTGGCTTATTGGCAGAAAAATTCAAAAGACCTTGTATTGGAAGTTCCGACTCCTCCGACAATGGGTATTCCTTACAATTCATATTACGATAACATTGGTAAAATTAAGAACTCCGGATTTGAGCTGACCGTAAGTGGAACAGTTATCTCAACGAAAGATTGGAACTGGCGTTCAGAATTGAACTTCTCTACTGTAAAGAATACAGTTAAGTCATTGTATGGTGGAACTGATATCATTGACAATTATACAATTATTCGCGAAGGTGAGTCTTATCGTTCACTATACGGATACGACTATTACGGTGTCAATATGGTAAATGGTAACCCTATCTGGAGAAAAGCTGATGGCAGCCTGGTTCAGTTCGATACATTCGGCTCGTATGACTATGTTGAATATGATCCGTCCAATGCTAAAGACGTATCCAAACCATCCTCTTTAGGATCCAGCGACCGTAAAATATTAGGTTCATCTATGCCTACCTGGTATGGTGGATGGAACAATACAATAACCTATAAAGATTTTGATTTGAATGTATTCCTTCGTTTCTCAGGCGGTAATAAAATCATGAATGCCTCTCCGCCGAAGCGCTTTGATGAATATGGAATTTGCTAATAACGGTAAGGAAATTTTAGGCAGATGGGTATCTCCTACACAAACGGGTGATGGTATGACTCCAAGAATCGGTTATAATGACCAGTCTGTCTTGTTTAATGACGGTTTCACTGACTCTCACTTCGTTGAAAAAGGAAATTACCTGAAACTGTCTAACCTGGCTTTGGGATATACTTTGCCGAAATCTGTTTTATCGGCAATAAATATAACAAAGGTACGTGTGTATGCACAGGCTCAGAATTTGTTCACTATCACCGGGTACTCAGGTTTGGACCCGGAAACTAACACTCGTCCGGGCGTAGACTGGAATGGTATGCCTCAGCAGCGTTCGTTTACTTTTTGGAGCAAATGTTACATTCTAAGATTATAAAACAGTAGAAAAATTACAATTATGCTAAATAGAAAACTATATAAAAATATATCAGTTGTAGCATTGGGCGCAGCCTTAATTTCGCTACCCTTATTCACTGCTTGTGAAAGCGATGTGGTGGATCTATCTCCGGTCGATAAATTCTCCGATTTGACAGCTTACGGTACTCCGGCACGATGTGAGTTATCTATGATCGGTGCTTATGATGCAGCCCAGTGCGGCATGTATATCAACTCAGACAATGGCTGGCAACGTGGTTATCCATTCGGGGCTGCCAGCATACAACAAGGTGAAATGAGAGGCGAAGATATGAACTTGACAGCCGTATTTTACGATTACACCTATTCTGCGACCTACAATTTGTCTACGGCAAATAATGTCGCTATGTGGGAGACTTCTTTTGAGGCCATAAACCGTTACAATACAGTTTATGCAGGTCAGGAATATGCCGGTAGCAATGGCATACTCGATGAAGCGACAGCTAATCAATATAAAGGCGAATGCCTGTTTTTACGTGCTTTAACATATCATAATTTGATGGTTCATTATGCACTCCCTTACAATGTGGATGGTAATAATAATTATGGTATGCCGCTTTATATTACGGCAATCAATACACCGGAAGCCATTCAGGAGGCTTTGCTGATCGGTCGTTCAACTGTTGCTGAAACATATGCACAAATCATTAAAGATCTGGATGATGCAGAACAATTATTGCCGGAGGTTGTCACTGCAGGCAAGATATCCCGCGCATCTAAAGGGGCTGCTATTGCTTTAAAGACCCGTGTTTACTTGCATATGCGGAATTGGGCTAAAGTTATCGAAGAAGCTGAAAAACTGGATGGCGGACGTTTCCAATTGGAAGCAGATCCGGTTACTCCGTTTACTTCAAGTGCTGATAACAAAGAATCTGTTTTCTCGATTGAACATACTACGGAAGATAATCCGGACGTCAATGGTTCTTTAGGTCAGATGATGTCGGGTCGTAACGGAGGACGTGCCATTATAACTTCATCTCCTACCGTTTATAACTCCAAATACTGGACAAAAGACGACAAGCGGCGTAACTTGCTACTATACCGTGAATCCGACAAATATTATTACTGTGATAAATATCAGGATCCTACTTCTCAGGACGCATGGGCTCCGATTCTTCGTTACTCGGAAGTTCTTCTGAATGAAGCAGAAGCAGCAGCACGTAGTAACAATAAGACATTGGCTCTTGAAAAATTGAATGAAGTGCGTGACAGATCACTGGCAAATCCGGCACAGGAAAGTTACAAGGCTTCAGATTTCGCTGATACCAAAGCGCTGTTAGAAGCTATTCTTTGGGAACGTCGTATTGAATTTCACGGTGAAGGCCGTCGTTGGGAAGATATTCATCGTCTTGCAAATGACGATCTATTCCCTTCCGGTGGTATCCCGGCTAAAATTGAATACAACAACAGCAAGGGCGTAGGTGCATTCGTTGTAAACGGAGAAGTTAAATCTGAATGGTATAGTTCCAGTAAGAAATTTATTCCTTATACAGACAAACGTTTTATTTGGCCTATTCCGTTGAATGATATCTTAAGAAATCCGACATTGGCAAAACAGCAAAATGCGGGTTGGGAATAAACCTCATATTGACAAGAAGATATATTTTCGAGTCTTTATGCATTAAATAGATATGTTAAAAAATATTAGTCGCCAAGGTATTTTCATTTACCTGGTATATTAATCCGATTTACCCGGTAAGGTAGTGACAAATTGATAATTAGAAAAAAGTGTCCGGTAAATATTTTAACGTAAAAAACAGATAATAACCAACAAATTTGAAATCAATTGATTTCAAATTTGTTGGTTACATCTGTTTTAATTACCTTTGTTTCAATCGAAAAATAGATAAAAGTTATGAATACTCCTTTTGTGTATGGCCGCATAGCCGATAAAGATAATTTTACAGACAGGGTACAAGAGGTTAAGTTGCTTACCCAAAATTTCAATGGCTTGGTTAATACCGTCATTATTTCTCCACGCCGTTGGGGAAAAACTTCTTTAAAGTAAGACGGCACAAATACTTCAAAGTTCAAGTAGGGATTTTATTATTTGTCAGGTAGACATATTTAACTGCCGGACAGAAGAAGAATTTTATGTTGCTTTTGCCAATGCATTGCTAAAAGTTTCAACCTCTGCCTGGGAAGAATTTGTATCCGGTGTAAAAAAATATTTAGGAAAAATGGCTCCGCTTATTTCAGTATCAGACAGTAGTCAAACCTATGAGTTTTCATTCGGAATAAGTTTTAAGGATAATAAGATGGGATATGATGAAATATTGATTTACCGCAAGTCATAGCGAATGATACCGGAAAAAAATCATTGTCTGTATCGATGAATTCCAAAATATCAATGAATACGAAGATTCTTTGGCTTTCCAACGTAAACTGCGCGCTCATTGGCAGAAACAAACTTCTGTCTGTTATTGTCTTTACGGGAGTAAACGGCATATGTTACTGGATATTTTTAATGACTATAGCATGCCATTCTATAAATTCGGGGACATTTTATTTCTTCACAAGATAGGAAGGGAAGATTGATTTCATTTATTTCAGTCGCTTTTCCGATACCGGAAAAGAAATTTCAAAAGAATTATGTAATCAAATAGCAGCCAGGGTAAAGGATCATCCATATTATGTTCAGCAGTTAAGCCAACAAGTTTGGTTACGTACAGAAAAAAAGTGTACCGACAGTATTCTCGATGAAGCATTCTTAAGTCTGACAGGTCAGTTAAGTCTTCTGTTTGCCAATATAATAGACACATTAACATCCAAACAAATTAATTTTTTATTGGCGGTGGCAGATGGTGTCACAAATTTCTCGTCGAAAGATGTTCTTACAAAATATAAACTGGGAACTTCTGCAAATATAAAAATCTAAGAAAGGCGACTTTGGAAAAAGATTTAATAGACATTCTACCCGGAAATATAACCGAACTTCAGGATCCTGTTTTTGAATATTGGATAAAAATATTTATACAGGTTCACTACGGTAAACACCTCCTTTTAGGTAGAATTTGAGTATGCAAATTAGCTACTCAAATTCTACTTTTTTTCAGTATAAATTATCATAAGTTAGATTTCAATAGATCTAAAAAATAATCCATTAGTTTAAGCTGTTTGGATAGGGGTATTTATTGGATTGACAGAGATTTACGCGCAAATTATAATACATTGATTATCAATATATTACAGATAAACGTAGTTCTGCAAAGACTTTGGTAATTTCGTACGTAGGTATGAAAAGCCAGGAAGTAGCTGTAAAACCAGTATTAAATGTAATGTTGGAAGGTGATAATCAAGTGCTTGATGAAGTTATGGTTGTTGCGTATGGTACTGCAAAGAAATCTGCATTTACCGGATCGGCTGCAACGATTAAAACCGAAAAGATTGCAGCACGTCAGGCAGCCAACCTGACAGGTGCTTTGGCTGGTCAGGTTGCCGGTGTACAAACAACCAACAATAACGGACAGCCAGGTAAAGATGCTGAAGTACGTATCCGTGGCATCGGTTCTATTTCTGCCAGCAATAAGCCATTGTATGTAGTGGACGGTGTTCCTTACGATGGCGAAATTTCAGCAATCAGCACTTCTGATATTGAATCGATGACAGTGTTGAAAGATGCAGCATCGAATGCTTTGTATGGTGCTCGTGGTGCTAATGGTGTAATCTTAATCACTACTAAAAAAGGTAAGTCCGGTGATGCTCGCGTGACATTTGATGCTAAATGGGGTGTTAACAAACGCGGTATTCCTTCATACGAAGCTGTAACAGATCCGGGTAAGTTCTATGAATTGGCTTATGCGGCTATTTATAATGGAGACTTGGAAGGATATGCGGCGGCGGGTGATCTAGCTAATGCAAATCTTTATGCAAATAACGCTATGCTTTCCAGCAGTTATTTAGGATATCAAGTATTTACTTTACCGAATGGTGAACGGCTGATCGGCATGGATGGTAGATTGAATCCGAATGCAAAATTAGGATACAGTGATGGTACATATTATTATAAACCTGACAACTGGAGCGATGAATTGTTCGAAAACAATACCCGTCAAGAATATAACTTGAGTGTCAGCGGAGCTACTGAAAAAATGAACTATTATATGTCTGCAGGTTATTTGGATGATAAGGGTATTGTTCCGAACTCAGGTTTTCAACGTTATACAGCTCGTTTGAAAGCGGAATATCAAGTGAAATCTTGGTTGAGAATGGGTGGTAATGTCTCATTTACTCATTATGACAGCCGTGAACAGGATACAGAAGGTGGTACTTCCAATGGTAATGCTTTCTATGCTGCTAATATAATGGGGGCTATTTATCCGATGTATATCCGTGATGCAGAAGGAAATATCATGACTGACAATCGTGGTTACAAGCGCTATGATTACGGATCTGATACAAACTTCAGCCGTGAAAACGTAGTTCCGAATGCGAATCCGCTGGCTAGCTATATGTTGGATAAGAGAAACTATTCTGGTGATGTAGTAAGCGGTAAATGGTTTGCTGATATTGATATTTGGGGTGGCATTAAAGCTAAAATCAATATCGGTGTTGATGCAAATAACGTACGTATGAGAGATTTAATAAATCCATTTTACGGACAGTATTCAGAAACAAGTGGTGTTGGTGGTATTATCAATACTGAAGCTACTCGCTCATTCAGTACAAACCAGCAGTATTTGTTGACTTACAATAAGACATTCAATGATGTTCACAATTTGGATGTTTTGGCAGGTCACGAAAACTATAATTATAAGTATTCTTATCTGTATGGTAGTCGTGAGAAGTTGTATAACCCGAATGTTCCTGAACTGAACAATGGTATCCTGAACCAGAACAATGCATCTTACACAAACAATTATGCTACAGAAGGTTGGTTGTTCCGTGTACAATATGATTATGATGGCAAATATTTCGGTTCTGCTTCTTTCCGTCGTGATGCTTCTTCTGCTTTCCATCCGGATAACCGTTGGGGTAATTTCTGGTCAATCGGTGCTGGCTGGTTGATGAACAAGGAAGCTTTCTTAGCTGATCAGAATTGGATCGATATGTTGAAGTTCAAAATTAGCTATGGTTTACAGGGTAATGATAATCTGATGTTTCAAGGTGGTTTATACCGTAACTACTATCCTTATATGGATCAGCTAACCTTATCTAATAGTAATGGCGATTTTGCAACCTCTTTGTATTATAAAGGTAATCCGGACATCACTTGGGAAACATCACACAGTTTCAATACCGGATTTGACTTTAATTTCTGGGGTGGAAAGTTAAGTGGTACTGCTGAATACTTCTCACGTAAGACAACTGATATGCTTTACTTTAAGCCGGTTTCTCCGTCTATGGGATATTCCCGTTATCCGGAAAATGTAGGTTCAATGGTAAACCGTGGTGTTGAAGTAGATTTGAACTCTGCTATCATTGATACAAAGAATTTTAGCTGGAATATCAATTTGAACTTGACGCATTTTAAGAATAAAGTGTTGGAATTAGCCCCTGAATTGAATGGACAGTTGATTGATGGTTCTCGTATTTATCGTGAAGATGAATCTATGTATCAACTTTATTTGCCTAAATATGCGGGAGTTAATCCGAAACAGGTGAAAGCCAGTGGGCATTATTGGAACCGGATAAAGATGGTAATACAGTTACTACTGAATATTCTGTAGCTTCTAATAATCGTTTTGCTACAGGTGATATTTTGCCGAAAGTATATGGCGGTTTTGGAACTAGCTTCACTGCTTACGGATTCGATTTCTCTATTGCATTTGCTTATCAGTTAGGCGGACGTGTTTTGGATTATACCTATCAAGGTTTGATGAGTGTTGATGCTCAGGGATCTGCTTGGCATAAAGATATGTTGAATGCCTGGACTCCGGAAAATAAAAATACAGATGTTCCCCGTATGAATGTACAAGATCAGTATGCTAACAGATTGACGGACCGTTTCCTGACAAGTTCCGATTATTTGAGTTTACAGAATATCACATTCGGTTATACATTGCCGAAATCATTGACACGGAAGTTCCAGGTTGAGGGTATTCGTTTGTATTTCGTAGCAGATAATGTTGCATTACTCACAGCGCGTAAAGGGCTTGATCCACGTCAGGGTTATGTGTCTTCTGATAATGTTTATTCACCGATCCGCACTATCTCAGGCGGTATCTCTTTGAATTTCTAATCCGTAAATGTATTTAGAGAATATGAAAATGACAAATAAATATTTAATGTTCGCAGGTGTTGCTTTAGCACTGGCTTCCTGTGATTTGGATAAATTGCCGGAAGGTCAATATGTAGGTGGCGAACAAAACGAGGATATTATCGAACAGCGTCCGAATATGGTGATAGCTGGTGTGAATGCAATGTCAGCCCAGTTGAATGTATTCGGCACTATTTCCGATGATGCAAATACATATCACAATGATTATGGTATAGCAGCCGTTTTCCAGTTTTATGATCAAAGTTGTCAAGATATGCCTTGTACGACTTCTGGTTATAACTGGTTTAATCGTTCTCAGAATTATTCAGATCGTCTTTATGATAGTTCTGAAGGCGAATTGATTTGGAAGACATATTATAACCATCTGAAAGCAGCAAATGATGTTATTGCATTGACAGAGGGGACTGATGATCCCACTATGTTGGTTTATCGTGGTCAGGCTTTAGCTGCCCGTGCTTTCGATTATCTGAATTTAGCTCAGACTTATCAATTTACATATGTTGGTCATGAAAATGATCTTTGTGTTCCGATCATTACAGAAGGAATGACAGAAGAAGAAATGCAGACGAATCCGCGTGCTACAGTTGCTCAGGTTTATGAATTGATTATGTCTGATTTGAATCAAGCTGTTGAATTATTGGCAGGTAATGATAACGGTACAAATAAGGACAAGATTGACGAAGCTGTTGCTTATGGTCTGCGTGCTCGTGCCAATCTGTTAATGCAGAAGTGGGCAGATGCTGCTAAGGATGCAGAAAAGGCTTTGGCTGGTGGAACTCCGTATTCTTTGGCTGAAGTGTCAAAACCGGCTTTCAATTCAGCTTCTGCTGATTCCTGGTTGTGGGGTGTGATGATTACTCCGGATAATGATGTTGTAACGACCGGTATCATCAACTGGCCGCCGCACTTGTGTTCATTGACTGGTAACGGATATACAACTTTGACAGGTGCATGGCGTTATGTAAGTTCTGCATTATATAATCAGATTCCGGATACAGACATCCGTAAACAATGGTTTATTTCTCCGGATACAACCTCTACTTTGGTTGATAATGCTTCAGTTGGAGGTGAATCTGTGATTGATTATTTTGGTTTGACACCTTATGCTAATGTGAAATTTGGTGCTTATCAGGATGTAATGGGTAATACGACCAACTCTCAGGACTGGCCTTTAATGCGTGTGGAGGAAATGTACTATATCAAAGCGGAAGGTGAAGCAATGTCCGGAAACGTATCTGCAGCAAAACGTACATTGGAAGATTTCGTAAAAACGTATCGTAATCCGTCATACAGTTGTACGGCTTCTTCTGCTCAGGATTTGCAGGATGAAATTTGGTTGCAACGTCGTATGGAATTTTGGGGTGAAGGTTTTTCTTTGTTCGATGTTTTACGCCTAAAAAAACCTATCGTACGTAAGAATACGAATTATGCTGCTATTGTTCAGTATAATATAGAACCGGAGTCTCAGATTTTGATTTATCGTATTCCGCAATGTGAAATGGAAACCAATAAAGGTATTGCAGATAAAGACAACAATCCTGCAGCGCCTCAACCTACTGTATAAGGTAGTTTTGATATATTGATAAAAATGTTGTAGATGCTTTGAATGATTATACAAACAAAGCATTTACAACATTTTTTTTGGGTAGAAGAACATCTGTTTTTTTCTTGCTTTAATCCCCGGATATATAATAATCTGATACTATTTCTCTTATGAATAATCAAAAAGAGTTACATTCCAATGATTTTTCTTTCTAACATTAGAAAATAATAATAATCTTGTTTTGTTTTTAGAACCGAGTGGGCAAAAAAGGCTTTTTTGTATCCATTTTGGAAAGCTACTTCTTGTTTTTTGTTTTTTATGATTAGTAAGTCTCTTTTATCTTTGTACACTCATAGTAGAAATGAGTTTTCCGGATCATTTGTTTTTTAAGGCAAGGGTAAGACGTGATATCGTCTTTTCGGAACTCCGGTAAATATGTAATAACAAATTTTTAATTTGTCTTAGACATAAGAAAGAACTAATTATTGTTCCTTCGTGTTTCATTCAGAAAATAATTATATATCATGGAAAAAGTAATTTATAACTTGGTGTTCAACCGTAAAAAACAGTTGAACTCAGAGGGTAAAGCTTTGATTCAGGTAGAAGCCTACCTGAACAAGCAGAAAAAGTATTTTTCGACAAAGGTTTATGTCAAGCCTTTTCAGTGGGATGCAAAGAGAAAAGCAGTGAAGAATCATCCTAATATGGAGTCTTTAAATCAGTATCTGACTAATTTCATTGCAGAATTGGAACAGGTGGAGCTTGAAGTTGCTCATAGTGGTAAAGAGTTTTCTTTGAGTGATCTGAAAGAGAAACCTGATGCTGGTCAGACTTCTTTTTCTTTGTTTATGAAAAATGAGATCACTCAGAGTAATCTGAAACAGTCAACGCTGAAGAATCATTTTTCGACATTACAGGTGTTGTCTTCGTTTCAAGCGGATGTGAGTTTCAATGATCTGAGCTTTAATTTTCTTTGCGATTTCGAGCATTATATGCTGGTAAATAAATATCATCGGAATACGATTGCTAAACATATGAAGCATTTGAAGCGCTACATAAACCTGGCTATCAATAAGGATCTGTTTGATTTGCACCGTTATCCTTTCCGCAAATATAAAATAAAGTATATGGAAAGCAAACGAACTCATCTTACACCGGAAGAATTGGAGCAGTTGGAAAGTTTAAATCTGAAAGGTCGCCGGACGCTGCAACGGACACTGGATATGTTCTTGTTCAGTTGCTATACTGGGCTTCGTTTTTCGGATATCGTAAGTATCACGAAGGATAATTTTCTCTTTATCGAAGATAAAGTCTGGTTGATCTATTCATCTGTTAAAACAGATGTCCATGTTCGTCTGCCTTTGTTCTTATTGTTTGATGGGAAATCTCTTCCTATCTACGAGCGTTATAAGAATAATCCGTGGACCTTGTTCGATATGCCAGTCTCTTCCAATTCGAACGTGAACAAGCAATTGCGCCGGATTTGTAAGATGGGAATGTAGATAAGAAAGTCTCATTCCATACGGCCCGGCATACGAACGCTACATTATTATTATATAACGGTGCAAATATTACGACTGTACAGAAGCTTTTAGGACACAAAAGTGTGCGTACAACAGAGATATACAGTAATATTATGGACATGACTGTGGTTCGTGACTTATCGAGTCTGTCAAGTGTTAAATGATATTGGATAATGGCATTAGGGAACGTGGAAGAAATGATGGAGGGATTTCTGTGTTCTCTAATGTTTGTTGACAAAATGCTAGTATTGTATATGTTTGACTTTGGTATTAGGGTTAATCAGTTGACTTTTGTTATAAAAATCTGTTCTCAAACATTTGTTTACGGATTAATTTTTACGCTGGTTATGCTTTGAAAAGTAAATAAAATATCCGACTTTTGTCTGCATGATGAATCAACCTTTAGCAGAGAGATTACGTCCGAAAACACTGGATGATTATATCGGACAGAAGCACCTTGTAGGGCAAGGAGCCGTGTTGAGGAAAATGATAGATGCTGGCCGGGTCCCATCTTTTATTTTGTGGGGACCACCGGGAGTAGGTAAGACCACACTGGCACAGATCATTTCCAATAAACTGGAGGCACCTTTTTATACATTGAGTGCTATCAGTTCGGGTGTGAAGGATGTACGTGATGTGATTGAAAAAGCAAAGAGCAATCGTTTTTTCAATACGGTATCGCCTATTTTATTTATTGATGAAATACATCGTTTCAGTAAATCCCAGCAGGATTCTTTGTTGAATGCTGTAGAAACGGGAGTGGTTACGCTGATCGGGGCTACAACGGAAAATCCTTCTTTTGAAGTGATCCGTCCGCTATTATCCAGGTGTCAGGTTTATGTATTGAAATCGTTGGATAAAAGTGATTTGCTTACCTTATTGAATCATGCGGTCAAAGAGGATATCGTATTAAAAGAGAAAGATATTGTCCTGACAGAGACAGATGCTATGCTTCGTTATTCGGGTGGAGATGCACGGAAATTACTGAATATACTGGAACTGGTCATATCGGCAGAAGAAACGGATAAGATCGAGATAACGGATCAGAAAGTAGTAGACCGTTTGCAGGAAAATCCAGCAGCATATGATAAAGGCGGAGAGATGCATTATGATATTATTTCAGCTTTTATCAAATCGATCAGGGGAAGTGACCCTGATGGAGCTATTTATTGGTTGGCACGTATGGTGGCAGGAGGGGAGGATCCGGAGTTTATTGCCCGGAGGCTGGTAATCTCTGCATCGGAGGATATAGGATTGGCTAACCCCAATGCGTTATTGCTGGCGAATGCCTGTTTTGATGCTTTGAAGAAGATCGGTTGGCCGGAAGGGCGTATCATCCTGGCCGAAACGACAATTTATCTGGCCAGTAGCCCTAAAAGTAATTCTGCCTATATGGCAATCAATGACGCATTGGCTTTGGTAGAGCGTACTGGTAATCTTCCGGTTCCGCTTCATTTGCGGAATGCTCCGACGGCTTTGATGAAGGAGTTGGAGTATGGGAAAGAATATAAATATGCACATGATTATAAGAACAACTTTGTTGAACAGGAATATTTGCCCAAGGAAGTATTGAATCAATGCTTTTGGAAAGGGCAGAATAATCCGGCTGAACAGAAACTGATTGAACAGATGAAAAAATTGTGGGGAGATCGGTTTTAGTAATTGACAATTGATAATTGAAAGCAGAAAATTGACTGTGTAAAAGACGGTGAAAATGATGAATATGTGCCTTTTTGCTAATAATTTTCGGGTTTTGATTTTCAAATTTCAATTTAATTCGTACATTAGCCGCCTGTTTTCGAAAAACACGTTACTTAAATAATATATAACATTAAAAAGAAATAGATATGAAGAAGCACAATTTTTCTGCAGGACCTTCCATTCTGAGCGAATACACGATTAAGAATGCAGCAGCAGCTGTTGAGAATTTCGCAGGTACAGGGTTATCAATTCTTGAAGTATCTCACAGAGGTAAAGAATTTGTTGCAGTAAACGACGAGGCCAGAGCTTTGATCAAAGAGTTACTGGATGTGCCGGCTGGTTACGAAGTTGTATTTCTGGGTGGTGGTGCCAGCATGCAGTTTTGTATGGTTCCTTTTAACTTGTTGAACAAAAAAGCTTCTTATCTGGATACGGGGACATGGGCCTCTAATGCGATCAAGGAAGCTAAATTATTCGGAGAAGTGGATGTTGTAGCATCTTCAAAGGAAGCTAACTACACCTATATCCCTAAAGGCTATAAAGTCGCAGAAGATTCGGACTATTTCCACTTTACATCTAACAATACGATCTATGGTACGGAAATGCGTTATGATCCTGATATGAATGTACGTTTGGTATCCGACATGTCTTCTGATATTTTCTCTCGTCCGATCGATATCTCCAAATATGATATAATTTATGCCGGTGCACAGAAAAATCTGGCTCCTGCAGGTGTCACTTTGGCCATTGTACGTACGGATGCTTTGGGGCATGTAGATCGTGCAATTCCTACCATGTTGAATTACAACACTCATATCAAAAAAGATTCTATGTTCAACACTCCTCCTGTATTTCCGATCTTTGCTGCATTGCAGACATTGAAGTGGTATAAGGAATTGGGTGGTGTTGCTGTTATTGAAAAGATGAATCTTGAAAAAGCAGCAATTCTGTATGATGAAATCGATCGGAATAAATTATTCAAGGGTACGGCTGCTGTGGAAGACCGTTCTATTATGAATGTTTGTTTCGTTATGAATGACGAATATAAGGAACTGGAAGACGAATTTAATAAATTCGCATCTGCAGCCGGTATGGTAGGCATCAAAGGACACCGTTCTGTCGGTGGATTCCGTGCTTCTCTTTATAACGCTATGCCGAAGAGCAGCGTAGAAGCTTTGGTTGCAACAATGAAAGAATTTGAAAAACTACATTGATCCTATGACAAAAGTATTGGTTGCTACAGATAAACCTTTCGCTGCGATAGCAGTGAAAGGCATCCGTGAAGTGGTTGAAGGTGCAGGTTATGAACTGGCTCTTCTTGAAAAATACACGGATAAAAGTCAATTGCTGGACGCTGTTAAAGATGCGAATGCGGTAATCATCCGCAGTGATATCATCGATGCTCCGGTATTGGAAGCTGCGAAAGAATTAAAGATAGTGGTTCGTGCCGGTGCCGGTTACGACAATGTGGATCTGGCTGCTGCGACTGCACACAACGTTTGTGTGATGAATACGCCGGGGCAAAATTCCAATGCTGTCGCCGAATTAGTTTTTGGTATGTTGGTATATGCTGTCCGAAACTTCTATAACGGAACTTCCGGAACAGAACTGAAGGGTAAAAAACTGGGCATTCTGGCTTATGGTAATGTGGGTCGTAATGTGGCACGTATTGCTAAAGGCTTCGGCATGGATGTATATGCTTTTGATGCATTCTGTCCGGCAGAAGTGATAGAGAAAGACGGAGTGAAAGCAGTAGCTTCTACTGCAGACCTGTTTAAGTCTTGTCAGATTGTATCTCTGCATATTCCGGCAACAGCCGAAACAAAGGGATCCATCAATTTTGAATTAATGAATTCAATGCCTAAAGGTGCTATCGTTGTGAATACAGCCCGTAAGGAAGTGATCGACGAAGCAGGTTTGGCAAAGATGATGGAAGAACGTCCTGATTTTAAATATATCACAGATATCAAGCCGGCTATCGATGCGGATTTGGCTGCTAAATATTCGGACCGTTATTTCGGGACACCGAAGAAGATGGGAGCACAGACAGCTGAGGCGAATATCAATGCCGGTATTGCTGCAGCAAAACAGATCGTCGATTTTCTGCAGAACGGTAACGAGAAATTCAGAGTCAATAAATAAGTTGTCAATTGTCAACTGTAAAACTATGGCAAAAATAAAACCATTCAAAGGTATCCGTCCGCCGAAGGATTTGATAAAGGAAGTCGCTTCACGTCCTTATGATGTGCTTAATTCTGAAGAAGCGCGTGAAGAAGCACTAGGTAACGAGAAATCATTATATCATATAATCAAACCGGAGATTGATTTTCCGGTGGGAACAGATGAACATGATCCGGCTGTCTATGAAAAAGCAGCAGAGAACTTTCAGAAATTCCAGGATAAAGGTTGGTTGATTCAGGATCAGAAAGAACAATATTACGTATATGCCCAAACTATGAACGGGCATACACAATATGGATTGGTAGTCTGTGCATATGTGGATGATTATCTGAAAGGGAATATCAAAAAGCATGAGTTGACTCGTCGTGATAAGGAAGAAGACCGTATGAAACATGTACGTGTCAACAATGCCAATATCGAACCGGTTTTCTTTGCTTATCCCGATAATGCGGAACTGGATGCTATTGTAAAGAAGTATACGGCAAAAACTCCGGAATATGACTTTGTCGCAGAACTGGATGGCTTTGGACATACATTTTGGATTATCGATGAGGAAAATGATATAGCCCGTATCACGGAGTTGTTCGAAGCAATGCCTTCCTTATATATTGCAGACGGACATCACCGTTCAGCTGCAGCAGCTTTAGTTGGTGCGGAAAAAGCAAAACAAAATCCGAATCACCGTGGAGATGAAGAATACAACTATTTTATGGCTGTATGCTTTCCGGCAAATCAGCTGACTATTATCGATTATAACCGTGTAGTCAAAGATTTGAACGGACTGACTGAAGAAGAGTTTTTGGCAAAAGTAGCCACAAACTTTACGGTAGAAGAGAAAGGTACAGATATCTATAAACCGGCAGAGTTGCACAATTTCTCCCTTTATTTGGGTGGCAAATGGTATTCTCTGACAGCCAAACCGAGAACATATAACGATCATGATCCGATCGGTGTACTAGATGTTACAATCTCTTCGAACCTGATTCTGGATGAAGTGCTGGGGATTAAAGACCTGCGTTCGGATAAACGGATTGATTTCGTAGGGGGAATCCGTGGCTTAGGTGAACTGAAACGGCGTGTAGACAGTGGTGAAATGAAAGTGGCATTAGCTCTCTATCCTGTCACTATGAAACAGTTGATGGATATAGCCGATACAGGAAATATCATGCCTCCTAAGACAACCTGGTTCGAACCGAAACTGCGTTCGGGATTGGTTATTCATAAGCTGGTGTAAAAAGGTATGTCTGTAAGATAAATAAGTAAGCGAGTGTGTTCTATATGAAATACACTCGCTTTTGTTATTTCTTTATTTTTTCGGAAACTTTGGCTCCGGTACTGGTTGAAATACCTCTCAGTTCAACATAATCTACACTTAAAGGGCTGCCGGATTTGGTCTGGACATAGAGGGATTCCAGTATGGCCGGTTGATTGTCGATCATTGTCATGCAGACATATTTCGAATCCTGCTTGCATATCTTCAGCTTTTTACCCGCATAAGCTGTTAGTGTCACTTCGCTGTAATCGTTTCCTTCCGATATCAGTTTGTATCCGTATGCCATCTTTTTCTGGAAGAAACTTAAACCGTTGGTTTCTCCCGGTCGTTCTTCCCGGTTGACCCAATATACGTTGAGAGGAGATTTGGTGTTCAGTTTTCCGTTCTCCAGATTCACATCGTAGCAAACCAGGTTTTTGTTTGTACTTCGTGCTATGTGGAAAAGCCTTTCGGTTGTCGGATAAGTGTTTTCTTCAGGGTTACCTGCATAAGCGGTGATAAAGGTGAAAAGCAGAACTGTCAGGAATGAAATCACCCTCCTCCCTGTATGATTGATTGTATTGAAATTTTCCATCTTTTATAGTTTGGACGCTAGATAATTCATGTATTCTTTTACTCCTTTTTCATCATTCGGTTCCGGACTCCAGGGTGCCATATTATTCGGATCCAAGGGAGCAAAAGGACCTGGTTTCACTTCATAGACGACTGTATCACGTTCCAGAACGAGCAGGCAATGCCAAACGCCTGGTTTGATTTCTGCACCATAGGACCCAGCCATGGGATCGAGCAGGAATTTTTCCGTAATATTACCTTCGTCGTCAAAAGTAAATACTACAACTTTTCCGCGTAACAACAGGAATATTTCGTCTTTGTCGGGATCCAGATGACGGTGCGGACGGATATAACTACCCGGTTCCATTGCATTCAGCAAACGGTTTACCGGATCGTCCAATCGTTCATGGAAGTTGTAATTCATGCGGAGACGGGGCGATTGTTTCGCCTGTTCGTTTGTCTTGTCAAGTAGCTGCTTATCTATAATCTTCATGTTATGCAATAATAATTTAGAGGACGAATGTACAAAATAAATTTTGTCTGTTATGCTGATAATCCGTACTTTTGTACGAAACCCTGAAAATCGGCTGCTTCATGAAACCCATTATATATCGCTTTTGTCTGTTGATATTTATTCTGTCTCTAACGATTTCCTGTAAACGGGGAGGGGAGGAGAAAGAGTTTGTTGTGGGAATCTCCCATAGCTCTGTTAACGATAGCTGGCGAAAAGCGATGATGCTGGATATGCAAGTGAAGGCTTCTGACTATCCGGGAATGACCCTTGAAATGAAAGATGCCAATGAAGATAATGATACTCAAATCAAACAGATTCGCGAGTTGGTTAAAAAGAAGGTGGATCTTATCATTATTTCAGCCAATGAATCCGGTCCTGTGACAACGGCTGCCGTTGAAGCTTACAGGGCAGGTATCCCGACTATTATCATTGACCGAAAAATCTATTCGGAAGAATATACGACTTTCATTGGAGCCGACAATTACGAGATAGGGCGTGCTGCCGGACTGTTCACGAACTCTTTGCTGAAGAATGGAAAGACAACGATTGTCGAAATTTGGGGACGCGAAGGTTCCTCTTCCGCTCTCGACCGTCATAATGGCTTTAGCGATGCTCTTATTCATAATGATAATATAATCCTGAAAACAGTGTACGGACGCTGGCATCGGGATGAGGCCAAGGTAAATATCGCAGCACTCGGTTCTTTTGAGGATATCGATATCGTATACGCACATAATGATGTGATGGCGTTGGCTGCCAGAGAAGCAATAATGGAAGTGAATCCGCAGGCGGCAGAGAGGATAAAGTTTATAGGTATAGATGCTTTGCCCGGTAAGGGAAAAGGAATCGAAGCGGTTCGTGACGGTTATCTGACAGCCTCGTTCGTTTATCCTACAGGAGGAAGTACGGCAGTAAAGGTTGCCTGGCAGATTCTGAACGGAGTGCCGGTCTCCAAACAGTACGCTTTGACATCGGCTCTGATCGATAAGGATAATGCCGGAACCATCTATTTGCAGACTGAGCAACTGGCGGATTATCAGGAGCAGATTGAAAAGCAACGCAATAATCTGGATAAGATGTTCTCGGAATACCGTTTTTTACAAAATTCAGTCGGTCTGATCCTGCTATTGCTGGGAGTCGTGCTCCTGCTGGCTCTTTACGTGATACATATTTTTCGGAAGGTCCAGCGTAAGAATCATGAATTGAAGCATACCAATATGCAGGTCGAGCAGCAGCGTGAAGAACTGGCAATTGCTAACCGGAAGATCGAACAGGCAACCACCCGTAAGTTACAGTTCTTCACCAATGTCTCCCATGAAATAAAAACGCCGCTTACGCTGATACTCGGTCCGTTGAATAAGCTATCGAAAGAATTGCCTCCCGATTCGCCGATTGTCGACGACATACATATAATAAAGAAAAATGCCGACCGCCTGAAACGGGTAGTCAGCCAGTTGCTCGACTTTCGCAAGGTCGAGAGCAACAAAATGGATATGCGGGTGACGGAAGTGGACCTGGTTGCATTTATAGAAGAGGTTAAGTCGTATTTTGACAATATGGCGCAGAGTAAACAGATACATTATTCGTTTCAGCATACCGTCCGGTCTGTTATGCTCTGGGTGGATACAGACAAGATGGAAAAGATATTGGCCAACCTGTTGTCGAATGCCTTTAAGTTTACTCCGGAGGGAGGAACGGTCACCATCCGTTTGCAGGAACATGCAGGGTATGTGATATTGTCGGTGGAGGATAACGGAAAAGGAATACTGCCCCAAAACCTGTCCGCTGTCTTTGACCAGTTCTTTACGGCCGATCAGGTTACCGGAACCGGTATCGGTTTGCATTTGACACGTGAGTTTGTCAGTATGCATAAAGGCAGTATTCATGTGGAGAGCGAACCGGGTAAACGGACCGTCTTCTTTGTCGAATTGCCTAAAGGAAAATCTCATTTTGATGAAACCTGTACGTTTGCTCCTTCCGTAACTGAATTGTCGAGCGGTGTGGCAAACCTGGATACCCGCGAAATGGACGAGATCGTGAATCGGACCTATGATTATACGATTCTGGTTGTGGAGGACGATCCGGATATTAACGCTTACCTGCAAAAGGAGCTGAAGCCCAACTTCCGTATCCTGGCTGCCGGGAATGGTGCGGCGGCTGTCGATATATTGGCAAAAGAGAATGTATCATTGGTTATCAGTGATGTGATGATGCCTGAAATGAATGGTTACGAATTGTGTAAACGGATCAAATCGGATATCGCTTTCAGCCATATTCCTGTCATCCTGCTGACAGCCCTTTCCGATGATAAGCAGCGAATGTACGGCATTGCCAGTGGAGCCGACGAGTTTATTCAGAAACCTTTCCATATCGAAGAACTGAAACTTCGCATTGTCCGCCTGCTGGAAGAACGTGCCCGTTTGAGAAATGCCTTCGCGCAGGAACTTCAGTCACCTGCCGCTTCCGACCTGAAGATCGGTAAAACGGAAAGCATGGATGATGTATTCATGCGTAAGTTCATGGCGCTGATCGAAGAGGCCTATCCCGATTCCGATTTCAGCATAGAGAAAGCGAGCGATATGCTCGGTCTGTCGCGCGTACACCTGTATCGGAAAGTAAAGGAGCTGACTGGTGTGACACCGACAGACTTCCTCCGTAACTATCGTTTGAAGCGTGCGGCTGCTTTATTGAGAGAGAAAGGTCGTAATGTGAATGAGGTCGCTTATGCTACCGGTTTTAGTTCTCCTCCTTATTTTTCCAAGTGTTTTAAAGCTGCCTATACTGTTACACCCACCGAATATCAGGAAAAAGGATAACAATTGTTACATTCGTGTAACTAAAGTGTAAGGACTCTGTAAATAAACTTGTTATGTAACGAGCGTTATTCTTTCTGTAGCATGAGTTATCGTTTACTTCCATGGCATTCCCTAGTTTTGCACTATCGAAATTCAAGGGGTAACAATCTTGTATTATTAAAAGAATTATTTAGACCATGGAGCAGATGAAGCAACAAAGCAAAAGACCGGTAGTAGTCGGTATAGGTGAACTTTTATGGGATTTACTTCCCACTGGTAAAACAGCAGGTGGTGCGCCTATCAATTTTGTTTACCATGCTTCCCGTTTAGGAGCAGAAGGTTATGCTGTCAGCGCCATCGGTGATGATGAAGACGGAGTCGATATCCTGAAAGAACTGGATAAAAACTCTATTCAATACCTGATTGAAAAAGTCCCTTATCCGACAGGAACGGTCAAGGTCGATCTGAAGGAAGACGGGATACCGGAATATACGATTACAGAACGCGTTGCCTGGGATCATATGTCGCCTACATCGGATGCCGTCGATTTGGCAGAAAGAGCTGATGCTATTTGTTTCGGGGCATTGGCACAGCGTTCGATTCAATCGCGTGAAACGATTCAGGCTATTCTGTCATTTGCACCGGATACGGCTTATCGTTTGTTCGATATAAATTTGCGTCAGCATTATTATAATAAGGGATTGATAGAAGAGTCATTGTATCTATCCAACGTACTGAAGATGAATAGTGATGAGATGAACCAGCTGAAAGAGCTGTTCGGGTTGAGCGGTACGGAAGATGAAATAGCTATCTGGTTCATGGAAAAGTACAATCTGAGAATGGTTGTCCTTACGGCAGGAGCCTCTTACAGTACGGTTTATACGCCGGATGAAGTGTCTACATTGCCGATACCCGAAGTGGAGGTCGTAGATACGGTAGGTGCAGGAGATGCCTTTTCAGCCGCTTTGATTATGTCACTGCTCAATGGCGGCACATTGAAAGAAGCTCATCGACATGCTGTGAAAATTGCGGCTTTCGTTTGTTCCAATAAAGGAGCATGGCCGGTTTACGAATAAGAAAGATAATTCATGTATGTATAGGTTTTTTATTGTTTAAGGCAAAAAGATGGTTAGTTTTAGGTTTTTAGTTTAGGTTGGTTGAAAGGTCCGGTATCTCCGGACCTTTTGGTTTATAGTATCTTAGATAGAATAAAAAAAGGACCGACTATATGGTCGATCCCTTTCCATGTTATTTTATAAAAAGTATATTAGTACTGTCTTTCAAGTAACCATGCATCCTGGAAATCAGGAGCATATTTAGCTTTGATAGCATCGCGGCTGTCGGCTGCATCAGCTTTATCATCGAAGCTGGCAACGATTACGCGCAACATGCCTTGTTCGTTTTCACCTAATACCGCATTGTAGCCTGCATTCTGCATACGCTCTTTCAAAGAGTAAGCGTTTGTCTTGTTCTTGAAGCTACCGATAACAACACTGTAACGTTTCAGACGGCTTGCATCTTCACCTTGTGCAGCGTTGATTCTTTCCGAGCGAGTCGTTGCCGTAGAAGTTCTGGGTTTAGAAACCGGTGCAACCTCTTCAACAATCTCTTCTTCTTGTTCTACTACCTCAACAGGAGCTGTAGATTCTTTTTCTTTGGCTTGTTCGTAAGCAGCCTTATAAGCACTCTGTTTAGGTTTACATGAGCCGAATGCTAATACCATACTTATAGCGGCTCCAAATAACCAAATCTTGTTCATACTGTTCAGTTCTTAAATTACTTGTGCAAAGATATAAATTATATTTACTAATTTCGCACACAGAATATAATATATTATAATGTACATGAATAAATCTATTGCAACAATGGTTATGGCAACATCCGTATTACTAGGTGCTTGTAACCAAGATGCTAAAAAAGCAGAGGACACAAGACCCGTTATCGGACGCTCGGAAATCAAGATTACCGACGGACGAATGACGCCTGAGGCTCTTTGGGCTATGGGCCGTATCGGAGGGATGAACGTATCTCCGGACGGACAAAAAGTCGTTTATACGGTTGCCTATTACAGTGTTCCGTTGAACACTAGTAACCGGGAAGTATTTGTAATGAACGCCGACGGATCTGACAACAAACAGATCACTCACACTCCTTTCTCGGAAAATGAAGCAACCTGGATTAAAGGAGGAACAAAGATCGCTTTCCTTTCGGGTGAAAGCGGGAGCAGCCAACTTTGGGAAATGAATCCTGACGGAACGGATCGTAAGCGACTGTCTGACTATGACGGTGATATCGAAGGATTTGCTTTCTCGCCGGACGAAAAGAAAGTTCTTTTTATTTCGCAAGTAAAGACTGTTCCGAGTACTGCCGACAAGTACCCGGATCTGGATAAGGCAACAGGTATAATTGTTACAGACCTGATGTATAAGCATTGGGATGAATGGGTGACAACCGCTCCGCATCCTTTCGTTGCCGACTTCGATGGAAGCAAAATAAGTAATCCTGTCGATGTGATGGAAGGTGAACTGTTCGAATCTCCGTTGAAGCCTTTTGGCGGTATCGAACAACTGGCATGGAATACAACTTCCGACAAGGTGGCTTATACCAGCCGTAAGAAAACAGGAAAAGCATACAGTCTTTCTACTAACTCGGATATTTATGTATATGATCTGAATACGAAGCAGACGGTAAATATCAGCGAAGGGATGATGGGATACGACACTAATCCGCAGTATTCGCCTGATGGCAAAAGTATTGCCTGGTTGAGTATGGAGCACGATGGTTACGAATCAGATCAGAACCGTTTGATGGTGATGAACCTTGAGACAGGTGAGAAGACTTTTGTTAGTAAGGCTTTCGACTCCAGTGTCGATGGATTTTGCTGGAGTAATGATGCCCGGACAATCTATTTCACTGGTGTATGGCATGGTGAATCACAGGTTTATCAGATCGATCTTGCTGCAAACAACACCATCACTCCTTTGACGAGTGGTATGTACGACTACGAAGGAGTTACCCTGTGTGGTGCTGACAAACTACTTGTTAAACGTCATTCTATGTGTATGGGAGACGAAATCTATTCAATTGCTTTGGATGGAGATCATACTGTAAATCAGCTTACCTTCGAGAATAAACAGATCTACGACCAGTTGAAGATGGGTAAGGTGGAAGAACGTTGGATGAAGACGACCGATGGAAAAGAAATGCTTACCTGGGTAATTTACCCGGCAAACTTCGATCCGAACAAGAAATATCCTACCTTATTATTCTGCCAGGGTGGTCCTCAGAGTCCGGTCAGCCAGTTCTGGTCTTACCGTTGGAACTTCCAGATCATGGCTGCTAACGATTATATTATCGTGGCACCTAACCGTCGTGGCTTGCCGGGCTTCGGTAAAGAATGGAACGAAGCTATCAGCGGCGATTATGGTGGTCAGTGTATGAAAGATTATTTTACAGCAATTGACGAGATGGCAAAAGAACCCTATGTAGATAAAGATCGTCTGGGATGTGTGGGTGCCAGCTTCGGCGGCTTCTCCGTTTACTGGTTGGCCGGTCATCATGATAAACGCTTCAAAGCTTTTATTGCTCATGACGGTATCTTCAATATGGAAATGCAATATCTGGAAACAGAAGAAATGTGGTTCGCCAACTGGGATATGGGCGGTGCTTACTGGGAAAAGAACAATCCGGTAGCTCAACGTACATTTGCTAACTCTCCGCACCTGTTTGTAGACAAATGGGATACTCCTATCCTGTGTATTCACGGGGAAAAGGATTACCGTATCCTTGCCGGTCAGGGAATGGCTGCTTTCAATGCCGCCGTACTTCGCGGTGTTCCTGCCGAACTGTTGATCTACCCGGATGAAAACCATTGGGTTTTGAAACCGCAGAACGGCGTGTTGTGGCAACGTACTTTCTTCGAATGGCTGGATCAGTGGTTGAAGAAATAAGATAGGGACTCTCCAAATACTGTATCAAGATTGCTTCGGTCTTCTGCAACAAAAGCAGACGGCCGAAGCAATCTTTTTTTTTGTCTTATTCGAAATAACATGAAATACATAATGTTTCGAATAACAATGTTAAAACCAGCTTGAATTGGTACTAAACTTCTCTAATTTGATACCATATGTCGTGTACGGACATCAGTCTATTACTGGAATATTTATTTTTGCAAAACGTGAAATGACTTGATTTACATGTTATTTCGAAAAAATAGTTGTTGTAGGTTTACTTATGCTGAAACACAGGTATATAAAGAGAACTAAAAGTACAGTATCTATGAGAAACGTTTTAATACTAATTCTAATCTGCTATACCAGCCTTATGTCTGCGAAAGAGGGCATACAACTGGGAAAAGGTCCTGTAGTTGCACTGAAGAGCAACATCCCTTATTGGGCAACCGCGACTTTTAATGCCGGACTCGAATTCCGTTTGGTCCGTAAATGGACGCTCGACCTGGAAGCCGGACTCAACCCCTTCTCCGGCAAAAACGATGATGGCAGCTACGACAAGTCGCTGAAGCATTTGCGTTTGCACCCGGAAGTTCGTTACTGGTTTTGCGAGAGCTTCTACAAGAGTTTTATTGGCTTACACGTACCTTATATTATATATAATGTATCCGACATTAAATGGCTGGGTACCGAAAGTGAACGTCATCAGGGTTGGGGGACAGGAGTCGGCATCAGCTATGGCTATCAGTGGCTGCTTTCGAAGCATTGGAACCTGGAGGCCACGGTCGGAGTGGGCTATCTCTATCTCGAATTGGATAAATACCCTTGTTCCAACTGCGGCAGCAACATCGAGAAAGAAAAGAAACACTATTTCGGTCCTACGCAGGCCGCTGTAAGTTTTATCTATTTATTCTAAAAAGAACTCCCTTATGAAACGCTTACTAACTATAACATGCATGCTATTCGGTGCCGCAACACTCCTCACAGCCCAGGAAACCGCTCCCAGGGCTGTGCAGGAGGGCACCATCCTGATAGAGCGGAAAATGGTGGAGAAGGCCGATTCTTTTCTGGTAGTGGATATGACTGTCAATATCAGTGGGATAGAGGTAGACCGCAACCGTTCGGTCGTATGCACTCCGCTGATTCACCATGGTGATAGTTTGCGTCCGTTGCCTCCTATTGTTATCAACGGACGTGATCGTCATATCTTGTATGAAAGACAGGAGCGCAAAGCCGAACCGGGATTAAGCTTCGTGGTGCGCCGCCAGAATAAGAAAGAGCAGCGGATCGACTATCATGCCCACTTCCCGTTCAGCAAATGGATGGAGAAGTCGGAACTCTCTTTGGTGACCGACCTTTGCGGTTGCGGCTGGGAGGCCTTGCAAAACGACAGCTCTGTCTTGTTCTCCATCAATATGGCCGACCCGATCTTGCTGGTGCCCCAACTGGCCTATGCCGTTCCGCAACCCGAACCCGTGAAACAACGTGCCTTGGAGGGACGTGCTTTTCTGGACTTCCCGGTCAATAAGACGGAGATTTATCCGGAATATCGCAACAACCCGCAGGAGCTTTGCCGCATACGCGAAAGCATCGAGTCGGTGCGCAACGACACCTATGCAACCATCACAGACATAGATATCAAAGGGTATGCTTCGCCCGAAGGAAGCTATGCCAACAATGCCTACCTGGCGGAATATCGCGCCAAGGCCTTGATGGGATATGTAAACGAACTCTACGATTTCGGCTGTGCCTCGATGCAGGTCAACTTCGAGCCGGAGGACTGGAAAGGGCTGGAAGAGTATGTCGAAAACTCTGACCTCCCCGAAAAGGAAGAGCTTCTGGCCATCATCCGCGCCGACGAGCCGGCCGACTGGGATCAGCGCGAATGGCGACTGAAAACGCTTGCCGGCGGTGTGCCTTATCAGACCCTGCTGCGCGAGGTATATCCGGCCTTGCGGCATTCGGACTATGTGGTAAAATACACCATCCGCAACTTCACCGTCGAGGAGGCGAAGGAATTGCTCTACACCGACCCGAGCCGGCTGAGTGTGGAGGAAATGTTCCGAGTGGCACAAACCTACGAGCCGGGTGGCGACCGCTTCAAGGAGGTATTCGAAATAGCTGTCCGCATGTATCCGGACGACCCGGTTTCCAACCTCAACGCTGCCAACATTGCTATCAGCGAGGGCAAAGTGGAGCAGGCCAAACGTTATTTGGCGAAAGCCGAAACCTCTCCGGAGAAGCAGCTGGCTGAAGCGGGTATTGCCATGCTGGAGGGTGATCTGGATAGGGCAGAGACTTTGTTGCTCCCGTTGAAAGATAACCTTGGTCTGGCTGAAGATGTTGCCAATAACTTGGAGCAGATAGCGACGAAGCGGGCTGAATAGTTTGGACAGAAGAACAAAACTAGATATTAATATTAATAACGTAAATTCTATACATAATGAAAAAGAAAAACTTTTATAGCTTATGGGCAGCCGCGCTATTGATGATGGCGGGAGGTTGTTCCGAAGAGTTGGGAGAGGGAGATGACTCGAATGGCGGTGGCGATGGCACTGGCGATAAGGCGTATGTAACCGTCCGTATTTCTTCTCCGTCAACTGGGGCGAGGACAAAGGCGGGTGATAAGCCTGAAGGTGGAGAAGGTGGTGATGGATTTGTGCAAGGAACAGTGGATGAGAATTACATTAGGGATGTGAATATATTCTTATATAAGACAGAACAGCAACAAGAAGGTGCTGAACCTGATAAATATTTGTCTTTAGAAACACCAATAGTAGGAAGTGGATTTTCAGAGCAGGTAGATAATGACCCTAAGACTCCTTCTAATAATCATACGCCACAAGCTACTGTTGAAATTAATATTCCAAAGCTAGGAGAGAAAATTGAATATTACAATATCTTGACTATAACTAATGCTGGTGAGAAGTTGACTTTTAGTACAGTCAAGCAGTTACGTGATTATTTATTTGAAAAGCAGGATGCTTGGGAGCATGGTGTGGAAAGAGAGGATGGGGAGATAGTTACAACTCACTTCGTGATGTCTACTCATACGATGACCTTAGGCAATGATAAGTCGGTTGTAGGATTGAGCCAAGCTAATAATAATCCTGCAGATGCACCATCTGTAACTGTTTATGTTGAGCGTTTGGCGGCTAGAATTGATCTGAAATTAGGGGACGAAAATGGGAGCTATGATGTTGCAACAGATAAAGTACAACTTACTGCTTTTTCTGTTGTCAACCGATTAAAAGCAGGTTCTTATATGTTTAAGAGAGTGACTGTCCCTGAACTTGGAAACGATATGGATAAACAACCGATTAGAACAGAAAGTGATGGAGATATCTATTTAGGTGATGAATATTGGAATACAGAAGGTTATTATAATTATGTAATTGATCCCTGGACACGTGGAAAGAAGGTGGATTTGTTTACAGCAGATGGATATACTCCAGTTTCTTTAGCTTCACATTATGTGGATAATGGAGAAGCTAAAACTGGTTCTACTTCCTTTGATGATCTGTATATTAATCATTTTAATAAAGAACTTAATGAAAAAGAAACTTTTGTGACTTATGGTGACAACTTACCAAACGCAGGAATAGGGGAGAACGAAGGAAATTATGGTGAGAAAGGTTACAAGCTTATCGCTTATACCTTAGAAAACACAACAGGCTGGGAACAACAACTTAACGGCTTTTCTACTGGGGTGATCTTTAAGGGGACATATACTCCTAAATATGTAATAAAATATAGTATAGAAGAAAATAAAAATGAATCAGTTGAGTATGCCAACCTTGAGAAAGAGGATCAATATTTTTACACAACTAAAGTAACAACAACACAGTCCACACAAGACGACGATGGTAGTACTGGAACAACAACGAAAACGGTTCTATATGCAGATTTGAAATCATTGCTGGTTGGATCATTTAGTGATGATGTTAATGGTGATATTGTTAAACTCTTATTTGGAGGAGCAGGCAGTACTACTACTACTGTAACAAAAGAAGAAGTAGAAGCAGTAGTTAATACACTTCAAGGAAAGTTTGGTGAGGCATATGCGGCGTTTGTAGGAAAAAACATACAGGAGTCTGTTAATATTAGTGATATAAATTATGAAGCTTTTGCACAGACTATCAAACCCAATGATGCCGAAGTTCTAGCTGAAAAATACGACATTCACTATTATAAAGACGGTACCTGCTACTACAAATACTGGATCCGTCACGCAAACAACGGACTGAATCCCCCCGATAATCCTAACCTGGGTATCATGGAATACGGTATTGTCCGTAACAACCTTTATAAGTTGGATGTAACAGCGATTAAAAAGTTAGGTGATCCACTACCGTTTACTCCGGGAGTAGACGATCCTAAAAATCCGAATGAAGACGATAAAACGCAGTATTATATCACGGTTATGGTTTACGTTAAAGACTGGGTAATCCGCGATAACGGGCAAATTGAACTCTAACCATCCAGGTGTGGTAGCACTATAGTCCTACAGGGGCTGGCACTATAGTCCTAACACCCTTAGCACTATAGTGCTACAAACAGCACCTAGTCATAGCGACCGCGAACTCTGCTCATAACGACAGAGACCTTTGGTTGTTACGACTGGAAGCCCTGTAAGGGCGCAACAAGAAATACGACTTTTTTGCAAAAACCGCCCGCTTTTTTTCGCAAACGTCGGCGGCTTTTTCCAAAAACGTCGGCAGCACTATCCAAACGGATAGGCACCCATTCCAAATGGCTGCCTATTCATTACCAAACGGGTCAGCACCCATTTCAACCGGCTGCCGACCCGTTCAAAACCGATAGCCGGGCGAAGCAGACCGGCGGAACTTGTTTCCGAAACACTGCTTCTGAAAAAGTTTTTACAAAAACAGCGTCACTTCCATCACCCTTATAAGCTGTTTCTTGATAATCAATCAATAGAAGGGTGAATGCAGTTGTCTTTCCGGCGTCACCTCGCTGAACGAGTGGCGTCACCAGGTGACGCCGGAAAAAGACAACCCTTCATCTCATTATTCCTTGTATAACAAGGCGTAAAAGGCAAAAAGTGAAAGGTGAACCCAAATTGGGACAAAAAAATATAGCATATGAAACGATTAATTACGTACATCCGATTAGTCTCTTCACTCCTTTTATTGGGAGCGTCTGCCTGCGACTATATCCACGACGACACCTTGCCGCCGTGCGAATTTCGTCTGCATTATGTGTACGATTATAATATGAAGTTTGCCGACGCTTTCCAACACGAAGTCGACCAGGTCTCCCTCTTTATCTGCGACGACCAGGGTACCTTCCTCCGGCAGCGGCAGATTGAAGGCGACGAACTGAAGGCCAACGACATCCGTCTCGACCTTCCTCCCGGCACCTACTACCTGGTTTCGTGGGCAGGCCTCGACGAAGGCACCTACCAACTGCCGCAACTCACCCCCGGCACTTCGCCGGTGGAAGACATACGCGTGCGCACCCTCCGCCAGTCGGACGGCACGCAACCCCGCGAACTGCACCCCCTTTGGCACAGCCTCGACACCATCGTCGTCTCCGGCCTTGCCCACGAGAGCGACACCATCAGTCTGGCCAAAGACACCAACAAACTGCGTTTCGTACTCCAAAACGTGAAAGGCGACAATATGGACGTGAACGACTTCACCTTCCGCATCGTGGCCGACAACGGCTATATGGACTACGACAACAGTCTGCTGCCCGACCCGGCCATCAGCTACCTCCCTTACTACACCGAAAACGTGGAGATAGCTGCCGACCCCGACCCTGAGTCTACGGTCTCCGGCCAGCTGGTAGCCGTTGCCGAAATGAACACCATGCGTCTGATGGCGGGCGAGAACTTCCGTCTGATCGTACAGCATAGGGGCTGGGAAAAAGATGTGTTGAATATTAACCTCAACAATTACCTTTTGCTCACAAAAATGGAGGGTCACGACATCAGTGCCCAGGAATACCTGGACCGTCAGGACGAATATTCCATCATCTTCTTCCTGACCCCAATCACTTGCCCGGATCCCGATCCTGATCCTGATCCTGACCCTGACCCTGATCCCAATCCCGACCCAGACCCTGATCCCAATCCCGAAGATCCGATCATCGGCTATGCTTGTTACACTATCCAGGTAAAGGATTGGGTGATACGGTTGAATGAAACGGATTTGTAAATGGATATAAGTAAATGTGTATGAAATATCAATTCATAAATATCGGCTTCTTGCCTTTGCTGCTGTTCTTGCTCCCCTTCTTCCTTTGCACCTGTGCAGACGAGGAGCCTGTCGGCCCGCTGCCGGGAGATTTTAAGACGGTGGATTTTCATTTGATGCTTAAAGGAAGTGGAGAGGATATCAATTCGACGCAGTATGAGGGAATGGAGGATGTGCTTTTAGTGATTACGGACAGTGAAGGCGTGATTTTGCAAACCCATAGCGAAGTGTTAAAGGAAGAGAACAACAACATGACCGTCTTTGAGAAAACCATCCGCTTGGAGGATGTGCCTAAGGAGGCGGCTTATGTGTATGCGTTTTCTAATTTGAAAAGCGAGCTGCTGACGAATAGTGATGAGATTTTGGCTGCGCTGGAGGTGGGGAAGAAGTTGCCGGTGACGTTTAATGTTGAAGGGGCATTAGTTGGGATGCCACATGTCAGGATAAAGGAAGATTTAGTGATAGACAATGGGAAAGAGGGTACTGAACCTAAAACTCCTCCTATTCCCATGTCCAGTCATTTTCATGAACTAAGAGAAAAGGAGATAAGTATTCCTTTATATCGTATGGTTGCCAAGGTGAAGGTGAGCATAAGCAATAAAATGGAAGATGATTTTACAACCACAGTGGATGTAAGCAAATTTCGAAATAGAGACTCTATTTATACCCTACCTTATAAATCGTTGTTGAATGATATAGGGAAAATAGAGTTACCGTTATTCCCTAATGGTACTACGTCGTTGAATCCTGTTTGGGGGATATTAAATAATGCTGTAGTTGTAGGTGGGGGGGGCCGGTGGAAAAAGTCTTTTATGTACATGAAACTTCGTTAGGTAAAGATAGTATTAAAGTGGATGTTAAGATTACGAAACCAAAGAATGAAACGAAGACCGGTGTAACCAACTTCACCTATGTGCGTCGCAATGACTATTTAATAATACCATTAGTATTGAGCGAATATGCCTTGAATGTATCGGTTAGCGAGCAGCGTGCTCCTATCGGTGGCTACCCGTTTGCGTTTCAACTGGATTTTATCTCCAGCCGTGAGTATCAGATTAAGAATACCGGTGTACTGACGATTCATTTGGAGGCTGTGAAAAAGGCTCTTGGGTCAACTGACACTGAGGTTAACTTTACAATAAAAGATTGTAAACTAATATCAGAGGATGGGGCTATTACTTGGTTGAACGGAAGTGAACCGGAAGACCTTACTGAGGTTAAGGAAGTTAAATTAATGGTTCATAGAAAGGGAACGGCTACCTTATCATTTACGGTAGAGATTGCTAATGATAGCAAAACAAATATCGACTACGAGATAAAGCTTATTTACTAAACAGATAGAAAGTATGAAAAGATTTCAATATAATAACATATTACGCCGACCGGCTTATCTCTTCTTTCTTTTCTTGCTGGCAGCAAGCCGTTTAGTTTCTGCCCAGGAAGTAGAGGGGGAACAGTATGAACGAGGACATATCTGGCATGAAAGAACGGATACAATCTATGTATATCCGGGTGAGCATACACGTATGTTTGTACAGTCCAACTCCTCAGCTGCAAACATTCATGGATTTTCACGTTGGCTACAATTAGGGGATAATAAAGATATAGATGAGGGTTGGTATGAAGAACATTTGCTGTGGAAAAAGCAAAGTGATACTATAGCTTTTAAATATGATCAAAATCTAAAATGTTATGTGGCAAAAACTCAGCAATCAGCAGTGTCTCAGCCTCATTATAGCTATGTGGAATATGTTGCAGATAAAGATAACGTAGGAGGTGTTACCGGTATCCTCGATTCACTGGCATGGGATGCAAGTGCCTGGAACGATTGGAAGTGGAATGAAGATAGTACTAATATTAATCAATTACCCACAGCTATCAATCTCCGCCGTAAGTTCATTATCAAAAATGCAAAGAGTAGATATGAGCAGTTGAAAAAAGCGAAGGAAGAATACGAAGAGGCAGCTAAAAAGCTGGGGGTAAACACCTTGGTCGAGGCTGGTTTCTTTGAAAAATATACTGTACATACACCTCTTCGTCTCAAAAAGAATCATGGAACTAAAGAGTGGCAGACGGGGGTTAATTTCCGTTTGAAGGAAGTGTTGTCGAATTATTATCTCAAGAGTTCTGAAGATATTAAGATAGATAGTATTCATTCTGGTGCAGCTAGATATGTTCGTTGGCGAGTGTTTAATGGGAGTAAAGAGCCTATGGAGTGTACAACAGTACATAAAAAGAAGCAGGGGGATAGTAATAAGGAGCATCTAGTACCCAAAGAAGGGTATGTTATGGAGCATTTGTTTGCTACTTTGGGTGCTACGTATGCTGATTATGTGAAAGGTACTGATCTGCCGGGAAAATTTATTAACAATGCTTCGGTCTTTTATTGTGTCGGTTTGGAAGGAGATGCTACAGCTAATTCGAGTGAGGAGGATCTGACTAGATATATTACGGCTGAAGTCTCTCTTGATGAAAATGATTGGTATCCGGTAGCCCTTATCACGGTCTATTTAGATCCTTATTCAGACCCTAAAACGGCAGAAGAGTTGAAAGGCGCAAACGATTACAACTATGTTAAGCGCGAACAGGATCGCTTGGATGAGGATGTGAACTATGACCTGATTGCCGAAATCAACTTCGATGATCCGGAGGCAGATGGGAATAAGGTTCCTGAAAAGTCTGCGGAAAATTATAGGTTGACACGCTTGAATAAGGGGTCGTCCGATTATGCTTTTGCTGATTTGAGGGCAGTAGATAAGGGGCAGAGAACTCCGATGCAGCGTTCTTTATCCCGTTCCGAATATGCCTTTTTTAAAACATTGGAAGTATATGGTCTTAGTAGCTACAATAACTACTACTATAAACCCGGTGGATATTATGTAAAAACGTATGACCGGCTGTACGAACGGCAGTTATTGAGTGGCAAAACCACCCCGGATAAGATGGGATATTTTTTGTATCTGGATGCTATTGATGAGCCGGGGCGTATCGTTTCTCTGCCGGTAAATACAGAGCTGTGTTCGGATACCAAGCTGTTGGTGACGGCGTGGGTCTGCAATATGGAGTCTACTTCCGCTACTGATGCTGTTGCCGGAGATATCGGTTTGACATTCAAAGGTATTACGGAAGAAGGTGAGGAGGTAGATTTACATACCTTCTATAGCGGTTCCATGCGGCGTACTCCGGCCAGGGCGGACAATGCAAATAATCCGAATCTTATGAGGTGGCAGCAGATTTGTTATGAATTTTCAGTTCCTAATACGCTGAGCTTTCAGTCGTATCGTTTGGATTTATTCAACAATTGTCAGCACTCCGACGGTGCGGACTATGCTGTTGATGAGATTAAAGTGTATCGCTCTACTCCCAATATCTATGTGCGCCGTAAAGCAACTTGCGATTTGAACTCGGTGTTGCTGCGCTCTAATTATCAGACCTTGCTGGAGAATATGAACTTGAAGCCTGGTGATAAGGTATGGAGTCAGCTTTCTGATGATGATAAAAAGAAGTACGCTTTGCTTCGCCTGGGACTTGAAGGTTTGGATGATACTAGTAATGGGGAAGATAAAGATCAGAAAAGTGACTACTTCAAGAATTTGTATTATTCCTTCCTAAGAGACTTTCACGTGCAGCCGCCTACGAGGGATATTTATGATGAAGTGCATGAATGGTTGCAGATGGATTATAACGGGGATGGATTTATTAGTCAATTCGGACGTGTAATCATATCGACGAGAATAGAGGATATACCGACGAATCAAGAGGAGGCAAATGAGTTGTCTAAAAAATTGAACCTTCGGGCTTTGAAGGAATATCAGGAACGGTTTAATGATTTGAAGGATAAAAACATTTTACCGGAAGATGCTAAGGAGCCGAGCCAATATGAGTCAGGTGATTTGAGCTCTGCTTATCAGCTCTTTCACGATTTGGGGATAGCCCCTATCAACTGTGCCTGGTTTATGCCTGAAAATGTGGATGAGGGAGGTTTCCCTACAGAAGGCGATGCCAATCCTGATAAGGGATTTATCTTTTTGGCGGATATACAGACGGGGATGAAGGCCAGGCAGGCTGTGAGAGAATCGGATGACAAAAAGCCAGATGAGTTGCTTCCGGGAGTAGAGTATTATGTGATGTTGCTCAATGGTAATCAGAAAGATGTGTCTGATGGCGGTAGTGCCGACCCGCACTCCAAATGTGCGTTGATTGCCCCGTTTCATGTGATGGATCCGATCCGGTTGGTGATTAACGGACAGGCGGAATATGACCCACATGGGTTGTGTATGAATAATCCGGTGAATGTGAATGCTGCTTTGCAGGCGGTTGATCCCGATGGTAATGTTATCACGTTTGCACCAACTTATTACTGTTTCGACTGGTATTTCTCGCCCAACGATCCGGAAGTGGAGGGCGAGGGTGAAGTACCGTCGTATATATGGGAGTTGTTTGATGATCTACAAACTTTCAGAAAGGAACTGAATAAGGACTTGTCGCCCAATGACCGGAAAGAAGGTACGGAAGAGGATTTGAGGAAATGGCAGCCAAGTTCTCAGACATTGAAAGAGATACAGCAGAGGCTGATAGAAATGGTAGATGACGGCCAATTACTATTGTCTGTTCATGATCCGGAATTTATATTGGATAAAGAGCGTCTAACTTTCTACTCCCTGCCTTTTTCGGTAGATATGGATAAGTTGCTGGAGGAGATAGAAAATAAGACGAATCGAGCCGGTGCATTGCTTTGTATGAATCCCCGTCAAATGATACTTGAAGCGACAGAGACAGCCCCTGTAGTACAGTTGGGGCTGCCTGATATAAAGTATCCGGATGATATGTTGCAAGTACCTTTGCGTATTGGGACTCATTACGTAAAAGAATGCAGAAAGAGTTCTATGGAAGCTAATGCGGGCAAGTCATTACGGATACCCGTACGGCATTTTAAACTCTCACAAGCTGAAAATGCTGATCATTTAGGTTTTTCAAAAGGAGTCTCCGATACAATCAGATTGTATAGTTTGAATGGTAATTATGTGGAGGGAGAGCCAGCCAGGGCTGTACTTACTGGAGCAGATATAAAAACATCATTAGCCAATAATAATTATATCCAACTTCAGTTTCTGCCAGACTTCAAGCCGTTGGAGGGTTTTATTTATACTTTAAAAATTGAGTTAGAGGAACAGCAAATAAGTGGTGAGCCAACCAATAGTTGCCATGGTATAGTTTATCTGCCTCTGAAGATTGTTCCTAAATATCTGACATGGGTCAGCGATGGATCTTCGCGTAACTGGAACAACGATGGTTTGTGGCGTCGTTCGAATCAGGCAGAGCTATATGTGGATGGAAAACTGGAAAGTGTGGATGCAAATAAGACAGATGGACCAATACGAACAGACCTGGAGTTTGCCTTTGCTCCGATGGATTTCTCGTATGTAACGGTTCTTAAACCGGAAAATAGTTCCTGGTTATATAAACTGGATCAGAAGAATGATGATCAATCTTTGGATATGAAACCGAATATTCAGGAAATTCAGCAAATCGGCGATGCCACTGAGCGTATAGAATATGATATGGTGATAAAGAGTTCTCCCTCTGATAACGTATATTCGGTAACTCATTATTATGGAAATACGTGCAATTTTATTTACTTTAAACCTAGAGCTACCTTGATGCGACAGGATTTGCTGCATTACAATAAGGCAAAAGTTGAGTTTGAAATGGATAAGAATAAAAAGTATTTCTTGTCTTCTCCTTTGCAAGAGGTGATAGCGGGTGATATGTATTCCACAGGAGGTACCGGACGACAGGAATCTCCAGTATTTATAGTGTCGAGTTCTACTGGAGGGGAGTATACAATAAAATTTGATGAAAAAAGCAATAACCGTTTTAATCCTGCTTTCTACCAGAAGATATGGGATAATAGTGCAAAGATATATTTAAAAAATGGAACGGCAGATGAAACATATGCTGCTGTCGCTTCCAACTGGAGCGTAGAATATAATGATGTGTCAGTTCCTTATAAACCGGGTACCGGCTTCTACAGCAGTGTGGAAAACTTTAGTAATGATAGGGCTTTGGTGCGTTTGCCTAAAGGTGATACATGGTATAATTATTATGATACAGAAGGTAAGACAGAGGAAAGTGATAAATATTCTATTAATCAGGGAATTATATCTTTACGTGATAAACTAAGTTTTGATGCTGACACACCGGAGCAAGAATTAAAAGCAACAGTTACCAATGCTACTAACGGTACCTTCTTCTTTGTCGGTAATCCGTTTATGACTTATCTGAATATGGATGCTTTCTTTAATGGAAATCCTGGATTGTCTCGTACTTATTGGACGGAATACGATGCATTTGTATTAAAAGAAGATGGAACAGTAGTAAGTACCGGCGGTAGTACCGGCGGTTTCCTGAAGACTATGCAAGGTTTCTTTGTGCAGAAGAATAGTACTCAGAAAGAAGGGGAGAATCCATCCCTTACCGTCACTTTCACTCCGGAAATGATGGCGGCAGATTATGCCTCTACGTTGGAGACCCGTTCGTCGGAAGAAGAAGCCTTCCCGACTCTTTACATCTCGACGGAGCGGAAAGGGGAGCGCAGTGCTATTTCCATCATCAAGCGGGAAGGGGCGGATGCCGCCTACCGCGTCGGTGAGGATGCCGTCGTCTTGTTGGATACGGACGAGAAACAGCATCCGGCTCTTTACAGTGTAGCCGGAAGCCAGGCGGTGGCCATTAACCAAACGTCGGACATCAGCAACATCCCATTGGGTATCTATAGCGATGATGCAGAAGATGTAACCCTTACCTTCGAAGGCATCGAGCAGTTTGACAGCCCGCTCTATCTCTACGACGCCCTGTTGGATGAAAGTATCCGGCTGGATGCCTTGAACACGAAGATAACTGTGCCCGGCTCTACGCACGGCCGTTATTTCCTGAATGGAGGAAAAGAAGGGCTGGATGCAGAAAGTGATATTGCTATCTATTCACCGGTAGCCGGTGAAATCATAGTGGCCACCTCTGCTTCCGACCTGCTGAAGACAATCCGTGTATATGACCTTGCCGGTCGTTTGCAGCTCAGCCTCCAGTCAATCAACGAATCGGTCAAACGCCTCTACCTGACAGGCGGAGTCTACATAGTAAAGGCTTCAACAGAAAAGGGAGAAGTGAAAGGTGGTAAGGTGATTGTGAGGTAGTAAAGTGGATAGATATAAAAAATCCCTTTTGTAATTGTTTGTATACTATACAACATTGATTACAAAAGGGATTTTTGATTATAACTTTATAGGTTTCAGAGTAAGCCTATTAAACCGTCTCCATAATAATACTCCCAACGTTGTCAGGCTAATTGGGAACCCGCACCAGATACCGATCGCTCCCCAATCGAAAACAAACCCGCAAATATACCCGATCGGCAACGCTAGTCCGAAGTGGCAGATAAAAGCGCAGTAAGCCATATATTTCACATCGGATATGCCGCGCAAGGCGTTGGCAAACAAAATTTGTAGTCCGTCGCCGAACTGATAAAGAACAACCGACCACGACAACAATGCCACCATCGCCACCACATCATGCTCCGGTGTAAACAAATACCCCATATTCTTATGGAATAACATGATAAATGAAACGAACAGGACGGCAACCCCCATAATCAGATGCAACCCGGCAAAGGAAGCCTGACGGATATTCAGCCAATCGCTATACCCTTTAAATACGCTGACCCGTATCGTAACAGCTGCCGCTATTCCATAGTAAACCATAAACCCCAGCGTGGTGATAACCCCCAATACCTGATGCGCTGCCAACGCCGTACTTCCTATCCAGCCCATCATAATAACACTTAGGCTGAACGACCCTGTTTCAACTCCCATCAACAGCCCGACCGGAAAGCCTAAACGTATCAGCTTAGAGAGATTCAGCCGGTTGACAAGACCCTCTTTGAAACCTTTCAGATATTCTTTGTATTTTTCCTTCCGGGTAAATAAAATAAAGAAAACAACAAAAGTCAGGATACGGCTGACGAGCGTAGAAATACCGGCCCCTGTCAGCCCCAGTTCGGGTACACCGCATTTACCATAAATAAGGAAATAATTGCCTATGATATTCAGCACATTCGCCCCCAGCATGATCCACATCGGCGTAACCGTATCGGTCGTACCGTCGCTGAACTGCTTAAAAGAATTGAACAGCATGGCAAATATCACCGAGAATAGTTGCAGGATGTAGTAAGGAACGATATACGGCATCAACTCTTCCGGCTGTTTCAGTATATCGATATTCAGTAAGAGAAGAAGCATCAGACAACTCAACAGGACACCGACGATGAAGTTAATAAAAAGGCTGTTCTTCAGTGTCTCGCCGGCTTGGTGATATTCCTTGTTGGCATGAAGTCCGCCGATAATAGGAGTGAGACCGTATGAGAAACCCATCCCGAAGATAAAAGCCAGATTGAAGAAATTATTGACGAATGAGGCGGCAGCCAGTTCGTTGGTGCTGTGATGTCCCACCATGATGTTGTCGGCAAACCCGACAATGATAATGCCCAACTGTCCCAACATGATCGGAACACCCAGGCGTATCGTTTCTTTATAATGTTCTTTGTAAGCAGAGAGTTGTATCATGTAATTCTGTCGAATATTAGTCTGTTTAATGTCAGATTAGTGAATTGGCGAAAATAGGTTATGCGGCTAAGACATAATTGATTACAGTTTCCTCGTAGTTTCTTGCTTTGGAAACTCCAGTTCCCTGCGCAGGAAACTCTAGTTCCCTCGGCAGGAAATTGTAGTTTCCTCCTAAGGAAACGCCGGTTTCTTCAGCAGGAAACTGTAATATCCTCCCAAGGAAACCGGCGTGTTACTATATGCTACGGATTGGAATACCGCTTACTTATATTATTTCCACTGATTCGATAACCACATTTTCCAACGGACGGTCCTGTCGGTTGGTCTTGACATTTTGGATGGCATCCACAATGTCCAATCCTTCTACCACTTCGCCATAAACCGTATATTCATTATCCAGGAAAGGAACACCTCCGATTGTTTTGTAAGCCTCACGCTGTTCGGGAGTCAGCTTGGCTTCATCCTTACGCTTTTCGGCTTCGAGTTCGGTCTTGCCGATCAGCGTATCGCGGATAACAGCCAGTTCGGCTTTGTCGCCACTTTGGTAAGCCGCTTTGATCTTGGCACTGTTTTCTTTTTGCAAGCGTGCAAAGATCGCTTGTTTCAGACGACCTTCTTTTTGTTTCTCCATCTGGTCCAGTTCGGCGTCTTTGTAAACCTTTCCGGTGACGATATAAAACTGGGAAGCAGAAGATTCTTTCTCCGGATTAACCTCGTCACTGGTACGGGCGGCAGAGAGAGCCCCTTTTTTATGGAAATATTTCGGATAAACAAATTCGGCCGGTACGGTATATCCCAGGTCGCCGGCACCTAGCTGTTTATTCATAGGAGCATCTTTTGAGGTTACATCACCACCTTGCACCATGAAGTCCTTGATCACACGGTGGAAAAGCAGGCCGTTGTAAGTTCCGTCCTCAACCAGTTTGATAAAGTTATCGCGATGTTTCGGTGTTTCGTTGTATAGTTTCAGTTTAATGTTACCCAGGCTGGTTTTCATCAGCACCTGTGTCTCTTTTGCTTGCGTTTCCATTCTTATTTTGTTTAATGATTATTTATCGACAATAGTCATTGTCTTGATCTTTATATTCTTTAACGGCCTGTCGTCCTCATTTGTTTCGACAAACTGGATTTTATCTACAACTTTCATTCCTTTAACAACTTCACCGAAGACGGTATATTTGTTATCCAGATGGGGAGCCCCGCCTTCAAGCATATAGGCCTGGCGTTCTTCGGGTGTAAAGGTTTTATTGTCGCTTTTCTCCATCTTATCCAGTTCCATTTCTGTGTAGAACTTTCCGGTTACGATATAGAACTGTGTGCCTGATGAAGCGCGTTCCGGATTTTCGTCGTCGCTGGTACGGGCTGCACATAGCATGCCGCGTTTGTGGAAATATTTCGGATAAACGATCTCTGCCGGAATCGTATAACCCGGATCGCCGTCGCCTAGATGTTGTTCGATAGGTGCATCTTTCGAATTGATGTCGCCGCCTTGTATCATAAACTGTTTGATCACACGGTGGAACAGTAGACCGTCGTAACGTTTTTCTTTTACATTTTTGATAAAATTATCCCGGTGTTGGGGGGTGTCGTTGAACAACTTCACCTTAATCTTTCCCATGTCGGTATCGATCTGAACGAGTGTCTCAACATCCTGCGCTTGCGAATGAACGGATGTCAATAATCCGGCAACTAATAAACATATAGCAAACAGCTTTTTCATCTTCGTTTTATTTTGTTATTAAGGCAACAAAAATAGTTACTTTTAGTCGTTAACGCAACCTTTTAACACAACCTTTTCAACCAACGCTTGTTCCTTACTGGTAAAACGTCTAAACAAAACACATTTATGAAAGCATTTGTTAAAGGAGCAGTCTTTTTGCTCGGGTTAGGAATTTTCTCCTCCCATGCGCAGGCTCAGAAAGTGATCATTAAGGATGAGGAGCCTAATTCCATCATGTTTATATCCCGCGACAAAGCGGGAGATGAAATTATCCGGATACTGAACGAAACACAGAGTCCGCGTTTCCATGAACCGGGTATCCCTCGTTTCCTGCTGACCGATCGTAAGGGGCGATTCGCTTTAGGTATCGGCGGATATGTAAAAGCAACAGCCGAGTATGACTTTGGCGGTATTTCCAAGGATATTGATTTCTACCCGGCGCTGATTCCCAACAAAGGCGCTTCACATGTTAGAAACCAGTTTCAGATGGATGCAACGACCAGTACGGTCTTCCTGAAATTGGTAGGACATACCAAGCATCTGGGAGACTTTGTGGTTTATACTGCCGGAAACTTCCGTGGTGACGGTAAAGGGTTTGAGTTGAGAAATGCGTATGCTTCTTTATTGGGCTTCACACTCGGGTACGACTACGGTTCATTTATGGATCTGGCGGCTATTCCACCGACGATCGATTTCGCCGGGCCGAACGGGATGGCTATCTATCACGCTACCCAGTTCCGTTACGAACGTGCCTTCGGAAAAGGATGGAAAGCCGGTATCGGTGTGGAAATGCCGGTAGTAGACGGAATTACCAATGATAATTTAAGTATCGGTTCCCAGCGTATGCCTAACTTCCCGGCTTATCTGCAATATGGGTGGAACTCTAAAAGCCATCTGCGTGCCGCCGCTATCGTAAGAAGCATGACGTATGATAACCTGGTGGCTAATAAAGCCGAATCGGAAACCGGCTGGGGTGTTTTACTTTCTACGACATTCAATCTTTGTAGTAAAGTACAGGTGTACGGACAAGGTGTCTACGGTAAAGGTATCAGCCAGTACATGAACGATTTGAGTAACCTGAACGTGGATATTGTTCCCGATCCGGCCAAAGCTGGCCGTATGCAGGTACTTCCGATGATGGGATGGTATGCCGGTTTGCAGTATAATATCACACCGAAAGTATTTGTTTCAAGTACTTACAGCCAATCCCGTTTGTACAGTGACAACGATTACCCTGCAACTCCGTCGGAACAATATCGTTATGGTCAGTATCTGGTGGCTAACCTGTTCTGGAATATAACTCCCGATCTGCAGGTAGGAGCCGAATACCTGAGAGGATGGCGCACGGATTTCAACGATCAGACACGTCATGCCAACCGGATGAACCTGGCGGTTCAGTATAGTTTCTAAGAGTAAACCGAAAAATTAAACAGATAGCGACACGGGGTTTATTTGCTGGGCAAATAGATCCCGTGTTTGTGTTATTTGCTAATATGTGTTAAATAAATAATTCCGACCCCTAGATGAACATGTATTGTGTGTATACTTTATAAACGGACCAGAAAATGGTACTATTATAAGGAAACATATGCAGGATACAAGCGTTATATCTCTTTTACAGAAGTATATAAAGAACCAATGTACGGAAGATGAATTGCGTACATTGCTTCAGTGGCTGAAAAAGCCGGATGATTCGGTTAGTCTCGATTGGGTTATAAAACCTTTATGGGATACGATCGATAAGAATATGATATTGCCTGATTGTGAGCGGGAAAATGAGTTGCAGAAAGAAGTCTCTTTGCTGTTGTCAAATATGAAACGGAAAGAGCTAAATTCTGCCGATTCTATTTTGAAAGTCAGAAAGAAAAAATATTTGAATGTTTTTTATCGCGCTGCAGCTATTGTTGTTTTGGTACTCAGCGTTACTTTAGGTTTATTGAAAGTTACGGAACAAGCACAGGAAACAATTACATATACAGAAAAGATATCGAACAAAGGGGAAACTAAAAGTATTTTCCTGGCAGACGGGACAAAAGTGATCCTGAACTCGGACACAAAATTGACCATCCCCAGTGATTTTAATCAGGAAGAACGTATTATCGAAATGGAAGGAGAGGGCTTTTTCGATGTCACTCCGAATCCGGACAAACCATTTATCATAAAGAGCGGTGAAGCGCAGGTCAAGGTATTGGGAACCTCATTCGATTTTAAGTCATATAAGGAAGATGATTTTATTAAACTGACTGTATCGACCGGCAAGGTTCGTGTGAACGTGGTTAATCAGGATATGCAATTATCAGTCTCTCCGAATGAACATTTATCTGTCAATAAGGTAGATGGTACTGTCAGCAAAGAGGCGATCAGAGAAAACAACTATATTAAATGGATACAAGGTTCTTTATATTTTAATAAGGAACCGATACGTGAAGTTATAAAAACCATCAATCGTACTTATAATCGTAAAGTTGTTTTGCAATGTAAAGGCAGCTGCGATTATAAAATTACAGGGACTCATGACAATAAAAATATAGAAGCTGTTATCGAAGCTATTTGTTTTACAACCGGCTTGTGTAGCCGCCTGGAAGGGGATAATATTATTATATATGATAAACTTTAAGTCTAACATAAATATACTGCCTATGACAAATACCGGAAAATGAGACACTATAAAAAAGCAGTAGCGCTGTTACACTACTGCCTTTAAAAATTTTGCAGAGTCCTAGGAAACAGTATTGAGCCACTGGGTTGTAAGGTTTCTCTGCCTGTTTTAACAAACATCATTCATTAAAACATTACAAATGTATGAATTATAATCTAAAATTAAACAAGACTGTTATGCGAACTTCGTTAACCGTATGTACTATAGCTTTATCATCTCAGTTGCTTTGTGCAGAAGGTGCTTTCGGACAAAGTCTGAAAGAGAATGATATTACTTATGTCGTAAAGCAGACTTCTGTGAGCGAAGTATTTGAACAGCTTAGTAAAATGACTGGCTTTAACTTCTTTTACGACGAATCGGTATTGAAAGGACTGAAAAGTGTATCTGTAAAGGTAAATGATGCTTCGATAGATACTATCTTAAACGAATTGTCACGTCAGACAGGTCTGTCTTTCAAAAAAATAAATAATACTATTTCGGTAAGTAAGCCACAAGTAAACATGGTTCCTCAAAGTATTGCCCAGGATTCGAAAAAGCTGACCGGTCAGATTTTGGACAATCATGGTGAGCCTGTTATCGGTGCCAATGTAATCGTAAAGGGCACCACCAGCGGTACGATTACAGATATTGACGGAAACTTCTCGCTGGAAGTTCCTCAGAGCGGTACACTGATTGTTTCCTATATTGGTTATCTGACAAAGGAAATGCCGATCGGGAAACAGAATAATTTGAAAATAACATTACTTGAAGATACACAGGCGCTTGATGAAGTAGTTGTAGTCGGATATGGCGCTCAGAAGAAAGTCAATCTAACCGGTGCGGTTGGTACGATCGATTCAAAAGTGCTGGAATCCCGTCCTATTATGAATTCGACAAGTGCTTTGCAGGGAACAATCCCTAACTTGCAGATCACATCGAATAGTGGAGAACCTGGAACAAGTGCAACGCTGAACATTCGCGGTACGACTTCTATCAATGGCGGTAGCCCATTGGTGTTGGTCGACGGAGTTGAAATGAACCTGGATATGATCAACCCGAGCGATATCGCTAATGTGACGGTTTTGAAGGATGCTGCCGCATCGGCTATTTACGGTGTGCGTGCTGCCTACGGTGTTATTTTGGTAACAACCAAGAATGCGGGTACTGACATGAAGACTACCGTTTCTTATTCCGGAAACGTGGCGTTTTCAAAACCCACGGTTTTGCCCGATATGGTCGAGTCGAGTTGGGAACATGCCGAATTTGTAAACAGGGCAATGACAAATGCCGGACTCGATCTGATGTATAGTCCGGAGACTGTGCAGAAAATGAAAGATTATGCTGCTGATCCTCAGAATAATCCGGAATATGAAGTATTGAACGGTTCGATGTATTATTACGGTCATTCGGATTGGGTGGACTTGATGTTGAAGAAATTGACGCCTTCTCATCGCCACAATGTAAATATTTCGGGTGGAAATGAAAAAACTAAGTTCTATTCTTCCGTAGGATATCTGAATCAGTCGGGTATGTATAAGATCGGCAATGACGATTACCAACGCTTGAATACCCGTCTGTCAGTTGAAAACCAGACAACACCGTGGTTGAAATTAGGAGCAAAGGTTTTGTATAACTATACTTCTGCTGATAAGCCTCATAAATATAAGGATGATGTTTGGCAGCAGATGGTGTTCTCTACGCCTACACGTATGGCCAGACCTTGGGGTGTCGATTCGCGTTACCCGGAACTGGATCAGTATGCCGGAAAATATTTCGATGATCAGAATCCGATTTCTCTGTTGGAGATGGGGGGACGCGATAAGAATAAGACGCATGATGTATGGTTGACTGGTAGTGCAGACTTTACATTTACGAAAGACTGGCGTGCACGTGTCGACTTTACCTATAACTTGAGTTATGATCACAACTCGGAACACCGTAAAAGAGTAGATATGATTACCAACAGTTTTGTTGAAACCGAAGGTAATACGAATAACAATAGTTATGCCTGGAAAAATAATAATAAGGATTATTATTCATTCAATGCCTATACGGAATATGAACACACTTTCGCTGAAAAGCATTACGTAAAAGGTATGTTGGGCTTCAACCAGGAGCTGACAAAGTATATTACCAGCACGGCAACTCGTCAGGATCTGATTTCTCAAACGTTGCCGTCATTAAGCTTGGGTACGGGTATGCAGACTGTGGTTGAAGATGGGTACGAATGGGCTTTGCGCGGTGGTTTCTTCCGTTTGAATTATATCTATGACGACCGCTATTTGCTGGAAGTGAACGGACGTTACGACGGAACCTCACGATTCCCTTCAGATAACCGTTTCGTATTCCTGCCTTCTTTCTCAGCTGCATGGCGTATTTCGGAAGAAGCCTTTATGGAGTCAACCCGTACCTGGCTGGATAATATGAAAGTACGTGCCTCTTATGGTATATTGGGTAACCAGCTGCTGACGGCTGAGGACTGGAAAGGTAATACCAAATATTATCCGTACATTCCATTTATGTCTTCCGGTTCGGCAGATAAATGGCTGTTTACGAACACAGAGAAATCTTTGTATATTAATCCGGCCGGTCTGGTGTCTAATAGCTTGACATGGGAGAAGGCCTCTACAGTGAATGTGGGTCTGGATATGACTTTCTTGCAGCAAAAACTGGATGTGTCATTCGACTGGTATCAGCGTACAACATCTGATATGCTGGTCAAGGTTGAATATCCGGAAGTGCTGGGAACGACGGCTCCTCCTGCCAATATGGCTGCACTTCGTACACGCGGATGGGAACTTTCAATCAACTGGAACGACCGTATCGGTAAGGACTTTACCTATAGCTTAGGACTTATTTTGTCAGACTCTCAGGCTGAGATCACAAAATATACCAATAAAAACGGTTCATTGAGTGATCATTATGTAGGAGAGAAGATCGGTGAAATCTGGGGATATGAAACAGAAGGTTTTTATCAGACAGAAAGCGATTTGACCAGTCATGCCGATCAGGCAAAGCTAGGCTCCAACTGGGATTTAGGTGACATCATGTATAAGGACTTAAATAACGACGGCAAGATCGATAATGGTTCGAACACACTGGCTGATCACGGTGACTTGAAAGTGATCGGTAATACGACTCCGCGTTACCAATATGGTATTACCGCCAATCTGGGATATAAGAACATATATATGAATATCTTCTTCCAGGGGATCGGTAAGCGCGATTACTGGCCTAGTAGTCAGCCGTTCTGGCCTGTCGCTACTCAGTATTATAATACGCAGAAATGGTTTGTTGCCGATTCATGGTCGGAAGATAACCGTGATGCTTATTTTGCCCGTCCGATTGCCCGTGAAACCAAGAATCAGCAGAAGCAGACCAAGTATTTGCAGGATGCATCTTACTGCCGCCTGAAAAACCTTTCTGTCGGTTATGACTTCCCGACAAACTGGACCAATTTTCTACATCTCTCGAAAGCCAGTATTTACTTTAGTGCGGAAAATTTGTTTGAATTTACCAATGTAAAGGGAGCATACGACCCGGAAGCAGCCGGTAAAAACGGTACAATGGTATATCCGTTCCAGCGTACTTATTCATTCGGACTTAATGTTACATTCTAAATAAACCGATAAGATGAAAAATATAAAATTAAATATAGCAGCATTGGCTGTGTCATCCCTGCTGGTGGTGTCCTGTAATGATTCTTTTTTAGATAGGAATCCGACACACGATTTGAATGATAATAGCTACTGGAATACAGAAACGGATCTGGAAGTATATAACAACGGAATCTACAACGAGGCCGCAGATGCGTCTTACTATCGTTTTATGGTAGGACATACTGGTGACGCATGGAGTAGCAGTTATGCCGATTACTTTTGGAAAGATGTACAGAGTGATAACTTCGTGTCGAAAAGTAATTCAAACCATACGAGCTATACCCGGATTGCTGCCGGAAAGGAAACAGTTCCTAACGACCCCACTGCGGGCGGATGGTATTGGACACTACTGCGCCGCATAAATGTCTTTTTTGCTAATTACGACAAGGTTGACGTTCCGGAAAGCGTTAAGAGCAAATATGCGGGCGAAGCTTATTTCTTCCGTGCCTGGTTCTACTTTGACAAGGTGCAGATGTATGGTGACGTTCCTTACATCACTGAACCGCTGACAACGGAGTCTGAAGAATTGTATGGTCCGAGAACCCCGCGCAAGGAGGTAATGGATCATGTGCTCGATGATATCAACAAGGCTTGTGAACTCTTGCCGGAAAGTTGGAGTTCGGATAAAGGCAGTCGTGTTTCGAAAGGTGCAGCCCTGGCCCTGAAATCACGTATCTGTCTGTTTGAAGGCACTTATCGCAAATATCATAACCTGGGTGATGAGCAGAAATATTTGGAAGAAACTGTAAACGCTTCTCAGGAATTGATGAACATGAAAAAGTACAGCATTTATAATACTGGAAATCCGGATTCTGACTATGCAACTTTATTCAATAGTGAGGATCTCGAAGGTAATCCGGAAGTCATTATGTACAGAAAATATGTGCTTGGTCTGCTGGGACACCGTTTGTGTGGTTATTTGGTACAGTCTGGAAATGGTGCTACAAAAGATTTTGTGGAAGATTTTTTGTGCAAAGAATCTGATGGCAGCGTAAAGCCTGTTTCGTTGAGTCAGTCTTATAACGATGAAAGCATAGAAAACGAATTGGACAACCGCGATCCGCGTCTGACTCAGATTGTGTTGGATCCGCGTCACTCCAAAGAGATTCTGTACAATAAGGATCAATATATATTTCCACGTGTTGCAGGTATGACCGGCTGGGAGTCTGCTACCGGATATCATGTTATTAAGCACTATGCTGCTGAGCAGGATCAGAAAGGATATGGCAATGAAACTCATGATGCGCCCTTGTTCCGTTATGCAGAAGTGCTGCTGAACCTGGCGGAAGCAAAAGCCGAACTGGGAACGATTTCACAAACAGACTTGGATCAGACTGTCAATGTTTTGCGTGACCGTGCCGGTATGCCTCATTTGACATTGAATCCGGTTATGGACCCGAAGTATACCGATTTGGGTATTTCTTCCTTATTGGTTGAAATACGTCGTGAACGTCGCGTTGAACTTTGTTTTGAAGACACCCGTTACCAGGATCTTATGAGATGGAAACAAGGCAAGCGACTGGCGCAGCGAGTTTTGGGTATGCGCTTTGAACCCTCTTACTTCGATCTGCCACGCTTTACACCGGAAGAGGGTAAGGCCGATCCAAACCGTGTCAAGTTGGTGGAAGTGAACGGAAAGCATTATATTGATGTATTTGCCGGAACAGACTGGGAAAATCGAGTATTTGATGAAGACAAGCATTATTTACATCCGATACCTGTAAATGTGATCGGTAAGAATACTGAAATAAAACAGAACCCGAATTGGGATTAATGTTTATCTCCTGAGAGTTTTATTATCCCGGCTTCATCTTTATGGTGAGGTCGGGATTCTTTTAATTGAGGAAAGTGAATAAAGGAAATAACAGAGTCATCGTAAGGTCAGCATGTTTATTGAAATATAACTTGATAAACTTTAAAGCTTCAGAGATATGTTCCTGTACTGTATTGACTGAAATACCTAATTTCATAGCGATTTCCTTATGCGACATGTTCTCGACACGGCTCATATTGAATATTTTTTTTCTTTGTGCAGGTAAGAGGTCTATTGCAGCCTGAAGGATCTCCTGATATTCGGTGTAAATAAGTTGTGATTCAGTGGTTTCTTCAACAGTAATTTTTTGTGTAGTCAGTATTTCTTTCACTTTTATATCAATGTCCATATCACGAAAATAATTCATGATGCGATTTCGTGCCATGGTGTAAAGGAAAGAAGAAAAAGATAGTTGAGGGTTTATGAAAGAACGTGATTCCCAGATACGGATAAAAATATCTTGTACAATGTCGTTGGCTTCTTCATTTGATTTAAGCAGATAGGAACAGAAATAGAATAATTTGTCTTTGTAACGTATATATAACTCACTAAATGCAGCTTCGTCATTTTGTGTGAGTCGTGTTACAAGGTCTACATCTGTTTTTTCTTTTAATCTCATCAGCATTCCATAAATGTATGACAATTATTATGACTTTTTTCATCAAGATAAAAAATCCCGGTAGATTACCGATTTTAATGAGTCTACCGGGATTTTATGATATGTTTTGCCTATTAAAACAATTTATCAGGATATTCACCAGCATTCACTAATGCCTGGATCTTATCAACCACTTCCTGGCGGTCTTCCGGATAAGTGACACCGAACCATTTACTGTTTGTATCCAATACTTTTACAGTAGCTGTATCGTCACTAATCAGTTTGTCTACCATCAGCGGGATGAAGAATTCGCTTTTCAAGTTTTCCATGTTCTTCGGATCACTCAGGAACACTTTGAAGAACTCCTTGCTGTAAGCAAAATAATCGGGAGTGAAGCCCCAGAAGTTCATACTTACCGGAGTCGTATCGGGGGTTGCTACCCATTCGCCATCGTCGTCGATGTATTTTACTTCGCCGTCCAAACGCTGGATCTTAGTACGTTCAACAACAGATGTCAGCAGCTGGTTGTCGTCTGTGCTGCAAATACCACGGGAAACAGTTCCACTTTCGCTCAATGTATTTCCTACGCGGAAACCTACCATTGCATATGTGTTTTTAGAACCTTCAGGCAGTTCAGACAGGAATTTACCCATTACCTGGAAAGAGTCGCGACCGTAGAAATCGTCGCAGTTGATTACGGCGAACGGTTCTTTGATAACGTCGGCACCCATCATAACGGCATGGTTTGTTCCCCATGGTTTAGTACGTTCAGCCGGGCAAGTGAATCCTTCGGGCAGGTTGTCGATAGCCTGGAATACTAATTCACAAGGTATATGACCTTCATATTTAGAAATGATCTTATCACGAAAATCTTGTTCAAAATCTTTACGGATAACAAAGACAAGCTTTCCGAAACCGGCTTGAATAGCATCGTAGATGGAATAATCCATGATTGTTTCTCCGTTAGGACCCAGTCCGTCCAACTGCTTCAAACCTCCGTAGCGGCTGCCCATACCGGCTGCCAATAGAAATAATGTAGGTTTCATAATTCTTTTATTTTAATTAGATAGTGTATTTTTCATTACTGCCGACAAAGGTAGGAAACAATTAATAATACACAATTGTGATTTGTGATTAATTTCTCTTTAAAACCCGAACTGCCAGGCAATAGTCTCCGGCTTTGAGATTATCGGTAACGATAAAATATCCCTGGTTATACATTTAACGCTTATTTTACTTCAAGTACGACAATCGATTGAGCCGGGAGAGTGATTTTTAATTGACCTTTCTCAACTTTTGCCCCATTAAATACTGTCGGCTTTACCAGTTCGGGTTTCTCAAAAGTATTGTGGTCATTGATGGTTCCATGCCTTGTCACGACCATTCTGGCAACGTAAACGGGCCATCGGACTGTCACCTTCCGAAGTCATATATTCAACCCATTTCGCCATTTCTTCCACTGTACCGCTACCTACATTGGCACTGATATAGGGTTCACATCCCAACAATTCGCAAAGGTTGAGGAACTCGTGGGTTCCGAAGCTATTGTCTTCGATCGCTCCACCCCAGTTGTTGTTTACCATTTTGGGACGGTTCTCTTTCGGACCGATACAGTGGTATTCGTCGGCAAAGCAACCGCCTGGCCAGCGTAGATTGGGGATTTGCAAATTCTTCAACGCACTGAGAACATCATTACGGTATCCTTGTGTGTTCGGAATGTCAGAATCCGGACCGACCCAAAGTCCACCATATATACAGGTTCCCAGATGTTCGGCAAACTGCCCGTAAATATGTTTACTGATCTGTTATGTTCCTTCTACAAATATTCTACTCTATTTGTGGCAGATCGATAGCATCCAACTTCCTTAATGTTTCCAGTCTGAAAGCTCCGGGCCAGGCGACCAGCCATGAGTTGATCCGGTCAAAACGGGGAGCGGCATCCCAATTCCAGAGACTTTGCAGATAGGCTTCATTTTGTGAACCGGCAGGGCGGACACGTCCGTTAATTACCAGCGTCCCGTCGGAAATTAATTGACATCCGTTATTCCATATGGCAACAGCTTTTTCTTTCCATTGGTTATCACCGGTAAGTTTTGCCAGTTCAAACCATTCCGGAATCCAGAATAAGGCGTATGGATCCAGATGATGATGCTGAACGGAAACCGAAGTGGCGCCGAATGTCTTATAATTGTATTGGGTAAAATTATCATTTTCAGGATAAATACCATTGTAATGCCATAACCAGGTAGATAAATAATAAGATACGGCAACGGCATCGTCCAGATATTGCCTGTCATTTGTCAGTTTAAATAATTTCAAAGCCGAACGCAGAAGGGAGATGGATGACTCTTTATCGATACACCAGGTATCCAGAGCACCCGCTGTAGAATATCCTTTTGTTTTCAGTTCGCTGACATAATGATCATAGGCCCTGGCAGCAGAAACAAAATAAGTACTGTCTTTAGATCTGCTGAAAGCCTCCAGCATCGGAGGAACCAGAAAACAGCCGATCGTTCCTTCCCGATAGAAACATTGTCCATTCGGATACCATCCACGGGCATATACGCCGTTGGCCTGCTGATCACTTTTGACAAAGTTACAAATGCCGAAAGCCAGGCGTTCATATTCTGGTCTGTATAATCCGCATGCTTTCACCAGTTCTGCTGCTTCAAAATAATTGAGAGCAGCCGTTCCCAGGTTACAAGCATCCAAAACAATGTTATCGTTCAGGTTTTTCTGGTTGGAGACACGATCATAATTCGTGATGAACAAGCCGTTGGGCAATTGGCAGAGTTTAGCCCATGCGTCGAGAGTGGCCAGTCCTTTTTCTAAAGATTCTTTATTCTTGTATTTGATGTAATCGAAAAGGAGGGAATTGGCAAAAGAAGCATTCTGTCCGCACCATCCGATTTCATACCCTTTGCGTTTACTCCATTTTCCGTTTTTCTCCGGTGAGAAACCGATTGTGAAACCTCTGAAAGCACCGTCTTCTACCCATAGGTATTCTTTGGCATACCGAAGACCTAAGTTCCATATTTTTTCAGGGGGGTAAATATCTGTATCCTGTTTGTCTGCCCGGTCCCATGCTTCGCGCAAAAAGTGGCGCATCGCGTGATGGTGAGGTTCCTGCTCGCTGATAGTAAGGTAAGCAGTCAGTGTGACTGTTTCTCCTTCAGAAAGTTTTTCCTGTTTCTGATATCCTGGTTTGTAACGGTCTCTGGCTGCGTACATAACAGGCATTTCTTCTTCCGGCCATATCAGCCGATGGGTAGTGGTTTGCTTCTCCGGAATGAGAGAGCAGGAGAAACTTTCTTTTTCATTTTGGGGAACATCGCTCCACATGGCAACGGCGAATTTTGTTCCTTCCGAATAAGTTGCCCCGGGTATAGGAGTACTGCGATAAGAATAAGTTCGCCATTTCCCGTTTTGTTGTGCTCCTTTTGGCTCTTTTCCTCGTCCCCAATTATTTCCGTTGTAAGACACAGAAGGAATCATCCAGTAGTCTGAGGTCGATTGATGTACAAAATCCAGGTAAATCCTGGCTTGTTCGATATTTTCCAGTGCAGTAAACTGGCTGGTAATCTTAAAAGTACAGGAATCGAGTTTTTCAATCTGATCCGTACGGTTCATTCCTTTGGTGACAGATGGATTCAGTTCTCCTACAATGGTTTTTCCGGACATGAGAATCATTCTGTTATCCTGATCCTTCCAGTGATATTTATCCTGGGTATGACAGGAGCAAAGGACAAAGCATAAAATGAAATAGAATGCGTGTAACTCCCTTAATGTTTTCATAACCAAATAACTGATGAATAAGTGTATACAAATGTAAATAAAATATCCGGATAAAGTGTTTAAAATAACCTTTTGTTTTGGAGAAAAGAAACAAGGAGATACTCTTCTTTTTACATTACATGATAAAAATATTTATTAAAATAATTACTTTTTCATATTCGTATATGTTTAATTGTTTATTCAGGTTATTTCTATCTTTATCTACTCTATTCGGTTTTCGATAGTCGAATGGCATCTGTAGCACATTCTGTTTTGTCGGTTATACTACCATTTTTACCACCAAATCTGTTTCCCATTCTCATACGTAATTATTGAAAAACTCGACAATAACCGGATTATCATCTATTTGGCACTGGATTTCTTGACCTTGCTTGTCAGTTAGTTTTTGGGGGATTTCCTGTAATTGGTCCGGTTGCAGATAGAGCAGCAGACTGTTTTCGCTGTCGCCTACGCTGATGGTTGACAGGAATGAGCCGTAGGTAAATTCGGTGGAAGTCATTTTTCCGTTATCTAGCTTGGATAAGTAGTTCTTATCGGCGTGACGGATTTGTAGCCAAAGCGTATTTCCAAGAGGTATTATGTTTGACAGATGCGTGCCGTTGTTTGCTTCGCGGATAAAATCAATTCCGAATGTACTGTATAATTCAATTAATTGTTGGTCGGTCAGGTAATCGTTTTGAGGGGTATATACGCCTCTGCTGAAAGTCTCCGTTTCCGGATTGAAGGAGACGTAGGAGTTGGACATTCCCAGTTGGAACAAATATTCATTCTTGTATTTGACGAATTGGACGGCTCTGAATAGGAGGAAGGGGACCTCTTTTTCCAAGTATTCGGAAAGAATGTTTCCTTGTTCGTCCGTCAGTGTTAAGAAATGGTCATTTTGTCCGGTGACCAATAGAAGATGTCCGTTTTCCATTCGTTTGAACTTGTATATGGTGAAAGGAAAACTGATTTTCCGGAGGAAGGAGCCGTTGTTGGCATCGTATATTTTCAGGTTCTCGTAGTCGGAGATCCATATTTCTGTTTGGCCGTTGATGCTGTATATGTCAAAGTCTTCCACATGGATGTATTCTTCGGGGCCTTGTCCTTTCTTGTTCAAAGACATGACGTGTTTTCCCTCGTTGTTGAAGCGGTGGATGGAGGAGCCGGATGAGGCTATGTAATATTCGTTATTAAACTTCTTTATTTTGTCGATGACTCCGATCATGCAGGTTGAATCGGTCTCCAATGGGGTGGCGGTGTAATTGCTGGAGAAGAGTTCTGACCATTCTAGGTGATCTTCTTGCGGAAGAGAAAGATCTTCCAACAGGGGTTGCTGCTTTGTTGTGTCGCATGAGAACAGGGTGAGGAGACACAACAGGACGATGAATAAAGCTAATATATGTTTCATAATAAGACGATTATTTAATATTGATAGTCAGTAAAATCCAGTCGTTCCTGTCTGCTGAGAAAGACGATGTTATTTTCTTTATGGCAGGGTAGGAGCATCTTATGTTTGCATAATGTTCCATCAGTTCGCTTTCACGTGCCAGTACATAGAGTTTTCCTCCCTCAGATCCGATAAAAGGATTTATATGTATAGATTGGAAATTGTCAAACAATCGGTCGAACCGGTAAAGGGCATTGGTTTTCCGGTCAATCATGCAAAAGTTTTCCTGTTTACCTTTGAGTTTAAAGAATAGTTTGTCGGAGGCTTCGTAGAAGCTGTAATGACTGTAGATATATTGGCGTTGAGTGATGATCTGATGCATTTTCTGATCATTTTCCGAATATTTGTCCAGTGTTAGAAAGTCGCCGTGAAAGTCGAGTGCATAGAGCGGGAACAGTTCCTTTTTCTGATAATTGTAGGAATAAATAGTGTCTATCCTTGCCGGGAAGATAAAGATGTTTTTGTTCCTATCTGTTGTGTAGATATTATAAGATGCATAAGGCCTTTTTTGTTCTCCCCACATGGGAATGAAGAGGTTGTGTATGGCTTTAAAGTCTGTCAGTGCCATAAAATGACCTTCGATGCTGCCGCGTTCATGGTTGGCTCCTCCCGAATAGACAAGAAACTCTCTATCTTTTGTCGGAATGATATGGGTACAGGGGAAAGGCAAGGACACTTTCGTTAGGGGGGTACCGTCCAGTTTGAATTTGTTGATTATTTTGAAACGACTGACAACCCATAGTTCTTCTAATTCCGGTACAATGCACATGGAATTGACTATTAATGCGTCCGAGAAGGTGATTTCTTTGATAAATTTTCCTGCAGTGTTGTAAATGACCAGATTTCTTCCGGCTATGGAATAACCCATGAGATAGAAATAGTCTTTATACTGTATCATGTTTATGCATCCGTCAAACATGTTTTTCTCTAATCGGGTACATGAAATATCGGTTACCAGGCTGTCGAAGCTGATGGTTTGATATTTGTTCATATCCATTTGAATGATGTTTTTGTCTGAAGGATAGGTGTCTGCGCATTTCCCATCGTAAGCAAACAAGACAAAAGCGAAGAGGATAAAGAACACTTTTGTTTTCATGGCGTGAATGCCGGAAAGGGGGCGTTGGGTCGGGACATTGTAATATGTTGCCTTCATATAGCTTGTTATTTAAGTTTAAGTCTCCAAATATATGAATTATTTATTACGATATAATCGTATTTTGTATGTTTTTTAGTGCATTACGATTTGTTAGTATGTTTTGGCGTGTTTCGGTTTTGAGAAAAGGAGGAATATCGGAAATAATAGGAGAGGATAAAAATAAAAATGGGGAAGAAGAATGTCTTACCATCCTTTTCCCCCATTTTCTTTATAGTGGAGTGACTTTATTGCATGCCTTCAGTCGTCATTTCCTTATTGATCTTCTTAACCAATCCCTGGAGAACTGCACCCGGACCTAATTCGATAAAATGGTCAGCACCGTCAGCGATCATGTTCTGAACGCTCTGAGTCCAACGGACAGGAGCAGTCAGCTGTGCGATCAGGTTAGCCTTAATCGTTTCAGGATCAGTTTCACCTTTTGTGCTTACATTCTGATAAACAGGGCAAGTCGGTGTATGGATCGGAGTCGCTTCAATAGCAGCAGCCAGTTCGGTACGTGCCGGTTCCATCAGCGGAGAGTGGAATGCACCGCCTACTTTCAGCTTCAAAGCACGTTTTGCTCCTGCAGCCAGCATCTTTTCGCAAGCAGCATCGATTCCGGGGATTGAACCGGAGATAACCAGCTGGCCCGGGCAGTTGTAGTTTGCACAAACAACCACTTCATCATTAATACTTGCACAGATTTCTTCAACAGTAGCATCCGGCAAAGCCAAAACAGCTGCCATGGTAGAAGGAGTGGCTTCGCAAGCTTTCTGCATAGCCATGGCACGTTTGGAAACTAATACCAGACCATCTTCAAACGACAATGCTCCGGCTGCAACAAGGGCAGAGAACTCACCTAGGGAGTGACCGGCCGTCATATCCGGTTTAAACTGGTCGCCTAATGTTTTGGCGAGGATAACCGAGTGTAAGAATATGGCAGGTTGCGTAACCTTTGTTTGTCTCAGATCTTCGTCTGTCCCTGCGAACATAAGGTCTGTGATGCGGAAACCGAGAATTTCGTTTGCTTTCTCAAACATCTCTTTTGCAAGGGGATTGTTATCGTAAAGGTCTTTTCCCATTCCGACAAACTGTGCACCCTGACCGGGAAATACATAAGCTTTCATCTTTCTAATCTTTTTCTAATTTCAGTTTTTTAAGACGGTGCAAAGGTAATAAATTTAGAATAATGGAGTGACTATTCGTTACAAATAGTATCTTTGCCGCATATAAAAGGCGAATATTAACGACTAATTATTATAATATCATGAACGAATTACTATTTTTAGGAAATTTAGGTACAGGCGAAATTGTTATTATCGCCATTGTTGTGTTGTTACTTTTCGGTGGTAAGAAAATTCCTGAACTGATGAAAGGTATTGGTAAAGGAGTAAAGAACTTTAAAGACGGTGTAAAAGGTTTGGAAGACGACATTAAGCTGGACGACAACGATAAGAAATAGGAAATGGAAGAAGAATTGGAACAAGATGAAATGTCATTCTGGGACCACCTGGAGGAACTTCGTTGGACTTTATTCCGTTCTATTCTAGCGCTCTTTGTTTTTGCTATCGGTAGTTTTGCCTTTATGCGTGATCTTTTCGATCACGTTATCATGGCTCCATGCTATGCTGATTTTATTCTTTACCGTTGGTTGTGTGAATTGAACAAGTGGCTTATCGATATAAGTCCTTGGTTTGATGTACTGCCTGATTTCTGTAATGATACTTTTCACGTAGATATCGTGAATATCAAACTGGCATCTCAGTTCTTCACTCACATGACCACCTCATTTTGGCTGGCCCTTGTATTGACTTTCCCTTATCTGATGTATGAGGTGTGGAGATTCATCAGTCCGGCTTTATATGAAAACGAGAAGAAAAATATCAGATGGGTATTCTTTTTCGGAACGATCATGTTTTTCTTGGGATGTGCCGTAGGTTATTTTATGGTATTCCCGATGACACTCCGTTTCCTGGCAACGTACCAATTGAGTGCTAATATTACAGAACAGGTCTCTTTGGATTCGTATATGGATAACTTCCTTATGCTGATCTTCGTGATGGGAATTGTTTTTGAAATGCCGTTGGTTTCGTGGTTGCTGTCGAAGCTGGGATTGTTGCACAGAGGATTTTTCCATAAGTACAGACGACATGCTATTGTCGGATTGCTGGTTGCTGCAGCATTCATTACTCCGAGTAGCGATCCGTTTACACTGAGTGTCGTATTCTTCCCATTATACGGATTGTATGAATTAAGTGCATTCTTTGTAAGAAAAGCCCCGGTAGAGCAGCCGGATGAAGAAGACGAAGAAGAAAACGAAGGTTAATAAACCATAGACATTAGAAATTAGTTATAGAAAGAGACGTACATGTTTAAATGTTACGTCTCTTTTTTTGTATATTTGTCAGGACTTAAACAATTTATAAACAATGAGGCACTTTTCTTTATTGGCGGTCTCCTTGCTGGCTTTAATGGCCTGCACGTCAGAGAAACAACAGGAGATTGATTATGCGCAGTATGTAAATCCTATGATCGGTACGGATTTTACCGGAAATACTTATCCGGGAGCACAGGCTCCTTTCGGTATGGTGCAGTTAAGTCCTGATAACGGATTACCCGGATGGGACCGTATCTCCGGTTATTTTTATCCGGATACGACCATAGCCGGTTTTAGTCACACGCATCTTTCCGGTACAGGAGCTGGTGATTTGTATGATATCTCTTTTATGCCGGTGACACGTCCGTATAAAGAAGCTGAAGCGCCGTTAGGCATTTATTCTACTTTTTCTCATAATGATGAGGCTGCTTCTGCTGGGTATTACCGGGTATTGTTGAAAGACTATAATATTAATGTAGAGCTGACAGCTACCGAACGATGTGGTATCCAGCGTTATACTTTTCCGAAGGCGGAAGCCTCCGTTTTCCTGAATCTGAAAAAAGCGATGAACTGGGATTTCACACTCGATTCTTATATAGAAGTAGTCGACTCGGTGACGATCCGCGGATATCGTTTTTCACAGGGCTGGTCGCCTGACCAGCATGTCTATTTCCAGACCCGTTTCTCTAAACCTTTTGCAGGGTATCATATGGATACGACGGCTATTATAACCAAAGATAAGGGACGTATCGGCACAGCGTATATAGCACGTTTTGATTTTAATACGGAGAAAGATGAAGAGATTCTGGTGAATACGGCCATTTCCGGTGTCAGTATGGAAGGTGCTGCTAAGAATCTGCAGGCAGAAGCTCCTCTGAATGATTTCGATAAGTATCATAAAGAGGCGGTTGCCCGTTGGAACAAGGAACTGTCGAAGATCGAAGTCAATGGGAATAATACGGACGATTTGGTTAAATTTTATACGGCTATGTACCATACTATGATTGCTCCGACCATTTTCAGTGATGTGGACGGCTCTTATTATGGACCGGATAACCAGATTCATAAGACGAATGGCGGCGACAATTACTCTACATTCTCTTTATGGGATACTTTCCGTGCTGCTCATCCGCTTTATACGTATACGGACCCGGAACGGGTAAATGATATGGTTCAGGGTTTCCTGAATTTCTTTGATCAGAACGGTGCGCTTCCCTTGTGGAATTTGTATGGACATGAAACAAATATGATGATCGGTTACCATGCGGTACCTGTTATCGTGGATGCTTATCTGAAAGGAATCGGTAATTTTAATCCGGAAAAGGCATTGCAGGCTTGTATAGCAACGGCGAACCGGGACGATTACCGCGGTATCGGATTGTATAAGAAATTAGGTTATGTTCCGGCATTCAGTGATCCGGAGAAATGGGAAAACTGGTCGTTGTCCAAAACGCTTGAATATGCTTATGACGATTATTGTATCGCCCGTATGGCAGAAAAGATGGGCAAGAAGGATATTGCCGATGAGTTTTACAAACGTGCGCAGAATTACCGGAATGTCTATAATAAGGAAACGACCTTTATGCAGCCTCGTGATGAAAAAGGAAACTTTGTCACTCCGTTCGATGCCAAGGAATATACGGAAGATATTTGTGAGAGTAATGCCTGGCAGTATTTTTGGTATGTGCCGCAGGATTTGGATGGTCTGATCGGCCTGCTGGGGAGCAAGGAACGTTTTACAGAAAAGCTGGATAGCATGTTCACTTATGCACCGGATGCAAAAGAAGATTTGCCAATCTTCAGTACGGGTATGATCGGGCAGTATGCACATGGTAATGAGCCGAGCCATCATGTAATCTATCTCTATAACAAGGTAGACCAGCCCTGGAAGACTCAGAAATATGTAGCTCAGGTATTGCACGACCTGTATCTGAATGCCCCGGATGGTATCTGTGGTAACGAAGATTGCGGACAGATGTCTGCCTGGTTTGTATTCAGCGCAATGGGCTTCTATCCAGTCGATCCGGTGAGCGGCCGGTATGAGATCGGTACACCTTTATTCCCGGAAGTGAAAATGAATTTGGCAGATGGTAAAGTGTTTACAATCCTGGCTCCGGGTGTGGATGCAGAAAATATTTATATCCAATCGGTTAAGTTGAACGGCAAACCTTATGATAAGAGTTATATCACCCACGAACAGATCATGAGTGGTGCAACGCTTGAATTTGAAATGGGCAGCCAGCCGGGACCGGTTTGGTATAAGAAATAAATATCTTTTATAGAAAAACAATAGCCCCTGAGTCCTGCGATTCGGGGGCTATTGTTTTATGGAAATGATGATTCGATTGTGCGGATTACAGCTTATTTGTATTTTTGTCGGAAACTATCATTTAATCTATTGTACGATATGTTTAAGAATTTATCTTATTTGATTATTTTGCTATTTAGTGCAGCCACTAGCTTACAGGCTGAAGAACGTGAATATGTGATTGTAGTGCACGGTGGTGCCGGAAACGTTGGCAAGCTGGAAAACGATCCGGGACGTTCCGCTCAGTATTATGCGGCGCTCGATTCGGCTCTGACTATTGGCGACCGAATTCTTTCTGCCGGAGGGGAAGGTCCGCAGGCTGTTATGGCGGTAATCAATTATTTTGAAAACAATCCGTTATTCAATGCCGGTAAAGGAGCGACCTGTACGGCTGAAGGTACATTTGAACTCGATGCTTCCATAATGGAAGGTAAGGATCTTTCTGCCGGAGCCGTTGCCGGAGTAAAGACTGTTAAAAATCCTATCAATGCTGCATATGCTGTTAAAACACAGACTCCGCATGTCATGTTGTCCGGAACCGGAGCAGATGCTTTTGCTGCCAGCCAGGGGTTAGAACTGGTAGATAATATGTATTTTGCAACTCCGAAGACCATGGAATGGATCGAAAAGTTGAAGAAGGAAAGTCGTAAGAATGGTACTGTCGGTTGTGTTGTTCTCGATAAACAAGGGAATCTGACTGCCGGGACCAGTACCGGAGGAACGTTCAAAAAGAAATGGGGGCGTATCGGTGATTCACCTGTCATCGGAGCCGGCACTTATGCTGATAATAACAGTTGTGCTGTTTCCTGTACCGGACATGGCGAGTATTTTATCCGTCATGCCGTGGCTTTCAATCTTTGTGCACGCTATAAATACCTGAAGGAACCTGTTGAACAGGCGGCAGACTATATCATCCATACGGAATTGAATGTGAATGCTGGTGAGGGTGGTCTTATAGCTGTCGATAAAAACGGGAATATCGCTATGCCGTTCAATACGACCGGAATGTTCCGAGGCTATTTGTATAAGGAAAAAGGAAAATCGGCGATAGAGAAAAGGATCGGCATTGGTGAGAATATGATCACTCCGGATCGTTAGACTGTTTTGGTTTATCTTTATATTTAAAAACTGCGTTCTTTTCCGTTGTGATACGGTTGGGAACGCAGTTTTTATTATATTAGTTATTTCTGCGGAAGGCTCCGCTTACGAATTCCAGTACTTCCGGCAAAGCTGTACGCCAGTACAACCATGTATGGCCACCGCCACGAACACGAAATTCATGTTTCATACCTTTCTCGCGCATAATCTGGTGAGCCTGGAAATTCCCTTCCAGTAAACCGTCCTGGTCACCACAGTCGATATAATAACGGATACGCGGAAGATTCTCCTTATCCAGATCAGAAAGCATTTTCAATACGCTGTTTTTATGCCAGTAGTCGAGTCCCGGACCAAACAGGCGGTTGAACAGGTCTTTGTGTGACTTGGCCTGGCGTTGCTCCATAACGCTGTCATCGAAAATGGCTGCACTAAGTGGTGCGCAGGCACTGAACATATCCGGATGATGTAAAGAATAGAGGAATGAACCGTATCCGCCCATGGAAAGACCGGCAATAGCACGGAATTCTTTGTTGCTTCGGGCACGGTAAGTCTTTTCGATATAAGGGATTAACTCTTCAAAAAACATATCCTCATAAGGAGCTTTCCCGTCATATTGATTGATATACCAGGTATCCCAGGCGTTCGGCATGACAACGATCATAGGCACAGCCTGATCGCTTTTGATGGCGCGATCGGTTATTTCCTGCATTTGACCGGTTTGTATCCACATAGTCTCATCATCGGTATAGCCGTGTAACAGGTAAAGTACCGGATAATGGCGGTCTGAAGTGGCATAACCATCAGGCAGGTAAATGGAGTAGGAGACTTCTTTTCCCAACTTTTTACTCTGGAACTTCACAGATTCATGAACCGTACTTTGAGCTATTCCTGCAAAATTAATGCAGAAACATAAAACAAGGAAGAGGATAATCTTGTTTTTCATATGCAAACAGATTTAAGTAAATAGATAGATGTTTTTGTTTATTTCTAGCAAAGTTAGGAAAAAGCATTGTCTATACCGGATAAAATCTGAAAAAATATTATTTTTGTTAGCTAACTGATTAATCCAAATTGTATATATGTCGCATTTACCAGATTTAATTTCAGATCTCGCTTTAATACTCATATCCGCAGGTGTAATAACTTTATTATTTAAATGGCTGAAACAACCGCTCGTATTAGGATACATCGTTGCCGGATTGTTGGCCGGGCCATACGTTCATATCTTTCCTACTGTTGTCGATGTGGAGAATATCAATCTTTGGGCGGAGATGGGAGTTGTTTTTTTACTGTTTGCCCTGGGGCTTGAGTTTAGTTTTAAAAAACTGATGAATGTGGGTTCGACGGCATTTATTACAGCGATGACAGAGGTAATAACGATGCTGATCGTGGGGTATCTGGTCGGACATTTATTGGGATGGTCTACTATGAACTCTATATTTCTGGGCGGAATGTTGTCGATGTCGTCTACGACTATTATTATAAAGGCTTTCGATGACCTGGGATTGCGAAATCAACGATTTACGGGGATTGTATTCGGAACGTTGGTGGTGGAGGATTTGGTAGCTATTATCATGATGGTGCTGCTGTCGACTATGGCTGTGAGCCAGGAGTTTGCCGGAGAGGAGATGGTTGGCAGTATCCTGAAGGTCGCTTTCTTCCTGATCCTTTGGTTTTTGGTAGGAATCTTCGTTATTCCGGCTTTGTTGAAAAAGGTGAGAAAACTGATGAATGATGAGACATTGCTGGTAATTGCATTGGGCTTGTGTTTGGGAATGGTGGTGGTAGCAACAAAAACCGGTTTCTCCGCAGCTCTTGGTGCGTTCATTATGGGATCTATCCTGGCAGAAACAATTGAAGCGGAACGTATCGAGCATATTATCAAACCGGTCAAAGACCTGTTCGGAGCTATCTTTTTCGTATCGGTGGGCATGCTGGTCGATCCGGCTATCCTGGTGCAGTATGCTTGGCCGGTTATTCTGATAACGCTGGTTACTATTGTCGGAAAGGCTTTCTTTTCTTCATTTGGAGTTTTATTGTCCGGTCAACCGTTGAAAACATCCATACAATCGGGGTTTAGTTTGGCACAGATTGGCGAGTTTGCTTTTATTATTGCAGCTTTGGGTGTCTCGCTGAAGGTTCTCGACGATTTTGTATATCCCATCATTGTTGCAGTATCGGTGATAACAACTTTTACTACTCCTTATTTTATCCGCCTGTCGGGACCGTTTGCAGAATGGTTGTATAGGGTATTACCGGATAAGGCACGTGATTTTCTGGACCGGTATTCTTCCGGATCGAAGACGATCAATCATGAGAGCGATTGGCGGAAGCTACTGAAGCTGTATGTCGGAAAGATATTGATCCATTCTGTTTTATTGACAGCTATTCTGTTGTTGTCTACCCAGGTTATTCATCCGTTGCTGGTAGAAAAGTTTCCGGCTATGGAGATGTGGGGGAGTATTATTATGAGTGTATTGACGCTTCTCCTGATGACTCCTTTTCTCTCCGGGTTAGTAGCCAATAAAAACAACTCTCCGGAGTTGTTTATGAGTTTGTGGAAAGATAACAAATATAACCACGGGAAGTTGGTGGCGCTTGTTCTGTTTAGAGTGTTTGTCGCTATTCTATTTGTTTCGATTGTATTGATCAAATATTATCATGTGCAGTATGGTATCGGTGCGATCATTGCGGTGGGAGTCCTGATCTTGATTATTCTGTTCCGCCGCGATTTGAATCAATATGCAAAACTGGAAGCCCATTTCCTGACTAATCTGAATCGTCGGGAAGAGGTGGACCGGAAACGGAACCCTTTGAAGACCAGCTTTAATAAGCAGTTGAGTGATAAGGATATTCATTTGGCAGTGGTACCGGTTTCACCTTGTTCTCCCTATGCCGGAAAATCGTTGGCGGAATTACCTCTCAGAAAAGACTTTGGAGTGAGTATTGTCGAGATCATTCGGGGTGATTATAAAATTTATATTCCCGGAGGTACAGATCATATCTATCCGCAAGATAAGGTTGTTGTGGTTGGAACGGATGAACAGCTGAAAGCGTTTCAGGCGAAGCTGGAAGATCAGGAGAATGGGCATAGTTGCGGCAATCAACCGGAAGAGATTACCGTCAATTCCTTTATTGTTGATGAGAGTTTCCCTTTCCTCGGACAAAGCATTACACAGTCGAATGTGGGACGTCGATATAATTGCCTGATCGTAGGTCTTGAACGTAACGGTGACTCACTGATAACACCGGATAACGATACGATTTTCGAAATGGATGATCTGGTATGGGTTGTGGGCGACAAGAGTAAGATAGAGGAAATGATAAAAGGAGAATAACGAATACCAAAAGAAAGAAAAGGGGCAGCCAGCGTAAAGCAGGTTGCCCCTCAATATTTGTAAGAACTTTATTTATTCTTTATCCCACCATACGCGTGAAGTCATTTTGTCTCCACCATTCATACGGCTGATAGCCTCCTGATAGTTAGCCTCGTTGTTTTGGCTTTCTGTTACAGGGTACTGGAAACGACGCGGAATGGTTCCGTTCGTTACACAGGTTGAGTAGCCTTTATTTACTGGGGTTAATACCGGGTAACCCGAACGACGCCAATTAGCAAATGTTTCATATTCATCACAAAAAGTCGTGATATAATATTGTGTGTTGATTTGCTCAAGAGCTTTGGACTGATCAAAAGGATTATCAGCCAAATATTTATCGATAGCCTCGGCATTCAGATATCGATTGTAAGAACTTTCAGCAGCGGAGTAGAAAGAGAACTGTTGCATGGCAGATCTTACACCTGCTTCATAATAATCTTTAGCGCTCCCCGAAATCCAGCCTCGGTAAGCTGCTTCGGCCAGTAATAGCTGATTTTCGGTATAAGTCAGCAACATTGTCGGAGCATCTGGCCGTGCATAGGTCTGACGATTCGGTAAAGAATAGTAGGATCTCCAGTTTGTGCCCGGATAGCCAGGAGCATTAGACAAATCCCATTTTTCTCCTTTTACATCATAGCCAATCGGCAAACCGACCTGTTTGGACGGGTCATTATCTCCGAAATCAAAATCACCCTGCCATTTTTCAGACGGAGTAGTACAAACTGTTGCGATTAACGGCAAACGAGGGTCATTAGAGTTTTTCAACATGTTGATAAAGAATTCGCTCAGATAAAATGCTTGTGGATCTTCATGACTCAGCACTTTTCCATAAGGTTCGGCTGAATCGTCAGTAACCAGGCCGTCTGAATGTTTTACCATTGCATTATCAGCTGCACTCTCAAACAAGCCGTTGGCAATAGCTTTTTTTACCCATGTTTCGGCTGTCCCCGGGTCTACCTTTGTTAAGCGCATGGCCAGACGTAACATCAAAGAGTTGGCAAATTTTTTCCATTTAGTAACATCTCCACCATAAACTAGATCTTCATTTTTTACTGTTGTGGCTGCGGATGTACTTAAGGCTGCCTGGGCTTCGTCTAACTCTTTAAATAAATCATTGTAAATCGCCTGCTGTGTATCGTATTTAGGATATCCGACACCTTCTATTCCTTTGGAGGCATCGAAATAAGGAACATCACCATACAAGTCAGTCATGCGATGGAACATAAATGCACGTATGATACGGCACATTTGATATTCATTCTGATATTCAGGCCTTTCTTTCCATTCCTGCATTACCAGATAGACATTGCGGATAGCAGCTCTATCGCCGCTGTAATATCCATCCCAGTAAGCGGCATTATATCCATCCGAATAAGCATAGAATGTACCATAATCCCAGTCTACAGAGGTAGTATGTTGTAACATACTTGCACTATAGATCATACCGTTACGCCAGACATCCCAGTCTGAACCGCAAGCTTGTGACATGACTTGTGTAAATACCAGTTTAAAATCCAGGATAGACGGGGTCATCTGTTCAGGATCGTTGTTTACGTCTCCAAAATCGCTACAACTTGTTGCGCTTGTTATTAAAGAAAATGCCGCCGCAGCATATAATATTGCTTTTTTCATATTACCAATGCATTAAATTAAAATTTGACATTCACATTGAAACCAATGCTTCTTGTTGCCGGATAGCCGTTCAACTCTAACCCTTGACCGTTTGTATTGTTATACGCTGATTCAGGATCGATGTTGTCGGTATGTTTCAGAATAGTCCAAAGGTTACGTCCAACTAATGAAATGGATGCCCCTTTCACTATATTTTGTCTGCCTAACAATGATTTCGGGAATGTATAACCAAGGGATAATTCGCGTAACTTGATGAAGCTCGCATTGTAAATAAACTCTTCTGCTATGTTGTTACTTACGATACCTTGCCAGTATGTTTGAGCAGAAACAGCAACATCATTAGTTACATAATTTCCGTTACCGTCAAGTTTAACACCTTGACCTATGATAGTACCTTTACCGTTGTCCCCACGACCTTCCAGTGTGTTTTTATGTAAACCATCGTTATACAAACCATAATTTGTTCCCGAGAATAGTTTAGCACCAGCCTTGAAATCGATCAAGAAAGACAATGTCCAATCTTTATATGTGAATTCATTACGCCAGCCTCCGGTCAGGTTATAAACACCACTTCCCAAATTTTCTGTTTTTGAAGTTGCTTGTGCAATACCATCTTTGAATACAATGTTACCTTTGTCGTCTCTCAAATATTTGAAACCCACTAGTTCACCATAAGGCATTCCTACGATATTCTTAACGGTCACATTTCCACTTCGTGCGCTCGCACCATCAATACTCAGACTGCTTACACCTTCTCCAAGATATTTAACTTCGCTATTGTTATGAGCGATATTGAAAGTTGTGCTCCATTGGAATTTACTGGTTTGTACCGGTACGGCATTCACCATAATTTCTATACCGTTGTTTTGGATCTCACCGATATTTTGGATAGCAGATGAAAAACCGGATGCATTACTGGTGGTTACCTGAGCAATATCATCTTTCGTATTTTTCACATAATAAGCAGCGTCTAAAGTCAGGCGATTATTAAGGAACGATAAGTTCAAACCAGCTTCCCATTCTGAGATACGTACCGGTTTCAACATACTGTTAGGAACTGTACTGTTATTGACTGTTGCTACAGATTGACCGTTTATCTTATAGTTCTGAAGTTTGTAGGTCAGATAATTCTGATAAGGGTTTGTTCCGTTTGATGCAGAAGCATAAGAAGCACGTACCTTACCGAAAGTAAACCATTCCGGCATTTCAAAAGTATCACTGAACACCCAGGATAAACTTACAGAAGGATAGAAATAGTGATTATCATCCGGGTTCAATGTGGAGAACCAGTCGTTACGTCCGGTCAGGTTTAAGAATACCTGATTCTTCCATCCGATATCGGCAGTTGCATAAACCGAATTAACGCGATATTCCGTATAGTCTTTTAAATAGGTACGATTGCTGATGTTGTTGGCAGATTCGAATCCTGGAACCAGGAAGCTCTTGATGTTGCCGTCAGTACCCCACTGTTTGGTTATATTACGCTGACGGTTACCTCCGATAGTTGCGCCTATATTCCAATCTCCGAATTCTTTATTAAAACCGATCAGGTAGTTCAGGTTCATTTCAGAATAGTTTTTTTCATATTCTTGCAAATAACCGGCAGCATCAGCTGCTGCACCATAAGGCTGCACATTTCTGAATTCAAAGCTAAAACCGTCACGGGTTATGCCTCCCTGAGCATATAACCAGTCAAAGATATCATATTTCAATGTGATACCACCTGTCAGACGGTTCTTATTGGTTGTGTTTACTTTCCGGTATTGTAGCCAATACGGGTTATTGAAATATTCATTCGTACCGCCGATCATTTCTTTTCCACTGGCCGTTGTACCCCAGTCACAGTCTTCGTTTTCACGTTCCATCCAACGAATATCGAATGTGTTGGCACGATATAACAAAGATGCGTTGGTACTGCCATTTCCGTCAGATAGGTTGGAACGGCCCTGGTTTTTCTCAAATACATAGTTCGCATTTACACTCAAATGCAGGTTTTTGAGGATATCATAAGTGGTATTCATGTTGATACCCTGCTGACTGATGCTGGCATTAGGAAGGATACCTTTTTCGTACGTATTGGAAACGCCAAAACGATAGGTGATTTTATCACCGGCACCGCTGATAGCTAGCGAAGTCGCATTATTAACGCCTGTACGATAGAAGTTAGACCAGTTGTCGACCGGAGAATAAGCATATTCTCTTCCAAGAAAGTTGACTGCTTTGCCTCCATCCATACGTTCACCCCAGCTCAAGACTTCGGTTGCTTTCGCTGCATCGGCAGTTAGAGGACGTTGTCCTTCCGAACCTTGACCGAATACATTCTGGAAATCTCTGTAGTCATAGATGGTATTGAATGTCAGGTTGTTGTTGAAATCGATGCTAACGGGTTTTCCTTTCTGACCGGATTTTGTTGTGATCAGAATAGCTCCATTACCTCCGCGATAACCATATAATGCGGACGCTGCAGCTCCTTTTAGAACCTGAATATCTGCAATATCGTCGGGGTTGATGTTTGACAGACCGTCACCGAGGTCGAGACCGCCCCAGGTTCCGGCATTACCCATATTCGAATTGTCGAAAGGTACGCCATCCACCACATACAAAGGCTGGTTATTACCTGTTAAAGAAGCATTACCACGAATAACAACACGGCTACTACCACCGCTACCTGTAGAGTTTCCGGCAACTGTAACACCGGCAATTTTTCCGGACAAGGCATTACCCAGGTTTGGATCACGGGCAACCGTAAAGTCATCACCTCCTACGGTTGTGGTAGAGTAACCTAGTGCTCTTTTCTGACGTTTGATACCTAAAGCTGTTACGACAACTTCATCTAGAGTCTGTGTGTCCTCTTTTAGAATAACATTAAAAATAGTCTGTCCGTTGACGGGAATACTGACTGGAGCGTATCCGATATAACTGAATTCCAGTATGGCATTGGCTGGTACTTCCAGTGTGAAGTCTCCGTCCAGCCCGGTCATGACACCGTTAGTCGTTCCTTTCTCGATGACATTAGCTCCGATGATAGGTTCGCCGGTTGCATCTTTAACTATACCTGTTACTTTTTTGGTTTGTTGTGTTATACTTGTTCTTGCATTATTTTTGGAAGTGTTTGCGGCATAAAGTACAACGATGTGATTTTCTATTTTGTAGTTAACGCCCGTATTTTTCAGGGCTTGTTTTAGTATAGATTCAATACTTTCATTTTTAGCTTTAACTGATACGTTGTTTACTTTGATTGATTCCAACGCATGATCGTAGCTGAATACGATATCAGTTTGCTCCTGTAGCATATCTACTACATTCTTCAATGTTACTTGATTAAGAGAGAACTGAACATCAAACTTCTTTTCAAATGCGCTGTTAGATGCAGCTTGCGCTCCGCTTGCCATACAGCATAAGGAAAGTCCTATGCAGAGGCTTTTGACTGCAATAAAGTTTTTACTTTTTCTTTTCATACATTCTTTTTATTTGTTTTCTTAAGATTAACTGGTAACAATTTACTCTTTTTCTGTCCAGGGTTAAAAAACCGAGGTTCTTTTTTGTGTTTCACATAGGCTTCTCTTTTTAGTTTAACATAATTGATTTATAGTACATTATATTGATAATGCGTGTTCTCATGAAATCCCGCTTTATGATATGGCGAACGGGTGTATTTATTATGTAGGAATGGCGTTAGCATTACGCTTTTACCACTCGTTACATTATAAATACAATTTTGTTTAAAGAAATACCTAAAGGAAAATTATTTTTTTATTCGGATAGGACAGTCGCTTGCACACCAGTGAGATAGAACAGGTGCCGTAGCGCGTCTTCCAGGCTGTTTGTTTGTTTGAATGAGAAGTTATAACGGCGATCAGATAATTGATGGATGTCCATCTGTATTTTTACATGATAGATCTCTTCCAGGCTGGAAAGTATTTCATCTAAAGAGACGTCGGAGAGACAAACCAGTCCGAATCGCCATAAGGTATGCTGACGTGCATCTATTTTGTTTACTTTGACAGACGAATAGTCGTTGGTAAATAACACTTGCTGGCCCGGTTGAAGAACAACCAGATTTTCTCCGTTGGCTTTTTCCAATTGGATGGATCCTTCCAGCAATACCGCTTCCCCCATATCTTCTGTATTGCTGGTGTTGATGCTAAATATAGTACCCAGTACTTTGATACGGTATAGTTCGGTGGAAACGATAAAAGGATGCAGTGAGTCTTTGGCTATTTCAAAGAAAGCATTTCCTTTCAGATTGACAGATCTGGTGTCGGCTGTAAACTCATCAGGATAGCTTAGAGATGCTCCGGAATTTAGCCAGACAGTACTGCCGTCTGTTAATTTTATTTGCATGACTGAGTCGGTGAAGACATTGGTGATTGTATGCATCGCCAAGGATACTGGTCGTTTCATCGTATAGAAAACCGAGAAGATAAGGAAGATGGCTATGATAGCGGCGGCACTACTCCATAGATACAGATATTTCCTGGAGAATAGACGCTTGTTTGCTTGTTTTTCCACATTGTCGATGCGCTGGTTTAAATTGTTCAATGAATGCTTCAAAAACCATGGATCTTCTTTTTTTTGTTCGGAGTAAGTATGCCATATTGTCTTTAATTCAAAGAACAGAACTTCATTCTCTTTTGAAGCCTTTATCCAGTTCAAAACAGCTTTATCCTCTTCTTCTGTAGTCTGACAGGTGAAATATCTGTATATAATATCCTCTTCCATTTGCTAACTCTCTTATTGTTATATACAACTTTATAAGAAAAAATACCTAATTCGTTTTATAAATAATTTCTATAATTTTAAACAAGACCGGAATGAACAGTAAGCCTCCTTTATAGGATTTCAGTTTTGTCCGGAGAATTTTAAGAGCGTTGTAGATATGATTTTCTACGGTGCTTTGGGATACTCCTAACTTTGTACTGATCTCTTTAGCAGACATATCATATAAGAAACTTAAAGAGAAAGCTTCTCTACAACGGGGTGGGAGGCTTTCAATAGCTGCATTCAATTCAATTCTGAGATCTTGATTATATAAATTCCGTAATGTATCATTCGTATCGGGATTATAGTACTGATATCCGATTTCTTCAATCTCTTGTTTATATATATTACTATAATTGTCTAGTAAACCTTTGCGTTTCAGTATATTTAAGGCAGTGTTGTAAGTAGAACGGAGCAAATACCCACGTAAAGAAAGGGTTTCATTCAACGTATCCCGATGTAGCCACAAATTGAAGAAGACATCTTGAACGACATCCTCAGCTTCACTTTCATCCAGCAATAACCTGGCGTATGAACGGACAGAAAAATAATGCTGTTTATAAAGATCATCAAAAGCATTTCGATCTCCATTTTTGATTCTTTCTGTTGGCGAGATGTCTTTCATCAAATATTCCTTTAGACTCGTTTTCAGAGGTCAAATATATCCCTTTTTTTCTTCTTTTCCATTTGTTTTATTCGTTATTTTTTTTGAATATTGCACATGGAAGTGGTTGTGACATATATACTAAGCTATATGTGCACGACCACTTTTTGTTTATTATTGTGTAATCATCTCTTATATTATTATGTATGAAAATACTTGGTTATTGTTGTATTTTGATTTTGTTTCTGTGTTCCTTTACCCAGTCGGAAAAACGTTTGCCTTATAAGGATCCGACATTGCCGGTTGAAGAACGGGTGAAAGATTTGTTAAATCGGATGACGGTTGAAGAAAAATTTTGGCAGATCTATATGATGCCGGGCGATCTGGATTTGGGAAAGGAAAAGTTCTCCCATGGGATTTTTGGTTTTCAGGTGTCGACTGTCGGGGCGGATAATCCTGAACTGAAACAACTTTTACAGTATAATCCGACTTTGACAGCGCGTGAGACGGTTAAGAAAATAAATGAAATTCAGCGTTTTTTTGTAGAAAAAACCAGGTTGGGAATTCCTATTATTGCTTTTGATGAGGCTTTACACGGATTGGTGCGTGGCGGAGCTACTGCTTTCCCGCAGGCGATAGCGTTGGCAGCCAGTTTCGATACTACTTTAATGAAAAAAGTATCTCATGCAATCGCTATGGAAACAAAGACACGTGGTATTCGGCAGATTTTGTCACCAGTTGTCAACCTGGCAACGGATGTACGTTGGGGACGTGTGGAAGAGACGTATGGGGAAGATCCTTATTTATCGGCTTGTATGGGGGTAAACTTTGTGAAAAGTTTTGAAGAATTGGGTGTGATAACTACTCCCAAGCATTTTGTTGCCAATTCCGGTGATGGCGGGCGTGACAGCAATCCAATCCATTTTACCGAACGTTATTTGGAGGAAACACATTTCGTACCGTTTAAAGCCTGTTTTATGGAAGGTGGTTCACAATCGGTAATGACTGCTTATAATATGCTGGACGGAACACCCTGCACGGCCAATCCCTGGTTGTTGATAGATAAACTTCGGGGTGAGTGGGGCTTTGACGGCTTTACAATAGCCGATGCCGATGCGGTCGGTATCATTCATAAATTACATCATACTGTTAATAATTTTGCAGAGGCCGGTGCTGATGCTGTTAATGGTGGACTGGATGTTATTTTTCAGACGACTTATGATGAGCATCTTCCTTTTTTACAGGCTTGTTTGGATGGTCGGGTTACAAAGGAGGCTCTCGACCGGGCTGCCGGACAAGTATTGAAAGCTAAGTTCCGTCTGGGACTATTCGAACATCCTTATGCCGATGAAACCGAAGCAGATCGGTGGAATGCTTGTGCAGAACACAGGGCTTTAACTCGTGAGGCTGCCTGTAAATCGATGGTCCTGCTGAAAAACAACGATCAGGTATTGCCTTTATCCAAACAGATCGGTCGTATTGCACTAATAGGTGAGGATGCTACCGCTGCACGCTTAGGAGGATACAGTGGTCCTGGAGTAAAGAAAGTTAGTATATTGGAGGGATTGAAGAATAAATTGGGCGATCAGACAGAGATCTTTTGTGAAATGGGGTGTAAACGGGTTAATCCTGCTTACGTAACAGTACCAGGTAGCTCTCTTTTCACTTCGGATGGAAAACCGGGATTGGAAGGAACTTATTTTAATAATATAACCTGTGACGGACAACCGGATCTGAAACGGATTGATAAACAGATCCAATTTTCCTGGACGCTTTTTGCTCCGGATACTTGTTTGGCAGTTGACTGGTTTTCTGTCGAATGGAATGGAAAAATGCAGTCACCTGTTTCCGGAACGTATCAATTCGGCCTGGAAGGCAATGACGGTTACCAACTTTGGATAGACGGGAACAAGTTGATAGATAAACCTTATAAAACATCATTCGGAACTTCTCTCGTACCATTCTGTTTTGAAAAAGGAAAGGTCTATGATATAAAGATCCGTTTCTATGAGAACACTCGTAATGCTCGTATTCGTTTGGTTTGGGATTATGGAGTTAAAAGTGAAGATGATAGTATTGAACGTGCGGTACAGGCGGCTCGTCAGTCGGATGTGGCGGTTGTGGTGGTCGGTCTGGAAGAGGGAGAGTTTCGCGATAGAGGTTATCTGACTTTACCAGGAAGGCAGGAGGAATTGATCAATCGGGTGGCTGCAACCGGAAAGCCGACAGTTGTTGTACTGATAGGAGGAAGCGCTGTTGTGATGTCGGAATGGATAGACAATGTACAGTCCATATTAAATGCTTGGTATCCAGGTGAAGAAGGAGGAAATGCAGTTGCCGATGTCTTATTTGGCGATTATAATCCATCCGGAAAGCTTCCGATTACATATCCTATCGATGAAGCCCAGCTGCCATTGAACTATAGCCATAAACCGACTGGGCGCAGCGATGATTATCTGAATTTGACAGGAGAACCTTTATTTCCGTTTGGCTACGGATTGAGTTATTCGGAATTTGATTACAAAGATCTAAATATAGAACCTGCTCCGGGGAATACCTCTTCTTATACAGTCTCATTTTGGGTAAAGAATACGGGAAAGTATCCGGCAAATGAAGTCGTACAGCTTTATTTACTTGATAAAGTTGTCTCTGTCACACAGCCTATTACCCGGTTGATCCATTTTAAACCGGTGTCGTTGGCTCCGAACGAAGCCCGGAAAGTGAGCTTTCTGATAACAGAAGAAGACCTGTCGATGTTGGATAAAGATTTAAACCGTGTAGTAGAACCCGGCGATTTTCGTATTATGATAGGACGCTCCTGCAAAGATATCCGTTTGAAAGGAACTATCCGTCAACAATCAAAAATAAATCTGGGAACTGTTTTCCGTTCTTCACAAGCTAAATTATAAGTACAATGAAAAGAACATTCAAACAGATAGTAGCAGTAATGCTGGCAGTTTTGTTTTTGTCATGTACAAACGGTGATAAAAAACTGTCGGCTGATTATCATGTCATACCTCAACCGGTAAAAATAGAAGAAGCCGGAACTTCCTCATTCATTCTTTCCGGAACAACGCGTATCGGATATTTCACTGGTAATGAAAAAGCGAAACAGTTGGCTTCTTTCCTTTCCGGATATATAAAAGAGGCAACTGGATTTCAACCGGAAATAGTGGAAGGAGCAGTATTTTCTAACGGAATAAATCTGTTGTTAGAGGATATTTCTGAAAACTCTCCGGAAGCTTATTGGTTAGAAGTGAATGATAAAACAGTTTCCATTACAGCTAAAAGTGAAGCCGGACTTTTTTATGGAATACAAACCCTGCGTAAATCGTTAGTGTCAGAAGTTGGGAATAAAAAAATAATTCTTCCGGCAGTTCAGATAAAAGATCGTCCCCGGTTTCCATACAGAGGGATGCACCTGGATGTAGGACGGCATTTTTTTTCAACAGATTTTATCAAACAATATATTGATATTTTGGCTTTACATAACTTTAATACCTTTCACTGGCATTTGACGGAAGATCAGGGATGGCGGATTGAGATTAAGAAATATCCCCGCCTGACGGAGATCGGTTCACTGCGTAAAGAGTCGCTACTGAACGATGGTTCCGGTAAGTTTGACGGAACTCCTTACGGTGGGTTTTATACACAGGATGAAGTTCGTGAGATTGTAAAATATGCAGCAGACCGTTATATAACGGTTATTCCGGAAATTGATTTGCCGGGCCATATAACATCAGCACTGGCAGCTTATCCGGAACTAGGGTGTACAGGAGGACCGTACGAGGTCGCTACGACGTATGGTGTTCATAAAGACGTTTTATGTATTGGAAATGAACAGTCTCTTCATTTTGCGGAGGATGTTTTATCGGAAATTATTGACCTGTTCCCGTCACATTATATCCATGTTGGTGGTGATGAATGTCCCCGAGACCGCTGGAGTGTTTGTCCTAAATGCCAGCAGTTAATTCGTAAGATGGGCTGGAAAGAAACGAAAGAACATAAAGTGGAAGATAAGCTACAAAGCTATTTCATGACCCGTATCGAAGAGTTTGTGAACAGCAAAGGTCGCCGGATAATCGGTTGGGATGAAATATTGGAAGGTGGTCTTGCCCCGAATGCAACTGTCATGTCATGGCGTGGCACGGAAAATGGAATTAAAGCGGCACAACAACATCATGATGTGATTATGACACCAGCCGGAATCCTTTATTTTAGTAGTAAGCAACTGCTGGAACTTGGCGGAAATCGTGGTGTCAAACGAGTCTATGATTTCGACCCTACTCCGGATTCATTGCCGGCAGATGTGCAGAAGCATATTATCGGTGTTCAAGGTTGCCTTTGGTCGGAACGTATTGAAAAGCCGGAACGGGCAGAGTATCTGATTCTTCCCCGTATTGCCGCTTTGAGTGAGTTAGCATGGTCTGCTCCTGAAACACATGATTTTGATGATTTTATGACAAGACTTTATCGTCTGATCAAGTTGTATGATCAGAAAGGTTATGTCTATTCGAAACATGTTTTTCAAATAACGGAATCATTTGATCCGGATACGGTAAAGGGTAATTTAGCAGTTTCACTGTCTACCATAGGGAATCGTCCGGTTTATTATACGATGGATGGAAGTATACCGGATACACATTCGTCTCTCTATACAGAACCTGTCCGAATCGATAAAGATGCGGTTTTGCAAGCGCGGGTCATTTTGGATAAGGATACAAGCGAACTGTTTTCTGAAACTATCCGGGTAAATAAAGCTACATTTAAGCCTTGTCGATTAGTAACCCCTCCTCATTCTAACTATACGTTTAGTGGAGTCTCTACTTTGATTGATGGTCTCACAGGAAATACGAATTATAATACTGGACGCTGGCTCGGTTTTCTTACGGATATGGACTTGATAATTGATCTGAAGGAAAAGACTCCGGTCAGGATCGTATCGTTTACTGCGAATATATCCAAAGGGGCGGCAGTGATGGGCCCTGTCGGATTTGAAATCCGGCTTTCCGATAATGGTACGGATTTTCATACTGTTGCTTCCCGGTCTTATCCGATACTGAACAAAGATGATAAAGATGGTATTTATCCTTATTCACTAAGTTTTCCGGAAACGGAATCTCGTTATGTACGTATGGTGGCAAAGGTGACTCCGAAACTTCCTGCATGGCATATGTGGCCGGGAGCTGCTGCTTTCTTGTTTGTAGACGAGGTTTGTGTAGAATAAAAAAGGTGTTATTAAAATTTAGTTATTACTTAAAATAAGTTACTTCGTTCTTTATTTTGCCAAATGTTCTACTTTTGTGACGTTGAATAGTTAATATAGGAGAGATGAAAATGAAGAAGTATGTTTTTTTATTAGTGGTAATGACTTTAGGTTTATTATCATGTGGGGATGATGATAAACCTGTTATACCGGAATTGGACAAGTTAACTAAAGTCGTTTGTGCTAAAGGTACGGATGTGCTCTATTTTGCATATATCAATTATACCGATGACGGTAAGATCGCTTCTATGGATTTTGTTAATGGTAAGAATGTTCCTTTCATATATGTAGGAGATAAAATCACGATGGTTAATCCGGATGAAGATATCGAACGTATTGAATATCTTATGAATGGAAATGTTATTATTAAGAAATCCGTTAATAAAAATAATCCTTTTAACAAGGAAGTATATACGAGCGATGAATATAACTACCTGTATAACGGAGCCAGTCTGACTAGTGCATCTCTGACAATGAAGTGGCCGAAAGAAGGTGAGAGCGGCTATGAATCGCAGAAGTTTGATAAGGAAGAAGCTTATATATGGGAGAATGGTAATGTCACTCTGTTTACCCGGGATAAGAAAAGAATAGAATATAAATATAGCAGCACGGCTCTGACTCCGCGTAACTTCCCGTGGCGTGTAATCCCATCTTTTAATCCGGTGGGATTCGACGCTTTTTCTCCTATAAATCTGCTTTATGGAAATCAGAGCAGAAATTTGCCTGAATCAGCCAATTCCTACAGCCTGTCTGGAGATGATGATACGACTGCAAGTTATACGTATCATTTTACTACTACCGGCGATTATATTACAGGTTTGACAATTCGGGAACAGATTAGTTCTACCGATAAAATAGCAGAGGTGAATACGTATGAATATACGTTTATTTATTCAAAATAAGAATACATTATACTATATATAGTAACTTCTTTTCCGAAAAACGAACTTTTTGCTTGTCGACAATTATCGACAAGCTTGTTCATAATAATGAACAGGCTTGCCGACAATTGTGAGCAGGCCTGCCGATAACTATCCACAAGTCAATAGGATGATTCTTTTCTTTTTAGGATATGACTATCTGTCGGTATTGTATAAATATCTCACAAATTTCCTCTTTTGCAATAAATCTACAAGCTTTTGCGATAATATTAAAAACGAGAAAGGGGGACAAACTGTATTTTTGAGCAAGAAAAATCTGTCTATGCCATGAATACGAAGTTTTTATTATTAATTTCAATAACAGCATTTATTTTTTGTTCTTGTTCTGTCAAAACAGAATTAAAGCAACAAGTGTCAGACTTGCTACGCCCCGAAATTATCCTCCGGGGAGATGATGCATTAGGAGAGGAACCTGTTACAATAACCTCTTTTGTGGCAGAACGGAGTGCCGGGGGAATTCATGATTTTTATTCAGAAGGCGATTACTGGTGGCCGAATCCGGTAAGTCCGGATAGTGCCTATATCCGTCGTGACGGCGAAACGAATCCCGATAACTTTGTGGCCCATCGCCATGCAATGATCCGTTTCAGCACCGTCGTAGGCGATCTTACTTCTGCCTGGATCGTTACTAAAGATACCAAATACATCGAACAAGCCCTGAAACATGTTCATGCCTGGTTCATTGACCCTGAAACAAGTATGAATCCGGACCTTCAGTATGCCCAGGCTATCAAAGGTATTGTGACAGGGCGGGGAATAGGGATTATCGATACGATCCATCTGATGGAAGTCGTGCAGTCTCTGATCGTAATGGAACAGAATGGTTTGCTATCAGCGGAAGAGGCGGTTGCGACAAAAGACTGGTTTTCGAAATATCTGCATTGGCTGACCAATCATCCGTATGGGAAAGATGAAATGAATGCGAAGAATAACCACGGGACCTGTTGGGTGATGCAGGCAGCTTTGTTTGCTAAATATACAGGGAATACCGAAGTACTGGAGTTTTGCAGAGAACGTTACCGGAATGTATTATTGCCGGATCAGTTGGATACGGACGGCAGCTTTCCATTGGAATTGAACCGGACAAAGCCGTATGGATATTCTCTTTTTAACCTGGATGCAATGGCAACAGTCTGCCATATCCTTTCGGATGAAAATCATAATTTATGGCAATATACAACGGAAGACGGACGGAATATGCAGAAAGGAGTTGCATGGTTGTATCCTTATATAAAGGATAAATCCGTATGGCCGTTTAATAAAGACGTGATGTATTGGGATGAATGGCCTGTTGCCCACCCGGCTTTGCTGTTCAGTGCCTGTGATACACCTAACGGAGACTATGTATCTCTTTGGACAATGCTGGAACATTTTCCTGTCAATGATGAAGTGGTAAGGAATTTGCCTATCCGTCATCCGTTGTTATGGTTGTAAAAAAACAATGTTTTATAGGACAATAAACTATATTTTATTCGTTAAAAAACTATGGATTTTAAAACACCTCTTTTACTTTTATTGGTTGCCTTCACTTCTTGCGGAACCGATCAGCCTGATCTTGTTCAGGATAATTTCTCTTTTGCTTCGACGCAATTGAAGCAGGCTTTTGTTGAAATGGATGCTGTACGTTCCGCAGAACCCAGGGAAAAGCAGGCTTTGCGCGATAAACAGAATCTCGGGCCATTAGCCAGTCCGCGTAATGTGGAAGCCGACGGTACGTTGCATATGGTCATTTCCCGTGACTGGACCAGCGGATTCTTCCCGGGCGAACTTTGGTATATGTATGAATATACCAAGGATGATTTTTGGAAAGAAAAGGCTCAGAAACAAACGGCTTTGATTGAGCGTGAGAAGATGAATGGCGGGACACATGATATGGGCTTCAAGGTTTATTGTAGTTTCGGGAACGGTTATCGTCTGACGGGCGATGCTGCCTATAAAGATGTATTGCTGCAGGCTGCTTATACGTTGACTACGCGTTACAAGGAGAAAGCAGGAGTGATCCGTTCATGGGATCACAGTCGTGACAAATGGGATTGCCCGGTCATTATCGATAATATGATGAATCTGGAGCTTCTTTTTTGGGCATTCAGGACGAGTGGTGATTCTTTGTTCTATGATGTAGCTGTGAATCACGCCCGTACAACGATGAAGAATCATTTTCGTAAAGATTATAGTTCTTATCATGTGATCGATTATGATACGATTACCGGAGCTGTGCTAAAGAAACAGACACATCAGGGGTATTCACATGAGTCGGCATGGGCACGTGGTCAGGCATGGGGACTTTATGGATACACCCTGTGTTATCGTGAAACTGGTTTACCTGAATTTCTGGAACAAGCTGAACATATAGAGAATTATATCTTTACTCATCCGAATCTGCCTGAAGATCTGATTCCTTACTGGGATTTCAATGCGCCGGGGATACCAGCCGAACCTCGTGACGTGTCGGCTGCAACGGTAACGGCTTCTGCTTTGTATGAACTGAGCATGTACGACCCTGTCAACGGCAAGGATTATATAACGAAAGCAAATACCATTTTGGAGAATCTATCCAAAAGCTACCGTACAACACCCAGCAAGGACAGAGGTTTTCTGTTATTACACAGCACAGGTTCTAAAATGCATAATGTAGAAGTAGATGTACCTATCGTCTATGCCGATTATTATTATTTGGAAGCCCTCCTTCGAAAACAAAAACTAGAGAACGAAGGAACAGCCATATTATAAATATAAAAACAAACATAATGAAAAACATTCTTTACACCTGTCTTTTCCTGTTCTGTTGTTTTTCGATGGCGGGAAAAGTACCGACAAAACAAAAACAACGGTTAACAGAAAACTGGGAATACCTGAAAGGTGACCTGGGAGGAATTTGGGAAGCCGTACGTCCATTCTCGCCAGGAAATCCGGAATCTGTCCCCATCTGGCAGAAAGTCACTTTACCTCATTGCTTTAATGCTGAAGACGCAGTAGATCCGGATATCAATTATTATCAAGGACCGGGCTGGTACAAAACGCTGCTGACGATCGACAATCCGTACGCCGGCGGTCGTGTCGTACTTGACTTTGAAGGTGCCGGACAGAAGACGAAAGTCTATATCTACACAACACTGGTCGGTGAACACGTAGGAGGTTACGATGAGTGGAGTGTCGATATAACCGAAGCTGTAAAGGACTTTATGGCTGATGATAAGTTAATGAAACGCTTCAAGGGAAAAGTCCCTTTGTCTATCCGTTGTGACAACTCGCGCGATGTGGAGATGATCCCGTCCGACCTGTCCGACTTCAATCTTTATGGCGGCCTGTACCGTTATCTGAATCTAGTCTATTTGCCGAAAGCTTCTTTTGAACAGATACGTTTGGAACCGGAGCTTTCTGCCAACCGGAAAGAGGGGACAGTCAAAGTAAAAGCCTCTTTCTATAATCCGGAAGATGTCCGTAAGGCCGACGTGACTGTCACTATCTATGATGCCGGGCATCAGCAAATATATTCTCAGACAGTAGAGAATATCCTCCCTTTGGGTGACCAGTTCCTGGTAGAAACCAAGATCAAGAATCCAGCCTTGTGGGATGTCGATTCTCCGAATCTATATACCTGCGAGCTGACTATCAAAGCTGACGGTCAAACCCTGACAGCCAGTGAGCGCTTCGGTTTCCGCCAGGCAGAATTTAAGGAAAAAGGCCCGTTTTATCTGAATGGCCGCCGCCTTCTGCTTCGCGGAACACATCGTCATGAAGACCATGCAGGCGTAGCACAGGCTATGACGGAAGAGATGATGCGTACCGAGATGCAGATGATGAAAGACATGGGTGTCAACTTTATCCGTCTCGGACATTATCAGCAATCGGATATCATCCTCCAATTATGTGACGAGCTAGGTATTCTTGTATGGGAGGAAATCCCTTGGTGTCGTGGTGGTTTGGGTGGAGAGACCTACAAGAATCAAGCACGCCGTATGCTGACAAATATGATCAATCAACATCATAACCATCCTTCCATTATTATTTGGGGATTAGGAAATGAAAACGACTGGCCGAACGATTTCAGTACGTTCGATAAAGGTGCCATCCGTGCTTTTATGAAAGAACAACATGATCTGGCACATCGCCTGGACGATACCCGTATGACCGCTATCCGCCGTTGTGAATTTTGCAGCGACATCGTCGATGTCTATTCCCCCTCCATCTGGGCAGGCTGGTATCGTGGTGTATTCACTGATTATAAATCCGTATCCGAAGAAGAGATGAAGAAAGTCAAACATTTCCTGCATGTGGAATGGGGAGGCGACAGCCATGCCCGTCGTCATTCGGAGAATGTTTTTGCCAATCTGAAAGGAATTGAATCGGGAAAAGGTGCTGATGAGCGCGACGGGGATGCTTCCCTTTACGGAGGTGCCGCCCGTGCATCCAAAGATGGCGACTGGTCGGAAAGTTATATTGTCCGCCTGATCGACTGGCATCTGAAAGAACAGGAAACGATGCCTTGGCTGACAGGTGCCGCCTATTGGCCATTCAAGGACTTCTCAACACCTGTCCGTCCTGAAAATCCGGTTCCCTACGTAAACCAAAAAGGCGTTATCGAACGTGATTTCACTCCCAAGGAAAGCTATTATGTCTTCCAATCTTACTGGACGACTGAGCCGATGGTACATATTTATGGTCATAGCTGGCCTGTACGCTGGGGAAACAAAGGCGACCGTAAGGAAGTTTTGGTCTACTCGAACTGCGAAACCGTAGAACTGTTCGTCAATGGCATCAGCCAGGGAGTAAAGAAGCGTAACAGCCAGGATTATCCGGCTGCCGGATTGCGCTGGAACTGTGTGTACGAGGAAGGAAAGAACGAGATACGTGCCGTTGCCATACAGGGAAAAACAAAGGTGACAGATGAAATCAGCCAGGAATATCAGACTGCCAAGTGGGGCAAAGAATCAGCTGCTGCTGTATCAATCGTTTCGCGTGAAGGCGATACTGTTTTACTGGAAGTCCAGCTTTTGGATAAGGACGGTATCCGTTGTCTTGATTCGAAGAAATATATTGAATTTGAAATAGCCGGTGACGGATCACTGATACAAAATCAGGGAACATCTACCGGTAGCCGAAAGGTCCAGGCATACAATGGACGGGCATGCATCAAAGTGAATCTGAATAAAGGCAAGAGTCTTGTTGCTGTTAAGGCGAAAGGCATACCGACTGCTTTTATTGAATTGAAATAATGATGAAAATAGCGACAGGTGGTAACGGATAAATACATATCTGTTACCACTAACCGAAACTTTTACTATTTTTGCTTTATCTAATCAGATTCGACTGCCATGGAAAGGAGATTTTCGTTTATATTGTTTCTAGCCCTTTTTTTATCTGCTCTACATGCAGAGAAGGCTAACTATTTGTATTCCTTTAACTCTGACCTGAACGAAGGTATCTCTCAGCTGTCTGTCATGGATATATATCAGGATTCGAAAGGTTACCTTTGGTTTGCCACCAAGAACGGGCTGAATCGTTTTAACGGCAAGGAATATGTAATCTATCGCCACGAGGATGGAAATGAACAGAGTTTGTCTAGTAATTCGATCTCCTCCGTCACTGAAGATCATGAAGGCTATTTGTGGGTCGGGACCTATAACGGATTGAACCGGATCAATTTAAATACGAATCAGGTTAAGCGATATGGTTCAGGACTGCATGGCTTGATGCCTGGGGGAATTACTAAAGTATATACCGATGCTTCCGGTTGTCTCTGGGTTGGAACATGGGGTGGATTAAATCGTTATAACAGGGAAGAAGATTGCTTTGAACAGATTCTTTTGGATAATGAATTGAATGATACTTCCATATCCGTTTTATTTGAAGATAGCGCAGATCGGTTGTGGATCGGAACAGTGGCAAAGGGTGTTTATTTGTGTGATAAACAACTGAATATTATAAGCCATTTTACAAGTCAATCCAGAAATATGCCATTGAATAATAATAATATTACCAGTATATATGAAGATTCGCATAAACAGATATGGATCGGTAGTAAATATGGATTGAATAAGATTAATTTGCGTGATAATGAGGTTCAGTCATTTACAAGTAAAAATAGTCAGTTGAGTAATAATACCATCCGTTGTTTGATCGAATGGCAGGGAAAGCTGTTGATCGGAACTTTTGACGGTATATTTGCTTTGACTCCGGAATCCGGAAAGATAACGAAAGTGGCTGGATATGACGATATAAATCATTCTTTAAGCCATTATTCCGTTTATTCATTTTGCGTGGACAAGGATCATACATTGTGGGTCGGGACATTTGCAGGCGGTATCAATTATCTGAATAAATTTACCAACCGATTTGTGCTTCATCGTCCGGAAGACGAACTGAATATCCGAACGGGTATTTACGGTGCAATAACCTATGAATCCCCTTCCAATTTATGGATCGCGACAGAGGGTTACGGATTGTTGAATTACAATAATCAAACTAATGAATCACGCTATTATCTGATCGATCCGTCCACGCGTTTTACTTTTAATACGAATATTATCAAGTCTGTTTTTTATGAAGACGGAACTGTCTGGTGTGGAACGACGAAGGGGGAAATATATAAATTTGATATCCGGACAAAAAGGTTTACTCTTTATCATAAATATCCGCAGGAATATTCCATCTATTCTATTTTGCGTGACAATAAAGGCCGGTTATGGATAGGAGGGGCATCGACGGAATTCGGTCTGACTTGTTTTGTTCATGACCAGTTGGTCATGAACTTTACCAATAACGTGGATGAACCTTTTATAATTTCGAACGTCCGTTCTATTCTGGAAGAAGAAGACGGTATATTATTGTTGGGTAGTACGTCTGACGGATTGCTTCGTTTCGACACGAATAAAAAACGGATGACAAAATATTCCAATGAGGCAACAGTTGATAGTTACCGTATTCCTAATAACTATATCTCTTCCATTATCCGTACGAAATCAGGTGAAATATGGGTATCGACCTACGGAGGCGGTATATTTCAGTTTGATAAAACAGAGCATGTAAAGCGGGTGATGACCACCCGTGAAGGATTGCTGGACAATAATATCTGTTCGTTGGTAGAAAGCAGCGATCAGAAGTTGTGGATGAGTACGGTGAACGGGTTGATTATGGTTGATCCCGTAGGAGGTGAAGTTAGGAACTATCATCGTCATAACGGAATTGATATCCGGGAGTTTACGTTGCATAGCGGGATTGCTCTTCCGGACGGGTCTCTTTGTTTTTCCGGCAGTAACGGTTTTGTCACTTTCCAGGCCGCCGAGATGGATAAGAACGAAAATATACCGTCGGTAGTACTGGAACAATTATCCGTCAACAACCAGCCGATTGAAGTAGGAGACCAGTCGGGTATTTTGGATAAAGTATTGGACAGCACGGATACGATTCGCCTGCTCTATAATGAGAATAATTTCTCAATTACCTATCAGGCATTGAATTATATTTATTCTACGCAGAATCAGTATGCCTACAAACTGGAGGGCTACGATGACAACTGGAACCAGGTCGGCGGACGAAACTCGGCTTTCTATACGAATCTGAGTCCGGGCAAATATATTTTCCATGTAAAAGGTTCCAACAATGACGGTGTATGGAATGAACAGGGTCGTTCGTTGGTCATTATCGTACAACCGCCTTTATGGAGAACCTGGTACGCTTATTTATTCTATATAATTGCATTGGCTGCCATCAGTTATGCGATTCTTCATTACGCGACAATTAAGCGAAATCTGGAAGCCGGGCTAAAACTTAAGCAAATGGAAAAACAGAAACAGGAGGAGTTTCACGAAGCAAAGATCCGTCTGTTCACCAACTTCTCCCACGAGTTGCGTACACCTTTGATGCTGATCATAACCCCGTTCGAAGAGTTGGTCAAGCGGGTAGACATTCCTGCTGAATTGCATGATAAACTTTCTATTATTTATAAGAATGCCCAAAAACTACTGCTTTTGGTCAATCAGCTGATGGATTTGCATAAGAACCAGGCGGGTAGTTTGGAACTGAAAGTCAGTGAAGGGGATATTTGCGAATATATAAAGGAAATATATTATGCCTTTAATCAAATTGCTCTCACTAATGAAATTAAGTTTTCATTGAACTGTACGCCTAAAACGATCGATGCCTGGTTTGATAAGTCACTTTTAGAAAAAGTTGTATTTAATCTCTTGTCAAATGCTTTCAAATATACACCCTCCGGAGAATCCATCACCATGGAGGTTTCGGAAACCTCATGGAACGGACTGAATCCGAAACATATAGACAGACTATATAAAGATGAGAATGCGAATTATCTTGTATTGCGTGTAAAAGATTCCGGTAAGGGTATAGAAGAGGGAGAGGTGGATAAAATATTCACTCCTTTCTATCAGATTCCGGAGACATCCGGTATCAACTTGTCGGGAACAGGTATTGGGCTGAGTCTTGTCTATACGATTGTTCAGCTTCATCGCGGTGTTATTTATTGCGATGTGGATAATACAGAACAGGCAGGTGCTTGTTTTGTTGTCATCCTTCCGATTTCCCGATCTGCGTTCTCTGACGATCAGATTGAAAGTGTAGAATTAGATAAAATTTCGGAAGTAGCCAATACTGATGATATTTCAGCTTCACTTCCTGCACCGGAAAAGGCTGAAGGAACGAAATATAAAATTCTGCTGGTTGAGGATGACAAGGATGTGCGTAGTTATTTGAAAAAGAGTCTGGAAGCTGAATATACCGTTATTGAAGCGGGTGACGGAGTACGGGCCTACGAAAAAGCAATTCAGGATTTCCCGGATTTGGTGCTTAGCGATATCATGATGCCGAAGCGTGACGGACTGGAACTTTGTACAATGATTAAAAACGATCTGCGAATAGGACATATCCCTGTGATTTTGATGACGGCACGTTCTATGGTTGTGCACATAAAAGAAGGGTTCCAGGCGGGAGCTGACGATTATATCGTCAAGCCGTTCAATATGGACGTGTTGCAAACCCGTATCCGTAGCCTGCTGGCTTCGAGGGAACAGTTAAAAAAGTTATATGGAAAGCGTTTCTCTCCGGATGTACTGGGAATAGAAGTTAAATCGGCGGATGAACGTTTCTCTCAGAAATTATTTGCCGTAATTGAGCAGAACATCTCCAACGATAAACTGGATGTGGAACTCTTATGTACGGAGATTGGTATCAGTCGTGCCAACCTCTACCGCAAACTCAAATCTATTACCGAACTTTCGCCTATGGAGCTGATCCGTAATAAACGATTGGAGATGGCGGCGAAACTATTACAAGATTCGGAAATGAATGTATCTGAAATTGCCTCACACCTTGGTTTTAATAGCCACTCTTATTTCTCCAACTCTTTTAAGACTTTTTATGGTTGTACTCCGACCGAGTTTGTGCAATCTAAAGGAAAGTTGGAACAGGGAAACTGATAAATTTGTATCAGTTTCCTGTTACTTTTGTCTCAAACTATTTATATAGAATAATTTAATACTAAATTGGGAAGTATGTTTTCTTTTGTGAAAAAGAAAATATGTTTCTTTGTGTTATTGAATTTGTTGAAATTTTAAGTCTAATTAAATCCATGATTAAATGAAAAAGAGAATTAAGAAGGTCACTGTATCGTTTTGGCGATTATTATTATTAATGGTGGCATTTAACTCAAGTCTAAGTTTGTTCGCGCAAACACAGTCTGTCTCCGGAATCGTTCTGGATGAATTCGGGGAACCGATGATCGGAGTGTCTGTACTAGTAAAAGGAACAACCACAGGTATCATTACAGATGTAGACGGTAACTTTACCGTGTCGGCAAAAAATGGCGATGTCTTATTGGTAAAGTATCTTGGTTACAAAGACCAGGAAATAAAAATTACCGGTAATGGTCGTCTGAAAATTACTCTCCAGGAAGATACTCAGAATTTGGATGAAGTAGTTGTAGTAGGTTACGGTACGCAGAAGAAAGTAAACCTGACAGGTGCCGTTGCTGCTGTGACGGGTGAAGAAATAGCTAAACGACCGGTAGCAAACACTTCGACAATGTTACAAGGACAGATGCCGGGTCTGCGCATCACTTCCGACAAAGGGCAGCCGGGTAATGAAAATGTTCAGATCCGTGTACGTGGACAGGGTACATACTCGGGAACAGGCTCCAACCCATTAATCCTGATTAATGGAGTCGAGGGAGACTTGGCCTCCCTCGATCCAAACATTATTGAAAGTGTTTCAGTATTGAAGGATGCAGCTTCGGCGTCTATCTATGGTTCGCGTGCCGCAAACGGTGTAATTTTGATTACTACTAAAAATGGTTCGGAAACAAAAGACCGTATTTCAGTTCGTTACAATGGAAACTTTGCTGTTCACAATCCGACAAACTTGCTGGATGTGATTTGGGATTCTCCTACATATATGAAATATTTCAATATGGCAAAAGACAATTCCGGTGCTCCGGCAACAGACCGTTACTCGGATGAAATGATTGCGAATTACACGAATCCATCCGATCCGACTAAGTATCCGAGTTTCAACTGGCTGGATTATATGTTTGATCCTGCTTTCGTTCAGCAGCACAACTTGAGTGTTGCCGGTACGACTGGTAAAACTTCTTATAATGCTTCTTTAAGTATGGTCAATCAGCCTGGTACAATGAAAGGACAGAAGTTCAAACGTTACAATGCAACATTGGACCTGACTTCACAGGTAAATGATTGGATCAGATTCGGTATGTATTTTACGGGTAGCCGCAGTGATCGTCAGGAAACACGCCAGGGTGATACCGATGCTTATTTGTCTACTATTTCACAGGCCCCGACTTATATGCCTTGGTTACCGGATGATGGAACGGGTGTTAAGCGTTACACAATGAAAGCTTTTACTTTTGAAAGTAATAATAAAAACATGGTTGCTATCACTGAAACAGAGAACTTTAAAAACTATATAAATACAGATGTCAATGCGCAGGCTTGGTTGGAAGTTAGTCCTATCAAAGGTCTAAGCTGGTATACTAAGGGTGCTATGCGTTATAAACAACAGCATACAAAAGATTGGGGTGCATTGCCTACACCAGTTTATTATTATCATGACGGTGTTCAGAATGGTACTTTGAATACAAATGGTACGGGTTTAACTAGTAAAATGGATAATAGCTCTTACTACAACTTATATACTTATTTGAAATATGATTGGGCAACTCCTAATCAAGAACATGATTTCTCTGTAATGGCTGGTTATAACCTGGAATATTATAAATTAGATAATCTGGAAGGTTATCGCCAAAATTTTGACTTCCCGTTGCATGAACTGAATACTGGTATTTCTTCGGTACAGACCAATAAGGGGTATTCAGAAGAATGGGGTATTATGTCTGCTTTTTTCCGTGCTAACTATGCATTCAAACAACGTTATCTGTTAGAAGTGAATGCTCGGTACGATGGTTCTTCCCGCATTTCTTCGGATTCTCGCTGGGGTATCTTCCCTTCTTTCTCTTTGGGATGGCGTGTAAGCGAAGAAGAGTGGATGAAAGAACTGAACTGGGAATGGTTGAATAGCCTGAAATTACGTGGTTCATGGGGTATTTTGGGTAATCAGAATATTGATCTTTATTCTTACTATGCTTTAGTTACAACAGGTAAAGATTATAGCTTTGACAACTCAAATTTGGATGCAGGTGTGGCACAGACAGCTCTTACTAACCGTGATCTGAAATGGGAATCAACTTCTATAGGTGACTTTGGTATCGATATTACTGCTTTCAACGGTTTCAATATTACTTTTGACTGGTATAAGAAGAGAACATACGATATTCTTCGTGAAGCACAGAGTAATTCATTGTTAGGTTTGAAGTCTCCGTATATCAATGCCGGTGAAATGGTAAATAAAGGTATTGAAGTTTCGTTAGCTTATAATGGATATATCAAAGAAGGTGTATTTAAGGGGTTAAATTATAATGCCGGTGTATTTTTTGATCGTACGAGAAACGAATTGACGAAATACGGTGCAGATTTTATAGACTCTTCTAAAGGCTTGATCTATAAGGAGGGTTTGCCTTATGAGTCATATTATGGTTATGAAGCAATTGGTATTTTCAGAGATGAAGAGGATGTGGCTAATTCTCCTAAACAGTTTAATGACAAAACGTTGCCGGGGGATATCAAGTATGCAGATATCAGTGGTCCGAACGGAGTTCCGGATGGTATTGTTGATGAAAATGACCGTAAAGTTCTTGACGGGCGTTTACCGAATTTCGAATATACAATTAATCTGGGTGCCAACTGGAAAGGTTTCGACCTCTCTTTAATGGGACAAGGCGTACAGGGTGCCAAACATTATGCCAGCGGTTGGGGATTGCGTCCGTTCTATCAAGGAACGCCAATTTCACAGGATTATATTGATAATATGTGGACAGAAGATCACAAAGACGCTAAATATCCACGTTTATATTTTGCAGATTTAGGCGGAGCAAAGAACCAGCGTGAAAGTACTTACTGGTTGTATAATGCTTCTTATTTCCGTTTGAAGAACTTGACATTCGGTTATACATTGCCGAAAGCATTGACAAGTAAAGCGAAAATTGAACGTCTGCGTTTCTATTTCTCGGGTGATAACTTGTTAACGATTACCAAATTCCCGCAGGGTGGTGACCCGGAACGTAATTATAACTCTACGAAGGGTACACGTTTGGTTTATTATCCTCAGAACCGTATTATCTCATTCGGTGTAAATCTTGAATTCTAATTAAAATGTAAAATAATTATGAAAATGAATAAACTATCATATATTTCACTATTGGTTGCCGGTATGATGACAGTGTCTTCCTGTTCTGATATTTTGGATACTCCTCCGACAACTTCTCCGTCAGAAAGTATTTTCTGGCAATCAAAATCTGATTTTGATTCGGCTTTGACCGGCTGTTATCAAGGTATGCAAGCTAAAACATTATCTTATGGAATGGTTGTTTATGATTGTTTGACAGACAATGGTTATGGTAGCTCCGGTTCCAGTTATGTATATAAAACGGACTTGATTCAGGCTGATAATATAGACCCGTCCATGCAGGGATTTGTTCCGGATCTTTATAAGGAAGCATATGAGGCTATTACTCGTATGAATATCTTTTTATATCAGTTGAAAAATTATCAAGGTGGGGACATGAGTAATGTTCGTAACCAATATGAAGGTGAAATTATGTTCCTGCGCTCTTATTGCTACTATCTGCTTTATCTGTGTTATGGTGAAGTTCCGTATCCAACGATGCCGTTGGATCTTACGACACAAAATATGCCGAAAGAAACGCTTGATAATGTATATAAGAATTTGATTGCCGATTTACAGACTGCGATTGATAAATTGGATGATAAAACTTATAAGGGATCCGGCGGACATGTAACAAAAGGTGCAGCAAAAGCACTGAAAGCTCGTGTACTTATGTTCCATGCTTTTGGAGAAGACGGAAAAGTGGCTAATCGTGATGAGGTTCAGGAAGCTTATAATTTGTTGGACGAAATCAAAGGGTACTCTTTGGCTGATCGTTATGCTGATAACTTCACTTATGATACACAAGAATCTAGTCCGGAAATCCTTTTCTCTATTAAGTTCTTGGCTCCGAATAACTATAATAATTTTGACCATATATATGGTAATTATTCCGGAGTTCGTCCGGTTGCAAACCTGACGAATGAGTATGAAGAAGGTGATAATCGTTTAGGACAGATCGTAGCTTTCGATGATAAGTACCAATGGCCGGGCGGTGAAGTTGTTTCTTTGAATAGAAGTGACTTAAAGAAAGCTATGGTGAAATGGTTGACCCCATTGATGAAAGATGGCGATATGTGGCAGGCTAGTACTCGTAGTGAACAAGATTGGGTTTTCTTGCGTTGGGGTGAATTGTTATTGTTGAAAGCTGAAGCAGCTAATGAACTGGGTATTACTGGTGCCGCCGATATGGTAAATCAGGTACGTAAGCGTGCCGGATTAGACGATTTGGCAGCTAATCTGACTCAGGATCAGATGCGTGAGGCCATCCGACATGAACGTCGCGTTGAGACACCATTTGAGTTGATTCGTTATTATGATATGAAACGTTGGAAGATCATGGATAAGCTGAATGGTCTTGAACTCGATCCGTTATTGGCCGGACATGTAACGGCTTGGTCGAAAGCCCACGAATATTTCCCGTTGCCACAGAGTCAGATCGACTTCTCTAACGGAGTCTTGATCCAGAATCCGAACTATTAATCGTTCGCTAATAATTAATATGGGTGAGGAGCCTCGCTGTTATTGGCGGGGCTTCCTTCGCTGAATATAGGAGATAGATATCATGGAAAAGAGATTAATTATTTTATCAGCCTGCATGGCTTTTTCACTTTCTGCCTTTTCCCAAAAGCAGAAAAAGCAAGTGAATACACCTGCTTCCTGGCCGGAAAGAATTGCCGTAGCCAAACAGAATGCCTATGAGCAAATGAAGAAAAGCTCTCTTCCGGTCGCATCCAAAGTGATCAAGGCTAGGAAAGCTGCTGAAAAGTTTACAGCCGATGTAACAGGGCTGGATGAAATGGTTCTTTACACCTGGGGGACTGTCGACGGTACAGCCGACGACCAGGCAGTATGGGCAAATGCCCGGCTGATTGCAGCCGACGGATCATCAGTTTGGCTGAATGACCTGAAAGATACATTTAAAGATACCGGCACAGGCCGTCTGGTCTTTAATGCCAATGCGAAAGATGTCCCGGTCGTTATGGCTGGGAAAACCTATGAGCGGACGATCATGGCGAATGCTAATGCACAGATCGTCGTGCCTTTGGATAAGAAATATGTCCGCTTTGAAGCTGAGATCGGACTGGAAAGCCGTTCTTCTACAGGAACAGTTATTTTCCGCTTACAGGGGATAACCGGAAAAGAGTTATCCGAAGAGATTATTGCCGGATTTCCGGGTGAATCGGCACAATTCCTTCCGTTTGCCGGAGGTGACATGAAAGCACTGGTCACAACCTACACATCCGACATAGAAAAACATATAGCTCAATCGGTCGCAGACTTGCTGGCGGATAAAAGCTATTTTGCAACTCGTATTGCTGCAGCCGATCAGGAAAAAGAGTTGGATAAACAGGTGATCGCTTATCTGGACATAGCACGGGATGCTATGCAGGTATACGAATTGCAGGAGTCTTTGAGCTGGCTGAATGTGCGGGCCATCGAAGAGGCTTTTAATGATATGAAACGTAACAAGTCATTTGACCAGGCTGCCAACCAATCCAGGCTTTCTACATTGAAAGCATTGGTAAATAAAGGATTTGACGGTATCTACTCAAATGATGCGACAACTATAAAGGAGGCAAAACAAGCCTTGCAGTTGAAACGTGATATCCTGCTGGCAAATCCGGAACTGGATATGGATAAATTGATCGTCGGCCGTTATCATATAGGGACGGCTGCACGGAAAATCAATCCGCCGGCATTAGGGACACAAAATAATAACTGGTCGAATCAAAGTAACGCTTCCCGTCGTGGGTTTAATGCAGAAATCGTCGAATTGTCGAATCTGCGTGGTGATGTTCAGTCGCGTACCATTTTCAAACCGGATAACGGATCGTCCGTACCTGACCTGAAATTGCATTGGAATGCAGACCGTGTGATGTTTTCGATGGTCGATACCGATAACCGCTGGCAGGTTTTCGAAGTCGGGATGGATGGAAAAGGATTGAAGAATCTGATCGAATCTCCCGAGAAAGATTTGGAGTTTTTTGATGCGACCTGGTTACCTTCCGGAAAGATCATGGCTGTATCCAATATCGGTTACAACGGTGTGCCCTGCGTGAACGGGAATTCCGAAGTCGGTAATATGGTTTTATATAATCCGGAAGATAAATCCTTGCGCCGTCTGACATTCGACCAGGACGCAAACTGGTCGCCGGTAGTGATGAATAACGGAAAGGTGATGTATACCCGCTGGGAATATACCGACCTTACCCATTATTTCTCCCGCTTCGTCATGCATATGAATCCCGACGGAACGGAACAGAAAGCCCTTTACGGCAGCGGCGCCTATTTCCCGAACAGTACTTTCGATGCGAAACCGATCCCGGGTCAGGCATCCGGCTTTATCGGAATTATCTCCGGACATCATGGCGTTGCCCGTTCAGGTCGTCTGATCCTGTTCGATCCGTCCAAAGGACGTAAATCGACATTGGGAATGGTTCAAGAGTTACCTTTCCGTGACCGGAAGATCGAACCGATTGTAAAAGACCGTTTGGTGGATGATGTATGGCCCCAGTTCATCAAACCTTATCCTCTGAACGATAAATATTTCCTGGTAACAGCCAAATTGAATCCGAATGCATTGTGGGGTATCTATTTGGTAGATGTATTCGACAACCTGACGTTGATTGCAGAATACGAGGGTGAAGGACTGATCCATCCGATACCGGTACGGAAAACGCAGGTTCCTCCTGTTATTCCGGATCGTACAAAACCCGGAACGAAAGAAGCAACTGTCTTTATTCAGGATATTTATGAAGGTGAAGGTTTGAAAGGTGTACCACGCGGTACGGTGAAAGCTTTCCGTGTACTTGCTTACGAATATGCTTATAACAAAACACCGTCCGACCATTGGGCACAGGGCATACAAAGCGGATGGGATATAAAACGCCTGCTGGGTACTGTTCCGGTAGAAGAAGACGGTTCGGCTTTGTTCTCCATACCGGCGAATACGCCAATCTCGCTTCAGCCGCTCGATTCATGCGGGCGTGCCGTGCAATGGATGAGAAGCTGGCTGACTGGTATGCCGGGTGAAACCGTTTCCTGCATCGGCTGTCATGAAGACCAAAATCAGATACCTATTCCGAAACGTGTGGTCGCTTCGACGATTAAACCGCATGCAATCACCTTGCCGGAAGGAGGACAACGTCCGTTTACATTTGATCTGGAGGTTCAGCCGATCCTGGACCGTGCTTGTATCGCCTGTCATGACGGTTCCAATAAATTAGCCGATTTCACCGGTGGTACTATCGATGAATTTTCCGGATATGGTAAAAGCTATCTGAACCTGCATCCGTATGTTCACCGTCAGGGACCGGAAGCTGAGATTGAAGTTCTGAATCCTTACGAATATCATGTATCTACCAGCCAGTTGGTCAAGATGTTGAAGACCGGTCATCATGGTGTGGAGTTGACAGATAAGGAATGGAAAACACTTTATAACTGGATTGACTTTAATGCTCCTTATCACGGTACGTTTAAAGCCAACCTGTTTAATGGCATCGAACAGATCAGCCGTCGTATAGAACTGACCGATAAATATGCAGGTTCGGGCGTTGACTGGCAGGCAGAGATTCGCAGCTATGCAGACTATCTGAGCAAGCAGCCGAAGCCGTCTCCCGTAAAACCTGAACGTCAGGAATATAAGGATAAAGACGTGAAAGTAAAAGGCTGGCCGTTTGATGCGGATGCAGCAAAAGCGATGTTGGTAAAAGAACAGGAAACGAAGAAAAGTATCGAGCTGGCTCCGGGTATCGTCATGAACTTTGTCCGTATCCCGGCAGGTAAATTCGTCATGGGGACTAACCGGAAGCATTCCGATTATTCACCGGCAAACAAGCAGGAAGTGAAAAAAGGTTTTTGGATGGCTGAGATCGAAGTAAGTAACGAGCAGTTCCGTACGATCTTCCCGGATCATAACAGCCGTTTCGTCAACCAACTTTGGAAAGACCATGTGCATGAAGGTTATCCGGCAAATAATCCGGAACAACCTGCTATCCGTGTCAGCTGGGAAGAAGCAATGGCATTCTGTGAGAAGTTAAGCGAAAAAACAGGGCTGAAAGTGACATTACCGACAGAGGTACAATGGGAATGGGCATGTCGTGCCGGTAGCGGAGACGATTTCTGGTACGGTGCATTGAATACCGATTTCTCCCGGTTTGAAAATATGGGTGACAAACAGTTGAATAAACTGGCGGTAAGAGGTGTAAATCCCCAGCCGATGAGTCCTAATGACTCCTGGTATAAATATTATACTTATCAGCCGAAGGATAATAATGTAGACGACGGCAATATGCTGATGGTAAAAGGTGGCGGTTATCAGGCAAACCCATGGGGATTGTATGATATGCAGGGTAACATTGCCGAATGGACCCGCTCGGATTATCTGCCTTACCCGTACAACGAGAAAGTACAGGGTAACGGAGTGGAGAAAGTGGTTCGTGGCGGTTCATGGACCGACCATCCGAAAACATCGACAGCATACTATCGTAAATCTTATCTGCCCTGGCAGAAAGTACATAATGTAGGTTTCCGTGTGATCATAGAAGATTGAGTATAAAGTGGGCGCATTTAAATATGTAATAATTGGATTGGCAGTCGGGGTAACATTCGTTTGTAATGCACAAACGAAGTTACCTCCGGCATGGCAATCTTCTTTTGTCAGGATCAGTGATACGGGCACTTTGACATATATCCCGGATGAAGAAGGAAATACGATTCCGGATTTCAGCCGGGTCGGTTATCATCATGGAGATAGAAGCATTCCTGCATATCCGGTTGTGAAAGAGGTTCTTCCTGCAAAAGAGGGAGATAGCGGAGCATTGATACAGCAGGCTATCGATGAAGTTTCACGCAGAAGTCCGGATGAGAACGGACATCGGGGTACCATTTTATTGAAGCGCGGAGTTTACGAGATTGGCGGTACGATTACGATCCGTACAGGCGGTATTATCCTGAAAGGAGAGGGGGATAACGTCAATGAAACCTGCTTAATCGCTACCGGAAAAGAAAGACGTTCACTGATACAGGTGAAAGGTAACGGTACTATGGAGGAAGTTCCGGGTACAAGAGTGAAGATCACAGATGATTTTGTACCGGTCGGCAGCCATTCTTTCCGTGTCTCTTCAACCGAAGGGTTTAAAGTGGGTGACCGTGTGATCGTTTACCGCCCCGGAACGCAGGAGTGGATACATGATATAAAGATGGATCAGATCGTAGAGCGAAAAGGTACGCGCCAATGGACACCGCAGGAATATAATCTGGCGTTTGAACGGGAGATTACCCAAATAGAAGGGAACCGTATTTTCATCGATAACCCTGTCGTTATGCAAATGGATAAAAAGTATGGCGGGGGTGAAATCTATAAGTACCGTTTTGACGGTCGTATCGGCGAAGTCGGTGTATCTGATATCTGTTTCGAATCAGAGTTTGAAGATTACGAAGATTTGGAGCATGGCTGGATCGCTGTGGAACTGGATAAGGTGGAGAACTGCTGGGTAAAGAATATTACTGCCCGTTATTTCGGTTACTCCGCTGTCAGTTGCGAACGTTTTGCCAAAAATGTTTCTGTGATAGACTGTCGTTGCCTGGAATCGAAATCTCTGATAACTGGCGGATACCGCTATTCTTTCAATAACTGGGGACAGCAGAATCTTTTTATGAACTGCCAGGCTACGGAAGGTCGTCATGATTATGTGACCGGTGCTCAGGTATGCGGGCCGAATGTGTTCTATAATTGTACAGCTTCCCAGACATTTGCTGATATAGGCCCCCATCATCGCTGGTCTGTCGGAACTTTGTATGATAATATTGTAACCGATGGGGAAATAAATGTGCAAGATCGCGGTCAGATGGGGAGCGGACATGGTTGGGCAGGCGTGACACAGGTATTATGGAATTGCCGGGTAAAACGTGCTGCTGTACAGAATCCGTGGACTTCCGGGAAGAATTATTGTATCGGACTGAAAGGGGAGAAGTATCCCGGTCATTTTACGGACCGCCCGTATGGCATCTGGGAAGGACAGAATGAGATCAATATATTCCCCCGTTCATTATATATAGCCCAATTGATGGCGCGACAGAAAAAGAGTCATTTGTGTATTTTAATAAAATAGGTAGTTAACAGAGAAAAGGCGTAGAACGATATTCATTCTGCGCCTTTCGTATATAATCATTTCTCTTTCAATAAGTCCGGACGTAATCGTGCAGTCCGTTCGTGTGCCTGCTGCAAACGCCATTCGTCTATTTTCCGCTGGTGTCCGGAAAGGAGGACATCAGGAACTTTCCATCCCTTATATTCTGCCGGTCGTGAATAAACCGGCGGAGCCAGCAAATCATCCTGGAAAGAATCGGAAAGGGCACTTTGTTCGTCACCGATGGCACCGGGTATCAGCCGTACGACCGCATCGGTAATGATGGCAGCCGCCAGTTCGCCGCCCGTCAGTACATAATCGCCTACCGATATCTCTTTGGTGATCAGATGTTCCCGGATGCGATAGTCTATACCCTTATAATGACCGCATAAGATGATCATATTATTTAATAATGACATACTGTTCGCCATCGGTTGGTTGAATGTCTCACCATCGGGCGAAGTATAAATCACTTCGTCGTACTCCCGTTCGCTTTTTAAGGCAGAGATAGCCCGGTCGATGGGTTCGATCTGCATCACCATTCCGGCTTCGCCGCCAAAAGGATAATCGTCGACACGTCTCCATTTGTTAGTGGTGTAGTCACGCAGGTTATGTAAATGGATTTCAGCCAGGCCCTTGTCCTGTGCCCGCTTTACGATGGAGCAATTAATCATTCCATCAATCATCTCAGGAAGTACGGTAAGTATGTCGATACGCATAATAGGAATCTCTCGTTGGATATTTTTATCTGATAAAACGATGCAAAAATACGATATTATTTGGGATGCGTATGCAAATAGGTATAAGAATCGTTCGGGAACGGAGGATATGCAGAGTGGCATTTAATCTTTTTCTGTTATAAATAGGTGATAAATCTTGGCTCGTTATATCTTTTTACTAAATTTGTGTCGTGGTCTGAAACTTTGGAAAATCAAAGCTTTTTGAATGGCGTAGGGTTGAATGAACAAATTGATTTGGATGAATAAAAAACTAAATATAAAATATCATTATTTACTATTAGGAGGAATCATACTGGGAAGCTTGGTTGCGTCTGTCGTATATTGTTTTACCGGGGAGGATAACATTACTTTTATCGATGATGTAAATACAGGAAATCAGGGAATAAATGAGAATTTATCAACGGATAAGCTCGAACTACGTAATTCAAATGAATACCGGAGCTGGAAAAATACGACGGATACGAGTTTTACCAGTCTGTTTAATGGAAATCAAGCGGTAGACCTTTTGGCTGAACGTCCAAACCTGGTTATTCTGTGGGCCGGATATGCATTTTCTAAAAGTTATAATACACCGAGAGGGCATATGTATGCAATCGAAGATATGGATCTCAGTTTAAGGACCGGTGCTCCAAAAGGAAAAGAGGATGGCCCTCAACCGGCTGCTTGTTGGGCTTGTAAAAGCTCGGATGCTCCACGTCTGATCGAGCAAGTAGGCCGGGAAGCTTTTTATAAAAGGAAATGGGCAGGCTGGGGCAGTGAGATCGTGAATCCGGTCGCTTGTGCAGATTGCCATGATCCGGAGAGTATGGAGTTGCACATACCTCGTTTATTTCTGACGGAAGCCTGTACGCGGAAAGGAATGAACATCGATAATGTCTCGGAACAGGAAATGCGTTCGCTGGTCTGTGCTCAGTGTCATTGTGAATATTATTTTTCAAAGGAAGATAAACGGGTAGTCATACCTTGGGATAATGGATATTCGGTAGAAGATATCGAGGAATATTATGACCGGATGGACTTCTCCGATTATATTCATAAATTGAGCAGAGCCCCTTTGTTGAAAGCACAGCATCCCGATTATGAACTGGCACAGATGGGTATTCATGCCCGCCGGGGAGTCTCTTGCGGAGAATGCCACATGCCGTATGTGGGCGAAAATCAGGAAGGCTATAACGATCACCATATACAAAGTCCTCTGGCTATGATCGACCGGACCTGTCAGACCTGCCATCGTGAGACGGAAGAAACTTTACGGCAGGATGTATATACCCGTCAGATCAGAGTGGCTGAAATACGTGAACGGTTGGAAACAGAATTAGCGAAAACCCATATCGAGGCTAAGTTTGCATGGGATCGGGGAGCAACGGAAGAGCAAATGAAAAATATATTGAAATTAATCCGGCAGGCACAATGGCGTTGGGACTTTTGTGTTGCATCTCACGGAGCGTCTTTTCATGCATCGCAGGAAGTGTTGCGTATAATGGGAAACGGTATCGATAAAACCCTGCAGGCACAGATGGATATAATGAAAGTTCTTTTCAAACTGGGATATTCAGGCGATGTTCCTATGCCGGATATCTCCACGAAAGAGAAAGCCCAAAGATATATCGGCCTTGATATGAAAGCCGAAAATGAAGCCAAGGAGATATTCCTGAAAACAGTAGTACCTCAGTGGCGTGAAGAAGCCAAAGCGAATAAATTACTGACCGAGTGAGGATGGTTCATAAGGCAGTGATACTATAAATTTGCTGCCTTTCCCTTCTTCGGATTCCAGCTGGATCGTCCCTTTGAAAGTCCTGATGATACTTTGGCTGATCGCAAGTCCCAAACCCGTACCTTTGGCAAACTCATCCAGTTTCTGAAAGCGTTCGAATACTTGCTTTATCTTTTCCTGGGGAATGCCTTTCCCCGTATCTTTGACAGAAAGCAGGATGAACCGGTTATCGTCGCTGTATTCATACTTGATTTCGATATATCCTTCTTCCGTAAATTTTGTGGCATTATTGATGAAGTTTGTAAGAACCTGGGTTAAGCGGATGCGGTCGGTATTAATGATCGCTGGTTTTTCAGGTACTTTCTTTCGTAACTCCACTCCGTCAGGCATCAGTAGCCGGTGCGTATTATAGACATCATCCATCAGTTCGCTCAGATTACATATTTCGTAGGCGAATGAAATATGACCGGATTCTATACGTGACAAATCGAGTATGTCGTTGATCAGTTTAAGCAATTGATCGCTGTTCTTGTTGATCAGACTGATAAACTCTTTTTTTTCTTCGTCTTCCAGCTGCATCTCTTCGGAAGCTATCAGCTGGGAGAAACCGACTATCGCATTCAGCGGCGTACGTATTTCATGGCTCATATTAGCCAGGAACACAGATTTCATCTGATCCGATTCTTCTGCTTTTTTGCGGGCATCGATCAGTTCCTGTTCTGTATCTTTTGTATGCTGGATATTCAAGCATAGACCGTTTACTTCGACCTGATTGTCTGCGCTCTGACTGTTTAGATTGGTGTTTTGTGCATAACGGAATTCCCACCAAAGGTATCCCTTTTTGTTAAAGTCGTATCGTCTTCTGGTAATCTGACGGGAAGTGAAGCCATGATCCAGCTTATAGCGGTTTAATAGAAAGTCAGCCTGTTCGCTTGGATGAATGGCCTGTTGGAAACGGTCTGCGCTGATTGGCTCTTCCGGCATATCCAGATAATGATAAAACTCTTTGTCGAATAGGAATGTACCGTTTTTGTAACGGAAAGTAAAAATGTTACCGCTTTCCAGGGCGAATGAGAGAAATTCCTTTTCCTGCCTTAGGTTCTCCTGTATTTCTATTTTACGTGCATTCTCTCTCTTATAGAGTATCCGTTGATAAGTGATAATGATGATGAATGAGATTCCGACCAGAATAAGCAAGAATATGATATATATTTTATACTGTATATAAAAAGGCATGTTTACGAACAGGGAACCGGCGGGTAATTTGCTTCTGCTGATACCCCATTGCTCCAGTACTTTATAATCGAAGATATAGGCTTTGCTGGTTTCTGTGATCTGTGAAAAATCACTGGGAGAAGCTCCTTTCAGTATGCTGGCAATACGGTTTGCTGCAAGAATTGTCAAATCTTCGAGTGGCGAAACGAAACCGCCAACCACTCCATTGTTGCTTCCGATCATTTCATAAATGACGGAAAAGCCCGGAAACGAACTGAAACGTCCCAATGAAAGAGTCAGATAATCCCTTTTGGTAGCAAGGTAGGCTTTATTGTAATAATTTTCGCCTAATCCTTTGACCAGCGATCGCGTGGACTTTCCGTTGATCGTACTGACATACATGGTATCCGGTTCTATTTTCTTTTCTCCGTTCAGCGAAATGCCGTTCTTTCCGGAGATGCGTATCCTGTCAGGCGAGTAAAGGTCGTTCATTTTGCAGATGTTTTTGATCTGCTCGTTCATGTCTTTTAAGATAAGTTGATCGATGTACTCTCCGTCGGTAACCCTGACTACGATACATTTTCCGATCAGCTGTTCAATCAGTTTGATATTTGTTTTATAATCCGGCTTGTCGTGGAAGCCGGTAATATTGGGATATTTTTGAATAAAAGAAGCATTGGGATAATTCACTCCGGTGAAAACAACCGGAATCGTGGCTATGCACGGATGGCCGCAACTTAGTAAAATATTCAATGCCTGGTCGTCGAAAGTCAGGATGATGTCAGGCTTCCAGGGGCACAGTTCGTTCAGCTTCCCGAAAAGATTTATTTTTTGCTTTTTCTCCAGATTCTGTTCACAGTCCAGATAGTAGGAATAGACTTCTGCTTGTATGTCTTTTTTCTGTAATCGGGATGCCAGGATCTTTTTCATTTCCTTATAGGCAGGAAAACTGGATTCATACGATTGAATGATCAATATATGTTTTTTCTTTGCGGCCTGCGAACAGGAGTTGAAAAGCAGGAGAGCCAACAACGGGAAAAGTATGAATTGTACCGATAAATATTTGCCAGACATATCGTTATAATAAAGAATACTAGTGTTTTAGAATGTTAGATTTGATTTTCAAAACGCTTTCTTAGTATTCAAGCTAATCTTATCGGTTGAAAATGCGCATCTAAGGTAGAGTGATTTTTTGTATTAGGCAAGGAATATCGAAATGAATTGCCGATATTATTCATTGATTTATAAGATTTTTCCGGCAATGTGAGAATAAAGTCAGTGCACGTTTTGAATAATAGTTCTATTATTTGTACTTTTGCCAGTCAAATTGCCGTAAGCGGGAAATACCGCAGACGCATAGTAACTTGATTGAATAAATTTTAGAACAATGAATATATCTTACAACTGGCTGAAAGAGTATCTTGATTTCGACTTGCAGCCTGAAGAAGTATCAGCAGCACTAACCTCTATCGGTTTGGAAACCGGCGGAGTTGAAGAAGTTCAAACAATCAAAGGTGGACTGGAAGGATTGGTTATCGGTGAAGTTCTTACCTGTGTGGAACACCCGAACTCTGATCACCTGCATATTACCACTGTAAATGTAGGCGGTGAAGAACCTTTACAGATCGTTTGTGGCGCACCTAATGTGGCAGCAGGCCAGAAAGTGGTCGTTGCTGTGAACGGTACGAAACTGTATGACGGTGATGAAGTCTTTACGATCAAACGCTCGAAGATTCGTGGTGTTGAATCGAACGGTATGATCTGTGCGGAAGACGAGATCGGTATCGGAACAGACCATGCGGGTATTATCGTACTGCCGGCTGACGCAGTTGTAGGAACTCCGGCGAAGGAGTATTATAATGTAAAGAGCGACTACGTACTCGAAGTGGATATCACTCCGAACCGTGTGGACGGAACCTCTCATTTCGGTGTAGCCCGCGACCTGGCTGCTTATCTGAAACAAAACGCTAAGCCGGCAGCTTTGAAACGCCCGTCGGTAGACGCGTTCAAGATCGACGATGAAACTCCGGCTATCGAAGTGATCGTTGAAAATACGGAAGCCTGCCCGCGTTACTCCGGCGTGACGATCAAAGGTGTAACGGTAAAAGAAAGTCCGGAATGGTTGAAGAACCGTTTGACTATAATCGGTCTGCGTCCTATTAATAATGTAGTGGACGTGACCAACTATGTGTTGCACGAAATGGGGCAGCCTCTGCACTCGTTCGATGCAGGTAAAGTGAAAGGAAACAAAGTGATCGTGAAGACACAGCCGGAAGGAACGAAATTCGTTACTTTGGACGGTGTTGAACGTACGTTGACCGATCGCGACCTGATGATCTGCAACACGGAAGAAGCGATGTGTATCGGTGGTGTGTTCGGTGGTCTCGATTCAGGTGTGACGGAACAGACTACGGATGTGTTCCTGGAATCAGCTTGTTTCCATCCGACATGGATCCGTAAGACAGCTCGTCGTTTCGGCTTGAATACCGATGCCTCTTTCCGTTTCGAACGTGGGCTGGATGCTAACAATACCATTTATGTCTTGAAGCGTGCCGCTTTGTTGATCCAGGAAGTAGCTGGCGGTAAGATCACCGGTGCTATTCAGGATGTCTATCCGAGTCCGATGCTGCCTTATACGGTCGAACTGACTTATAATAAGATCAATGCCCTGATCGGTAAGGATATTCCGGTGGAAACGGTTAAGAGCATTCTGGAAAGTCTGGAAATGGAAATCGTTTCAGAGACTGAAGAAGGTCTGACTATCCATGTACCGGTTTACCGTATCGACGTACAGCGTGATGTCGATGTCATTGAAGATATTCTCCGTATCTACGGATATAATAATGTAGAGTTCAGTGAAAATGTAAAATCGAATCTGAGCTACAAGACAGCTACCGACCGTGGTTACCAGTTGCAGAATCTGATCTCTGAACAGCTTTGCGGTTCGGGCTTCAATGAGATCATGAACAATTCGTTGACTCGTTCCGCTTATTACGACGAACTGACTACTTATCCGGTTTCTCATTGCGTCATGCTGATGAACCCGTTAAGTGCAGACCTGAACGGTATGCGTCAGACGTTGTTGTTCGGCGGTCTGGAAAGTATCGAACACAATGCGAAACGTAAGAACGGCAATATCCGTTTCTTCGAATTCGGAAACTGCTACGATTATAATGTTGAAAAGAAACGCGAAGACGCAACTTTGGCTGAGTTCTCGGAAGACTATCGTTTGGGATTATGGGTTTGCGGTAACCGTGTAGAGAATAGTTGGGCACATGCCGACGAGAAATCCAGCGTATACGAACTGAAGGCTTATGTTGAAAACATCCTGGCACGCCTGGGTGTCGACAGAAAGAAAGTGATCTTCGGAAACCTGAGCAACGATATCTATTCGTCAGGTATCAGTATCACGACCGGTTCAGGACGCGAGCTGGGTACTTTCGGTATTGTCAGCCGTAAGATATGCAAGGCGATGGATATTGACTTTGACGTATATTTTGCCGAATTATCCTGGACACTGCTGATGAAAGAAACGAAGAAGAGCAAGGTTACTTTCTCTGAGATATCTAAGTTCCCGGCAGTAAAACGTGACTTGGCGTTGTTGCTTGACAAGTCGGTACAATTTGCCGAAATCGAGAAGATTGCCCGCGACAGTGAGCGTAAGCTTCTGAAGGATATCTCCCTGTTCGACGTTTACGAAGGCAAGAACCTGCCGGCAGGAAAGAAATCGTATGCCGTAAGTTTCTTCCTGCAGGATGAGACAAAGACATTGAACGACAAACAAATCGATGCGATCATGCAGAAGATCCGGAAGAACCTGGAAGACAAACTGGGCGCATCATTGAGATAATGATTCATTTATAACAATAAAAACATTCATATAATATGGGAAGAGCGTTTGAGTTCCGTAAAGCAAGAAAATTTAAACGTTGGGGCAATATGGCCCGCGTATTCACGAAACTGGGTAAGGAAATCACTATTGCAGCGAAAGCGGGCGGTCCTGATCCGGAAAACAATCCCCACTTGCGTGCATTGATGCAGAACGCGAAGAAGGAGAACATGCCGAAGGACAATGTTGAACGTGCCATTAAACGTGCTGTAGAAAAAGACTTCACCGGTTATAAGGAAATGAACTATGAAGGATACGGCCCGTATGGTATCGCTATCTTCGTGGAAACAGCGACTGATAACACTACCCGTACGGTTGCAAACGTGCGTAGCTATTTCAATAAACACGGTGGTTCGCTGGGTACAAGCGGTAGCCTTGAATTTCTGTTCGACCATAAGTGCGTATTCCATATTGCGAAGAAGGAAGGCATTTCACTGGAAGACCTGGAACTCGAACTGATCGACTATGGTGTGGATGAAGTAGATGAGGACGAAGAAGAAGTGGTTATCTACGGCGAGTTTGCACAGAACTCGGCTATTCAGAAATATCTTGAAGAGAATGGCTTTGAGATCACAAGCAGCGAGTTTGTCCGTATCCCGAACGACTTGAAAGAAGTGACTGCCGAACAGCGTGAAGCACTGGATAAGCTGATCGAAAAGCTGGAAGAAGACGATGACGTTCAGAATGTTTTCCATAATATGAAGGAAGATCTGAGCGAAGACGAAGAATAAAATTCTATCCGATATGTTAAAAGGAAGTGGTGCAGGAGTAATTCATGCACCACTTTTTTTATGTCATTCCCTTTTTTCGTACTTTCGCGGACTGACTGGTATATAGCAGTAAACTCAGAACTAGTATACAATATTAAACTCTATTAGTATGAAAAAGGTGATTTTCCTTTGGGCATTCGTATGCCTGAACGTATTGTTTAATCCCGTTTCCGCTCAGAAGGAACTGGGAATTTTCAACTCTCTTTCGGTAGGTGTAAGTGCCGGTACGATAGGTATCGGTGTCGATGTGGCAACTCCTGTCACGCCTTATTTTGCTATTCGCGGAGGTGTTTCAATCATGCCGGGTATTCACATTAATACAGATGTGGATGTAGACCTGGTTGCTGTGGATGAAGGTGTTAATTCGAAACCTGAGGTGCGTTCTCTTGATATGACAGGTAGCACAAAGCGTGCTTCCGGTGAATTGCTGGTCAATTTTTATCCGTTCCCTAATGCTTCCTCTTTCTTTGTGACTGCCGGTGCTTATTTCGGTGGTTCTAAGTTGCTGAAGATAGACGGACATAGTGATGAACTGGCTGAGTACGTGCAGCATGAAGGTTTTGCCGGAATCGTTATCGGCGACCAGACTATTCCGGTGGATAAGAATGGTAATGTTTCCGGTGGGCTGAAAGTGAATGGATTCCGTCCTTATGTCGGTGTGGGCTTCGGGCGTGCTGTACCTAAAAATCGTATCGGTGTGCAGTTTGAACTGGGTGTACAGTTCCATGGTTCACCTAAACTTTATTCAAGTGCCGGTGACTTGGGTGACGCTTTTACGGATGGAGATGATAGCTTTACAAAGATTATGGATAAACTGACTGTTTATCCGGTAATGAAAGTACGCTTCTGTGGCAGATTATTCTGATCCTGAATAAATTTTGACCAGGTATTTGCCTTCATCATTCATTTTAGGAAGGTAAATGCCTGGTCTTTCATTATGCCTTCATCCGGACGATAAACAGAACCGGATTATCTTCTTCCGTACGATCCGGAAATGCGTTTTTCACTTCTTCCCCCGATCGGCAGTAACAGAAAGAACTGTTGTAAACATCCAACGCCTTCAAATCGGGTACTCTTCCCGTATGATAGAAATTATCTTCGAAACCGCCTGTTACATTATAAGCATATTCTTCGCGGCGGTCGTAACAGAACGTGTAATTCTCTTCTTCGTCAGCTGCATTCGAATAAGTGGAAACCAGGTAACGTCCGGCAATGCACAACGGCAGGATCGAGGAATAATCATTATGGATATTCAGCTGGTTCCGGCTGATCAGATAAAGTGTATCGGCCAGTAATTCGTCCGGTTGCGTGGAGGGTGAATAGGCATACACATTACCGTCGGCAACAGAAAGCTCCGTGGAGAAGCAGGTGCCGAGATAGAAACGTCCCAGGTCGGCAGCCGTCAGTTTACGTGCGTCCTGCAGGTTGAGTGTCGTATCGAATTTGTAAAGCCACTGGTCCATGCATTGTGTGTCGGCATCTTCTTTGGAGGGTGACAATGCTTGTGCTGTCAGCCAGATATGGCGGTCGTAATACATCAGGCGGGTAGGGGCTTTCAGCGGATTGATTCCGGCAAGGCTTTTCCTTTCCAGCAACGTTCCGTCGTAATCGTAGTAATAAACATTTTCCTCGTTATCCATGACGATCAGTTGTCTTTCGAGCGGATTGATGACGTAATCGGCAACGGGGAAATGCTGGTTGCTGGTAATGCGGTTGACGAACTTGCCGGAGCAGTCGAAATGATAAAGCTGCCCGTTGCTAACCAGGAACAATTCATTCCTGTCGCGTTTGATCTGTGTGGCATATTTCAGCCGGCAGTCCGATTTCGTTTCCAGCGGAATGGCTATCACCTCGTCGGCAATGTCCGATAGGGAACCTTTGGTGGTACTTTTCACCGGCATATCGTCGCTGATAATCCGGAAACCTTCATGTATATAGATTATCCCGACGAGCAAGAGTAATAGTAAACAGGTCTTTTTCATTTCATAAGTCGTTTAAAAAAGGAACGTAAATATAACGTTTCTCTTCCTGAATTATTGAGTGGAAGGGCAATCTTTTGTATTTAGCTTTGCAGGAAAACCCAATTATCCCCTTCTGACAAGCTCTCGTCATAAGTAAACCCTTCCCAGGAGAATTGTTTGAGCTCTTCAGGATCAGTGATCCGGTTTTTCAGCATATACCGGGTCATTTGTCCGCGTGCCATTTTCGTGTAAATGACAATTGTTTGTGCTTTTCCGTCTTTCCAAACCTTGAACTCCGGCGTGATGATGCGGACGGCTTTTTCCACCTCTTTCCAATTGTAGGCTCCCTGTATCTCCTGGCTGGCAAGGTTCATCAGGATATTACCGTTCTTTTTCACTTCATCGATCAGCAGCTGGGTCTGACGCGGACGCCAGTAATTATACATATTCCCTTCGCCCAGTTCCGGCAGTTTCACTTCATATTCCATCCGGTAAGGCTTGATCAGGTCGAGCGGACGGAGCAGGCCGTAGCAGATGGAAGCGATCCGCAGATGGTCGTTGGCGTACAGAAAATCTTCTTCCGAAAAGTCCTTCGGGTTGATATTCTTGAAAACAACGCCCGTGTATGCCAGCAACGCCTGTAGCGGATGCACTTCTTCCGTATGGAATTCCTGGAACCGGTTGTAATTCTCCAGCGCCAGCTTGGGGTTGAGCTTCAATATCTTTTTCAGTTCATCGGCAGAGAACTGTGCCATATTCAGGGCTATTTCCGTCGCTTCCTGTGTGAAACGGGGTGTTGTCCCTGCGGGCGCTTTTATCTTGGAAGTACCGGTCATTGTTTTTGCCGACGTTAATATAATTAGCATATTTATATGTTGTTTCTGGTTTATCGGGTAAATTTAGTGTTTTCTTTCCTATATTCTAACTCAAAACATACGAATAACTATTATTTTTCTCCCTTATTTTTTTACTTTTGAGCAAGCTCGAAATCAATTTTCAGCATGCTCGAATTTGATTTTTAGCTAGCTCAAAATTGATTTTATGCTTGTGAAAAAGAAAAATTATTGCTATCTTTCGAACTAAATAATAAGGACTTAAAACTTAAATCTACTGTATATGTGTGCTAAATATACGTTTTATAAGAATCCACCGAACCGGGAAACGGGAGAAACAGGTTCGCTGTATGCCAAAGTCGTCTCCGGTGGTAAGATCACGACCGACCAGTTGGCTGAAGAGATAGCCGGACGGTCGACATTCACTTCAGGTGACGTAAAAGGGGTTATCAGGGCTTTGTCCGAACAGTTGCATTACCATCTGCGTGAGGGTGAGACGGTTGATATCGAAGGCGTCGGTAACTTCTCTGTGACACTAAAGACCCCGAAAGGTATCACTGACCCTAAACAAATCCGTGCCGAATCGATCAGTTTCAACAATGTTGTCTACCGTACTTCTCCGGACTTGAAACATAAGTTGAAAGTGATGCCTCTTGTCCGTGCCGTCCTTCCGAAACGCAAAGAGATCGCAGAAAAAGAACGGCTGGATAACATCCTGTCCAAATTAAAAAAGGAGCGACTGGTCTCTTCCACCGATTGTATGTTGTTCAACCATTGCAGCCGTTACCAGGCACTGAAGGATTTGAAAAAGCTGAACGAGCAGGGCAAGCTGACCTGGCTGGGGAGAGGGAAGCAGAAGTATTATGTGTTGCGCGAGAACTGGTTGAAGGGGATGCGTAATGAAGATTTGAAGGAAGAATAAAATAAATGCATTAAATATGTCGATAAGGGATTTGGAAAATAAGTTGTTTGATGACTGGAGCTCTTCGTATATTGCTCCTTTTGTTATGGACGGATTGGTTAATGAAGAATGCTGGAATGCTGTAAACCGAAAGATCTTGTTTGTGCTGAAAGAAGCGAATGCTGGAAATCGTTTTGATTTAAGACATGAGTTGAACAAAGGTGGCAGACAAGAAACTTGGCAAGTTTTATCAGAATGGGCGTATGGTCTGTTACATTTAGAAGAGAATCTGTCGTTTAGAGAGGTTGTTGAGGTGTTTGGAAAAATTGACCGTAAAGATATATTGAGGAACTTATGTATTGTCAACATCAACAAAGAGCCTGGTGGTTCAGTGTCTAAAAATAGAAAGTTGAAAGAGACCTTTCATGAAAAAGATAGAAAATACTTGCCAATGCAGTTGAGTTTGTATGAAGGTGTCGAGATAATAATCTGTTGTGGTAGTGTTATAACTCCATTGTTTGTTATTTTATTTGAGGATTTATATGGTTATAAATATCAACCTGGCCAAGGCCATAAATTTGGTGGAGTTTGGACATATCAGATAAAGAATGGGCCTTTGTTAGTTAGCTTTTATCATCCACAACAAAGAAGATATTCAAAAGAACTTTTATATAATAAACTATTGAATGCTGTTAAAGAAGGATTAAAGTTGAATTATGCTCCAATACATTAAAAACGAACAACATTACTCTTCCCTTATCGAGGCTATCCGGCAGGCGAAGCGGACGGTATGGATCGGTACGGCTGATATAAAAGACCTTTATATCAAAGAAGGAAAAGACGCTGTGCCCCTCCTGAAGCTGTTGGAGCAAAAGGTGAAGGAAGGTGTCGAAGTACGTCTGATCCATGCTAAAGAACCGGGACAGAACTTCCGCGATGACTTTGACAAGTATCCTTTGCTTTGGAGTCGGATGGAGCGTGTACTTTGTCCGCGTGTCCATTTCAAGTTATTGATATTCGACCTGAAGCAGGTCTATATCGGATCGGCAAACTTGACGGGAGCCGCGTTAGGCATGAAAGGAAAAGACAACCGTAACTTCGAAGCGGGAATCTTCACCTCCGTAGAAGAGCTGGTGACGGAAGCCGTCGAACAGTTCGATGAGCTTTGGATGGGGATTCCTTGCAAGACATGTAAGCGGAAGAAGTATTGCTCGGACAGGATTACATGATTGAAGATCAGCACTGTCTGTAAGACGGAATCCGTATTACAGACAGTGGCTTTCTTTTACTTTTTTGTATATGTTCTGGTGTAACTGTCTTGGGTGAGCGTCAGGGAGTTTTCAGATATCTTGTCAATCTTTAGTGTGTCGGAGAAGGAGAGTGTTTGCCCGTTGCCGATACTTTTCCCCTGAAGTACCAGGGCATCCGCTTTGTCCAGTTTTATAGTTTCCCACTTCTCATAAACCAATGTTGCCATATTGATGGAAGAGGCAAGTCCATTGTCTTTCAGTTCGAAACCTTCCATCTGTTCGGGCATACCGTTGATAGGAGCGACCCAGGAACCTTTTAATTGGTTTGTAAGATCATTATTTCCGCTGCAAGCAATCAATGCCAGTGTGGCGATAGGTAATAGGAAGCCACACGTAATCATCTTTTTCATATTAAATACTGTTTTGAATTTGAATAAGTACACAAATATATCTGAAGGATATAGGAATCCGATGATTTATATAGTTTTTTTAGTACAAGCGAGTAAGGTTTGAATATATTTATTATATTTATGCAACCGAAGAATATTAATTAACATACTATGATAGGTGCAATAGCAGGAGACATTATCGGCTCCGTTTATGAATTCGATAATATAAAGATAACGGACTTTCCGCTGTTTACGAGTGAAAGTGATTATACGGACGACACGATCATGACGGTTGCCGTTGCAGACTGGCTGCTTAATGGGGGAGATCTGACCCGTGTCATGCAGGAATACGGACGTAAATATCCATGTCCGATGGGAGGTTACGGCGGTCGTTTCAGTGGTTGGCTTCGGGAAAAGGATCCGCAACCGTATAATAGCTGGGGAAATGGTTCGGCGATGCGGGTAAGTGCTGTCGGATGGAAATTCGATTCGTTGGAAGAGACTTTGGATATTGCCAGGGAAACAGCTATTGTCTCTCATAACCATTCTGAAGGAATAAAAGGAGCACAGGCTACCGCAGCTGCTATTTATTTGGCACGAATCGGAAAAAGCAAGCAAGAAATCAAACAATATATAGAAACTACTTTTTCCTACGATCTGAACCGTACCTGTGACGAGATACGTCCGACCTATCATTTCAATGAAAGTTGCCAGGGCACCGTTCCCGAAGCAATCATCGCCTTCCTGGATAGTACAGATTTTGAAAACGCCATCCGCCTGGCTGTCTCTTTGGGTGGCGATAGCGATACGCTAGCCTGTATCTCCGGAGGGATAGCCGAGGCTTTTTATGGCGTACCGGACGGAATCCGGTCGGAAGTATTTAAACGGATACCACGGAAATTTCAGGAGATAGTGAAGCAATTATTAGTAGGCTAACTTTTTTATAGTAAACATTATGACACGACAAATATCGATACCTTTATGGCATCTGACTCCACACCTTGTTCTCTATATCTTCGATTGAAAAGTTGTCTATTTCTTTGTCATAAGACAAAGTGAATTTGTAGTAAGTATCTGGGTTTGTGTAGTGACGTGAGTTTAGGTATAGATCACTATTGGGCTCAGAGACGTTTATTTTGGGGCTTAATTTGATACAATAAATTTTATTAGTCATAGTAATATAAAGGTCTGCATAACCATCTCCACAATAAGAAAAGACGATCGCCTTATAATGCTGCGGATTCGTCTTCTCTCTGAATGGTTGGATAGGCATCCGGCTTTTTATCATGACGGTTGCAGATTCGGGAACATTCTTCAACTTAAAATCCAGAAAAGAATTGTAATGAACTAAAATACCGGAAAGATAGGTCGATACTTTTCCTGAATATTGGCAAGACAAACAGTCGGCGGCAAATAACTTCTCTTCAGTTGTTTGATCAAAGTTCATTTGTAATGTAGTGTCGGTTCCGGATATGAAATTAGAGTAGAAACTATGAGATGCAAAGTGAAGATACGGACCTAATCCCGAGATAATCCAATCCTGCCCATCCTCATTTTCTGTTATGTATGGACCATATATATAGCTGAGGGTATCTTTAGGAGTAGCTTTAATTATATTTTTATCTATGGTATAATTGTATATACAATCGAAGTTCATAATCAGTATCCAATTCTTTCGGGCAGACAGGTCAATATTTGAAATGGCTTCAAATGTTTCAATAGGAACATCCTCCTTCTCTTTCACTTTGTCTTTCTCATTCAGGAGATATTTATTACACGATATACATCCTGATATACAGAGAATAGCAAATAATAAACCGAATATGTTTTTTCTAGTCATGCTGCCGATATTAGACTAAGCTTTTCAATGTGAAAACCTTGATGCACAAAGATATTCTTTTATTTCAAAAACCAACAGGATTATACATCGTTAATTCGATATAAGTTATATAGCGACAGATATGATCTGCCGCTATATTTCGAACACACAAATGATTTTGAGTTTGCCTATTCCTCTTCCATCCTCCGAATCTCCTCCATCTCCTTATTCAACCGTTTGAACTGTGCCGGTAAGACATATTTCAGATTTATGAATATGGAGGCAGCCATGACGGCCATGATGAGTAACAACATGACAGCCCCTTCGGTAGTAGTAAACAGAGGCGCATTGATCATCAGGAAAATACCGGCTATTCCCACCGGGCTGCAATAGTAATTCCTTTTCGTCACATTCAGTTTATACAACTTCAGTTCCCGTATAGTCTTTTTATTTTCAAGATATGAATCTGTTATATCCAGCTTTCTCAGATTCAGATAATATTTTATCAGTCCCCATGAAGCAAAGCAGGCAAAAGCCAGAAACAACACTATTCCAATATAGAAATTAACCATGTTATGGATATGAATGTGTGAAAATAATATAGCAAGTATAACTACCGGAAAAGGGATTCTGAACAACAAGAGTAACAGATTCTTTCTTTTCATACGGTTTGTTTCTGCCGAGATCTTTTTCATCAGGGCTGTTCTATTCAAATGTACATTCGCTACAATTTGCTGGTTTTCCTGTTTCCAGCTGTTTTTTATATTATCGAGTTCCATAACGATTCATTTATTGGGGTTCATTTGTTTTCTTAATTGCTCTTTTATCCGGTTCAAACGTGTACTGACATTCGTCCTGGACAGACCGAGGATTTGAGAGATCTCTTCGTACGATTTATCATCCAGATACAATAGGATAATCGCCTTGTTCTGTTCCGATAAACTTTCGATGCACTGATAGAGTTGGCCGATTTCGGAGGAGTTGTCGGTCGGGACTTCGAGGATATCACTGCCGTCCGCTACCTTCAACTCATCGAAAAACAATACTTTGTTATTGTCCCGCTTTCGTTTGACATTCAACGCCACGTTGAGCGAGACGCGATAGATCCAGGTTGATATTTTGGAGTCGCCTTTAAACTTCGGGTACGACTTCCACAATTCGAGGATGATGTCATTGATCAGGTCTTTCCTGTCGTGCGTGGTATAAGCATACACCCGGGCGATTTTGATCAGTATGCTTATGTTCGATTCCAGCGCAGAAAGGAAGTCTGCTTCACCTTTTACCATATTCATTTCTCTTTTAGTTTGTATTGGATTAGTACCTCGGCACGTGAAAAAGTCACACATCTTCTGCAAAAGTAAACCTTTTTTGCTTCCCTGTTGTTTTCTTACCGAAAGTGCAAAATATGTCGTTAATCCCGACTGATCGGCATAACTCTTTCTCTTATAATTAAATAATACTGACAAAATGACTTGTTTTCGATCTGGTATTTGTTTTGTAGAGTTATCAGTGAAAGTTTAAAATAAAGAAGATAACAAGAAAGTAATATAAGGTATGAATTTAAACAATTTTACAATTAAATCACAAGAGGCTGTTCAGCAGGCGGTGCAGTTGGTTCAGAAGAATAACCAACAGGTGATCGAACCTGTTCATTTGCTGAAGGCTGTCATTATGACGGGCGAGAGCATCACGAACTTCCTCTTCCAGAAACTGGGTGTGAATATCCAGAATCTGAACATGGTGCTGGATCGTCAGATAGAATCCTATCCGAAAGTATCCGGTGGCGAACCTTACCTGTCGAGCGAATCGAATGCCGTTTTGCAGAAAGCTATCGATTATTCCGGTAAGATGGGTGACCAGTATGTTTCTCTAGAACATATCATTCTCGCTTTGTTCACCGTAAAAAGTACGGCTTCGCAGATATTGAAAGATGCCGGTGTTACGGAAAAAGAACTGGAGAAAGCGATCGAGGAATTGCGTAAGGGAAATAAAGTAACGAGCCAGTCGGCTGAAGACACATACGACTCTCTGAATAAATACGCCATCAATCTGAACGAACGTGCCCGTAGCGGCAAGCTCGACCCGGTGATCGGCCGTGATGACGAGATCCGTCGTGTACTTCAGATCCTGAGCCGTCGTACAAAGAACAACCCGATCCTGATCGGTGAACCGGGTGTCGGTAAAACAGCTATCGCCGAAGGCTTGGCACACCGTATTGTTCGTGGCGACGTTCCGGAGAATCTGAAATCAAAACAGATTTACTCTCTGGATATGGGGGCATTGATTGCCGGTGCCAAATATAAAGGAGAATTTGAAGAACGGTTGAAATCCGTAGTCAACGAGGTGACCAAGTCGGAAGGCGAGATCATCCTTTTCATCGATGAGATCCATACATTGGTAGGAGCCGGTAAGAGCGACGGGGCTATGGATGCCGCCAATATCCTGAAACCGGCGTTGGCACGTGGTGAATTACGTTCTATCGGTGCGACGACACTGGATGAATATCAGAAATATTTTGAAAAAGATAAGGCGTTGGAACGTCGTTTCCAGGTTGTGATGGTCGAAGAACCGGATGAACTGGATACTATTTCTATCCTGCGTGGTCTGAAAGAGAAGTACGAAAACCATCATAAGGTACGTATCAAAGACGATGCCATTATCGCTGCCGTCCAGCTTTCGACACGGTATATTACCGACCGTTTCCTGCCGGATAAGGCGATCGACCTGATGGATGAGGCTGCTGCCCGTCTGCGTTTGCAGGTGGATTCGGTGCCCGAATCATTGGATGAAGTTTCCCGCCGTATCAAACAGCTGGAGATCGAACGTGAAGCCATCAAACGTGAAAACGATAAGACGAAACTGGAACAGTTGAACAAAGAAATCGCCAACCTCAAGGAAGAAGAAAAGAAACAGAAAGCCCAGTGGGAAAGCGAAAAGGAACAGATCAACAAGATACAGCAAAATAAGATTGACATCGAGAACCTGAAGTTTGAAGCCGATAAGGCAGAACGTGAAGGCGATTACGGCAAGGTTGCCGAGATCCGTTACGGCAAACTGCAGGCGAAAGAAGAAGAGATCAAGGAAATACAGGCCAAGCTGCACACCATGCAGGGTGCTGCCGCTATGATCAAAGAGGAAGTCGACAGTGAAGACATTGCCGATGTGGTATCCCGTTGGACCGGTATTCCCGTCAACAAGATGATGCAGAGCGAACGCGACAAACTGCTCCGCCTGGAAGACGAATTGCACACCCGTGTGATCGGTCAGGAAGAGGCTATTACAGCCATAGCGGATGCCGTGCGTCGTAGCCGTGCCGGATTGCAAGATCCGAAACGTCCGATCGGTTCGTTCATCTTCCTCGGTACGACCGGTGTGGGTAAGACAGAGCTTGCCAAAGCGTTGGCTGAATACCTGTTTGACGATGAGAACAGCATGACCCGTATCGATATGAGCGAGTATCAGGAGAAATTCAGTGCGACTCGTCTGATCGGTGCACCTCCGGGATATGTCGGTTACGATGAAGGTGGACAGTTGACGGAAGCAATTCGCCGTAAACCTTATTCTGTCGTTTTGTTCGACGAGATCGAAAAGGCGCATCCGGACGTATTCAATATCCTGTTGCAGGTATTGGATGACGGTCGTCTGACGGACAACAAGGGACGCGTCGTGAACTTCAAGAACTCGATCATCATCATGACCAGCAATATGGGTTCATCCCTGATTCGTGAAAGCTTCGAGAAGATCACGCCCGACAACCGCGAAAAAGTGATCGATGAAACCCGTATCCAGGTACTGGAATTACTGAAGAAATCCATTCGTCCGGAATTCCTGAACCGTATCGACGAGATCATCATGTTCACTCCGCTGAATGAGGAAGAGATCCGTAAGATCGTTACCTTGCAGTTGAACAGCGTGAAGAAGATGCTGGCAAACAACGGTGTCGCCTTGAACTTTACGGATGCTGCCGTCGATTTTATCTCGGATGCAGGTTACGATTCCCAGTTCGGTGCCCGTCCAGTGAAACGTGCTATCCAGAAGTATGTCCTTAACGAACTGTCGAAGGAGATACTGGGTATGAAGATCGATAAGAACCGTCCGATCATTATCGATCGAGAAGGGGATGGACTGGTATTTAAGAATTGATTCTAAATAGTCCGAATCTATCCCGGCAACATTAATAATATTTAAAGAGGAAGGCTTCTCCCATTTTCGGGGGAGGCCTTTTATCTTTTTATTGTATATTACGCCTATTAAATAGAATACATTATGAAACATACAACTCTTTCTTTTATTGTTTTGCTGTTGATAGCAAGCGGAGTATTCTCTGCCTTTGCACAGGAAAATACAATAACAATCCCTGAACCCGGAGAAAAAGCTTTGCTTAATTCCGGCTGGATGGCACGGAGAGCCGGTGAGATAAAGACAGACGGAAACCTTTTAAGCTCTGCTCCCCTGGAAACAACAGGTTGGATGCCTGCCCGTGTCCCCGGGACAGTACTGACCACTTTACTGGAAAACGGTCTGTATCCTGCACCGGAGTTCGGAATGAACAATAACCTGATCCCCGATATTTATGAAGCCGGCAATGATTTTTATACATTCTGGTTCGTTTGCCAGTTTGAAACTCCGACAGTACCGGACGGTAGGATTGTCTGGCTGAACTTCCGGGGAATAAACTATAAAGCAGAACTGTTCCTGAACGGCAAACGGCTTAATAATACCACCCATGAAGGAATGTTCCTGCGGAAATCGTTTAATATAACGGAACATCTTCAAAAGAAAGGAACGAATGTTTTGGCTGTCCTCGTATATCCTCCGACATACCCCGGTGATCCGAATGGCGGCCAAGGCGGTGACGGACAGATCGCCCGTAATAACACTATGCAATATACGCCCGGCTGGGACTGGGTTCAACCCATCAGGGATCGTAATACCGGTATTTGGGATGAGGTGTCGGTTACTACTACCGGTGCTGTTACCGTCCAGTCGCCATATATCGTAACGAAAGTACCGGGTGTCCGCTCTCCGGAAAAGAAAACGCAGGAGGATGCTTTGGTAAAGACCTCTGTTGAGGTAGAGAATGTCACCGATACACCACGCAAAGGTCTGTTAGTCTGCGAAACAAACGGTATCCGTTTAACGCAACGTCTCACCTTGTCTCCATACGAAAAAAGGGAAGTTCATTTCGACCCGATGAAAATAAAAAATCCGCAGTTGTGGTGGCCCAACGGAGTAGGGGAACAGCCACTATACGATATGCATATTTACTTTGAAGCAGATAACCGGGTCAGCGACAGCCAACAACTCAAATACGGAATCCGTGAGATCACAACAGATAAATGTCCGGACAACGGAGGCCGTCGCTTCTATGTGAACGGCCAGAAGATTTATGTAACCGGAGGTAATTATATCTCTTCCGACTGGTTACTGCGCCTTTCCCCTGAACGTTACCGCGATGAAGTCCGTTTCCATGCCGAAATGAATTTGCGTATGATCCGCGTATGGGGAGGTGCCCTGCTCGAACGTCCGGAGTTTTATAATGCCTGTGATGAATACGGAATACTGGTCTTCCAGGATTTATGGGGCAGTGGCGATTGTAACGGTGCCTGGGAAGACCCGATGAAAATGGACTCCCGCGAACGTCGTTGGGAATATCCCGACAATCATGATCTTTTTATCGCCTCGGTAAAAGACCAGGTCAAAATGATACGTAACCATCCGAGCCTTTGTCTTTGGTGTGGAGCTAACGAATGGCCGTTGGCTAAAAACATCGACAAGCAACTGAAAGAAAAAGTCTTCCCGGAGCTTGATCCCGAACGCCTGTTCGTCAGCTATTCGACCGACTCCCTCTTTACCCGCAACCTGCTGGGCGATAACGGCGACGGTCCTTACGGTATTCAGGAGCCGGAATGGTTCTTTACTTTCCGTTCGCATCCGTTTAATCCGGAGGCAGGCTCCGTCGGTTCGCCGGAGGTGGAAAGTATGCGGGAAATGATGACGGAGAAAGACCTGGCAGAATTTCCTAGAAAAGGTTTTACCCGTAATGCCACCTGGCGTTATCATCGGGATCTGGGATATCAGGATCATTTGGAACGTTATGGCGAGGTAAAGGATATCGAAACTTATTGTAAATATGCTCAGGTCGTGAATTACGATCAATACCGTAGCTTTATGGAGGGCTGGGGTTCGCATCTTTGGGACTGGTATACCGGCATACTGATCTGGAAAACCCAGAACCCGTGGACTTCCCTGCGCGGACAGATGTACGACTGGTTCCTCGATGTAAACGCTTCCCTGTACGGTACACGTAAAGGATGTGAACCCCTACATCCGTTTTACAATCCCGTTACTCGGCAGGTAGAACTGTTGAATACATCCCTGTCTGATTACCCGGATCTGATCGTAAATGCCCGTATCTACGACACCAGCGGTAAGATCCGTTGGGAAAAAGAAATAAAGTCGGAAGCCAAAGCCAATACGGTAGCGCCCTTGTTTGATGTTCCCGTTCCGGAAGAGATACAAGGAGTCTACTTCCTTCGCCTGTCTATGCAGCCGGCTGATCCTGCCCGGCCTTCCAACGTAGCCGTCGCATTACCGGACGCCCCGAATATCTATTGGCTGACCACGCTTCCGAAAGATTATTCCGACTTATCCCGTTTGCCCGAAACAAAGCCGGAGGTGAAAGTTTCTCTGCAAAGGGAAGGAACAACCTATTCTGGTATGGTATCGCTCCATTCGAAAACGAATATTTCTTTTTTCAACCGTATCAAAGTACTGGATAAGGAAACCGGCAAGCGTATCCTTCCCGTACATTATTCGGATAACTATATCACGCTTATGCCGGGTGACCATTGTACTTTAACGATCAGTTTTACCTCTTCTTTACCCGCAGACCGGATACAGATAGTAGTTGATAGTTGGACGGCAGACCGGATCGTAGCTACAGCCGATTAATACCTGCCCGGCAGTTTCATTCTGCCGGACAGTGCAGATCCTCTTTTTTTGTTTACTTTTGTTGGAATTAATCTAAAAAGGAAAAGATATGAAAAGGTTTTTAATGATGATGTTTGCAGCGACGGCTCTTTTTGTCATGAGCAGTTGTGGGGAATCGAAAGATTCATATATAAAGGACTTTACAAAATTCGTAGAGAAGGTACAGGCGAATGAAGATAAGTATTCGGAAGATGACTGGAAAGAGTTGGAAAAGAAGTATGTCGAATTTGCAGAAACGAAATATGACAAGTACAGTTCCGAACTATCTACGGATGAGATGATCGGCATTACGAAGTTGAAAGCCATTTATCTGACGATCCAGACAAAACACGGCATTATCGACAACATTCTGAAAGAAGGAGATAATGCAGTAAGATCTGTATTTAAATAATTTATTCGTTTTACAAATAAATAAAAGATACTTATCTTTGCATGAGTATGTAACCAATTAAACTGAAAAAGTTATGAGCGACAAAGACGATTTAATTTACGATGAAGACGAATCTGTAAAATTTATTCAGAACTATCTTCCCCAGGAATTGAAAGGCAAATTCAGTAATGACGATATTAACTATATTGTAGACCTGATCTACGATTTCTATGAATCACGCGGTTATCTGAACGATGATGCAGACGATGATGTCGATGTGGAAATAGATGAAGATGAATTGATTGAATATGTAGTGAAGAATGCGCAAAAGGATGGTGTCGGTAAATTCGATCCCGAAGCAATCGGTTTTATTGTGCAGGGAGAACTTGAATATTGCGATTCTATCAACATGTTCGATTGATAAACTGTTATATTCATATAAAGTTTATAAAAGAGCAAAAAGATGAAACATTTTAAGTTATTATCCATACTGTTATGTATGGCGGTAGTATTTACGAGTTGTGGAACATGGAATAACACAGCAAAGGGAACTGCGATAGGTGTAGGTGGCGGTGCTGCTGCCGGAGCCGGTATCGGTGCGTTGGCAGGTAACACGGCATTAGGTGCTGTTATCGGAGCTGCCGTAGGCGGTACAGCCGGAGCCTTGATCGGTAAGAAGATGGACAAACAGAAGAAAGAACTGGAAGCTACTTTGCCACCCGAAACCACTGTTGAAACAATCAATAACGGTGAGGCTCTGAAAGTGACTTTCGATTCAGGTATTTTGTTTGCAACCAACTCAAGTACATTGAGTGACGCTTCACGCAGTGCATTGCGTAAACTGGCTGTCAGCTTGAATGAAAATCCGGATACCGACATCAAGATCGTTGGCTATACCGACAATACGGGTAAGGTAGACTATAATCAGACCTTGTCTGAAAAACGTGCCAAAAGCGTATACGACTATATGATGGTCGACCAGGGTGTAAGCGGACGTCGTATGGAATATGAAGGTAAAGGCGTTCATGATCCTGTTGCCAGCAACGATACGCCGGAAGGACGTGCACTGAACCGTCGCGTAGAAATCCTGATCCTTGCCAACGAAAAGATGATACAGGATGCACAGCAGGGTACTTTAAGGTAAGCTGAAACACGCTATTACCGTACGCAGACGACGCAGATAACGCAGATTCACGCAGATAAATAATTAAAAAGTCTGCGAAAGTCTGCGTTTTCTGCGTCGTCTGCGTTCCTTACCTGATCTTTTCTTTTCCGTAAAAAATCTATCTCGTTTAACTATCGTTTATAAGCATTTTGAAGTCTTACAAGAAGTTAATTAACACAGCCAAAATAACATCAAAGAGAACCTTTTTTTAGTATTTGCTGTTTCATGGATAACTTATATATAAGCACAAATAATAGTATAAACTGTTTTAAACGTTAAAATGAGATGAAAAAGATTATTCCTTTTTTCTTGTTGATCCTTTTACTGGCATCCTGTCAGAAAGATCCGGATATGTCAAAGCTGGATAATGATTTCGTGGTGTACACAAACCATGATAGCAAAACGGATTTTAAATCGTTCACTACATTCTATGTACCTGACAGCGTGCTGGTAATCGGTAGTAGTGAAAAACCTCAGTACTGGACAGCATCAGAAGCTGACAATATTATTTCTACAGTGATCGGCAATATGGAAAGTCGTGGTTATACACGCACAATGGATAAAGAAGACGCAGATCTGGGTCTGCAGGTTTCTTTTGTAGAAAATGTAAATTATTTTACAAACTGGTATAATGATTATAATAATAACTACTGGTGGTGGGGTTACCCAGGTTATTGGACACCGAATTATTGGAGACCAGGATGGGGGCCGACATGGGGATATGACTGGCACGATTGGTATTATCCGTACCCGGTGGTTTACAGCTATAGCGTAGGTTCACTGCTTGCTGAAATGGTTGATCTGAAAGCTCCGACTCCAAAAGCTGATACTAAACTGCCGGTTGTCTGGACTGCTTACATGGCTGGATTATTGTCCGGTTCTGATAAGGTCGACACTCAGTTGTCAATCCGTGCAGTCGATCAGGCATTTGTTCAATCACCATACCTCAGGAAATAATTAAACGCGAATCAGTAAAATTTGAGTCTTATGAAAAAGATAAATAAATCAATAAAATTAGTCGCTTTACTTATCGCCTGTTTAGCGATGCCCTCACTGGCTGGCGCCCAGGTTGTAAACAATATGTATTTCAATATCGACTGGGATATTAACACTCCGTTCGGCAATAGCTTTGCCGACAAGACAAGCGGTTGGGGTGCTCACGGTGAAGCCGGTTATTATGTAGTTCCTAATTTTGCAGTAGGTGCATTTATTTCTTATCACACGAATAATAAATACATCGACCGTCAGACACTCAATGTAGGCGAAACTTCTGCTATCACATCCGATCAGCAACATTCCTTATTCCAGTTGCCTTTTGGTGCAGCATTCCGTTATAGCTTTACACGTGAAGGTCAGTTCGAACCTTATGTATCAGCTAAATTGGGTACTGAATACAGCGAAATGTCGACTTATATGAATGTAATGAAAGTATACGACCGCCAGTGGGGTTTCTATGTAGCTCCTGAAATCGGTATGAATATTTTCTTTACTCCGGAAAAGAAATTCGGTTTGCACGTAGCCGCTTATTACAACTATGCAACAAACAAAAGCAAAGTCCTGACTTATTCCATGGACGGAATAAATAACTGGGGCGTACGCTTCGGTGTTGCATTCTAAAATAGAAGTTTGTTCTTTTAAGTGTTTTATGTAGTTTATTAGAAAACAGGAGGTTATCTTGAATATACCTCCTGTTTTGCGCTTTATAGAATTTGCAGTTTGAGGCCGAACGAAAGACTCAGGTAGTCTTTGGGTTTCAGATAACGATTCCCGATTTTGTTTATCAGGTATAGGTCGCAAGTGCTGAGTTCGTAAAAGAACGAAATGGATTTATGCCAGCTCTTTTGTGTATTCAATTTTAAAGTGAATCGTTCTCCTATGAACACATGCGTACGGATGCGTGTCGAAAACCAGTAATAACCTTGTGGATACTTGTCCGGTTGCTTACCCCAAAAGTCTTGATCCAAAAGTGTATTGATGTAGATACCGCAGGCAAGAGGTTCGAAAGACAACTTGTCGGTGATATGGATATTCCAGGGGTAATAATTCTGTTTGAGCGTAAGGGTTGCCATTGCATGGCGGTCTGAATTACGGGGAACTATTCCCAAATATACATCTGTTTCCCAGTGATTGCGATAATAATTCCAACCGGTTCCGAGTGAAAGCATTCCCATGGAACCGGCATATTGGAGTTTGCTGTAGCGTGGAATCAGCTTATTCCATCGGGAAATGTATTTTTCTACACGTTTTTTATATCGCACCTCATCTATTTCTCTTTCCGTTTGAGCTTGTAGGGTACTTGTCAAAGAGAGAAACAGGATCATCCATTTAAAAATTGATAACTTCATACGTGTAGTTGTCAGGAGTTAGGGTAAATAATAGGTAGTTTCGTTTAGCTATATTACTGCAACCATAATAGATAATTCCATCGTTAAACAGGTCTTCTATTTGTAGGTTATGGTCATGTGCATTTAAGCAAAACATTAACGATGGAAATTCACGGATGTATAATTGGAATACATCTTTTACGTTATTGTCAAATTGTTCACTTCCTGGACGCGCATGCATGGCTACGACTGTACGACGATACGGACGCGAACTATCCTGTAGCTCTTTTTTAAGAAATTTGAAATCGGGGACAGGATGGGAGTAGTCGTATTCGATAGCATTGGTGTTGAGACAAACGAATTTGACATCCCTTACGATGAAGGAAAAGTTTTCTTCCCCGAATAATTTATGGAAAACCTGGTCTCCATTGCCTATTACATCATGGTTTCCAATCAATCCGACATAAGGGGTATTGAGTTTGGATAGGATATCAATAGTCCATTCATATTCCTTTTTCATCCCGAATTCGGTATAGTCTCCTCCGTGAATGATAAAATCAATGTAATCTTTTTGGGCATTGATATGTTTTACAAAATCTTCAGTTTCATCGTAATTGCGTTGTGTATCACCTGTCAATACGAAACGTATGGTGTCTTTCTCTTTTGTAGTTGTCTCGATTAGCGATATATTTTGATTATTGATGTTACGTTCGGGAATGGTCAACCTGCCATCGTAGGGATGGTAGTCTATCAGGTTACACGAAGTGAGTACAGCGAACAGTAATAATACGTATTTTTTTAACATAATAAAAGCCCTATCTTTTTTATATGCAAAGATAGGGCGACTTTTATTTTCTGAAAGGTTCTGATTGAACCTTTGATGGTCAGAATACCTATAGGGCGAATACTTGTTCCAGTTCTTTGAAGTCAGAAATAACAATATCTGCTGTCTCATTTCCCGCGTAATCGCTCCAGCCGATGCTTTTCAACCAGATTGTTTTGCATCCGATAGTAGTGGCCGGTACAATATCTTTGTCGTAGGAATCGCCGATAACGACGATCTCTTCAGCCGGAAGCGATAACTCTTTGACTCCTAATCCGAATATGGCAGGATCGGGTTTGCGGATACCGACTACGGCCGATTCGACAATCGACTGGAAATAGCTGTCCAGGTGGAAGTCCTTCAATACCGATTCGATGTTGCCATAGAAGTTTGAAACCAGTATTAACGGGTACTTTTGTGATAAAGCTTCAAGTATAGGACGTGCCGTGTCGATGGATTTTCGTGCATAAGCATAACACCAGTCGGCAAGCCGTTGTTTTAATCCGGAGGTTGCGTAAGCTTCCGGAATAAAGTCGCCGGCTTTGAGCCATTCAATTTGTATGTCTGTCTTCAGGCGCAGCATGTCGAGGAAAGTGTGGTGAGGCTTTACGATAGGGTTTTTACCTAACGTTCGTTCGCCGTGCACATAGGCATTCCGGAAGGTTTCTTTACTGACCGGAACTTCTTCCGCCTGGTAAGCCATCCAGATTACTTCGGCCCAATGCATGCCATTGCTGTCGATGGTGCCGCCGTAATCGAATATGATTCCTTTTATCTTGTCTGGTTCGAACATATATTTATTATTTTGATTCAAGCTCTTGGGTGAATACTGTGCAGATGCGCTCGTGTGTAACGATCATATATGCCAGCATGATATTCAGTACCGTCATTTCGAATACGAAATATAACCACGGCATGTCGATAAAAAGACTGACAAATAAAGCAATGACACGTGTATTGAATGACAGCATATTGGTATACTTCATCAACGGGAGGCTCTTTTCACGGAAAGCTTTCCGGAACCATTCCGGTGCTTCGTCGTGATATTTGGTCCGGATCACATGCATCATCTTCTGAAACTTCGGTGACAGCGATTCCTGTCCGACTGTATAGTTGATATAAAATGTTTCAAAAAGCTTGTAGATGAAATCCTTTTTCCAGCTCATTGTTTTGTATTTCTCTTTCAGGACAGGGGAGTGGGAGAGTTCGCTGCCAGCCTTTCCTTTCAGAAAGAGCAGATGGATGTTCCGGTAATAATCCGCCATCGCTGCTTGTTTGCTATGGAAAAAACCCGTGGTGGCTGCCAGTATCCAGATCCAGATACCCCATTCCGGTGTCAGTCGAAGACAGATGGCTGCGTAGATGGCGATAAACCAACAGTCACCGGCTGTCCCATCCAGGATACGTCCCAGGGGAGTCTTTTTGCCGGTCATGCGTGCCAGCTGTCCGTCAGCACTGTCGTATGAGTTTGCCCAAATAAGCAGCAGCATTCCTATGATATTAATAGTCAGGCTCTGATAATAAAAACAGATACCGGCTGCAATACCGATAAAGATGCTGGCGACTGTGATCGCATTGGGTGATACTCCCAGTTTATTAAAGAATAATGCCCAACGGTAACCGATCGGGCGATAGAAATGAATATCGATGAACTCTTCGGTGTCCAAAGATTTGAGAGTAGATTCTATATTGGGTCTCTTTGTTGTTTCTTCCATTATTTGCTGATTAAATTATATATACGGCGGGCAATGTGGGGAGCAGCATCGTCCCGACAGGGAGCAAAGCTTGGCCAGTCATTAAAGTCTATCAGACGGATCGAACCGTCGTCGGAGATAATACAGTCGCCTCCGTAAATATGTATATTCAGTACTTCCGCGGCCTGGCTGCAAAGCTGTTGCAGCTTTGGACTGTCAAACGGAATGCCTTTGGCCGTTCCGTTTATTTGCTCTAAACCGAACTTACTGTGATGTTGGTTTGACGGGTAGAACCAATAAAAGAAATCGGTACCGGTCACACCGTAAAACTTAACCAGGTCACCAACGAGGTGTTCATTAATCACGGCTGTTTTGATGCCACGGATAGCATATTCTTTCAGTATCGTTTTGGCTTCTTCCGGATTTCTGACGTAGGTGACGTCTTCCCTGTGGATAGCGTGAAAGTCACCCCGTTTGATCCAGCTATTAAAAAATCCGGCCTTTTCAAGCGCTTCGGTCGGGTCTTCATCGGTCGGAAGGATCAGGCTGGCCGGATGTGAGATATTGTTTGACATTAACAGGCGAGTCATTTTCTCGCGTGTACAATTTTCAATTCCATAGCCGGAGTTGATAACCGTATAACCCTGGTCTTCCATTTGTTGTAGCTTATGAATGGAAGTCCAGTTTCTTACCATGTTAAAAATAGCCGGTTCGGTAAAATCACGGACTATCAGGTCTGATTCTATGTATTCGTTTACTTCGCATCCCAAATTGCGCAAATGCTGAACTGTGAGGGAAAAGATGGCGGCATCGTTTCCGATATGATTAGGGGAAAACTGATTTTCCCGACGAATACCTGCTATAGTTAGTTTGCTCATTACTTATTGTTTTAAAAACTCTTCGGCTTTTTTGATATCTTCTGCATGATCTACGTCTACGATCTTACTGAACGGATAAGCCCTTAACGTTAATCCTTCGACTATAAGCTGACGTTGGTAATTACGCATGCGCGACATTCCTTGTTCGATGGCATTGTTCAGCACTTTCAATCCGGAGCGTTGTAAGCAATATATTCCGCCGGAGATGTAGGTGCATGCCGGTTCTCCCTGTTTGTCCAGAAAGCCGCGGATCATTAAATCTTTGTCTGTATCTACATATAACGGCTTTTCATCATCGATGAAATCTGTTACAGCCATCAAGCCGTCCAGCCGGCTGTCTTTCAGGAACTCCTGGATGTATCCGCCGAATTCTTCTTCCCTGAAGATGGTGTCGACGGTGGTAAGGCAGATATTGTCGCTATCCAGATGGTGACTTAGCTCGTAAAAACTATGCATCGAACTGGGAGTGGATTTAACCAGCAGATAGAAAGGAACCGGTAGTTCCATTTTTCGCAGGTGTTCCTGCACTTCCGTCATTTCTTCATTGACGATAATGCTGATAGATGTGGCATTGTTTTTCAGAAAAACATTGATCAACCGGTCTATTAGCGTCATACCGTTTAATTGCACCAGCGGTTTGGGGCATTTTACTCCTTCTTGCACCAATCGGGAACCTTCGCCTGCTGCAATGATTGCATAATCCATATTTTATCAGAAACTATTTGAATAAAGAAGATTGATATATGAACAAGAATTTCTTCTATCCGTGGAAATTGTATTTGAACGGATAGAAGAAATCTTTCTTTTATATGTGTGTATCAATCCAGATAGCTAGGTGCTTTTTCTCCGATCATATCACGCAGTGTCTGTTTAACCATTCTCCACTGCTGGAACAGGTCGTGAACAGGCTGGTGTTCGAAGTCATGCATCGGGCTCTTGCAGAAGAATGACAACCAGGTTTGGATACCGGACATACCGGCACGCATAGCAAGATCACTGAACAATACCAGGTCAAGAGCGATAGGAGCAGCAAGGATAGAGTCGCGGCAAAGGAAGTTTACCTTGATTTCCATCGGATAACCCATCCATCCGAAGATATCGATGTTATCCCATGCTTCTTTATTGTCTTTACGGGGCGGATAGTAGTTGATACGTACCTTATGATATACGTCACCATACAGATCCGGGTATTTTTCAGGTTCGAAGATGTTGTCGATCACTGACAGTTTACTAACTTCTTTTGTCTTGAAGTTTGCAGGATCATCCAATACTTCACCGTCGCGGTTACCTAAGATGTTGGTAGAGAACCAACCGCTTACACCCAGCATACGTGTTTTGAACATCGGAGCCAGTACGGTCTTCATCAATGTCTGTCCGCTCTTGAAGTCCTTACCGGAGATAGGAACGTTCATCTGTTTGGAGAATTCCCACATAGCAGGCGTATCTACGCACAGGTTAGGAGCACCCATGATGAACGGAGCACCTTCTGCGATAGCAGCGTAAGCATAACACATACTTGGAGAAACAGCTTCGGTGTTGTTTTCCTTCATTGCTTTTTCCAATGCTGCAAGCGACATGTGTTCTTCTGACAGCGGAATATAAATTTCCGTGCTTGCAGCCCACAGAACTGCCATACGTTCGCAGTTGTTTGCGGCTTTAAAGTCGCGGATGTCCTGACGCAGTTGTTCTACCATTTCCCAACGGGTGGCAGCTTGTTTGACGTGCGTTCCGTTTAAGCGTTTTGCCCAATTGTGATCGAATGCGGCCGGCATCGGTTTGATAGCCTGCAATTCCTCTTTCACGTTGTTCAAATCTTTTTCTTTCAGTACTTCAGCATACATGGCAGCCTCGTATGCATTATCGGGGAATATATCCCAGCCGCCGAATACAATATCGTTCAGATCAGCCAAAGGCACAATGTCTTTGATTGCTTTCTCTTCCCCGTTCTCCAAACGCATTGTCGCCATCTGTGCGATCGAGCCGATTGGTTTCGCTACCCCTTTACGAGCTGCCAGAGTACCTGTAATCATGGTGGTTGATACTGCACCACCTACACCCACAACGAGAATGCCAAGTTTACCTTTAGCTTCTTTTACTTCGATTTTTTCCATGTCAATTTAAGTTCAAAAAATAATTGTGCAAATTTAGCCCTTCTTAATTAGATTAAAAAGGAGAAATATGCGATATAATTGGTCAAAAATACTATAATTTTCAATAACTCGCCAATTTTTAAAGTAAATAGCCTCCGTATTTAGTCCTAAAGGCTTGTTTTTTGAGCCTTCTGAGGGATGAAAAAATATTTCTTGCTTCGGTTATTTGTTACAAAAATATAAAAATAGATTCGATTGACAAATAATTTGGATGAATATAGTTGATTATCGAATAAAAAGAGTTTCCTTTGTGCCATGTGAACAACATAGTTTTCAGAAATAGTTCTTTTATCTCCGATGTAATATTCAACAATGAATTTATTTTGTAGTAATCGACCTTTCCAAGATTATTTGTTACAGTTTTTTTTATTAATTATTTTATATCATTTTTTGTATGAATATTTACATTGGTAACCTGAACTATCGGGTTAGAGAATCTGACTTACAGCAGGTTTTGGAAGAGTATGGCGTTGTAGAATCAGTTAAGTTGATCATTGATCGCGACACAAACAGATCTAAAGGATTTGCATTTGCTGAATTTACTAACGAAAGTGAAGGAAGAAATGCTATCAACGAACTGAACGGTGCTGAATACGAAGGTCGTCAGATGGTTGTTAAAGAAGCTACTCCGAGACGTTGAGATAGTTTTAACGAATAGCATAAGAAAGGGATACAGGAATTAAACATCTGTGTCCCTTTTTTTATTACTGATAATTTCTTACGTTTGCTGCAAATTTTGAAATAAATGAAAACTTTTCTTGTGAAACCTGCACGCCTCCTTCTGTCAGGCATCTGCTTTCTGTTTGTCAATTTGTTTGTTCTATCTCCGGTACGGGCCCAGATATCCGATCAGGTTTTTAAGTCGGATCATCATATCGATCCGGAAAAGAAAGGACAGTTGTTTGTCGAACTGGACAATATAAGTTTTTTTAAAGATAATGAGTATTCGGGTTCTATCATGAAAGGATATTCATTACCGGGTTTTTGGATACAGCCCAAAGCTGTTTTTTATCCTTTAAGTAATATCAAGCTTGAACTGGGAGCGCATATGTTGCGTTATTGGGGAGCTAAAAAATATCCGGCTTTTGCCTATCAGGATATTGCCAAATGGAAAGGTGACCAGTTTCAGCATGGCTTTCATGTGCTTCCTTTTTTTCGTGCACAGATAGCCTTGTCCGATCATGTGAATATTGTGCTGGGGGACATTTACGGCGGAGCAAATCATAATTTGATCGAGCCGTTGTATAATCCGGAACTGAACCTGACTGCCGATCCGGAAGCCGGACTTCAGCTATTATATGATTCCCGCCGGTTTGATCTGGATGTATGGGTGAACTGGGAAAGTTTTATTTTTCATGAAGATACGCATCAGGAAGCTTTTACTGTTGGTCTGTCGGGACGTTATAAATTGAATGATCCGGAAGCCCGTTTCCATTTCTATGCGCCGGTACAAGGCCTGGCTCAACATCGGGGCGGAGAAATTGATACGATATATACTAATTCGGTACAAACGTTGATGAATGGTTCTGTGGGTGTTGGTACAGTCTGGAATACAGGTAATCCGATCTTTCGGAATGTGAATCTGGAGTTTGACGTGACAGGGTATTATCAGCAGGCTGGCAAGTTGTGGCCTTATGACAGCGGTTCCGGTTTCTATGTTCGGGCTTCTGCCGATATTTATGACTTTAGGGTGAAAACATCTTACTGGAATAGTGATAAATTCATCTCTATGTTTGGAAGTCCGTTTTACGGAGCAGTGTCTACGTCCAACGACGGGGTCACTTTCGACGGGCAAAATATGGTTTATCTGGGGCTGGAATATTCAAAAAGCTTCGGGAAAGGATTTTCTATGGGGGTAGATGTGGATGTGTATCATCATTTATCTGTGGATAAGTTCGGACCGGGCATAGGAGAGGTGAGCAAATCCGGTAGCGCGACCAGTTTCTCTGCAGGAATTTATTTCCGAATCAATCCGTCATTCCTGATAAAAAGTTTCTGATAAATAATATGGAAAGTAAATAAAGGTCTAATTTAAATTAGACCTTCTTTCTTTCTGATAGGATTCAAGCAGGAAAAGTGTTTTTGCCAATGATGGAAAGGTAGGAAGGACTACCGGGTTTTCCGGATTCCATTCCGGATCTTCTGTAATCATCGTAGATAAAGTTCCTGCATGCATAAGTACCGTTTGCGCATCTGTGATAGCGGTTATTATATGACGTTTTTCAGCCGGCAACAAGACGAAATAACCTTCATTTACTTCTACTACCGGAGTTGTTGCTATCGAACAGATAAGAAGTTTACCGGCTGTAACAAAAAGTAATATGTTTCCCATTTGTTCTGTGTCATATACAACTTCGCCGGCTTTTACTTCTTTACACTCAAATTGATTAATAAAATTCTTCATAAAAAATTGCTACTCATTGAGCATCGCCTCAATCTTCCTGTTGGGAAGGTATTGGAGCATGCCGTCAGAGTATTCTATCTGATGTTTACCGTTTTCATCGGTGTAGATAACATAGTATTCGATTCCGGGAATGTTTTTAGCGGTTTCGCGGGCCTTTTCAAGTCCCATGGCCATAAAAGCTGTAGCATAGGCATCTGCAGTAATACAGTCTTCCGCTACGATCGTTGCGCTTAATATGCTTTGTTCGGATGGATATCCGGTTCGCGGATCAATGGTGTGTGCATACTTCTTACCGTCTTTGATATAAAAATTACGATAATTACCGGAAGTCGCTACACCTCCTTTTTTACATAATTCGACCACTTCTCCTACATCATTCTTTATGCCGGTTGAATCGTCTTCCGGTTTGTTAATGCCTATACGCCAACATTTCCCATTTTGATTAACGCCTTTCATTGTGACTTCGCCGCCAATTTCGACCATATAGTTTTCGATGCCTTCGCGTTCAAGCAAACGTGCTATCACATCGCTGGCGTAGCCTTTGGCGATGGCTGAACAGTTCAACAGGATACGGGGATCATCTTTTACGATCTTGCGTCCGTCCAGTCTGACCTTCTGGTAGCCGACAAATTGTTTGATGCTGTCGATCATCTGAGGTGTTACGCTGTCCATTTTGCTGAAACCGAATCCCCAGAGATTAACGAGCGGGGCACAGGTGATATCGAAGACTCCTTCCGAATGGTCGGATACGTCTTTCGCTTTGTTGAATACCTCCATGAACCAGTCGTCAACCTCGACAGGCTCATTTTGGTTTACTTTCGAAATGATAGAGTTCGGGTTGAACGGATTCAACGAAAGATTGAATTTTTGAAATTCAGCATCGATCTTCTCTGTTAATAATTCAGAACCTTCATATTTGATATGATAGATTGTATGGAAAACGGAACCACTTTCTTCAAAATATTGTTTCTGTTTTGTACAGGCTGTGAAAATGAGTATCCATAAGCAAGCCACTAAACTTATCTTCTTGCACATCTCTTTAATTTTTAGCGCTGCAAAGATACGAAATTTTATTGTAATTCAACTAAAGTCAATGGTTAAGCCTTTTTTGTTTTCCATATAAGCGCCTTTCATGGGAGATGCGCAGTTATGAGTGAAAATATCCAAAATGCCGCGAATATGACGGGATGCCGGTTGTTTCCACCGTTTGCGGCGTTCAGACAGAACACGGTCGATTTCTTCCGGAAGCAATGGCTGTCCGTTTATTCCTATAATTTCAAGCTTGCGGGCGGGTATATCGATACGGATCAGGTCGTTGTCTTCAACCAGTGCAATAGGTCCGCCTTCATAGGCTTCCGGCGAGACATGTCCGATGGCAGGGCCGCGTGTAGCTCCGGAAAAACGTCCGTCGGTAATAAGGGCGATGCTTTCCGCCAGTTCGGGATCGGAGGCGATGGCTTCCGTCGTATAGAACATTTCGGGCATGCCACTGCCTTTCGGACCCTCATAACGAATAAATACGGCATCTCCCGGATGGATGTTTTTTTGTAATACGGCTTGTAAGGCCTCTTCTTCGCTGTTGAATACGCGAGCTGTCAGAGTTGCCTGCATCAGGTTGGGAGAGATGGCTGCATGTTTTACTACGGCCCCTTCCGGTGCGAGATTCCCTTTTAATATGGCGATCGCTCCCTGTTTCCGGATCGGTTTATCAAAGGGCTTGATGATATCTCCGACTTTTACGCCCAACGGGGACAGGTATTTGTGACATCCTTCGTAAAAGCCATTTCTTTGTAATGTTTCCAGATTCTCTCCCAGGCATTTGCCGGTTACCGTCCGGACATCCAGGTTTAGTACACCTTTCAGTTTCTCCATAATAGCTGGAACACCTCCGGCATACCAAAAATATTCGCCGGGCCAGAAACCGCTGGGGCGAATATTTAATAAAAATGGAATCTCTCTGTGGATCTCGTCGAATAGTTCGGCAGGAAGTTCGATGCCTAATTCATGTGCAACAGCCGGTAAATGCAACAGGCTGTTACTGGAACCGGCAATGGCGGCATGTACCATAATCGCATTTCTGAAAGCGTCGATTGTCAGAATGTCGGATGGCATTAATTCCTCTTTTGCCAGTTCGACGGAACGTTGACCGGCATTTCGGGATATCTCTTTTAAATAATGTATATGCGTGGGGATCAAAGCAGAGCCCGGCAATGCGATACCTAATGCTTCCGCCATGACCTGCATGGTAGAGGCGGTTCCCATAAACGAGCAGGCTCCGCAAGTCGGGCAAGCGTCTTTTTTGTAGGCGAAGAATTGCTCTTCGCTAATTTCTTTTCGCTCATACCGGGCACTGTATGTTCCGATTTGTTCCAATGTCAGCAGGTTGGGGCCGGCTTTCATTATACCTCCGGGCAGGAGAAGTGCCGGCATATTCAAACGTGCGATAGCCATCAGATGAGCAGGAACCGATTTGTCGCAACTAGTAATGAATACTCCTGCATCGAAAGGGGTTGCTTTGACGTGTATCTCCATCATGGCTGCCATCAGGTCACGCGATACCAGTGAATAATTCATGCCGTCATGCCCTTGCGCTTCACCGTCACAAATGTCAGTAACGTAATAATTGGCAGGCCGTCCGCCGGCATCGTTGATGCCTTTACCGACTTCGTCTACCAGCTTGTTCAGATGGGCACTTCCTGGATGGCTCTGTCCATAACTGCTTTCAACGATGACCTGTGGTTTGCTGAGCTCTTCGATGCTCCAGCCGCTACCGAGACGAAGTGAATCGAGCTCCGGTGCCAGCTTACGTAATTCCTGACTTTTCATATATTTCTTTATTAACCGAAGAACAGATGTTCTATTAGTATTTTTGCTCCGATACCGATCAGGATCAATCCGCCGATCAGGTCGAGTTTTAAATCCACTTTGCGCCCGAAGCGACTCCCGAAATAAACGCCGGAAACCGACATCAGGAATGTGACGATCCCGATCAGTGAAGCCTGGATGATGATATCTGATTTCAGAATTGCCAGCGAGATACCGATAGCCAACGCATCGATGCTGGTGGCTATGGATAGTCCGAACAGTGTCTTGTTACAAAGCGGATTCGTTTTGCAATCTTCATCTTCTTCCTGCGTGCTGTCGTAAATCATTTTACCGCCCAGATAAAGTAACAGGATAAATGCGATCCAGTGGTCGAAGGCTGTGATGTATTTCTGGAATCCGACACCCGCTAGATACCCTAAAACCGTCATTGTGGCCTGTGTGATACCCATAAAAGAACCGATCTTCACCATATTGCAAACAGTGCAGTTTCGGATAACGGCACCTCCGGTTACAGACACGGCTAAACTATCCATCGACAGTCCGATGGCTAGTAACACTATTTCTATAATTGACATAAATTAAAAGAGTAGTGTGTTCATATTTCTGATTCTATCTTATAATTGTTTCTGTTTGACGAATTTCGGGAAATCAGTTCACCGATGAATCCTGCCAGGAACATTTGGGTTCCCAGAATCATTGCAGTAAGCGAAATATAGAAATACGGGGAATTAGTTACCAATGGGCGCAGATCACCGGAGAACATGGATATAAGTTTCATGGTCAATACGAAAACCAGCGCGATGAAACCGATAAAGAACATCACGCTCCCCCATAGTCCGAAGAAATGCATCGGTTTCTTTCCGAATTTGGAAGTGAACCATAAGGTGATCAGGTCGAGATAACCATTCACAAAACGGTTCAGCCCGAATTTGGTTGTTCCGTATTTGCGTGCCTGGTGCTGTACTACTTTTTCGCCTATCTTATGGAATCCGGCAATCTTCGCCAGATAGGGAATATACCGGTGCATATCATTATACACCTCGATATTTTTTATTACGACACTCTTGTAGGCTTTCAGTCCGCAGTTGAAATCGTGCAGGTTGTTTATGCCAGAGAATTTGCGCGCAGTCGCATTGAACAGTTTGGTCGGGATTGTCTTGGATAGCGGGTCGTAGCGTTTCTTCTTCCATCCGGAAACAAGATCGTATCCATCTTCCTTGATCATGCGGTATAGTTCGGGTATCTCGTCCGGACTGTCCTGCAGATCGGCATCCATGGTGATGACGACATCTCCTTTTGCACGTTGGAAACCGCAATGCAATCCGGGAGATTTGCCGTAATTCCGGCGGAATTTGATCGCTCTGATACAAGAGTTCTTTTGTTGTAACTCCTGGATCACTTCCCATGAATTGTCTGTGCTGCCGTCGTTTACAAATATAATTTCGTAAGTAAAGTTATGTTCTTTCATTACCCGCTCTATCCATGCTTCCAATTCTGGTAGAGACTCGGCTTCGTTGTACAACGGAATAACTACTGATATATCCATTATTGTATTGTTTCTCCTTATTGTTCTTGTCTGATTGCACCGGTTTCATTGTTCCTGCACAAAATGGCTGCTACCGGTATCGATAGTATGATTCCATAGAATATATTATTGAAAATACCTTGAATAGCCATGTGGATAGGAGTGAAGTTGGTTTTTCCGATCGTTTCCATTACTTCGGTACTGACCTGCGAATCTTTCAGGATATCCATCATCTGACTCACGGAGTTTGCCAGAAAATCAGCAGGTGCGATGAACTGGAAAAATACGAAATGTTCCAAAGCTACGATCAGGGCTGCGAAAAAATACAGCATTGTTCCGAAACGCCAGGCATGAAAGAAACTGATCTTTCCGCCGATATCCTGTTTATATCGTTTTGTCAGATAGTAAGCGATGAATGGTACTGTCAGAGTAAGCACTATATATATAATGTTTAGCGCAGGAACCGTGTTACTGAAAATAAAGAACAAGTATTTTATCACCCAGAAAATTCCCATGGCTAATCCATAAGTCATCGCGCTTTTTAATAGTAGACCTTTATTTTCTTCCATTATATTGCTGTTTTAAAGTTTCTATCAGCAAAATTAATCCTTTTGTTATAATATACAATGTATAACAATAAAAAAGAGGAAGCTTATTTGAATAAACTTCCTCATTTCTGAGCCTCTTGTCGGATTCGAACCAACGACCCCGAGATTACAAATCACGTGCTCTGGCCAACTGAGCTAAAGAGGCAAGTGGGTAAGCTTACTACATCGCGCCGCTACAACCAAGTACCCTTGCTGCGGTCAAGCCCTGGGGGATTCCGAGGGAGCATGCCGTGTAGGACTTACCCGGGTGCAAAAGTAGATATTATTTTTTACAAAACAAGCGTTTTCCTCTCTGGTAAGTGATATTTGTTTCTAAGTGACTGTAATCCTTTTGTTTTCTGTGTAGTTAAAAAATGTTTAGGTAGTTCCTCGCTGTTTTTTGTCGACAAATAAATTTAATAGTAAACCTGGTTTATCAAAGCACAACAGGAGGGACAACCCTTTTTATTACTGAGCATGAACCTAAGTCAACCTCTTTTATATATTAGACTGGAAGTAGTCAACTAAAATCGTTAAACTACAATTAGATAGAGTTTCATAATATATGGAACTAATGTTTCACAATATATGGAATAAAAGTTTCATAATATATGGAATTAAAGTTTCGTAATTTGTGAAACTGTATTTAGGTTGTACTGTTTAGACTGTTCAAGTGAGAGCAAAGGATAAGGTTGTCGGCTTGCGAAAAAGCGTGGGTCAGTCATATTTTTTGATAGATTATGATCTACTCTGGTATATGTATAAATATTCTTGTAACTTTGTGCCCAAATTCAAAAATCAAAAACACTAAGGACAATGGGTGGTTTTTTCGGAACTATTTCTAACTCAGCCTGTGCCACCGATTTATTTTACGGCACAGACTATAATTCCCATTTGGGAACCCGCCGAGGCGGTATGGCAACTCTTCACGAAGGCGTATTCAAACGTTCGATCCATAACCTCGAAAATTCTTATTTCCGTACTCGTTTTGAAAGTGAACTGGAAAAATTTTTGGGAAATTCCGGTATAGGTATCATTAGTGATACTGATCCTCAACCTATCTTCATTAATTCTCATTTAGGTAAATATGCAGTTGTAACGGTCGCTAAGGTGAATAACCTCGAAGAACTGCAGAATGAACTGTTGGATAAAGGTTGTCACTTCTCTGAAATGAGTTCCGGACAGATCAATCAGACAGAGTTGATATCCTTACTTGTTTCCCAGGGAAAGACATTTGTTGAAGGTATAGAAATTGTATTCGAAAAAATAAAAGGCTCCTGTTCGATGCTTATCCTGACAGAGGAAGGTATTATTGCAGCACGTGATAAATGGGGACGTACTCCGGTGCTGATCGGAAAGAAGGAAGGGGCATATGCCGCATCTAGCGAACCTTGTAGTTTCCCGAACCTGGGTTACGAGATAGAATATAATGTAGGACCGGGTGAGATCGTAATGCTTACTGCCGATAAGATGACACAGTTGCGTAAACCGAACGATAAGATGCAGGTTTGTTCGTTCCTGTGGGTTTATTACGGTTATCCGGTGTCTGAGTATGAGGGAGTAAATGTAGATGCTTCCCGTTATGCAAGCGGTTTGGCGATGGCAAAAAAGGATGAAGTGGATGCTGATTTTGTTTCCGGTATTCCTGATTCCGGTATCGGTATGGCTTTGGGATATGCTGAAGGAAAAGGCATTCCTTACCGTCGTGCTATCGTTAAATATACACCGACCTGGCCACGTAGTTTTACTCCGGCCAACCAGGCTGTCCGTGATCTGGTAGCTAAGATGAAGTTGATCCCGAATCGTCATCTTTTGAATGGCAAGCGTGTTATTTTCTGTGATGACTCGATTGTTCGTGGGACGCAGCTTCGCGATAATGTGAATATATTGTATGGATATGGTGCGAAAGAGGTACATATGAGAATCGGATGTCCTCCAATCCTGCATGCTTGTCCGTTTGTCGGTTTCTCTGCTTCCAAGTCACATCTCGAACTGATTGCCCGCCGGATTGTCAAAGAACTGGAAGGGGATGATGCAAAGGATTTGGATAAATATGCAACAACCGGAACCGAACAGTATAACCAGCTGGTAGAACGTATCCGTGAAAAGCTGAATATTACAACATTGAAATTCAATACGGTTGAAGACTTGATCGCCTCGATCGGCTTGCCGAAGGAATGTGTTTGTACACATTGCTATAATGGTAATGGTTGTTTTTAACTACTTTTCCCTTGATGGAAAAGTAGGCAAAAGATCAAGGCTGCACCGACTTCGCTGTTACGGTGAAAGACTATGCTGAAAAATCCGAAACTCGCTGCGCTCAGACAACGGATTTTTTTAACCGCTTCGTCTTTTTCCTCCGCGGGTGTAGCCTTGATCTTTTGGTTACTTTTGGATCAAGCCAAAAGTAACATTCAATTTATTTTGTTATTCGTTGCTCTTTATCTACTTTTATGCTTTAAATATAAAAGTATAACTTATGACAGTATTAGATAGATTTCTGAAGTATGTCACGTTCGAAACCCAATCGGACGAAGAGACACGTACAACACCGAGTACTCCGGGACAGCGAGTATTTGCAGAAGCATTAGTAAAAGAACTGGAAGAGTTAGGTCTGGAAGATATTTCTTTGGATGACAATAGTTATCTGATGGCCACCCTTCCTGCCAATACGGATAAAAAAATACCGACCATCGGTTTTATAGCCCATTTGGATACCAGTCCGGATATGTCGGGAAAGGATGTGACTCCGCGTATCGTTAATTATAAAGGCGGCGATATTGTATTGTGTGCCGAAGAAAATGTCGTTCTTTCTCCGCTTATGTTCCCTGAACTGAATGATTATAAGGACCAGGATATTATTGTAACCAACGGTAAAACCCTGTTGGGAGCAGACGATAAAGCAGGAGTAGCAGCCATTATCGGAGCAATCCAGTATCTGAAAGAACATCCGGAGATTGAGCACGGAAAGATTCGCATCGGCTTTACTCCCGATGAAGAGATAGGAGAGGGTGCCAATCATTTTGATGTAGAGAAGTTCGGTTGCGAATGGGCCTATACGATTGACGGCGGACAGATCGGTGAACTGGAATATGAAAACTTCAATGCTGCTGTTGCCAAAATCACTTTCAAAGGGCTGAATGTCCATCCGGGTTATGCAAAGAACAAGATGCTGAATGCTTCACTGCTGGCTATTGAGTTCGCTTCCTGGTTGCCTGCTTCACAACGTCCAGAACATACACAAGGATATGAAGGTTTCTATCATCTGACCAATATGTCGGGCACGGTAGAAGAGGCTTCTTTATCTTATATTATCCGTGATCACGTACGTACCTTGTTCGAAGAGAAGAAAAAACAGCTGGAAATGTGGGTGAAACGTATGAACGAAATTCATCCGGGCAGTACGAGTCTGGAACTGCGTGACCAGTATTATAATATGCGTGAAGTGGTTGAACCGAAGAAGCATATCGTGGACCTGGCATTCGAAGCGATGGAAGCAGTCGGTGTCAAACCGTTGGTTAAACCGATTCGTGGCGGTACGGACGGAGCACGTCTGTCGTTTATGGGATTGCCTTGTCCGAATATATTTGCGGGCGGTCTGAATTTCCACGGACGTTATGAGTTCCTTCCGGTCAACTCGCTGGAAAAAAGTATGCAAACAATCATAAAAATAACCGAGCTGTCAGCTCAAAAATCTTAAACGAAATTAATAACATGAAGACGACTCCGTTTACCGATGTGCATATCGCATTGGGAGCAAAAATGCACGAATTTGCCGGCTATAACATGCCAATCGAGTATACCGGCATCATTGATGAACACATGACCGTTGTGAATGGCGTAGGTGTATTCGACGTATCTCACATGGGCGAATTTTGGGTGAAAGGTCCGAACGCTTTGGCTTTTATCCAGAGTATTACTTCCAACGACGCATCTGTTTTACCTTTAGGCAAAGCACAGTATACCTGCTTCCCGAACGATAAAGGAGGTATTGTGGATGACCTGTTGGTTTACCACTTCGAACCGGAAAAGTATTTACTGGTAGTAAATGCCGGTAATATCGCAAAAGACTGGGATTGGTGCGTTAGCCATAACACAGTAGGAGCAGAACTGGAAAACTCTTCCGACCGTACTGCCCAGCTCGCTATACAGGGACCGAAAGCTGTTGAAGTACTTCAGCGTCTGACTCCGGTCGATCTTTCTTCCATCCCTTATTATTCTTTTGTAACAGGTGAGTTTGCCGGTTGTAAGAATGTGATTATTTCCAATACGGGTTATACCGGTGCGGGTGGTTTCGAATTGTATTTCTACCTGGATGATGCGATGACTATCTGGAATGCTATCTTTGAAGCCGGTAAGCCGGAAGGTATCAAACCGATCGGTTTGGGTGCACGCGATACGCTTCGTCTAGAAATGGGATTCTGCCTGTATGGTAACGACCTGGATGATACGACATCTCCGATCGAAGCCGGTTTGGGTTGGATCACTAAATTTGTAGACGGTAAGGACTTTACCAACCGTGCAGAACTGGAACGTCAGAAGAAAGAGGGTGTGACACGTAAACTGTGTGCATTTGAATTGGTAGACAAAGGCATTCCTCGTCACGGCTATGAAATCGTTGATGCAGAAGATAATGTGATCGGTGTGGTAACATCCGGAACCATGTCTCCTGTCTTGAAGAAAGGTGTCGGTATGGGATATGTGAAACCTGAATACGCGAAGGTCGGTTCTGAATTTTTTGTAAAGGTTCGTAATCGTAATCTGAAAGCGCAGGTGGTAAAAGCTCCGTTCCGCAAATAAAAAGACTATCATAAATCATAGAAGTTAGCCGGATAGAATTATTCGGCTAATTTTTTATCAAAGAAATGAGCCGGACTGATGAAACAGATTAGAGTAACAAATAAGCAATCTCCCTTATATACAGATTTTGAACAGTTATATCGGATTAGTTTTCCAATCTTCGAACAACGGACGGAGGAACAGCAGATGCAGGCTTTCTCTTCGTCTTCTTATCATTTAGCTATTTATGTAGAGGATGGAACGTTTGTCGGTTTCATAGCCTATTGGGTATTTACCCATTATTTATATATCGAACATTTTGCTATCCATCCGGATCTGAGAGGAAAAGGATATGGCAGTGTTGTCCTGAAAACTTTGCGGGATAGTTGTGCTAAAAGGCTTTTGTTGGAAATAGACCCAGTCACGGATGATGTTTCGGCTAAACGACTTCATTTTTATAAATTGAACGGCTTTTCTGCAAATCCATATCCTCATATCCATCCACCGTATCGTAAAGGATTCCACGGGCATGATCTGGTTGTCCTGACAACAGGGGGAGGAATAACGCCGGATGAATATAAACAGTTTGCGAGGGATTTAAAAGGGATCGTTATGTGTTTTTAGTTTATTCCGGAATGCATTTGTTGGATTTCGACGACATTATAGTCTGAAAGTAACAGATGTTTTGTAAGTTTGCAGCGGAATAAAATAGAATAGTTCTCATGCTGAATTTTCTGAAAAACTGGACATTGCCTATTGCAATGCTTGCCGGTGCGTTAGGTTATTTTGTATTTGCCAACTTCACATTTCTGGAGCCGACAAAACCGTTTGTAAATACGTTCATTGCATATATTACCCCTTTTCTGATCTTTGCACAACTGCTGCTTACTTTCTGTAAAGTGGACTGGCGCGAGTTGATGCCTTCCCCCTGGCATGGATGGCTATTGCTTTTTCAGGTCGTATCGGCATCGGCTTTAGCAGCTTTACTGATCTTTATTCCTATGGATGGTTCTTATCGGGAGGTGTTTGAAGCGGCTATGGTATGTCTTATTTGTCCGACGGCAACGGCTGCCGCTGTCATTACGGGTAAACTGGGCGGAAGTGCTTCCAGTCTGACTACCTATACATTATTATCTAATATATTGGCGGCAATAGCCGTCCCCTTAATATTTCCGTTGGTGGAACCGCATGCGGACATCACTTTCTTTACTGCTTTCCTGAAAATATTGGGTAAAGTATTCCCTTTACTGCTGTTTCCATTTTTCCTGGCCTTGTTTTTCCGGTATGTTCTTCCGAAAGTCCATCATTTCCTGTTAGGCTTTCATGATCTGGCTTTTTATTTGTGGGGTATGGCGTTGGCTATTGTTACCGGACAGACGGTGAAGTCCTTAATGACCAGTGACGTTTCGGGAAGTGTACAAATACTGATTGCTTTAGCCGGTTTTATTACTTGTGCCCTTCAGTTCTACCTGGGCAAACGAATCGGAACGATTTATAAAGACCGTATCAGTGCCGGTCAGGCTTTGGGACAAAAGAATACAGTGTTGGCTATTTGGATGGCTTATACTTATCTGGATCCTGTTTCCTCGGTGGGTCCGGGCTCCTATGTTCTGTGGCAGAATATTTTTAATAGCTGGCAGTTGTGGAAGAAGCGGAAGAAAGAAGAAATGCTATAAAACTATAAGGAAAGAGCCTTTAAACTTTCTTTTGTGGTTGATAGTCTTTTATTATCTTTGTATGTGAAGTTCTGCTTTAGATTTTTTTGATTAGTAAACAATAAAAAGAACATATATGCGATTAAGCAATGAATGGTTTACTGCGCTTTCGGAAGACGAGGCCGGTCATTTGGTTACAGTTAGCGGGCGTGATGAGTTGACGGAGTTTATTCAGTCGGGTAAATTCAAAGAACGTGTCGAGATTACCTGGAAGTATGAAGGGGATGATAAAGGTATGCCGGCTGAAGAGCTGGCAGAGAAAATGGAAACTGTTCAGGAAACATTGCAGAAAGCGATGGAAAAGGATAAATTAGCCATTCAGACAGGCGTCTATACCGGAGGAGGAGAGAGGGTGTGGGTTTATTATACCCGTACGGTTCGTGTTTTCGGTGAACGGTTGAACGAAGCACTGGCATCATTCGAACTGCTTCCGATATCTATTTATACGGAAGTCGATCCGGAGTGGGAGGAATATCTGGATATGTACGAGATGAAACAGTGGGCGTTAGATTAATTGCGTAAATGTTATTCTATAAAATATGAAAAGGCTGTCTCCTTTAAAGAAGACGGCCTTTTTCTATATAAACTTTAATATAACTGTAGAGGATCAAATTCAGTTTACTGCAATCTAACCAATCTGTAAAGTAACTGTTGGATTGCTTCCTGATAGTCGTCGATGATAGACTGTGAGAAAGCTTCAGGGAATAAGTCTCTGTGTTTTTCTACGTAGTTGTAGAAGTCTGATGCATGTTTCACAATGTCCTTCGGAGTTTTTGTTTCGGGTATTGTAATTTGCAGATCACCTACCATTGCGTATGTTGTTTCTGTAATTCGGTCGATCACATCGAGTACTGAAGCAACCGCTTCATCCAATGCCATGTGTTTAGCATAACTACCTGTTCCGGTTACGCTCCAATGGAAAAGTTTGAGACTGCTGTTAAATGAGAAAAGTTCTCCGATAAATGCTGCGAGCTCTTTATTTGAAGTATGGGCTGCTTTTTCTTTTTGTTCCGATTTTACTGTTGTACTCATAATGCTTTAGTTTTATGTTTTGCATTTAATAAACACCATGAACCGCAGTAAAGTTTAGAAAAAATGCAGAAAATATGGAATGTAATTTATGCTAACAATACGTCGATAAACATTGTTTATTATAGAAGATGTAATGAATAAATGAGTATGACGCAAATAAGATTAAAACGGATATATGAAGATCCGGAAAGTACGGACGGCTATAGAATCTTTGTCGATCGTTTATGGCCGAGAGGCATGAAAAAAGAAGCTGTTCATTACGATGTGTGGGAAAAAGACATAACACCTTCTCCTGAACTACGCGGATGGTTTCATCAGTCACCCGATGAAAGATGGGAAGAGTTTGCCGCATTATATAAGAAAGAACTGAGTGGTTCGGATGCGGTAAAAAAGTTTGTTGAAGAGATAAAGAAGTATCCGGTAGTGACATTACTTTATGCAGCGAAGAGTCCGGACCATAATCATGCTTTGGTATTAAAAGCGTATTTGGAGCATGTAATGTAGGCATCCGGTAAATGTAGAAAAAAAGATAGGTCTTTTGAAATGTTAAGTCCTGACTTTTGAAATCAAAATAAGGGACTTTTGATTTCAAAAGACCGGTCTTTTTTTACATGCTTTTATTGGGCCAATAGATAAGACTTAAATGTCTCAAAATCACTGCTTAGCTCGATGCTTTGCTTCGTTCCCTGCATGAAGGCTTGCAACTTTTTCGGGATCTCTATATCTGCACCGAGAATACGGTCAACCGTTCCTTTGAATTTCACCGGATGAGCTGTCTCCAGGAAAAGACCGGTCTCGTCTGTGTCGAGTGCATATTGTATCAAAGCCTGGAAACCACAGGCTCCGTGAGGGTCGAGCAGATATCCATCGTTTTTATATACATACCGGATAGTATGTTCGATCTCTTCGTCTGTGAAACGGTATCCGCTGATACGCTGGCATATTTCATGATGTTTATCGCCATAGATATCGAATAGATCCATGATACGGGCAAAATTACTCGGATCGCCGACATCCATAGCATTGGCTATGGTTGCAACAGAAGGACGCGGAGTGTAAACGCCGGTTTTCAGGTATTCGAGGAATACGTCGTTGCGGTTATTAGCTGCGATAAAGCGCTTTACCGGCAATCCCATCCAATTGGCAAAAAGACCTGCAGTGATATTCCCGAAGTTTCCGCTGGGAACGGAAATCACCAGATTATCCGCTTTGCCTATTTTATCTAATTGTGCATACGCATTAAAATAGTAAAATGATTGCGGAAGGAAGCGGGCCACATTGATCGAATTGGCAGAGGTCAGCTTCATGTGGCGGTTCAGTTCATCATCCATAAAAGCTGATTTTACCAATGCCTGGCAATCGTCGAAAGTACCGTCTATTTCCAGTGCTGTAATGTTCTGTCCGAGAGTTGTGAACTGGCATTCCTGGATCGGGCTTACTTTTCCTTTCGGATAGAGCACATACACATGGATACCCGGTACGCCCAGGAATCCGTTGGCTACAGCACTGCCGGTATCTCCCGAAGTGGCAACCAACACATTGACCTGCTTCAGTCCCTCTTTCTTAATGAAATATCCCAGCAGACGTGCCATGAAACGACCGCCGACATCTTTGAATGCCAGTGTCGGACCATGGAACAGTTCAAGGCTATAAATATTTTCACAGACGTTTACCACCGGTGTGTCGAATGCCAGTGTGTCTTTTACGATCTCGTTCAATGTTTCTGTTTCGATATCTTCTCCGAAGAAAGCTTGTGCTACCGTACAGGCTATTTCGTGAAAAGACTGATTCTTCATATTGTCGATTGTCGCTTCATCCAGACGGACAATACGCTCGGGCATATATAACCCTTTGTCTCCTGCGAGACCTTTTACAACGGCTTCTTCGAGAGTAGCCAGGGGAGCTTGTTTGTTTGTGCTGTAATATTTCATAATAATTCTCTTATAAATTCATCTTTTTCAAGTACGCCATATTTTCCGTTCAGAACGCTGAACTCATCGAAACGAGTGACAGTATCCGGTTCCTGTCCGGGTTTATAGATCAGGAAAGGGACAGGAGTATTGGTATGGGTACGGATCGAACAAGGAGTCGGGTGATCGGGGAGTATGGCGATAGCTACCGGTTCATCCCACTTCTGTAGTTCTTCGTAGATGATGCGGATCGCCCGTTTATCCAGATATTCGATTGTTTTTATTTTCAGTTCGACATCTCCTTCGTGGCCTGCTTCGTCGCTCGCTTCCACGTGGAGATAAACGAAATCATTTGTTTTTAATGCTTCGAGGGCAGCATATGCTTTCCCTTCATAGTTGGTGTCGTACAGACCGGTTGCACCTTCTACGGTGATAACTTCCAGACCTGCATAAACTCCGATACCTCGTATTAAGTCCACTGCCGAAATTACGGAGCCTTTTCCGAATCCGTACATTTCCTGCATGGTCTGCATGGCAGGGCGGTAACCGGGAGACCAGGGCCAGATGCTGTTTGCCGGATCTTTTCCTGCCGCTATACGCTTCAGGTTGACCGGATGATCTTTCAGTATCTCCTGCGATTTCAGAATCAGGTCATTCAACAGGTCGGCTGTCTCTTTTGCTTCCGGTACTTCCGGCTGGATCATTAGTGGACGGAAAGGATGGAGGGGAACATCGTGAGGAGGTGTACAATCCAACCGTTTGTCACCATTCTTGATGACCAGCAGGTGACGGTATGAAACGCCAGTATAGAACTTAACTCTATTGGAACCCTGCTTTTCGTTGAGGCATTGGATTAGTTCGTCGGCTTCTTCTGTAGAGATATGTCCGGCGGAATGATTCTTCAGGATCTCTCCTTCAACACAAATAAGGTTACAACGCATAGCCATCTCACCCGGTTGTAAGGTAACGCCGATGCTTGCTGCTTCCAGTACGCCGCGTCCTTCATATACTTTAGGCAGGTCGTATCCGAGTACGGCCATATTGGCAACTTCACTTCCCGGGTGGAAGCCGTCGGCGACGGTTTTCATTTGTCCGGTTACTCCCAGGGCAGCCAGTTTGTCCATATAGGGAGTGTCTGCATATTGCATAGGGGTTTTGCCTCCTAATGCCTCGATTGGCTCATCTGCCATTCCGTCTCCTAAAATAATAATACTTTTCATCTTTATCAGTTGACAGTTGACAAGTGACAGTTGATAGTTTGGGGAACTGTCTAAGTCAACTATTTAGTTTACTTGTTTTTACAATACTGATTGTTAATCTTATTAATTCTCTGCAATCATTGATGATTGAAGTATATTCTGAATAAGTAAGATATTGAGTATCTTTAAGAAGCATGATCCAGTATTCGCTTTCATTGGCTTCTTTTAAAGCTATATTTACTTTATTAATGAAATCGGCACGTGACTGAGCATGTTCACTTTCCTTCAATAAAGCTCCAATAGATGTACCACTACGTAAAAGCTGTTTTGATAAAACAAACTCTTTCCGTCCACACAACACTTTATAAAGCTTAACAATACGTATGGCGAATTTGTAAGCTTTTTCTCTCGTAATACTTTTTTCCATAGTTAATACTGTTATTGATTATTTTTGCATTAATATAAACAATCAACAAGTAACAATTAGAATTTTTATCTGTCAACTGTTACTTGTCAACTGTCAACTTCAATTGCTAACGTATGTTAGCAATTGATATGATATCGGCGAAAACGCCTGCCGCCGTCACATCGGCTCCGGCTCCATAGCCTTTTATTATCATAGGATACTCGTGGTATCTTTCGGTAGAGATCATAATAATGTTGTTGCTGCCTTCCAGTTCATAGAACGGATGGTGGCTGTTCACTTCCTGCAAACCGATTTCGCAGGCTCCTTTTTCCATCTTTGCAACGAAACGGAAACGTTTCCCTTCGGCTTCCAGTTGCTGACGTTTACTTTCAAATCCGGCATCCAGTTCCTTTACATTACACCAGAAATCGTCAAGCGAACCTGCAAAATATTTATCCGGAACGAACAGGTTTCGTTTTACATCTTCCTGTTCTACTTTATAACCGGCTTCACGAGCCAGGATAACCAATTTACGTAATACATCCTTGCCACTCAGGTCGATGCGAGGATCCGGCTCCGAATAACCTTCTTCTTTTGCCATCTGGATCGCTTTACTGAAAGGTATATCCGCACTGAGTGTATTGAATATATAATTTAATGTACCCGAAAGCACGGCTTCCAGCTTCAGGATATGGTCACCGCTGTTTCTCAGGTCGTTCATCGTGTTAATGATAGGAAGTCCGGCTCCCACATTTGTTTCAAACAAGAACTTGATACCGCGATGACGGGCTGTTTCTTTTAGTTTGATATAATTGCTATAAGAAGAAGAAGCTGCGATCTTATTGGCTGCGACTACTGAAACGTTATTATATAGCAAAGTTTCATATAAGTCGGATACAGCCGGAGTTGCCGTACAATCCACGAATACGGAGTTAAAGATATTCATCTTTACGATCTCGTCTCTCAGATGTTCGGGTGAACTTTCTTCGCCGTTCTTTTTCAGTTCTTCGATACAGTTTTCCAGATTCAGACCTTCGCGCAGGAAAAGGGCCCGTTTACTGTTGGCGATACCTACGACATTCAGCTTTAGACCGTTTTGCTCCATTAGCTTAGGTTGCTGGATACGTATCTGTTCCAGCAGATTGCCACCGACTGTTCCTACTCCTGCAATAAACAGGTTCAAAACCTTATACTGTGACAGAAAAAAGGAGTCGTGGATAGAGTTTAACGCCTTACGCAGATATTTGAGCTTGATAACGAAAGATATATTTGTTTCGGAAGCTCCCTGCGCACAAGCGATTACGCTGATACCTGCACTACCCAGTGTACCGAACAGTCTGCCGGCGATACCAGGTGTACGTTTCATGTTTTCTCCGACGATAGCGACTGTTGCCAGGTCTTTCTCGGCAACCGTATCATTCATATCTCCCTGGGCACGTTCGAGGGCAAACTCCTCATTCAGAACCTCTACTGCCAGGTCTGCATCCGCATTACGGACAGCGAAAGTCGTATTGTTCTCAGAACTAGCCTGTGATACCATAAATACACTGATACCGTTTTTAGCCAGTGTTTTAAAGATACGGTAGTTGACACCGATCACACCGACCATACCCAAACCTTGTACGGTAATCAGACAGGTATCATTGATAGAAGAAATACCTTTGATAATGGCTTTTCCTTCTTCCTTTACTTTCTCCTTGGAAATATAAGTACCCGGTGCTTCCGGATTAAATGTATTCAGGATGCGGATAGGTATATTTTTATGATAAACTGGATAGATCGTCGGCGGATAGATCACTTTGGCACCGAAGTTACACAACTCCATGGCTTCGGTAAATGTCAGCCGGTCGATAACGTATGCCGAACTGATCACACGCGGGTCGGCTGTCATAAAGCCGTCCACATCCGTCCAGATTTCCAAAACGGAAGCATCGAGGGCGGTAGCCAAAATAGAAGCGGTATAGTCAGAACCTCCGCGTCCCAGATTTGTTACTTCTCCGTTTTCCGTGCTCGAAGAGATAAATCCGGGTACGAGCGAAACTTTCGGCAGCGGATTGAATGTCTCTTTGATCAATTGGTTGGTTTTCTCAAAATCTACAGTATGCTTGTTGAACTGTTTGACTGTTTTAATGAACTTCCGTGAATCGAACAATTTGGCATCTTCGATCACATTGGATACGATCAAAGAAGAGATGCGTTCCCCATAGCTGACGATCGTATCGGATGTCTTGACCGACAGATCATTGATCAGGTACACACCTTTGAAGATATTTCCCAGTTCGTCCAGCAGGCTCATCACTTTCTTCTGTACCTCGATGCGTTTCATCTTGTCCGGAATAACTCCCTGGATCACGTCCAGGTGACGTGTTATGATTTCGGAGAATTCTCTCTCGTATCCAACATCCCCTTTGGCTGCCATGGCAGATGTAGCCAGCAGTTTGTCGGTAATGCCGCCCAAAGCAGAAACGACAACGATTACAGGCTCTTCAATAGCCTCTACTATCTTCTTTACACTCAGAATACTATTCACGGAACCTACGGACGTTCCGCCGAATTTCAATACTTTCATCGGTATGTATTATTTTAGTTGACAATTGACGGTTGACAATTGACAATTTATTTGTAACTAAATTAATTGATAATAAGAACCGGATGGAACCGGCATAAAGGATGCAATACAAATGATTGCAACAATGCAGGACGTGGCCGCTGCGCTTGTTTATTTGTAAATTCTAACCCCCCAAGGGGTCATCAATGCCCATGTATAATATGCTATACCTGCAATCATTCTTTTCTTTTTCTAGTTTTCATATCTTATTGCAGGGGCAATATTACACATTATTTTTCAAATGCAAGCATTTTTTCAGTAGAAAGTGATAAAATAGTGGAAAGTTGACAGGAAAAAGGGTGTAAGGGATTACTAAATAGATATCAGATATAGATTATATCTCGTTCTACATTTTGGCGAAAAGCGGCGGTTTGGTTTTCATGTAAAGTTATAACATCGACTTTGTTTCTGAATAAATTCTCCAGGTCTTCCCGGATATAGAAATGTGTGAAATAACTGGGCTTCTGCATTTTTATAACCACATCAATATCACTGCGGTCATCCTGCTCTCCACGGGCACAACTACCGAACAAGCCGAGACGTTCAATCCCGTATTTCTCAGCAAAAGCGGCTTTATAGTCGCGTAATTTATTGAGGATTTCCTGGGTAGTTTCCATTTGGCTATATTCTTTATTACTTTATATGGAAACAAAGATATGTTTTAGTTTGGATAAAAGCAAGTAGAGTCACTTTGTTTTTCTCACCCTTTGAAGCCAGAAAACCGGGAGGATACAAATCATTGTGACGATGAATGCGATGTAGAAATCGTCGTTGATACCGCCGATGTATGCTTCGAGTTCGAGCCGTTTGGTTATGACCTGTTCGGCCAGGGAGCGGGCGGACTGTTCGGTGGCTCCGGCGGTTTGTGAGGCGAAGGCACTTAGCTTGTCGATGGTCTGCTGGTAGACTTCTCCGGTATAGTTCAAGGCTTCGCTGTAACGCTGGGTATGATAACTGGTACGCCCGGTAAGCATGTGGCTGAAGATTGCAACGCCGAAGCTACCACCCATCTGGCGGACGATATTGGTGATGCTGGATGCCTGTGCCATCATATCCACTCCGATTTTAGCCAGCGACAAGGTTAATAACGGGGTGAAAAGTATTCCCATGCCGACACCGCGCAGGTAAAGACTCAGCATGATATACCATTTCTCCGTAAGAAAAGAAAGATAAAAGTTGAGATAGAAGCTGAGTGACATTAGGATCAGTCCGGCGGCAATCAGTATCTTCGGGTTGATCTTCTGTCCTAAAGCGCCGGCGGCGGGCGAACAGAAACCCTGGATGATCCCCACCGGGATAAAGAACATACCAGCCTGAAACGCCGAATATCCCAGGTTGTTTTGCAGATAAAGAGGGATCAGGAACGTACTTCCGAACATTCCGATACCGAATATGAACATCATCAGGTTGGAGAGTGCAAAATTACGATCTTTGAATATACGCAGGTTGATAAGCGGATATTTCACAGTCAGTTCGAAGTAGATGAACAGAATAAACATGATAGCCGATACCCACATGGAACCTAATACTGTCGGACTGTTCCACCCCTGTGTGTTGGTCGACGAGTTGACTTCCGACAGGCCATACATAAATAAAGGAAGGAAGATAGCTGATGTAATAAATCCCGGTATGTCGAAAGGCTGTACCGTCTGCGCTTTATACTCTTTCTGCAAAATAGCCGTAAAGAACAAAGCCAGTGCCCCGACCGGAACGTTTACATAAAATATATAGTTCCAGTTCATATTATCTACCAGGTAACCCCCGATAGACGGGCCGAACGATACCGATGCTGCCGAAGCGATCGCCCAGAACCCCAGTGCCATCCCTCGTTGTTCGGGAGGGAATACATTGCTCACGATAGCCATACCCACCGGCATGATAGCCCCGCAGCCGAGTCCTTCGATCACGCGCCAGAAGATTAATTCCTCGATAGAGGTGGAGTTGCCGCACATGAACGAGCCGAAAGTGAAGACCAACAGGGAGAGGAAATAAATCTTTTTATATCCGAAGCGGTCGGATAACCAGGCAGCTGCCGGAAGGATACTGGCGATTGCCAGCATATAACCGGTAAGCACCCATTCGGCCGTATTGATACTTGCCCCGAGCGTACCCATAATGGCAGGCAGTCCGGTATTGACAACGGTCGAGTCGAGCACAGCCATGAATGTACCGATCATAATATTGCCCAGTACCAGCCATTTATACGAACTGTTGCTTGTGTTATCCGTCTTGTCCATCATTTTGACTTTTCCTTTTCGATCTTAACGGTTGCAGACATTCCGGAGACAAGTTTCGGCTTTTCTACTTTGTCTTTTTTCCCTACGGTCTTGTCGATGGATATTTTCAGAGGGATACGTTGTGCCACTTTCGTATAATTGCCCGAAGCATTGTTGGGAGGGATAAGCGAAAACTCCGAGGCCGTATTCGTACCTATATAGAAGATCTTTCCGGAGAAGGTCAGGTCGGGGAAGGCATCGAGCGTGAAGATTGCCGGTTGTCCCATCCTGATGTGGTCGAATTTAGTCTCTTCGAGATAGACGGCAACCCACAGGTCTTTACCTTCGTTGATGGTGAAAAGCGTTTGTCCCGGTTGGATGATATCGCCGGGCAGCGACCAGCGTTTCGCTATCACCCCGTCGACCGGAGCCGTGATCCGGTAATATCCCAGGGATACGCGGGTGGACTCGATAGCGGCATTTGCCGAAACGATAGCTGCTTCTCCGGCGGCGATCCGTGCTTGCGATATCTTGATTTGATCTTTGGCAACATCCACTTTTATGGCGGCACTTTTATAGGTATCTTCCGTATTTTGGAATGTCTCTTGCGAAACAGCATCACTTCCGTATAACTTTTTGTCGCGGCGGTAGTTTACTTCAGCCTGATGATAGTCGATCTCTGCCAGGCTCAGGTTCTTGATCGCCGTGTTGAGATTCTCTTTATCCAGTTTCAGGTTGGCAACCATTTCCTCCCGGCGTGCAACGGCTTCCTGCAATTGGGCAACAACCGTGCTGCTATCCAGTTCGGCCAGGATCGTACCGGCTTTCACCGTATCGCCTTCCCAGGCATACTGTTTAAGCATCGGAGCCATAACTTGCACCGCAACGCTAACCCGGAAACTGTCGAGGTTTGCATCGTCGGTCGAGATATATTTGCGGTAGTTCCACCACCAAAGGAAAGCAATGCCAACAGCAACAATCAGTATGACGATAAGCCATACCATACTATTGCCCGATGTTTTTTTAGAGGGACTTACTGTATCCATAGTTTTGACGTATATTTATTGCATAAAACAAATAAAATATACAAAGGTTCAGGGTTTGCCGTGTGGACTACTCTTTCTTCTGATGCTGTAACAGCCAGTCAAAGATATTATTATCCTTATAAAGGTATTGGATGCCATGTCCTTCACCGGGTAAGCGAGTGAACTGGATATGGCCATACGTTTCGAGTTTGCTTACAACCCTTTCTGTTTCATTTATCGGGATCATATCATCTGCTGTCCCGTGGAATAGTTTGTTCATGCGTAAATGTTTTAGGCTTTTTTCTGAACGTGGGGTATTCTTATCGTATAGCTTCTTTCAATATGATTAATGCATCGACATAGTCATTTTCTAATATGATAGTCAAATCTTTGAAATATAAATCTTCTGTCAATATATTTGTTTCTATATCATATATTTGCAATCGACCACTTTTTGAAGATATGATCTTACTTTCTGTGTTATCATGTCTGATCCCGGGAGATTGTATTTTCAGATATCTATTCTTTTTCTCTTGAAGTACATATACAGTGGCATTATTCAAGTGTCTATCATTATTATCGGTAAAATCGCTTTCGGCTATTTCAAATAGAGAACCACAATTATTGAATATCGGTTTTACCTGTTCATTATTCCATTTTAAAATTCGTCCCCATAAAGAAGGCTCGTATAGATTAATGGTGTAATCCAGTAATTCCGCATTGCTGGATTCTCCATGTCCCGGGATAACAATTTCGGCACTTCCATATAATTCTTTTACCCGTTTGATAGTATTAGACCATTCTCGCAGGTTGGCATCTTCTATGTTTCCATACCATCCTTTGCTTCGTACTTCATTACCTCCAAAAAGAATTTTTTCGTTCGGTATCCACACGACAATACCATCGCTTGTGTGTGCTTCTCCCAGATAATGACAAATTAGTTTACCTTTTCCTACTATCAGTTCCATTCTGGGGTTAAATCCTTTTTCAGGAATCGGTAGATTTCTATGTTGTGCTATTGTTCTAGTTCCTTCGTATGCATATGAAGGAATACCCGCTTTTTTAATTGTCTTTAATCCGCCCATAGCATCCGGATGCCAACGGTCGACAATACAACCAATAATCTGTGCTTTTAAATCTTTACGGATATAGTTTATTAGGTTATTCGTTTCTTCATCATTTTCAGGAGTAGAGATAATTACGGCCTTTTTGTCGTTTACATACACAATGCCATTATTACCATTCTCGGTATGTATATATACGTGTTTGTTTAATTCTATCAGATGTAATTTCTTGCTTACTCTAATTGTGTCAGCATAACAATCGGGTAAAAAGGTCAACATACATCCCAGTAAAAATATTTTTAGATATAAGCCGTATGTATTCATTTTCAAATGTTGTTAATTTGATTGAGATTTTTGTTATTAACGAATTCTACTTTTTCCAAATCAGCCCGGCTTTTACTTTGTGTAACCAGGTAAACCCCGACAAAAACAAGGACTGCCGATACTCCTTTTTGTAATGAGAAAGTGTCTTGTCCCACCATGACGGCGATCAGCGAAGCGATGATCGGTTGCACATAATTATACATACTCACCGTGGTAGGGCGGATGCGTTTCAATGACATGGGAATGAGTAAATAAGGAATAAACGTAGCCCCGATCAGTACGAAACTGATAGCTCCCAGTTCTTTTAGGTCGAACACTTCCCGCTGAAAAGCCGGTGTGTCGAGTACATGCTGATATGTGAAAGGCAGTAAAACGAGTGTAGAGAAGAGGAACATCCATTTCATCATGGTCACGGCGGAATAGCGTAGACTCAATGGTTTCGACAAAACCAGATAGATAGAATAGATAATGCCACTCGTGATTATCATCAGGTTACCATCCAGACTACTGACCTGTCCGGTTGCATGGGTGGAAGCCAGGATCAGCGAGATGCCACCTGTACATCCTAATAATACGCCGAATGCCTTCATTTTCGTGATCGGTTCCTTTAGGATAACGGCAGCTAGGAGCATGACGAAGATCGGAACGGCTGTCGCAATGATGGACGCATCGACCGGAGAGGTCCGGTTCAGTCCCACGATAAATAATCCCTGATTGAAACCTACGCCGCAAAGAGCGCAGACGAAAAGCATGCTGAGGTCTTTCATCGTGACTTTCTCCCGTTTCATAAACAAGGAAGCTGCCCAAAACAGCAGACAGGCAGATCCCATTCGCATGATGGTGAGCGCTTCGGGCTGCACATGTGCCGGTAACAGATATTTTGAAATGGGCATATTGATAGCGAACAATATATTCGCTATCAGAATCAGTATATGTCCTTTTAGTTTTTCTGAGTTCATCGTCTTGCTGCTTTAGTGAACGCAAATGTAGTCATAATACTTACACAACTGTCTCATGTCCGTATGATTTGTAAATCTTGATTCAAATATAATCCTTATCTTTGTGTTTGATAAAAAACAAACATAATAAAGAATATATATGAAACCGACCCGAATAATCGAGATCTGTGCCAACTCGGCACAAAGTTGTGTAGAGGCAGAAGCCGGAGGCGCTAAACGTGTGGAACTTTGTGCAGGAATACCTGAAGGGGGAACGACTCCCGGCTATGGTGAGATCAAGACAGCACAGGCATTAACTTCTTCTATCGATATAAATGTGATCATTCGTCCGCGTGGTGGTGACTTTCTGTATACTCCGGCAGAGATAGACTCTATGTTGCTGGATATCGAACTGTGTAAACAACTGAAAGTACATGGCGTTGTTTTCGGGTGTCTGACGAAAGAAGGAGATATCGATGTCCCTCTGATGCGGAGACTGATAGAAGCAGCCAAACCGTTGTCCGTAACCTGTCACCGTGCTTTTGATGTATGCCGTGATCCGTTTGCCGCTTTGGAACAACTGATAGAACTGGGCTGCGACCGTATCCTTACTTCCGGCCAGCAGTCGGATGCAGTGAGAGGCATTCCTCTGATCGCCGAACTGGTAAAACGTGCCGACGGACGTATAATTATTATGCCTGGTTGCGGTGTGCGTGAAAATAACATCGCACAGATTGAAGCGGAAACCGGAGCGAAGGAATTTCATACATCTGCCCGCAGCATTGTCTATAGCAAGATGGAGTACCGGAATGAAAATGTCCCGATGGGCAGCAGCATCGTTTCTTCGGAATTTGAAACAGTGGAGACGGATCGTAAAAAAGTATCAGCTTACCTGTAAATAGAAGAATGAAATACCGATTGTCCTTTGTTGCCTTCATGTTGTTTTCCTGTGCTTTTTGTAAGGCACAGCAGGATTCTATCGTCCCCTTTGATAAGGCTTATAAACGGGTTTACAATATAACGAAGGTGACCGGGACAAAGCCGGTCATGGACGGACGCCTGGATGAAGATTTCTGGATGAAACAGGGAGAATGGTCCGATTGTTTCGTCCAGATCATTCCTTATGAACGGAAAATACCGGATTCTCCCACCCGGGTAAAACTGTTTTACGATAATAAATACATCTATGTTGGTGTCTATTGTAAAGATATCCATCCGGAAAAGATGATCCGTTTTATCGGCAACCGCGACGATAATAGCATGGGAGACCTTATCAGTGTGGCTTTCGATACTTATCATGATTATCGGGCAGCCCCGGAATTTAATATCAACCTGGGTGGAAACAAGACTGACCTGGTCGTTACCGATAAACTGAATGTCAATCTGAGCTGGAATGCCGTATGGGAAGGAAAGACACATATCAACCTGCCGGATTCGAGCTGGACGGCTGAGTTGCGTATCCCGTTCAGCCAGTTGCGTTATAACCAGCTTTCGGACGATGGGATATGGGGACTTCATGTCCGTCGTATCATCCGCCGGAACAACGAAGTGCAGAACTGGAGTATGATCCCGTTGAAGAATAACGGTCATGTCTTCTCTTTTGGCGAAATGCACGGAATGACTGATCTGCCGAAACCGCGCGGAATAGAATTTCTTCCTTATGTCATGGGCAAATACCGAAATGAACCGAAGATCCCCGGCAGTCCTTATCAGAAAGGACATAGTTGGGGAGGAAACGTCGGGTTGGATGCCAAATTTGCCCTTTCCGATTTCACGTTGGACCTGACGATCAATCCTGATTACGGACAGGTGGAACTGGACCCGTCAGTGATGAATCTGACCGCTTATGAAACCTTTTATGACGAAAAGCGTCCTTTCTTCCTGGAGGGAAAACATATCCTGGATTTCGCCAACGGAAGCGATATGATGTTCTATACCCGTCGTATCGGTGCCGCACCGTCTTATACTCCGCAAGGAATTGATAATATAAACAGTTTCGCTGACACTAAAGACAATGTGCCGATCATAGGTGCTTTGAAACTGACGGGAACGAACAGGCACGGAGTGACTTTGGGTGTCGTCCAAAGTGTAACAGCCCGCTCTTCTGCGAAAGTGACCCGTAACGGACTGGAGGATGTCGAAGTCGTGGAGCCTCTGACCAATTATACGGTGGCACGTGTCCAGAAGAACTGGAAAGGCAATAGCTTGCTGGGCGGAATGCTGACTTCAGTCAATCGTGCGCTCGATCAACCTTATCTGGAAGATTTTATGGTGCGCAATGCGTTTACAGCCGGGATCGATTTTACGCAGTATTTCAATAACCGTCTTTATTATATAGATGTAAAGGGAATGTTCAGTTCTCTGAACGGCAGCAAGGAGGCGATCTCCATTCTGCAAATGAACCCTGTTCATTATTATCAGCGGGAATCCGCCGCAGATTATTTGGGAGTAGATCCGAACCGCCGCTCCCTGAACGGTACGGGCGGCTATGTGAAAGCCGGTCGTAAAGGAAATGCCAAATGGGCTTTTTCCGAAACATTCAGCTGGTCGTCTCCCGGTTTCGACCTGAATGATATGGGATATATGAAGGAAGCCGATAACCGGACGAATGAAACCGAGATCGTTTTCCGGCAGACGGATATTTGGAAACATTTTCGGTATAATGCGTTTACGCTGACGCAGAAGAATCAGTGGAATTATGGCGGAACGCCTTTCAGTAATGATGTGGCCCTCCGTTGGCAAAGCATGACGATGAAACGTTATGAGGTGGATATGAAGGAAACATTCGTCTGGAACCGCCTGGACAGCCGTCTGCTTCGTGGTGGTCCCGACATGCGGCTGAACCCTTATTTTCAGACTTCGGTCAAGGTGAATACGGACAAAGCCCAGCGGATGATGTTCATGCTGAAATATGAAGGAAATCACAACCTGGACGGCTATAATCGTTTTAATACACTGATGCCGAGCCTTACTTTCCGTTTAGGTAACCATGTCTATTTGTCGGGACAGGTGGATTATGCCTGGAATACGGACGATATGCAGTATGTCGGTACATTGAAATCGTCGGCTGCTTCATCTGACCGGCATAATTCTTCACCGGTCTATCTGATGGGGCATATGGATCAGAAGACATACGGGGTAACGATGCGTTTACAGGTGAACGTGACACCGGATATATCTATTCAGTTCTACGGTTCGCCGTTTACTTCGACAGCGAAGTTCAGTGATTTTAAAGAGGCTGCCGATACGAAGTCTCCTACTTATGACAAACGTTTCCATGTCTTTTCAGGAGACGAACTTAGTTTTGCTGACGGAACCTATCATATAAAGAGAGAAGGTCGTGAGGCCTCCTTTAAAAATCCCGATTTCAGCTTTAACGAATTCCGTTCCAACCTGGTGGCGCGCTGGGAATACTTGCCGGGTTCTACCTTGTATTTTGTCTGGGAACACCGCATGTCCAATCAGGAGAGCCGTAGGATAGGGGGCTGGGGGAATAACCTGGACCGTATGTTCGGACTTCCGGCTACCAATACATTTATGCTGAAGATGAATTACTGGTTCAATTTATAACCCGATTTTTTCAGCTATACAGATTAAATAGTATCTTTACAAAAACAAAATAAAATAGAGCATCATGGAAGAAGCACCAAGAAGACTTTATCGTTCGAATAACGGAATGATTGCCGGAGTATGCGGTGGCATAGCCGATTACTTTGGCTGGGATCCGACACTGGTACGCGTCGGTTATATCCTGTTGAGTATATTTACTGTGTTTTCCGGGGTAATCGCTTATCTGATACTTTGGATAGTTATACCTAAAAAAGGACTATACGAATAATGAATTTCGAGTTATCTTCACCATTCAGCCCGACGGGGGATCAGCCGGAAGCAATAGCGGCTCTTTCGGAAGGCATTCAGAGTGGTGTGCCTTTCCAGACACTGCTTGGAGTGACAGGTTCGGGAAAGACATTTACTATTGCCAATGTGATCAAGGAGGTGCAGAAACCGACTCTGATCCTAAGTCATAACAAAACACTTGCCGCGCAGCTATATAGCGAGTTCAAAGCCTTTTTCCCGAATAATGCCGTAGAGTATTTCGTTTCCTATTACGATTATTACCAACCGGAGGCCTACCTGCCTTCTACGGATACCTATATTGAAAAGGATTTGCAGATCAACGAAGAGATAGACAAACTGCGTCTCCGTACCACAGCTTCTTTGTTGTCGGGACGGAAAGATGTGATCGTGGTCTCTTCTGTCTCCTGCCTGTACGGTATGGCGGACCCGACGGCATTTGCCGAGAAGGTGACGCATTTGGAAAAGGGGATGCAGATCGACCGCGACAAACTGTTGCGCCGGTTTGTGGACGCTTTATATGTGAACAACAAACTGGAGTTTAACAGCGGTTGTTTTCGTGTGAACGGCGATACGGTCGATATTTTCCCCGCCATCGAATCGTTTGACGGCGTGGCTTATCGCATCGAGTTTTGGGGAGATGAGATTGACCGTTTGTCTTCTTTCGACCCGAAGACAGGGCAGGAGATAGATGAACAGGATGAACTGAATATCTATCCGACCAACTTGTTTGTTACTACACAGGAGCGCATCAATGCGGCGATCGGGCAGATCGATGTCGACCTCGGTACGCAGGTGAATTTCCTGAAAGAGATCGGCAAGCACTATGAAGCGAAGCGTCTGTACGAACGTGTCACTTTCGACCTGGAGATGATCCGCGAACTGGGGCATTGTTCGGGTATCGAGAATTACTCCCGCTATTTCGACGGACGTATGGCTGGTGAGCGCCCTTATTGCCTGCTCGATTATTTCCCGAAAGACTTTCTGTTGGTGGTCGATGAAAGTCATGTGACGATACCTCAGATACGTGCCATGTACGGAGGAGATTATTCCCGAAAGAAGAATTTGGTGGAATATGGTTTCCGTCTGCCGGCGGCGATGGATAACCGTCCGCTTATGTTCGATGAGTTCGAATCGCTGACTCCGCTGGCCATTTATGTCAGTGCGACACCGGCTGATTATGAGTTGGAAAAGAGTGAGGGAATTGTTGTCGACCAGGTGATCCGTCCGACCGGATTGCTCGATCCGGTCATTGAGGTTCGTCCGACATTGAATCAGATCGACGACCTGATGGAAGAGATCACACAGCGTTCAGCCAAAGATGAACGTGTCCTGGTAACGACCCTGACCAAACGCATGGCGGAAGAACTGACTGCTTATCTGACCCGGATGGGAATACGTTGTAATTATATCCATAGCGATGTAGACACCCTGGAGCGTATCCAGATCATGGACGACCTGCGGAAAGGTCTGTTCGATGTGCTGATCGGGGTGAACTTGCTTCGTGAAGGGCTGGATTTGCCGGAAGTCTCTTTGGTCGCTATCCTGGATGCGGATAAGGAAGGTTTCCTTCGTTCCCATCGGTCCCTGACACAGACAGCCGGACGTGCCGCCCGTAATGTGAACGGAAAAGTAATCTTTTATGCAGATAAGATAACAGCCAGTATGCAACTGACCATGGATGAGACGACCCGTCGCAGGGAGAAACAGCTTGCCTACAACGAAAAGCATGGCATTACCCCGAGACAGGTTATCAAGACCTCTGTTTCTTTGTTGGGTGAAAAGCAACCGGCAACAGCCGAACCTTATGCGTATGTCGAACCGGAACCAAACCTGGTTGCCGATCCGGTGGTGAAGTATATGACTCGTCCGCAGCTTGAAAAAGCGATCGACCGTACGAAGAAGCAAATGACGGAAGCAGCTAAGAAACTCGACTTTATCGAAGCGGCCCAGTTCAGGGATGAATTGATTAAGTTGGAGGAGTTACTGAAAACAAAGGTATAAAGAAACTTGTATTATCTGCTTATAGTACAGGAATGTCATGACGATGACAGACTAGTGCCATGCTTGTGGCAGAGCTTTGCCACGGTTATGGCAGAACTCTGCCACAGGCATGGCAAGACTCTGCCACAGGCATGGCAAGACTCTGCCACAGGCATGGCAAGACTCTGCCAATAGGATGGCAGTCCCGTTAGCATGGTATGAATCCTTTCCTTATTAACCGGTTTGAACCGGAAAGGATAGGGAAGACAAACGATTTAAAACAAAAAAACGATGAACAATAGGAAGAGCTTTTGGATCCTGCTTTTTACCTGTCTGGTTTTTTTCCAGGGACAGGCTGCAGATAAATTATACTGTACTGATGCCGACCGTGCCATCTTTGACCGTTATCTTTCCGAAATGACTCCGGATAAGTCGTTGCCAACCGGAGAACTGATGGTTCAAACTGCCCGCTTCTTCCTGAATGCGCCTTATGTGGCAGCCACCTTGGAGAAAGAGCCTGAAGGCTTGGTGATTAATCTTCGGGAAATGGATTGTATGACATTGGTCGAGAACGTCATTGCTTTAACGAGAACGATGCAGTCTGCCACCCCCTCTTTTGACGAGTTTTGTAAGAACCTGCAAACAATTCGTTATCGTAACGGGGAAATCCATGATTATACCGACCGTCTGCATTATACGACCGACTGGATTTTTGAGAACCAGCGAAAAGGAATCGTAAAAGACGTTACCCACGAAATAGGAGGGATCTCCCTGCCGGTCGATGTATCTTTCATGTCTGCGCATCCGGACAGCTACAAACCTTTGAAAGACCATCCGGAACGGGTCGCCCGGATCGCAGCCAAAGAAAAAGAGATCAACGCCCGTCCCTATTATTATATTCCTGAATCGGAGATCGACCGACTGGCGGAAGGAATAAAGGAGGGGGATATTGTCTGCTTCGTTACAACCATTAAAGGACTGGATATTTCTCATGTCGGTGTCGTTTGCCGGGTAGGGGATAAGCTGACCTTTATCCATGCTTCTACTACACAAAAGAAAGTGATAGTCAACGAAGCTCCTTTACAGGAATACGTAGAAAGTATCAAGCGGAATAGCGGTATAATGGTCGTCCGCCCGCAAATGCATCATTGAAATAACTCGAAGGCGAACTTGATGCCGATGTTCTGATATTTCCATCTGTCGAATCCGGCAAAGGCGGCTATATTGAAAATATGGTTACCGAAACCATATCCTACTTCTGTATAACTCGGCAGAACCGGGGTCCATAGCTGGCTGAAGTAAAACCGCTCGGACAAAATATACTTGGATGTTTTTTTCTTGAAAAGCTGTGACAGGATGAAGGGACTTTCATACATGATATGTCCCTGCACATATTTGTCGGACGCATTGTACCAGAAACTTTTTAGCTGATTGAACACTCCGCCAAATTCATCTCCCCATGATTCCGGGAACTGACGTCGTGAAAAATAACGGAAATCGGCAAAGTAGATAGACTTGGGATTCAGATACACACCTCCGCTGAGATGATAATTGAGTTTCCTGGACAAACCGAGCGCAATGCTTTGGTGAATATCCGCCTCGATCCGTCCGTAGTCACCGGAACTTTTGCCTACTCCCGGAATTGCCCGGGCAAATTCGACTGAGATAGTCGGATAATAGGAATACAGATACTCTTTACGATATCCGTCCATCCAGTAATACTGGCGCGGCGTATATGAAAAACCGACGACAGGAGTAAAATCATGATAGTTCTCATTGATGATCTCTTCGACTCCTTCTCCCGGATTCGATATCTCACTCTTTTTCTTTACCGGAATGCGGCGGTGGTAAGAAACTCCTCCCCACACCTGGAAGCCGTTGAACAGTTCTATATTATTACGTATTTCCGCATAATAATGTTTGAAGTATTCCAGATTCAAATCATCGAAATTGAACGTGGAGTCTTTCAGCTGTTCATTGATCTCTTTCATGATAGTCGAAGAATAACTTTGGTTTCCGTTACCGATCGAGAGACTCACCATTCCTTTTTTCTCCGGCAGGTACTCCCAGTCGCCCGACAGGGTGAAGAATATCTCCTTTCGCTTGAATACGAAACCGATATCCGGACGGAAACGGATCTGCCGGTCCTTGTCGAAAGTCTTGCTGATACGCAGGCGCTGGCGATATGTGATTCCGTTATGCCCCGAATATCCTAACTGGAAAGGGTTGAATATGCCCGAATATTTGAGACGGGTCGTCTTGTAGTCCATGCTGATCGTATTCGTGAACTTCTCCGTCAACTTCAGATATTTGGTGATATTCGTTGAATCTATTTTCTGTCCATTGTTGTCGTTGTCTACATGATATAGCGATTCTTCTTCCTTCGTTAAGGGAAGATCCCGCTCTTTGTTCCAGAAAGCGGTGTCTGTGATGATAGGGACTGTGTCTGAAGATAACTTATAATATCCGGTCAGGTCCAGCGATCTCTTTTGCTTCGTTTCATTGTCTTCTTCTACCCATTCCACTGCTTTATAGGTGAAAGAGGAATGGTAGCTGGTGGCAATGGCATTCCCCAAAACATGATAGCGCAAATACAGGCTGGCTTTATCCGGAAGGATAAAACGGCGGTAGTCGCGCCCGAACGTCATGATCAGGTTGAATTCGGCAAAGTCGAAGCGGCCGTTCACGTCTATCTTGTCGATGATCCAGGACTGGTCACGGATATACAGGTCACCGCAGATTAGTTTCTGGCTCCATAACTTCGGCATGAAACGTATTTTATAAATCTTTAGTCCGCTGCTGTCACTCACGCTTTCCAGGTCGAAAGTATAGAATTTAAATGCCTGGTTGGTCATGGGCGTGATGATCCCTTCATTATAAATAGTGGAAGAATATACATTCATGTTGAGGAAGCCGAGGGCTTCCTGTTGTTTCTTGTTGTTGGGAATGCTATTCCCGTTTACTGCCCGGAAGTTATGGAGGAAATTGTTGGGGGCATTGAATTTGGAATCGCTGATCATTTCGAAGATCATATCCTTGTTTTTCCGGTCTACGGGGAAAATATGATGGGCAAAACGCATCAGAAAGTTTTGCTTGAGTATTTCCGTCCGTCCCTTTATATATATTTCCGCTTCGTACCGGGAAAGGACATGCTGGTATTTTTCAGCGTTTTTAATGACCTCTTCCATAATGGAATCGGCTTTTATCGATGATTCTTTTTTCTCCTTCAAGTCGGGCAATACCTTATTTCTATAATTGCTTTCAACTTTGGCGAGAGCATCTATAGTCAGTAAAATCAGAGTAAATATCAAAACGTATCTTTTCAACAAATTATCACCCCTTTTGATGCAAACGTAACGAATAAAATTGAAATGAGTAGCAAAAGAAAGTAAAATGTATCCGGTAACACAATTTATAGTATCAAATATTTTACTATTTCAAAAGAAAAGTTGTACATTTGTGCTTCATAAGTATGTTATAAAACAGTCGTGGTTAAGCAACAAAAAGAAGAGGTCGATCTGTCGGCCAGTTTAGCAGAAGTATGGAGAGTTCTGACCGAAAAGGAACGGGACATTCTCCGTAATAATTCGACGATCCAGCATTTCAAACGTAACGAGTTGATCTATTGCGAGGGCGACGAACCAAGGGACATGATGTGCTTACTGAAAGGCAAAGTGAAAATCTTTAAGGAAGGTGTCGGCGGTCGTAGCCAGATCATCCGGATGATCAAGCCTGTACAGTATTTTGGTTATCGTGCTAACTTTGCTCAGGAAAACTATCTGACGAATGCGTCTGCATTTGAGGCATCTGTTGTTTGTCTGATACCGATGACGGTTGTTACTGAGCTGTTGATGGGTAACCCGAACCTGGCCATGTTCTTTATTCGCCAGTTATCGTTTGACCTGGGGGTTGCGGACGAACGTACCGTTAACCTGACGCAGAAGCATATCCGGGGTCGTCTGGCAGAATCTTTGTTATTCCTGAAAGATAGTTATGGATTGGAAGAGGACGGGGCTACTTTGAGTATTTACCTGTCGCGTGAAGATTTGGCAAATTTGTCGAATATGACCACTTCCAATGCGATCCGTACTTTATCTACTTTTGTGGCTGAGCGTATCATCGCTATCGACGGTCGGAAGATCAAGCTGATAGATGAGGATAAGCTTAAGAAGATCAGTAAAATGGGATAATAGAATAATTGAAAATTGAAAATGGATAATTGAAAATGAAGAGATTGTAGTCTCTGTTTTTCAATTATCCATTTTTATTTTCTATTAATTTTCAATTTTCAACTCTCAATTTTCAATTATCTAACCGCTTCCCGGATACGTACTAATCGGGTTAACAGACCTTCCAGCAAGTCTAACTGTAACATGTTCGCTCCGTCGGATTTTGCTTTAGCAGGCTCCGGGTGAGTTTCGATGAATAGTCCGTCGGTTCCTACGGCAATGGCTGCTTTCGCTATTGTCTCGATCAGGGCGGGCAGACCTCCTGTGACACCCGATGTCTGGTTGGGTTGTTGTAAGGAATGGGTGACATCCATGATGACCGGATAACCGAATTCCTGCATCTGAGGGATTCCGCGATAGTCGACAACCAGGTCTGTGTAGCCGAATGTTGTGCCTCGTTCGGTGATCATAACGTTGTCATTTCCTGCATCGGCCACTTTCTGTACGGCAAACTGCATGGCTCCTGGAGAAAGGAACTGGCCTTTTTTGATATTGACAATCTTTCCGGTCTTCGCTGCGGCAACCAACAGGTCGGTCTGACGGCAGAGGAAAGCCGGGATCTGAAGGACATCGACATATTCGGCAGCCATGGCTGCTTCGTGTGTTTCATGGATATCCGTAACGGTCGGAACGTTGAAAGTTTCGCTGACCTTGCGTAAGATCTTCAAGGCTTTCTCATCGCCGATCCCGGTAAATGAGTCCAGGCGGGAGCGGTTAGCCTTGCGGTATGAACCTTTAAAGATGTAAGGGATATTCAGCTTTTCGGTGATGCCCACAACCTTTTCTGCAATGCGCAGAGCCATATCTTCCCCTTCGATCACACACGGACCGGCCATCAGGAAGAAGTTGTCTTTATTCTTAAAATCGTTAACTGTTATCATAATTGTTATGTTGTTTTAATAACTCCAATGTCCTTTCGATTTTCTCTTCTGTCGGCAGGGTCGCATCGATCCAATGGATGGTGCATCCCCGGCGTTCCATTCCCCGGAACCAGGTCATTTGCCGTTTGGCAAACTGATGAATAGCTATCTCTAACTGAGAAACCATTTCTTCGTAAGAAAGTTCACCTATAATATATAATGTAAGGTATTTATATTCCAGACCGTAATAAATAAGATCTTCCGGCTTGACACCCGAAGCAATGATACCTTTCACTTCATCCACCATGCCCTCGTCGAGGCGGGCACGCAGTCGCCTGGATATTTTCTCCCTCCGCAGCTCCCTGTCGATATCTATGCCGATGATCAGACTGTCTATCGGATCATATTCGTTCGCATCCGGAGCCTGTGTTTTGTAATATTCTTCAATCTCGATGGCACGGATCGCCCTCTGTGCCGAATCGACATCCGTCTTGTTGTGCAGCACCTTGTAAGTTGCCAGCATCTCTTCCAGTTCAGCCAGCGATTTATTTTTCAACGATTCCCTTAACTCCGGATTCTGCGGAACATCCAGCAGTTTGTATCCTTTCAATACCGCTTCGATATACATCCCTGTTCCTCCGCAAAGGATCGGCAGTTTCCCTTTTTCCTGTATCGCCTGATAAGCGCGGAAAAAATCATGTTGATATTCGAATACATTATATTTATATCCCGGATCACAGATGTCGATCAAGTGATAGGGGATTAGTTTGCCGTTTACGGTATAATCAGCCAGGTCTTTACCCGTTCCGATATCCATGCCGCGATAAATCTGACGGGAATCAGCGCTGATAATCTCCGTATCCAACCGGTCGGCCAATGCTGCAGCAAAAGGCGTTTTGCCGGAAGCTGTCGGTCCAAGTATCGTTATAAGTTGATATGTTGTTCTCATGGGAACAAAGATACAAAAAAAGCCGTCCCCTTTACAGAGGACGGCTTCCATATACTGATTTGTATTTGATTACTTACCAGCGATAACGCGAGCCATTTCACAAACTTTGTTTGAATAACCCCATTCGTTGTCATACCAAGAAACGATCTTAGCGAAGTTGTCATCCAAAGAGATACCAGCTTTAGCGTCGAAGATAGAAGTGTTAGAGCAGCCACGGAAGTCAGTTGAAACAACTGCATCTTCTGTGTAACCCAGTACACCTTTCAATTCGCCTTCAGAAGCTTCCTTCATAGCAGCCTTGATGTCGTCCATAGTAGCAGCCTTTTCCAGAACTACTGTCAGGTCAACAACAGAAACGTCAGAAGTCGGAACGCGGAAAGCCATACCAGTCAGTTTACCGTTCAATACCGGCAGAACTTTACCTACAGCCTTAGCAGCACCTGTAGAAGAAGGGATGATATTTTCAAGGATACCACGGCCACCTCTCCAGTCTTTTTTAGAAGGACCGTCTACTGTTTTCTGAGTAGCAGTAGCAGCGTGAACTGTAGTCATCAAACCTTTAACGATACCGAACTTGTCGTTCAATACTTTAGCGATAGGAGCCAAGCAGTTAGTAGTACAAGAAGCGTTAGAGATGATGTCCTGACCTGCGTAAGTTGTGTGGTTAACACCATAAACGAACATAGGAGTAGCATCCTTAGAAGGAGCAGACATGATAACTTTCTTAGCACCAGCCTGGATATGTTTGCGAGCTGTTTCGTCAGTCAGGAAGAAACCTGTTGATTCAACAACAACTTCAGCACCAACTTCGTCCCATTTCAGGTTAGCAGGATCCATTTCTGCAGTCAAACGGATTTTGTTACCGTTTACTACCAGGTTGTTACCTTCTACAGCAACTGTACCATCGAAACGACCGTGTACTGAGTCATATTTCAGCATGTATGCCAAGTAATCAGCATCCAACAAGTCGTTGATACCTACGATCTGAATATCATTGCCGAAGTTCTTAACTGCAGCGCGGAACACCATACGTCCGATACGGCCGAAACCGTTAATACCTACTTTAATCATTGTAATAAAACTTTTATGGGTTTATTAAAAATATTACATAAAATCCAATTAACAGCCACAAGGAGTTGCACATGAAGCCAATATCGTCAGCATTGCGGTGAATGCCATAAAGAGAATCAAATTATGTTTCATTTTTATCCTTGTTTTTAACGACTGCAAATTTAGTCCTATTTTTTTATTCTTCCTTTATAAAAAGGAGAAAAATATGTCCTCTAACATAAATTAAATGTTAGGAGTTATTTCTTTTTCTTAAACAGAAGATTCGTGAACCAGCTTTGGGCCTTTCGGATTCCCCATGTCAGCAAAAAGGGTCTGACAACATCCCAGGCAACCGGGAGCAGTCCTTGTGCTATGCTCAGATAATCGGCGAAACCGATCGGGGTTGCCGGCTGGTCGTTTGTGGCGGCAATAGCGTCGGACGATTCTGTTTTTTTCGATTTAGTGTTTGGAAAGAGTAAGCCGGTAAAGCCGGAAATCAACAGACTGCCTGCATTTTCCTGGATATACAAAAAATCGTCATTCAGTTTTTGTTCCTGTACGACACATTGCCTCCGGATCTGTTCTTTGTCAAAAATCAGCTTCTCCAGCGGTGTCAGCGGCTTGTTTTGTCTCTGTTGTTGCATCGTCTTTTTCGTCGTTACCGTTTAATGCTGCAATCACAACGTTGAGAACGGTGTTGCAGATTCTTTGTTTGTTCATTATAATGAGTCCGATCAGGAGAAGATACAGCACTGCTACGAAAGCAAACCCGGTTCCCATCGAACCGAAAACGTCTCCCATGAAGAACCCTAGTGCCAGGAATATGAACAGGATGGCAAAGAAAGCCAGAAACAATAAGATTAAGCCATACGAAAGAACCGCGATCAACTGCCCGCTTCTCTCGTATGTGCTTAACTTTAAAAGTTCAAGCTTTAACTCTACGTAAGTTGAAACGTCTTCTTTCAGCTCACGAAAGATTTTTCCTGAATCTTTTTCCATAAATGATTATTCAGCTACGATTTCTTCTGTAGCCTTTACAACTTCAGTCTTACCTTCTTTGTACTTGGCGAGAGCGGAATTAAAGCCTTCTTTTACTTTTCCAACTACACCGTTCAATTCTTCCAGTAACTGTTCTCTCTTATCGGTAGCTGCCAGATATCCGACTGCTGCACCTACTGCAGCTCCAACTACCAAACCTAGTAATAATTTAGAATCTACATTTTTCATAACTCTTACATTTAAATGTGTCTACTAAAGTAACGCTTTTCTTTGGATGATAGTTTACTTCAGCATTAACTTTTAATGTTAAATAAAGTTACTGTTTCTGCGTTTTGACTGCCACCCAGTTGTTTTTTTCTGTATGGGAGATGAGATTCAATCCGTTTCGTTTGCATTCGTCTTCGATGGCGGGAATGTCCTGTGTGTAGAACCCGCTCATAAAAAGTAGTGCTCCAGGCTTCATACAGCTGGTATAGTGTTGTATATCGTTCAAAAGTATATTGCGGTTTATGTTGGCAAAGACGATATCGAATGTTCCGAAAGCCGGGATTTGTTCGGCTCCGCCCAATGCGACCTGTATGTTTTCGGTATTGTTCAGGCGGACATTCTCCAGCGCATTGTTGTAAGCCCATTCGTCGATATCGATACCGACCACCTTGCCGGCTTTTTTCATTTTGGCAAGGATGGCGAGAACAGCCGTTCCGCAACCCATATCGAGCAGGTCTTTACCTTCGAGGTCCAGCTTCAGCATTTCACTGATCATCAGGAAAGTCGTCTCGTGGTTACCTGTCCCGAAAGCCATTTTGGGGTCTATTATAATATTATATGTATAGCCTGGTTCCGGTTCGTGGAAAGAGGCGCGGATGATGCATTCGTTGCCGATGCGGATGGGCTTGAAGTAATTCTTTTCCCATTCCTCGTTCCAGTCCTTGCTTTCGATAAGTTGTTCGGTGTAACGGATCGTCACGTTTTCCAGAGGGAACTCTTTCAGTTTGTCGTCCAATGCCTTTACATTATATAATTGATCGGAGATATAAGCCTGCAGGCCGTCTTCGTTTTCAGTGAAACTTTCAAAACCGATCTCTCCCAGTTCGGATGCCAGCACATCGCTGATGACCGTCGTTTCGATAGGCGATTCGTATGTAAATCTCAGTTCGTAATAGTTCATATTTCTATTCTTTAATCATTTGCGGGGACAAAGGTATCGAATATATTTAAATCGTTGGTTGTTCGCCGGATCAATTCTGTTATAAGAGCAGGTTTGGAACCTACTCCTACGAGGTTGGTTATATTGTTTCTCCAAAAACTCGTTTAAAACGAACCCGCATTTCGTTTAAAACGAGTTTTTTTTCGTTTAAAACGGATTTTAAGCTCGTTTAAAACAAGTTTTCGCTCGTTTAAAACGAGATTTGGGTTCCCTGATTGACCTGTATGTATTATATTGTTGATAATTATCGAATTAGCTTCGATTTGATATAAAAAATAGAGCTACCCCGTTTCCGTGCTTAATATTACAAAAATACACAAAAACGTGAGAATAGGGCGATCGGTCTTCGTGAAAACTCCACTGTAAGAAAAATAATTGCCAGTATCAATAAGTATATTTTTCTGTAATTTTTGTATTTATATTTTTTGATACGTATCTTTGCCATACATACTGAAAAAACGTAGAAGCGTTAAATATTATCCTATATTTGAAATCTGGACAATTTCATCACACTGGATAATATCCAAGATGCTCCTACGCCTATGTTGTTATATACTTACCTCAAGAAGGAATCTATATACAATCATAAGCGTGGGGCTATTGTATATTATAGTGTGATGGGCCGTCCAGAGCCTCAAATGTAATAATATCAATAGCTCCTACGCTTTCTCTCTAAATTATACACTTATGTTTGATGTTTCTTTGTTAGACTAGATAAAAGAAGGAAACCGGGAAGCTTTTAATAGTCTTTTTCGTTATTATTATCCCCGTGTTATGGCGTATACTGCTGCTATGGTGGAACAAGAGGTTGCTGAAGATATCGTTCAGGATGTTTTTTTATATGTATGGGAAAATCGCAGGAAGTTATATGCGGGAGAGGGTTTTCATTCCTACTTATTTCAATCGGCTTATACGCGTTGTCTGGATCATCTAAAGAAACAACAATCGGTAGGAAAATACAGTCTACATGTAGAAGAGGCTTATTTGAAGGAGTATAACGAATTATTTAAGGTAGAATCTTCTGTTATGGAAGATTTATATTCGAAAGATTTTTATAAACGGTTGTATGATTTGTTAGATCAACTGCCTGCTCAGCGACGTAAAGTCTTTATTCTGACTTATATAAATGGAATGAAAACAAAAGATGTTGCTACACAAACTCAAATACCACAAAGAACAGTGGAAAGTCACATTTATCTGACTCTTAAATATTTGAAGGGAAAGATGTCTAAAAAAGACTTTTACCTGTTGTATATTTTACTACTTACAGAAGGAATGATTCTGAAAAATATTTCCTGATTATCTCCGTAGTTTTTCCCGTTCGTTCGTTTCGCTTATAAAAAGAGAAATTGACGAATGACATTTGATTACGGACTTTTGGCAAAATATTTAGCAGGTGATATCTCTTCCGATGAAATGGAAGAGGTGATCGATTGGAGCAATTTGTCTTCTGAAAATAAAAAGATATTTTCGGAAGTGATGCGCTTGCATGTTTCATGGGATACAATCCGTTATAAAGATACAGCCTTTGTCGATCAGGCTTTGATGGAAGTTAACAAAAAGATTGATGGTTTAAGTCGTAAACGGCTTCTGCATAAGGTTATGCAATATGCAGCAGTACTTTTGTTTTTGTTTTTCTCCTCTTATGGAGGTTATAAATATTTCAAGTCTGAGACACCTATAAGCATCGTCGTTAAGCCGGGTATTGACATCAAAAAAGTTGTACTTGCTGATGGAACATCTGTTTGGCTGAAAGGCGGATCAACGTTGAAATATCCGAAATCCTTTTCAAACGAAAGTCGTCAAGTTTCTTTGCAGGGAGAAGCTTTCTTTGAAGTGACGAAGAATATGAAAACCCAGGCGTTGTTTAATGTTTTTACCGATTATAATACGATTCAGGTAAGAGGAACTTCATTTGATGTCAAGGTGGATGAAAAAAATAAGACAGTTGAAACGATTCTAGTTAGTGGACGAATAGAAATGTTGGATATGGAACGGAATAAAGTGATGGATGTCTCTCCGGGTGAAAAAGTAACGTATAGTTACAATGAAAATGAATATACGACAGAGGCGGTAGATATAAATATCCAGACGGCTTGGAGGTTAAGGCAGTTTGTTTTTGAGAATACGACTCTGCGCGAAATCGTAAATAAGTTATCCGTAAAATTTAATGTAAACATTAATATCGAATCTTCAGCTCTTGCACAACGTAAATTTCGCTGTGTGATCAATGAAGACGAGGAGCTGGTCGATATTCTGAATCTGTTGGAATATCTGGCTCCGATCCGTTATAAGGTGGAAGGTAAGGAAGTTTTTATATATGAACGAACTAAATAAAAGAATGCCTATGATAAAATAATTGGGAGTGAAAAAAAGACTATACAATGCAATTTTTTAACTGAGAAAAAAATACTAACATTATCAAATCACGTGTATGATTAAAAAAGTTTCTATTGCTACATTAGCAATGTTTTTGGCTGCATCGTCCATGACGGCAACAAACGATGCTGAATCTTTGTATGTGAATTTGGCATTGACGCTTAATCGGACTACGGTCGGTGCTGTTATACAAAGTATTAGTAAACAAACTGGATATGAGTTTTCTTATGATGAAAGTTTATTAGGGAGGAAGATCTCTAAAGTTTCTGTCAACATGGAAAATACACATATCGAGAATGTGTTGAAAGAGGTTTTCAGGAATACAGGTATTTCATATAAGATTGTCAACAATCGTGTTTTTCTGAAGGATGAAACGAGAAAATCGGCTCAGCCTGTTGGGGCTGTTGGGGGTGAAGTTTCTCAACAGAAAAAATCAGTAACAGGTGTTGTTATCGACAATACAGGTTTGCCCGTTATTGGTGCAAATATTGTGGTGAAAGGTAGCACAGATATAGGAACGATAACAGATATAGATGGGAATTTTCAGTTGGATAATGTCCCCGATGGAGCTACTTTGTTGGTTACTTATATCGGTTATATTGAACAATCGGTTTTGATAACAAATGATAAAAAGGCCTATCAGATCACATTACATGAAGATACACAAAAGCTGGACGAAGTGGTGGTGGTAGGATATGGTGTACAAAAGAAGGTGAATATGACCGGTTCAATCTCCAATGTGAAGGCTGATGAATTGTCGGTTATTCCGAATACCAACTTATCCAACTCCCTGGCTGGACGTGCTCCAGGAGCTACGATCAGAGGTAACTCAGGGTTGATGGGAGCTTCTTCTGAAATCCGCCTGCGTGGTGGTTTTGGCGATCCTTTGTTTGTTATCGATGGAGTGATCCGCGATAAAGAGGCATTTGATAATTTGGAACCCTACGAAATTGACCAGTTGAGTTTTCTGAAAGATGCCGCTTCGGCTTCTATTTACGGATCGGCTGCCGGTAACGGGGTTGTGCTGGTAACCACGAAAGGTGGTACAAAGAACTCGAAGCCGGTGTTCAACTATCAAGGATCTTACGCATTTAGTAAATCGACTCAGGAGTTGTTTGCCGACCGATGGACAGCGATTGATGACTTGAACTATCAGAATGCCGTAGCCCGTTTCCAGGGAACGAAAGAACCTAATGGCGAAGCTGAATATGCGTATTTCCGCGACAACAACATCAATTATAATGTAAACGATTATATTTGGCAGAATCCTTGGAATACGAAACATTCTTTGAGTGTAACAGGAGGTAGCGAAAAGGTACAATATTATGTGATGGGATCTTTCCTGGCAGAAGAAGGTTCTTATGTCTCTTTGGAAAACAAGAAGTTCTCTTTGCGTTCGAACTTGACCGTCGAGTTGAGTAAATATATCAAAATGAATGTAAACCTGGATGCAAATCAGTCTAACGACAGACGTTTCTATTGGCCGTTCTCTGATGATGATGACCAGGCTGTATATGATTTGTATCGTTGTACATTCAATGCGATGAAGACGACCCCGTTTTATTCTAACTTGGATGGAACTCCTTCTGCTACTATTACAGATTATCCTATTTATCAGGATTATGGATCATGGCAGGGATGGAACCCGGTAGATCAAGTAGTGGGCAATCGTTATTTGAAAACGCATCGTCGTAATATGAATGGCATTGTTTCGTTTGATTTTAATCTTGATTTTATCACGAAAGGTTTGAGTACGAAAATCATGGGTAGCTATATTGGTCACGATTATTCTCGTAAAAGATTTATGACTTTCCAGAAGAACTATAAGTTTCAGCAGGCTGATCCTGAAGGAAACCGCTTTTTACCGGCTCCGCTGAACCTGAATGAATATAATACATTCAACTTTTCTCAGAATTATGAGAATTTGGATTATCGTATGAAGCAGTTGTGGACAGAACAGTTTAACTGGTTTGTAAACTATGCAAATACATTTGGAAAACATGACGTAGGCGGTATGATTGTATTTGAACAAGCTGCCAATGGAGGAGAATGGACACAGGCTAAAGCCGAACAGCCGTTGAGTAATCTTGATCAGATGTTCAATTATTCACAAGATACCGAACGTCGTTTTGGAGATGCTGAAGAATATACGGGAGGACGTCTGTCATGGATTGGTCGTTTCAATTATACGTTCGACCAGAAGTATATAGCAGAATTCTCTTTCCGTTATGATGGAAATACGCTGTTCCCGGATGGACATCGTTGGGGATTCTTCCCGTCTGTATCTGCTGCATGGAGAATCAGCCAGGAACCGTTTATGGAAAAAGCTTCCAGCTGGTTGAGCAATTTGAAGTTGCGTGCCTCTTATGGTACAACAGGTAATGACTTGGATTTGAGTAAAGATCCGATTGATAAGATTACTGCTTTTTCTTATTTACAAAAGTATAATACGGGTGAAGCCTATATCTTTGGCAGCAATTTGGGTAGTACGATTACACCGGGTGCTACGCCTAACCCGACATTGACTTGGGCTACTTCTACGACTTATAATGGTGGTATTGACTTTGGTTTCTTCAATAACCGTTTATCAGGTACTTTTGATGCTTTCTATCGTAAAGAGGTAGATATTCTGGGACCACGTACGGTGACCATCCCGAGCACTTATGGACAGACATTGGCTCCTGAGAATTATGCAGAACGTTCATGGAGAGGTGGCGAGTTGGCTCTTACCTGGATGGATAAGGCTGCTAATGGATCCATTGATTATTCTGCGTATGTCAATTTAGGTTTTGCACGTGATAGATGGGATGTGTTGGATGTGGCTGCTACTTATAAAGAGGGTGGAGCTCTCTATGCGTTGTCTCCTGTAGGAAAGCCTGAGGGTATTTTGACAGGTCTGATTGCAGATCATTTGTTGACAGACCAGGCTGAGGTAGATGCGCTGAAAGCACAGGGATTTAAGCAATATGGACGTGATCCGTATTTGGGTGGTATTTTGTATAAAGATACACGTGGCGACGGTTATTCAGAAGGTCCGGATGGACGTATTGATTCGAATGACGCATATAATTTGTTGAGTGAAAATAGCACTCCGCGTATCAATTATGGCTTTGGTGGAAGCATTAAGTGGAAGGGTATCACCGTGGATGTTCATTTCCAAGGTGTAGGTAAATATGATCGCTTTGTTGGTGGTGTAGATGGTGGTTTTAACCAGCATGGTGGTGCTGTTCGTCCTTATTTCCCGATCTGGACAAGCGACAAAGTATATGATCCAGAATATAATCCGGATGGTGTTTATCCGCGTATCACAGGTTCAAACTGGTATGAATCGGGAACAGGAAATACGAGCTACTGGCTGCGTAACGGAGCTTATCTTCGTTTGAAGAATCTGAATATCGGTTATGATTTGCCAAAAGCAATTCTTCGTCCGCTGGGTATTTCTCATGCACAAGTATTTGCTAATGCGACCAACCTGTTCTGTCTTTCAGCAGTAACAGAGTTCTTGGATCCTGAACAAGAATATTATGATTCATATCCATTGATGAAAACATTCTCTTTTGGTCTTAATTTCTCATTCTAAATTTTAAATCTGAAAGAATTATGAAAATGAATAAAATAAAATATACAATTATAGGTGCTGCTTTCGTTTTAGGTGGAATAACGACCAGTTGTAATACACTGGATATCGATAACCTAGACAGCTATGACGAATCTATGGTATGGCACGATGTCAATCTGGCCACAGCTTATGTAAACAATCTTTATTCAGAATGCTTTACTAATTGGAGTTCGGCTGCGGATAATAATTCAGAGCAGGTGACAGGTATGCCTTGGTATTTAGGTACTATAACTGAGACCGGAAGTGCTTATAAGAAATGGGATTATACAAAGGTCCGTCATATCAATGAAGCCATCAAGCGCTTGGAGGAAGGTTTACTGGATAGCAAAACAGCAGCTGGGCTGCTGGGCCAAGCCTATTTTATGCGTGCTTATACCTATTATTGGATGGTTCTGCATCATGGCGGTGTTCCTTATATTAAAGTTCCTCAGGATAAAGATCAGGATGATTTGTTTGTAAAGCGTAACTCTACACCGGAGTGTTTCCAGTTCATGATTGAGGATTTGGATCACGCTATTACGTTGCTGCCTGAAAAGATTGCTGGCAGTTCTGCTGATTACGGTCGTATTGATCAGTGTTTTGCTAAGGCATGGAAAGCAAAAACTTTATTGTTGAAAGCTTCTCCGCAGTTTAATCCTAGCAATCCTTATGGAAACGCTTATTGGGATGAAGCCTATATTGCCGCTAAAGAGGCGTACGATTTCTGTATAGCTAAAGGAATTGCTCTAACTCCTGAGTATGGAAATATATGGATAGAGGAGCAGGGACCAGAAGTTGTATTTCCTGTAGTAAACTCAAATCCGAATAAAATATCATCTTGGGAATATACGACTCGTCCGGCATCAGTTAGTCGCGATAAGTCTTATTATAACCCGACTTGGGAATTTGTAAAGGAATTTCCGATGATGGACGGTAAGCGCTACGATGATCCGACTGGTAAATATTATGTAGAGAATGAAGAGGCTTTTCTAAAATCTTTTTGGCAGAATAGAGATCCGCGTTTTAACAATGTGTGTTTATATAATGGTCGTGAATATCCGGTGGCTGGAAAATCTGCGGATTATAGACAATATAATGCACTGGGCGTAAGTAGTCCGGATGATCAGTATGGTGTGAATCCGGCCGCTCATACAAATGCTGTGAATAATGATATTTTCTCCGGTTTTTATATTTATAAAGGGGCAGATCTGACATTAACACAGGAAAAGGTAATGACGTATGATATAGATTATATTCTGATGCGTTTTGCTGAGGTCATGTTTATTTATGCTGAGGCTGCTAATGAAACTGGACATTCGGATGTGGCAGTAGAGATGCTGAAACAGATCCGTCAGCGTGCTGGTATCGAAGCTGGTAGCGATGGATTGTATGGTTTGAAGGTTAATAATCGTGAAGAAATCCGTCAGGCTATTCTGAATGAGCGTAACATTGAGTTGTGCTTTGAAGGTCATCGTTTTTGGGATTTGCGTCGTACGCGTAATATGATGCATCTGAATGGCTGGACAAAGCATGGTCTTGAGGCTATTGCGATTAATCCGGATGGAACAGATATGAGTTTGAATGAAGCGAGAGAAAAGATCAGCAAAAATGAACTGACTACGGGCGACTTCCGTTATGTAATTCATCAGGTTCCTTATACAGAATCGGCTGAAAGAGAGTTTGTGATTGAAGAATCTTTTTACTTTTTCCCGATTCAGAAAGTTAATTTGGATGAAAATCCAAATTTGGAACAGAATAATAACTGGGGTGGAATGTTTAATCCGACCATGGAATAATTAATCCTAATAATATTTAAGACGGAAAATACGAAAAGGATTTTCCGTCTTATCTTTGTACGGACTAAAATAAATTTCTACATTATGAAAGTAAAGCATTGTTTGGTGGCAGCAGCTTTGTTGTTTGCCCTTACAACGGCACACGCCGCTGATAAAATCACGATCGGTGTCATCCAGTATGACCTGACTGATATCGATAAAAGTTTCAAAGACTTGCATGAGCAGGGATTCGGTTCGTGCGAGATCAATTACCGGAAAAATACGCTGACGAAAGATTTTGCCGAAAAGGTGAAAGAAGCTTCGAAGAAGTATGATATCAAAGTGACAACCTTGGTCGGTGTACCGGGTAGCAAAAGTACGTGGAACTTCCGGAAAGGACCGGCAACGATCGGGCTGGTGCCTACCGAAGAACGGGCTGAAAAGATCAGAGTATACCATGAAATGATTGATTTCTGTGCAATGGCGGATATCCCGGCGATGCATTCCCATTTCGGATTTATCCCGGAAGATCCCTCTTCTGAACAATATAAAGATTTTATCAAGGTCATGCAGGACCTGGCGAATTATGCGAAAGAACGCAATGTCCTGATCTATTTTGAAACAGGGCAGGAGACGCCGACCACCTTGATCCGTGCGATAAAGGATATAGGAACCGGGAATGTCTTCATTAATTGTGACCTGGCTAACCTGCTGATGTACGGAAAGTCTAACTCCCTGGATGCCGTGAAGCTGTTTGGTCCCCTTATCAAGGAGTTTCATGCCAAAGACGGGAAATATCCGGACCCCAACAACCCTTATGAACTGGGGGCGGAAGTGCCGATCCCGACCGGAGAGGTTAATTTTTCGGCAGTCATCGCCGAATTGAAGAAACAGGGTTTTCAGGGAGCGGTCACTATCGAATGCGAACTGAACGGTTCACAGCATGATTATGTCATAAAAACTCGTAAATATTTGCAAGAGTTATTGGATAAATAATATCTTTGTGAGACGTTAGAGGGACATTTTGCTTTCTATCGTCTTTTTTAATACGGAAAAAATTACAATTGCTAATCAATATTATACATTAATTTGTACTATGAGAACAAACAGAAGGGACTTCCTTAAAACCCTTGGAGGAATTGCGGCCTTTACGATTGTGCCGCGCCACGTGCTAGGGAATGGATTTATCGCTCCGAGCGACCAGTTGACGAAAGGTATTATCGGTACAGGCGGAATGGGACGTGGTCATGTGGACTATGCCGGAACACGCCTGGTGGCCGTTTGCGACGTCGACAAGAAGCATCTTGAACTGGGCAAACAACTGGTGAAAGATAAAATTGCTGCTTATCACGATTTCCGTGATCTGATACTCGACCCGAACGTAGATATCGTACACATCGCGACACCGCCGCACTGGCATGGCATCATGTCGGTCGAAGCTGCTAAAGCCGGAAAAGATATCTGGTGCGAAAAGCCGATGACACGTACCATCGGTGAAGGAAAGCGGGTGATGGAAGCGGTGAAACAGAACGGACGTATGTTCCGACTGAATACCTGGTTCCGTTTCGCCGATCCGTTCTACGGACTGGGCACGCCGGTGAAGCCGTTGAAGAAATTGGTTCAGAGCGGTCTGCTGGGCTGGCCGTTGAAGGTGACGATCAGCAAGCATACCGGTTTCGACTGGAAATTCTACTGGGTGGGCAAAGAATATCTCGAACCGCAGACGGTTCCTTCCGAACTGGATTATGACATGTGGTTAGGCCCGGCTCCTTATAAACCTTATAACGCGCACCGCGTTCACCAGACTTTCCGCGGATACTGGGACTATGACGGCGGCGGATTGGGTGATATGGGACAGCATTATATCGACCCTGTACAGTATTTCCTCGGAAAAGATAACACCAGCCCTGTGAAAGTAGAAGTGGATGCTCCGCAACAGCATCCGGATGCCGTAGGGACATGGCGCTCTATTACCTATACTTACGACGACGGTTGTCAGATCGTCCTTTGGGGTGGCGACTTCGGTGATCCGAACACGCCGTATATCTCCGGTCCGAACGGTAATGTATATAAGAATTTTGTATGTGATATCCCTGATTGGGAAAAGAAACTGGCAGATTTCCCGGAACCTGAACCACAGGTGACCGACTTTATCGAATGTGTAAAGACACGCCAGCCTTTTGCCTTGAATGAACGAAACGGATTCCGCTCGTCTACGATCGTGAACATGGGTGCGGTGGCACTGCGTCTGAACCGTACGCTGGAATTCGATCCTGTGAAACTGGAGTTTGTGAACGATGAGGCCGCCAACCGTCTGCTGGATCAGCCGATGCGTGCGCCCTGGAACATTTAGTTAATTGAAAATTGAGAATTGACAATTGAAAATTAAGGGAATTACATAAAAGAGAATAAAATGAGAAAAGCATATATATCGATTGCCAGCTTGCTATTATTCGGCAGCGTACTGATGGCTCAGTCTCCGACAAACCGTACAGCTAAAACAACTGCGGCAGATGTACTGGCCCAGATGCCTGCTGAGAAACAGGCTGAATATAATAAACTGATCAATGACCTGAAAGGGACCGGCGAAGAGGGTGTCCTGATGTTGGTCAACATGATAAACGCTCCCGGAAAGGGAAGCAATGCGCAGGTGGATTACGCCTTGAGCGGCCTGACGCATTATGTGATGGCGAAAGGCGAAGAAAGTGCCCGCCTGGCAACAGCGAATGCCTATCTGAAAGCGCTCGACCTGGTGACTGAACGGGAAACAAAGGCGTTCATCATCCGCCAGCTTCAGATCATCGGACAGGACGAATGTATCGATGCGCTGTCGGCTTATCTGAGCGATGAGAGCCTGAGCGGACCGGCTGCACGTGCGCTGGCTGCGAATGGCAGCGAGAATGCAGGCAAAGCGCTGAAAGCGGCTTTGATGCGTCGTATGGGCACTCCGAAGACACAAAAAGATATCATCGTGGCGATCGGTGAAGCACAGGTGGAAGGTGCGGAAGACCTTCTGAAGGCTTTGCTGGGTTCGGGTGATGAAAATATGCAGAAGGCTGTCCTTCACGCATTAAGTCGTGTGGGTAGCAAGGCTTCCATAAAGGAACTGGCTGATGCAGCGGCGGCTTCCGGATATACAATGACGAAGACGAATGCGAACGAAGCATACATCGCGTTGTTGAAGCGGGTGGCTGCACAGGGTGATGTGAAGGAAGTGGAAAAGGCTGCCAACGACCTGTTGAAGAAAGCGACCAAAGCCGGACAGACGCAGACTCGCGACGCTGCCCTGCAGATATTGTTATCGCTGAATAAGGAAAAAAGTACCAAATTACTGCTTTCTGCTTTGAAAGACGGTAACAAGGAATATCGTAATGCAGCTTTGAATTATGCATCTGATTTTGCTAATAAGGAAGTCTATATCGAAGTGATGAAGGCGATGCAGAAGGCAAAACCGGAGGTGAAGGTGGATATCACCAACTGGATCGGCCGCGAAGCCAAATGTCCGTCTAAACACGATGTGGTTAAGAATCTCGAACTCCGTTTCGACCTGACGGCTATGCAGGTGCTGCTGGCTCAGCTGAAAGATGCGAATTTCGATGTGAAGCAGGCTACTGCCTGGACGCTGGTGAAGATCGGTGACAAGCAGGCAATCCCGGCGCTGGCCGATTTGCTGACAAGCGATAATAAAGATATAATCCTGCTGGGACAGGATGCGCTGGCTGCTTTCGGCGGCGATATCGACCAGGCTGTGGCACGCGTGATTCCGTCTGCTACGGATGCAGGAAAGATTGCCGGTGCTGAGTTGCTGGCTATGCGTAAGGCGACGGCTAACCTGACGACGGTGCTCGAACTGATCAAGTCCGGCTCACCGGAAGTGAAGAAAGCGGCTTATACGGCTTTGAAGGATGTCGTTTCGGAAGGCGACCTGGTGAATCTCTGCGGAATGCTGGAGACTGCCGATGCGTCTGCGGTAGCTCCGCTCCAGCAGGCTGTGATCTCTGCCATCTCTTCCATGTCTCCCGCGAAACAGATGGAAACGATCAGCCGCCGTATGTTGCAGGCAGGCGACAGCAAGAAGCATTTGTATTATATCGTACTGGCTACGACCGGCGAGAAGGATGCACTGGCTACGATCGTGAAAGGATTGCATGAAGGCTCGGGGGCAACCAAAGAGGCGGCATTCGATGCTTTGCTGGCATGGAAAGGTATGGAGGCTGTGGATGAATTATTTGCAGTTTGCCAGTCTGCTTCTTCCGAACAACAGTTCGACCGGGCGTTGAAGCGTTATGTGCAGTTGGTTTCCAATCCTTCTTTTACGGCAGAAAATCGTTTGCTGAGTTTGCGTAAGATGATGGATATTGCCAAGACGGCTGAACAGAAAGTACTGATTCTGCGTCAGATCCAGCGGGCGGATACGTTCTTGTCTATGATGTATGCTGCTGAGTTTTTGGATGCGAAAGATGCGAAAGTTCGCTCGGCTGCCGTGTATGCCATTTGGAATATTGCGCGCAATCATCCGGAATACAGAGGCGAAAATGTGAAAGCGATCCTGAACCGCATATTGCCTATGCTCGATGGAGAAGATGCCCGTTACGATATCGATGCATTGAAAAAGCATCTGGCTGAAATGCCGGATGAAGTGGGCTTCGTTTCTATCTTCAACGGCAAAGACCTGACAGGCTGGAAAGGCTTGGTAAAGAATCCGATTGCCCGCGCGAAGATGAAACCGGCCGAGTTGGCGAAAGAACAGGCAAAGGCTGACGAGGTTATGCGTAGCGGCTGGAGCGTTGAAAACGGAGTTCTTGTCTTTAATGGAAAAGGGGACAACCTGTGTACGGAAAAGCAATACGGTGACTTTGAAATGTATGTAGACTGGATGCTCGATCCGGCAGGTCCTGAAGCTGATGCTGGTATTTATCTGCGCGGAACGCCTCAGGTACAGATTTGGGATACTTCGCGTGTGAATGTGGGTGCCCAGGTTGGTTCCGGCGGTCTGTATAATAACCAGGTGAATCCGAGCAAGCCGTCTAAGGTGGCAGATAACAAGCTGGGCGAATGGAACAGCTTCTACATCAAGATGGTGGGCGATCGCGTAACGGTTATCCTGAACGGAGAAAAAGTGGTGGACGACGTGATCCTTGAAAACTATTGGGATCGCAAGCAACCGATCTTCCCGATCGAACAGATCGAATTGCAGGCGCATGGCAGCAAGGTATATTACCGTGATATCTATGTGAAAGAGTTGGAACGCAAAGAACCGTTCAAACTGTCTGCAGAAGAACAGAAAGAAGGTTTCAAGGTGTTGTTCGACGGTACGAATATGCACCAATGGACAGGCAACACGGTCGATTATACGATTGAAGACGGCTGCATCTCTATGATCCCGAGTAAAAGTTACGGTGGAAACCTGTATACGAAAGATGAATTTGGAAACTTTGTTTATCGCTTTGAGTTCCAGCTGACTCCGGGTGCAAACAACGGTGTGGGTATCCGTACTCCGATGGAAGGCGATGCTGCTTATGTAGGTATGGAAATTCAGATTTTGGATTGCGAACATCCTATTTATAAGGATATTACCAAATATCAGCACCACGGTTCCGTTTATGGCATTATCCCTACGAATGCCGATCACCACAAGGCCTTTAAGCCGGTGGGTGAATGGAATGAAGAAGAGATCGTTGCCAACGGTGATAATATCCGTGTAACTGTAAACGGCGTAGTGATCCTGGAAGGAAATATCCGCGACGCAGTTAAGAACGGCACACCTGACGGTAAGGAACATCCGGGCTTGTTCAATAAGAAGGGACATATCGGATTCCTGGGCCACGGCTCACCTGTGAAGTTCCGCAATATCCGTATCAAGGAATTGAAATAACAGATTTTTATCTGGCAAGGAAGGCGGAGGTCGGTTTTACCGGTCTCCGTTTTTTTGTTTTCATGCGAAATCTTTGAAAAGCTTTGAATATAAATGAATTTTAATTTGGGAAAATGCTTTTTAATACCGTATTTTGTATTCATACTAGTATGAATAAGGTAAAATGGATACAGCTCAATATAAGTTATTGTTGGATGCGGCACAGGTTGGTTGGTGGGAGATTGACTTTGAAAAGAAATGTTACATCTGTTCCGATTATTTGGTGAGTCTGTTGGATTTGGATGGTAAGACAATTCCGGCAGAAGATTTTCTAGGTCTGATCCGTGAGGATTACAGGGCGAGGATAGCCAATGAGTTTGCTTATTTCAGGGAAGTGGGCATTTATGAGCAGACATTTCCGATCGAGACCTGTTACGGCACAAAGTTTGTCCGGACAAAAATTTGTAAACGAGAGGTCGATGCTGATGGGAATATTTATGTGTTGGGCATCCTGCAGTTAGTACCTTTTTGTGAAGTGGATGGGAATAAACCGGCTGTGGATAATCAGGTGGACAGCCTGCTTCGCCATCTGAATACGATATCTCGTGCTCTGCATTCTTTCATCCAGACAAACGACTTGTTGACCTCTATCCAGTTGGTACTGACGGAGATCCTGTTTTCTATCGATACGAGAGGACGTGCCTGTATAATGGAGTATAGTGATGACAAACAAACGATCAGTTGTACGTATGAGGTGTGCAGTGACGGCGTTTCCACTGTCCGTTCATCGTTGCAGAATATTCCGGTATCTACTTTACCGTGGTCGACCCGCCGGATACGGAATCTTTATCCGGTGATGATCAATAATCTGGATGAACTGCCGGTCGAAGCCGCCGAAGAGAAAAAGTATCTGAAGCGGAGAGGTGTTCTTTCTTTTATACTTATTCCTTTGATCATTAAGAAAAAAGCATGGGGTTATATCGGTATCGATATCGTCGATAAGTATCGCATGTGGAATCTGGAAGATTATCAGTGGCTTTCTTCCATAGCCAATATCATCAGTATCATTACAAAGATGGCACGTATCAATGAAGCGCTCGACCGTGGTGAAAAGTTGTTGCGTAATATTTATACGAACATACCGGTCGGAATCGAACTGTATGACAAGGATGGTTTCCTGGTAGATATAAATAATAAGGATGTAGAGATATTCGGTTTGGCATCTAAGAGAGATGCCATGGGAATCAATGTTTTTGAAAATCCGATCCTTCCGAAGGATGTACTGGAGAAAATGAAACAGAAGAAACCTGTTTCATTTCGGTTGAATTATTCCTTTAACGATATTTCATCCAATAACTATTATCCCACGCGAAAGAGCAGTTCGATCGACCTGATAACGAAGGTCAGCATGCTTTATGACAATAAAGGGGAGCTGATAAACTATCTTTTTATTAATCTGGATAATACTGATAAGACGATTGCTTACAACCGTATTGAAGAGTTTGAATATTTCTTTACCCTGGTTAGCCGCTATGCGAAAGTCGGATATGCCAAATTCGACCTGCTGACTCGTGAAGGGTTTGCAATCAGCCAATGGTATCAGAATCTGGGTGAAAAGGATGGGACATCTCTGACTGAGATTATAGGTACTTATAAAAGTGTACATCCGGAAGACCGGGCTGTGATGCTGGAGTTTTTCGATAAGGTGGAGCGGGGAGAAGCGACCAGTATCCGCAAGGAATTGCGTATCAAACATGAAGATGGCTGGAAATGGATACGTGTGAATGTGATGTGCACTTCGCAGGAGAGAGAACAGGACAAGATCGAGATGATCTGCGTGAATTATGATATCACAGAACTGAAGGAAACGGAACAGCAGCGGGAAAAGGCGGAAGAACTGGACCGGTTGAAATCAGCTTTCCTGGCGAATATGAGCCATGAGATACGGACTCCGTTAAACGCGATTGTCGGTTTCTCGACCTTGTTGGTCGATGCGGAAGACAGGGAAGAGCAATTGCAGTTCGTCGAAATAATCCAAAAGAACAATGAGCTTCTATTACAGTTGATTTCCGATGTGCTGGACCTGGCGAAGATAGAAGCGAACACGATTGAGTTCAAGCCTATGGATATCGAGTTGAAAGGATTCCTGGATGATTTGGTGAAATCCATGAAAATTAAAATTCACGGTGATGTGGAACTTCGTTGTCGGCCGGGGCTGGAGCCTTGTGTCTTCCGGTTCGATCATGTACGGCTGAGCCAGCTCTTTTCTAATTTTGTCAATAATGCGATCAAGCATACCGCAGAAGGTTCCATCACGCTGGCTTATGAACTTCGTCCGGATGAAATCGAGTTTTCGGTAACGGATACGGGTGAGGGAATGAGTGAAGAGGTCCAGTTGCATGTTTTCGACCGTTTCTATAAAGGAAATGACTTCAAACAGGGAACGGGCTTGGGACTTTCCATCTGTAAGAGTATCGTAGAACAACAAAAAGGAAAGATCGGAGTAAGCTCAGAAATCGGCAAAGGTTCGCGTTTTTGGTTTATCTTACCCCGATAATCTTTTGAAAACAACTATCATACTATCATTTATTATAAAATCAACGAATAATTCGATATCTTCGTGATTGTTATGGTAACTGATAAACTACTTATCACTACTGATTCTGGTATCAGAGTTGAAGCAACAGCTCCGATCATAATTTCTGCCAGTCGGTCGACAGACATTCCTGCTTTTTATGCCAGGTGGTTCTTTAATCGTTTGGATAAAGGATATTGTGTGTGGTATAATCCGTTTAACCGACAGAAAATGTATGTATCGTTTGGGCGGTGTAAAGTCATTGTGTTTTGGACAAAGAATCCGAAACCGATATTGCCTTATCTGAAAGAACTGGATAAACGTGGCATTCATTATTATTTTCAAGTGACATTGAATGATTATGTGAATGAAGGTCTTGAACCGAATGTACCAAGTGTGGAACAACGAATAGACACTTTTCGGCAATTGTCTGATCAAATCGGTCACGAGCGAATGATATGGCGATTCGATCCGTTGATTATCACGCCGACTATTACACCACGCATGTTACTTAGCCGGATATGGAAAATTGGAAATCGTTTGAAAGGATATACTGACAAACTCGTATTCAGTTTTGTGGATGTAAAGGCATACCATAAGGTGCAGAACAACCTGGTAAAGGAAACGAATTGTTTTACGAAAGAGGGTGTGGAAACAGCAGAGATGAATGCGATGCAACGTCAAGAGGTTGTAGAGGGTTTGGTAAAGTTGAGAGAAGTCTGGGCTTCTGAAGGTTGGCATGTTACGCTTGCTACTTGTGCTGAGGATATTGATCTTGTTGTTTATGGTATTGAACACAATCGTTGCATTGACGGTGAACTGATGGAGCGTGTCTTTGGGGATGATTACGAATTGGTTTATTATCTTCGGACAGGTAAATTTCCAGAACCTGATCTGTTTGGTCTTTTACCAGCTATTCCTGACAAACAAAAGAATTTGAAAGATAAAGGACAACGAAAGATTTGCGGTTGTATGGTGAGTAAAGACATCGGAATGTATAATACTTGCCGCCATTTTTGCGTATATTGCTATGCTAATACAAACAGAGAGTGCGTGAAAAGGAATATGACACGGTATTCAGATGATAGTGAAAGTCTGATAGAATGAAAAACCTTTTGTTAGTTCTGCATATATAAGAAAAAAGCTATGGGTTAAAGAACCATAGCTTTTTTATATCTCAATTATTCCTTTTCCCCGTAAGCCAAATCACCGGCATCACCCAATCCGGGGATGATGTATGAATGATCATCCAGTTCATCGTCGAGTGCGGCGATCCAGATTGTTGTCTTGTCGTCCGGCATTTTTCGTTGCAGGTATTCGATAGCCTGTTTGCTGGCGATGATGGAGGCTACGTGGATGTGAGACGGATGACCTTTGGTCAGTAACGCTTCGTAGGCGAGTTCCATCGAACTTCCGGTTGCAAGCATCGGATCGGTAATGATCAAAGTTTTTTCGGTCAGTCTTGGAGAGGCTATATATTCGATGTGGATATCGAAATTCAAGCGGTCTTTGTATTTGCGGTAAGCAGAGACAAAGGCGTTTTCTGCATAATCGAGATAACTCAAAAAGCCCTGATGATAAGGCAGTCCTGCACGTAAGATAGTGCTGATCACGATCCGGTCGTCGGGTGTGTTCATCGGCGCGATGCCCAGTGGCGTCTGAATTTCTTTCCGGCTGTAAGCAAAATCTTTGCTGATCTCGTAAGCCATGATTTCACCGATACGTTCGATGTTTCTGCGGAAACGGAGGCTGTCTTTTTGGATATTTACATCTCTGAGTTCGGATACGAACCTGTTCAGGACGGAGTTTGATTCCCCAAGATTAACTATTTTCATTTGTATTCAATTGTGTTATGCAGACTAATTTTTTTCGGAGCCGAAATTATATATAATTAGAGCACCACACAAATGTTTCTCTGTAAAATTCTAAATTAGGGACAAAAGTTTCATATTCCGAAACAGGGAGGGTTGTTCGGATTCCGAAATTGCGATAATTGAGTTGGGGACATGCTGTGGGTTGTTTAATTAGAACCGGGGTGCTCTGTTATTCGTAAAAAATACCTCATTTTACTAAGAATCTGTGTGTACTTTTGCAGATATGATCAGATAAAAGAAAAGGAGGTATAAAAAACTTCCTTCCTGCAGAGGCAAGAAGGAAGTTATAGAAAAATCATATTATTTTTTCTCTCCAGTACCGTTCATAGCTTCCAGCAAGAATTTACCGGGTTTGAACTTTACCGTTGTTCTGGCTGGAATTTGTACCGGAGTACCAGTTTTTGGATTACGAGCCAGGCGACTTGTTTGAGGTCTAGGTATTAAAGTACCAAAACCAATAAGAGTGATTTCCTCTTTCTGTGACATTTTTTCGGTTACGATCTCGATGTAAGCATCTAATACTTTTTTTGCTTTCTGTTTTTGTAACCCTGCCTTATCTGCTAAGGCTTCGATAAGTTCTGCTTTGTTCATGAGTGTTTCTTTTTAATGATTATATACATTGCAAATGTAAGCCATTGCTTTTTTTATATGGTGTCTTTTTCCAACTAAGCAAATTGGCTTTCATTTCTTATTAAACAATAGCTCCGGGCTTTTGTTACGATTTGAGAAACAAAAAACGTTAATTCACACCCGGTTGCGGTAATCGAAACAAACGCTATGAAAATGTATGAGTAGAAACAGTAAAATAACACGCTAATAATTATGAAAGATGCATTGAATAACGGGCTTATAAAAGCCATGAGAGAACATCTCCCGGAGGAGACGAATCTGGCCAATTATATTATGGATGTCATATCCATAGGAAAAGAGGCTGTCTATCGCCGGTTGCGCGGAGAGGTTCCGTTTACTTTTTTTGAAGTATCATTGTTGTCTCAGAGCCTGGGTATCTCGCTGGATCAGATTGTGGGAACCAACCGCTCGGAAGGAGCCGTTTTTAATCTGAACGTTTCCAATACCATGAGCCAGATGGATAATTACCATGATATTCTCAAACGGTACCAAAAACAATTTGCTTTCCTCAAGGACGATCCGAAATCAGTCCTCAGCACGGCGTGTAACATTGTGCCGTTTACTTTATATTCGCCTTTTGAGCGTTTGACCAAATTTCGTCTCTGTCGCTGGATGCATCAGAACAACGGGATGAAGATAACGGCGAGCATGTCAGATATAGTGGTGCCTGAGAAGGTGCTGGAGTCGCAGCGCCGGTTGATGCAGGAAGTCCGTCAGGTACCGTCGTCCTATACAATATTAGATAGCAACATTTTCCAGTCGCTGGTCAGGGAGATCAAATACTTTGCCGGATTGAATATGCTGACCGACGACGATATCGACGTGATGAAGCAGGAACTTCACCGTTTGCTGGACGAAATGGAACAGATCGCGGCGCGGGGAGAATATCCGAACGGCAACAAAGCATATATGTATCTGTCGAATATCAATTTCGAAGCGACTTACACGTTCCTGGAGAAAGGAAGTTTCCAGTTGTGCATGTTCCGCCTGTATGCAATCAACTATATGGATTCGCAGCATCCGGAAGTATGCCGTGCCCAGAAAGAATGGATCCAGTCGTTGAAGCGTTATTCCACCTTGATCTCGCAGAGCGGAGAGATACAGCGAATGATCTTTTTTACGAAACAGCGTGAAATCGTCGATACCCTGTGATAATTGATAATTGAAAATGGAAAATTGAAAATGACCGATTAAGAGTTTGATGGAATAATTTTCAATTTTCAATTCTCCATTTTCAATTTTCTGGCTACTTTTGTCCTGCAATAAATAAACAGATATTATGAGGATAGAAGAAAATTACTCCCTGGAGAAGCATAATACATTTCATCTGCCGGTGAAAACACGGTGGTTCATGGAATATACGAACGAAGAAGAATTAGGACGGATCTTACGGGACGAGTATTTTCAGGAATGTTTGTCATTACATATCGGATGCGGAAGCAATCTGTTATTTATAAATGACTTTAACGGTATCATTCTACACTCTGCCATCAAAGGTATCAGCGTGGAGAAGGAAACCGACGAGCATATCTGGCTGCGTGTCGGGGCCGCTGAGAAGTGGGACGACGTTGTTGCGCATGCCGTTGCCAACGGCTGGGGAGGGATCGAGAACCTGTCTCTGATCCCCGGTGAGGCAGGTGCTGCCGCTATCCAGAATATCGGAGCCTACGGAGCGGAGATAAAAGATGTGATAGAAAGTGTCGAAACATACAACCAGCTGACTTTCGAGAAACGGATTTTCACGAACGAAGAATGCCAGTACGGTTACCGCTCCAGCTATTTCAAAAACGAACATAACGATCCGTACATTGTTACATATATATTATTGCGGTTGGATAAGAAACCTGTTTTCTCCATAAATTACGGAAACCTGAAGGAGGCGTTGTCTGCTTATCCGGAGGTTACTTTGGATGCTGTTCGCCAGGCAGTGATCACGATCCGTGAGGAGAAGCTGCCCGATCCGGAAAAGCTGGGAAATGCCGGCAGTTTCTTTATGAATCCGGTTATTCCGTCGGCTCAGTTCGACAAGCTGAAGGAGCAGTATCCGGCAATACCTTCTTATCCGGCAGGCGAGGGAAAAGTGAAAGTGCCCGCCGGCTGGTTGATCGAGCAATGCGGTTTCAAAGGAAAGTCGCATGGGCAGGTCGGAGTATACGAAAAGCAGGCGTTGGTCCTCGTCAATCTGGGAGAGGCGAAGGGGCACGAGATCGCTTTGGTGGCTGAAAGTATCCGTACCGCTGTAAAAGATCGTTTTGGCATCGAGATAATGCCTGAGGTTAAATATGTAGGATAATGAAAATTACATTTTTGGGAACGGGGACTTCGACCGGAGTTCCCGAAATAGGCTGTCAGTGTGAAGTATGTACAAGTAAAGACCCTCGCGACTGGCGTCTGCGCACATCGGTATTAGTAGAAACAGAGGGCAAACGTATTTTGTTGGACTGCGGACCGGATTTCCGCTGGCAGATGATACAAAGCAAAACGTATCAGCTGGATGCAGTTCTGATCTCGCACGAGCATTATGACCATGTCGGAGGGCTGGACGACCTGCGTCCCTTTACCCGCGACAAGAGTGTGGATATCTACGCGGAGGAGAATGTGGCTGAAGCGATCCGTACCCGCATTCCTTATGTCTTTCGCGAACATAAATATCCCGGTGTTCCGAAGCTGGAGCTTCATGATATAGACGATACACCTTTCGTTGCCGCCGGTTTGCCGATCGTGCCGGTCCGCGTGATGCACGGGCGCTTGCCTATCCTGGGGTATCGGATTGGGAATATGGCTTATCTGACTGATCTGAAGTCGCTTCCGGAGGAAGAGTTTGCCAAGTTACAGGGATTGGACGTACTTATCCTGACCGCTCTCCGGAAAGGGGAGCATCCGGCACATGAGAGCCTGGATGAGGCGCTTGCCCTGATCGAATGCTTGCGTCCGAAAGAAGCTTTCCTTATCCATATGAGTCACCGGATCGGATTGCATGCCGAGGTGGAAAAGATGCTGCCTGAGCATGTTCATCTGGCGTATGACGGGTTGGTGCATCCCGTGTAAAAGAACTTTCCGTCTTCTTCGTAGATTTGGTTGGAGATATGTAGCTGGGGGAAATGTTGTTCCAGCCTGAGGGATAAAGTATCGGCTATCGTACGGAAAAGTGTGTCAGCAGGTTCGAGATAAGGCAGGTTGCTGAAATAACAGATATTTCCTTCGCTTTCGAACAAGTCGGCTGCCAGCCATCTGTCACTGACCCTCCACAAGGTCGAATCGTTGCTTTTTACGTATAAATCCAACAATTTCGACTGGATCATCAGGTTGAGCGGAGCGTTGCTGTCGAGTGTTTTGCGGAGCTGCATCTGTTCTTTCGACAGGCTGTTCTGCTGTTTCCTTTGTATGGATGCCACTTCTTCCAGCAACTTCTTGCTGTAACTTGCCACCCAAATGCCGTTGTACTGGTAATATCCGAAGAATCTGTTCCCCGCATCCGGGCAATAGGTGAATGTAATTCCCCCTTTGGACTGTTGCTGGGGAGCGAACGATTTGAAGAAGTGTTTCTGTACATTCTCCTCGATTTGCCGGACGATGCTGTTGTCCGCTTTAGCGTACATGACAACCCCTTGCGGATGAAACGAGAAATGCAGCGAAGCTATCTCCGGATTCTTCCGGATAATGTTCAGGTATATATCCGGTATTTCGGAGGCGAACGCCTCGTAAACAAACTCTTTCGTCAGTATGACTTTGGCGAAGACGGCAGGGCGATTGACAGCGAGTATAGCTTCCGAAGCCGGGGCAGTCAATGTGTACAGGTCGGTTTGTGCCAGCTCCTTACTCTTTTTCATGTCGCCGAAAAAGTAGTAGACTGCTGACAGGGTAGCGAGAGCAGTTAAGAGGATGATCACTATTTCCCGCCTGTATATTCTCATGTGTTATAGTTTTACCTTCAGGAAATGTTTGCACCAGGGCGTCAGGCCGCAGGATTCACATTTGGGCTTTCGTGCCACGCAGACGTATCGTCCGTGCAGGATCAGCCAATGGTGGGCGATCGGTATCTGTTTTTCCGGAATATTCTTCACCAATTCCTTTTCCGTTTCGAGCGGTGTCTTGCTGTTGTTGGTCAGACCGATGCGGTTGGCTACACGGAATACATGCGTATCTACTGCCATTGTCGGTTTGTTGTAGACAACGGAAGCGATGACATTCGCTGTTTTACGTCCTACACCGGGCAGTTTCTGCAGTTCGTCGATGTCGGACGGCACCACGCCGCCGAAATCGGAGACCAGCATCTTTGCCATTCCGACCAGGTGTTTTGATTTATTGTTCGGGTAAGAAACGCTGCGGATATATTCGAATACCACTTCCGGTGTCGATGCCGCCAGTACTTCCGCTGTAGGGAAATCCCTGAACAGGGCAGGAGTGATCATATTCACACGCTTGTCTGTACACTGAGCCGACAGGATGACGGCAATAAGCAGTTGATACGGATCGTCATAATGAAGCTCCGTTTCCGCAACCGGTACGTTTTCTTCGAACCAGTTCAATACACCTTTATATCGTTCTTCCTTTCTCATATCGTTATTTCAATAAAGATAAGACATTTTTTCCGAGTAACAAACCCAAAAATACAGCAATAAGTCCTAAGATATTGCTGGCCAGTATATTTATAAATGCTAATTTATAATCGCCCGTTTTCATGAGGGACATCGTATCCAATGCAAATGAAGAGAAAGTGGTAAATCCGCCAAAAAGTCCGGTGAACAGGAAAGCTCTTGTGTTGACAGAGAAATTATAGTCTTCGGCAAGGCTCCAGCAGAAGCCGATCAGAAAAGAGCCGATAACATTCACGGAAAGTATCCCAAAAGGAAAGGAGTAAAGCATCGACCGTTGCACCCACATGGAAACCCAATAGCGTAGTGCCGATCCGATAGCTCCTCCTGTAATTAAAATCAAAACCTTTATCATATTTCATCCTCCAATGTGTTTTCCCCGGGCTGGTTAAAGGCCCGGGGATGATGGTACATGATTTAGGTTTTCAATTTAATTGGCTGATTCGAATTGTTTCAGGAAACGGACATCGTTTTCCGAGAACATTCGAAGGTCTTTTACTTGGTATTTCAGGTTGGTTATACGTTCGATACCCATTCCCAAAGCGTAGCCGGTATAGACTTTGCTGTCGATACCGCAATTTTCGAGCACATTCGGGTCTACCATACCACAACCGAGGATTTCTACCCAGCCGGTATGTTTACAGAATGCACATCCTTTACCGCCACAGAGGTTGCAGGAAATATCCATTTCCGCAGAAGGTTCCGTGAAGGGGAAGTAGGAGGGGCGCAAACGAATTTTCGTTTCCGGACCGAACATTTCTTTTGCAAAGAAAAGCAATGCCTGTTTTAAGTCGGCGAATGAGACATTCTTATCGACGTAGAGTGCTTCCACCTGGTGGAAGAAACAGTGAGCGCGGTAAGAGATGGCTTCATTACGATATACGCGTCCCGGACAGATGATACGGATAGGAGGTTCTTGATTCTCCATCACGCGGGTCTGTACCGACGAAGTGTGTGTACGAAGTAAAACATCCGGGTTATGTTGTATGAAGAATGTATCCTGCATATCACGTGCAGGGTGATCTTCAGCAAAATTTAAAGAAGAAAACACATGCCAGTCATCTTCGATCTCCGGTCCTTCAGCGATGCTGAATCCCAGTCGTCCGAAAATATCACAGATTTCTTTTTTAACGATGGAAAGGGGATGGCGCGTACCCAGCTGCACCGGATAAGCGGTACGGGTCAGGTCGATGTCATCGTCGCCTGTCTGTACGTTGTCAAAACCTGCTTTCAGTTCGTTGATCTTATTTTGAGTAGCTTCTTTCAGCTGGTTCAGAAACTGTCCCACTTCACGCTTCTGATCTGCCGCAACATTGCGGAAATCGTTCATCAGGGAAGATATCTCACCTTTCTTGCTGAGATATTTGATACGTAAAGCTTCCAGTTCTTCGGCATTTGCAGCCTTCATATTCTCTACTTCCTGAAGCAGAGCCTTAATTTTATCGATCATTTCTAATCATATTTGTTTTCGACGTGCAAATTTACTCCTTTCTTTTGGATACTGCAACCGATTATAGCAGGTTTTTTATTAAAAACGTTTTTCTATAGGTTGGTTGCTTTATTAAAAAGGAATTGTCGGGATTAGATGACGCAGAGAACGCAGACGCTCGCAGACTTATTTTTTCTTTTAAATAAAATATCTGCGAGCGTCTGCGTTTTCTGCGTCATCTGCGTCCCCTAATATTGTCAGAAATTGTAAGCAAGCCCTACACCGAGTATCTCTTTGAACTGTACTTTTGCGCCGTGTTTCGTACCGTTGTCGTCGAAAGTTTTCACGTCGTTATCGTATTTCAGCGTCGTGTTGAGCGTAGCTGAGAGGAATTTGTTGATCTTCATGCTGATCAGCATATCCCAGTTGACGTCGATGTTTCCGAACTGGCTGTCGTACGGGGTGAAGAAGTCGGCGGTCGTGATCAGGCTCACGTTTTCCATCAACGGCATTTCCGCACGGGCTTTCAGGTAAGCGCCGCATTCGATCTTGAAACGGTCGCCCGGATCGACGCCGAATGCGCCCAGGTCGGAGAGATAATCGTCTGCCACCCAGGTCATCTTGGCGGAAACAGGAGAGAGGAAGATCGAATAGTTGCTTTTAGGGCGGTATTCCATACCCAAAGAGATGTTGGAATAAGCAGGAGCAAAGAAGTTGGAAATGTAATGTTCCTTGTCCGGATAATTGTATCCTTTAGCGAACTGCGTGTTCAGATCGCCCATCAGCGTGTAGAACCAGACATTGTTGGTCGAGTAGCCCAGCTGGGTGGAGAGTCCGATCTTGTCCGTGCTCTTGCGCATGCCCTGCGATTTGGTTTTCGTCAGTCCGTAGTCGAGAACGAGGTTGGTCACCCAAAGCCAGTTGCCGCTTTTATGTGTCAGCGATCCGTTCAGGTAGGCGTTTCCGGCAACGGAGTTTTCGCCACCTGCCGACCAGTTGGTCATGGCTGTCTGCGACAGGTTAAGACCCGATACGCCTTTTAACACAAATTTTCCTTCTTCATATCCTTTATCGTCAGTCTGACCGTATGCGATAGTTGCCAGTGCGACGAACAATATCATTAAGTATGTACGTTTCATATTTTCTTTATAATTTAATTCAGTAATCTTTGAAGGCCCTCATTATTTAAACAGGATTGATTAATTTTTGTTCATTTATATCCATAAAAGTGACTTATTGTATTTTATTTGTAAAAGTGAATTTGTGGGGTAAAACATTCTGTCCGGGAGAAAAAATAATTTCTTTCGGAAGAAAATCAAATTTCATTCGAAAGAAATTATTTTTTGTTCCGAATGGGGTGTCAGGAGGATATAGGTTAATGTAATAAAGCGATCAGCAGCGGCATGTAATCTTTCAGTTCCGTGCGGAGTATTTTCAATGATTGGGAAATGCGGTAGGCGATGGTTTTGGGAGAGACTCCGGTGCGTTCGGCTATCTCGTTGTAGGTAAGGTGTCCGAAGCGGTTCATCTCGAACGCTTTTCGGTATTCTTCCGGTAGCGCATGGATAGCCTTGGTCGCCAATGCGATCAGCTCGCCTTCCATATAAAAGTCGGGATCTTCAAACTGGTTTTCGAACTTGGCGTATAACGCCTCGTGTACCCGTTGTTTGATCTGGTTGTGGGTGATATTGTTCAGGCATTTGTTTTTCACCATAGTGAACAGCAAGGATTTCAGGGACATTTCGGGAATCAGCGCAGAACGGTTTTCCCAAAGCCACATCATTACTTCCTGCACGATTTCTTCAGTTTCTGTTTCGGCCACATATTGGGATGCAAATGCGCATAGCCCCCTGTAATATTGTTTGTAGACCGTATCAAATACGCTTTCGTCGCCGGTTTTTAGTCTATTTAAGGTCTCTTCGTTGCTTGTAATCACTGATAGTTACTTTGATTTAATGCAAACTTAAACAAATATTTGGTGAAAAAAGAATCAACGCCCGGAAAATTTCCAAAAAAATCCCGGGCGTGAGTTATGAAAAACAACTATTTTTTATCTTTTTTTCCCTGGTTAGCAACGGCTTCCATCAATTTCTTGATTTCTTCCGGATCACCCAAAAAATAATCTTTTATAAGGTTCAGGTCGTCATCGAATTCGAGTACGTAAGGAACGGCGGTAGGCAGGTTCAAATGTACGATATCCTCATCCGGAATGTTGCGTACATATTTAATGATACCTCTCAGGCTGTTCCCGTGAGCCGTCACCAGAATTTGGTCGGCTGTTTCGAGCGACGGAAAAATCACCTCTTTCCAGTAAGGCAGGATGCGGTCGATGGTATCTTTCAGCGATTCCGTGCGCGGCAACTCCTCGTCGGGTACATCTTTATAACGGATCTCGAAACGTGGGTTACGCGGATCGTCCTCGCTCAGGGCATGCGGTGCCACGTCGTAACTTCTGCGCCAGATCAGCACCTGTTCGTCGCCGTACTTTTCTGCCGTCTCGCTTTTATTGAGACCCTGCAGTGCGCCGTAATGCTTTTCGTTCAGCCGCCAGCTTTTTTCCACCGGAATCCAGTCCTGGTCCATCCGGTCGAGTACATTATTTAATGTCTTAACAGCACGCTTTAAATAAGATGTATAGGCTTTATCGAAAACATACCCTTCTTTCCGCAGCAAATCGCCCGCTTTACGGGCTTCCTCAATACCTTTTTCGGTAAGATCGACATCGGTCCATCCGGTAAACCGGTTCTCCTTGTTCCAGGCACTTTCGCCGTGACGGAGCAAAACTATCTTTTTCATGTTCTTTTTTATTTATGATAACTGTCTGTATTTTAGATAACAACCGGAGACAGGAAAAAGATTTTGAATTTTTTCTTAAAAAAATCACATTTCCGTTTAGTACATCCTTTTCCTGAATTGTATTAATAATAGAAACAGGAAAAAAACGATGATAGTAGACGAATATATACTGATAAGATACATCGACGGCACACTGCCCGACGACGAACGCTCCCAGGTTGACGACTGGGTGGCAGCCTTGCCGGAAAATGCGAAGTTACTGGAGCAGGTCTATTTTACCCTGCAGGTGACAGACCGCGTACGGGTGATGGAGTCGGTAGATCCCGAAATGGCTCTGGTCCGTTTCAAATCGAAAGTTCGTAAACAAAATAAAAAAGTTAGTTTACACCGTTCCCTACAGATGCTGCAAAGAGTTGCAGCCGTACTTTTTATCCCGGTGTTAATTATGTCTGCCTATTTCTTTATGCAGATGGGGCAGGAGAGGGTGCGCATGGTCGAAGTGCGCACCAATCCCGGGGTAGTTTCGACGTTCGACCTGCCGGACGGTTCGAAAGTTTGGTTGAACGCAGGGAGTTCTTTGAAGTATCCGGCTAATTTCTGGCCCGAATGCCGTCAGGTCGAACTGACCGGGCAAGGGTATTTCGAAGTGACGAAGAATCCGGAAAAACCTTTCATCGTGAAAGTCGATCCGGTCTATTCGGTAGAAGTTTTGGGAACCCGTTTCGATGTTTCCGCCTATAAAGATGACGATTTTGTCTCGACCACCCTTGTGGAAGGCTCGGTACAGCTGAACATCTCGCAGGCAAGCGGTCACATTACCCACCAGCTCCTGAAGCCCGATGAGCGGGCGGAGTTTACGCGGGTGGGCGGTAAATTGTACATCACTTCGGTCAACGCCGCCAACAATACAGCCTGGCGGAACGGCGAGATCATTTTCAAGAATCAGCCCATGTCGCGGGTACTCAAGGCGTTGACGCGCCATTATAATGTGCGCTTCGACGTGAAAGACAAGGAAGTGCTTGAAGCCATCATCACTGCCAGGTTTAAAGACGAACAGTTGCCGCAGGTGATGGAATATCTCAAACTGGCATCGAACGTCAAGTTCAAGATCAACAAACCGGCGATAACCGCCGACAACCGGCTGGAAATGTCAGTCATAGAAATATCAAAAGAGTAAAATAGAGTGTAGAACCTTTTTAAATCAGAATTGCCTATGTGGAAGTAGATAAAAAAGTCCAAAAAACATACGGAAAGATGTTGACGCATCTCCCCGCATGTAAAAGTCCAAGCTGTTGACGCAGCTATAGTTAACTTTATATTAAATAATAAGCATCACAAAATTATGAATAAAATTGTAACCTTAGAAATTATCGGGAAGAAAAGTTTTCATCTTTTCCGAAAAATACCATTAGTTATGAGATTGAGCGTTGTATTCTTTTTCCTTAGTCTTGGTATCGCAGTAGCGGGTAATACGTATGCACAGAATGCTACGCTCTCGCTGGATATGTCGAACAGTACGATAGCCAACGTGCTGGAAGCCGTTGAGAACCAAACGGACTTCTCTTTCATCTATGATGCCAGTATCGTGAACACCAGCCGTAAAGTGTCGGTGAAAGTGGACGAAAAGAACATTTTCGATGTGCTGAACAAATTGTTCGGTGAATCCGATGTCGCCTACACGGTAGTAAACACCAAAATTATCCTCAATAAAAAAGAGGTGATTATGCAGCAGGCAGCCAAGACTGTCAAAGGAGTTGTTACGGATAAATCCGGCGAACCGATCATCGGTGCGAACGTGTTGCAGAAAGGGACAACGAACGGTACGATAACCGATGTCGACGGTAATTTCACATTGACCGTGCCCGATAATTCCATCATCGTTATATCTTATATCGGATATAACCCACAGGAAATCAAATATGCAGGACAATCATCTTTAAAAGTGTTGTTGGAAGAAGATTCCCAAAATATCGAAGAAGTGGTGGTAACCGCTTTGGGTATCAAGAAAAAAGAATCCTCCCTGACTTATTCGACCCAGCAGGTCGGCGGCGACGAGCTGACTCGTGCCAAGGACCCGAACATGATCAATGCCTTGGCTGGTAAGACTGCCGGTGTACAGATCAGTAAGAGTTCTTCCGGTTTAGGTGGATCTGCCAAGGTTTCTATCCGTGGTAACCGCTCGGTAAGCGGTAATAACCAGCCATTATATGTAATCGACGGTGTGCCGATGCTGAACAGCAGCAATGAACAGGCTGTCAGTGCGATCGGTGGTACGGCGGATGCCGGTAACCGTGACGGTGGCGATGGTATTTCCAACCTGAATCCGGACGACATCGAAAGTATGAGTATCCTGAAAGGTGCTTCGGCTGCTGCATTGTATGGTTCGCAAGCAGCCAACGGTGTTATCCTGATCACAACGAAGAAAGGAAAGGCTGGTGTGCAGAAAGTAACTTTCTCTTCCAACCTGACAGTCGATCATGCAATGAGTTTGCCGGAATTTCAGAACGAATATGGTATGGATAAGGAAACGAAGACCAGCTGGGGACAGAAAGGTAATCTGACTGCTTATGATAATGCAGGCGATTTCTTCCAGAACGGCGTAACCGCTATCAACTCCCTGTCTTTGACAACCGGTAACGAAAAGATGCAGACTTACTTCTCCTATGCCAACACCAGTGCCAAGGGAATCGTGGAGCATAACAAGATGCAGAAGCATAACCTGAACTTCCGCGAAACCGCCAGTTTCTTCGATGATTACCTGAAACTGGATGCAAACGTGAACCTGATGTCGCAGAGTATCAAGAACCGTCCGGCTTCCGGTGGTTATTATATGAACCCGTTGGTTGGTCTTTACCGTTTCCCGCGTGGTGAGAATATCGGTGAATATCGCACGAACTTTGAAACATTTAATGATACCCGCAACCTGATGGAACAAAACTGGTATACGGATGCCGAACGCGATATGGAACAGAACCCGTACTGGATCACGAACCGTATCAAGAGTAACGACAAGCGTACACGTGCCATCGCTTCTTTGACTGCCAGCCTGAAGATTACGGATTGGCTGAGCCTGCAAGCTCGTGGAACAGTCGATTATACACACGATACATATAATCAAAAGATGTATGCTTCAACCGCACCGGCTATCGCTGGTTCAAACGGTCGTTATATCGACCTGAATCATACAGAGACATTGTATTACGGTGATTTTATGGCTATGTTCAATAAGAAATGGGGCGATTTCGCTTTGACGGGCGCAATCGGTGGTAGCATCAACAGTACGACTCTCAACTCGTTGAGACTGGACTCGAAGACAGCTTCCCTATATTATCCGAACCAGTTCTCGGTTGCCAACATCATGATGTCAACAGCTTCTTATATCGACCAGCAGATCGATCAGAAACGTGTGATGCAGTCTCTCTTTGCAACTGCCCAGCTGGGATGGAAAGAAAGCTTGTACTTGGACCTGACCGCCCGTAACGACTGGTCGTCGACTCTGGCGTATACGAAACACAGCAGTTTCTTCTATCCGTCGGTAGGTTTGTCATGGATCATCAATAATTCGCTGACGATGCCGGAATGGATCAACTTCGGTAAGGTAAGAGGTTCATGGAGTAAAGTAGGTAATGACCTGCCTCTTTTCATCAGTAACCCGATTGCGGGAAGCAACGACCTGATCGTGGCTGGCGGAGCTATCCAGACCAATTCAAAGGCTCCGTTCGACGAACTGAAACCTGAAATGAGTACTTCATGGGAAGTGGGTACGGAATGGAAATTCTTCGACTATCGTCTGGACTTCGATTTTACTTACTATAAGACAAACACGAAGAACCAGTTGTTTACGTTGCCTTCTTCTGCCGGTGCAGCTTATAAATATTACTATGTAAATGCCGGTAACATCCAGAACCAGGGTGTTGAAATCAGCTTGGGGGTCACTCCGGTGATGACGGAAGATTTCCGTTGGAAGACCTCTTTTAACTTCTCGACAAACAAGAACAAGGTGATTGAACTTCATCCTGACCTGAAGACATTTGTTTATGGTGACGAAGGTTTCTCTTCTTCTTACTCTATGCGCCTTGTTGAAGGTGGTGCACTGGGTGATATCTATGGTAAGGCGTTCGAACGCGACGATAAGACCGGAGAGATCGCTTTTACAAAAGATGAAGACGGTGATCTGATCCCTAACGTAGTCGGTTCAGGTAATACGGTCAAAGTAGGTAACAGCAATCCTGATTTTATGTTGGGTTGGGGCAATACGCTGACTTATAAAGGATTCAGCCTTTACTTCTTGATCGATGGCCGTTTTGGTGGCGATGTATTGTCACAGACACAGGCCGATATGGACCAGAAAGGTGTGAGCATTGAATCAGCCGAAGCCCGTAATGCCGGATTCGTAGACCTGGAAGGTACGCATGTCAACCCGTCAAAATTCTATACGGCTGTCAGTGGCCGTAACGGATGTACGGAATATTATATGTATAGTGCAACCAATATCCGCCTGCGCGAACTTTCTTTAGGATATACATTCCCGAGGAGATTGCTGGAGAAAACAAAGGTTTTCCAGGATGTACAGTTGTCATTTGTAGGTCGTAACTTATTCTTCTTCCACAAATCGGCTCCTTTCGATCCGGATGCAGTCCTTTCGACAGGCAACGACAACCAGGGTATCGATGTATTCGGTATGCCGACAACCAGAAGCTTAGGTTTCAATGTTAAATTTACATTCTAATAAAGACAGTATATTATGAAAAAGAATTATAAATATATAGCCGCAATCTTTTTGGGCGGATTGATAGGTTTTTCAGCTTGTACGGATGATTTTGAATCTTTTAATACGAACGAGGCTGGTTTCCCGGATAAGTCGAAGGAGCAGGAATTTAATAAATACGGTATTCCTCTGGGAGTCGTTCAGCAGGGTATTTACTTCAACTACGATTGGGGTGGCGGTAAAAACTGGCCGTTCCAGGTCATGCAGAATCTGAGCGCCGATATGTTTTCAGGTTATGTACACGATTTCAACCCGTTCAACGAAGGGCGTGCGAACACGACCTATAACATGCAGGACGGATGGAACGGATCGTTTTGGGAGAATACCTACGGATATATCATGACGGAGATTCAGAAATCCGAAGATCTGACGGAAAAGGATTATCCTTCATTCTATGGGATTACCAAAATATTGAAAGTGGAATTGATACATCGCGTATCCGATTTATACGGTCCTGTTGTTTATACGCAGTTCGGTTCGAAAACCGGTTCCATGCCGGATACACAGCCGGTTGCCTATAAGGCTTTCTTTGAAGACCTCGATACGGGAATCGGTTTGATCCGTGCCTATATGGAAGCGAATCCGGACGTGGAGAACTTCGCGAAGTTCGATATCCTGATGCCGCAGGGCAAACGGACCTATGCCGAATGGATCAGATTCGGTAACTCGTTACGCCTCCGCCTGGCTGTCCGTATCGCTATGGCCGATCCCGTACTGGCTGCAGCAGAAGCGAAAAAAGCCTTGACGGATGCAGGAGGTTTATTGGAAGAAGATAACGATATCGTTGCTGTATCTACGGATGGTACCGGTTATAATAACCCGTTTGGTGAGATCAATAAGGGATGGGGAGAAGTTTTCCTGAATGCAAATATGGAGTCTTATATGGGGGGGTATGACGATCCCCGTTTGTCGAAGTATTTTGATAAGGCTGCCGGCGGCGAAGGTACTGAGATCATTCCGGTAAAGGGTACTTACAAAGGTATCCGTCAGGGAACAGGATTCAACCATAAAAATTACAGCAAACATTCGAAAAGTACGATTGCGCAGACATCCAATGCTGTCTTGATGACGGCTGCCGAAGTATGGTTCCTGCGTGCGGAAGCTGCCTTGAGAGGCTGGTCTTCCGAAGATCCGGGTTCTTGTTATGAAAATGGTGTCAAAGCCTCTTTTGCCCAGTGGGGTGCTAAAGATGTAGCTGCATACCTGGAAAGTACGAAGACTCCGAAAGATTATCTGGATGCTTTCGATGCTTCCTTCAATGCAAAAGCTGTAGGCAAAGTAACGCCGGCATGGGATAACGCAGCAACCAATGAAGAAAAGTTGGAAAAAATTATTACTCAGAAATGGATTGCCTGTTATCCGGAAGGCTGCGAAGCATGGACAGAACAAAGACGTACCGGTTATCCTAAGTTGTTCCCGGTTTTGGTGAACGACAGCCAGGGCACGATCGATTCGAACCTGGGACCGCGTAGATTGAATTTCTTTGTCGGCATCAAAACAGCTAATCCTGAGCAATATTCAGCTTTGGTAACGGCTTTGGGTGGTGCAGACAATTGCGGAACCCGTCTGTGGTGGGATACCGGAAGGAACTTCTAAGGGATACGACGTTATTTAGATTGATAACACAGAGTTATTAGATTAAGGTTTTGAGTATTAGGTGATGGAAACGGGAGTTGCAGGGATGTGGCTCCCGTTTTTTGTGTAATCAGTAATATAGGTAATAATATCTGTAATTTATATTACATTATTTCTTTTTAGACAAATTACCTTTGTACCGGTAATAAAATTGTATATTTACCGCTCAAAATAAATGAAGCACTATATGTCGATAAAACGTTTTGGTGTCTCTTTGGAAGACAACCTGTTAGAATCATTGGATCAGTATGTGGACGAGAATGGCTTTGCCAACCGCTCACAGGCCATCCGCTTTCTGATAGAAAAGAACGTGGCAGAGAAGAAATGGCAATGCAATCACATCGTGGCAGGTACTATTATCATTATGTACGACCAGAAGAAAAAGGCTATTTCTGCAAAGATTGCCGGTATCGAGCAGGATTATCAGAACGTGATCCTTTCCTCTTCCCAGTATTATGTCAATCAGCACTTTTGTCTGCACATCGTTACAGTGATGGGGACAGCCCACCGATTGACTGAATTGTCAGATAAACTGACTGCTATCAAGGGTATTAAGCATGGAAAGTTGGTGATGAGCCGGGCGGATTGAATATATTTTTTTGCCTGAATGGTAACACGTTTTTATTGTTTTGTGTTACCGTAGTTGACGATTAATGTTATACAAGAATAAATTATGAAGAAAGGATTTTTACTTATTTCGGGATTATTGGCAGGAGCGGCAGCTTATGCAACTGAACCTGTCGAACCAATGGAAATAGACAGTCTGATCAATCTGCAGGGGGTCGTCGTTTCCGCGAATAAGATACAGGTGAACCGTAACAGTGTTCCCCTTACTGTCTCGGTGATAGACAGGGATCAGATAGAAGCGAGTAGCGAGTCGGCTTTGCTGCCGGTGTTGTCGGAGCGCGTTCCCGGGTTGTTTGTGACGGAAAAAGGCGTGACCGGCTTTGGCGTTTCCTCGGGATCGGCAGGGACTGTGAACATCCGTGGGGTGGGACAAGGAAATAAAGTTCTTATGTTGTTTGACGGCCAGCCACAATGGGCAGGTGTTTTCGGGCATTCCTTGCCGGATACGTATGTCGCATCTGATATTGAAAGGGTAGAGGTGATCCGCGGACCGGGTTCGTTATTGTATGGATCGAATGCGATGGGCGGCGTGGTCAATATTATTACCCGCCAGCACAAGCAACAGGGGCGTCGTACACAGGCTCGTGTGATGTTCGGTTCTTATAACACACAGAAGTATATGATTAATAACGGCTATAATATAGGAAATTTCAGCAGTTTCATATCGGTGAACCATGATCGTTCGGATGGTCACAGGCCGGATTCCAAATTTGATATCACTAACGGCTTTGCTAACCTCGGATACCGGATCAACAATGAATATAAGGTAACCGGCAATTTAAGCCTGGCAAAATATAATACCGAAGATCCGGGAACAATCACCAGCCCATTGCTGGATCATGACATGCATATTCTTCGTGGTACAACTTCGTTCGCTTTGGAGAATCACCATGAAAAGACAAGCGGCGCCCTGCGTGTTTTTTATAACTGGGGTCATCATAAAATCAATGACGGACATGCGGTAAATGCCGATCCCCGTTCGTTCCTGTTCTATTCTGACGACCATAATACGGGTGTTCAGTTGTATCAGTCTTTTCGTTTGGTAGAAGGAAATACGTTTACTGCCGGTATCGATTATAAGAACTGGGGAGGTCATGCCTGGAACGATACGATTAACGGACCGATCGGCGAGATCGTCAAGAAATCGGTAAACGAGGTGGCTGGTTATGCGATCATGCAGCAGGATCTCTTTGATATCCTGAGCCTGAATGCCGGTGTGCGTTACGAACATAGCAGCGCGTATGGCGGCGAGTGGGTTCCGCAGGCGGGATTTGCCCTTCGCCCGTTCGAAGGAAATACGATCAAAGGTTCTTTCTCTAAGGGATACAGAAGTCCGACGTTGCGCGAATTGTATATCTCTTATCTTCCTTATTCAAAAGCGAATCCGGACCTGAAGCCGGAAAGTATGCTGAGTTATGAATTATCTGTCGGACAATATCTGTTGGATAATCGTTTGCACGCTGAGCTGACTGCTTTTTATATTGAAGGAAAAGATATGATCTCTGTAGTAAACCGACAGATGTCGAATATCGGACGTTTTTATAATAAAGGGGTCGAATTTGAAGCCGGTTATCAGATTCTGAACAACCTGAATTTGGATATGAACTACAGCTATCTGCATATGAATAAGGATATAGTAGCTGCCCCGGCTCATAAATTCTATGCCAGCGCAACTTATATGCCCGGACGCTTTACCTTTAATCTGAGCGTACAGTCCATATTTGACCTGTATACGAATGTAGGAAATAAGCCGGAAGATAATAAAAAAGAGGACTATACAGTGCTGAATGCCCGTGCTTCTTACCGTTTTGGCTCGCAGAATAAGGGACTGAAGCTGTTTGTCAAAGGAGAGAACCTGACGGCAACCCGTTATTCCATCAACGAAGGTTACCCGATGCCGAAAGCTGTGTTTATGGGCGGGATCGATGTGACGTTCTAGTATACAGTTTCTCCTCGAATAAACAAAAGTTTCTTGCCGAGGAAACTCTTGTTTAGTGCTTGGAAAACAAAAGTTTTTCAGGCACTAAAACTAAAGAACCATAGCGGGCGAAGAATGATAAGTAGGGAAGGAATAATAGCAATCTACAAGTCAAAAGCTGCATAATAGTGGTAGATACAATCTTGAAGTGGTAGATAAAAAACATCTACCACCACTGCTAAAACCATTTATTTACAACATATACAGGATGAACTTGTAGATGTTGTAGATAATAATGGGAACTTGTAATTACAAATAGATGGACTTGTTATTTATCCTGCTTATTCTTCTGTTTTCTCCTTATGATTCAGAATCAGAGTCGACGGCATCTTCTGCAACGCCTCGCGACGATGTTCGGAAACGTCATTCCAGCTATCATAACTGATCAGCATGAAAGTGTAACCGTTGAAAAGTGAAGCTGTCATATCCTTCTCTGCCAGCAGGTTCGCCTGCTTGGTCGATTCGACAAACTGGCGGATGGCATATTGTATCTTCTCGCTGCCCGGTGTCGTTGAACTGCTCCGGTCGAGAATACTTACCGAACCATGCGTCGTTTTGAGTAGCGTGGAGGCATATTCCAGGATAAACAGATCTTTTTCCGAATCGATTACTACAATCACATTACTAGCCTTGACGAATCCCCGGTTTACGAATACACCTACGTCACAATTACTTTTCCCGATAAACATCTTCGTTTTGTCTTTCAATAATGCACCCGGGTAAAACCATGATTCAGGTGCCTTGAAACGGCGGAAGAAACGATTGTAGAACGACGTACGGTAACGGTTCGCTTCGATATCATCCGGCTGGTTACTCATCGAGATACCTGAACCTACCAACAGAAAGTCGAAACCTTCTGTGTTGACAATGTCGGTGATGTCCTGTCCGGCGTTGTTCGATACCTCGTAGCGTGTATCTATATTAATCCCCAGCTTTTTGGCTCCGTACAGGATGGGACCGAAACTTACCTCTTCGAAGTTGTCCGTATGCAACGGGTTCACGTCCGAACCGACGGTAAGGTGAAGTGCCGTGAGATCCACCTGATGCCGTTTATGGGCAAACATCTGGTACGCCACATCGAGCATGATCTGTCCGTTGGCAGCCCGTCCGAATGAGAGCAACACCTTGTAAGTACCGTCTGCTACGTCCACAGTCTTGTATTCTTTGATTTTCTCCCGTGCCTGGAAGCAGAACTTGATGAACGAAACCAACGGGATCGTCATGAATGTCGTCACCAATGTCATCAGCACCAGCATGACGAAAATAGAAGGAGGGAGGATGTGCATTTCGTAACCGATGGTAAGCACTACAAGCTCCATCAGCCCGCGCGTATTCATCAGCGCGCCGATATATAGACTGTCTTTCCAGCTTTCGCCTACGAAACGGGCGGAGAACATCGCTCCACCGAATTTACCGACGATGGCCACTACGATAAATACCCCGCACATCCACCACAGCTCCGGGCTGTTCAGCAAACCGATCTCGGTGCGTAACCCTGTCGAGACGAAAAACAACGGCAGGAACAATGCCAGTGAGACATCTTCCACCTTCTCGGTCATGATCTTACGAAACTTCACATTACTCGGCATCACCACGCCTGCGATGAATGCTCCGAACAACGCATGCAGCCCCAGCATTTCCGTCAGATAGGAGGAGATTATCAGGAGGAGGAACATAAAAGCTACCAGCCCTTTGTCGATCACTTCCTTATTATGATATACATGCCCGATCATCCGGAGGAACGGACGCACGGCAAAAAACATGAAAGCGATATAAAGTACGGAGAAAAGAATGTTGTAGATCGCACTCAGCATCGTTCCCGCCTGTGCGATGGCGATCACGACAGCCAATAGGCACCAGGCTGTAATATCACCGTTGGCAGCACTGGCGAGCGAGATCGTTCCCAGGTGCGTTCGCGTCAACCCTTTCTCCTGTATGATACGTGCCAGCACAGGAAAAGCAGTGATACTCATCGCGATACCGACAAATAGGGCAAACGACAGGAAAGGTGTACTTTTATCTGCATAGGTGTCATAAACGAAGTAGGCAGTAAGCATACCGCAGAAGAAAGGTACGATCGTACTCGTATGGCTTATCAGGATGGTTTCCTTTAATTTCTTTCGTACTTCGGTAATATCCAACTCCATACCAATGGCGAACATGAACAGGATCAGCCCGAACTGGCTCAGGATCGTGATATTGGCGAGCGACTCGACCGGGAAGAGAAACCCCGAGACTTCGGGTGACAGATGTCCCAGCACCGACGGTCCCAGCACGATACCCGCCACGATCTCGCCGATAACGGTCGGTTGCCCTATCTTCTGGAACAGCCACCCGAACAGGCGGCAGGTCAGCAGGATCGTGATGATCTGCAACAATAATATTCCGATAGGCGACTGTATATGGTGCGTCATCAGCTCCCAAAACAAAGAAAAACCTTCACCAAGGTCTTTCGGGGCGTCGTAGGCAGCAGTGATGGCGCTTTCAATCTGTTGTCTTTCTCCTTCTTTGGCGATCAGATACATTAATGAACCAAAAACCAGGATCATTATAAAATAAAAGGCAATACTCTTTGTTCCTTTACTCATATGTTATATGGGTTTGACGCAAAATTAAGAAATATCTACGGAATATCAATACGGTATGTTTTTTTCTTTTATCTTTGCGCTAAACCAATCTCAAATAAATCATGGAGTCTCTGAATCTAATAAAGAATGACCCTTGGCTTGCCCCTTATAAAGAGGCGATAGAAGGACGGTATCAATACGTGATTGATAAGGAAAAGAGCTTGACTAACAAGGGGAAACAAACCTTGTCGGAAATGGCTTCCGGATATCTGTACTTCGGTTTACACAAAACCAACAAGGGGTGGGTATTTCGCGAATGGGCCCCGAACGCCACGGCCATCTACCTGATCGGTACATTCAACGACTGGAAAAAAGAAGAACAATATAAAATGAAGCGCCAGGGCTATGGCGTGTGGGAGATCGTTCTCGAAGAAGATCTGTTGCACCACGAAGACCTGTTCAAGTTGCTGGTCGAATGGGACGGAGGAAGCGGTGAACGCATCCCGGCATGGATACGCCGTGTCGTCCAGGATCCTGTGACGAAGATATTCAGTGCTCAGGTATGGAATCCTGCTACGCCATATACATTTAAAAATAAGCGTTTCAAACCGGATACTTCCCCGCTGCTCATTTACGAATGCCATATAGGTATGTCAACGAACGAGGAAAAGGTCGGCTCATACGATGAATTTCGCCTCAACGTTCTGCCCCGTATTGCACGTGAAGGTTACAACGCCATTCAAATCATGGCTATCCAGGAGCATCCTTATTACGGATCTTTCGGTTATCATGTCAGCAGTTTCTTCGCAGCTTCATCACGCTTCGGTACGCCCGAAGAACTGAAACACCTGATCGACGACGCTCACGGGATGGGTATTGCCGTGATCATGGATATTGTACACAGCCATGCTGTTAAGAATGAAGTGGAAGGTCTCGGACGTTTCGACGGTTCTTACAACCAGTATTTCCTTAGTGGTTCCCGCCGCGAACATCCGGCATGGGATTCGCTTTGCTTTGATTACGGAAAGAATGAGGTGCTGCATTTTCTCCTGTCCAACTGCAAATTCTGGCTTGAAGAGTATAAGTTCGACGGTTTCCGCTTCGACGGCGTGACCTCCATGCTTTACTACAGTCATGGGTTGGGCGAGGCTTTCTGCAATTATGGTGATTATTTTAACGGGCATCAGGATGGCGATGCGATCGCTTATCTCACCCTTGCCAACAAACTGATACATGAGGTCAATAAAAATGCCATCACTATTGCTGAAGAAGTGAGCGGTATGCCCGGCCTGGCAGCTAAATATGAAGACGGCGGCTATGGCTTCGATTACCGTATGGCGATGAATATTCCCGATTACTGGATCAAGACAATCAAGGAAAAGAAAGACGAGGACTGGCATCCTTCTTCTATCTGGTGGGAAACGACCAACCGTCGTGCTGACGAAAAAACAATCAGTTATGCTGAAAGTCACGACCAGGCGCTGGTAGGAGATAAGACTATCATTTTCCGCCTGATAGATGCGGATATGTACTGGCATATGCAGAAAGACGACCATAACTTTATGGTTGAACGCGGGGTGGCACTCCATAAGATGATACGTCTTGTGACGGCTTCGACTATCAACGGCGGTTACCTAAACTTTATGGGTAATGAGTTCGGACATCCGGAATGGATCGATTTTCCGCGCGAAGGTAACGGCTGGTCACATAAATATGCCCGACGCCAGTGGGATTTGGTAGACAATATGGATTTGAAGTATCATTATTTGGGCGATTTCGATCGCGAGATGGTCGAACTGATCCGCAGCGTGAAGAATTTTCAGTCTACTCCGATACAGAAGGTGTGGGACAGCGATGGCGACCAGGTTCTGGCGTATATGCGTAAAGACCTGGTGTTCGTCTTCAACTTCAGTCCTACGAAATCGTACACCGACTACGGCTTCCTTGTGCCTAAAGGTGAGTATGAGGTGGTATTGAATACGGATGCTACCCGTTTCGGCGGTTTTGGTATCGCGGACGATTCGATACATCATTTCACATTACTCGACCCATTATATAAAAAAGAGAAAAAAGAATGGTTGAAGCTGTACATTCCGGCACGTAGTGCTGTTGTACTCAGAAAAGTAAAAGTAAAAAAATAACCAAACAACAAAACACAGTTATGTTATATCCAATGACATTTAAGCCTATCCTCAAGAAGATCATTTGGGGAGGCTCAGACATCTGCCCGTTTAAGGGCATTACGCCAGTAGAAGAAGGGATCGGCGAAAGCTGGGAACTTTCTCATGTAGAAGGAAACTATTCTATCGTCGATAATGGTGATTTGGAAGGTAAGTCACTCGATGAACTGATCCGTACATACGGCAAACAGTTGCTGGGAGAAAAGGTAATGGAGCAATTCGGTTCTACATTTCCCCTGCTTATCAAGTTTATCGATGCTCGCGATGATCTTTCCATTCAGGTGCATCCTGACGACGCACTGGCTATGAAACGCCATAACTCTTTCGGTAAGACAGAAATGTGGTATGTGATAAAGGCAGAGAAAGGGGCGGGGCTGTACTCCGGCTTCTCACAGCAGATCGACGCGGAGGAGTATGTGAAACGTGTAGGTGATAACACGATCATGGACGTTTTGCAGCGCTATGAAGTTTCTCCGGGCGATGTTTTCTTCCTGCCTGCCGGACGCGTACATGCTATCGGTGCCGGATGCTTTATCGCTGAGATACAGCAGACCAGCAACATTACTTACCGTATCTACGATTACGACCGTAAGGATGCCAGCGGCAACGGACGTGAGCTGCATACCGAACTGGCAAAGGATGCGATCGACTATACGACGCTCCCCGACTACCGTACGCATTATAAGGCACATACCAATGCCACGGTTGAACTTGCCAATTGCAAATATTTCACCACCAACCTGCTCGACCTGGATACGATGATGGTGCGCGACTTCTCTGAACTCGATTCGTTTGTCGTATATATATGTATGGAGGGTAAGGCTTCTATCCGTGACAATAAAGGAAACGAGATCTTCATCCATCAGGGACAGACTGTTCTGATCCCGGCCGATACGGAAGTGGTGACAATCTCACCGGCTCCGAATGCAAAGTTCATGGAGACTTATATCGGATAATCGGATAGTTTTCCGGAATCTTGAAGCCGCCTGCAAGCGGCATAAAATAAAGAGAGGAATGCTGAAATTCATCAAAAATGAAAATCAGCGTTCCTCTTTATTTGTTTCTTACCGGGGGTAGGGGAATTGAGTCAGTCCCTTGTACATAAATTGGTAGGTAGGAACTTCCAGCTTCAACGCCTCTGCTTCGCGTATCACGTAACCGGTCAGTGTCTCTATTTCGGTCTTGCTTCCCCGTCTGAAGTCGGTGTGCATCGAAGTGGTTGAGCCGTTTGGCATCATTTGTTGCGACTTGATCGATGAGAAAACGATATCCTCCGGCAATTTGATACCTTTGGCTTCCGCTACGCTCTGCAGTTCGTATCCCAGGGTGATGAACAGGTCGATATGCTTATCTATCACTTCGTTGATCGTCTCGTTGAAATAAGAGGTGATCGTTGCCGCAGTGGAGATCATAAAAAACTTTTTCCAGACCTCGAAGTCTATGTCGGCAGGATTGGTCGACAGGATACGGGCGCTGCTGAGTAACTTCTGTAACTCGACCTGCTTTTCTTTATCCTTGCTGTTGTGGCCGAAGAAGAGACGGTCTTTCAACGTGAATTTTTGTACATGGCCGGGTGAGACAAGGCGTGATCCGATGTAAACGCAGCCTTTCCATACCTTGTTGTCGGGCACTATTTGCTGTATCCGTTCGGATATATCCGCACCGTTGAGCAACGGGATGATGATGGTGTCCGGGCCGATTACCGGCGCAAGATCCCGGATATTATCTTCCAGATCATAGCTTTTGGTGCAGCAGAACAGATAGTCCACCGGTCCGATTTCTGTCGGATCGTCAGTAGCCAGTGTTGGCATGGCGGTTATTTTCTTAAATGATTTTTTTATTTCTAATCCGTCTTTTCTGATAGCCTGCAGGTTTTCACCCCGTGAAATGAAAAAGATTTCCACTTCTTCTGAGTTTTGGTAGTACGCTGCCAGCAACCCACCGTAATATCCCCCTACAGCCCCTATTCCGGAAATAGCAATTTTTATTTTACTCATGTCGTAATATAGGCAGTTTCAAGTTAATACTTTATATAATAACGCAAAGATGAAAAATAAAATCGAAACCATTTATATGAGTTTCAGTTCTTTTAGAAAGTCGGGGAAACTTTGTTCAAAATTAACACCGAAACGATAGTCCGTCTTGGCTTCATAGGTTCGTCGGATGCTTTCGGCGGTGAAATGCACGGCGATGGCGGCCGATCCGATCAGGGTGAAGTCATTCAGCAAAGCTGCCAGTAATGCGCTTGCGAATACGTCGCCTGTCCCGTGGTAGTAGCCGGGCACTTTCCTGGTAAAGACATAATCGATTGCATCCGTCGTCCGGTCGTAGGTGGCTGCTCCCAGTTCGTCGTCTTTGAAGAAAACACCTGTCAGGACTACCTGTTTCGGTCCCAGTTCGCTTAGTTTTCGCAGCAGGCTTTCGATGTAGGCATGTGTATAGGGGCCCGGACGATAAGGTTCGTCCAACAATAAAGCGGCTTCGGTAAGGTTGGGGACGATGATATCCGCTTTTTGGCAGAGTGATCTCATTCCGGCGGCAAATTTGCGGGTGAAACTGGTATACAGCTCACCGTTGTCGCCCATCACCGGGTCGACGAGGATCAGGTTGTCATCTCTCCTGAACGTGTCGAAGAACTCTTTTACGATGTCCAGTTGCTCGAATGATCCGAGATAACCGGTGTATATGGCGTCAAATTGTATGTCGAGCGATTTCCAGTGCTGCATGATCGGACGCATGTCCTCTGTCAGGTCCCTGTATGTGTATCCGCTGATTCCTCCGGTATGGGTGGAGAGAATAGCTGTGGGAAGCGCCGAGGTTTCGATTCCTGCAGCTGATAAAATGGGTAATGCGACTGTCAGCGAGCATTTTCCGAAGCCGGAAATGTCGTGTATGGCTGAGACTCTTTTTTGATGTGTCTTATTCTTCATTTTCTTTATTTTTATATCAATACAACAGCAGGCATACGGGAAATGTTGGAGGCGTATTTCCTCCGTTTCTGCCAGCCGTTACAAAATAAGCTGATTTTATCAACAAACAATCTGTTTTGACAGAAAAGGAGGATTTTTTCTTCCGGTTCTCTCGTTTTGGCATATTTGGAGTATTTGGTCTCTGCTACGACCTACATTTATAAATTTCGTAAATAAAATAGTTGAAGATGGGTGCAAAACAGTGTTTCCGGAGGAATACCTTTACATCAGAGTTTTTAAGGCTCTTGCCAGGGTAACTAGAGAAAATTTATATATAGATGATTGTAGTTGAATATTTTGGAGCTGAAACTAATTTCTTCCCCCGGAAGGGTGGAGGGAACAAAAGAAGACTGAGATCAGTGTATGCCGTCTGTTTCGCAAGGCGCAGACGTGGTGCTTCACCGGTATGGAATTGTAAAAACTCGCCGAACGGCGAGGATAATCCCCAGGAAGTGGGTTACAGATCTGATTATACGGGTGCTTTTATTACGGATTGGGAAATCCCTATGGAGCCGCAGGGTACAAGAGAGGACCCCGGCGTTGATTTTGTAGTTGATTGGACTAACTAATTTTTTTATGAATTCAATGTAATTGGTGAAATCATACTTTTTACTCTATAACGTTAATCCTCATATCTAATAACGTTGTATCCCAAGCCCTTTAGTGGGCAAACATCCGCCCTGTTCGTGAGAATAGGGCGGTTTTTATTTATGATGCTGACAACAAATATGCAGGATGGTGTTGTATAGCCTAATGGTTGCAAACTTTAGTGATATCCACAGTGAATCCGTCATCTTTCGGCATGAATTTCCCTTTTTGTTTCAGAAATTCAATCAACTCATCCACATTCATATTTTCAGCCGAACAAGCATAAAAACGTTGTTCCTTGCCAAATTTCCCAATGATTGCTTCCCGCAGGCTGGCTTCCGAATAACTATTTCCTTCCATCATGAAAAGAACTTCGTGTGCATGTAACTGTTCCATAAATTTATCTTATTAATTAGTTGGAACAAAAATACACTGTTTATCCATTTAAAATTGTAACATATGTGACAGAAAGGAATAAATTAGAATGATTAACGATTGATCAGGAATGTATATATAATGGGGAAATAAAAAAGGAAGATACCACTTTCGTAATATCTTCCTTTAAGTGACCTGGGAGGGGCTCGAACCCTCGACCCAATGATTAAGAGTCATTTGCTCTACCAACTGAGCTACCAAGTCGATGTTGGTATCTTGGAGTGACCTGGGAGGGGCTCGAACCCTCGACCCAATGATTAAGAGTCATTTGCTCTACCAACTGAGCTACCAAGTCAATCTGTTGCTATCTTCGTTTCCTGATCGTGATCTTTGTTTCTCGATTGCGGGTGCAAAGATAGGGGTTTAATTTTTCTTTGCAAATTTTTTTGTCGCTTTTTTCTGACTAAATTTTACTCGAATTCAAATATATCAGACGGAGTCGTACGCTTAAGTGCTATAAGTGAGACATCTTTGCCGACACGGACACCCTCCTGGAAAAGGCGGATATCGACGGTTTTATAGGCTAGCTCCGGATGATTATTGTCGCGGCTGAGGTGGCACAACCAGATATCCTTCAGTTTGGGGTCGTAGTTGGCGGCCAGGAATTCGGCAGCTTCGCGGTTGCTCAGGTGGCCGGTCGGGCTTGCTACACGCTCTTTCAGGAAAGCGGGGTAGGTGCCGAACTTCAACATTTCCTCGTCATAGTTCGCTTCGATGATGAGATGGGTCGCCAGCCGCATGTAATGGCTGACCGTATCCGTGATATGGCCCACGTCGGTAGCGAAGGTGAACTTATGATCGCCATACTCGATATAATAGCCGACGTTGTCGGTGCTGTCGTGCGGAACTTCAAAGGCGGTGATCAGGAAATCGCGTATCGAGAAAGGCACTTCCTTCTCGATGATCCGGCGCGAACCGATCAAGGTTTCCTCCACATAGCGGCTCTTTTCGATCCCCCGGTGGACGGCGGCGGTAGAATATACCGGAATGTTCATTTTCTCTCCCAGGCAACCTACCGTCTTTATATGATCGGCGTGGTCATGGGTTATCAGGACAGCCACGATTTTAGAAAAGTCGATCGCCTTATCTTTCAACACCTTCTTTATGGTACGTATTCCGATACCAGCATCAATCAGTATCCCGAACTCGGGAGTACCCAGATAATAGCAGTTACCACTGCTTCCACTTGCTAAGCTAAGAAATGATAGTTTCATGTTTTTCTATTCCGCCTCGCGGCTCATTCTGTTTTACATAGTATATTCAGGAACGGAACGTATCAGGGATTGTCACTTCCCCGATCAGCGAGCAGTTCATGTGGTCCTTCACTTCCTCCGGAGAAAGTCCGTGGCCGAAAAGGAACATCAGCTTGGCGACGGCACTTTCCGTTGTGCTGTCGAACCCGCTTATAACGCCGGCTTCCAGTAATTTATGGCCCGTTTCGTATCTGTGCATCTCAACGCTTCCGGCGCAACACTGGGTTACATTTACGATCACGATGCCACGGTCGACCGCCTCTTTGAGCATCTTCAGGAACCAGTCGTAGCTCGGAGCGTTTCCGCTGCCGAAGGTTTCCATCACGACCCCTTTCAGGTCGGGAATATTGAGGATGCTTTCCACCACTTGCGGCGAGATGCCGGGAAACAGCTTCAGGATCGCTATGTTGCGGTCGAGCAGATAGTGGGGTTTCAGCGGTTTGCGCGAAACAGGGTGATAAATCTGGCCTGTGTCATATTTGATATAGATACCGGCATGCGCCAACGCCGGGTAATTGTATGAACGGAATGCGTTGAAATTGTCCGCATTGATCTTGCTTGTCCGGTTGCCGCGCAACAGGTCGTTTTCAAAGAAGATGCAGACTTCGGGTACGATCGGTACGCCGTTTTCCTTGGCAGCAGCTATTTCGATCGCCGTGATCAGGTTTTCCTTCCCGTCCGTCCGCAACATGCCGATGGGCAACTGCGAACCGGTGAAGATGACCGGCTTGCTCAGGTTTTCGAGCATGAAACTCAAGGCAGAGGCGGTAAACGACATCGTATCCGTGCCATGCAGCACCACGAAGCCGTCGTATTTCGCATAATTGTCTGCGATGATCTTCACGATCTTCATCCAGGAGTCGGGGCCCATCTCCGACGAGTCGAGCACCGGGTCGAACTGATAGGTCGAAACCGCGTAACCGAGCTTCTTCAATTCCGGCATATTGTCTCTAAGATGCTGGAAATTAAATGATTCTAATACTCCGGTTTCGGGGTTTTCAATCATACCGATTGTTCCGCCTGTGTAGATGAGCAGGATGGAGGCCTTATCTCGCTGATCATTCATATTTACTGTCATAATGCAAAGGTAATAAATTTATTCTTCTCCCTTCAATACGGGAACGCTTATGTGATATTTTACAGCTATAATACGTGCCAGGAATATGCCCAGCGCCGCCGCGAACTGGGTGATGGAGGGATTCAGCCCGGCAAGCATACATAAATAATATACGCCTCCGCCGAACACGCACGCCAGGGCATAGATATCTTTCCGGAAGATCAGCGGTTCCTCGTTGATCAATATGTCACGCATCATACCTCCGAACGACCCTGTGATCGTTCCCATCACGATTGCCACCCACATGGGGAAGCCGAATTCGAGTGTTTTGGCGATCCCGACCACGCCGAACAGCCCCAGGCCGATGGCGTCGAATATGAAAAAGGTATTATTCAGCCGGATCACATATTTCCGGAAGATGATAACAAATAATAAGGCGAGAGCCGAAACTGTTAAATAAGAAGTCTGCTCCATCCAGAAAGGAGTCGCGTTCAGCAGGATATCGCGTATCGTACCGCCTCCGACGGCCGTCACCAGCCCGACCACATAGGCACCAAACCAATCAAATTGTTTGGCAGAAGCTAGTCTGATCCCACTAATTGCGAAGGCGAACGTTCCGGTGTAGTCGCAAAAGGTAATGAAATCTATCATTTTGTTTTTTTCTGCAAAAGTAAGTATTTCCTTTGAATTGTGTCTGTTTCTAGCAACACAACCTAAGAATAATTTAAACCAAACGAGTTCCATACTGTTAATTATGTATAAGTTTGCATGAGTTAGTTGATTAGTCTTTAAGGCACAAGATTGAAAAAAATGAAAAAGTTTATTTGGATAGGGGTGCTGGCTCTGTTTTCGACCCAATGGATTCGGGCGCAGCACTTCCCAAAAATGGATACAAGAAATTACGTGAGCGACTCGACCACCTTTATGCCTAAGAAGCCTTGGCTGGCAGCCGGTGAGGTGTTTGGCCTGAACATGGCGATCTGGGCCTTCGACCGTTTTGCGATGAACGAAGACTTCGCCCGCATCAATGGCCGTACGATCAAGAACAATTTCAAGACAGGTCCCGTCTGGGACACGGATAAATTCTCTACCAACCTGGTGGCGCATCCTTATCATGGATCGTTGTATTTCAATGCTGCCCGTAGCAATGGGATGAACTTCTGGCAATCCATTCCCTTCGCCGCCGGGGGAAGTCTGATGTGGGAGTTTTTCATGGAGGCGGAGCCGCCCTCCATCAACGACCTGATGGCTACCACATTCGGCGGCGTGGAGCTAGGTGAGATCACCTACCGCTTGTCCGACCTTTTCATCGACGACCGTACCTCGGGAGCCGAGCGTGTCGGGCGCGAGATCCTTTCGGGATTGATATCGCCCGTGCGCGGCATCAACCGTCTGATAACAGGTGAGGCGTGGCGTCATCGTCCGCACAAAGGCCGTACCTATTCGTTTGTGCCCGTGAACTTTATCGTGAGTGCCGGTCCCCGTTTCCTGGCCGAGCAGGAGCATTCGAAGCATGGCACGACCAGTATGCACCTGTCGCTGCGGCTGGATTATGGCGACCCGTTTGAAGATGAGTTCTATTCGCCCTACGAGTGGTTCCAACTGCGTGCCGGTTTCGATTTCTTCTCCAGTCAGCCCGTCATCACCCAGGTGAATGCCATCGGCGCCCTGTGGGGGAAACGGGTGTGGGAGAAAGGTCCGCGCACGTTGACGGCAGGCATCTTCCAGCATTTTGACTATTATGACTCGCAGCTGCGCGACAGCGAGGGCGACAAAGTTTCCCCTTACCGCATCTCGGAAGCGGCAGCGGTGGGTGGCGGCCTGATCTATTACAAACGGTCGGAACCGAGTGACAAGGTGGATGCTTACGGTGAATTTTATGTGAACGGTGTCGCCCTGGGCGGTGGCTCGTCCGATTATTTCCGCCTCGACGAACGCGATTACAATATGGGAAGCGGTTACAGTGTGAAGGCTTTCACGGGGTTGACTTACAACAGGCACTGGTCGTTTCTGCTGAATATGGAGAACTACCATATCTTTACCTGGAAAGGTTACAATCCGGACATCGATTTGAGTACGGTCGACCCGAATACCTTCAGCGTACAGGGTGACAAAGGGCATTCACGCCTGACGGTGATGGGGCTTAAATTGGTTTATTCTTCCAATAAGAAATGGCATATAGCGTTGTCGAACCGTTACTTCTCGCGGAGGACGCATTATAAGTATCATGAAGATGTCAGCCGGTCTACCTATGATGTGATGCTGACGTTCGGTATACGCATTTAGTATCTTTGTTATGTCAAAAGTGTTTCACCCTAATGAAACAACTGTTTCTAAGTAATGGAACAACTGTTTCATTAGGGTGAAACACTTTTGGGCTAGTAGGGAAATAAGCGAAATTAACGGGTGATGGAGTTTTATTTCCCCTTGCTTCGTTCCAACTCGTTCAGGTTTTCCATCTTCTTCCGTTGCAGGAATTCGTAGATGCCTTCCAAATGTTCCGTCACTCGCTGGTTGCCGAACTCGTAGACTTTGGTTACCAAGCCGTCGAGGAAGTCACGGTCGTGCGACACCACGATCAGCGTACCGTCGAAGTCGAGCAACGCCTGTTTCAGGATGTCTTTCGTTTTCATGTCCAGGTGATTCGTCGGCTCATCGAGGATCAGCAGGTTGACCGGTTCGAGCAGCAGCTTGATCATCGCCAGACGTGTGCGCTCGCCTCCCGACAAAACCTTCACTTTCTTGGCTGAATTTTCGCCGCCGAACATGAACGCGCCCAGCAAGTCCTTGATCTTGTTGCGGATATCGCCCACCGCCACGTCGTCGATGGTCTGGAAAACCGTCAGGTTCTCGTCCAGCATCGAAGCCTGGTTCTGCGCAAAATAGCCGATCATCACGTTATGCCCGATCGTCAGCGTACCGTCGTGTTCGATCTCTTTCATGATACATTTCACGAGGGTGGACTTTCCTTCACCGTTTTTCCCTACGAAAGCGATCTTGTCTCCCCGTTCGATGGTCAGGTTGGCGTTGCGGAACACCACATGGTCGCCATACGCCTTTGACACGTCCTCCACGATCACCGGATAGTTGCCGGAGCGGGGAGAGGGCGGGAATTTCAGGCGAAGTGCCGAAGTGTCTTCCTCGTCCACCTCCAGTATCTCAAGCTTTTCAAGCATCTTGACGCGGCTCTGCACTTGTAGGGTCTTGGAGTATGTACCTTTGAAACGTTCGATAAATTCCCTTGTTTCGGCAATCATCTTCTGCTGCTCGTCGAAGGCTTTCTGCTGCTGTACGCGGCGTTCCTGGCGGAGTTGCAGGTAACTGCTGTAATTCACTTTGTAGTCGTAGATGCGGCCCATCGTGACCTCGATCGTACGGGTGGTGATGTGGTCGACAAACGCGCGGTCGTGGCTGATCACAACCACCGCCTGTCCGTTGTCGATCAGGAAGTCTTCGAGCCACTGGATCGATTCGATGTCCAGATGGTTGGTCGGCTCGTCCAGCAGCAGCACGTCGGGTTTCTTCAACAGCAACTTTGCCAGCTCGATACGCATGCGCCATCCGCCGCTGAACTCGCTGGTCTGCCGCCCGAAGTCGTCGCGCTTGAATCCCAGTCCGAGCAATGTTTTCTCGATATCGGCGTCATAGTTGATCTCTTCGATCGAATAAAACTTCTCGCTGAGTGTCGAGACACGCTCGATCAGCTCCATATAACTGTCCGATTCGTAGTCGGTCCGTGTCTCCAGTTCCTTGTTGATCGCCTCGATCTCCGCTTCCATCTCATGCAGGTGGGCAAAGGCCTGTGCCGTTTCTTCAAAAACCGTCCGGCCGTCTTCCGTCATCAAGTGCTGGGGCAGGTAAGCGATCACCGTATCTTTGGGTGCCGACACTTTTCCGCGTGTCGGTTCGCGTGTCCCGGCAAGTATTTTGAGCAAAGTCGATTTGCCCGCACCGTTTTTCCCCATCAGGGCGATCCGGTCCTTCTCGTTAATCACGAAAGATATATCAGAAAAGAGGGTGCTTCCGCCAAACTCTACTGTAAGTCCGTCTATAGAAATCATACGTACATTATATATATGTGTAAAAAGAAGGCGCAAAGGTAGGAAAAATGTCTGTAAAAGCAACCGGCGATCCAATTTGTCGCATAAAAAGTCCGGATTTCCCGGATATTTTCTCTCCGAAGATTTGTTTTATGAATCGAAACAACTTATCTTTGCACCCGCTAATACAAACAGCTTAAATTAATTATTCAAACATGGCAACAAAAATTAGATTGCAGAGACACGGTCGCAAAAGCTACGCTTTTTATCAGATCGTAGTCGCAGACAGCAGGGCTCCACGTGATGGAAAGTTTATTGAAAGGATAGGTTCTTATAATCCGAACACTAATCCTGCTACAGTAGATTTGAACTTCGAAAGAGCTTTGTATTGGTTACAGGTAGGTGCACAGCCTACAGACACAACTCGCAACATTCTGTCACGCGAAGGTGTATGCATGAAAAAGCATTTACTGGAAGGTGTAAAGAAAGGTGCATTCGACGAAGCAGCAGCGGAATCAAAGTTCCAGGCTTGGTTGAAAAACAAACAGGCTTCTGTTGAAGCAGTAAAGACAAAAGACAGCGAAGCAGCTAAGGCAGCAGAAAAAGCTCGTCTTGAAGCAGAAAAAGAAGCAAACAAGGCAAAAGCTGAAGAAGTAGCTAAAAAGAAAGCAGAATTAGCAGCAGCTGCTGCAGCAAAGGCAGCTGAAGAAGCAGCAGCCAACGCTCCTGCAGAAGAAGCTCCCGCAGCAGAAAGCGCTGAATAATTCGCTCAATGCCAAATAAAAAAGAGGACATCTCGTTGAGGTGCCCTCTTTTTTTATGGTTGAAACCACGTGGAATGATATAACCACGTGGCTGAAAATTACTTTTTGCCCAGCAGGAATCCGTTGATCTGTTCAACGAACTGTTCCTTTGAAAGTGCGCCCTGTGCGATCTGCGGTTTTCCCTTTGCCGGGATGAACAGCAGGGTAGGGATGCTCTGTATGCCGAAAGCGGCGGCCAGTTCCTTCTCGTTGTCGACATTGATCTTATAGATGATGATGTCGTTCTTATACTCTCCGGCCAGTTCCTTCAGGATCGGCGACACTTTCTTGCAGGGTCCGCACCAGTCGGCATAGAAATCCACGATGCAAGGTTTGGTGCCTTCGTACACCCATTCCGATTGATTTTTTTCGTAATTATATACTTTGGTCAGGAAATCTGCCTTGTTCAGAACGACCACTTCGCCCTGAGCAGCGACACCTCCCGTTTCATTTTTATCCGATTTGGCAGACATGGAGCAACTGACGAGCAGCAACACGACTGAAATCAGGAATAAATCTTTCAACTTTCTCATATAAAACTTATTACTTCATTGATAATTATAGAATACAAAAATAGCAATAAAACGGATACAACGCTTATTTGGCAGAGTTAAAAGAAAAATATTAGCCTAAAAAGAAAAAAGCGCCTTTGATATTTGGATATAAAAAAATAATCACTACCTTTGCACCGCAATCGAGAGAAAACGATAGCAAAACATATTGGAGAGGTGGCAGAGTGGTCGATTGCGGCGGTCTTGAAAACCGTTGAACTGCGAGGTTCCCGGGGTTCGAATCCCTGTCTCTCCGCGATATAAGGGTGTAAATCAGTCGTTTATGAGATTTACACCCTTTTTGCATTCAATATAAGGTCGTGTATTTTTATGTTTTTTAGCCAATAGCCTTACTCTGTCACCAATATGAATATGATTTTCATCCATCATCGTACAGTTATTATTGATGATCGTCTTTTCTCCGATAAAAATATGCTTACCGCATTGACAAGTGAAGTTATAGCCTATGCTCGAATGATTCCCGATGCTTCCTAACATCTTGGAAAGGATTTCTTTTCTTTCCTTTTCTGTGGTCGTTATATCATTCAACACAGATAGACACTTTTGGGTTTTGACTATCATTTCTAAAACTTCTGCATCCAAATAGTTGCAATATTCTCCGGACAAAAAACGTTGGTAGTTGTTTATTTCTTTCATTATTTTGAATCCCGATTTAAGATATATATTATGGTATAAAGGTATGAAAAAAGAGCAATCTTAAAAAAAACATAGGTGTTTTGTTTCTTGAATACGTAAGTATTTTTCATAACCGTCCGGCAGCTTTTTTCAAAAAGATAGGCTGTGTTTAACAGATGGGTAGGCAGCGCTTTGTAAACGGGTAGGCATTCATTTTCAGGCTTCGTACTTTTCGAGATTTTTTTTCTTAAATCAGGATTCACCTGATCTGTATTTGTGGTTTAGGTATTGATATTTATAGAGTAACTTGCTGACGCCACCTTAAAAAGCGGCGTCACCTTTCAGTTTTAGCGTGGTGACGCTGGAAAAGAGCTCCGGTGTCACCACATTATTCGTTGAATATCAGAACGTATGTTCTGTATTTTTTTAGTGATGCCGAGAATCTATCTAATTTTAATTAGAGATTTACCTTATTGCTTTCTTCCTATTAAATTCGTAGATTTGTTGTGAACAAATAAAAACGATACCCTAAATGGAAGAAACTATTCGGATACAGTATTATCAGTCCCCTTGCGGAAAATTGATTATCGGTTCATATGGAGGTAAATTATGTTTATGTGACTGGCTGAATGAGGAGCGTAGAAAGCTGATAGATGCCCGGCTTCAGAAAGAACTGCATGCCGTATATGAGGAAGGTACGTCTGCTATCATTGAAGAGGCAATGACTCAACTTGATGAATATTTCGACCAAAAACGCAATGTTTTCAATATTCCTTTGCTTTTCGCCGGAACAGATTTTCAGAAGAAGGTTTGGAATGAACTGCTGAAAATACCTTATGGGATGACAGAGTCGTATGCCGGGCTATCACAGCGTTTGGGTAATCCCAAAGCCGTACGTGCAGTAGCTGCTGCCAACGGTGCGAATGCCATTTCGATATTCGTTCCTTGTCATCGTATTATTGGCAGCAATCATCAGCTGACAGGTTATGCCGGAGGGCTTGAGGCGAAAAAGTTATTGCTCGAACTGGAATCGCCTGCAAGCTTGTTTGGATAGTTGGTAGACCGATGGCTAAATCCCGACAATCTTCTCGAACCGCTTCTCCATACATACGCTGACGTCGGTCGTAACGAACTTCCCGTTGTAGAAAAGAGTGAACAGGGTAGCCGGGGTAGGAGCGTCCTGTGCCTGTTCCATCGTCTCCAGTTTGATGATTTTCAGCGGTATACCTTTCCTTTCGGCCATCTCTGCCAGCGTACCGCGTACATGAAATTCCGTGAACGGGCAACGGTTGGTGTAATAGACGACCGCGCCGTTCTTCTCCTCGCATTCCCCGCTTCGCACGCTTGCCCTGAACGACGGGTCGGGGGCTTCGGAGTCGATTTTCAAAGCCAGCAGGCTGAAACCGTCAGGCAGCTTCTCCACCGTTTGGAAACCCTGGCGCAAAAGCCATTTGGTGTCGCTCATAAAATGGAACTTGGAGGTGCCCGCTACGGTGACCAGCCCCGCCTTTCCCTGTGCCCTGGCATCGTCGATGGCGGATTGCAACAGGGCCTTTCCGTGCCCGCATCCTTTGTACTGCCCTGAAACCCAGAAGCAGTTTATCATCAGATAACCGGGGGCATCGACGGGAACCCATGCCTTTTCGGCGGGAACATATTCGATAAATACCTTGGCGCGTTCGTCGAGACGGCGGAATACGTATCCGTTATCGAACTCTTTCCTGAGCCATTCCTTTTTCAGCTCGTAACTTTCCTTGCATTTCTTGTCGGAGAAGGCGCAGCAGATATGTTCGGTTGCGATGTTTTCCTTCGTCAGGGTGATGTATTTCGTTTCCATGATGATCTTATTTTATGGGTATGTAAATCTTGGTTAGAGCCGTTTCGCTGTCCGTCCCGGTGTAATGGATGTATTCCTCGAAAGGCATCCCGTGGCGGATGGTGTGGTTGAAGCTGACGCTGATGTTGTTGTAAAACTCCTGCAGGCTGGAATAACTGCCTTTCAACGTATAAACGGCATATTTCCCTTTCCGCAGCCGGAGTGTGCCGAAGACGCCTGCCGCTTCGACCGGCTTATCCACCGTTGCACAGGCGTAGAAGCGGCATTGTCCGGCTGTGGTGACATTCGGATCGTCGAAGCTCAGGCCGATGAAGCGGGTGGCGGCGGATAGTGCCTGCTTTTCTTCCAGGAACTTTATCAGCTTGTTCCAGGCCGTTTCGTAAGGCTTTTCCTCCCCGTATTGTCCCACGATGCGGATATAAATCAGATTTAGGTCTTCCTCCTCGCAGATTTCCGAAGGGACGGTTTCGTATTTGCCACCGCTGCTTTTCACATATTCCTGCAAGCGGGCGTTCAACCCGTTGATATAGGCTTTCGGCGAGATTCCGAACAGCTTCCTGAAGGCTTTCGAGAACGATTGCGGATTGTCGTAGCCTACCCGCGCGGCCAGCTCGGCCAGCGTCATCTCCTCCGTCTGCATATACATGATGGCCCGTTCCATCCGCTGCCTGGCCATGTAGGCATAGAGGGATTCGTCGAGGGCGGAGCGCATGATGCGGAGCAACTGCCGCCGGGATACACAGATCCTTCCGGCTATAACGTCCAGTTGTAACGGCTGGTGCAGGTTAGCGCTGATGTAATCGATTACCTGGTTCACCTTTTCCTGATAGATATTTTCGGTACTGCTTCGCATGCTTCTGATTCTTTAGCGACAAAAGTAGGCAATCTATACTGACCGGGAGTTGTCCAATCCGGCCAAATTCGTTTTCGTTTCGATTGCCTCTGTGCATCCGTCTCTTCTATCTGTTACGGAGATGGTTGAAAACGTCTTTTATTTTTGCCGTCCTTATTTTTTCCCTGTGCTTGTGTACATATATAAGAAAGAAAACAATAAAAGTATTTAAGTATATATCTTTCAGGTCGAAAATAAACAAGGGTTTGAGATAGATGAAATCCAATACCCCCTTTTCCCAGACTATATTGCTGAGCAAAGCACAGATAATCCCCGATGTTTGGAAGATGATGGCAATGTCGAGGAGCTTTGTCTTTTTTGACAGGCTTCTCAAGAATACGTATAATACCAGTATGATACATTCGGCAACGGCGAAGATGACCATGTGTATCCAAAAGCCTATATTGATATTCAGTTTTTGGTTCAGAAGATAGTTGACGTAGCTGTGTTTGTCGTTGAATACCGGCCTGAACTCGAAGAGCGAAGGGATAATATCGAAATGGGTGTCCATATAAAAATGATAGATCACGATCTTTGTCGCCTGATCGATGAGGATCAGCAGGAGTGTCCACCATATAATCTCTCTGGTTTTCATAATTTATTCTGTTTTTGAAGGATGGGTAATCTGTTCTTTTGCCCGGTTCGTTATTTCGCGGATGAAACCGGTTTTCGCATCGGTGTAGCCGTCGCGGTCATGTTCATACTCTTTTTGTAGTTTGACTTTCAATTCTCCGTAGGCTTGCGCCGTGTCGGGATGGGAGAGAAGGTAGTCGCGGAAATAGAGTTCGTCCCAGTCGCCGGAGTATCTTATGTGGAGGTGGAAGGCCTGACCTTTAAAGCCTTCGGGGGTATAGCCTTTCATAAACATCATATGGGGAGGCGGATTCCCGGGTTGGGGGGAATAGATGTAGCCTTCCGCTTCGATGGTCGGGATGAGGCGGGCAAGGTCGGTTTCCTGTTGTATTTCTAGCAATATGTCGATCGTCGGTTTGGCTGTCAGTCCCGGTACGGATGTGCTTCCGATATGGCTGATGCGGACGATGTTTTCCGCTCCTATGGCTTTCACGAGGCGGTCTTTTTCTGTTTCGTAACGCTTGGGCCAGTCCCGGTCGTGTGCCGAGAGGATGATCGGGAACAGCTGCCAGAGTTCTTCGTTACTCATTTCGTTCAAATTCTTATTTTTCATGGCGGTAGGGTTGGAAAGGTTATTCCGGTTCGTCCGTATCCAGGCAGAAAGGATGGCCGGAGGGGTCGAGCAGTGTACGGGAAGTTTTGAAGTATTGCTCGCCGGCCAAGCTGGCTCCCAGGCTGAGGGCGTGGCGGACGGCTTCCTCCAGGTCGTCGACGTAGAAGTCGAGGTGGAGCATTTGTCCCTGTCTCCCTTCTTGCCAGGGCCAGACGGGTGGTTCGTATTCTTCTATCTCCTGGAAGGCGATGACCATGCCTGTGGGCGAGGTGATGGCCGACCAGCCGTTTGCCTGCGGGTGTGTCCACTGCCAGTTGAGGAGGCGGCTGTAAAAGGAAGCCATGAGGCCCGCGTCCTTACAGTCGATCACGATGTTGATCCGGTTGATTGTTGCTTGCTTTGTTTCCATGTTTCCAAAGATAAGATAAGTTTTCGAGATATGGAATTTCCGGGAAAGAGATGCTATTCGATGGCATAACAGATGCTTCCCGGCAGCATAACAGATGCGCAAATAGGGGAGAGAAAGGAAGAATGGATGGAAATAGTCTTTTGTTTCTTACCGAAAAGGATTAATTTTGTGAGGAAACAAATAAGCAGAAATATTCATGTTCAATAAATTAGTGGCGATAGAGCCTGTAAGCCTGATTCCGTCAGCAGAAAAGAAATTGCAAGATTTTGCGAAAGAAGTAGTTATGTACGATGACATACCCGCGGGGGATGAAGAGGTGGCTGCCCGTATCGGGGATGCGGACGCTGTCCTTTTGAGTTACACCTCCCGAATCGAACGGGCGGCACTGGAGAAATGCCCGAATGTCCGCTATATCGGGATGTGCTGTTCCCTTTACTCGCCGGAGAGCGCCAATGTCGATATCCGCTATGCCAACGAGCGGGGGATTGTTGTGACCGGTATCCGCGATTATGGCGACGAAGGGGTGGTGGAGTATGTTATCAGCGAGCTGGTTCGTTGCCTGCACGGCTTCGGACAGGAGGCATGGGATGAGATGCCTCGCGAGATCACCGGATTGAAAGTGGGGATCGTCGGGCTGGGTAAGTCCGGTGGGATGATTGCCGATGCCTTGAAGTTCTTCGGTGCCGATGTCGCCTATTTCGCCCGGAGCGAGAAGGAAGAGGCACGTAGGAAAGGTTACCGTTTCCTGCCACTGGGTGAGCTGCTGGCACAAAGTGAAGTGGTTTGCTGCTGCCTGAATAAGAACACGGTCTTGCTGCATGAAGCGGAATTTAAGCAGCTCGGTAATAAAAAGATATTGTTCAATACGGGGTTGTCTCCCGCCTGGGACGAGACCCCGTTTGTGAAGTGGCTGGAAGGCGACAACCTTTGTTTCTGTGATACTGCAGGTGCTTTGGGCAACGCCCAGTTGTTGAGCCATCCGCACGTACGTTGCATGCAGGTGTCGACCGGCCGTACACGCCAGGCGTTCGACCGCCTGAGCGAAAAAGTACTGGCCAACCTCTCAGAATACGATGGGTGAGGTGATATTGAGCAGGGTGTTCACTACCGACCATCCTGCTATCTCTGCCGTTGCGCTGTAGACGTCGATGACGGCATGCACCTGATCGTTCCTGATCTCTACCCGCTGGGTATCGCCCGTAAATCCGGGGGTGGACTGCATTGTCACCTCCATGTTCGCTGGTCCTACCGAAGCCCGCGAAGCCGCTACCGTAACATTGACTTTCGTCGGGAAGAGCCGGATGGCTTCCACTGCATTTCCGGAGAAGACGACGCGCTGTTCCGTTTGCAGCGATTCATCGTAGACGGCGGTTCCTTTCAGGGCGTTAGGGCCTTTCTCGTTGAAAAAACGGGCGGTGGCGTTTCCCATCAGGGCGGCAGTCCGCAGCACATCGAAGCCGCCGGTAGCCCCGGAGGCCAGGTAGACACGGGTGCCGTTTGCCTTGGCTGTCTCCGCTACCTCGCGATAAAAGAGGTCGTCGGCCAGTGCCCCGATCGAAAGGGTGACAATGGAAGTGCCGTTTTTCAGTGCAGGCACCGCCAGCTCTTTCATGGCGGCAGGCGAGGCGGCTTCCACTAGATAGTCCGGTTTCAGGGCAAGCAATTCTTCGATGGTCGCACATACCCGGCAAGGTTTCCCGTGTTGTTGCATCCGGGCAGCCAGGTTTTCTGCTTTGGAGACTGTGCGGGAGTAGACCCCCACTAACTCATATTCGGGCAAAATGCCTTTGATTACAGCGTCGGCCACGATACCTCCGAGCCGTCCGCATCCGACAATTACTAACTTTTCCATGCAGGCAAAGGTACTTGATTTTAATCTGATTTCCCAAACGGGACTGGCGAATATGCGAAGGCAAAGCAGCCTCCGCAGTGAAGTCCGCAGGGGGCGATATGTTTCTTTATGATCTCGTAGGGTTGCATATGCGTCTATTTTAATCCTTTTTTGAAAAGTATCATCGATAAGGCATCCTTCACCTGCTCTTTTTCGGTGATGGCAACGGTCATAGGGATGAGTTTTCCGCTGGGTTTGGCCCGGTAGAATTCTTCTTTGATACTTTCCGTAATTTCCATTCCGGCGATACGGTCCAGGTGTTTTTCCGTGAAGTAGGAAGTGACTTTGAAAAAGCTTTGGTAGACGACCAGCCAGGCAAGGTTTTTCTTTTTCGACAGGACTTTGCATAACCAGGCCTTCCCGTCGTTGTAATAGTTCCACTCGAGTGTCAGATCGGCGGCTGCGGCCGATGCGCTGAATTCTTCGAATGCGGGAAAACTTGCCTTCAGAACGTCGGCGATGACTTCATTAGTGGGGAAAACGTTTTTGTCTTTTAAAATCAGAGGTTCCATAATGTTGTGTATTTCGGTGTATAAAATAAAGAGAATTATATAAGGATATGTTGCCCGTTAAAGGGTCAATATTTTTTCTCCGTTCTTGAGATATTCGGTTAGCGGGGCTCCCATGTATCTGACGGTAACACCCAGTTTCTCGATGATTGGCTTCACTTCGAACCTTTCGCAGCAGTCCTGGCAGGCTTCGACGGTGACGCCTGCTTGAAGCATTTCCAGGATTTCCGTCTGCACCTGCGTATCTTGGGCGGCGAGCTTAACGGAGGCTCCCCAAAGGATTACGTTCACTTCTTTCCACCAGCCTCTCTTTTTGGAGTTGAGGGTGTACATCGATAACATATTGAATATGGTGTCTTTATTGTCGGTTGTCCAGAGAATGTTTAATTTGTCGTTCATAATAAGATGATTTATGTATATGGTTCTATCGATTCGCAAATGTATGAAAAAGAAATAGATATTGTCCGAAAATATTCATGGGCAAAAGTAAAGAAAAAATTCTATGAAGAGAGGCGGTGTGTTCGAGAATATATTTTCGTAATTAGTACGAAATAATCTCTTCCCTGCTGACATACTGTTGTCACCCCCTCCCCATACCTTTGCTTCACAGTTCAAATATTAACATTAAAAAACTACGAAGATGGAAATGAAATTGTTTTATTTAGGGGAAGTTGCGGGGATGACGAAAGAGCAGGTGGAAGAAGCGGAAAAGTTCATCCGGGGATTTGAATATGGTATCGTTGCCACCAACAATCCGGAGACGGGACCGCGCCTTTCGGGACTCAACAACCTGGCAGGCCAGACCTTGCAGCAACTCCATTTTGCGACAGAAGCCAGCTGTCAGAAATTAGCGAACCTCCGCCTGGATCCGCGCTGTGAAGTGATGTACGCTACGATGGAGAGCGGGCAGGTCCAGATCGCAGGCAAAGCCGAGATCATCACCGACGAAGCATTGAAACGCGAACTCTGGCAAGACTGGATGAACGAATACTCACCCGAAGGACCGACGGGAGAGGGCATCTGTATCATCCGCCTTATCCCGGCTTCTATCCGGGCGATGATCTGCTGATCCCGCTGCCGGTAACGTAAAAGTTGTATCTTTGTCACCAATCAATCAGACAAACGCACACAATGAACCGCCTGGAACGAATATCCGCTATACTGGTCAAGCTGCAATCCCGCCCGGTCGTCACCGCACGTGAGATTGCGGATCAGTTCGGTGTAAGTCTCCGGACGGTTTATCGCGACATCCGTTCGCTGGAAGAGTCGGGGATCCCTGTCGGTGGTGAGGCTGGGCTGGGTTACTCGCTGGTGGACGGTTTCAAGTTGCCGCCCCTGATGTTCACGATCGACGAGGCCCTCTGTTTCCTCGTGGCGGAGAAACTGGTCTGCCATCAGACTGATGGCGATACCTACGATGTATTCCGCAGCGGGATGGACAAGATACGCGCCGTGCTGCGGACGGCCGACAAGGATATCCTCCATCATTTCGACCCTTATATCCGTATCTCGGGCATCCACCAGAATACGCGCACCGCCTCTGCCAACGTCCTGCAAACCCTTATGAAGGCGTTGCTGAACAAGAAGCAGCTCGTCATGACCTACAAGGCGGGCTACAACTACCAGGTCACCCACCGCACGATCGAACCTCAGGGTATGTTCTTCATGGGCGGCATCTGGTATGTCCTCGCCTGGTGCAAGTTGAGGAGGGATTACCGCACCTTCCATCTCGGCAGAATCGTCCACCTCTGTCTGGGCGAAAACGGTTTCGAGGAGGAGCATCTTCCGCTTGACGAGCTGATCCCCCGGATCTATGATGTAGAGGACGAGGTCGAAGTGACGCTCCGTGTCCACCGCGACGTGGCACGCGATACGGAAGTCTCCAAATACACCTACGGACTTTATGAGGAGGTGGCGGAGGGGGAGTACTTCGTCCAGAAATACCGGACCTATTCGCTCGACAAGTTCGGCCACTGGTACCTGTCGTTTGCCGACCGGGCGGAGATCATCGCGCCGGAAGCTTTGAAAACGGTCGTCCGGGAGTTGATCGGCAAGATCCGCATCTGAAAGCGGCCGACTTCATTCCCCTGTATTCTTCATCCCTTGGCCATCTCCCGGCTGGTCAGAATCTCGTCCATATGTCCGAGTGCCCAATCTACCAGGCTCTGGATATGAGGCATGAGTGTCGTGCCCATTTCCGTGAGGCAATATTCCACGCGGGGCGGCACTTCGGGATAGACTTTGCGGTGCACAAGGCCGTCGGATTCGAGGGTACGGAGCGTGACAGTCAGCATCCGTTGCGAGATATCGTCGATGGTCTTGTGGATGTCGCTGAAACGCATCGTGCCGTTCGCGCTCAGTGTAGTCAGGACCAGCATCGACCATTTGTCGCCAAGACGGCTGAGGACGTCACGTACCGGGCAGTATCCCGTAGGATGAAAGTTTTTCATATTTTTAATATTCTGATATTCCATTGAAGCTCAACAATTGTTATCTCTATGTAAGTTGCTTATTCCGAGGTGCGTTCTTGTTTGGACGAACCGGATAATCTACATTTGACGAACAAAAGTAATAAACTTACGAAAAATAACTATTGTTTCATTTAATAATTAAGATCATGGCAAAGAAAGTAGCAGTTTTGGCAGTGAATCCGGTGAACGGATTCGGTTTGTTCCAGTATCTGGAAACATTTTTTGAGAATAAGATACCTTACAAGGTGTTTGCGGTGGCAGATTCGACGGAGATAAAAAGCAATTCCGGCGTTACGCTGATCGTGGACGATGTGATTGCCAACCTGAAAGGGCATGAGGACGAGTACGATGCGCTGGTATTCGGTTGTGGCGACGCTGTTCCCCAGTTCGGTGAAAATGTAGGCAAGCCTTACAACCAGGATATGCTGGCGGTCATCAAAGTATTCGGCGACAAAGGCAAGATCATGATCGGCCATTGCGCGGCAGCCATGATGTTCGACATCGCAGGGATCACCGCAGGCAAGAAAGTGGCGGTTCACCCATTGGCAAAACCGGCTATCAAGCTGGGCCATGCCACCGACGAGAAATCGGAGATCGACGGAAACTTCTTCACTGCCCAGTGCGAACATACCGTGTGGACGATGATGCCGCAGGTGGTCGAAGCACTGAAATAAAAAGAGTCAGCCTTGTGCACCGGAACGAATAGTTTTCTTATCCGGTATATCGAAACGATCGAACCGGGCGGTATCCTTTGTCGGAGCCGTCCGGTTCGATGTGTCAGAACCTAACGGTTCGACAGGGTGGAGTCGTCCGATTCGATATGTCGGAACCGAGCGATTCGCCCGGATGAAGCCGTTCGGTTCGGTATATTTCGCCCCGTGTGCTGGCTGTATATGGAAAACAATCGCTATCTTTGTCTTTGCCTGACGGTTACCGCCCGGTGTAAATTGAATCATTAATCCATAGGATAGGAGAACCGATTATGAATGAAATACTTTATCCCATCGGGATTCAGAACTTTGAGAGTCTTCGCAAAGACGGGTATCTCTATGTAGATAAGACGGCATTGATCCACCGCCTGGTTCGTACGGGTACCTACTATTTCCTCAGCCGCCCGCGCCGTTTCGGTAAAAGCCTGCTGGTGTCTACCCTAGAAGCTTATTTCCGAGGGAAGCGCGAGTTGTTTGACGGTCTGGCGATGGAGGAACTGGAGAAGGAATGGACCGTCTATCCCGTATTGCACCTCGATCTGAATATCGGGAAGTATAACACACCCGGGGAACTGGAAGCCGTCCTCAACAAGGCTTTGCTCGACTGGGAGGCAGTTTATGGTGCGGGTGAAGGCGAAACGACCCTTGCCCTCCGTTTCGATGGTATCATCCGGCGCGCCCATCAGCAGACCGGACAGCGGGTAGCGGTTCTCGTGGATGAGTATGACAAGCCGATGCTGCAAGCGATCGGCGACGAAGAGTTGCAAGACGCCTACCGCCTGACGCTGAAAGCCTTCTACGGCGTGCTCAAATCGAGGGACGGTGACATCAAGTTTGCCTTGCTCACCGGCGTTACCAAGTTCAGCAAAGTGAGTATATTCAGCGACCTGAACAACCTGAAAGACATCTCGATGGATAAAAGGTTCCTCAATCTTTGCGGCATTACCGAATCGGAGCTTCACGCTTATTTCCGACCGGGCATCCGTGCGCTTGCCGCGGCGCAAGGAATGGAGTACGACGCGATGTGCGCCCGGCTGAAGACCTATTACGACGGTTATCATTTCGCCCCCAACTCCGAAGGCATTTACAATCCTTTCAGCCTGCTCAATGCGTTGGACAAGGAGGAGATGGGCAGCTATTGGTTCGAGACCGGCACGCCTACCTACCTGGTGGAACTGTTGCAAAACACCCGCTACAATCTGCATTGCCTGGACGGGGAACAGACCACTGCCGAGGTACTCAACAGCATCTATACCACGGACAACAGCCCTATCCCCGTGCTTTACCAAAGTGGCTACCTTACCATTAAAGGCTACAATCCGGAGTTTGGCACTTACACCCTTGGTTTCCCTAACCGTGAGGTGGAGGAAGGCTTTGTGAAGTTTCTCGTGCCATTCTATACTGGTGTGTCGGAGACCGAGACGGGATTCGAAATAGAGAAGTTTGTGGGTGAAGTCCGCGCCGGCGACCCCGAGTCTTTCTTCAGCCGCCTGCGGAGCTTTATGGCTGGTACGCCTTACGAGTTGATCCGCGACCTGGAGCTGCATTATCAGAATGTACTTTTCATCGTTTTCCGCCTCGTGGGTTTCTACACCCGGGTGGAATATCACACTTCCCGCGGTCGGATAGACCTGGTGCTTCAGACCGACCGCTTCGTCTACGTGATGGAATTTAAGCTGGACGGCACCGCCGAAGAGGCGCTTCGCCAGATTGCCGAACGCCGTTATGCCGACCCGTTTGCCGCCGATCCCCGGCGTGTGTTCCGCATCGGGGTGAATTTCAGCAGCGCGGAACGTAATATCGAGCGTTGGATAATCGAGGAGGGGTGACCCCCTCCTCATGCTTTTTAAGGAAACTTATTCGATTTCGGGCCGATCGTCGCCACCACCGCTACTGCCACCGCCTACCACGCGGTATTCGGTTCTTTCCTCGACGATGGCGCGTGCCACGTCGGTGATGTCGAGCGACTGGATCGGTTTAAGGATGGCTTTGTAGTCTTCCAATACGTCTTTGGTCATTAAGTACTCTTCGAGGTCGAATTTCCATACATACTTTTTTATTGCCATAAAGCTTTTTATTTTAGGTTATTAATACTGTGTTTGTCGGTTAGCAGGGGCGTGTGTCAAAACTCAGTGTAGGATGCGATCCCGGGTCAAGCCCGGGATGACAGGACAGTGCATTTTGACACAACCTCCGTTTGCTATATGAGGGTGGGCTGGGGGTGATTTTCCCGGATTGTTGCTTCAAAATCCTTGAACAAATTCTCCAACTCACTCTTTAACTGCTCCTTGTCCTCGTATCCTAGGAAACCGTATAGGATGCTGTTTTTGACAAACTCCTTGATTTCCGGATACGAGAATCCGTAGCGCAATGTTGCCAGCGTATATTGCTCGGTGAGCGAGGTGCGCAGGATACCGGGATCGTCGGTGGAGATAATGATGGGGACACCGGCCTTATGATAAAGCAGGATGGGGTGTTCGCTGTCCTTCACACCGAGGATGAATTCGTTGCTGGTAAGGTTGATTTCCACAGGAATTCCCGTAGGCTTATCCTCTGTTTCCCCCTCAGGCTCTTTCTTCATTGTCTTTAAAATTTCATTGCTGTTTGATTCGAAAGGCAGGTCTACGCCGTGGCCGATGCGGTTTGCTCCGGCAATGTTTACAGCCTGGTCGATATGATAAGTCAAGTGTTCGGGGCGTGTCAGGCCGAGGGTCAGTTCACCGGCATGGAGCGAGGTGTTGACTTTGACTTTGACTTCGCCTTTGTTTTCGTTTTGTTTATCGGCAAGCACGGCGAACATTTGCATGTGCAGGTGGTAATAGAGCATCGACTTTTCCCCATTTTCGGCGGCGACAATATTGCATCCCACCAGCAAGTTCTCTTTCTCATCGGACGAAAGCAAGCATGCCTTATGTACAACGTAGAGCTGGGCGAATACTTTCAGAGGTTCCCCACCACGCGAAGAGTATCCTTGATAGCGGCACAGAAGCTTTCTTTTGCCGTTGTCGGTCGTGGTTTCCCAAGCCTCTTCGTTGATTCTGCTTTTCTCGTCCAACTGCTTTATAAATTCGAGGTAGTCGGCAGCGGCTTCAGTAGCTTTCGTGTCGATAAGATCATAGATTTCGCCCAGCAGTGCCTTCGCTTTATCATCATCCCCTTTCTTTACATAAGATTTCAGGTCTGTGTCATATTTCTTGTAGTCGGCTTCGTCGAGGAAACAGTATTCCGGGACGTGGGGAGAAGATGCCATCACTTCGAGGTATTGCACATTCTCCTTGACGGCGCGTTTTTTCAATTCGCGCATCAGATGGGCGAGGTCGTCGATATCCGAGGTCAGTGCCGAAAGGAGGCCGAAGGTACCGAAGAAATATTCGTCCGGGCCGAGGGGATACTTGTAGGGCTGGAAGTTGCGGATACTCCATTTGTCGATAAGCTCCATGCGATGGTTGTGGAGGTCGTCCATATCTTTGGAGAGCCGGACGACCTTTATACCTTCCGGTTTGTCCTTATAAAGTTTGCCTGTTGTCATATCTACGTACATTTCTTTTTTCGCTGCCATCTCGAAGTAGGTTTCGGCATACGCCGAGCCGGTAAGATGATTGTGAAGGTCGCCGCCTTTGGGCATGGCGGTGAAGAACTGGCGCAAGGCTGCACGGTCGTTTTTGATATCCTCGAAGTATTTCGATGTGTCCTGTTCCTCAACCGTGGGTTCGTTTTTGTCTTCTCTTGTTTTCATACTTGTTTCTTTTTAGAAAGTTTATAATCTTGTTCAATACATACCCGCCCGTTTGCGTTGCCCTCCTTTCTTTGACGGGGCGGGGGTGAATTATCCGGTTTATTGCTGTCGTTTCAGCCGGGGGCTGAACCTAAATGGCTGACTTCGTTTCCGGCTGCCCGGCCTCAGAAGGCCAATACGGCGCGGACTTTATATGAGTCGGATTTGGGTTTCGCATTATAAAGCTCGTCTTTCTTTTCGGGGTAAGCCTGCCAAGCCATATTCCCTTCAAAATCGGAATTACTCCAGTATCTCCCCGTCATCTTATTTCCATTGGTTTTTTCAATCTGACTATTGATATTCTTCCAATGTTCGATAGTTTGGTCACCGATATCATTGGGCGTACCGAAAACTATCGTGGCCAGCTCATTCATGCCCGGGAAGAACCAGCCGCTACTCTCCTCCGGTGTGGAATTGGCGTTAGCGTACTCTTTCACAGCCTGATAGGCCGGGAATTTGCTGCCGGCGTTGTGGGTTGTGTACAGATCGATAATGGCACTGCGGGAATAACCGTAGAGGGTCCCGGACAATATTATATTATTCCACTTCGATTGTTCATCGTTTGTGAATTCACCGAAATTCTCAGCCCAGAGCCCAAGGGACTTGTCGTCCTCTATATCTGGCCCCCATTTGGCTCCGTTGGTGGCATCCTGGAGCGCCACCACCATGCCGTGCGTGCATCCAGGATGGTCATACATCAGGAGGCGGTCGCCTTTCCTATCTCGGGTCTTTGTCCAGTGATACTCTCCCTTCTCGCCCACCCAGAAGACGACGCCGATGCAGTCATCCTTCACGTCGTCGGGTAGGTTTCCGCTGCTGAAAGCCTCCTTCGGGAGGACGGTGCCGTCGTTCATGTAGAAGTCGCCTTCCGCGAGCGGACGTTTTGTGGTGGTCTCCTTGCCGTCGTCGACGGTGTAGATTTTGTATTTGCCACCTGGTACGTGCCCTGTATTTGCAGTCGCCGCGAACTTGTGTTTATTAAACTCGGAGTCATAGTAGTAAGAAGTAGTGCTGGCGTTCCAATCGTAATCGGGTTTTATTATGCGGCGTGCCGTGTAATGATTTTCCTGCCACCACAGGTCCACATGGCCGCCTGCATAAAGGTTGTAGCTTTTCTGCACCTCCTGTCCGCCGATGGTTTCGGTATAGGTGCAGATGGTGTGCGGCAGGCGGATGACTGCCAGCTTCATCTGATGCTCCATCGTGAAGGTGAGGGTAGAGCCGGAGGGGGAAGCCTGGCTGCCGTCCGGAAGGGGAGCGACTACGCCACGCGCCACCATCAGGTCGCAGTCGGTGTACGTGGCGTAGGTGCTCTGGTTGTCTTCGACATTCCAGCCGGAGATAAGACTCCCGAAGAAATATTTCGCGTCGTCTTCTTTGATAGTTACTGTATATTTGGACGACATGTCCCCCTGGTAGGGATAATAGGCAAAGTAAAGGTACTCGTCATCGTGGGGGATGGACGGGAGTGCCTGACTTTGTTCAGCTTTCCATGTTTGGCCATCATAGGTGAATTTCCCGTTTTCGAGAATTACCTCTCGCGCCTCCTTCGTCTTCTTCACCACATAGATGCCTATCGCGTCGCCTTTGGTAAACTCGGTGGCAAAGCCTCTTTCCACGGCGCGGGTCACGGGTGCGCCGTTGTTTGTCGCGGCATTGGCGGCGGAGGCTTCCGGGGTGTCGGTTACCGGGGCGGCGGCATAGGCTCCGTCGGTAACGGTGATGGTGAGCACGGCGGCAGGATCGGTGCCGTTGCCGGGGGCAGCGTTATCGAATGCGTCGTCGGGGGTGCAGGCTGCTGCCAGCATCAGGAGCGTCAGCAGTACCGCTGTTCGGTATAATTGTTCTGTTCGTTTCATGGGGAATGGATTTATGGGTTATTACTTGGGGTGCTATTGGCATCCTTGCTATCGATGTTCTCGTCCCCGCCGCCCTGCTCCCATGTCCCGCCGGTGGGGGGCGCGAGGGTGAGACCGTCGTCGTTTACCGTCACGTTGTAGGTGTAGTGGCGGTTATCTTGAAACGTGGGATCACCTAGCCGCGATATCATCTGATACGAATAGCCATTGTTGCCGTCGATGGTTATCTGGATGAGTTCGATGGTTTCGTCTTGTTCAAACACTATTGCCCCCACGACCGCATCGAACGTTCGGATATAGCCGGAGGTGGCCGGGGTACGTTCGTGGGGGTAAACCGGGCCTGATACGCTTCCGGCATCTATAGTAATAGTCCCGTCCGAATTCGGCATATAATTATTCATCTTGAATGCGGGAAGCTTCACTGTCGCTTGACGCAGGGCTGCCTCGCTTATGCCTGTTCCCGCACGGAGATTCACCGTGATGCGGGCGTTATAGTAATGTTCGAATAGAAGGCTCGTCTGCGTACGTGTTATCGTGATTTCCTCGGCACCAAGAAAGTTTGCGGCGTCAAAATTCTCGTCGGAGCTTTGGTCGGCGGATAGGTCGGTGAATTCGTCCATCTTCACGTTGGGATACCAGGCGGTGAGGGTTTTTTGCTCGTTGGCGGTGCCCTGCCAGCGGATGGCGTCGGCATCGGTGGCGGGGACGAACTGTCCGCTGCGGTAGACGTAAGTCTTTGCCTTCGTGTCGCCCTTAGAGATAACGCCTATCGTGTTGCCTTCCTCGAACGTTCCGTCCACGGTGGCACGGGTCTGTGTGTCGCCTGTCATCGGGGCGACCGTAGCGCTGAAGGTCACGATGTCGCCGTCTGTTGCTGCGCCGCCTTCGGTCAGCCCGTCGCTGCATCCTCCTGCCGGTATCAGCAGTGCCGACGCAGCTATCATATATATAATGTATGCTTTCATAACTTATCTCTTATTTAATTTATCCTCTCTTTATTCTCTCTTCTCTCTCATCTGTCAACTGTCATCTGTCAACTGTCAACTGTCAACTGCTCAGTTCCATGCCGGGACATCTTCTCCATTATCGCCGTTCCCTTTCTCCCACGGCTTTATCGTGGCCGGGCTGATGGTGAGCGCGGATTTGTTCACCTTTATATTATAGGTATAGGAATAACCGGCTGCAAATTCGCGCTTGCGGCTGTTTTCCGGGTTCTCCGGGTAGTCGATCGTCGCGGAATAAACCGCATCGCCCAGGGTGACTTCGATCTTTGCGCTATTCTGCTGTTGCGGGAAAACAATCAGCGAGGAGGACATTCCGCTTGCATTGGAGGGAACCTTCCGGGTCAGCTTCTTCGCTTTTGTCCCTTCCGTTTTCCCCGTTGCGGTATCGAATGTTCCCTCCAATGCAAGTGCATCGATGGTGTATTGAAGGTCACCGAGCGTCGGAATGCCTTTGCCCGGCAGGAAATTCAATACGATGAGGCTCATGCAATGACGGAACCGGAACTGCACGTCGGGTTTCGCCGCGCTGCCGGTGGCCCGGGCGAAGAGGAAGTCGTATTTCGCCTGCCCCGCGGCTGTCTGGTCGTCGGCGTTTGCGGTGACCTTGCCTGCTGGGGTGCCTTTACTGCCTGCATAGGGATAGTAGGCGGTGAAATCGACGGGGTCGGTGTTTTGGAAGTAGATGCCGCCCGTTGCTCCGCCGTCCGGGGTGAATATGCCGTCGGCTGCCGTGGTGGTGAATTTCACATTCCTGTACTCCGTCGTTCCCGACTTTCCGGTTATGCCGATGGCGTCGCCGTGCGCCCATACCGTACCTGCCGCACGGGTAGCCATCGCGTCGATGACGGAGGTGATCCGTGCCTCCACGAGGGGATGGTCTGCCGGGCTTGTATTCTCTTTCTCACATCCTCCTAAGAGGGTGGCTGCTGTTGCCACGAGGGCAACGAATCGGATTTGATTGATTGTTTTCATGCTTCTGCTTGTATTTATTTTTATATGCTGTTATTCGGTTACATGTTCGCATCCACGTCGTCGCCCTTGCCGTTGCCCGAGGTCCAGTCGATGATCGTTCCGTTCGGCCCGGCCCCCACGGGGGCGAAGAGGCTGCCCGTGACGTCGAGCGGGGTGAGCTTGTCCGCGTTGAAGTTGCGGAGGAGATCGGTTACGTCGGCGATGGTCGTGATATGGTGGCCGTCGGAGAAGGTGAGTGTCGTTACGATGCGGTGTGTCGCTTCCACAACGATACCTGCGGTCCATACATCGGCAGTGAGCCGGTCGGCGGTGCGGGCGAACGGTATCCGTACGGCGGTGGAATCGCCTGTCACTTCACCTGTCCGCAGCTCTATTGCCGCCGCTACGCCTTCCAGGCGGGATTCAACGGAGGCGATACGCTCCGGGTCGCCCTCCGTGACGGTGAGGGTGAAGTGTATCCGGCGCATCCGTTGGTGCATGGGCAGCGTGATCCGTACGGTGTCGTCGGCAATCGCGTCGGCGGTTGCCGTACCGGAAAAGAAGACGCCTGCATCGGGGATGAGCAGGGTAGGCGGTGTACCGTCTGCCGCAGCATTTGCCGCAGCGTCCGGCATTGTGTTTATCGTGGCGATACCGTCGTTCACGCTGACGCCTGCCGGGAGGTTATAGGCGAGCACTTCCACGGTGCCCGGCTCGAAAAGTCCGGGTACGACGAATGCCGTACCGTTTGCCGTGGCGGTGTTGCCGGCTGCTTCTACACGGTACTGGGCAGGGATTGCCACGTCTTCGCCGCGCTGCGACCATTCCGTGGTGCCTGCTACGGCACCTTTGTCGGGGTGCGAGGTCTTGTGGCCGTCTTTCTTGTCGCAACCGGCGGGTAGGAGCAGGATTAAAAGCAGGATTGCCAGGACGGCAGGGGAGACGCTTGCCTTCGGGGTACGGGAACGGAAGGGGGTTGAACGGGCGTCTTGGGTACGGGATGAAAAGGCTGCGGCGGGCAGGTGACGGATCAGCGCTGCGTTGCCGTACGGTAAACGGGCGGAACTGATATCAGTTCCGTATCCGGGCGATGCTACTATCGCCCGGATACTTTTCCTTAGATGAATTGTTGTAGGCATAAACAGATTCCTTTCTTTATTATTAATAATAGTGTTGTTATGGTGATGACTGATTTTAGCCTAAATGTAGTCGGACGCAACAAGGAATCTGTAACAATTTGCAAAATGAGACAAAATAATTGGGGTTTTCGGAGAGGTTTTGAGACGATTGATAGGAATACCACTGCGGTGATAGGTTTACCACCCTCGATTATTTTACTCGGCACACGGGAGATGAATAGTAAATAAATAAGAGAAAAGAGGGGAAAAGTTCAAAAAGATGAGCTAAAATAAAATCAGCCAGGCGGCTTTTCATGTATAGCAACCTGGCTGATTCGATTTATAAGCAATTCCTTTTTCCATGCCATCTTCCAAACGGGTATCTGTTCAGTTCTTCGGGTAATCGTTCCATGATCTACTTTATGAATCGATCTCCTTCTTTCGTTTATTGAACTCGACTCGCCAGCGGGTGCAGGCGATTATGTCGTCGAGGACTACTTTTATATATTGTTCGCTTACCGTTGTATTATGGCCGGTGAATGTTTTTACAGCGAGTCGGTCGGGGATACGGGTGGTATAGACAACCTCCTCTTCCGAAGTTGTTAGTTTCTGTGCTTTCAGTTCCAGCGTGTCGAACAACTTGGTGAGCAAATAAGCTGAGAATTCGTATGCAATGAACAGGTTGTTTACCAGATCGATATAGAGGTATATTTTATGGGTATTCTTGTTCTCTAACGCTAATATTTGTTGAATGTCCATAGTATTGATGATTTGTTTGCTATGAGATTACGTCGGCCTACAAGACACAGCTAATCTCATAAATCTTATTCCGCTCTATCGTCCCGTTGTTTATCAGGACCGGCTCGTAGACGTGGGATGCAGCGCCGACGTCACCAAAGTGTGCGGAGATATATAAGCGTGCTTTGCCATACTCATCCCCTCCTGTATAATTCGGGTAAACGTAAAACCGGTAAAAACCCGTGTTGCTCCTCGATATGCTTTTATAATACCGGACTGGTGTGGTGACAGTGCCTCCCGGATGATAAGGGACGGTTGCCGCCTGGTCGATGATCCGGAGAAGGGCTCCATCCCTTGAAAGAATTCCGCTTACAGTGATATCCAGACGGGCTACGGTGCGGGAGATTTCGACATTAAACGTTTTCCTGTTGCCCTTGTCGTGTATGAACGAACCGTGCCCGAAAAAGGAAATGCCCGGTGCTGCCGCAGAGCGTTCGAATTGCTGTTCGTTCAACGCCATGAATGCCCCTTTGGTCATTCCTGAGTAGGGTGGGGGAGTCGATGCAGGCAGACTGGCGAGGACGAAAATGTCGTATTCGCTGCCTGCCGTGAGCTGAGTAAGGAGTGAATGGTCGAATTCAATACTGCACCCGGCCTCCGAATTTAGTCCTGTGGCGGACTGAAAAGCGGCAGCAGGAGTACTTTCTGTTGCATTTTTAGTATAAAACAACACGTATGCGTTGGTGATCAGGCTTTCACCTGGCAGCGGATCGAGCGATGCCGACCTGGTGGTAATTCGCCCGGTACGCATACTTCCTGCAACCGACCGGAACAGGGTAGTCTGTGCCTTTTCCCCGCCATCGGGGAGCGGATCTGCCACCCGGAGGTTGACCGTAATGCCGGAAGTGTCGCCGGTTATGTCCGGCAACTCTTCTTTTGTACATCCTGCCAGTAGCAGCAGGATGACAAACGGGAGTAAAATATGTTTGCTATGTTTCATACAGAATATCTATTTGGTTGTTTGCAAAATCCTTCCTTATTCTTTCTTCTCTCCAATTACTTTCCATAGTATGGCAGCTAATGTAGCACCGGCAAATGGAGCAAGAATAAATACCCATAATTGCTGCAAGGCAATCCCGCCGGCAAACAGGGCCGGAGCAATGCTTCTCGCCGGATTGACAGACGTACCTGTGATAGGAATACAAACAATATGTACCAGTACCAGGCATAATCCGATCGCTAATCCCGCCCAGTTGGAAGTCTGGTTCTCTTTTGCCGTTGTGCCTAAAACGACAAAAACGAAGATCGCGGTAAAGATGATTTCGGCCACGATCGCAGGGATCAAATGACCTTCCCCGTATGAATTGGCCCCGGTTCCTTCGAGTCCCATACCGGATGCGATAATATATAAGAATGTCGAACCGACCAGTGCTCCGACTACCTGTGCACCCATATAGCCAGCCGCTTCTTTGCCGGACATTCTGCCGGTCAGCAACACTCCCCAGGTGATTGCCGGGTTGATATGGCATCCTGAAATATGTCCTATTGCATATGCCATTGCTACAACAGACAATCCGAATCCGAACGCGATTGTCAAAACTGCTGCGACCGAGGTCGCTCCTCCGTTGAATACTGCGGTACCGCATCCCATTAATACCAGTACCATCGTGCCGATTGCTTCCGCTAATAATTTTTTATACATACTTCTCTTTGTTTTTTATATTAAATTAATACTTATGATTGGTCTTATTCTTTTACGCAACGTACCGGAAATCCCCACGAAGGATTGTTGTAAGTGCAATCTGAACCATCCTCCTCACTGACATAATGATAAGTTACCAGATTAAGTGATCCATATTGTTCACAAGTCCAGTGATATACCTTTGAGAGATCTTTAATACTTTTTCCGTCGTCTTTGTTTATACAATATGTTATAGGAAAGAATATGCCTGAGGTTTCTGCTTTATAACCGATAACTTTTGCACTTTCATTTACAGGAGTGTATTTGATGTTGTTCCAAAAATCTCTTGGAGGTACGCACCAGCCTTCCGGACAAGGATCGAAAATAGTTTTGGTAGAAAGCTTCCATAAATTATCTTCGTGAAAATAGTTATCATTTGCAAAGGAGAGCGGGATAGCTATTAACTCGCTGATATCATTTTTTATAATATTGTCACCACCGTTATTGACTTTTACCTCATTCCCTTCTGCGTCGTAGACAGGGGCGAGTTGCAGCTCTCCGTTTTTTTTGACCGGAAACGGCGTAGGGCGTCCCCATTGGTAATATGTACCGATTACGTTCTCTTCGCCCGTATTGGTAAGGGCACCGAGGTTCCGGTCCATATAGGTATATGTCTTAGTACCCGTCGTCAGCGTTCCTCCGGCGGCAGTATCCGGATTGTAATCGGTTACCCAGATTTGCCAGCTCCATTTGATATCGCCTCCAACCTTCCGTACAGCCACTACGCTGTTACCGGGTTTTGTCCCGGGAGTTACCAGCAAGGAGGCTTCAGGACCTCTGCCGGTTATCTGTATATCTGCAATAGATGCATCGACAGCCATTCCGAGTCCGGAGACGGCTCCTTTCACATCTGTCCAGACCAGCACGGCTTCCAGATTTTCCCAGGCTGCTATGACCGGGATGGAGCTGTTTACCAGGTTAGCCTGGTTCGGACGGCCTACCGGGATACGGATAGGCTTGCTGCCGGGGGCTACAATATAGGTGTTTGAGTACGGTTGCGAGGCGATATTGCTGAACGAAGGCGCATTATTTTGTATTTCACTCCAATCGGTCGGCTTGTCGGTCGATACAGTGATATCGTTTTCAAATAGTGTCAGGGTGATGTTATAGATATAGTTTCGTTTGATTTCGCTACTACCGTCGGGCTGTACCGCTATATAGTGGGAGATAGGTTCGCCTCCCAAGGTAGTCCCGCTGACATATATGCGGACAGGCCGGCTTCCGGTAGTATGTTCGTACAAATAGAAACGATAGCGATTCCCGGCTATATTGCTGGCCGGTTGGTTGGAGTTCGTAAGCGGACTTTCGGTTTTGTCTTTCAGATAAAAGACGGATGACGGTTCTTCTATCAGCGTAAGCGTTATATTTTGTGCGGATGTCTGATTATCGAGCGTAATGTCGAAACGGGCCACCGTACGCTTCAGATCGATTATCTGTTCACCCAGTGTGCCGGTAGTATAGGTCGACGTGCCCGAAAAGGAGATAACCCGGGATGAAGCATTCTGGTCGGTCAGCTTCTCCTGCATATCCAGAAGCGTTGCCTTTGTCGTTGTTGCTGTCGGTGGTATGACACCGTCGGGTAAGCTGGCAAGCGCGTAGACATCGTAGGTGACGTGAGGTTCGAGTTGCGGCATTTCGGTAGTTTTGAAAGTTTTGCTCCAGGAGCCGCTTTCGGCATTCAGACCGGTCTGGGCGTAAAAGAATACGGGAGCATCCGTATCTGCTGCACCCTGTGGGTAAAACAACAGATAGACGTTTGTAATAGTACTTTCTCCGGCTTCGGAGTCGAGACTTTTAGACAACACTGCACCGGGTATATTCAGTGTAAGCCTGATTTCACCGGGTACAACAATTCCTGCTTCATCCTGCGTACAGCTAGCGAACGACAGAAGAAGTAAAAACGATAAAAAGATGTATCTGAGGTATGTCATGATTATAATATTTTTTTAATGCTATTGCTTATTCTTTTACACAGCGTACGGGAAGGCCGAAATAGTCCGGCATATCGGAAAAATATTCTGAATTGCCATTGTAGCAATAAGGTCTGTTTTCCAGATAAGTACTTGCGGTCCAAAAGAATGGTTTGAATTTACCATCAATTGAATTAAATGCCATAAAAGCCTGCGATGTGGGATAGAACCCCGCATCTGTCTGAACTCCATTTGTCTTAACTTCACCGAAATTAGCACCGTCCCATGCAGTCTTGAGCGGCACACGCCATCCCGCCGGACATGGGTCTAAAGGTGTTTTTTTCCCACCGTTATCCCATAATTCCTGCTTTGCACTATAATTGCTTGTAAAAAAAGATAAGGGTCTTTGGGATACTTGGCCGATTGAAATGGGCACAACCTGATCCCGGACTTGTATGGTCCCGTCTGCATTATATATTAAGGCAGGTAAGTCACCGGAAAAGGCTTTTGACTGTAGGGGAGTGTGACGTCCCCATTGATAATATGTTCCGACCACACCGGTACTGTTATCTCCGGAAGAGGAAGGTGTATTACTAAGGGCACCGATGTTCCGGTCCATAAATGTGTAAGCTCCGTTAACTATATTGTCTGTTTCCGGATCATAATCCGTTACCCAGATATGCCAACTCCATCTGTCTGCATATTCAGTTCGTATGGCAACCACACTGTTACCCGGTTGTGTGCCGGCGACTACACGGAGTAATGCATCCGGTCCTTTTCCTAATACTTCGATTTCGGCAACAGAGGCATCATTTGCCAGCCCCTTTCCGGATGTGGCTCCTTTCACATCTGTCCAGATCAGTTTGGTAGTCAGTTTTTCATCTGCGGCAATAGGGGTAATGGTACTATTGAAATTATAAGCATCCTGTACTTGCGATACCGGAATGAGGATTGTACTTCCCGGCTTTACGATGTAGCAATTGGCTTTAGGTGCTATGTCCATTGGCTTTTCCGCTCCGCTGGCATCAACCTCCCCATCCCAGGGTAGAACTTCGGTTTTCAGCTCTACCGAACCGGCTTTCAGTGTCAGGTTGGCGGTCAGGCTGGTATTTCGTTCGAATGTATACGAACCGTCGCTTTTTTTCAAGTCTATCGTGTATTCAAAAGGAGTTTCGATATTGTTTTCATTATAACGAATACCATTTACCTTTACCTTAATCGGGGCAGATGTTGTATGGACTGCCGATGTTTCGTTACAATTCAGATAGAAAGGCCCGACTGTCAAATTATCACCTGGCGGATAGCTTAAAGTAGTTGTTCCGATTCCCGCATTTTCAGTACGGCAGGCAGGACTTGCGGGAATTCCTTCATTCCATAAATAGGTGGCGACGAAATCGTTGTAAAGCTTGATCGAGCTTATTCCCCAGCTATATTTTCCGTCGAGATATTTGTCGTAGTCGAATTCGGCATCCGTAATAGAAACTTTTATCCGTATCACGGCACGTTGCATATCCAGCGATATCGTCTGATTATCATTGGAAGTAATTTCGTAGTCCGGTATTGTCCCGCTCATAGGGACAACGCTCATTCCCCAGGCACCTGCTTGTTGGTATTTCGGCAGAGGTGGCGTTAGTGATATCACCTGCTTTTTTGTCAGGGTTTCCGCATTTGCGGGGATATAGTTTGCGATTGCATAAATCGCCACATGCGATCCGAATCCGATACCGGCCCGTTTTAGTTCATCGGCGGTCAATTGCATCCGGTTGGCCTGGTTTTGCTGAGCGGGATTATTTGTCACCTGGATGGTTTTTGTTAATAAAGGTCTATCGCTGTCTGTCGCATTTGTAGCGAACAGGAATATAGTCAGATATCTTATCCAGGAACCATTTTCGTTTCTGACATCTGTCGACGGGTCGTCTGAAGCCCGTGTCGGAATGCTCGGGCTGACAGCCGCCATGATGGAGAGGGAGGGGCCGTTGCCCGTCTCTTTCCCGGGACCGACGGCCTCTTCTTCGGAACAGCCGCTAAAAAGGCATGCTCCGATAAAAAGAAGGACCATCAGACGGGTTGAAGTTGTATATACATATCGTTTCATCTTATCAATGTTTTTATGGAGTTGACATCAGGGTGCAACAGGGGGAATGACCGGTTTATCGTCTTCGAGGCTCAGATTCAGGTCTGTCCAGGAGCTGACGGAAGCGCCGACTGTTACCGTATTGTTGGTGATAAAGGCGGTGAGCGTATAGTCTTTGTTCCGTAAGATAGTATAATCTTTCGGTACGTCGCTGCTTCCTGCGGCATGCCCGATGGCACTGCTGTATGATTTGTCGCCCGTATCTTCCGTGACAGTAGCTTTCAGTTGTATAGCCTGGCTGCTGTTCGTTTTATCAGCGAATATCCACGAAGGCAGCAGGATATCTGCCTGTTCCGAAGCGATCGGATAGGCCGGGTCGGAGGAGATGACAGGGTTGAATTTACCTGTCTCTACCGTCTTGACCGGTCGTGTGTCAGGGGTGATATATGTATCGTCGAACAAAGGAATTTTATCCGGCAGGTTATTGAATTCCACAGCCTTCAATGTCCCGTTGCTTTGTTTGAGCGTCAGTTTCACCTTACTGGCCATCCGGGTGAGAGAGACAGGCAGTTCGTGTCCTTTGGATACGCCGGCTACTGTGACGGATGCCGGATTTGTCGACGATACTTCGCCTTCCGGTGCTGTGATATTTACTTGCTCTACTTTGCCGAACATCGGAATGTTTTCCATATTGCGGTCGGCGGGTGAGTAGGGCAGGGCTACCTGCCTGATACCTGTCAGGTTCCTTACGTTTCGGAGAGGGGTAAACTCGGTGCCGTCGGGCATCTCGTTGGCCACTACATACACATCGAACATTCCGCTGACCACTTTTATAAGCAGGGGGTCGGTCGGGCTGCTGACGAAGCGGTTACATACCACTGTCCGGTCGATGTTATTCCTGTTGACCAAAAGGATGCGGAGCGTATTCACCTGTTCGCCGGATACTCCGGCGTTGATCGCCCGGTTGCTGAGGCTGATCATAACGGGTTGTCCCGGCTCTTCGTAGGAGAGAGGCTCTTCGCGGGTACATCCTCCCTGGCTTCCCGCCAGCAGGCAGGGAAGCAGCAGGGTGATGCAAAAGTGTGCCAATCGTCCGTATTGTCTTGTTATTATCATGATCTGTTACTTTTTTATATTATCAGAGGTCTATATCTCCGTTGTCTACCAATGTCCAGCCGTTGATGCTGATCTTAACGGCAATCCAGCTTTCTTTGCCGGGTTTATCGGGGTTCACCGGAATGTCCGGAATGTCCGGAACGTCAGGGTTGTCGGGATTGTCGGGATCGTCGGGGTTGTCCGGGTTGTCCGGGTTGTCCGGGTTATCAGGATTATCAGGATTGTCCGGTTCGTCCGGTTCGTCCGGTTCGGAGACATGTTCGCAGGTGAATTCGAGTTCGATGTTGAAAAGGTCTTCCCGGTCGAGCGCCTCCTGTGTTTTATAAAGCCGGGAGATGAAGTCGTTCATCAGTGCGGCCCGGTAAACCGTTTTTTCGGAACCGTCGGGTTGCAGGCGGCAGATGCGCAGGCCCGGGGTGGAAGAGGTCATCAGGCGGAGCATGCCGGCCTGTGCATGCAGGGTTGCCGCTTCGTCGCCCTCACTGTCGCTGTTGCCGGTAGCGGACGTGCTTTTACCAGCCTGTCCGCCGGAGAGGTAGACGGGTATGTAATTGAGGCTGTCGGTTTGTACGGGCAGGTTATCGAAACCGATGGCTCCATAATTATCGTCGATATAAATGCGGGTGGAATCCGCGTGCATCCATCGGGGGCAGAGTTTCTGCGTGTCTTTGTCGCGCCAGCTTATGGCGAAACGGATGCGGTTAGTGTCGCGCGTCAGACCCGAGGGGATGACGATCTCCTGGTCGTAACCATCGTTTGCGCGAATGGTAAATGTCTGTGTGTCGCCGTGAAACAGCGGGATGGGTTCTGTGGCGGCGTTGGGTGTGACTTTGAGTGTGAGGTGCCGGAGTTGCACCTGCATCTCGTCGAAAGTGGTAATGCCTTCCTGCGGTTCGGGCAGGAGGATGATGTCGGGATTGGCGTGCAGGTTTACCCAGCTGATGGCGCGGTAGTCGCCGGGGGCAAGTTCCGTTTGTAAACGGTAGTCGTCGGTGAACGGCCCCTGTGTGTCGGTCTGTTTTTTGATAAATCGTCCGCCGGCATCAAAAATAAAGATTTCTACGCTTTGGGTATAGCGGGCAAACAGGTCTTCATACGTCCCGTCTTCCCCCATCTGATTGTGGAGGGTGAAGGAGAATTTGAACCATACTTTGCCTGTTTTTGCAGGTGGCACGGGCGGGCATTCTTCCAGGTCCTGCATGACGCATCCCGGTAGGATACAGAGTGCTATCAGCATAGCCATCAGGTGGATAGCGAACCGATTGGCGGAAATTGGACTTTTCATCTTTCTCTTCATTTTGATCTTATTGTTTTAACATGTTTTAGGCGGACGGCCTTCCGGTCTGTTGCGAACCGGCTTTCCAGTCTGCTGCACGATCTGTTTCCAGTAGACTGGAAGGTATGTTTCCTATTCAATCTCGGGCCGGTCGTCATTTTCAATCACCGGCCGGTCGTCTTCCGTGCTTCCTACGGTGAGGAGGATGGGATAGCGGAAGGTGCGCATGTTTTTCACCAGTTTACTTCCGGCAGCCGATTGGGTGCGTATCTCCACGTAATAGTTTCCGGCGTTGAGGTCGGGGGCTACGACGGTGAGTTCGGAAGGGTTGTTATGTACGATCAATAAAGCGGGCTTTTCGGTCGTACCGTCTTCGGAGATGAAGAAGAGACCTGCTGTTGCCTCCTTAGTGTTTTTTTCGGCGGTTGCCACTTTCAGGTTGGCACCGGCGATGATCAGGGGCAGGTTGGGCAGGATAGTCGCATTGACCTCGCCGGTCATCGGGTTGGTGATCGAGTTGATTACCGGGCCGGTAGTGGCTTTGTTGGTTTGTATCTCGATCCGTTGCATGGCTTTACGGAGGGCCTTGCCGGGGGTGTAGGAGATAATGAGGCTGTGTTTGGCGGGATCGAAAGGGGCGGTTTCGCCGTCGAAATTGCCTTTTATCTGGATCATAGTCTGACCGACGCCGTCCACCACGCTTTTGCCTTCGGCGAGTGCTTTCACCTTTTCCTGGTCACCCATGTTGAGAATGTTTTCGATGGTATCTTTCCGGTATTCGGAACCGCGGTCGAGGATACGCTGGGCGAGGTTGCTGTTGCGCAGGCTGCCTGAGATGCGGAGCCGGGCGGTGTAATCGCCGGCTTCTTCCGTAAGCAGGTTGTCGTAGAGGTCGGCTTGTAGGATGATTTTTTCTTCTTCGTTTGCCATGATGATTGTTTTTTATATTCCGGCCCCGGATGTGTTTATCCGGAGCCGGGGGTTAATATTACTGGAGGTCTACGTCTCCCATCGCGTTAGCAGTCCACGGTTCGACAGCAATGGTCGTCTGAATCCAGGCTTCCGAAGCGATCGGAGTGTTGTCGATAGGAAGTGCCGGGAATCCGGGAGCTTTGATGCTGTTGATATTAACGGTATACAGGTTGTTTCTGAGAACACCGTACACTTTCGGTGTTGCACCGTTATGAATATAAATTGTCCAATAGCATTTACCGTCTTTGTATTCATTGAAGTAAGTGGCTTTATCACCGCCTTTGATTGTTGCATATTGTCCTGCCGCAGTCTCATCAAAGAATGAATTGGCAGCCAACTCTCCATCTGCTGCTTTCAAGGTGTAGAAAGTAGTACCTTTAGCCAGGTTGTTAGCAGTAGTTGCGGTGAATTTTCCAGATCCTGCATCGGTTACTTCTTTATAATATGTTTTAGGAGAACATATTGCCATCACCTGAATAGTCGTTGTATTTTGATTGGTGTAATCGTTAGCGCTACCGTGTGCGTTTTCTTTGCAATACTGTAAAGCGGCAGCCTCACCTATGGCAGGAACGGCCTCAGTTGGGTCTAGGTTGGGATCAAAATTTGTATACGGGCTGATGATGTTACCTGCTTCAAAATTGAGTCCTGCCGCAAATTTAACAACCGGATACAGGGTGGCCGGCTGATTTGCGATGTTCCATTTGACGTCGTATATCTTACAGAAACCACCTTCATCATCGATGCCTGTACCATCTGTAGATGTCAAAGAAGAAGTCAGAGCTACTTTGGCTACGGCACGACGCAGTGTGACTGCTGCAATGTTTGTAGCTACAGAACCAGCTTCTACGTCAGCTTTCGCCGCTGCAGCGGCATTTACCTCTACAATATCCTTGCTAAACATAACGAAACCTTCACCGCCTCCTGTTTCATCGATCAGGCTTGCCAGTGTTTGTGTGAGTTCCTGCGGAGTGTCGTGTGTAACACCTGCGGCTGTCAGACCGGTGATAGGAGCTGCCGTATTAGCCGTCACGAAGATATTGTTCGCACCCACTACACCTTCGATGGCAGCATTTACAGTATAACCTCCGCTTGCATCCGCTGTGGCTTCGGTATCAATATCCACTGTCGTGGGCGTACCGATGTTCATACCTGTCCAGCAATAGATGTGCAGTGTTTTCAGGCGGTTTTCATTAGCAGTACCTGCGGCATCTGTTGCCCCTTTTGTCACTGTTCCTTTGGGAAGTTGGATAGTCAGGCCGATAAAGGTCTTCTCTGCTCCATTTCCATCTGTACCTTTTCCGGGTACGTCGTCATTGTTACATGCTGTGAATGCCAGACCTGCCAGCGCAACAGCGAAAATGTTTCTTAGTTTCATAAGATTGATAATTAAATTAATAAAATGATTAAGTTGTTTCTCTGAAAATTTGAGCTTTATTGTAAAGTAATTATTTCTGTTTGTTCACAGTTTCAAGCAGTAGCTTTCCCGGCTTGAAACGGACGGTAGTACGGGGAGCCAGCATGACGGGCTCGCCTGTTTTGGGGTTGCGTACCGGGCGTGCTCCCTGTTCTTTCGTTTGCAGGCATCCGAAGTTGTGAAGTGAGATCATATCGCCTTCTGCAAGAATATTGGAGACGGTCCGTTGAAAGCTATCGATAAATCCTTTGGCTGCAACGAAAGTCACTCCCATGTCCTGGGCGATTGCTGTTATTAGTTCTGCTTTGTTCATTTTTTATTGATTTAGATTATATATTATTTAAGGATATAAATAAGAGAGAATGCTGCTTTGGTCGGGCCGAAGTAATGTTTGGTGTCGCCAGACAGTTTCTTTCCGCAAGTACCGCAAGGATAACGGTCATAATCGAGGTAGGCGTAGCCCAGGCCGATGGCTGCTTCCAGTTTCCAGCGGTCGCTGAGTTTCCAGTTATAGCCGTAGGTAAAACCGGCTCCCAGCAGGTATCCCTGGTGACGGACTTCTTTGGTATGGAGGAATTTGAGGTTTCCCACATTGAACTGGCCTCCATGTGCATGCAATCCTATAAAATGTCCGTCGAATTTTTTGGAAAGCCAGTAACGGGCCTCGGGTTGGATGAGCCAGTGACGCCATTGTTTGCCGCCTCCGAATGTCCAGGCATTGAGATTGCCGGAAATATCCAGTGTGATGTCAGGAGAAAGTCCTACTTCAGCACCAATATTGAGAGTTGTGGTTACGTCATAGAGTAGATTGCTTTTAAGTGCTATCTTTTGGGCGAAGGCGGATGATACCGTCAGTACTATTGCCGATAAAATTAAAAATATGCGTTTATCCTTCATACTAGTGCGTTGTATTTAGTTGTTGCTTTGATCTGTTTAGCCTCTCTGAATAAGTAAGTCCGAATGTCCGTCTCTTAACAAGAAACGGACATTCGGAAAATTACAATATATAGGCTCTGAAAATCAAGGCATATTTAAAAAGGTCGCTGTTTCAGTACAGCTTGTTTACACTAATTTGAAAGCCTTTTTCAGCAAAAAATAATAGGATGTGATGAAAGAATATTAAAAAACAATGCTTCTCTGGCTTTTTTATATAAAAGGTTTTCATTACTTTTGCCGGCGTGATTCGGACAAGTAAGTCCGCGAATGTCCGTTTCTTGTTAAGAGACGGACATTTTTTTTCTTCGAGATCCTTTGTTTGACAAGCTTTCTCTGTTTTCTTCGTCGTTTTTGTCCGGTGTTTCTTTGTTTTGGGGGGAGAAACTTCTTTTTGTTCTCCGGGTTGACGTATGTACATATCGAGCATCGTGTCGGTCGCCTTGTCCAATTTTTCGGTCGTGAGTTTCGACAGGTAGATTTGTGTCGTTTTGATGGATTTGTGTCCGAGGCACTGGCTGATGAGTTCGACGGTGGCTCCGGATGAGAGCATCAGGGTGGCGAAGGTATGACGCATGACATAGGTGGTAAGGGACATTTCGATTCCCAGTAGTTTGCCGATTTTTTTGAGGTGGCGGTTGGTGCGTTTGAGGGCGGAGTCTTCATTCAATGGGCCTGCCGCTTTTTCTTTCCTCCGTTCGTGCAGGAAAGGGAAGAGGTAGGGGCTGTCGGGGTTCCGATGGCGCTGGAGGATATATTTCATTTCATCGGTCAGCTTTACTTTGAGGGGGACGTTGGTTTTACTGCGTGTATATAGAATGTAGTCGGGGGCATTCATCTGGTGGTAGGTGAGTGTGAAGAGGTCGTGGAAAGAGATGCCCTGGCAAAAGAAGATAAATAGGAAGAGGTCGAGTGAGTCGCGGCAGGCGGGGGTGAGTTGTGCGTAGAGGTTTCTTTCGCTCAGCCGCTGTACCTCTTTTTGGGGAAGGGCGCGTTTGAAGGGGACGGGGCTTTTTATCGATACGTGGGCAAAGGGGTAGCCGCTATCGGGGTAGGTGACCTGACCTTGTTCGACGGTGTGGTTGTACATGGCTTTGAAGTTGCTGAGGTAGAAGCCTGCCGTACCGGGGGTATCGGGGTGCTGCCGGTATAACCAGGCTGTGAAATCCTGTACCCATTGGGTGTCGATGTGGTGCAAGCGGAGGGTGGGGAGGGGACGGTTACCGTTGGCATTACGGTTATTGCTATCGCTATCGCTCTGTTCCGAGAGGTAGGTCTTTATTTTGGCAATAGTTGTACGGTAGTTTTTGGCTGTTCTTTCCCTTCCCAGGTCAATTTTTATCTTGACCTGTTCCTCAAACGCTTTGATCAGCAGCTTGCTTTTCGGCGTTTTGTCGTTGTTCTGTGTTTTATCTTTATTCATTATTATTTGTCTGCCGTTTAGTCGGCGTTCCGCATAATAGTGAATAAATAACGGGGAAGGGGATGGAAAGGTTCAAAAGGTGGACTCAAACAAAATCAGCCAGATTGTTTTTAATGTATGGCGATCTGGCTGATTCGATTAATAAGCAACTATAGATTACAATTTACTTATTTCTTCTACCGACAATCCGGTACATTGCGCAATCGTATCGATATTTATTCCCTGTTTTTTTAAGTTGGCAGCGATAAGGCGTTGTTCTTCTGCCTTACCTTTTTCCATCCCGTCTTCGAAGCTGGTATCGAGGGCAGCGGAGAGGTCACGTTCGACGGAGAGGCTCAATTCGTATTCAAGCCGTTGGTCGGGAGTCATACTCGCTACTTCCACAATGCTTTTCAGTTTGCGGAAAATTTGGTTGTTGAGTTCTTTAGGTAATCGTTCCATGATCTCGATATTGTTTAAAACATATAACCACTTCTTATAAAAAGTGTCGCATAGACGCAAAGGTAACACAAATTTCGGCATTTCAAGATAAATCTCGTTAAGCGTTTCGCTGAAGGGCACCTTCAATTCGCGATCCATGCGCACGATATCCCAGCGGTATTTCTCCGGGTGGGACGGGTCCATGATGTAATTTAGTACACAAACGACATACACTTTACTGATATGATAGTTCCATCGTTTGCGGATCTTTTCCTCCGGTTCTTTCTCCAGTTTTTCTTTTATGATCATGGATTGTTGCTGGATAGCAAAAGAGGCATAATATAACACCCGGTCGGAGAAGTATTTCTGACGGCTTTTCTGCATCTCGCAGATAAAGACTTCCCCTTTTTCGTTCTCGCAGAAGATGTCGAAAACGGCTCGACGCTGGTCTTGTTTCAGACCCAACATTTCCACATTACGAAAGGTAATGTCTACGATTACTTCCTGTTGAATGACTTCATTGAGGAAACTGATGATAAGATCTTTGCTTACTTCACTGCCGAAAATTCGCTTCCAGCCGTAATCCGAGAAAGGATTGATAAATTTGTCCATAATTAATTGTTTTAGTTATACATCTGTTAATAGATGTTTGGCAAAGATAGATAATTATTCTTGTTGATTGGTTATAAGAATGCGATTATTTTATAGCTGAGTATTGATTACAAAATAAACCTTAATTACTTTGGCTTCACAAAGCCTACCGGGTTACGTGGCTTATCTGAAACTTACGAGTACCACCCCATCTTGATGTTCCATTTTGGAATATCAAGTTTTGTTCTTCAAACTCTTTTTTTGTTAGCTGAAACATAAAATCAACGGGAAAACGCTTAATGTTCCTTTGAACTGCTTTATTCAGGTTTCCGGTTGTAACATTTGTTTTAGCATGCTTAAAGTCTTATTTTTTATTCTCAGGTAGGATTTTAAGACTGTGAGGTGCTAAAATTACACCTCAAACTGAGACACTTTTAAAATGAAATCCCCTCTCCGCAATATAAACCCCGCTCAGGATAAAGACCGATCCGATCAGGGCGATCACCGTGATGATTTCGTCGATCACGATGGCGGAAGTGATCAGCGTCACCAGCGGGACAATATAGATATAGTTGGCCGTGCGGAACGGACCCAGCTCTTTGACTGCCGTGTTCCACATGATGTAACAAAGCATCGATGCTACCACACCCAGGAACAGCAGGTTAGCTGCAACGACCGGGCGGAAGAGTATCGCCGTATCCGTATTCAACGGATGGAGCAGGAACATCGGGGTTAATGTGACAGGCCCGTAGAAAAACACCTTCCGGGTAATCAGCAATGTCGGATACCGGTTCCCCATCTGTTTCAGTATCAGACAGTAAAACGCCCACATCAACGCTGCGATCAGCGTCAACATATCTCCCAGTGGATTGATTTTCAGTAGAAAACTACCATTGAACACGACAAACGCCACCCCGATCAGTGCTATGACCGAGCCGTAGATCAGATTCGGTTTGATCTTCTCCCTGCGGTAAAACAGGAGCGAAAGAAACGCCGTCAGGATAGGAGCGGTGCAGATGATGAGCGACACGTTTGAAGCCAGCGTGATCCCCAGCGCCGTATTTTCGGTAATAAAATAGATCGATCCCCCGCAAAGCCCGGCGGCTACGAACATAAGTTCATCCCGTTTGCTCCTGGCGAACAGCACCTTGGGCGAAATAAACCAGATGCAGACATAAGCCAGCGCGAAACGGTAGAAAAGAATGTCGACGGGAGACAGCCCGTTATGAATCAGGATTTTTGTCGAAACGAAAGTCGTACCCCAGATAATAACCGTGATGATTGCGATCAGATGATACCAGTAAGTCAGATTATTCTTTGCCATATTTTTATGAGAATTTCAGAAAGAGAATACTTTTAATATGATCCATAATAAGATAAAGGCGGCAAGGGCAGCCAGTAAAATCACATATTTTATTTGTAAGAAGTACTTTTGTTCATCTTGTTCGCGTTCTTTCACCTGCCGGTTGATCCGGTCGAACTCTTCGGCACTGATGTCCGGGAGTTGTGAAACATACTTTGCACGGGTGTCTTTTCCCCGGTCACGGAGTTGTCTGAGCATCTCCCGATCCTCTTTGTTCCTTCGTATCATATCGAAAACATGGCCAGCAAAACTCATAAGCTTTTCTTTTTAAAGGATTCGTTTATTGTCTGCTAAAATACGAAAAAAACTGGATCAGGCTGCCAGGCGTTATGAGCAAAACAAGTTGAATGCCTGCTCTGTTATGTAAATATACAGGTGTTACTTGTTTGAATATAATTGTGATTCAGTTTGCAGATGATGAAATTACATGTTTATACTGTCTGTTACTATATATTATTGTTGGTCCTGCTGTTTTTTCCGTCTCCGGAGGCGGCAGCGGATCTATTGTTGCCGGTCGACAGTGCCGGTATGACCGAAGGTGATTCGCTGGTCCGAAAATCGATCTACCCGTCGTCGGCCACTGAGAAAAGTGATTTTTATAAGATGCTTTGGGGAGAACATTACCGGAAATTATATTCTATCCCGATCACCGTGCCTGCCGTCACCCTGCAAACGCTTTGGGGTGGGATGAAGGTGGTGGAGCAGGCTACTGATTTCCAGGGATTACTTTTGGAAAACGATCAGGCACAGTTATGTCTTTTGAAGCCGCTAGGCGGATATACTACCTTCCTCGAATCGAAATTCTTCCAGGAAGTCTATAGCAAACAAGTATTCAGAAATACATATCTGGACCAGTTCATCGGCGATGCCTATACTATTATCAATCCGTTTACCTTTATCTCTGCCGATTATCTGGCGCGTTCGTCGGGGCTGAACTCAAATAATTCGCGAATCTTTTACTTGCCCGAGTATTCTACAACCGATACAGTAGCGGATGGAACGCCTATCGGAAATAAGCTGGTCAGTGTCATCGATGTGCCCGATTTTAATACCCACCCGAATATTCTCCTGACAGAAGATTTGCTGGATACTATCCGGACGGATAAGAATTATCAGGTGAATCAGGAACTTTATATCCGCGAACGTCTGTTGGATATGGTGATAGGTGACTGGAATAAGATACCCGAAAACTGGAACTGGATAGCGCGTAAGCGGGGCGACAGCCTAACCTTCGACCCGATCGTCATCGACCGTAACCATGCTTTTACGAAGGTTGACGGCGTTTTGTTCAAACAAATGCTCCGGGTGTTGGGCCTGGGTTTCATTGTTAATTACGATCCTTCGCTGAAAAGCGTCCGCAAAGAGAACGCCTTGGGTTTTTCTTTGGATATGGCGTTGGCTTCCCAAAGTGATGCCGATGTATGGATGCAGCAGGCCCGATTCATCCGCCGGACACTGACCGATTCGGTGATAGACGATGCTTTTTCGCGTTTGCCGAAAGGAATAGAGAATAAGGAGATCGAACGGATCAGCGTGATCGTGAAACAGAGACGGGATAGGCTGGAGGAGATAGCAACGGCTTATTTCGATCAGTTGCAGCGAACCCCGGTTCTGACGGGAAGCAACCGTTCTGACCGTTTCGTCATCGATCGTACTAATCCGGATAGTTTGTTTATCCGCATCTACGATAAAGAGACAGACCGACTGGTGTTCGACCGGAAATATAGCCGGAAAAAGACCAAGGAACTTTGGCTATACGGCCTTGAAGGTGACGACCGTTTTGAAGTGAACGGAGAAGCAAAGAAAGAAATGCCCGTCTTCTTGATTGCCGGCCGTGGTGAGAATAGCTACCGGCTGGCCCCGGGTCATCATATACGGATTTACGAGTATAAGTCGGAAAAGGCCCGGTTAGACTCCATTCTTCATGCCCGTAAAGTTTTTTCGGATATACCGGAAATACATCAGTATGACTACAATAAGATCAAATATCATAAAATGTCGCTCACACCCTGGGGGATTTACGACTCGGATAAAGGATTCAGTCTCGGCACATTCTTTACCTATACGATGTATGGCTTTAAACGTTCGCCGTTTACTTACCAGCACCGTGTCGGGTATAATTACCTGCAAGGGTTCATGTACCAGGGGATTTTTCCTTCTTACGACGGAAAGAAATCGTTCAATATAGAGGCTACAATCAGTTCGAAGAGGAACTTCTATAACTTTTTCGGTTTCGGGAATAATACGGACGGATATAAGGAAGCGAAGAAAAATTACAACCGTGTCCATATCCGCGAGTTCAAACTGTCGCCTTCTTTTCTGCTCAATTTCGGAAAGAATGAAAAGCTGACTGTTCGAACTTCGCTGGAAATGTTCAAGGCGAAGGAAACGAGCGACCGTTTCATCAACCAGTATTATCCCGAAGATCACCGGATTTTCAAGAATAACTACTTCTTCGACCTGGGGGCTACGCTAGAGACGGAGAAAGAGCTTTCTTCTTTTATTCCCCGGATCGGTGGAACTGTAACAGCCGGTTGGATGATGAATCTGAGGGATGCCGGACGTAATTTCCCTTATGCCGGTGCTTCTATGGAGCTGGACGTACGGATTACCGATCGTCTGACCTGGGCGACGATGGCGAAATGTAAACTGCTCTTCAACAATAAATACGAATTCTACCAGGCGGCATCTACCGAGCTACGCGGTTACCGGGATAACCGTTTTATCGGGAAACAAGCTTTTTACCAATATTCGGATATCCGGTTGGATATGGGGAAACTTAAGAATCCATTCACCCCTTTGAAGTACGGAGTGTTTGCTGGGTTCGACTACGGTCGTGTCTGGTTCCCGGGTGAAGAATCGAAAAGGTGGCATACCTCGTACGGAGGAGGGGTATGGCTGACGTTGATCAACAAGGTCACGACGAAGTATTCATGGTTCGGTTCGACCGATAGTTTCCGTTTCATGTTCGAGCTTGGACTGGGATTTTAGCGGATGGCTTGATTTTCCGGAAGGTTTGACTAAACAAACTGAAATCCAGGTTGTTTAATAAATAGTACATAAAATTAAAACAACTTAGGTGATGGAATCTAATAGTGAAAAGAAAATCAAGGTTCTCCCGAACGGACCTTACGAAGTGATCGGGGATATCCCGTTGAATCAGTTACGTTATATCGGCGACCGGAAAGGAGCTTCCACCGGTTATAAGGAAATACAAAAGTATTCCGTTGAAGGCGTATATCATCTGTGCCGCTGTGGTGGCTCGCACAACAAACCTTTCTGCGACGGAACGCATAAAAAGATTGGCTTTAAAGGAGATACGACGGCCAGTCACGATTCGTACGATGAAATGTCTGTCCTTTATGAAGGCAAAGTGATCGATATGTTGGATGCCGAAAGCCTTTGTGCGGTAGCCCGTTTCTGCGATACGCACGGTACTGCCTGGCAACAGGTGGAGGAGGGTGACTCGAAGGATACGATTGAAATAGTAAAACAACAGTGCGCCAACTGCCCCAGCGGTCGTCTGACAGCCGTTACGAAAGATGGCAAACGGATTGAACCCGAACTGCCCGAAGGTATCAGTATCCTGGAAGATGTCCCTGCCAGCGTACACGGTCCTATCTGGGTGAAAGGCGGTATTCCTATAGAAGACGAAAACGGACGTGTCTATCCGGTGCGCAACCGCGTTACATTATGCCGTTGCGGTCTTTCACAGAACAAACCCTTCTGCGATGGCAAACATATGCGGAATCAGGGAGAGTTGGATGATTAATGTCTGAATGTAAACTACCGTTGGGTTTAAAATAAGTATTCATTCGACAGTTGTTCTCTATTCGTTCGATAACTGTTCTTTATTTATTCGATGGTTGTCGAACGAATAAAGAACGGTTATCGAACGAATATTTATTTAAAACGTATATGATGTTTACACTTTCCCCTTCACGAACTTATGGCCAATCCAGTAGGTTGCATGTTCGGCGGTGAACTTCAGGATACAATATTCCGGGTCTTCCACACCTTTGGGGAAATGCTCATAAAACCAGTCTACCCATAATGCTTTCTTTTCCGCAGCGTCTTCGACTACTTCGATGGTGCCTGTCAGCGTCACACTGTCGCCTTCCTTGAAGAAAGCGACGCCTGCTTTCGGGTTTTCGATAAAATTCTTTGTTTTTTCAGAACTCGTTCCCGTTGAGAACCAAATCGTATCGATCCCGTCTGTCTTGATCTTCGAAATGACTATAGGACGGGGATAACCCTGCTCGTCGATGGAGGCTAATGTCAACACCTCGCAGTTATTCAGCAATTCGATTGCCTCTTGTTTGATCTTTTCCATAAAACTATTTTTTTGTTTCGGAGGCAAACATAAGGGAAACTTCGCGGTTGCTGTTGTAAAAAATCGACTTTCTTCTATTATATATAGGTAAGCGGATCGTCTTCCGGTATCGGTAAAGACATGAATGCGGATGGATTGCTTCCAGATAATCTTCTGAACTCTTTGATAAAATGAGATTGGTCGTAGTAGCCACAGTCGATGGCTAACTGCTGCATGTCTGTATCTTTTATGCCCCTTAAAACTCGGGTTGCGTTCCTGAATTTGATGATCCTGCTGAATTCTTTCGGTGTATAACCAGTGACGTGTTTGAACTTGCGCTCGAAATGACGTTGGCCGAGATATAATTTATCGGTCAGTTGACGGATGGGGAGCATCCCGTTCGACCGGATGATCAGATCGGTTGCCTGCAACATCTGCCGGTCTATGGGAATGATAGCGGACAGGCGGGAAAGGAGGAACCTTTCTATGATTTGTATGCGTTCCTGCAAAGATTCTCTTTCGCATAACATTTCTGCAAAACTATTGTCGAAAAGCATATCCAATTCGGAAGCATCGATTCGCATGTCGGTAAATTCTCCCAAAGGAACCTTTGTGAATGCCGCCAGTCCGCAAGGAGAGAAGCGTACACCCATCATATGAAGGTTGGTCGAACGTGTGACCAGTTCGGAATAAACCCGCATGGGACCGACGAAATAAAAACGGTAAGGCTGCATCAGCATTTCACCGTTCAGAGGTTGCAACGGTTCCTGGATGGAAAAGATGAAATCCGCGCATCCGTCAGGCAATATCTTATAACGCATGTCGTATTCAGTCTCGCCTTTCACCTCCCAATATTTGTCGATATAGGGAGCCAGTGACGGGCATGGAGGATATTCCTGGTACATAATGGCGTATTACACAGTTTGATTGGATTCGTAGAGGTTCACTCTTTTTTCCAGCGTTTCAGTTGAGGAAAATAATACTGCATGCCGGCAAGCGCTTCTTCTTTTGTGTAGCTTTCGCCGTTGTCGTGTTTGAAAGAATCTGAATACTGAAGACAGATTTGGATCATTTCATCCATCGTTACATCCTGTACAAATTTCCCGTCTTTAAAACAGAACGCGCAATACTCTTTGTTTTTACTCCCGTCCTGGTTTGTTCCATAATCCGTATCGGATATCAGCGGCATACCGCAACTTTGACAATAAATAGGTTCCATACTCTTAAATTTATTTATAAGCCTCTTATTTTAGAACAAATATAGAATTATTTTTCAGATTAAAAACAATACCTTTGAAGACTTAAATTTTAATAGACCATGGTAAATAGACGAAATTTTCTAAAAAGTGCCTCTGTCCTGACTTTAGGGGGGCTGGTAGCCGGAAAGGCTGAATCATTACATGCAGCCACTCCCGTCGTATCGGAAACGACTGCTGCCAAAAGTATCGGTTTACAGATTTATTCTTTGGGAGGTGAACTGATGAAGGACGTTCCCGGTGGAATGAAGAACCTTAAAAAGATGGGTTATTCCACTCTTGAACTGGCGGGTTACAATAACGGCAAGATCAATGGTGTCGATATGATGGAATTCAAGAAGATGGCAGAAGATGCCGGATTGAAGATCACCAGTTCTCACGTGAATCCTCCGACAGGCGAGTACACGCCGGATACCCGCAATATGATTATGGAATATTGGAAAAAGACGGCAGACGATCATGCCAAGTTAGGTGTGAAATATCTGGTTCAGCCCGGACAACCCCGTACCCGCAGTGTGGAAGAGGTAGGCTATGTTTGCGATGTTTTCAACGAAGCCGGAAAAATTGTAAAAGCGGCAGGTATTCCTTTTGGCTACCATAACCATGACTTTGAGTTTGCCAAAGTACTTCCCGGAGGTAAAGAAGCTATATTCGGCCGCCATAACAAAGGCGAAAAAATCTATGATCTTTTCCTGAAAGATACGGATCCTGATCTGGTATTCTTTGAAATGGATGTATATTGGACGGTGATCGGGCAGAATGATCCGGTGGAATACATGAAGAAATATCCGAATCGTATTAAACTGTTGCATATCAAAGATCGTGCAATCCTTGGACAATCTGGCTTTATGAACTTTGAGATGATCTTCAAACAGGCCTATCAGATCGGTGTAAAGGAATATTATGTCGAACTGGAAGGTATGCCGGATGGCCGTACCCAGTTTGACGGGATAAAAGGTTGTGCCGATTATCTTTTGAAAGCCAAGTTTGTAAAATAAGTAAAGTATAATATATAAAGGTACGTGTGAAAGCCGGTCTAGGAATAGACCGGCTTTTTTAGTGTGGTGTGGAAAAAATCCACACTTCCACATCGATTCCACACCACAGTTGTGAGATGTGCGGAAATACAAGATGTGATATAAAATGTTTTTATCTGTTGATAGTTAGTATATTAGATAGGTATATCCCGACTTTATATTCTTTTGGCACGTCATTTGCATAAATAAAGGTGTTGGGGAATAAGTGAGTTCCCCTCTATGAATATGATGATGAAGTTTAGAATTTAGAATAAGTGTAAGTATCTATCTCCCGATATTGTTTTCTAATATGTATTAGATTAGCAAAAACTTATCGATTGATAAAGGCCGTTCCGCCTGAGAAGGTAGAACGGCTTCATTTTTTTATAACTGCAGGGAGTTGGACAGCTTTTCCAACCAGTCGGGAAGGGTATCCAAATGATGGATACGATCGTCGATATAGGCAGGGGCAAATAAATTGATCTGCAGATCCTTGCATTTTTCCTGTAAACTGTCTTCCACTGGGTAATAACTGGCTAATACAGCCAGCGAGATATCTCCGCCATAGGTTTCACGTACCGCATCTACCTTATATATATCATTCTGCGTTACATTTCCTGATTTACATTCGATGAATATCAGTTTCTGTTGGTTGTTCAACAAGACATCCACTTCGTTTTTTGTCCTGGAACTGTTGTTTTCTGTCCTGAATAGAACGCTCTGCCATACCTCGGGACGGTTGGGATGTCTCTGGCTCCATGTCCTGACTTTATGGGCAACGAGTGTTTCCCACCAGCGTCCTTTGAAAAATAACATACCTGCGTTGGGAGTCGTTAACCTGAGCAATACACGGTTTTGCTGTGCAATGAGGAAAGTATCCTGTCTTTGCTTGAAGCGCAATCCGCTCTTGAAAACCCGTGATGACGGTAAGCGAGATAGTTCCTTATTGCAGAATATATTGAAGAACTTCTGGATCATGGTATGTTCTTTCGGGTATTGTTCGATAAACTGCTTGATGGAGACGGAAGCCTGTATGTCGGCATCGCTCAATTGTTTGGCGTCCTGGTATTCCGTCAGGATATTTCCGCTCAGGCCCAATATCTCTTTATTATCCAACTGGCTTTGCATCGGATGCTTTTCAAAGTTTTCCAACCGGATCAGATCGCCCAGTTGAGTCAGGTAGAAGGCCGGGGCGTTATATTCTTTGGCTATTGTAAATGCGGCGAATGCCATCAGCTTGGTTCCTTCCGAAAGATTATAGGCAAACTTGTCGGTAGGATAGGCCTGGTGTATCTTGCGGCATACATTGCGAACGTTCTCTCCGTCGTACGGTTCGGTCCGGTATAAGGTCCGGCGGATACTGGCGGGGAGTAGCGGAAATAAAGGGGCAGCTACATCTTTTGTCTCGTTCGTGCAAAGAAGATGCACATGGTCGGGTGCAAACTCTTTGATCCCGTGATAAACAGAGGTGATATCTTTGCCAAGTAATATGATCTGATGTTTCATGTTTTATATCATATATTAATTAAGGTTCTAAATGTAGTATTAATTTCGATATAATTCATATCTTCGCTCCCTAATCAATCGCTGTATATATAGCAAATGGAAATTTTTATTATTGTCGGCCTTATTTTGTTGAATGGTATTTTGTCGATGTCTGAGATCGCTTTAGTGTCTGCCCGTAAGGCCCGGTTGGAACTAGAGGCAAAAAGAGGTAATAAATCTGCGCAAACAGCCCTGAAGTTGGCTGGTGAACCCGATCGTTTCTTATCTACTATCCAGATCGGTATTACGCTAATCGGAATCCTGACCGGTTTGTATTCAGGAGAGGCTTTCGCCTATAACCTGGCAGAAGTGGTTCGTCATGTTCCCGTACTCGAACCTTATGCTCTTGGATTATCAAAGACTGTAATCGTTATAATCGTTACTTATCTTACTTTGATCATGGGTGAGCTTGTGCCGAAACGTATCGGCATGGGATATGCCGAACGGGTTTCGATGCTGGTTGCCAGACCCATGTTTCTGCTATCAAAGCTGGCTTTACCCTTTGTATGGTTATTGTCTAAAAGTACTTCCTTTGTTATTAAAATTACCGGAATTAAAGCAAATGAAGAAAATAAAGTAACGGAAGAAGAGATCAAGGCGATCGTCAAAGAAGGCTTTGACGGAGGTGAAGTGCAGGAAGTAGAACAAGACATTGTGGAACGTGTGTTCAACCTGGGAGACCGTAATGTCGGTTCGATTATGACACACCGGAGTGACTTGGTTTGGCTGGATGTAACGGACAGTATCGAAAAGATTCGTGAGAAAGTACAGGAAAACCTGTTTAATATATATCCGGTAGCTTCCGAAAAGTTCGATAATATCAAAGGTGTCGTTTACCTGAAAGATCTGTTTGGACGGATCGATGAACCTGATTTCTCTTTGGAGCAGGTAATACGTCCGGCTCAGTATCTGCCGGAGAATCAGAGTGTTTATAATGCGTTGGAGCAGTTCAAACAGGCGCGTGTCAAATATGGTATCGTGACGGATGAGTTCGGAGGTATCCAGGGTATCGTTACTTTGAAAGATATCATGGAAGGTTTGATCGGTCAGGTTCCGGAAATTGGTGAGGAGGCAGAGATTACTCAGCGCGCCGATGGTTCCTGGTTGGTGGACGGACAGTATAACTTCTACGATTTTCTGGAATATTTCGACCTGGAAGACCTGTATGCCGAACATGATTATAATACGTTGAGCGGTTTGATCCTGGAAATTTTGGAACGTGTTCCGAAAACCGGTGAAACATTAACCTGGCTGAATTTCGAATTCGAGATTGTAGACATGGATGGGGCGCGTATTGATAAAGTGCTCGTTAAGAAGATCGACTAGTGTCTATCGTTATAAAGTAGGCATCACCTTTCCCTATGGTGATGCCTACTTATTTCGGGAAAAGCGTAAGTCTTTAAGGAAAAAGACTAGCGCTTTTTTTCTTCCTTATAGTTCTTTTATTTTATGAAGCACCTCCATCTTCCCGAAGAGTATTAGCCTGTCTTCTGCTTCCAGGACCAGATCGTCGCTCAGCGGATCTATTACATAATATTGCGTTTGCTTCAGTCCGATCAGGTTGCGTATTTCTTTTGCCCGTTCAACTCCCACCAGGCGAATACCGAAATTCGTTTGAAAATCGATTGTCTTTAAAGATTGCCCGATCAGAGCGCCGGGTGTTTTTATTTTATACAGATGATGCGTTTCCGTTACCTGATACCAACGCTGGAACAGATCGCCCAGTAAGCTTTGTGAAGCATATGTAGCCGCATAATCCTGTTCCGGACGAATGATCTCCGACACTCCGATGGAACGGATCACCGTTTCATGGATAGGAGAGATCGAGCGGACGATCAGCCTGCCGGCATCCAGGCTCTTTAATAAGGCGACTGTCTGTACCGAAGTTCCGAAATTCTTTCCGTAAGTCACAAAAATAGCATCCATCTCGCTTAGAGGGAGCGTGTTCAGCGCATCCCTGTCGGTCGTATCGAGGCTGACTGAACCGGAGATAGTCTGTTTGACAGCTTCCACTTTATGCAAATTCAAATCGACACCTATCACTTCATCGCCGATGCGGGTCAAATTTTCCGCGATGGCACGTCCCAGATTTCCTAATCCTATAACCAGAAATTTCATAAGGCATTTCTTATTACATTAATATATTTTCCTGAGGGTATGTGTAATCCCTCTTTTTGTATTCTCTTATAAAGCTGACCATAAAAGTCAGTACCCCGATACGCCCGATCAGCATCGCACAGATAATGATCAGCTTTCCCGACATGGAAAGCAAAGGAGTAAAATTCAGGCTCGATCCTACCGTACTCAGCGCAGAGACAACTTCGAAGGTAAGCGTAAAGACCGGTGTCCCTTCTTCCGTGTAGGACAACATCCAGACTGCTACCGAAGCAAAGATAAAATAAAGGACAATCGTCGCGAAAGCCCGGCGGATCGTAGAAGGAGATATCTCCCTTTTACGTACTTCTACCTTTTCTTTTTCACGGGCCACATTCAATGCCGTTACGATTGCTACAAAAACAGTCGTTACTTTCAGTCCACCACCGGTAGACATCGGTGCGGCACCGACCACCATCAGGATAAGCGTCAGCATCAGTGTTACCGGACGAAGCGTTCCCATGTCGGCAACCGTAAACCCCGCTGTTCGCGGAGTGACTGCCCCCAGCAAAGAATCTGCCAGTTTTCCTTTCATCGACAGTCCTGCCAGCGTGTTGTCCGTTTCAAAAATAAAGTAAAGGATCGTACCGCCGATGATCAGCACCAGCGTACTTATCACTACAATATAAGTATGTATGTTGATGATGCGGGGGGTATGGATATACCGCTTCTGCATCCTTGTAGCTACCATAAACGTATTTACAATAAAATGCCTTAACAATTTCAGGTAGTTGAATACAATCGGAAATCCCAGTCCGCCAAAGATAATCAGCAGAGAAATCCACACATGCAGATTATAATTGTGGGCAACCAACGGATCACACATATTGCCGCTCAGCGTAGATATACCGGCATTACAGAAAGCAGACACCGCGTGAAAGATGGCAAAGAATATGTCATCCTGTAACGTGGCACCCGGTAATGTCCCTCTTATATCCATATAAATGAAATACGCCCCGATCCCTTCAATAAAGAACGTGACGAACAGGATATTCAGTATCACCCGGAACAATCCTCCGATCCGCTCCTCGTTCAGCATATCTTTCAGCATCAGTTTGCTGGTAAAAGAAGAATGTCCCATAAAGGAAAGCGCAAAGAAACTCGTGAAAGTCATCACGCCGATCCCCCCGATCTGTATCAGGATCATAATGATCACATGCCCGATATGGGTGAAAGTGGTTGCCACATCCACTGTGGTAAGTCCCGTTACACAAACTGAAGTCGTAGCCGTAAACAAGGCATCCACGAAATGAATCGGTCGGGTAGTGGCGTTCGGTAACATTAATAATCCCGCTCCGATCAGGATCACGAAAATGAAACTGAGCAGGAACAGCAGGGACGGTTTGATGCGGGTCTGCATCAGCGTAAATGTCTGCCGCGACAGATGGATGACACTGAGCAGCAACATCAGCATATATACGAACAGCGGTTTCGAGAGAAAAGCGAGATAAGGCAACGACTGTTCGATAATATCTTTGAAAAAGACCTTCGCCGAAAGAACGGCAAACAAAAGAAAATAGATGCCGATATCCAGGTACAGCAACTTTTCCTGTATGATCTCGTTAAACCGGACTATATACCTTAATGTGATCCCAATAAAGAATCCCAGTAAAATATAGATGCGGCTCAGATATAAATGATGTATGGTTTCGCTAGTCTGCTGAAAACCGAACTGATACACCAGAACAAACAGGGAGGCGATGGAAGCCAGTAGTATGATGCCTTCTGCCCCTATATTCAGCAGTCCTTTTGCGTTGGCCCAGTACATCCGGCACGTAAACTGTATATGTTTTATGTCCATGATCAAGTAAAATCTGTAACAAATGTATTAATAAAAGTATTCCGGACTGGGAATAGTTCAGAAAGTTTTGATAAAGCATGTTAAAGAGAAAAATATCAGAGCTTTACTGCAATATTGTTTTGTTTACATTATGGGGGATAAATGTTATTGTATGAGGTAAGATAGTAAAATCACAGATAAATAAGCTGTTATAAATATTGAAAAAAATGTTTTGTATGTTTTGTATATTGGATTAATGATTATATTTGCAACTGTTTAACGTAATATCATGGAAACACATATGGAAAACAAGAAAATGCTTTATTCGCACGTATCTGTTGATTGCGTGCTACTGGGAGTAAATGAAGACAAGCTTTGCGTATTGCTGGTAGAACGGAAGGTGGATAAGAGCGATGAGAAACATTACAAATTACCCGGAAGTCTTATTTATGAAAATGAAGATCTGGATACGGCTGCTTACCGGGTATTTAATGAGGCCACCGGTTTAAAACGAGTTCCTCTGAAACAGTTCCGTAGCTTCGGGTCTCCTTCACGTACAAAAAATGCCGACGATATGCAATGGCTGGAAAATGCGATGAAGCTGAAGATCGAACGGATCGTCACGGTAGCTTATCTGGCACTGAGCAAGATCGGGCGGAAGTCGAATCCAACCAATAAATATACCTCATTGGCCTGGTTCCCGGTCGATTCACTACCGCCTCTGCCTTTCGACCATCGGGAGATCATCGGAGCTGCTGTGGAAGAAATACGGGAATGGGTGGAAAAAGAACCGTCTATCATCTTCGACTACCTGCCGATGAAGTTCACGGCTTTCCAGTTAAGACGTACTTATGAGATCATATATAATAAGGAAATGGACGTCCGTAACTTCCATAAGAAAATGAGTTCACTGGAATACATAGTGCCTACCGACGAGATTGAAACCGGAGTTGCCCATCGTGCCGCCCGCTATTATCGTTTCGATAAAGTGAAATATAATAAGTTACATTCAAAATTTAATAAGAATTAATCACGTAAGAATATGTATTTATTAGGTTGTGACATAGGTAGTTCTTCTGTAAAAGCATCTATTGTGGATGCCCATTCAGGGCTGACGGTCGGTGCCGATTTCTATCCGAAAGAAGAAGCTCCTATTAAAGCTGTAAAACCCGGTTGGGCAGAACAGGAACCGGATGACTGGTGGAAATATCTGAAAGAAGCCATAAAAGGCGCCATTGCTCAAGCCGGTATTCAGGGAACGGATATCCGGGCAATCGGTATCTCTTACCAGATGCACGGACTTGTGCTGGTAGATAAGAAGATGGAGGTGTTGCGTCCCTCTATTATCTGGTGCGACAGCCGTGCCGTTCCTTATGGCGATCGTGCTTTTAAAAATATAGGGGAGAAGAAATGTTTGTCCCATTTGCTGAATTCTCCGGGAAACTTTACTGCGGCGAAACTAGCTTGGGTAAAAGAATTTGAACCCGAGCTGTTCCGTTCCGTCCATAAGTTTATGTTGCCGGGTGACTTTATAGCCATGCGGATGACGGGAGATATCGTTACTACGGTTTCCGGTTTATCGGAAGGTATCTTTTGGGATTTCAAGAATGAGACGGTTTCCGAGGATCTGATGAACTTCTTCGGATTCAGCAACGATCTGATACCGGAGATCCGTCCGACTTTCGGCTTGCAGGGCGAGCTGCTGGGCTCCGTTGCAACGGAACTGGGATTGAAAAAAGGAACTCCTGTTACCTATCGTGCAGGCGACCAGCCTAATAATGCTCTATCACTTAACGTTCTGAATCCGGGGGAGATTGCTGCCACAGGAGGTACTTCCGGTGTTGTGTATGGTGTAAACGGGAAAGTAAACTTCGACACGTTGTCAAGAGTAAATACATTTGCCCATGTGAACCATTCATCCGAACAGACCCGTTTGGGTGTACTGCTTTGTATCAACGGTGTCGGTATCCTGAACTCATGGGTGAAGAAGAACGTGGCTCCGGAAGGTATCAATTATCCGCAGCTGAATGATCTGGCTGCCACTGTGCCGGTTGGCTCGGAGGGCTTGTCTATCCTGCCGTTTGGAAACGGTGCAGAGCGCATGCTGCAGAATAAGCAGATCGACTGCTCTATACACGGACTGAATTTTAATATTCATAATAAGGCGCATATTGCCCGTGCCGCCCAGGAGGGAATCGTGTTCTCCTTCAAGTACGGTATGGATATTATGAACGAAATGGGTATCGACATCGGTGTGATCCGTGCCGGTAGTGCCAATATGTTCCTGAGTCCGATTTTCCGTGATACCCTGTCAGGTGTGACGGGAGCGGTGATCGAGCTGTTCGATACGAACGGAGCCGTCGGAGCCGCTAAGGGAGCCGGTATCGGTGCCGGTATCTATCAGTCGGCAGAAGAGGCATTCGCCTCTTTGAAGAAGATCGATGTGATCGAACCTGACGGATTGAAAGCAGATAAATACTGCGCAGCATACAGTATCTGGAAAGAACGTCTGGATACGTTGATGGGCATGTAATAATATACCAATGTAATATAAATCATTAAAACATTTAATTTCATGGACTTTTATAAAGGTGAAAAAGAATTCTTTCCCGGAATAGGAAAGATTCAGTTTGAAGGAAGCGATTCTAAGAATCCGATGGCATTTCATTATTATGATGAAAACAAGGTTGTGATGGGTAAAACGTTGAAAGACCATTTGCGTTTTGCTATGGCTTACTGGCATACACTGTGTGCCGAAGGCGGTGATCAGTTTGGCGGCGGAACAAAAACATTCCCCTGGAATACAGATGCCGACCGTATCAGCCGTGCAAAATATAAAATGGATGCTGCTTTCGAATTCATGACCAAATGTAGCATTCCTTACTATTGCTTCCACGATGTGGATGTTGTAGACGAAGCTCCTACACTCGCCGAATTTGAAAAAGACCTGCATACGATGGTGGAACATGCCAAAGGTCTGCAGCAGGCAACAGGCAAGAAGCTGTTATGGTCTACTGCCAACGTATTCGGCCATAAACGTTATATGAACGGTGCCGCAACCAATCCGTATTTCCCGACTTTGGCTTGTGCCGGAACACAGATCAAGAACGCTATCGACGCTTGTATCGCCCTGGGTGGTGAAAACTATGTATTTTGGGGTGGCCGTGAAGGATATATGAGCCTGCTGAACACCGATATGAAACGTGAAAAAGATCACCTGGCCATGATGTTGACCATGGCACGTGACTATGGCAGAAAGAATGGTTTCAAAGGAACTTTCCTGATCGAACCGAAACCGATGGAACCGACTAAACACCAGTATGATGTGGATTCTGAAACTGTGATCGGCTTCCTGCGTCATTATGGCTTGGATAAAGACTTTGCCCTGAACATCGAAGTGAACCACGCTACTTTGGCAGGACATACATTTGAACACGAATTGCAGGCAGCTGTTGATGCTGGTATGTTGTGCAGTATCGATGCGAACCGCGGTGACTACCAGAACGGTTGGGATACTGACCAGTTCCCGATGGATATCTACGAACTGACTCAGGCATGGCTGGTGATCCTTCAAGGTGGCGGTCTGACTACAGGAGGAACAAACTTTGATGCGAAGACTCGTCGTAACTCGACTGACCTGGACGATATATTCCTGGCTCATATCGGTGGTATGGACGCTTTTGCCCGTGCTTTGATGACAGCTGCAGCTATCCTTGAAAACTCCGATTATAAGAAAATGCGTGCCGAACGTTATGCCAGCTTCGATAATGGCGAAGGTAAGGCTTTCGAAGACGGCAAGCTGACATTGGAAGACCTGCGTACGATCGCTCTTCGCGACGGCGAACCGAAACAGATCAGCGGAAAGCAGGAGTTGTATGAAATGATTCTCAATTTATATATATAAAATTAGTTACAAAGAGTGACTTTTTCCCTTCCAGGGAGTGGGTAGGAGGTGTGTGATTTATGTGTTTCCAAATGAAAGCACACCTCCGGGCCCATCTCCGGATCAGAGAGGTTACTTTTTGTTTCTTAGTCTGATAGATATGAAAAACAACAATAGTTATATTTTTGGCCTTACCCTCGTTGCTACCCTTGGAGGGTTACTATTCGGATATGATACGGCTGTTATCTCCGGAACTGTAGAATCACTAAGAAAATTCTTTATCGAGCCCTACGGATTACCTCTCGATCAGGCTAACTCGCTGGAGGGATTTGTGGTCAGTAGTGCGCTGATCGGTTGCATCCTGGGTGCTTCTTTTGCCGGATGGGTGAGCCAGCGGTATGGTCGTAAGCCGACGTTGGTCGTTGCGGCTATCCTTTTCCTGCTCTCTGCGATCGGTTCCGCATGGCCGGAATTCGGACTGGGGTTACCTGGTAGCGGGGATCATACATATATGTATTTGTTCGTTGCTTATAGAATATTGGGTGGCGTAGGAGTCGGACTGGCTTCTATGGTTTCTCCTATGTATATCGCCGAGGTGGCACCTGCCAATCGTCGTGGAAATTTGGTTTCCTGGAACCAGTTCGCTATCATTTTCGGTATGTTAGTGGTCTATTTCGTGAACTATACTATTGCTCTGCAAGGAGATGCATCTTGGTTGCATGCTATTGGCTGGCGTTGGATGTTTGCTTCCGAGATCATTCCGGCTCTGTTATTCCTTATTTTCCTGATGTTCGTGCCGGAAACTCCCCGTTATTTGGTCATGCGTGGTAAGACAGAGAAGGCTTTGTTTATTCTCGGTCGTTTGATGGATAAGGAGGAAGCTTCGAAAGAGCTGTCGGATATCAAAGATAGTTTTAAGGAAAAAGCACCTTCCATGCGTCCTTACTTCCAGTTTATGGGAACATGGTTAGTTTTGTTCCTGATCTCTTACGGAGGATTGGAGCTGGCAGGTAATACGAGTGCTTTGGAGATTGCCTTGATAGGTAGCTTCTTTGTTTCTCTGATACTTCCGATCCGCTCATTTGGGCTTTTGATCATTTTGGTGGGTGTGCTGTTATCTGCATTCCAGCAGTTTGTCGGTATTAACGTAGTATTATATTACGCACCGGAGATATTTAAGACGATGGGTGCCGCTACCGATGCCGCATTGTTGCAGCAGATCGTGGTAGGTGCCGTGAACCTGTCGTTTACCGTATTGGCAATCTTTACTGTCGATAAGTTCGGCCGCCGTCCGTTGATGATTATCGGTGCTTTGATTATGGCTGTTTCTATGATAATACTGGGGACTACCTTCTATACGCACTCGGTAGGCATCGGTTCGCTGGTCTGCATGCTGGTTTATACAGCAGGTTTCGCCATGTCATGGGGACCGGTTTGCTGGGTATTGCTGGCAGAGATATTCCCGAACTCTATCCGTTCTACCGTAATGAGTATTGCCGTAGCCGGACAGTGGATAGCCAACTTCCTCGTATCTTGGACTTTCCCGATGCTCGACAAGAACCAGTACCTGACCGAAACATTCAACCACGGTATGGCCTACTGGATTTACGGTCTGATGGGTATCCTGGCTGCCGCTTTTATCTGGAAGTTCGTGCCCGAAACCAAAGGGAAGACGTTGGAGCAGATGGAACAATACTGGAAACGGTAGTAAAAAAATAGCCTGTTTGATACGTATTTGTTGATTTTTCAGCCTTTCGAGTCATACTTAAGCCTGAAAAGCTTATATTTGCATCTCCGGTGAATATTAAAGGGAACGGAATGCAAACAAGCAAAACAATACATATACTAATTGGTATCGGCCTTTTACTCTCTGCCGCCCTTGGGGCAACAGAGAGTAGGGCCGATACCCTTTTTCTGCCTGATTTCGCATCCGACCTGCGTTACATACCCGAGATGCAGGCCCGTGCAGCCGACAGTATCTACCTTCCGGGAAACAACGAAACCCGGATCCCCGATCGCGACAGCCTTCTGGCCCTTTGCGCACAAGTCGGATACGAAGCGATAGAGGATCAGATGCAACGTTATTACGAAGAAGCCATCGACGCCGTCCCCGAGGATGCCGACCGCCGCGAAGCCGTCCGCCGGATGCGTGAAACAGTCGGACGGATCGGAGGGAGCATCCTCAGGCGCGAACTGGAATATGGCGAAGCTATTGCCCTGCCCGACAATACGCCGGAAAAGCGCGATAAGAAAATAGCCGTATTCTACGCCCTTGCCGATAAATCCGTCGCCCGCGGGGATGCCTCTATGGAAATGAGGGCGCTTATCTATATCTTCCGCAAACTCTGCATACAGGAACAATACCATGCCGCTTTCCTTTGTGCCGAACGTATTGCCGGACGGCTGGAAAAGATATCCGACGCCGATTACCCGGAAAAGAAAAATATCCGGTACGACTTGGGACGTGCCTACTTCGACTTCCGCGATTACGAACAAGCCGTCCCCCTCCTGAAAGCAGCCCTCAGCGACGAATCCGTTCCGCGTTTCTATAATATGTATAACCTCCAGGCACGTAATGTACTGGGTCTCTATTACCGGGAGACCGGCCAGTTGGACAGTTCCGACTACTATTTTCGCTCCATGCTCGAATGTAAAGACCGTGTCAAGCAGCGTCCCATGTTCGACTGCATCGCCTTGAGCAACCTGGCCTCCAACTACCGCCTGCGCGGCCGGTACCGCGAAGCACTTACCTTGCATGCTGCGGCTTTGCCCGCCTCGCAGGCGGAGGGTGATCATAGCTTCACCTCGGGTATCTACGTCGGGCTGGCGGACTGTTACCTGGAACTGGGCCGTCCGGATAGCTGCAAGGCCATGATCGACAGCGCCCTTTACCATATCGAACAATGGCCCTGGGTGATGTCGTACCGTTCGTGCGACCTCTATCCGGTGATGGCCCGCTATTATGCCCGCATCGGCGACCGGGAGCATTCGATTGCTTATATGGACTCGACTACGGTGGCAAACCGCCGGCAGGACGAAAAATACAGTGGCCTTCTGGTTCTCCGCGCCAAACAGGAACTGTTCGAGTCGGAGCGTGCCCGCAAGGAGGCGCAGCTCGTTACCTTCCGTCACGTTTCGGTCATCATGAGTGTGACCGCGGGGGTAATCTTTGTCGCCCTGCTCGTCATCTCCGTCCTTTACAGGAAAAAGCATCAGGCTTATCGCAGGCTGGCCGCCCGTAGCCGCGAATGGGCGGAGCAGGTCCCGGCTGTCGTGCCTCCGGCAGAGGCAGATGCTATCGACAGGACCCTGATGGAAAATCTCGGCCGCCTGACCGACGAAGAGCAGATTTACCTCGACCCGCACCTCGATCTCGAAACCCTGTCGCAACGCATGGGTGTTCACCGTAACATGATCTCGAAAGCTGTAAATACCGTCCACGGCAAACCATTTTCCGCATATATCAACGAATGCCGCGTTCGTCAGGCCATCCTGCTACTTTCCGATCCGGCCAACGACAACCTTTCGCTCGAAACCATCGCTTTCGACTCCGGCTTCTCCAACCGCCAAACCTTCTACCGTGCCTTCAAGGTACAAACAGGTCTCAACCCGGCTACTTTCAGGAAGAATAGGGGGTAGGATGAAACATGGGAGTTATTGAATAACCCCGTCTTTAAAGCGGTTGACTCAACAAACACATCTGATTATTCGGCAAATTCCCCCACTATTTTGTAACATTTTGCAAAATGTTACAACATTCTCCCCCTTTTTCTTCACCTTGCGGCATAAAAATAAAGCACATGATAGGAATGCAACACATCGATGATAGGAATACCGCCGTACCCGATTGGTTCGTCGCTTATTATGATTCCGGGTATTTTTGGGTAGGTATGGCGGTGCTGAGCCTGCTGATGGTCGTATTGATCGTGCTGGCGTGCCGGCTCTATTTCGAGATGAAAGAAGCGCAACGCATCCTCGACGAACACGAAAAGGAATAAACAAACATAATTATCACTAGTATTAATTTTAAACATTAATTACCATGGCAACAAAAAAGTATGTATGGAAATTCGATCTCGAAGAGTATCTGATGACAAAGGACGTGAAGGAAGACTTCGCGGCCAAGGTGAAACCGATCCAGACGTTCTACATGGCGGACGTGGCACGTCTCATCTCGGAAGAACGTACCGAATACCGTGTCGATACGATCGTGAACATCACCAAGCTGGTGGAGGAGAAAATCCGCCAGTTGGTTTGCGGAAACAACATTGTAGTGACCGACAACGTGCAGTATTCGCCCGCCGTCAGCGGCCTTTTCCTCGGGAAAAAAGGCCTGGTGGACCCGGCGAAGAATAAAGCCGTTATCAACATGATCGGCACCGCCGCCATGCGTGCCGAGGCCGATCTCGTAACCCTCGAATTTTCGGGCAACGTGCGCGACATGGGCGGCGCCGGCTTCGGGCTGGTGAAAGACGTGACCACCGGCAAGACCGACGGCACCGTCACCCCGGGCGGAATCCTCGACGTTTCAGGCGTGAAGATACGCAGCGTCAATGCCGACGGCAGCGGGTTGGGTACGCTTACCCTGGTCAACATGGCCGACCGGACGGTGGCTGCCACCATCACCCTGTTGGCTATCAACGATCCGAAACGTTTGATGTTTAACATTCCTGCCGATCTGGCGGAGGGCAGTTACCAGCTCACGCTCGAAACCTGGTTCAGCACCAACAGCTTGCAACTCAAGCAGTCGCGTACCCTGGTCTATGCCATTCCGCTGGTGGTAGGCAACCCCGGTGGCGGCGGTGAAGACGATCGTCCGGTGATCGAATAAACCCTATCCCCGGGCATGGATCGGCTCGACGGCGTCGAAGGCTTCCTCTCACCGGCGTCGGGCGCTTCCTCTCGATGCCGTCGAATCGCCCGTTTCGATGGCATCGAACAAGCCGCTTCGATTTCACCCGGCAGGCAAACGGCTCTTCCGGCATTTACAAACAAGCTAAAATGATATCACTTATGAAACATGTTACATCTTATATATTTCTGATTATGGCCCTCCTGCTGTTCGGAGTAAACGGGGCGGCGGCACAAGAGCAAGACTGTCCTTTTAAGGTTTCCGTTGTAGAGGGAAAAAATACTGATATTTCTTACGATAATAAAGTACTTTCCATTAGAAGTAGTGAAAACGTAACCATTACAGGAAACGGAAAACCTACCGACTGGGGAATTGAAATAGAATCTTTAGCCACCTATCTCCGGGTGACAATAAAAGACCTGAATATCGAAAGAAAAGGGGTACCTCTGAAAATAGAGAGGGGGGAGCCCGGTACTATCATAATAGAAGGAACGAACCGGTTTGTTTCGACAGGCTCGTCGGGAACTGCCGGAATAGAGGCCGGATATCTCTACTTAGAAGGAAGCGGTTCCCTGACTGCCATAGGGGCAAAAGGAGCCAACGGTACTGGCGGAGGAGCAGGGATCGGTGATGGATCATCCCTGACCATAGGGGGTGGCATCATCCATGCCGAAGGCGGGGCAGGTGCGCCCGGCATCGGTGTAAGCGATCCTGCAGAGGACATGACGATTCAGATCATCGGAGGCACGGTAACCGCCATCGGCGGTGGCGGCGAAAATCCGGCTCCCGGCATAGATGGCGGTACCTCCTCCAATTATCCTTCCATCGAATTAAACGCCTTTGTCATAGCCATCGACGGGACGGATCACGAGGGTAACCCTGCGACTACCGAGATAAAGAGACATAGTAAAGGCCTGTTTATCCGGGGCAAGCAACTGCCCGGCGGCACCATCGAGCAGACCTCTTCCGCTCTGGTAGGCAACGTCACATTGGAGAGCAACGCCGAAATTCCCGCTTGGGCTACGGTCACTATCGGCGACGGGCAAACCTTTACCATTGGCCCGAATGTCACCCTTACGAATAGCGGCACTATCTACAACAAAGGAACCCTTACAGGCAACCCCATCACGGGTAATTTGCTGTACCATAACATCACCTTTAATGCCAACTATTCGTCACTCCCTGCTGTTGAAAAATATATCCTTCAAGGCGATGCACTCCCGACCGATATCTTCACCCGTCCGGACTACACCTTCCAGGGTTGGTACGACGTTTCCGGTGGCGGAGCCAAAGTAGAGACCATCGACAAGCCGCAAACCCTCTATGCCCGGTGGAAGGCGGTGCCCGAGCCTGAGCCCGAACCCGAACCGACCCCAATCTACTACACAGTCACCTTGCCCTTTGTAGAGGGTGCCGCGACCGACCCCGTGGCAGGTGATTACGAGATAGAATCGTGGAGCACCTTCCGCTTCTACCTCACATTGGATGCAGATTACAGCGAGTCGCAACCCGTAGTCACCACCAGCCGCGGCGAGACCCTTCAGCCCCGCACTTCCGACGGCGCCTACCTGGTGAAATACGTGCGCACCGACGTGGAAATCTTCATCGACGGCATTGTGAAGAACCTGCCGCCCGTAGCCAACGAACCGATCCGCGCCGCCGCCTCCGAGCCGGAGATATGGAGCGAAGACGCTTGCCTCTGCATCCGCCTGCCGGAAGGCATGCCGACGTCGCCCGTCCGTATCTTTACACCCGAAGGTCGCCTGCTCGACAGCTTCCGTTCAGTCCCGGGACTGAACCGTCGGCAATTGCCGACGGGCATCTATATCGTACAGGTCGGTGCGACGGTGCGAAAGGTGGCGGTAAAATAGTCCGTTATGACATAAACAACTAAAAACAACATATCATGGAAGAGAAAACATTTATCAGCAACAACCATCTGAACGGCGTATTCCGGGTACACCAGGAAATGCCCATCTTCCAGGTGCGCGGTTACGATATGGCAAACATCTCCTTTCCTTACGTGAACCGTTTCAGAAGAAAGCCGGGCGAAAGACCTGACGGAACCGCCCCTAAAGGCGAAGGTAAGGGTGCCGAGTATTATCCTTTCGACAAAGATGATCTGAATACCTGGAAGAAGTATTGTTTAGAGGGATTCGAAAAGGCAAATAGAGATGACAATATATGGCAAATTTACAATGAGAACATTCGATTTTGTGGAAATGGCGATGCGAGTAATAAAAACCTGGGAATCGGTCAAGACGGAGAGTTCTACGGTTCTGAACTCCTGCATTTCCTCTATCTGTGCTACCGTTTCCTATACGTTATAAATAATAAACAAAACCAATAAGATAGATTATGAAACCGATAACAACTTACCGACAAACAGTCTGCCGCCTTTTGGCGGCTCTGTTCTTCCTCTGTCTCTTTGCCCCGATGGCGGCAGGGCAGGATAACCCGGCAACGGATAACTGGAAAGACCATTTAAATAGCGTGGATAAGCTGGCAAACACGGGTGGTGGCAACGGCTTATCCTGGGAGAATGCCATCGAGATAGCCTCCGCCGAAGAGCTTGCCTACTTCGCGCAGCAGGTGAATAGCCAGGGTGACATCGCTTTGGGTAGTGGCGGCGGCCCGATCGAGCATAATGGCAAAGGTGGCGACGCAACAGGCTTTAAAGGCTACTACTTCGCCCTCGCCGCCGACATCGACCTGTCGGATTATGATTGGACGCCAATAGGGAACGATACTAATCCTTTCGAAGGTAATTTCGACGGCCGGGGGCATTGTGTGAACGGCCTGAAGGTGATGAAGGTCGAAACCGGTAGGGCTGTCTATGCCGGCTTGTTCGGCTATGCGTATGTCGGAACCCTCCGTAACCTGGGTGTCCGTCTGGCGGATGCGGGGATACAGGCAAATTTGACGGAAGGTTCTGCTTATGTCGGTGGAATAGCCGGGTACGCTTATGAAATCTTTAACTGCTATGTAGTGGGAGAGGGGACTATTGAGGCAAGTATTTCAGGATATGGTTTCAATGTCAATGGGATCTGTGCCGGTGGGATCGTAGGATATATTGTCACTGGAGGTTCGCTTACTAATTGTTATGCTACTGTAAATGTAAAGGTAGAACCTAAAAGTACGGTTTATGTTGGTGGTATTGTCGGGTATGGTAGTTCTAATTCAACGATCTCCTGCACCTATGCCACGGGAGATGTTGAAACGGGAACAGGAGAGAATAAATATTACGCCGGCGGTATCTGCGGATATTTGCAGAACATACTCAAAAACAGTTTGGCCGTCAATGGACGGATAATAGGAGGCAACCCATTAAGTAACCGGATAGTTGGTAAAAATGAGAGTAATTCCGCTCTCACCGACAACTACGCCTCCCCCGAGATACGGGTAAACGGGAACTCGGTAATCGGCGGTGCAGCCAATGATGCGAATGGCAATCCCGGGGTTGATCTTGATAACTTTCGTTCTGTAATTACCTGGGGCAAAGGCTGGGATACAGATGATGATATGCATCTGCCGCAATTAATGATGCAAGAGGGGGAGGATGAAAATGGTATCCCCACTTACTCCCCCTGGCCTACCGGCAACGGTTATACCCCTCAACCCTTGCTCGATGCCACCCGGTATCTGAACACTGAGTTTGCTGGCGATGGCAACGAGGATAACCCCTACCAGATAGCAAACCGTGTCCAACTGGCTTATTTGGCAAAACAGGTGAATGCCGGGAAGGACAATGGCGGGACGGACTACGAAGGCAAGTACTTCATCCTTACGGCTGATATTGATTTGTCGCCGTTTTTCTGGACGCCGATAGGGAAAGACTATGACCATTCTTTCAAAGGCAATTTCGACGGCCAGGGACATTGCGTGAAGGGGCTGAAAGTGTACGTGGAAAGCGATGGGATATATACTGTCTGGGCCGGTTTGTTCGGCTGTACGAATACCGGAACCCTCTGCAACCTGGGTGTATGGCTGGCGGAGGAGGGAGTACATATTGTCTATTCCGGGTCATCGGATGCCTATGCCGGAGGAATAGCCGGACAGGCTGAATATATCTTCAACTGCTATGTGACGGGAGAGGGAGAGGTAAAGGCAGAGGCTACATTTCCTTCTCAACGCGGACCCAGGTTGTGGGTCGGCGGTATAGCGGGATACATTACCGGTGCTCTCTCGGATTGCTATGCTATTGTCGATGTAAAGGCAGGAGGAATAGGTCGTTTAAACTATGCCGGCGGCATTGCGGGAAACGCCTCTATTGAGAGCACTTTTTCCCGTACCTATACCACGGGAGCTGTGGAGGCGGCAAGTGGTACGGAGAACTACGCCGGCGGTATCTGCGGGCGCATCGATAAGGGTACTCTTTCATATAACCTGGCCTTGAATTCAGAGATAACGGGAGACGAAGGAAAGAGCGGTCGGATAACCGGGTTACTAAATTATGCGTCCTCTTCCGCTAACTATGCCTCCACAAAGACGAAATGCAACTCTAAGGACAACCTGTACGGTTCCGACGGTACCCCCACCTGCCTGGAAACCTTTCTCGATGATCTGAAAGACAATGGCAAAGGCTGGGGGGATAGCTGGGATATAAGCAACGACGGCAATCTTCCGAAGCTAAATATGAAGAAACAGGATGGCGGCTATGAACCCTGGAACAAGTCCGCCACCGCGCAGCCGTCGCTGCTGGCATCAAACTATCTGTCTGCCTTACCGAAGCTCCATATCGTTTCCCTCACCGGAGGAACCCTGACGGCAAGCGACCAGGACGGAAATGACGTGCCCAACGACACCAAGATTCGCCCCGGCACCTCCCTGACACTTACGTATGCCGAAAACACCAACTACCGCTTCTCGCGATACCTTTCCGGCAGCAGTGCCGACAACCTGCAAGCCCTTTCCGGCAACACGATCGAAATGCCTGATGCCGACCTGTGGCTGAGTGCCGACTTCAATTACCAGGATCCCACGCCGCCACCGCCACCGCCTACGGTTTACTACACCGTCTCCCTCCCTTCGGTGGAGGGTGCCGTCACCGACCCGTCAGCCGGCAGCTACGAGGTGGAGTCGTGGAGCACTTTCTGTTTCTATCTCATGCCGGAGCCTGATTACAGCGAGTCGGAACCCGTAGTCACCACCAGTCGCGGCGAAACTATCATGCCCCGCACTTCCGACGGCGCCTACCTGGTGAAATACGTGCGCACCGACGTGGAAATCTTCATCGACGGCATTGTGAAGAACCTGCCGCCCGTAGCCAACGAACCGATCCGCGCCGCCGCCTCCGAGCCGGAGATATGGAGCGAAGACGCTTGCCTCCGCCTGCCGGAAGGCATGCCGACGTCGCCCGTCCGCATCTTTACGCCCGAAGGCCGCCTGCTTCACGCTTTCCGTTCAACCCCGGGGTTGAACCGTCGGCAACTGCCGACGGGCATCTATATCGTACAAGTGGGGGATACCGTCCGTAAAGTGCTGATAAAGTAGCTTTTGACACACGACCCCTACGAGGATGGTCATATTGGTTCGAATCCGGAAATAATTGAAATATCAATGCAGGGTAAGGGTAGAATCAAAATCAGCCAGGTTGTTTTAACACATAACAACCTGGCTGATGAATTATTTTATGGTTAATAAGAAACTACAATTCCTCGATCTCTTTTACTGACAATTCAGTAAACTCAGCGATCGTTTCAATAGCGACTCCTTGCTTTTTCATTTTTGCTGCGATAAAACGCTGTTTTTTCGCCTCACCTAGCTCTATGCCTTCTGCCTTACCTATCTTTATCCCTTTTTCCTTAGCCTTTTCCACTGCATATTCCGTCGTAGCATGCCAGTCGCGGTAGATCTTCAGGTTCTCTTCGTAAACGGCACGCTCATGATCGGTCATGGCATTGAGGTTCGCCACGTCGAGCAAGCGTCTGAAAGCATCCTCTTTCTCCTTGAATGGAGACATATCAAATAAATTCATATTCTTCAATATATAAACCGTATTTTCAAGAGGAGTCTTACATTCCTCTTTCGTTAGATTGAACAAGTCGAACGACAGATAAATCTGTTCCTGACGGGAGACCATTCGACAAAGATAATAGAATCCGCGGTTAAAGAAATAACGTTGCGGGCAATTCTGCATCTCCAAAATAAATTTACTACCGTCTACATCTTCGCAAAGGAGATCGAAGATCACCGTACGTTGTTCTACTACTTCCGGTTGGATTTCTTTATCGAGATAAGTCAGGTCTTTGACTTGTCGCTCACCCAAGAGGGCGGCATTGATAAAATCAATGGCTACTTGCTTTACTCCGAAGACAGTTTTAAAGCCCTCATCAAGCATGATATTCACGTATCTTTCCATATGTTAATGGTTTTAATGGTCTGTTATCCAATAGCGGGTAACGGGGCAAAGATAGTCGTTTTTTATTTATTGCAATGGCGGGATATGCTTTTCTTTCAAGAGAAAAGTAATATTCAAATCTGATAAAATTCGTACATTTGCCGGCAGTAAACGATATTGAATATGCCTATTATAAAACGGATTCTGATCTGGTGCAGGAATATCTTTCTGTTTCTTTTTATATCCAGCATCCTGGTGGTGGTGGCGTATAAGTTCGTCCCTGTTTATTATACGCCGTTGATGCTGACGCGGTTGTACGATCAGTACAAGGGAGGGAAACCCTTCAAACTGGAACATAAATGGGTTCCGTTGTCGCAGATAGCACAACCGTTGGTACAGGCGGTTGTCGCTTCGGAGGATAATTTGTTTCTCGATCATAACGGTTTTGATATTGAACAGATACAGAAAGCACGCGATGAAGCGGAAAAGGGGAAACGCGTACGCGGTGCCAGTACTATCTCTCAACAGACAGCTAAGAATGTATTTCTTCTTCCTGCTAAAAGTTATATAAGGAAAGGAATCGAAGCCTACTTCACCCTCTTGATCGAGTGGATATGGGGGAAAGAAAGAATCATGGAGGTCTATCTGAACTCCATCGAGATGGGCGACGGTATTTATGGAGCAGAAGCGGTAGCCAAGGCCCATTTTAAGAAGCAGGCTTCTCGGTTAAATCGCGAGGAGGCTGCGTTGATCGCTGCATCTTTGCCGAATCCCAGGAAATTTAATTCCGGTAAACCTTCTCCCTATATGTTGAAACGACAGGGACAAATCCTTTCCCTGATGGGTAAGTTGTTGAAGATACAGATGGGTTACGGAGCCGGTGAGATCGATAATACGAACGGAAAAATAAAAAAGAGAAAGAAATGGAGAGCTTCACTTTTCACGACCTCGGACGCATTGATTATGCAGATGCGCTAAAGGTTCAGACAGATGCTTTTGAAACCTTGCTTCAGGCAAAGAAGGAGGGAGGCAGCGAAGAAAATAAGTTGTTCTTCTGCGAACATCAACCCGTGCTGACGATCGGAAAGAGCGGGAAAGATGCCAATCTCCTGATACCGGAACAACTGTTGCAGCAGCGTGGCGTCTCTTTCTACCATATCAACCGGGGAGGGGATATTACCTATCACGGCCCCGGGCAGATAACCGGTTACCCGGTCTTCGACCTGGAATATTGGCAGTTGGGACTCAAACTGTATATCCATCGGCTGGAAGAGGTCATTATTCGTTTCCTCGCCCTTTACGGGATACGCGGAGAACGTCTCGACGGTGCTACCGGCGTATGGATCGATCCGGATGTAAAAGGACGTGCCCGCAAGATCTGTGCGATCGGAGTAAAGAGCAGCCGGTTCGTTGCTATGCATGGTTTTGCCCTGAATATCAATACTGACCTGAGTTATTTTTCCCTGATTAACCCTTGTGGGTTTACGGATAAAGGTGTGACCTCGCTGGAGAAAGAATTAGGGGAAAAGCAGGATTTCAAACAAGCTAAAACACAGCTTCATTCATTATTTTCAGAACTGTTCCCCTGATGGAGTACAAGATACATTTTGCCCCTTTGCAAGGCTATACGGATGCCGTGTACCGGGAAGTGCATGCACAGGTATTCGGAGGAGTCGAAGCCTACTATACCCCTTTTGTGCGGGTGGAGAAAGACGGTTTCCGGAACAAGGATCTTCGGGATATAACGCCCGGCAGGAATGTAGCTACTCCGGTCGTTCCCCAGTTGATAGCGGCCACGCCTAACGAATTCCGGCGTCTGGTAACTTTATTTCTCGGACAAGGATACCGGCAGGCAGATATCAATATGGGGTGCCCTTTCCCGATGCAGGCGCGTCTTCACCGCGGAGCAGGTATCCTGCCTCATACGGGAGATGCTGCCGCCCTGTTGCAGACAGCCCGTGAATTTCCGGAAATGAATTTCTCTGTCAAGCTCCGGTTAGGATGGGATTCACCGGACGAAGTCTTTGCTTTGCTTCCCTTTATCGATTCGTTGCCGCTTACACATGTGACTTTGCATCCCCGGATAGGGCGGCAACAGTACAAAGGGCATGTGGATATGGACAGCTTTACCCGTTTCTACGAAGCATGTGCACACCCGCTTTTCTATAACGGCGATCTGAACTGTCCGGCCGATATCGACCGGATCATTCGCTTGTATCCCCGGTTGAGCGGGGTGATGTTGGGACGCGGCTTATTGTCTTCCCCCTGGCTGGCGAAGGAATATATGGCAGGAAAGGAGCTGCCGGACACGGAAAAGAAAGCCGGACTGTTCCGTTTCCATACACTTTTATTTGAGAAATACAGCGCCATACTTGAAGGCGGAGAGCACCAGGTGCTTGCCAAAATGAAAACTCTTTGGGATTACCTCTTGCCGGACGCAGAAAAACGTTTGCGGAAGAAAATACTTAAAAGCAACCAGTTATCTACTTATCAGCAGGCGGTAAAGGAGTTGTTACAGCCGTAGTATCCGTCTTTGCCGGCGAGATAGTATCAGCCGGAGCAAGCGGCACGATCGGCAGCAGTCTTTTCCGTCGGCGGAAGAACTCGGAAATGTTACTGAAGTCTTTCCTGAACATGACACCTACCCCCTGGGTCGTTAAGGCCCGGTTCAGATACTTATACATATCATTGGCATGGTTGTAAGCTTTCAGACGGATTTCTCCGCTTGGGGTCAGCTTATACTCCAGGTCAAATTCACCGACGAAGTCGTTCTTCCCCTGGTTCATATTATTTCTGTATCCGAAACTACCGTTGAATAACAGGCGATTGTCTAGTAATTGGCTGGATAGCAACATTTCCACTTCCGTATCTTGTATGCCGTCATCGCTGGTGCGGATGTTCGTACCGATCTGTACCTTGTCCGTCAAGCTGTTGAGTATGCTCGACAGTTGGGAGGAGATGGCGGAAGAAGCCACGGCGCTAAATTCGCTCGAACGGTAGGCGTTCTGGCTGTATTCAGGGGTGTAGAATTTGTTCAGCACCAGGAGGTAGATAATTTGGCGCGTCATCATGTCTTCCGTATCGACCAACGCTTTCATCTGACGTTCTATTTCTTCGTTTGAACCGGGAAGTTCCAGGTCGAACGAGATAGCTGGGCTGCGTAACATGCCGTCGAGGTTAAGTACGCAGTTGACGGGTATGTTGGTTCGCGGACTTTCCAGTGCCAGGTTTTCATCCAGGTCGCGCAGGTTGGCAGTTACATTATAAATGGCATTTATTTGCATCGTGGCATTGAACGGGTCGCCCCGGAAGTCGATGGAGCTGCCTTCACGTATCTTAAAGTCCTTATGGATGATCTGTTGCAAGCTGAAATTATAGTTACCCTTGATGATGCCCATGTTTCCATACATGCGTAAATCAGTCTTTGTCCCATATTCTATCTGCATGCTTCCGCTGCAATTACCGGTGATCTTATCTCCGGCAATTGGATCCATGATCAGCTCGATATTGGCATCAGGTGTAATATCGAGCAGGAAGTTCATACGCATTTCAGCACCTTCTTCTTCGTTGGTGGCAGCCATTTTCAGGGAATCGGGCGAGATTGTCCCGTTGGCAATCGATTCCTTTAACTGTTTCTTATCGACGAATGTGATAAAATCATATTCGGCAGCCGTTGTATTGTTTATGAAGTCGAGTGTGATGGCCGTTTTGGGATCGTTTCGCATATTGATGTCGAAGTTGATCAGCTTGTCATTTCCTTTGATCGACGCCGATCCGCTACCGAAGACTGTTCCGTAAATCAACGGATTTTGCTTGCGGGTCGCATTAAACACCAACATATTGTTTGTCTTGACATTCACGTCGAAACTGACATCTTTGAAATGATTGTGATAGACACTCATGTTGACGATACCCGGATTACCGAACTCGTCATGGACGGTCAGGTTCCGCATATTGATGGAACCGGCATCCAGATGGATGGAGTCGGAGAAGGTATAATACGTATTCGTATATTCGATGCCCAGCCCGCCGTCCAGCACATACGCATCTCCCTCGACAGTCAGCGACTTGAACGGACCGTGCAGGTGGACGTTTCCGAAACCCCGTCCTTTCATATTCTTAGCCACCTTTTCCACAAAGGGGTGGAGAAATCCCAGATTGATATCGTTGGCTCCGAAGAATAAGGACAACCCGGCATTCTGTCCTACCGGGAAGATGTAACCGCTTACGTCGGTCCATGTCGTATCGTTCTTATAGATACTGCCGAGCATCAGGATACCCTTTTGCTCATCGTCCCATTCGCTGAAAAGGTTCAGCCTGCCCAGCGGTGTCTGGTTGAATGAGAAGTCTTTTATCTCCAGATCGGTGTTCAGCATACGACTGCCGTACAGGTCGCTTATATTAAATGTACCTGTCGCTTTCCCGGCAAATTGCAATACCGGGATATTCAGTATATCGAAAATGTATTTGAGTTCGACCTGTTTCAGGTCCATCAAAAGCGTATCCGATGGATTTTTGGAGATGTTTCCGTCCAGCAGCAACGATTGTTTCTCATTGCCTACCCGGAATTTACGGATACCTATCTGCCCGTCGGAAATTACAATATTCGAGGGATGGATGGTCCACAAAGAATCGTTCAGCACCAGTTGGCTCTCCTTGACGGAAATATCGGTTCGCAGGGTAGAAGGCCTCTTTTCCTGTTCTTTTTCAGTGAAGAGGGCAGACGCCGACAGCTCGGCACGGAACACCTTTTCCTTATTGTTCGCCCAGCCGATCAGCGTATTGATCCGGTTGTCGCGGGCATCCGCTTTCAGGTCGAGGTAGTTACGAAGTCCTTTCAGGTTGTAGTTGGTTGCCCTCAGTTGCAGGTTGATATTATCCTGCGGGTTGTCGCAAGTCAGGTAACCGGATTCGAACAGGGAGTTTCCCAGTTTGAATTTAGGGAGGAAAGCCTCGATGCGGAATTTATTATACAAGTTATTGTAGTGTCCGGTGATGCGTGCCTGGTTGACCATCGTCACCGGCAGTTTGAGTGTTTCGGATATCTTTTCCGTATTCTCTACTGTCAGCAACAGCGAGAAATTGTTCTCTTCTACTTCTTTTTTCTTCTGCGTCGCATTGATCAGTGCTGGGATATATCCTTTGAAAGTGTTCATAAAACTCGGTACGATCGTGGTAAAGGAGTATGCACCGGTAACCTCTCCGTTCAGGATATCGGACGAGATAGTCAGATGGCGGTCCAGTGAATGTCCGGATGCCGTTACCTGGAATTTTTTCAGGAAGAAGCTGCTTGGAGCCGTCAGGAACGAAAGGCTGTCTATCGTGATATTACCTTCCAGGTTATCGATATTATTCCCCGTAAAATCGGCATTCAGGGATAGCGAGATATCCGGCGATTCATATTTGTCGATCAGGTTGAGGCTGTCGGGACGAAAATGTTCCAAATTGGCGGTGAAGTTGAACATAGAGTTCTTCCCCTCGTGGCGGAACATACCCTGGGCATGCAACTTCCCGTTCGGGTCGTTCACCTGTACCATGCCGTCGAAGCTGTTCTTTTTGAAATTTCCGGACAGCTGGATATCCTCGTACTTGTATTTTTTGAACTCGAACTCGTTGATGTTCGCTTTAATATTTCCGAAGAAACTGCTGTTGTTGTAGCGTTTGGCATCCAGCGAGATGCTCAGGCGGGTGTTCCCGTAAGGGTTGCCATCGTTGAACAGTTCGTTCAGATGCAGGCCGGAGGTAGAAATATGTCCTTTCAGGTATGCCGCAACATTGTTTTCTTTGTCTGTACCGAATATCATGTCGGTCTGCACCGAACCGATCGCCGAAGAGAACTTTCCGAACGCCACCAGGTTATCGAAGAAGCCGGATATCTCTCCGGTAAAATTGATCGTACCCAACCTGACGATAGGATCGGGCAGCACGACCGGCTTCTTGTTGAAATTGTTTACCAGGCCCGCCAGTCCGTCGGTCGTGATATACATCTTGTTTACCTGTCCGAAGATATAGGCATCTTCTGGATGGCTGATCCCTTTCAGGTCCATTTTTCCGATAAACAGCATCTTGTCGCTGTAACGGATTGTCAGCCGTTGCAGGTTGATATTGTTGACGGAGCCGGACGCTTCTGCCGATAATTCGATGGTCTCAGTGAAGTTGCTGAAAGCCGGGACGAAAGGAGAGAGGTCTTTCAGACAGATTTGCGACGGGGAAATATTCAATTCCAACGGGGCATGGTTTAGCAGCTCGGAAGCGTTCTTTACTTCCTGCATGTCGATCTTTGCCCGGCTGATTTTCAAATCCGTTTCCGGTAGTTTTATTTCGAAATTGTTGATGAAAGCACTGTCGCGGTTGCTGATAACGTTCATCGACAGTTTATTCAGCGTAAGGCCGGAAGCCTCGTCGAAGCTCATCTTTTTGATGTTGGCGTTCAGGCTGTCCTTGTTGAAGGCCTTCATGGAAATCTTCGCACTCAGGTTTTTGATAGCCACATGTCTGGCGTTGAATTTTCCTGGCGTTTCGGCCTCGCTTTGCACGTCGTACCGGAAGTTTCCCCGGCGGATCAGGATCGAGTTGAAACGCAGGTCGATATTCGGATTCTTCTTGATCGTGTCCCTGCTGGCAAAAGCATCCAGCACGAACTGGAGATTGAGCGGACTTTCGGGTGTCTTTTTTTTGAGATTGACGGAAAAACCGAATAGCCGCACGGTAGTGAAAACGAATTTTCCTTTAAACAACGGAAGAACTTCAAAGCCCGCCGCTACATGATTGGCTTCGAATAATGTCTGACCTTCCTGATCTTCGAGGTATAAGTTGTCAAGGACCAAACGGTTGAACCATTCGATATTCACATTTCCTATCTTTACGGGCACACCGAGATGGCCGGATAATTCGGTCGATGCAATGTCGGAAACCTGATGTTGGATGTAGGGTATCTTCAACAAGATAAAGGGCATCGCATAGAATATCCAGAACAAAACAAGTAGGGTAATGATTATGTATTTGAGTCCTCTGATATCTTTACTATATTTTAAACGCAAATCTACAACAATATCGCGATAGAATTCATTAAATTTGCACAAAAAAACGAGAGAAGAGTATGAGTGTAACAATATTGGGGATAGAATCATCCTGTGATGATACTTCCTCTTCCGTAATACGCGACGGCGTGATGCTGTCGAATGTGATAGCCAGTCAGGCGGTTCACGAAGCATATGGTGGCGTGGTTCCCGAGCTGGCTTCACGCGCACACCAGCAGAATATCATCCCGGTGGTGGCAGAGGCTATCAAGCGTGCAGGTATCGATAAGTCGGAACTGAGCGCCGTTGCGTTCACGCGCGGGCCGGGGTTGATGGGATCTCTGCTGGTCGGAACCTCCTTTGCCAAAGGGTTTGCGGCTTCTTTGGACATCCCGATGATCGAGATCAACCATTTGCAGGCGCATGTACTGGCTCACTTTATCAAGGAAACGCCGGAAGACGATCATGCTCCCTCGTTCCCGTTCCTGTGTTTGCTGGTGTCGGGCGGTAACTCGCAGATCATCAAAGTAAATACTTATAACGACATGGAGGTGATAGGGCAGACGATAGACGACGCAGCGGGCGAAGCCTTCGATAAATGTGCGAAGGTGATGGGGCTGGGTTATCCGGGTGGTCCGGTGGTGAACCGCTTGGCCAACGAAGGAAATCCGAAAGCCTTTACTTTCAGCAAACCGCATATTCCGGGATACGATTATAGCTTCAGCGGGCTGAAGACTTCTTTCCTCTACACCTTGAGGGATAAGCTACAGGAAGATCCGGACTTCATCGAAAAGAATAAACGTGACCTTTGTGCCTCTCTTCAGTCGACAGTGATCGATATCCTGATGGGTAAGTTGCGCAAGGCAGCGAAAGACCTGAATATAAAAGAGGTGGCGGTGGCCGGCGGTGTTTCGGCAAACTCCGGTTTGCGTGATGCCTTCCTCGACCATGCGAAGCGGTATGGTTGGAAAGTGCATATCCCGAAGTTCGCGTTTACTACAGACAACGCGGCGATGGTTGCCATCACTGGTTATTATAAATTCCTCGATAAGGATTTTTGTCCGATGGACGCTGTTCCGTTCTCACGGGTGGTTATTTAAATTACTTTTGGCTTGATCCAAAAGTAATCAAAAGATCAAGGCTGCACCGGCTTCGCTGCTACGGGTGAAGACTACGCTTGAAAAATCCGAAACTCGCTGCGCTCAGACAGCGGATTTTTCCGGGCCGCTTCGTCTTCCCCCTTCGCTTACGCTCACCCGCTGAGGCCTTTCAGAGAGCGCTTTGCGCTCTTTGAGGATTGCCGATACCGACACCTTTAAAACAGGCGGTATCGGCAATTCTAAGAGGAAGCTTTGCTTCCTATGTCAGGCTTCAGCTGGTGAGCGTAAAGCGCAGCAGCCGGAGAGAGCGCCCGGAGCATCTACCGTAGGGGTCGTTCGTGAACGACCCTTACCTATCGACAGCAAACGTAGGATGCGGAGTAGCGAGGCAGGTGCAGCCTTGAAAAGCCCGGTTAAGTGAGTGCATATCCAAGCTCGCTTGGATATGCCGAACGATAGGGCTTTGGCCGTCTGGACGGCAACTTTTGGTTACTTTTCTTTCAAGAGAAAAGTAACATTCAATTAGATAAAAACAATATGAATTCAATAAGCGAACAATTAGGCAAACTTCTTCGAACGAAGAAGTTGTCGATGGGGACGGCGGAAAGCTGCACGGGTGGCCGGATAGCCAATATGATCACGCTGGTGGCAGGTAGCTCCGATTATTTTGTCGGGGGAGTTGTCTCTTACAGCAACGAAGTGAAACAGCATGTATTGGGTGTTTCGGAAGAAAGTCTTCGCCAGCATGGGGCCGTCAGCCGCGAAGTGGTGGAACAGATGGCGCAGGGAGCGATCCGTACCCTCGGATGCGACTGTGCTGTAGCGACTTCCGGTGTTGCAGGACCCGGCGGAGGAACCCCGGAAAAACCGGTCGGCACGGTTTGGATCGCCGCAGCCCTGAAAGGTGAAATCGTCTCACATTGTTTTCATTTCGGAACGGTCAGGGCGGAAAATATACAGGCGGCGGCGGATGCTGCGTTGACCCTGTTATTGGACTTGTTACAAAAACAGTATGGATAAATTCATAGAACAACAGCGGGCGGTTTATCCCATGTCCGACGAAGCGATCCGGTTGCTGGTCGACGAGATGGAGGAGGTGGCTTTCTCGAAAGGAGAACTTTCGACGAGGGAAGGCGACCGCGACCCGTTTGTCAGGTTCGTCAAAGAGGGATTGGTCCGGGCATATGTCGAACTGGATACGAAAGATATCACCTTATGGTTTGCCAGCGACAGCGAAATGATCAATTTCGTTTACCGCGACATCTCGGTCTATAACGTGGAGATGGTGGAGGATACCGTCCTGTTCCGCATCCCTGCCACGAAACTGGACAAACTTTTCGAACAGTCGCACGATATCGCTATCTGGGGATTGAAGCTGCTCGACTATTACCTGCGGGAATATGAGAACTATTTTATCAACGACAGTTGGAGTGATGCCCGCGAACAATACGAGAGTCTGATGCACTCGCGCCCGGATCTGTTCCAGCGAGTGCCGTTGAAACATATCGCTTCCTACCTGCAGATCACGCCGCAATCGTTGAGCCGTATCCGTTCCTCTTCTAAATAAAAAGAGCAAACCGAAATTATCTTATGGTAATTTTTCTCTGAAAAGACCTCCTTACCTTTGTAGCCGGAACCAAAAGCAAGTTGTTTTATGAGTAAGGAAAAAGCTCTCTTCCGCCAGGAAAGAGAGAGGTTATTGTTGACAGGTGAGATTCCCCGGTTATTTACAAAGTATGCACTTCCCGGCGTGGCGGGACTATTATTTCTGGGTATCCAGTCCGTGATCGACGGGATTGTGCTCGGACGGTTTGTGGGCGCTAATGCGCTGGCTAGTGTGAATCTGATCTTACCGTGTTATAGTTTGATCTCGGCGTTTGCCATCGTGATGGGCATCGGGGGACAGACGATTGTCAGTATCAGTCTGGGAAAAGGTGATAAGCAGGAAGCGGACAACGCGTTGCGTTCGGTATTCCTGTTCCTGATTGCCATGTCTTTGGCGGTGAGCCTGTTGATTTATTTATTTGCGGGAGAGATCGCTTCTTTCCTGGGGGCGAATGCAGTGTTGCAGGGGGATGCCGTAGGATATATCCGGGCATTGGTCCCTTTCTTCCCGTTTTTGTGTACGATGTTCTTCGGCGACTATATCATTAAGGCGATGGGGCATCCCTTGTATGCGACTTCGGTCATGGGGACGACCGTGATCCTGAATATTATTCTCGACCTCGTGTTCGTTGCCGTATTGGGTTGGGGCATGATGGGAGCCGGACTGGCGACCGGTATTGCCTTTACGATCGGTGCTTGCCTGAATGTGCCCCGGTTGTTTTCGCGTCACGAAGTCGTTGCCGTCCAACGTGGACGCTACAATTGGTGGCTGGTATGGAATGCTTTCTATAACGGGTCCTCGGAGGGTATGTCTGAACTGTCGGTAGCAATTACCGTTTTCCTCTTCAATATCACGATGATGAAGTATCTGGGTGAAAGTGGGGTGGCGGCGTTTACGGCAATCAATTATATCCTGTTTATCGGAACCACCATATTCCTGGGGATATCGGATGGTATCATACCTATTATAGGATATAACTACGGGGCGAAGAAGCAGGAACGTATCAAGTCGATCCTGGGACTTGCCGTGCGGGTTAATTCCGCGATCGGGATCGGTTTGTTCCTGGTATTGTTATTGTTCGGCGAACAGATTATCGGATTGTTTTTCAACGATCACAGCAACGAGGCCTTTGCTATTGCGTCGCGAGGTGTCTCGATCTATTGTTTTGCCTTTTTGTTGTGTGGTCTGAATATCCTGGCATCCAGCTATTTTACGGCTATCGGGAATGCGAAGATTTCGATCATTATATCAGCTTTGAGAGGACTCATATTCGTAGGAATCGGCATACTTGTCCTCCCCGCTGTATTCGGTATTGACGCCATCTGGTATGATATACCGATCGCTGAGATTTGCACGTTGTCAGTCTCTTACTGGCTGGTGCGCAGGTCGTTAAAGAGATAAGGTTGACATACTGGCAGCCTACTCTTCTTCAGTCTTTTCATTCTCTTTTTTGTCTTGTTGCAAAGACTGAATATTTTTGGCATTAAGAGGGGTGACAACTGGCTGTCCTGTCTTTTCCTCCAGCTCCAACCTGGCGTTGCGTGCTACTGTAGCTCCTTGTCGGGCTACTTCAGAGTGCTCATCGAAAGAGTCTGGACCTATGGCTTCCGAGATCTCTTTCGTTGAAAGCTCTGCAAGCATGTTTAGAACTAATTCTTTGTTAGTCATGTTATCACGCAGGTTCTCTTTCTTTAGGTTCTTGAATTGTTTGTATTCTTTTGCCGTTTTTCCCGCCCATGTCTTATAAATAATATCTGTAAGAGTAGCGAACTGTACGCCTTCTTCCAGGCCGTGACGTTTCCATTCATCAGTCAGGTCTTTACGTATCTCGATACTTTTAAGACGTTGGTTGATCCAATTGTCGGAATAGCCCAAACGTTTGTAATCGGTCATAGCCTGTTCGATGGATAATTCCGGGTCTTGCATCTGGTCAAGGCGCTCTTTTGCTACCTGAGCCATCCAGAGTTTAAAAGGCTCTGCCTTAGGCGAAGGGACAGACTGGATCAGGCGGAAAAGTTGCTCGGTGGTGGCTACGTCGGTTTTGTAGTATTTGCCATCACCAGAGGGCATTTTCAGTTGTACGATTTTAGCGTACAACTGACTTCCTTCTTTTGATAACTTACGTTTCAAGTCGCTCCAATAACGACGTGGGTTATCACTATCCGTCAATACGGCAATTACATCCACTATGGAAAAATACCATTCTTCCGTTTCGCTATCCCATACGGTGCGTACTTTTTTTTCTTCAAAGATTTTGATTGCATTTTGCTGTGTCATAACTTGCTGTCTTTATATCTGTTGCTTTAATCCTCGGCTATTGTTTTAGCTATTAACTGATACCCTTTTTCGTTCGGATGCAGGCCGTCGTTGAAAAGCGATTCGTCGATCTTGCCGGTGGGCAGGAGCAAGGTTGTTCCGGCATCGCTGAACAGGCAGTTTTCCTCGTTTGCCATTGTGCGGATTTGCAGGTTGATGTTTTTCACCCAATCCTCGTGTTCCCGGCGGGGAAGGATACCGATCACTTTAACCGTCGCTTTCGGTTGGCGGTTACGGATAGCTGTGATGAGGAAACGCAGACCTTCTACAATATCTTTGTCCGGGCTGATTCCCATATTGTTCGTTCCGATCATCAGGACAACCTTATCCGCTTCATATCCATCCAGCTCACCGTGGTAGATACGCCAAAGTACGTTCTCTATACGGTCGTAACCGTATCCCAGATTCTGGAATCCGGCCGGTTCCATGATCTTCTTCCAGCTTTTCGCACCGTTGCTTCTCGGTCCTGCCGGTTCTCCTCCCCAGAAATGAGTGATCGAGTTGCCGAGGATGACGGCTTTGGGTGGGTTTTGCTCGATATGCTTCAGGATGTCGCGGTGGCGGGTCTGCCATTCGTAATTGTTCGGTTCGCGACGTTGGGTAACAGGCTGAGTCGTCGGGCGGTCGCCTACCGGCAGCCGGAGGATGTCGCGTACTTTCTTTTCAACGGCTGTGGCCTGGTAGGTGGCTCCGAGGTCGGAAGGGTGTACATAGTCTACCCAGGCATCGGGCGGAAAGTTCAGCTCTTCATGTGTCAGGTAATACAGGTCTTTGACACCTGCTTGCAACAAGGCTTCGTATCCTTTGCGCGAAGCGGCGTTCAGGCGGGTATATAATTCGTATTGTCCTCGATTGCTGGGAGCGTTGCTGTATCCGGCATGTTCTACCAGGAGGATGGGAGCGTTTCGTTTTTCTCGGATTTGTTTGACGGCGGCAATTACCAGGGCGGTTACTTCTTCATTGGTTTTTTGTGTGAGGTTGGGCAGGCAATCCAGGATGTAGAGGCGGGCATCCTGCTCAACGATGTAGTTTAGGACTGCTTTTTCGAGTTGCCCGTTGCCTGAAAATCCCAGATTGATCAACGGATAGTCCAGCGAACGTTGCAGGATGTTTGCCCACGCCATGCCGGGGCGTGAGGAGCAAGCGCCCTGTGCGATGGAAGTACCGTAAAGAACGACCGGCTTCTCCGGCGATTGGGGAATGAAAGTCAGTTCGGTTCCTTCCGGTGTGCCGATCTCCATCCATTTGATACTATTATATAAAGGTAAGTAGAGCCTGTATTCAAACCCGCGGTTATGGAACTTGTCTTGTCCCAGGTTTGTATAGCTGTATCGGATCGTATCTCCGAATGAGTAGTTACCGAAACAGAAACTCCACTTGCCCTCGCTGTCGATGCTGTACAGGTCGAGCCCCGATACGCCGGTCGATTGCATGTGCGGCATAGCATACCCACCGCTTACCTGGTAACGTACGGTTATTTGGGGGGAGTTGCAATAAAAATGAATAGCCAGTCCGGCAGAGTTGCGGGAGAGGTTCCAAACCGGTTCCCTGACTTCCGCCTTTGCCCGGTCGGGCAGGCGTACATAGGTCTGTCCGATCTCATCAGGCCAGCCTTGGTTCTGAATTACGGGGAAACTTGCCTCCATCGGATTCTGCCATTTCCATTCTGCCCCGGCAGAGAGGCATACCATACATAGAATAAAGATACTCAACAGTCTTTTCATAGGTCGATCTATTTGTTTACAATGCTTTTTGATACAATATTGACAAAGATAATACAATATTAGAATTTTTGTTTTCGTTTATTCGTGTATATTTGCCTCAGTTAAAAACAAAAATTCAGATACGATGAAAGCACAAGTATTGCTTACTTTCCTGTTGTTGGGAAGCATGCCTTTATTGGCTCAGAAAAGTTATCAGTTGCAGTCGCCCGACAGGAAACTGCACACTGTTGTGACGGTTGGAGATAATGTAGAGTTCTCGTTGAACCATGACGGGACGGAGGTGCTGGCTCCTTCTGCCATATCTATGACCTTACAGACCGGCGAAGTGTTGGGAGGTAACAGCCCTAAAGTTTCGAAAGTGACGAAAGGTTCCGTCGATAAGTCGATCCCGTCGCCGTTTTATAAGAAATCGGAAGTAAGCGATATATATAATGAGATGACGATCGCTTTCCGTGGCGATTACAGTATCGTGTTCCGCCTGTATAACGACGGTATGGCCTATCGTTTCGTGACGAAGAAAAAAGGAGATATGATCGTGAAAGATGAAGAAGCATCCTATAACTTCTCTACCGACCATAAGACCTTCGCCGCTTATGTGAACAGCACCAAGCCGACTTTCGAAGAACAGTTCTCCAATTCATTCGAGCAACCTTATTATAATGAACCGATCACCAAGCTGAACGACAAGCGCCTGATGATCCTGCCGTTTCTGGTCGATCTCGGAAATGGAAAGAAGGTTTGTATCACAGAGGCCGACCTCGAAAGCTATCCGGGTATGTTCCTGAATAACACGACAGACAAGCCTTCCCTGAAATCAGTCCATGCCCCGTATCCGAAGGTGAAACAGCAAGGCGGACATAACCAATTGCAGATGCTGGTTAAGGAACGCGAGAATTATATAGCGAAGACAAAAGGAAACCGTTCTTTCCCCTGGCGTGTATTCGTTGTTTCGGAAAACGACAAGCAGTTGGCCGATTGCGATATGGTATATCGCCTGGCGGCTCCCTCTCGTATAAAGGATATCTCCTGGATCAAACCGGGTAAGGTAGCTTGGGATTGGTGGAACGACTGGAATATTTCCGGAGTCGATTTCCGTGCCGGTATCAATAACGAAACGTATAAATATTATATCGATTTTGCGGCCGACCATGACATCGAATATGTGATCCTCGATGAAGGATGGGCTGTAAACCTGAAAGCAGATTTATTGCAGGTGATCCCGGAAATCGACTTGAAGGAGATTGTATCGTATGCAAAATCGAAGAATGTGGATATTATCCTGTGGGCCGGTTACTATGCCTTCGACCGGGATATGGAAAATGTGGTGAAACATTATGCCGATATGGGAGTGAAAGGTTTCAAGGTAGACTTTATGGATCGCGATGATCAGGAAATAATTGACTTCTTGTATCGTTCGGCGGAGACTTGTGCCCGTTATAATATGTTGGTCGACTTCCACGGGATCTGTAAACCGACCGGGTTGCAGCGCACCTATCCGAACGTGATCAATTATGAGGGTGTGAACGGACTGGAGCAAATGAAGTGGTCGCCCGAATCGTACGATATGGTTACTTACGATGTGACTTTCCCGTTCATCCGTATGCTGGCCGGTCCGGTCGATTATACCCAGGGGGCTATGCGCAATGCGATCCGTCAGAACTACCGTCCGGTCAATTCTGAACCGATGAGCCAGGGAACACGTTGCCGCCAGTTGGCTACTTATGTGATCTTCGAATCGCCTCTGAATATGTTGTGCGACAATCCGACGAATTATATGCGTGAAAAGGAATGTACGGAATTTATAGCAGCTATCCCCACCGTATGGGAAGCAACCCAGGTGCTCGATGCAAAAGTATCCGAATATATAGCAATAGCTCGCAAACAGGGCGACAACTGGTACGTAGGTGCCCTCACCAACTGGGAACCGCGTGAGCTGGAGCTGGATCTTTCTTTCCTGGGTGACGGCGATTACAAACTGGAACTTTTCAAGGATGGTATCAATGCCGATCGTGCTGCCTGCGATTATAAAAAAGAAATCATCCCCGTCCCGGCTGATCGTAAGTTGAAGATCAAGATGGCTCCGGGAGGAGGGTATGCGGCCAAAATCTGTAAATAATAGTATCCGTTAGATCTTAGTATAAATAGAAGGGGAACAGCAAGTAAATGTTATTCTCCTTCTGTTCTGTTTTTTTTCGCCATTAATATTAAAGTACTTATGAATAAAAAAACTCTCGTAACGATTATTTTCTTCTTGCAGATTATGATCTGCTGGAATCTGAATGCCGCCCCTGTTCGTCAGCAAATCAATTTGAACCGTGGCTGGCTTTTTACTTTAGGTGACATGGAAGGAGCACAACAACCCTCCTTTTCCGATCAAGGTTGGGAACAAGTAAATCTTCCTCACTCATTTTCTCTGCCTTACTTCATGTGGAAGAGCGTATACAATGGGTATGGTTGGTACCGGAAGACGATTGAAATGCCGGCAGAATGGAAGGGTAAACAAATATCGGTTGAATTTGAAGGCATATTTATTCAAAGCGAAGTTTTCCTGAACGGGCAGCGGGTAGGAGAGCATACCGGAGGATATACCGGTTTCTGTTATGATCTGACTCCTTTCCTGAAACCCGGAAAAAACATTTTAGCGGTCCGTGTCAATAATCTTTGGAAGCCGGATGTAGCACCGCGTGCCGGTGATCATCAGTTTAGCGGAGGTATCTACCGCGATGTGTATTTACATATTACAGATCCTTTACATGTCGCCTGGTGCGGAACGTTTATCACAACACCGGAAGTGTCGAAATCGTCTGCCTCTTTCAAGGCAGAGACAGAAATAAGAAATGACCATGCCCGTCCGCAACAGTTTACGATCCGGACAGAGATCGTTTCACCCAAGGGTAAAATTGTCTCAAAAGCAGAAACAAAAGAAACGCTTGAAGCCGGCAGTTCCCGAATATTCACTCAGTATCCGGCAAATATCGCCGACCCGGCTCTTTGGCATCCGGATAGTCCGAACCTTTATAAAGCAGTGACAACGATTCAGCAGGGGAATAAAGTGACCGACCGGAAAGAAACCGTTTTCGGTATCCGTTGGTTCGAATGGACAGCAGACAAAGGATTCTTCCTTAACGGCGAACATTTTTACCTGTTGGGGGCAAATGTCCATCAGGATCATGCCGGTTGGGGAGATGCCGTAACAAATGCCGGTTTCCGCCGGGATATACAGATGATGAAGGATTGTGGTTTCAATACGATCCGCGGATCACATTATCCGCACGACCCTTCGTTTGCACAGGCTTGTGATGAGATCGGCATACTGTTCTTCCCGGAGAATGCTTTTTGGGGTATGGGAGGCGGTTCGGGCGATCGTGACGGTTGGGGGACTCCTTCGTCCGGTTGTTATCCTCCGAATCCGGAAGACCAGGATCGTTTTGACCGGAGTGTGTTATCCCAGTTGAAAGAGCTGATCCGAATCAACCGGAACAGTCCTTCTATTACGGCATGGAGTATGAGTAATGAACCTTTCTTTACGGATGCTTCCACCAATGAACGGATGAAGCAATTGCTGAACAGGGCAACCGACAGTACGCATGTATGGGATCCGACGCGCCTGGTCGCTATCGGCGGTAGCCAGCGTAAAGGCGTAGATAAACTAGGGAAGAATCAGATAGCTTTTTATAATGGCGACGGGGCGGGTTTCCTGAATCCCGGTGTGCCTAGTATGGTTTCTGAATATGGAAGTGTAACGACACATCGTCCGGGTGCGTTCGAACCGGGATGGGCAGACCTGAAAGATGGCTTTAACCGTCCGGAATGGCGTGGAGGACAAGTGATCTGGTGTGGCTTCGATCACGGGACAGTCGGTGGAACCGGCTTGGCTATTATGGGATTAGTGGATTATTTCCGTATCCCGAAGCGTTCCTGGTACTGGTACCGGGAGGCTTATGCCAAAGGAAACAGGAATCCGGTTGAACCGCAATGGCCTGAATCGGGTATTCCTGCAAAGATCGGTTTGTCTGCGGATAAGACAACGATCGCTGCTCCCGACGGGACAGATGATGTTCATATCCTGATCACTTTGCTGGATGCAAGCGGCAAACCGGTTAGTAATGAGATCCCTGTTAAGCTATCTATCCTGTCCGGCCCCGGTGAATTTCCAACAGGTTCGTCCATCCAGTTTATGCCTCCTTCAGAAGAGGAAGCCTCCGATATTACGATCCGTGACGGAAAGGCAGCAATCGAGTTCCGTAGTTACTATGCCGGAACTACCGTGATCGAAGCGTCTGCTGAAGGGCTACCGGTGTCTACCCTCACTATCCGGACATTAGGACAGCCAACCTGGGAGTCGGCCGGTCGTCCGAAAGTGGCGGACCGTCCTTATAAACGCTATATTGCCCCGAAGAAAGAAGAGCCTGTAAATGAATTGTTATTGGCGGTTAATCGCCCTTCTTTTGTCAGTTCGACAGCGGAACTTTCTTCCCGTACTTTATCGAATGACGATGACGATCAGACCGCCTGGTTTGCCGATCCCTCAGATAAGGCTGCCTGGTGGAAGCTCGATCTGGAAGCCTCCTATGATCTGAATGCGATCGAACTGGTCTTCCCGACAGCCGATATGCATCGATACGTTATTGAAGTATCTTCCGATAACCAATCATGGATAACCGTATCCGACCAGCGCACCAGCAATAAGAAAGAAAAGAAGCAGCGTATAGATGGTGACCTCGGAAAGAATATTCGCTTTGTCCGTATCAACTTTGTTTCCGGGAATGCCGGATTAGCCGAGGTCAAGGTAGGAGGGAAGCCAACGAATTTCTAGTTTTATCAAACGCTTAGGAGTTAATAATCCTATGCATATAATAAACATTCGAGCCATCCGCATAATAATTATGGATTATGCGGATGTGTTCGAATCCGTTTTTTACCCAGTCACCTCTGCCAAAACATCCTCTAACAGGAACGGAATCACACCCACATACATTACACCGTCCTCGTCTGCCCAAAGCTTGCGGCTACCGTCCAGCACAACAATCTTGCGAAAGAAGTCACCAGTGTTATCATAATAATGCACTCTTAGGATGGTTATGAAATTTTGGTCGCATATTACAACCATTTTGTCAGTGCAAAAATACTCTTTTTCTTTTGACTATCCAAAAAATCTTTTTTACTCCCCGAAATAAACCGATCAAAATGTCATTCTGTTATTTTCCCTTTAGTTTCTTTGCATTGTAAGTATCTATCTCCAGTTCGCCGGTAAAATATGGGGCTGTACAGAAGTTAAGGATTATCTTTTTGGATACAAGTTTTCTAATAAGATGGAAAAATGATTGTCGGGCTGCATTTATCTGTACGGATAGATGTAGCCCGGATTTTTTATACCGTATTTATATATCGGAATGTAAAATGGAAGTCAAGCTGTCAGAAGAGGCTTTTGGAAGAAAAATAACTGCTAATCAGGAAAAAATCACAATCTTTTTGTCCCATACCAAGTTATGCTTTCTTTTCTTTTATCCTCATTTCATTTATCTGCGCGGATTGTTTCAGCTGGCTGCTTGGATTATTGTAACTACCCGGGCTGTTTGTCACGATGATCCGTACGGATGGCGGTGACTACCTGCCGGGTAGTGTACGTGACCTGCGCGGGTAGTGACAGCTATCCGGTAGGGAATGATCAGATGTTGATCTGTTTGTCTCTTTTTATAAGATATTGATGTTAGCAGAGAAGTTAAAAAGCTTTCATTTTGTTTGTGTTTTTCAGATATTACTAACTTCTCTTTCTGTTATTTTGTTTACTAAACTCACTTTAGTGATTATCGATTAGTAAATAATAATGTATATGAGAAGAGACAATGAGAAGAGTGCAGGCAGGCGGCAGAAAGTGGAAGTGCTGCAGTTTATGCGAGAGAAGATAACCCGTTTGGAAGATGGGGGGAAGAAGAGTACGGCGCATAATTATAGCAGTGCGCTTAATTCGTTCCGGCGTTTTTTATGCGGGAAGATAGTGTATGCGGACGGGGTGGATGGGAAACTGATGACGGCGTATGAACATTGGCTACAAGAAGAAAAGCCGGGAGGGAAGAAGTTGGGGGAGAATAGTTCTTCTTTTTATCTTCGCCATCTGCGGACTATATGGCATGAGATGGTGGCGACAGGGATGGCCGACCGGGGAAACGAAGATCCTTTTAAAAATGTTTTTACCGGTGTGAAAAAGACGGCTAAACGGGCTGTGCCTGAAGCTAGTATTACCCGGTTGGAAAAGGCGGTGTCCCGGTTATCCCCCAATCTTGCATTTGCCCTTTCGATGTTTTTGTTCAGCTATTATACGAGAGGGATGTCTTTTGTGGACCTCGCCCATCTGAAAAAGACAGATATCCAGGGTGGAGTTCTTACCTATACGAGAAGTAAAACCGGTAAGGTTTTGCATATAGAGCTATTGCCTGAGATGATAATGATCATCCGGCGGTATGCGGCGGATGTGAAAGACAGTCCTTACCTGTTTCCTATCCTGAATGTCAACGGTGAAGGATATGAAAGTGCCTTGAGATTGCAAAACAAACGGCTCAACCGTATTTCTCTGATTTTGGAACTGAATGTGAAACTGACCACACATGTGGCACGCCATTCCTGGGCAACGGTTGCACGAGACAAAGGGGTGGATATCGAGACTATTTGTGATGCACTGGGGCATTCTTCCATTTTGGTGACCCGTATTTATCTGGCAGAACTGAATAGTTCCGTGATCAATAAGGCCAATCGGATTGTATTAAAAAGAAAACAGGAACCAAAAATAAAAAGATATGAATCAGCAGGATAGACTTAGAAGCTGGTTCTGTTTCTTAGCAAGAAACGGAACGTTGATAATCAATGATAGTATTACACTGCAAAAATAATAACTTTATTTCTTATAATGGTTATGAAAACCCGAAATTTTGCACATGAAACCCTGAATATTATACTCTCCTTATTCTCAAAGAGTAAATATTACAAAGTAGGGCATAGGTGTTCTTGTTATTTATACTAATCAATTTGATCTCTATCAAACGTCAAAGTATCAGTTGTTTATGGTTATTTTCGTAAATGGAATTATTCTTTTCTTTCTTCTTTTTTAGTTCATCTTATTGTCTTTTTATAGTAGAAGTATTCTTACGAAGATTACTTTCCATACAGACCTGCTTTTCTTGTGTTTCAAAAACATTCATGATCTGAAAAGAAAAAAAGCTGACGTAAAGAATGGTTCATATTGTATTCTACAACTATAAAGAATACTTCTGTTATGCATATAAGGCATTGTATACCATTTGTTTACGTCTGTGTTTTTGTTTACGTTCCGTTTCTTGCTAAGAAACGGAACAGATACGGGAAGTTATGAAAAGAGTTTTGTACATATTGTTTATCATGCTCCTATTGTTGAAGGGGAATATTCTTTGGGGACAGGATTTCCAACAGGCGAATGCTTATGTCTATTCTTTTCCCGAAACGGAAAACCGTTTGCTGGCAGATTATGCGGACAATGCCGGGGAGCTTCAGCGGATGGCAGAGCTGTTGAAGCAAAACCGGATTGCCTTATTGGAGGGAACTTCCCATCTATTGATTGTGGCTCACCTGGCTTCCTGGCAATACATGGAGACAGAAGCCGTCAATCAGGTTTCGCTGCGTGCCGAACGTATCCGGAATTATATTAAAACGAAATTGAAATTACCGTATGAATGTATAGCCTTTTATATCGACCGTAGTGGTTCGAACCGCGATCAGGTACATGTCTATTATCTGGATACTCCTGTGCCGTGGTTTGCCAATCAGGAAATATATTATAGTGAAAGCCATTATTCCCGTAGCATGGAAGAGGCTGTCGGAAAATATGGGGCTATCCCGTTTGTGGAACAGTATAAACGGATGTCGGGAGAAAAGGAAAATCGTATTGTCTATATGATATGCGATGCTTTGTTTGACAAGGAAGAAGTCAGCGATTACCGGTTACTGATCTCGAAAAAGACGTCCCTTTCCCAAACGGTAAAACCGAAAAAACAGGTAGAACGTCCTTTTGAAAAGGAGGTGATGCCTGAAGAAGTGAAGCCGGAGACGGCTCACTCGACGGTTGCTACGGCAGGCCTTTCCGGTACCCGTCCTTTCAATCTTTCAATAAAGACGAACCTGCTGCCCTGGTGTACGCTGGCTCCGTCGGTGATGCTGGGGAATGGACCGGTCGAATTTAACAAGGGAAGCTTTATGCCTAATCTGGAACTGGAATATTGTTTCGGGGAACGCTGGTCGGTAGATGCCTCCTTTCTTTATTCCTATTATACGTATGGAAGTGATCCGGATAACCTCTGGGGCGTTTCGTCCCTGACGCTGGAGCCGCGTTTTTGGTTGAAAGGGGATGATCGTTTCCGCTGGCTATGGGTCGGAGCGTTCGGACAGTATGGCGATTTTGATGTACGAGGGGAGAAGATCAGCTCCGACGGTCTTTATGGCCGTACAGGTAAATTTGCTTCGGGAGGGTTGGCAATAGGGTGCATGGTTCCATTAGGAGCCGGTTTCTGTACGGAGGCGGCTTTACAGGCTGGCTACCGTTCTGTTTTTGGCGGAGAGAAATACCGGTATGACAAAGTGGATGATAAGAATTATCAGGAAAGCCTGTTCAATGCAACGGGTATGATGATCGGATTCAGGCTCAGTATAGTGTATAGGATAGGGGTTAGGTAATTGAAAATTGAGAATTGAAAATTGAAAATTAAGATGGGGAACAAGATAAGGGATTATGTGGGGGGGCTGTTGATTGGGTTGCTATTCACGGCCTGTACCTCCCTGACGACCGACAAGGACTGGACGAGGAACGGCAAAGTCCGCTTAGTCCTGGACTGGGGGACACGTGCTGCTCATACAGGTGTTTTCGATTATTATTTTTATGCCGATGGCAATCCGGTTCCCCTCGTTCGTCGCGGCGATGCTTCGGGATATGAGGGAACCATCCCGCAGGGACGCTATAAGATTGTGGCATGTAATCCGGATGGCATCAATCTGGATCTATCCATGAATAACGGATATGACAAAGCCTTTGCCATAGCACGTTCGGGAGCTTACTCAAAAACAACCGGAGGCATTATCAGTCAACCTGCGAACTTGTATGGAGTCGGGCAGGAGGGTATTGTCGCTGCTGCGGAGAGTAAAACGGTAGTCCTGACACCTGTCAGCCTCATCAAAGAGGTGATACTGAATATCCGTATTGAGGGAGATACTGAAGTTGTGGTGATAGGCGGTGAGTTAAGCGGCATTCCTTCAGAGGTATGTATCCCGACGGGTAAACCTTGTGCGGGAAGTTCCGGTTCCGTCCGATTTCCAGCCGGAGCGGACGGGGAAAATCGTTATACGGCTTCCCTGTCGCTTTTCGGTCTTCGTTCGGAAATGAATGCAGACGGAACGGACCTTCCTGTTACCTTATCATTGACGGTGGAACAGGAAGACGGGCAATCGTTTGTATCGTATACGGATGTGACCGATGAGGTAAATGAAGCAGTTCTGCATGGGTTGTCTGCACGTATCGAACTGGATATGACGATCCATCCGCTGGAAACGGGTAGCTATGCGATAGAGGTAACTCAATGGCGTGACGGAACGGCGGAAGCAGAAGGTACAACCGGGAACGGTATCGCCGGATAGATAGCGTAAAAGGAGAATATGGAGAAAAGAGAAAGGATAGATAGGGTGAATAAATGGTCGGGAATATTTTTGATGTTCGTCGTGACGTGCGCCGGCTGTGACAACCGGAGTATGCCGGAGCCGGCATCGGAAAATGTGCCGATCCGGTTGGTAACGGAGTTCCCTTCTGCGGCACAGCCGACGATACGATCTGACATTTCGGTATTTAACGGAGAAACTGTCGCTTTTGCCATTGGAGATGCTTCCGGAACATACAGTGAAATATGGGAAGCAAGGGTAACGGGGAAGGAAGCCGTTCTACTGGAACCGCATTATTATCCCAAAGACGGAAGCTATCTGTATCTGCGGGGATATTATCCTCCGGTAAAGCCGGGTATTAACGGGGTCGCTTATCGGCTGGATGGCAGTCAGGACCTTCTTCTTAGCAACGAACAGTCCGGTTCTTTGACGGATATGTTCTGGCAGGAAAGTAAGAAGTTCCGGTTTACTCATTTGCTTACCCGGTTGGGCTTTCGTGTTCGTGTAACGGATGATTATCCTGCCAATGCTTGTTTGCTTCGGTTACAGATAGGAGGCAGTCACCGGAATGTTTTGCTGGATTTGAATAAAGGCAGTTTGCTGCCTGTAGGGGATACAGGGACGCTCATAGTTTGGGAAGCCGATGGAACCGGTCCCTTATTGTCGAACAACTTTCCTGATACCCTGATCACTTCGGTTATGCTGGAAGCGGGTGTCCCGTTGACATTGGCGGCTACAGTCAGTCTGACAGACGGTACGAACCTGGTTTATGAAGATATTCCCATTCATTTCGAGGAGCCGGATAGCCTGTCCCGGGCAGGTACGTCCTATACGGTCTCAGTGACTTTGGATATGGTGAAAGAAAAACTGTCCCTTTCCACTTCGGTGGACGACTGGACCGAGCAAGAAGGGGGAGAAGTTGGCTTATAGAAACAATAGTAATATTTAAAAACAATAGGAGATGAAACAATTAGTGTCTTTGGCAGCAATGGCTGTTTTGTTGGTGCCGGCAGGTTGCACGCAGCATGAAATATTTGTCGATGGGTATGAAGAGGGTGAAGCGACCGTGCTTGGTATATCGACCGGTGTACAGACAACGGAAACGAAATCGGTGGTCGGTGGGGATATGATCACGTACACTAAGGCTGATTATGTGTCGGATGCTTTGGGGCTGGGAGTTGTCATATTGAATGAGGCAGGTTCGGCTGCTTATTCCGGCAATATAGCAGATGATCATGTTTGGTTTATGGGGGATGAGAAAGGAGAAAACTGGAAGTCTATTTCTGAGAAAGGGGCTGATTTTGCATCAGCGACGACAGCTCCCTATACGCTGAGTGATGCAGTGGGGACAGTGTATGCCTATTATCCGAAAACGGATGCTGTCACAGGATCGAGTGCAAATGCATTGACAATTCCGGCTCCGCTTCAGAAGACGGGAACGATCACGATAGATAATGATGTGACGAATGCCGATCTTCGGTTTGACGGTTCTTCCTGGGCTACGAATTCTTCAACTAATAAAAAGAAGATCATTTCAGCTCCAACGGAAACGGATTATCTGTATGCCGACAATAAAACTCGTACCGTCAGTAACGGCAGAGGAGATGGCAGTCCGCAACGTTCTATCAACCTGACAATGGCACACGCGCTGACGATGATCTCTTTCCGTCTATACAATGACGGCACACTGCCGGGAGCTGGTAATCTGACGCAGATCGAGATAAAGAATGCGGATGCTAAAACGCTGATCAAGACAACTGACGGGGCAACCATGAAGCTGGCAGACGGAACGATAGCGGGGTTGACGAATAATACTTCAGATAAGCTGACCCGTACGATCAACGGATATACAATACCGAAAGAGATCAAACAAGGCGAGGTGGAAAGTGCTACGACTTACATTGTAAATGGAGCTCAGGTAACCGGTCCGAAAGTAGCCCGTAAGGTCAGCGTTCTGACTTATCCCATTGCCAGGATTTCGGATAAGGAAATAGAAGTGGTCTTTACGATCGATGGTACGACCTATACTGTCTCTTTGCCGGTCACGGACGTTTGGGCATGGCAGGCAGGAACAAACTATGTGTATACGGTCTGTGCTTCGCAGCGTAAATTGGAAGTGACGAGTGTGAGCGTTGCTGAATGGAGTGAAGAACCGGCTGGTAATATCGAGTTATGATGCGCGTATTGGCTTGTTCATGCTGTTTTGTCTTTTTTTCGTGTACGGCAACGGAAATAGATTTTCCGGTGGAAACTCCTGAAGAAGGGAAAAATGTCTGCACATTATCTGTCAACACCTTATCTCTTGGGGAGAATACAAAGGCTGTATATGAGGATATCGGAACGGATAAGGCGGCAAACCATTTGGAATCTATCGGGGTGTTGGTGACCCGAGGAAGCGATCCTAAAGAATACTATTCTTCCCTTGTCAAAAAGCAGATATTTACCTGTAATGATAATGCGGATAAAAAGATATGGACCACGGTTACCCCATTGAATTTGGATAATGTAGACGGAACGGTCTACGCCTGGGCTCCGTCTGATATGGAAGGTAAGCTGGATGGCAACAGTCAAGCTGTTCCGATCCTTTGCGATCCTGTCATATTATCGGATCAGTCTTTTGCTTATGGCAATGAATGGGAAACAAACCAGACGGATTATCTCTATGGAACGGCTGCGGATAAAACCGCTCCGGTCGTGAATCGTCTGAATTCGTCTGTGACACTTTCCATGCAACATGCCTTGGCCAAAATAAGTTTCCGGGTGATGAAAGCAAAAGGGCAGGCTGTGACGGTGGAGGATTATGTGAAGAGGATTGAACTGACAAGTGATCAATCCGAATTTGCAACGTCTCCGGACCCGGCAACGGGAGTGGCGTTACGCCTGACAGATGGAATATTGACGGGGACGACACCAGCGAAAAGCCTTATGCTGACAGCTGCAATGGGCAAACAGGGGCAACTTGCCGAATGGTCTGAAACGGAAGAGGGAGTACAGGATTTTGCACAAATTACTTTTCCTCAGGTATATGGACTGGTGGCTCCTGCCGACTGTTCCCCTACTCCTGAAGTTGCCGGATCGGTCTTTAGTCTTTGGCCATTAGTGAGATACCAGGCTGGAAGTGGTGGGATAGGTGTGAAAATAACGTTGGGACCTGCCGGAGCCCTTGATACCGATAAAGATCATACCTATCAGACAGCTAACAATACAACCGTCGCAGCCAACTGGGAACAAGGCAAACATTATGTTTATACCATGACGGTGACGGATCGCGGTATCGAATTTAGCCAGGTGCAGGTGATTGGTTGGGATGATACTCCACCGACAGTCAATGTGCCTGTGGAGTAAATTTGTTTGCTAATGAAGTTCAATAAATAAAATGAGTAATGGAGCGATTTTCTATAAACGTCTTTTTTATGTTTGCACTTTCCCTTTTATTCGGTATGGGGTGTACGGGCGGTTTGGTGGAAGACGGGGAGGAAAAAGCTCGTTTCATAACGTTGTTTTTTGATCAACCTTCCCTAGCTGCTTCCCTTCTTACAACTCGGACAGAAGCTGCTCCGTTACCCGCTGGGAGTACGGTACGTATCGCGGCTTATCGTATTGGGGAGTCAGTGGAAGAGGCAGTGTCTGCCGATCTTTCGGTTACGGCTCCGACAACGGAAGCTACTTATGTTATTGGTTGCGACGGAAGTTTGCAGCCTTGTTTGGTAGATGGAAATGGGAAACAAATCTCCGGAGAAAGTTCGGATATGACGGTGGTGGCCGGTGTATATGATTTTTATGCTGTTTCGCCGGCACGTCCTTTCACTGAAGTTTCCGAAAAAAGGCAGATAACCGATATTCCGCATCAGGAAGATGTGATGACTGCATTTGTGCGTGGTATCCTGGTTTCTCAATCTTCACGACAGGTTGCTTTGGGTGATTTTCACCGTAAATGTACACAGGTACTTTTTGAGGTAGCACCGACCAGGGATAATATAGTGCCGATCAGCTCCCTTTGCGGGACGCGCCTCGAACTGGCGGGTGTTTCCACGGCCGGTGCCAGCCTGATTATAGGGGAGAATGAAAAGATTTCGCCATCCGGAGGGGATCAGACGGAGGCGGGGAAACTGTCGACGACAGATTTTGTCACCTTGCCTGATCCGGAAAATCCGGAAGAACCAAGCAAGCTGGGACTGAACCGGGCTACAACGATCCTATTGCCGAAAAACGGTGAACCTTTCCAGGTGGCTGTAACGGTTGCCCGCAACGGTATTGCCGTAACGCTGAAGGCTACGATTGCAAAAAACATTGTTTTCGAAGAGGGAAAACAATATGTGTTCACGCTGGAAGTGGAGAACGACCGTAGTCTGCTTCGGTTGAGTGTCTATGATTGGACTCCTTTCGGGTTGACGGATAATAATGTAGGCGGTGCTCCGGACGGACGTCCGACTGATCCGGAGGTTACTCCCGGAACTCCTTTCGGTCTGGTTGTTGCCGGTTGGGATCATATCAGTTGGACGGGAGGAGAAACGATTGGAGGGGCAACAATTAACTAATATCATAATAGTGGAAAGAATGAATTCAGGAGGTATAAAGATGAATAAAGTCGTATTTGCCGGTCTTTTTTTGCTGTCTGTGTGTTGCCGTTGTACGCAAAGCGAAGTGGTTAGTGGTGACGGCCATAAAAAAGGGGAAGAGATAGAGGTCGGTTTCCGGTTGAATGTACTGACAACCACCATGCTTCAGACCCGTAGCGATACAACCGTTGTTACCCGGTCGCAGACGGATCCGGGAGAAACCGCTGATAAAACCCTGCAAAACCTTTGGGCGGGACAGTATGATAGTAAAGGGGATCTGGTTGCAGAGGAATATTTTTCTTCTTTAGCAACGCAGGAAAGCGTGAATCTGCCGCTGAAACGGATTGAAGGGATCTGCCATGTATGGGTGGTTGCGAATGCTGGCAATTTATCAGGTAAAGCCGATTCTGAAAACGATTTGAATACATTGACTACCTCCACGGCTTTTACGGAGGAGGGACTGCCTGTCGGTAACCTTTGTGTAATGACCGGCATGTGGTCCGGAACAATCACAGAAAATATTGATGCGGATATCCAGTTGAAGCGTTCACTGGCAAAGATTAAATTCGCTTACTCGGTGGGTGGAGAGAATTTCTCTTTTATACCGTCCACGCTTGAATTATGTAATGTTCCGAAGGTAATGAAATATACCGGAGAGAATGCCCCGGAACAACTGTCGGGTGACGGAAATTACAAAAACTATACCGTTACTTCTCCGGGGACCAGTGGTGTTCATTTCTGGTATGTGCCGGAAAATCCGGCAGGAATGGGAACCAATGGCGGGGATAGAGCAACGGAAAAGACGGGTGAGGGGGTAAGTTATGCTACTTGTATAAAACTAAGCGGTGAAGCTGTACAGGATGGGGTAACTTATGGAAATGTGGTGTTTACCTTGTATCCCGGTGCGGGAAATAATGACTATAATGTTGTCCGGAACGGTTTTTATGCCATTGAAGTAACGCTGACGGGTATAGATTTTACGGATAAACGGGTGACAGTGGGGAGTGTACCGGAGATGGAAGACCCGGAGAATTTGGGACCGGAAAAAGGGGCTACAGGTATCTTTCAGGTAACTACCCGTCCGGGGGTATCCTGGGCTTTTACTATCCCCGGCTGGTTATCTGCCACTGTGGGAGGAAAAACGTATGAATCGGGAAACCGGCTGGATTTTATCGGTCCCTATAAAGTAGAGTTTAATACGACGACAGCTAATCCTCGTGCCGAAGTACGGGAGACTTCTTTTAAGGTAGGAGAGAAAGAAATAAAGGTAAGGCAAGATCCGTCTTCTTTAGAGGTTGGGGCACAGTCTGTATCGTTGGCGGCTGAAAATGGTTCTACCGGAAGTGGAACATTTAAGGCGACAGCTGGATTGCCGTGGTCGGCTACTTTGGAAACTGAATGGGGTAACTGGTTAGGATGGAATGGAGACGCTCCGGTATCGGGAACGGAGGCTTCAGGTACGAATGAAACATTGGCAATTAAAACTTTATCTGCTAATCCGTCTGCCTCTTCCCGTACAGGAACCTTACTTATAAAAGGAGGAGATGCAATCAGTGATGCAAGTTATCCGGACTTAACCGGAAGCATATCTGTCACGCAGGCAGGAGCTACTGTTACTTCTTCCAAAAAATCATATAGTATAAGTCCGGAAAAAGCGGACAACTTATCCGTGGACTTTACGGCAACATCCGATTTACCCTGGGTAGCCTCAGTAACAACAGGTGATGATTGGCTGACATTAACGTCAAAGAGCGGAACGACTACAGGAACTTCACAATCTGTTGGATATAAAGCATCTCTTAATTTATCGTCATCTACACGTTCCGGGAAGATCGGTGTACGTGTAGGAAATGAAGCCGGAGATATTCATCCGGGACCATTGGCAGATATAACGGTTGAACAGGCTGGGTCTACCTTTAACGTAACACTACCTTCTTCAGATATAAATGCTGATGGAGGCTCTGTTAATGGTCATATTTTTGCGACTGAGGGGTTGTCTTGGATTATTAAGCCGGAGAATGATAATGGTATAACTGTAAGTCCAACGAGTGGTCTAGGAAATGCTGATTTGACTTTTAGTGCTCTTAGCAATGCAAATTCTGCTCGCTCAGGAAATTTTGTTGCATCCGTGGTTTCTGCTCCTTCTCGAGCTATTAATATTACTGTATCACAGCAAGCTGGTGTTGTCTATATAATTACTATCAATCAATCAACAGTAGATAGCTATGTTAGTAAATTGAACAGAAATAAGAATTATCCACCATTCAATAGTGATGAAGGTATACTTTCTGGTACAGCAGGGAGTGATTATAAAGGCACATCATCTACATATACAATCTCTACTCCCTACACAATAGAGATAGAAGATACTCAAAGCACTGAAACGTATGTTTATAGTACAAATGATGCTTGGACGCATTGTACAGTGAAAGGAGAAGGTTGGCGTTTACCAACCCATATTGAGTTATTTGCCATGTGGGATAAATGTAAAGGTACTAATAATAATGCTAGTGATGAAGAGTCAAACTCTAATACATTTGGTGCTAAATTTCTTGGTTATTGGTATTGGAGTTGTTCTGTTCGTACAGATAATATGAACAAACGGTGTGGACTTAATTTTAGTAATGGAAATATTGCAAGTAACAAAGATGGAATAACAAGTGATAAAGAATATGTACGTTGTGTACGTGATTTGAATTAATAAAATAATAAAGAACATGAACAAATCAGATTTAACACGGAAGATCGCAGAAAAGATGTCAATCTCTCAAAAGGAATCTCTGCGGTTTATAAATATCTTCGAAGATGTAATGGTTAGTGAACTAGCAAAAGATAATTCCATTATCCTGCATGGTTTTGGCACTTTATCCCCTTGGAAACAGAGTGAACGTTTTGGACGTAATCCCCGTACCGGTATTTGTGTTTTGATAAAGTCTCGTACTAGTGTCAAATTCAGGCCTGGTAAAGAGTTGTTGCGATTATTGAATGAACGTAAATAAATATGTTGTTGTCACAGTGGTGCATTCAGGCAGGGATAAACCATTCCCCTGTCTGAATGCATTATGTATACAAAGCTAAAAGAACTCTTCGGGAGAAAAACACCTTCCGTAAAAATGTTTAAGTCATTATTGGAAAACTTGCCAGAGCCGGAACAAGAACTTTATAAAAAGGCTGCCGTTGATACGGCCTTTTGTGACTGGGAAAATACACCTCCCCGCTACCGCTTATTTCTGACCGACTTATTTCAACACCATTGGCAAAAATCATTGGATTTTCTATTATATAAAACGGTAATCGGTTCGCTCGGCTATGAGTTGCAACAACCGGAACTCCTCCGAAAGGTATTCTCTTTACTGGAAGGAAAGCGGGAGGATGGTTTTATGCCTTCTTATCTACACCTGTCTTTTGTGCTTCTCCTTGTTTTTCACGATAATAAATCGGTCGAATATTTGGGAGATCTACTTCGTAAAGAATTTACTTCGGATGATTTTAGTGACCTGCTTGATCTATGGAAAGCTGATAATGAGCCCAAATAGTAGCCTTCTGATTAATAAAACTTAATTCCCCCCTTCTGAAATCTACAAGGATTGTCTCGTATTTTTATTTAAAACGCCGACAGCCTGCCTGCAGGTCTTATATGTGCTGCATATTTCAGCATATTTCATTTTTTTACCGGTTTATCTTTGTTGTATTGATGTCGATAAAGTACTTGAATATTAATCTATTAAATTATTGTAGTCATGAGTGTAAAGTATAAACTGGTGGTTAAAAAGAATTTGGGAAATGATAAGAAGGATATCCCGGAAAAGAAGTATGCACAAATTGTTTCGGGTGATTTTGTGGGATTTGATGAATTTGTGGAGGAGGTAGGCGATAGCTCCGGGGTAGGTAGTGCTGTGGTGAAAGCTGTGTTGGACCGTATGAATGTCATATTAGTGCGTCATCTGCAACATGGACGACGTGTCACTGTCGGGGAATTGGGTACTTTCCGTTTTACTATCGGGTCTCCCGGGGTGACGGACGAAAAATCTTTTGATACAAATCTGATCCGTGAACCTAAGGTTCGCTTTTTCCCGGGGAAAGCACTCCGTACCATTAAAAGCCAGGTCAGCTTTGAGAAGTTGTCTGAAAAGAAGGATGAAGAGAATGGCGGTGGGGAAGACGATAGACCGGTGATAGAGTAGTTGACAGTTGACAAGTGACAGTAGACAGTTAAAAGGGTAGAGGTTTATGAAACGGATAACGATTCAGTTAATTATTGCAGTCCTGCTCACAGTGAGCGGGATTGTTCTTCTCTTCAGCGGTTTTTGGGTAGCCCCTGACGGATTGATAGATAGTAGCGTACTGGTGGCCTTTGGTGAGATCAGCACATTTGCAGGAGCTCTTTTCGGAGTGGATTATACATATAAATTTAAAATCAACAATCATGAGTAACACAACACATAAAACCATGCTGAGCGAACATTTCAGCAAGGAGGAACTGACTTACAGTAATATAGCGGTAGTAAACGGTTTGGATAACGAACCTCCGTCTGCGGCTTGCCACGCCCTGGCTTATCTTGCCACTCATTTACTGGAACCGTTAAGGCGGTTGAATAATGGTCCTATTGCCATTTTGAGCGGGTATCGCAGTGATGCGGTAAACCGTTTGGCCGGTGGCGTTGCTACTAGTCAACACCGAAACGGGGAGGCTGCCGATTGTTATATACCGGAAGGGCCGGGTCGGTTACTGGAGATACTGAAAAAGTCGGGGTTACTTTTCGATCAAGCTATCCTGTACAGAAAACGAAAGTTTCTGCATATCTCCTTAAAAGAAAGAGGTCATAACCGGATGCAGGTGTTATTTTATATGTTGTTATGTTTACTTATTCTGTTACCCTCTTGCCGGATACGACAGGAAAGTGTAAAAAAGGGACAGGCTATCCAAATAGATTCACTGGTACATTCTCTTAAAGATTCTTCTTCTTTAAGCCATAAAATATACACGAAAGATTCCATAAACTGGAATATAACCCGGATGGTCTTTTCACCACCCGATAGCACTGGTTATCAATATACTACAGAAATAACCTTACTACAAGGCAACAAATATCATAACATGATCGATACGATCGATCATACGAATAATTCATTATTGGAGATAATCCATCAACAAACAAACCAGTCCTCTTTCTCTGAAAATAAGGAATATAATCAGTCATCCTCTATAAGGATCTGGAAAATTTTCGGTGTCGTGTTAATAGGAGGATGTGTGTGGTGGAAGGCTTGTTGTTCCCCTTCAATGAAAATAAAAAAGGATTAGAAATTTACTTTCCAATCCTTCTGTTTTGGAGGTTCCTGGCGGATTCGAACCGCCGTACATGGTTTTGCAGACCACTGACTAAGCCACTCATCCAAGGAACCGGACTTTGTTTTGCATTAACGATGAATTATCTCTTTTGAGGTTCCTGGCGGATTCGAACCGCCGTACACGGTTTTGCAGACCGCTGACTAAGCCACTCATCCAAGGAACCGTTTGTTTCAAATAACGTCTTATCGTTTTTGCGAGTGCAAAGAAAGGCATTATGTTTGGAATATGCAAATCTTTTTCATTCTTTTTGCAGGCGTTGATTGTTGCAGAACTAAGGAAAAAGAAGTTACTTTGTCTTCTGTTAGTTATAAAAATGAAAGGATGAATTATATTGAGACAGAAATTCCAGGTATGTGGATTATTGAACCTAAGGTTTTTAATGATGCACGGGGGTATTTTATGGAAGCCTGGAAGAAGGACGAGTTCGAACAACATATCGGTAAGGTAAATTTTATTCAGGATAATGAATCTTGTTCTTCCAAAGGAGTACTCCGCGGATTACATTATCAGCTGGCTCCTTATTCGCAGTCGAAGTTAGTACGGGTAATCACCGGACGTGTTCTGGATGTGGCTGTAGATATTCGTGTCGGTTCACCGACGTTCGGAAAATATGTGGCTGTCGAACTTTCGGCAGAGAATAAACGCCAGTTTTTTATCCCTCAGGGCTTTGCTCATGGATTTCATGTGTTGAGCGACGAGGCTGTATTTACATATAAGGTAGATAATCCTTACATGCCAAGCCATGAAAGGGGATTACGCTTTGATGATCCTTCGATAGGGATAGATTGGAAGATCACGGATGCGGAAGCATTAACCTTATCGGAGAAAGACACAAAATCTCCCCTATTGAGCGAAGCAGAAATTAATTATACATATAAATAATACGGACGATGAAGACTTATCTGGTTACAGGTGCCGCTGGTTTTATTGGTGCCAACTTTATCAAATATATGCTGGCTGAGCATCAGGATATAAAGATCGTAGTTCTTGACTTGCTTACTTATGCAGGGAATCTGGGTACAATAGCGGAGGATATCGATGGCGAACGTTGTGAGTTTGTAAAGGGAGATATCTGCGACCGTGATTTGGCTGATGAACTTTTTGCAAAATATAATTTTGATTATGTCGTTAATTTTGCCGCAGAGAGTCATGTCGACCGTAGTATTGAAAACCCGCAGTTGTTTTTGGTGACAAATATTCTGGGGACGCAAAACTTACTGGATGCCGCGCGCAAAGCCTGGGTAACGGGAAAAGCCGAGACCGGTTATCCGTTGTGGCGCGAAGGCGTACGTTTTCACCAGGTGTCGACCGATGAGGTATATGGCAGTCTGGGAGCGGAAGGCTATTTCCACGAAACGACTCCATTGGATCCGAGAAGTCCTTACAGTGCATCCAAGACCAGTGCCGATTTGTTTGTAAAGGCTTATGCAGATACCTATAAAATGCCGGTAAGCATTACCCGCTGTTCCAATAATTATGGTCCTTATCATTTTCCGGAAAAGCTGATTCCGCTTATTATAAAAAATATCCTGGAAGGGAAATCTTTACCTGTATATGGCGACGGCACCAATGTAAGGGACTGGTTGTATGTGGAAGACCATTGCAAGGCGATCGATGCGGTTATCCATCGAGGGCGGGCTGGCGAAGTATATAATGTAGGCGGACATAACGAAAAACAGAATATCGAGATTGTGAAGTTGACCATTCAGACAATCCGCCGGTTGATGACTGAGCAACCTGAATACCGTCAGGTATTGAAGAAGAAAGAGATCGGTCCTGACGGAGAGATTAGGATCGACTGGATCAATGAAAGCTTGATTACTTTCGTAAAAGACCGGCTCGGACACGATCAACGTTATGCCATCGATCCGACAAAAATATCCACAGAACTGGGTTGGACACCTGAAACCAGCTTTGAGGTCGGTATCGTAAAAACGATCCGCTGGTATCTGGAAAACCAACAATGGGTAGAAGATATTACCGGCGGCGATTATATGAAATATTACGACCGGATGTACTCCGGCCGTTGATTACAGAACATTGGTTTCTCCATCCGGAGAAGTCGCTGAATGATTTGAAGAGAGGCTGCTCACCAGTTCGGGAGCAGTCTCTTTTATTTGTTTACGTATCGATTCCCGTATCTCTTTGCGGATATTTGTGCGCGTGCTATCCAGTTCGGCTTCTTTGGCCGGCTTGAAGAGATCTTTGTAGCGGCATTTCACGATCTTGTATTTGAAATCGTCCAGGTTGCCGGTGATATCTATTCCCAGTTTGAAAGGAACGGGTGATTTGAGTACGGATAGATGGTAGTTGAACGTCATATCCAGATTGTGCGTTCCTCCGACTGCCACTTTGTATCTGTCCATTTCAACCAGGAAGGGAAATACCTCGATTTTATTGTCCTTAATGGCCAAGTCTACGGAGATACTGTCTATCACATTTCGTTTCTTATTCTTGAACATAAGCGTCTTGGATATTTCCGTAAAAGTTTCGCCATCGAGCAGCACCATATTTTCTCCATGCAGATAGCAGGCTGAATTTAAAGAGGGGAGATCGAGTGACATTACTGAGTCCATTTTGCAGGTGGCTGTGATCTGGCAGTCTACTACGCCTTCGAAAGAACGTAACATAGGAACCAGGGTATCGATGGCGGGGTATAATCCGATTAATTTCTCGACCATGACATTTTCCAGATCGAGATCGAAACCTGCAGAAGCACCGCTTTCATCCTTAGCCGTGTAGAACATTGTCATATTTCCACGACCGATATTCGAATCCATCTTGAGGTTGCTGAGGTTGATGCTCTGATCGCGGATGATCACTTCACCAAGGACATTGCTCAGTTCGACATCTTTGAAATCGATCTTTTTCGCATCTGTATGAAGCGTCATATCCAAATAAGCAGGGATAACGAATACCCGGTCTGTCGTGTCTAATGTGGCTGTAGCCATGGAATCCTGCAATGTATGGGTATCCATTGTGACGAGATTTTCTTCGTCGATAGCTGACTGGTCGGCTGTTGCGGCATGTTGTTCCGAATATTGCATGCCTGAGTTCATCGCTTTCATTAGCTGGTTACAGTCGATATAGTCGGATGTCAGGGAGAAGTTGCCCTGTAATTTTCCTCCTCGCAACATGGCTTGGCGGATACGTTTTATTTCTCCGTTCAGCATGAAATCGCTTTTTCCCAGATGCAGGTGTGCATCGGTGAGTGTAATGTCGTTGGTGTTGAACTTCATGGTTGTCTGATCTATTCTCATCGGTAGAGGCAGCAGGCGGCTGAATCCGCGCATTTTGTTGAACGAAAGACTGCCGCGTACTTCCCAGCGACGTAATAACTGCGTTGTCACATCGGTTGTGTCTGCCTGTACCTGACCAGGTATTCTTGGACGGCGTGTACGTGTTACTCTTGCAGCTGTTTGCGTAGTCGTATCGGTCCGGGCCAGCCTGCGTTGACGTATGGCATCCCGGTAGGGAAGAGCTTCTATATTAAATGTATTTCCGGAGAGGATCATTCCGGTACGCATCGGCAGAATGAAATAACGCAGGGTATCGACAGAGATGGTAGCTCCGGCAGTCGGTATGAGTTTGTTGGATGCGGATGATTTGATGCCGCCTTTCATAACAGTCTGTCCGGCCACCAGCCATACGGAGTCAGGAAGACGGGTGCGCAGATAATCGAATTTCAACTGTGCTGTCATTGGGATAACGGCTGTCGTATCGATTACCGGTGATGTTTTTGCCTGTATAGCCAATCGGCTGATGTTGGTACTGATGTCGTCCTGATATTTGACGTTCAGGCTGTCGACGGACAGTGTTATGCTTAACAGGTCCTTATTTTCCAGGTAAGAACTACTTAACTGGGTTGAATCGACCGAGAAAGCTGCATTGGTAATAAAGACATCCATTCCCAACGGTTTACTGTAGGCTTTCAATGTATCGATATTCAAACGGCCTGACGCATGTACTTTTCCGTACTGGCTGTTCAGCAGGTCATCCACATTGAACGAGGCAGAAAGGTCGGCATCCATTACTCCCTGGAGGAATAGGGTGTCCGGGTTCAGGAATTCTTTTGCCAGCCGTGTGAAATCTATCTTTCCTTTAATATTTGTATCTATATTGGGAGAAGTCAGCAGGTTGGTGACTTTTCCGCTCATATCCAGGGAAGTTGTCAGACCTTTTAATGTCAGTTGTTCCAACGAGACGAAAGAAGAGTCGGGATACATGCCGTTCAGATGGAGGTCCATATCCATCTGTAGGGTGTCGATCCCTTGTTTGAGACCTTTGACGTGGTAAGAGCCATTCTCTATTTTACAGCATAGGTTAACCGAGGGGACAATGCTGTCGCCCAGGTAACCATGTATGTTACCTTCCACGATGACTGCACCTTTAGCTTCTATTTTTTCTCTGTGTTGGAAGTAGGCATCGGGTATGAATTTCAGCAGATCGTTCATATCGGATACTTTAAGCCCGACTTCCATGTCTATTTTGGTCTGTTTCAGCGGCGGCAGGCTGCTGACAGAACCGTTGGCTGTAAAAGGCAGGTTGTTTACCAGCAATTCGGCATCGTTCAATGTGATTGTATTGAAGTTGTCGGATAACAGGAGTTGGCTTTTTAGTTTCAGCGCCAGTTTATTTTCTAATGTATAGGTCGGACTACTGAAAAGAATAGAGGTAGAGCCGGTTTCAATGTCCAGCTTGTTCTTCCCGTCGGTCAGCGAGCCGTCCATGTTAAGGAAGAAACCGTTGATCTCGGCAAATAAGTCTGCTTCACGGTCGTCGTAAGTGAAACGGCCATTTGAGATACGGACTTTTTGCAGGTCGATAGGTGGCAAAGGCTTTTTGTCGGTCTCGGCAGAATCGGGTTCACTGGAATAAATATCCCAGTTGGCAGCCCCTTTTTTATTGACGTAACCGTAGAAGCGGGGTTCTTCGAGGCTGAACTCGCCGATGGTTATCTTGCCGCCGAAAAGAAAGTCGGTTGGCCGGAGGGAGATAACGGCTGTTTTGAAAGCAAGCAACGAGTCGGATGGGATGGCCAGTTCTTCTTCGTGTGCAGTAGAGTCTTCTGCTGCATGCGAGATCAGGTGACCATTCGTAAGCCGGATACCTAGATGCGGGTATGTTTCGAAATAAGTAAGCTCGATCCGTTCGCAATCCAGGTGGGCATCAAGGAATTTATTGGTCTGTTCGATGACAAGCGGAGTCAGTTTCTCCGGAGGGAGAACACCCCAGTTCAGAATACTGAAGCCGATACCCGGCAGGATAAAGAACAGGGTAACAGCAATAACGATAATAGTTGTAACTACTTTTTTATTGATCTTCATATTGTCTTCATGTATTGGTCATACAAAAGTATGTAAATAAACCCATATCTTTGTACCAGATAAGTTTATTTAAAAGAATATAGGAATATGGATTTTCGCCTGAAGGTATTTTACAGCGTAGCGACTAACCTGAGCTTTACGAAAGCTTCCAAAGAGTTGTATATAAGCCAGCCCGCTATAAGCAAACATATTCATGAACTGGAGATGCAGTATAAGATGCCGTTGTTCGACCGTACCGGTAGCCGTATCGTGCTGACACGGGCAGGGGAATTGCTTTTGTCGCATACTAATACGTTGCTTGCCGCTTACCGGCAACTGGATTTCGAGATGAATCTGCTGACCGATAATATCTGCGGCGACCTGCGCCTGGGGGCGAGTACCACGATTGCCCAATATGTTTTGCCTCCTATATTATCTTCTTTTATCAGGAAGTTTCCCGATATACGCGCTTCTTTGCTGAACGGTAACAGCCATGATATCGAAAAGGCTTTGTGTGAAGGAAAGATCACTTTGGGGCTGGTGGAAGGGAAGATTCGCCAGAGCTCCCTCCACTATACGCCTTTTATGAAAGATGAGTTGGTGGTGATTACGCATACCGGCAGCAAGCTCGCTCATTTTGAAGAACTGTCGCTGGAGCAGCTTTGCACTCTGCCGCTGGTGCTCCGTGAAAATGGCTCGGGAACATTATCTGTCCTGGAATCTACGCTTGCCGAGCATCAGATCAAATTGTCTCAATTAAATGTTCTGATGCAATTGGGAAGTACCGAAAGTATCAAGTTGTTTCTTGAAAATTCGGATGTCCTTGCGATCGTATCGGTGCGTGCCGTTACCCGCGAACTGATGTCGGGTTCATTGAAAGTGATTGATATCACGGACTTTTCAGCCGAACGTATGTTCTCCTTTGTGCAGTTGCAAGGGCAGAGCGGCGGACTGGAGGAGAGTTTTATCCGGTATATGCAAGCCTATAAATAAGGTCAGATATGGATACCGTAATCGTGTTTTACTTCATCCATCACAAAAGTACTTTCCAGTGATCCCAGGCTGTCGATCGTTCCCAGGACATTCAGGATAAATTCTTGATAATGCTTCATATTGGGGGCATGTATCTTTAGCAGGTAATCGTAACTGCCTGATATATTATAACATTCGGTTACTTCAGGTATCTCCTGTATGATCCGTGTGAAATCAGTCGCTATCTCTTTATTGAGCTTACTGAGTTTGACGCGGCAAAAGACGACAAAGCCCAGGTTCAGCTTTTCCGCATCCAATACGGCGATATACTTCTTTATATATCCCCCGTTCTCCAAACGTCTGAGACGTTCGAAAACAGGTGTGGACGAAAGGTTTACCCGGGCGGCAAGCTCTTTCGTCGTTAATCGTGCATTCTCCTGCAGCGTACGAAGTATCTGCAAATCCTTTTTATCAAGAGTCTCCATAGAATAAAATTCTTTTATTGGGGCTATTTTAACTATTATCCGGTTTGTTTATTCTGTGTACTGATGCAAAAATAGGGTTATTTTCTGTATTATCAATATTTCTTGTTTGATATTTCCATGTATTGTACTTTTGCTGGTGAATAATTCGATAATCAGTTAAACTAAAAAGAATACGATCATGGCAAAAAGAGAATTGCATTTTGAGACTTTACAGCTTCATGTGGGACAGGAACAGGCAGATCCGGCAACAGATTCACGTGCAGTTCCTATTTATCAGACAACATCTTATGTGTTTCATAACTCGGCACATGCCGCAGCCCGTTTCGGTCTGCAGGATCCGGGTAACATATACGGACGCTTGACTAATTCGACTCAAGGTGTTTTTGAACAACGGGTAGCTGTCCTGGAAGGCGGTGTAGCAGGGCTGGCTGTAGCCTCCGGTGCTGCTGCTATTACCTATGCATTTGAGAATATTGCCCGTGCCGGTGACCATATCGTTGCTGCTAAAACCATTTATGGCGGTAGTTATAATCTGCTGGCGCATACATTGCCCGCTTATGGGATAACCGCCACCTTTGTCGATCCGGCTGACCTGTCGAATTTCGAGAAAGCCATTCAACCGAATACAAAGGCTGTCTTTATTGAAACCCTGGGAAATCCTAATTCCAATATTATAGATATAGAGGTAGTCGCTGATATTGCCCATCGCCACAAGATACCCTTGATCGTCGACAATACGTTCGGAACTCCTTATCTGATCCGTCCGATCGAGTACGGGGCTGATATTGTAGTACATTCTGCGACCAAGTTTATAGGCGGGCATGGCACATCGCTGGGTGGTGTGATTGTCGATTCCGGTAAGTTCGACTGGGTCGCTTCCGGTAAGTTTCCGCAATTGACAGAGCCCGATCCGAGTTATCATGGCGTACGTTTTGTCGATGCAGCCGGTCCGGCAGCGTATGTTACCCGTATTCGTGCTATCCTCTTGCGTGATACCGGAGCCTGCATCAGTCCTTTCAATGCATTCATTTTATTACAGGGGCTGGAGACACTTTCTTTGCGTGTGGAACGCCATGTGGAAAATGCCTTGAAAGTCGTGGATTTTCTGAAAGATCATCCGAAAGTGAAAAAGGTAAACCACCCGTCACTGCCGGACCATCCCGACCATGCTTTATATAAACGTTATTTCCCCAAAGGCGGCGGTTCCATTTTTACTTTCGAGCTGAAAGGCGGTCAGGAGGAAGCACACCGCTTCATCGACAGTTTGGAGATTTTCTCTTTGTTGGCAAATGTTGCCGATGTCAAATCTCTTGTTATTCATCCGGCAAGTACGACCCATTCTCAATTGAGTGCCGAAGAACTGGTAGACCAGGAAATTTATCCGGGAACAGTTCGTTTGTCGATCGGGACGGAACATATTGAGGATTTGCTGGCTGATTTGGAAGAGGCGCTTGCCAGAATCTGAACAATCAGAATGAAAGGAGGGTTATAACTTCAAGTTATCATCTATTCCATAATGTGATTGGTATGATATCTTTTTTTAATTTACTTTTGCGCCGTCAAAAATATAAGGATAACTAAGATATTATAGTAATGGACACAATTGAACAAGTGCTTGCGAAGTATAACAAACCTCTTTTCATTCTTCTTTTTATTTTATGCCTGATGCCTTTTATATCGCCCGCAATAGCCCTGTTTCTAGGGCTTACACTCGGGATGACAGCCGGGCAGCCTTTTCCTAAGTTTAGTAAGAAGACATCCAAATATCTGCTACAGTTTTCGGTCGTTGGGCTCGGGTTCGGTATGAATCTGCATGAGTCGCTGAAGACAGGGAAGGAAGGCATGCTTTTCACCATTGTGTCGGTGGCGGCTGTACTGGTGTTGGGTATATATCTGGGCAAACGCCTGATGATGGATCGGAAAACCGCTTATCTGATCTCTGCCGGGACAGCTATTTGCGGCGGTAGCGCCATTGCAGCCGTAGGGCCGGTAGTGAAAGCTAACGATAATGAAATGTCGATGGCACTGGGTACGATCTTTATCCTGAATGCAATTGCGCTGTTTATCTTTCCCCCTATCGGTCATTTACTCAATATGACACAGGAGCAATTCGGCATGTGGGCGGCTATTGCTATCCACGACACCAGTTCGGTGGTCGGTGCCGGTGCCGCTTATGGCGAGGAAGCGCTTGAAATCGCTACGATGGTTAAGTTGACGCGTGCTTTGTGGATTATTCCGATTACGATCGTGACCATGTTCCTCTTCAAGCAAAAAGGTGGTAAGATTGCTATCCCCTGGTTTATCTTCTTTTTCATTTTGGCAATGGTTGCCAACACCTTTTTAACGATCCCCGAAACAGTGACAGGTTCGTTGGTTTGGTTGGCTAAAAAGGGATTGACTGTCACTCTCTTCCTTATCGGAGCCGGATTATCAAGAAAAGTAATCAAACAGGTCGGTGTCCGTCCGATGGTACAAGGGGTAGTGCTTTGGGTTTTCATCGGTTTAATTAGCCTGGGAGTTATATTATTGGTTTAATTTCTTATCTTTGCGATTTCTAAGCGAATAAGAAGATGGCTTCAAAAATAACAAAAGGTATTATAATTACATTCTGGGTACTGTTTGCGGCAGCAGTAGGGACTGTATTTCTGATTTTTACCGCAATAGCGAATGGCTCTATCGGGTATATGCCGCCGGTGGAACAGCTCGAAAATCCTATCGATAAATATGCTTCCCAGATCATTTCATCTGACGGAAAGACATTGGGAAGTTATGCCCATAGTCAGGATAACCGTATCATGACAAATTATAAGGATCTTTCTCCCGACCTGGTGAAAGCCTTGATAGCTACCGAAGATATTCGTTATGCACAACATAGCGGTATCGATGCGCAGGGATTGTTCCGCGCTGTTGTGAAACGCGGTATCCTGATGCAGAAGAGTGGTGGCGGTGGTAGTACCATTACCCAGCAGCTGGCAAAACAGCTTTTCTCACCTAGTGCCGATAACTTTATGGAACGCCTGTTCCAAAAGCCGATCGAATGGGTGATTGCCGTTCAATTGGAACGTTATTATACAAAGGAAGAGATTATCAGCATGTATTTGAACAAATTTGACTTCCTGTATAATGCAGTCGGTATTCAATCGGCTGCACGTGTCTATTTCGGAACAACCCCTAAGAATTTAAAGATAGAAGAAGCGGCGACACTGGTGGGAATGTGTAAGAATCCTTCTTATTTCAATCCTGTTCGTCAGAATGAACGTACCCGCGGACGCCGTAACACCGTTCTGGATCAGATGGAAAAGGCGGGGTATATCAGCCGGGCGGAATGTGATTCTCTGAAAGCATTACCTCTGACTGTCCGTTTCAGCCGTATGGACCACAAAGACGGACCAGCTCCTTATTTCCGTGAATATCTTCGTCTTGTCCTGACGGCGAAGAAACCGGAGCGTAAGCGCTATGCCTCCTGGCAAGGTCAGAAATTCTCGGAAGACTCGTTGGCATGGGAGACGAACCCGTTATACGGTTGGTGTAATAAGAATAAGAAAGCGGATGGACAATATTATAATGTATATACAGACGGTCTTAAAATTTATACGACTATTGATTCGCGTATGCAGCAATATGCCGAAGAAGCTGTTCGTGAACATATAGGCGGAACTTTGCAACCTGCTTTCTTCAAAGAAAAGAAAGGACGTAGTTATGCTCCGTTTTCCCGTGATGTGAGAGCCGGACAGGTGGATACGATGTTGATGCGCGCTATGCATCAGACAGACCGTTACCGTGCGATGAAGAAGGAAGGTATGAGCGAAGCCGATATGCGTAAGGAGTTCCAGAAGCCGGTAGAAATGAGCGTGTTCAGCTGGAACGGTCCGGTTGATACGATTATGTCTCCATGGGATTCTATCCGTTACCATAAGAGCTTCCTGCGTACGGCGTTTATGTCGATGGACCCGCGTACCGGATATGTGAAGGCATATGTGGGCGGGATAGATTATAATGATTTCCAGTATGATATGATCAATGGCGGCCGCAGGCAGGTGGGTTCTACTATTAAGCCGTTCCTGTACTCGTTGGCGATGATTGAAGGCTTTAGTCCGTGCGATGAAATGTTGCATGTCGAACAGAAGTTGACGGATGAAAACGGGATACTTTGGGCTCCAAAGAATGCCGGAGCCAAGAGGGTCGGTGAAATGGTTACGTTGCAGTGGGGATTGCAGAACTCTTCGAACTGGGTGACTGCTTATTTGATGAAGCAGCTTTCTCCTTATACGTTTGTTCGTCTGTTGCATTCTTTTGGAATAAAAGGGAATATCGATCCTGTTATTTCTGTCTCTTTGGGAACACCGGATGTATCGGTAGGTGAAATGGTAGGAGCTTATACGACCTTTGCCAATAAAGGTATTCGCGTCGAGCCTATGTATGTAACCCGTATCGAAGACCAGTATGGGAATACGATAGCTAGTTTCAATCAACAAATGAGTGAGGTGTTGCCGGAAGATGCTTCCTATAAGATGTTATATATGTTGAGGAGCGTGATTGATGGTGGAACCGGAGGACGTGTTCGTTTCCGTTATGGTATAAAAGCACCGATGGGTGGTAAGACTGGTACGACACAGAATAACTCCGATGGTTGGTTTATGGGATTCACGCCTAGTTTGGTGTCCGGTTGTTGGGTCGGAGGAGAAGACCGTTCTATTCATTTCGACCGTCTTCAGGAAGGGCAGGGGGCAAGTATGGCATTGCCTATCTACGGCTTATTTATGCAGAAGGTGTATGCCGACAAGACGCTCGGTTATTCGGAAGAGGAAGACTTCGATGTTCCTGAACAATATGCCGATCCTTGTAAAACGATAACGGAAGAAGAACGAAAGAGTATCCCGGCAGATGCAGGAGGTATCGATAAAATGTTTGAATAGTAGACTGGATTAGTTGAAATACAACTCCCGCAAATCTAAATTATTTATTAGATTTGCGGGAGTTCCTTTTTTAGGATAAACTGAACTTATTCCTAAGGAAAGTGGTTTACTGATTATAAAGTGATATAACATGAATTTCAGACATAAATATGTATTGGCTATCGATCAGGGAACAACAACATCCCGTGCCATCCTGTTTAATCGTCAGGGACAGGTCATCACTCTCTCGCAGAAAACATTCCAACAATATTTCCCCAAGCCGGGTTGGGTAGAACATGACCCGAACGAGATTTGGTATACGCAATCGCTCGCGATCAAGGAAGCGATGGCAAAAGCCGACGTGACGGATGATCATATTGCCTGTATCGGCATTGCCAACCAACGGGAGACGACAATTGTCTGGGACCGTGAGACGGGCTTCCCTGTTTACAATGCGATTGTGTGGCAGGACCGACGGACGGCTGACTACTGCGAGGAATTGAAAGCGGAGGGTTATTCCGATTTCATCCAGCAAAAGACCGGATTGGTGATCGATGCTTATTTCTCGGCGACAAAGGTCAAATGGATACTGGATCATGTGAAAGGTATCCGTGAACGGGCGGAGCGGGGAGAACTTTGTTTCGGTACGGTCGATTCCTGGCTGGTCTGGAAACTGACGCGGGGTTCGCAGTTCATTACCGATGTCACGAATGCTTCCCGAACTATGTTATTCAATATAAATACCTTGCAATGGGATCAGGAGTTGCTCGATTTGTTCACGATTCCATCTTCCATGTTGCCGGAGGTGAAGAGCAGTAGCGAGGTCTATTGTGAAACCTCTACGCCGATATTTAAGACCGGTATTCCTGTTTCCGGAATGGCAGGCGACCAGCAGGCTGCTTTGTTCGGGCAGTTGTGCCTGGATAAAGGGATGATGAAGACGACTTACGGAACAGGGTGTTTTATGATCGTAAATACAGGCGACAAGCCAGTACTTTCGCAGAATAACCTGTTGACGACGATTGCCTGGAAGTTGGGTGACCAGGTGACTTATGCGCTTGAAGGCAGTGTGTTTGTCGGCGGTGCGGTTATCCAGTGGCTTCGTGACGGTATCGGATTGATTCCGAATGCTCCGGTAACGGAACAGATGGCGAAATCGGTTTCCGACAATGGCGGTGTCTATTTTGTTCCGGCACTGACCGGTTTGGGGGCTCCGTACTGGGACCAGTATGCACGTGGTGCAATCATCGGCATTACCCGTGGTACGACGGCGGCGCATCTGACACGTGCGGCTCTGGAAGGTATTTGTTATCAGGTATATGACGTACTGATCGCGATGGAAAATGATATTCAGGCCAAACCGAAGGAGATCCGTGTGGATGGCGGTGCGATAGCAAATAACTTCCTGATGCAGTTTCAGGCAGACATCAGCCGGTGTCCGGTAGTACGCCCCAGCATCATTGAAACAACGGCTTTGGGGGCTGCTTATCTGGCGGGATTGGCTGTGAACTATTGGAAAGATACGGATGAACTGAAAGAGCAATGGTCGCTCGATACTATATTTACCGCCAAGATGAAACCTGAAACAGCTTTGGCTTTACTTACAGACTGGCATAAGGCGGTCGGACGGACAATGAACTGGGCAATGGATAGCGAAATATAGTCATTCTTCTTATATCAGCTCCCGTATGATCTTTATTACCTTCGGGATGGAAGCTTCCACTTCCGGGGTCAGTTCCATATTTACTTCATTCAGATTGGCTGCCGAGACGACGATCAGATGGACTTCCGGCAGATCACCCGTCAGGATCATCGTTTCGATCATGTCGCGAAGTCCGATTTCGTGTGCACTCATTAGGGGAGGATAATCGCTGGCGTATTTCGGACGGATGAGACGGACTGTTCCCGGCGGATTGGTGTCGAGGGTGGCGTCTACCATGATGATATGGTCATAACCCGTCAGCCAGCTGATCAGATGCAAGCCCCCCGTCCCGCCATCCATCAGGGTGACATGGGCGGGAAGCGTTTCTCTCTCCAGGGCACGGATCACGTGGATACCGACTCCTTCGTCTTTCAGCAATAGATTGCCGACACCTAATATAAGAGTTTTATTCATGTTTCTTCGCGATCTTGGTGATTGTCTCGGCTGTCTCTGTAACCTCTTCCTTGTCTGCAATGTCTTCTTCAATGAACTTCCAGCCTCCAATGATAGAGGAAGTTTCACCGCGTTGCTCGATGTAATCGTGGTAGAATACCAGATATACATGGACAATGGCGAACAGGATAAAGAACCACATCAGGAAATGGTGGATCTGGCGTGCCATCAAATCGCCGCCCATTAAAGGAATGGTCCAGGCAAACAGTTGAGGGAAGACCGACTGGCTCATTTTGGCATACAGTCCGAAACCTGTAATACTTTGTAACAGGAATGCCCAGAACGTGCCGAAATAGATCAGGCTTGCCAGTGCATTATGCCCGATACTGTCGACCGGCTTGTTCTTTATCATTAGGATATCGACCTTGATCACTTCCCATACTTCCTGCCATTGCGATTTCTTTAGCGGGATGAAGTTGTTCCATCGGGCGAAGCGGTTTCCCACAAATCCCCAATACAGGCGGAACACGAAGTTGAAGAAGAAAACGAAAGCCGCTACAAAATGGATGAAACGGACCACTCCGAACCAGTAACTGAAATAGGCTTCCGATGCATTCAGTATGGCAGGAGGATCGGCAATGATAAACCCGGTAATACAAAGTATAACGATACATAATGCATTTACCCAGTGATAAATACGTACGGGAAGCTCCCATACGTATACTTCTCTCAGACGTTTCTTACGACTTTTCATAGCAATACTTTTTAAAACGTATCCATTTGGTGCACATACTTCCCTTCCTCGTCATACAGATGCACGGCACAAGCCAGGCACGGGTCGAAGGAATGGATCGTCCGGAGGATTTCAAGCGGCTGATTGGCATCGTGGATCGGTGTACCGATCAGGGCTGATTCGTAAGGAGATAAGTTTCCGTTCTCGTCTCTCGGCGAAGCGTTCCAGGTGGTGGGAACAACCATCTGATAATTCTTTACCCGGTTGTTTTCGATAACGATAAAATGAGCCAGTGCACCGCGCGGAGCTTCTGTCAGTCCTACGCCTTGCGCTTTCTTCGGCCAGTTTTCGTTTTCCCACATGACCGGATTCGCCATACGGGAATCTCCGTTCTCCAGGTTCTTCATCAACTGGTCGAAAAATTCGAGCGACCAGCCGGCAACCAGTTGTGTCTCGATTCCGCGGGCAGCCGTGCGTCCCAGAGTGGAAAACAGGGCTTCAGCCGGGAGGTTCAGTTGCTTCAATACATTATCGACTGCTGTTTTCTGAGGTTCTTTGCCTGCAGCGTATGCCACGATCAGGCGGGCAAGCGGACCTACTTCCATCGGCTGGCCTTTCCAGCGCGGCGTTTTGATCCAGCTATATTTATCTTCTACGTCCAAATGTTTATAAGGAGGCTTCGGACCGGTATATTCCAGGTTTGTCTCTCCGTCGTACGGATGCAGGCCGGCTTTGTCACCTTCGGTATATTTGTACCAGGAGTGGTAGATATATTCTTTGATTTCTTCCGGAGAATTGGCATCTACCGGATGGACTTTGCTCAGGTCACGGTCGAGCACGATACCGCGCGGACTCAGATAATCTTCGATACCGGCATACCCATGCAAGGGGAAATCGCCGTATGACAGATAGTTGCTTACGCCGCCGCCGATCTTGCTCCATTCGTCTTTATAGACTTCGGCGATCATCAGCAAATCCGGGATATATACCTGGTCGATAAAGTCTTTTCCTTCCTGGAGCTTTTGCTTAACCAGCGCCAGGCGTTCGGAATTGATCGCATTTGCCTCGTTGAGGTCGATGCTGCACGGCATACCGCCTACCAGGAAGTTCGGATGCGGATTCTTACCACCGAATACGGCATGTACTTTGACAATCTCCTTTTGCCATTCCAGCGCATCCAGATAATGGACGGTTGCAATCAGGTTCTGTTCCGGTGTCAGTTTATAGGCAGGATGACCCCAATATCCGTTGGCGAAGATACCGAGCTGTCCGCTGGCAACGAATTTCTTCAGGCGTTCCTGTGTATTTCTGAAATATCCTTCCGTATTTTTGGCCCACGGCGATAGTTGCTGGGCGAGGAGGGCTGCTGCTTTCGGGTCTGCTTTCAGAGCCGATACGATATCGACCCAGTCCAGCGCATGCAACTGGTAGAAATGGACTGTATGGTCATGCATGTAAAGTACTGCTTCCATAATATTGCGCACCATCTCCGCATTGGGAGGAATGGTGATGTCCAACGCCTGTTCCACCGCACGCACGGAGCAGAGCGAATGAATGGAAGTACACACACCGCAAACACGTCCCACAAATACCCAGGCATCGCGGGGATCACGGTTGCGTACAATATTTTCTATTCCGCGTACCATTGTACCGGAACTGTATGCCTCTTTTATTTTGCCGCCTTCGATGGCTGCTTCTACCCGTAGATGGCCTTCAATGCGGGTGATGGGGTCTATGACGATTCTTTCTGACATGGTATTGAGAATTTAGATGTTAGATTTACTTTCCGGTTCTTCGTTATCGATCAGTTCTTTCTTACGGATATTGGTTGCTACGGCATGAACGGCAATACCGGCAGCTGTGGCGGCTCCCAGGGCAAGACCGATCTGGTCTGCCGTTGCTTCGATGCCGAAACCGTGAACATCGGGCATTCGTTTGTAGAACGGACTGTTGTCCCAAAAATTCTCTTCACTGCAACCCAGGCAGGGATGGCCGCTTTGGATCGGGTAGCTGGTTCCTTCATTCCATTTGATGATACCGCATGAATTATAAGTGCTGGGGCCGTTACATCCTACTTTGTACAGGCAATATCCTTTCTTCGCATTTTCATCGTCGAAGCTTTCCACGAAAAGGCCGGCATCGAAGTTGGCGCGACGGTAACAGGTATCGTGTACGCGGCGGGAGTAGAACATCTTCGGACGTCCCAGGCCGTCGAGTTGCGGCATACGGTCGAAAGTCAGCATATAGATGAGGACACCCGCCATCACATCTGCGATAGGAGGGCAGCCCTGTACATTTATAATAGGTTTACCTTTGATTACTTTATGGATCGCTTTTGCCCCTGTAGGATTCGGGTTTGCTGCCTGTACACAACCGGCACATGCGCAGTTACCCCAGGCGATAATGGCTTTTGCCCCTTTTGCCGCCTCTTCAGTAATCTGCAGGGCACTTTTGCCGCCTACACAGCAATAACCTTCGTCTTTTGTCGGGATCGATCCTTCGATCATAAGCAAGTATTCACCATAGTACTTTTTCATCGTCTCTTCCTTGGCCGCTTCCGCCTGTTCGCCGGCGGCAGCCATTAACGTTTCCGTATAGTCTAGTGATACCTTATCGAGTAGAAGCGTTGCCACGATCGGGTGTGCAGCGCGGATGAACGATTCTGTACAACAGGTACATTCCTGGAGATGGAGCCAGATAATCGGTAGGCGCGGTTTGGTTTCCAGCGCGTTGACAACCTGGGCCACGCCCGTGGATTCTAGTCCCATGAGAGCAGCCATGGTGGTACAGAATTTCAGGAAATCCCTTCGGGTGATGCCTTTTTGCCGGCATTCCTCGTAGACGGTAGGTCTTTTATTTTCCATATTTTCGTAATTTATTGGTTTCTTTATTTCAGCAGATACGTGGTAACTGTTCGCCGCTTAACATATCGACGATCCGATAGTTGCCATATAGTGTTTTCATTTTAACGATTGCATGGTCCTTTCCGGTTATGCGACCGATAATCGTTGCATCCTTTCCTTCCGGAAAGTTTTTCATCACAGCCAAAGCCTCTTGTGCACGGTTTTCCGGCAGGATAACCAGCACTAATCCCTCGTTGGCGATATAAAGCGGATCGAGTCCCAATATTTCCGAAGCGCCTTTCACGGCATCGGGTATGGGAAGGGATACTTCATCTAAAACGATTTCAACCTGGGCTGTATTTGCTATCTCGTTCAGTGTTCCGCTTACTCCACCGCGTGTCGGATCGCGAAGCACATGAACTTCCTCTATATTTTTTAACAACTCAGCGAGCATATTGTTTAACGAAACTGTATCACTTTTCAGATTTGTTTCAAAACCGAGACTTTCGCGGGCAGAAAGGATCGTGATGCCGTGTACTCCGATCGAACCGCTACAGATTACCACATCTCCGGGCTGCACGCGATCGGGAGCGATACGGATACCTTCCGGTACCACTCCGATACCGCTGGTATTGATGAATAGTTTGTCACATTTGCCGCGTTCCACCACTTTGGTATCGCCGGCAACGATCTGCACACCGGCTTTGTCGGCGGCTTTACGCATGGAGCGGACGATACGTTGCAGGTCGGCAAGAGGCAGACCTTCTTCCAGTATGAATCCGGCTGTCAGATAAAGAGGCCGGGCACCGCAACAGGCCAGGTCGTTTACTGTGCCGTTCACCGCCAGGTCGCCTATATCGCCGCCGGGAAAGAATATCGGATCGACAACGAACGAGTCGGTCGAACAGGCCATGCGTCCTTCCTGTACGGGGAAAACACAACCGTCATGATCCTGTTCCAGCAACGGATTGCGGAATGCGGGATAAAAAACAGTGCTTATCAGCTGATGTGTCATTCTTCCGCCGCCGCCGTGAGCCATCAGCACACAATCGGTATCGGTAAAAGGAACCGGACAGCTAAAATCTTCGTTCTTCATATCTTTATAGTTGACGGTTGACAGTTGACAAGTGACAGTTTAGGCTTCGTGTCTGAAACCTGTCAACTGTCACTTGTCAACTGTCAACTATATTTATAGTATGCAGCACAAACTCCTTCCGATGAAACCATCGGTGCTCCCACCGGATGTCCCGGCGAACAAGCCTTTCTGAAGAAAGGACAGTCGGACGGTTGCTTCACACCTCTCATGATGTCTCCGGCAATACATTCGGATGAAATTTTAGTTTCTTTCGGAAGAAACTGGAATTTCTCCCGAGAGGAATAGTTTGCATATGTTTTCTTCAATTGTAAACCGCTGCCGGGAATTACACCGATTCCGCGCCATTCCTGATCGCATGGTTCAAGTGTTTCGTCCATTAAAGTACGGGCAGCCGGATTCCCTTCTTCCGGTACGGCACGGCGGTAGGCATTTTCTACAAAATAGCTTCCGTTCTCCAGCTGTAGCAGGCAACGATAAATACCCAGCAGCAGGTCGACCGGCTCAAAACCGGTGACTACCATCGGTGTATTATATTTTTGAGCTAATTGATGGTAAGCTGAATTTCCGGTGATCGCACATACATGACCGGCTGTCAGAAAGCCGTCTACCTTACTTTCCGGATCGGAAAGGATCGCATCTATGGCGGGCGGGACGGTGAACAGTGAGGTCAGTAAAGAGAAATTGGATAGTTTCTTCCGTTGTGCTTCCTTCAATGCCATCATGTGGACGGGAGCTGTCGTTTCAAAACCTATGGCGAAAAAGACAACTTCCTTTCCGGGATTTGTCTCCGCCAGTCTGACTGCGTCGAGTGGAGAATAAAGCATACGGATGTCTGCTCCGCGTGCTTTCGCCTGCAACAAATCTTCGTTGGTCCCCGGCACACGCATCATGTCTCCGAAAGAAGCCAGTATGACATCGGAACGTTTGGCTAATTCCAAAGCCTGGTCTATCAGAGTAACCGGTGTGACGCAGACCGGGCAACCGGGACCATGAAGCAGGCGGACCTGTTCCGGCAACATTTCTTCCAGACGATAACGGGCGATGGCATGTGTCTGTCCGCCGCATATTTCCATAATATGCCACGGTTGGGTCGTTACTTTCCGGATGGCGCGGACGAGCGCCTGCACCTGATCGTTGTCCCGATATTCGTCGACATATTTCATATGCGTTCCAGTTTTTTCAGGTCCTCCAGCGTCTCTTCGGCTTCCCGGGCATTGACGACAGATATTGCCATACCCGCATGGGCGAGTATATAATCGCCTTCCGTTGCATCCACCCATTGGATGCAAATGTCTTTCGTAATACCGCTGAAATCGACCTTAGCCATTGCCAGATCAGGCATCGAACGGTCTATACTTACTATTTTACCAGGAACAGCCAGACACATAAGCTTATTTGTTTTTTATTAACAACTCCAAAAGTAACCAATATGTTCGGGAAAAGATGTGTTAAATGATACATATTATCTATTAAGTGATAAATAAAAATTATCGGCATTGCCGGATGGATGGTTTGTTTATTATGGGTAAACCCTCTATATTTGTTCGGACTGTAAAACAAGGAAGGGTGAAGATATCAAAATTGATAATCCGTGGATTGGTGCAAGGGGTTGGCTTTCGTCCGTTTATCTATCGTATAGCCAGTGAAATGGGGATAGAAGGGGAGGTGGATAACCGGAATAACGGTGTTTGCATTCATGCTGTTCTGACACCGGAGCAACAGGAGGTATTTATTTCCCGGATCAGAGAAGAACATCCTCCGGTCGCTTTTATCCATAGCATACAGGTTTCGGAAACGGAGCAGGAAGCCGGCGGATATACCGGTTTCACCATTATTCCCAGCCACTCCGATTCGGAAGAAGTGACGCAGGTGGCGCCTGATATTGCCGTTTGTTCCGAATGCCTTCATGACAGAAAGGTACAACCGCATCGCCTGAGATATCCTTTTATCAATTGTACGCATTGCGGTCCCCGTTTTTCAATCATCCGTGATCTGCCTTACGACCGGTATCAAACGACTATGTCGGCTTTTGCCATGTGTCCGGATTGCCGGAAAGAATATACGACGGTCAGCGACCGGCGTTTTCATGCACAACCTGTGGCCTGTAATCATTGCGGGCCTTTTTATTATGCTATATATAATAATGTAAAGATAGATGACTATACTGAATTGCTGGACCTGTCCGTTCGCTTGCTTGCGGAAGGTGAAGTGATTGCAGCGAAAGGTATCGGCGGCTATCATTTGATATGCGATGCTTTGAATGAACAGGCTGTAACCCGCTTGCGGATGATAAAACAACGTGACAGCAAGCCTTTTGCCGTTATGTTCCGTGATATGGAACAGTTGAAGCGATATGCAGCAGTCAATCCGGTCGAAGCAGATTGCCTGCTTTCCTGGCGGCGTCCGATCGTGTTGCTGCAACAAAAGAAAAGGCTGGCAGCCGATATAAACCGTGATATGCAGACATTGGGTTGTATGCTGCCTTATATGCCGCTGCATTATGACTGGTTTGAAGCCCTGGATACTCCGGCTTTGGTGATGACCAGTGGAAACTTGAGCGATTACCCGATTGCTATAACACCCGCTGAGGCAGAAGAACAGCTGTCCGGTAAAGTCGCCTTGCTGCTCCATCACAACCGGGATATTCATAACCGGGTGGACGACTCGGTTTTACAGGTTTGCGGAGGTCAGCCTTGTCTGATCCGTCGTTCGCGGGGCTATGTGCCGGAACCTTTCTTTGCAGATATACCGGTAGAAGGTATCCTGGCTTTTGGTGCGGAGAAAGTGAATACGTTTGCCCTGGGGAAAGGGGATACGGTTTTGCAAAGCCAGTATATCGGTGATTTGAAGAACTGGGAAACTTACAGTTTCTATACAGAGTCGATGGAACGGTTCCGGCATCTTTTCCGTTTTACTCCCTCTGTGCTTGTATGCGACATGCATTCCGATTATCTGTCTTCCCGGGAGGCAGAACGTATAGCGCTACGTTCCGGATTGCCTTTGCTGAAGGTACAGCATCATCATGCCCACGCTGCCGCCTGTATGCTGGAACATGGTTTGCATGAAAAAGTCGTTGCCATCGTATTGGATGGGACCGGATTAGGGGATGACGGGAAAGTCTGGGGAGGAGAGTTTTTTCTCTGTGACCGAAAAGTGTATAGCCGCCTGTCGCACTTTGAATATGTACCTTTACCCGGCGGCGATAAGGCAGCCTTAGAACCCTGGCGGATGGCTGTAGCTTATTTATGGCATTATCGGGGAAGCTCCGCCTGCTTTCCGGAAGGATTTACTGAACGGATAGGCGCTGATAAAATCCGGCTGCTGACAACCATGATGGAAAAGGGTATTAATACACCTTATACATCCGGTGCGGGCCGGTTGTTTGATGCCGTCGCTTCGCTGCTTGGTCTCTGTGATGTGTCGACGCATCAGGGGGAAGCCCCGGTGCGGTTGGAACAGGCGGCGGGAAGTGAACAATCGACACATTATCCGGTTCTGATAAAAGAAGAGGTTGTTTCTTTCCGTCCTTTATTTGAAGGAGTGCTGGATGATCTGGCTTCCGGAGTCTCTGTCTGTGATATAGCGGCGAAGTTCCATAATACAATGGCTTTTCTTCTGCTGGCGGAAGCTAAACGTCATCTGCGACAAACCGGTGCGACCCGGGTAATCGTTTCCGGCGGTTGTTTTCAAAACAAACGGTTGACGGAACAGTTGCAGCGTTTATTTGCGGATGAGGGCATTCCTTTGTATGTCCCGGGCCGTATACCTTGTAATGATGGGGGAGTTGCCGTTGGCCAGCTGGCGATTGCCGCTTCCCGAAAAAATAGTACTGATTATGCATGAAATGTCTATTGCTCAAAGTATTGTCGAGCTGGCAGAGGAACAGGCGCGCAATCGTCATTCGGAAGCCGTCGAAGAACTGGAACTGGAAATCGGACGCCTGGCGGGTGTGGAATTGCATACGCTTGACTTCGCCCTTGAAAGTGCGGTGAAAGGTTCCATGCTCGAACATGCTTCGATCGTTCGTCATATTATCGACGGAGAAGGGGCTTGTACGGATTGCGGGCGGGTCTTTCCGATGGATGCTTTATTCACGCCTTGTCCGGCATGTGGTTCTTATTGTGTTAAAATCCTTAAAGGAAAAGAACTTCGTGTGAAATCGATTGTTATTAAATAATAAATACAAAACGCTTATGTGTGGAACTTGCGGGTGTGGAGAACACCATCATCATCACGAACACGACCATACTCATGATCATGGCCATGAACATCATCATCACCACCACGATGAAGATAAGGTAATAACACTTGAACAGGATATACTTCAGCGAAACAATCTGCTTGCTGAACGCAACCGCGGTTATTTTGAGGCAAAAGAAATCTTTTGCCTGAACCTGATGAGTTCGCCCGGTTCCGGAAAGACGACATTGCTGGAAGAAACCGTCCGTCGTTTGAATGGGAAACTGCCGCTGTATGTTATCGAAGGCGACCAGCAGACATCCAACGATGCAGACCGTATTGCGGCTTTGAATATCCCGGTTTTCCAGGTGAATACCGGAACAGGCTGCCACCTGGAGGCAGATATGGTGAACCATGCCGTCAAACATCTTTCTCCGGCAAATGGCTCGATATTGTTTATTGAAAATGTCGGTAATCTGGTTTGCCCTGCCATGTTCGATTTGGGAGAGGCAAAGAAAGTCGTTATCGTAAGTACGACCGAAGGGGATGACAAGCCGTTAAAATACCCGCATATCTTTGCGGAAGCAGATGTCTGTGTGATCAATAAGACAGACCTCGCACCCTATCTCAATACAAATATAGAGACATTGAGGAATAATGCTTTAAAGGTAAATCATCATTTGGAAGTATTCGAAGTGTCGGCTACGAAAGGCGACGGGATGGATGCCTGGTGTGACTGGTTATGCCGGGAATGCACAAAATGTAAATAAATAACCCTGAATCCGATGAATAAATAGATGAAAAAAGCTATATTTGTTCCGGTTCACTGAATTAAATAATCAAAATGTTATGATTAACCGAGAATTAATCGACCCGAAGAGCATAGTCGTTGTAGGCGGCTCAAATAATGTACACAAGCCGGGCGGGCGTTTGGTACGAAATCTCCTCGATGGTAAATATAAAGGAGAACTGTATGTTGTGAATGCGAAGGAAGACGACGTGCAAGGTCTGAAGTCATATCATTCCGTAAACGATATACCGGATACGGAAATGGCTATCATATCGATTCCCGGTCCTTCCTGTCCTGAAGCTGTCGATATATTAGCGAAGCAGAAGAATGTAAAAGCTTTTATCGTAGTCTCTGCCGGATTCGGCGAGGAGACTCATGAAGGGGCGATCCTGGAGAACCGGATGCTCGAAAGTGTGAATGAAGCAGGAGCATCCATGATCGGTCCGAACTGCATCGGACTGATGAATATGAATTTTCATGGTGTATTTACACAACCTATACCCGAATTTCATCCGGACGGAGTGGATTTTATCTCCAGTTCCGGTGGTACGGCACTTTTCATTATTGAGTCGGCGTTGACAAAAGGTTTGCGCTTCTCGTCTGTTTGGTCTGTAGGTAACTCCAAGCAGATCGGAGTGGAGGAGGTGATCGAATACATGGACCGCCATTTCGATCCCGTACTCGATTCGAAAATCAAGATGCTGTATATCGAACAGATCAAGAATCCCGACAAACTGCTTTATCATGCTTCTTCGCTGATCCGCAAAGGATGCCATATCGCAGCGATCAAAGCGGGAAGTACGGAGTCCGGCAAACGTGCCGCCTCTTCACATACCGGTGCGATTGCCAGTTCCGATTCGGCTGTCGAGGCATTGTTCCGTAAAGCGGGTATCGTGCGTTGTTTCAGCCGTGAAGAACTGACGACTGTTGCCAGTATCTTTACCTTGAAAGATGTAAAAGGGAAGAATTGCGCTATCATCACACATGCCGGAGGGCCGGCTGTTATGTTGGCCGATGCTCTTTCGAAAGGCCGTCTGAATGTTCCTAACCTGGAAGGGCCTGTTGCTGCGGAATTGAAATCCAAGTTATATCCGGGAGCAGCAGTAGGTAATCCAATCGATATTATCGGAACCGGAACGCCGGAACATCTGGCTACGGCAATCGATTATTGCGAAAATCATTTCGAGGAAATCGATTTGATGATGGTCATTTTCGGAAGTCCCGGACTGGTCAAATTATATGACGCTTATGAAGTGCTTCATAAGAAGATGGAAGAATGTAAGAAGCCTATCTTCCCGGTATTGCCTTCTATCGTGACAGCCGGACCGGAAGTGCGTAGCTTCGTTAAAAAAGGGCATGTGAATTTCTCGGATGAAGTAACATTGGGTACAGCACTTTCGCGTGTGCTCAATACGCCGAAGCCGATGAGCACGGATATACAACTCTACGGAGTCAATGTGCCTGAAGTACGCCGCATCATCGACCAGCTCCCGTCAAACGGGTATCTGGCTCCCGAACAGGTCCGTACCTTATTGGGTGCTGCCAATATTCCGCTGGTGGAAGAGTTTACTTCGACCGATAAGGATGAGTTGATTGCTTTTGCCAAACGGGTAAAGTTCCCGGTTGTGGCCAAAGTGGTCGGTCCGGTGCATAAAAGTGATATCGGAGGTGTCGCCCTGAATATCCGTAGCGAAGAGCATCTGTTGTTTGAGTTTGAACGTATGATGCGTTTGCCGGATGTGACGGCTGTCATGGTACAGCCCATGTTGAAAGGGCAGGAATTGTTCCTGGGTGCTAAATATGAAGAAGGTTTCGGGCATGTGATCCTTTGCGGTCTGGGCGGAATCTTTGTCGAAGTGCTGAAAGATGTATCTTATGGTCTGGCACCTTTGTCGTATGATGAGACTTTTTCAATGATCCGTTCTTTGCGGGGATATCCGATTATAAAAGGAACGCGTGGACAGAAAGGTATCGACGAACAACAGTATGCCGATATTATCGTCCGTCTTTCTACAATACTGCGTTTTGCGTCTGAAATAAAAGAAATGGATATCAATCCGCTTCTGGCGACCGACCGTGGATTGTTTGCGGTAGATGCCCGTATCCGGATAGAAAAATAAATCTGACAAATAAAAAAGGGGAATTGAAAACATAAGCCTGTCGATTGTTTCAATTCCCCTTTTATTTATATTGTCATTATTCCGTCTCTCTTCTTCTCCGCTTTCGTCCGGGATGGGAAGGTGAAATATTGTTTCTGACAAAATTTTTAAAACAACTGAGCGATACCTGGTAGAACTCGGCTAATTCGGCATAGGTCGCATTTTCTCTGTTGAGTTCCTTTTCTATCTGCTCTTTCTGAGCCATCAGATGATCCATTTTAGGAGTTCCTTTCGGTCGTCCGAGGACTTTACCCCGGCTTCTGGTTATCTCCAGCGATTCTTTTGTTCGTGTCGAGATCAGTTTGCTTTCGATTTCCGAAACCAGCCCGAAAGTAAATGCTAACGTCTTGCTGTCAACGTTATTTTCAAAAGTATAGCCCTCTTTGAGACAATAAAGGGTTATCTTTTTCTCAATACATAATAAGATCAAATGCATAATTTCCATCAACCTCCGGCTCAGGCGTGTAACATCGGCTACAATCAGTGTGTCGCCAGCGTTCATATTCTTGATTATTTCTTCAAGCCTGTTTTTGTGTCGTGAGGAGGTCGTACGTGTATCTTTATGCCATTTATCTATAGAAATGTTATTGTTTGCGGCAAACTGTTCAATCGCATTTTTTTGATTGTCACTTTGTTGCTTGTTTGAATATGTTCGTGTATAGGCAATTATCATACTGTTTTCAATGTTGATATGTTTATATTATAACATATTGTCTAGCAATATGTTCATCCTTATTTTTCTCTTCTTTCTGCTGTTTTTCCTCCTTTCCTTTAAATCATGTAAATAAACAGATGCGAAAATAATCAATTAAAAAAGAACACGAAATATTTGGAGGATAAAAATAAATGCTTACCTTTGCACCGCAATCGACAATAAAGGGGTTGTAAAACGGGGTGTAGCGCAGTCCGGTTAGCGCACCTGCTTTGGGAGCAGGGGGTCCCAGGTTCGAATCCTGGTACCCCGACAGGTGAAGAGAATCAACGTGTGTTGGTTCTCTTTTTTATTTAATTCAATTTATTATTGGCATTGGCGGATTCTTTTTCTTATAGTTTTTTGTATTTATACTGTCATACTATCATTAAAACATTTTGAGCCCTGAATATCAATATGTGTATTGATGATGGTTGCTCGGGATAACTATCATGGCAACTATCACTACTATCATTTTTTCGTCAGGACTATTTCTTTTTTTAATAACATTACTACTTATTTATTACAGAATAGGCGGATTTCTTTTCTGAGACCCCCATTTTATCCCTTTTCACACCCGGGTGCGGACGATGCAGAGACCCGGGTGTGAAGGGAGCCGACACCCGGATCTCAATAAGAATATCTCGTTATCTTCTTGAAAATAAATAGTATGCTATGTGATAAAATACAGGCATCTTCGTGATAGTGTGATAGTATTATTTTCGTGTATCATCTCTACTATCACAGGAGTGTATATAATGAATATCAATTAATGTAAGAAGAAAAGTGATAGTGTGACAGTTGTTTCTTGTTCATCGTGATATGTCTATTTAATTCGCTTCTTCAGTTTTTCTTTTAATTTCAATGAAATTATTATAGTTAATGAATATAGTATTATCTTTGCAAACCGGCTGCGTGTAAAGTATAATCATATTTTACAGATACTCTGTATGCATACTTTTGATTCATGAAATTAAAACAAATAAATCTTATTTAAGATGTATAGAACAAGAACATGTGGAAACTTGCGCCTGGCAGACGAAGGTCTGGTGGTTACTTTAGCCGGATGGGTGCAGAGAACTCGTAAGATGGGCGGTATGACATTTGTCGATCTCCGTGACCGTTATGGTATAACCCAGTTGGTATTCAACCAGGAAGTGGATGCCGATCTTTGCGAAAAGGCAAACAAACTGGGACGCGAGTATGTTATTCAGGCAACAGGTACGGTTAGGGAACGTTCCAGTAAGAACAAAAATATCCCGACTGGCGATATCGAACTGATCGTTTCGGAGATGAATATACTGAACGCGGCGGCTACTCCTCCTTTCACTATCGAAGACGAAACGGACGGGGGCGATGACCTGCGTATGAAATACCGTTATCTGGATTTGCGTCGTAACGCAGTTCGTAAAAACCTCGAATTGCGCCACCGCATGGCTTTTGAAGTTCGTAACTATTTGGATAAACAGGGATTTTTGGAAGTGGAAACTCCGGTACTGGTCAATTCGACTCCCGAAGGTGCACGTGACTTCGTGGTTCCTTCACGAATGAATCCGGGACAGTTCTATGCATTGCCACAGTCTCCGCAGACCTTGAAGCAGTTGTTGATGGTGTCTGGCTTCGACCGTTATTTCCAAATCGTTAAATGTTTCCGTGACGAAGACCTGCGTGCCGACCGTCAGCCGGAATTTACACAGATCGACTGTGAAATGAGTTTCGTTGAACAGGAAGATGTGCTGAATATCTTTGAAGGTATGGCAAAACATTTGTTTAAGGTGATCCGTGGTGTCGAGATCAAAGAGCCGTTCCTGCGTATGAGCTGGCACGATGCAATGAAATATTATGGTAGCGACAAGCCCGACTTGCGTTTCGGTATGAAGTTTGTCGAATTGATGGATGTCATGAAAGGGCATGGCTTCTCTGTATTCGACGACGCGGCTTATATCGGTGGTATCTGTGCCGAAGGGGCAGCGACCTATACACGCAAACAGTTGGATGCACTGACTGAATTTGTAAAACGCCCGCAGGTAGGAGCAAAGGGGATGGTATATGCCCGCGTGGAAGCCGACGGAAACGTGAAATCGAGTGTGGATAAATTCTATACACAGGAAACTTTGCAGCAGATGAAGGAGGCTTTCGGTGCAAAACCGGGCGACCTGATCCTGATTCTTTCCGGCGACGATGCGATGAAGACACGCAAACAGCTTTGCGAATTGCGTCTTGAAGTGGCAAGCCAGTTGGGATTGCGCGATAAGAATAAGTTCGCTTGTCTGTGGGTTGTTGACTTCCCGCTGTTCGAGTGGAGCGAAGAAGATCAGCGTTTCTACGCTATGCACCATCCGTTTACATCTCCGAAACCGGAAGATATTCCGTTGCTGGATACGGATACCGGAGCTGTACGTGCGAATGCTTACGATATGGTTATCAATGGTGTTGAAGTGGGCGGCGGTTCTATCCGTATCCATGACAGCAAATTGCAGGATAAGATGTTCCAGTTACTGGGATTCACTGAAGAGAGAGCACAGTCTCAGTTCGGCTTCCTGATGAATGCTTTCAAATATGGAGCACCCCCTCACGGAGGTCTGGCTTATGGTCTGGACCGTTGGGTTTCGTTGTTTGCCGGTCTCGATTCGATTCGCGACTGTATCGCATTCCCGAAGAACAACTCCGGTCGCGATGTCATGCTCGATGCACCGTCGGTTATCGACGATTCGCAGCTGGATGAATTGTGCCTGAAAGTAGACGTAAAAGAATAATTTATTGCTTATGATACGGATAAAGGATGTACTGAAAGAATTAGAGCAATATGCTCCGTTGCCATTGCAGGAAAGCTTTGACAATGCAGGTGTACAGGTTGGCGATGTAAACCAGCTTGCAACCGGTGCGCTTCTGTGTCTCGATGTCACCGAGGAGGTGGTGGACGAGGCGATAGAACTGGGGTGTAATCTGATCATTTCCCATCATCCTTTAGCCTTTAAAGCGTTCAAGTCATTGACAGGCTCTACCTATATTGAGCGCTGCATGATGAAAGCCTGCAAGTATGACTTGGTGATCTATGCCGCTCATACCAATCTCGATAATGCAGCGGGCGGAGTGAATTTCCGTTTGGCAGAACTGATCGGTTTGGAAAACGTGCGTGTGCTGAGTCCTCAGAAAGGGGCTTTGCTGAAATTGGTTACATTCGTGCCCGAAGCGTATGCCGAACTGGTACGGACTACCTTGTTCAATGCGGGTGCCGGAACTGTAGGAGCTTATGATTCATGTAGTTTCAACCTGGCAGGGAACGGAACTTTCCGTGCCGGCGAAGGTACAAACCCGTTCTGTGGTGAAGTAGGGGAGTTGCATGTCGAACGTGAGATCCGTATCGAGACGATATTGCCTGCTTTCCGTAAGCCGACGATCACACGCGCTTTGCTTTCCGTTCATCCGTATGAAGAGCCGGTATTCGATTTCTACCCGTTGAGCAATACCTGGGAACAGGTCGGCTCGGGCGTCGTGGGCGAGTTGCCGGAAGAAGAGGACGAACTGGCTTTCCTGCAACGGATAAAAGACCTGTTTCAGGTTGGTTGCGTGAAGCATTCAGCCTTTACGGGTAAACCGATACGCGAGGTGGCGTTATGTGGCGGCAGCGGCGCGTTCCTGGTGAAAGACGCGATTGCCTATGGTGCGGACGTATTCATTACGGGGGAGGCCAAATACAATGACTTTTATGATGTAGAAGATCGTATTCTGCTGGCTGTAATAGGCCATTATGAATCCGAAGTATGTACAAAAGACATCTTTTATAACATAATATCGAAAAAATTCCCTACCTTTGCCGTACATTTTTCGAATGTTAATTCAAACCCGGTAAAATATTTATAGAATGGCTACAGATAAACAATCAGCTGAAAAAGAGTATACAGTTGAAGAAAAGCTTTCTACGCTTTATCAACTTCAGACGATGATGACTGAGATTGATAAGATCAAAACGCTTCGTGGAGAGCTTCCCCTGGAAGTTCAGGACCTGGAAGATGAGATTGCAGGATTGGAAACCCGTCTTCAAAACTATCAGTCGGAGATCCAGGATTATGAGAATGCTGTTGTTGAACAGAAACACAGAATTACAGAATCTACCGGACTGATCGAGAGATATAAATCGCAACTGGATAACGTGCGCAATAACCGTGAATTTGATAACCTGTCAAAGGAAATCGAATTCCAGGGACTTGAAATCGAATTTTCTGAAAAGAAGATCCGCGAATTCGGTGAGTCGATTAACCATAAGAAAGAAGAGATCTCCCAGCTCTCTGAAAGACTGGATGGCCGTAAGGCTGACCTGGTTCAGAAGAAGAGTGAATTGGAAGAGATCATTTCTGAGACTAAGCAGGAAGAAGAAAGATTACGTGAAAAGGCTAAAAAGTTGGAAACAACGATCGAGCCTCGTTTGCTTACTGCTTTCAAACGTATCCGTAAAGGTGCCCGTAACGGTTTGGCTGTCGTTTATATCCAGCGTGATGCCTGTGGTGGTTGCTTTAACAAGATCCCGCCCCAGAAACAAATGGATATCAAGTTGCGTAAGAAAGTGATCGTTTGCGAATACTGCGGACGTATCATGATCGACCCGGAACTGGCAGGTGTAGAAGAATAAATACTGATACAGTAGATAAAAGCTTGTGGCTTTAGCTGAATGATATATGTTTGGCTAAAGCCATAATTTTATATGGCAGATGAGAAATATTGTTCGTGCATATATAGAGAAGCAGCAGCTGTTGTCTGCTGACAGGCCTGTGCTGGTTGGACTGAGTGGAGGAGCTGATTCGGTTGCTTTGCTTGCTTTGCTTGTGCAGTTGGATTTTCCATGTATTGCTCTCCATTGTAATTTCCATCTGCGTGGTGATGAATCTGTGCGTGATGAACGGTTTGCCGAAGATATGGCATGCAGGCTGCATGTGCCTTTCCATAAAATAGATTTTGATACGACTGCCTATGCGACGGAACATCATCTATCTATCGAGATGGCAGCCCGTGAACTGCGTTACAGTTGGTTTGAAGAAATGAGGCAGCGCTGGGAGGCACAGGCTATTGCTGTGGCGCATCATCGTGATGATAGTGTGGAAACGGTGTTGATGAACCTGGTGCGGGGGACAGGGGTCCGTGGACTGGGAGGTATCCGTCCGAAAAACGGGTATGTGGTGCGTCCGTTGCTGACGGTCAGCCGCAGCGAGATACTGGACTGGCTGGAAGAACAGCAGTTACCCTATGTTACCGACAGTACCAATCTTTCGGATGCTTATACACGTAACTTTATCCGTCTTCGCGTACTTCCTTTATTGGAGGAATTGAATCCCTCCGTACGGTCGGCGATAGCGCGCACAGCCGATCATTTGGCAGAAACTGAAACTATCTACCTGCATGTGGTAGAGAAAGCCCGTCGGGAACTGATGGAAGCGGGGAGCCGTATCCCGATTATCCGTTTACTTCGGTATCCTTCGCCCGCAACAATCCTCTATGAATTGTTGAAGCCATATGGTTTTTCCCGTCAAGTAGCCGATGATGTATTCCGTTCATTGGAGAAAGAGTCGGGTAAAATGTTCTATTCATCCGATTATTGTTTATTGAAAGATCGTGAATATCTGCTGCTGGAACCGAGAAAACAAGAAGCCGTTGTGGAATATGTGTTTACGGCGGAAGATATTTTGGAGGATATCTGGCGTGGTCCGATTGAACTTTCTTTCTTTAAATCTGTTATTACTAATGACTTCTGTATCCGGAAAGATAAGCATATCGCTTATTTCGATTACGACAAACTCTCTTTTCCCCTGACATTGCGTAAATGGAAAGAAGGGGACTGGTTCATTCCTTTTGGGATGAAAGGCCGTAAGAAATTGAGTGATTATTTTTCCGATCATAAATTCAGTCGTATGGATAAGGAGCGGACGTGGCTTCTTTGTAGCGGTGAAAACATTCTCTGGATTGTGGGAGAGCGCTCCGATAATCGCTTCTGTCTCGACAAAACGACTAAGAGTGTGCTAATTGTGAATTTTTTTTCGACAAAAATAACAGAATAACTAAAAATCTTTATACATTTGCAAAGATTTACTCCGCAGATGTGTTACTAATGATTCAAATTAGCTAAACAATCCGGTTTTTACATTGAAATTTTTATTATCAAAAACTATTAAGATACAATGATAGCGGTAAGCACGTGTTGTACAATCTTTGATCGTGTGCCGTTTTTATTACTCACTTCTCAATATGCAGAAATATAACATTCTAGAACTAAATGAAAAACTCCTTCCTGAATTGCAGAGTATAGCGGAAGAGTTAGGAATTAAGAAGATAAGTTCTTTGAAAAAAGAAGAACTTGTTTATCGTATTCTTGATGAACAGGCTATCTCATATGCAGGTTTACAGGCAGAAAAGGAGAAAGAAAAAGAAGCTAAGAAAGCTGAAAAGCAAACGAAAGCAAAGAAGCCTTCTAAAACGGCGGTAGCGAAAGCTCCGAAAACCGAAAGCAAATCGAAAGCTGCAAAGTCCGAAACGGCTGCGGTTGTAGCTCCTGAAGCCACACAGCCGGCTGAAGAAAAGAAAGTAGCGGTTGCCGTAGAAAAGAAGGAACAGCCCGAGCGTAAGAAAAGAGTACGCATTGAAAAGAAAGAAAAAGTGGCAGGTGCAGTTGTACCGGCTAATCAGACCGACGATGTAAAGGTTACTAAAACTCCTCAGACTGTCTCTACGGAAGTAGCTGTGGAAAAACCTTTGTTGCCGCCGGTTGTGGTTGAAGGTGCTCCCGAAGAGTTGCCGGCAGTAGAAGTTGTTCCTGAAATTCCGGCAGTACCGGTACAGAAAACAGCTGAAGTACCGGCTGTTGAAACTCCGGCAGCCAACGAACCTAAAAGAGTTGTATTCAGACACCCTGACACCAAGTCGGTTCTCGATCAACTTTTCCCGTTCTCTCCTTCACCTGCTAAACAGGAAAAAGCAGCTCCGCAACAACCTGAACAGCAGAATGCCCCGCAGCAGCCGCAACAGCAACAGCAGCAAAATGCTCCCCGTCAGAATAATAACAGACAGAACAACCAGAATAATCACAATAATCAGCGCAACAATACTAATGCATCGCAAGACAAGCAGTACGAATTTGATGGAATTCTGATTGGTACGGGTGTATTGGAAATGATGCAGGATGGTTACGGTTTTCTGCGTTCGTCGGATTATAACTACCTGACTTCTCCGGATGACATCTATGTATCACAGTCACAGATCAAACTGTTTGGTTTGAAGACAGGTGATGTGGTAGAAGGTGCTATTCGTCCTCCGAAAGAAGGTGAAAAATATTTCCCGCTGGTAAAAGTCGACAAGATCAATGGCCGTTCACCGGAAGATGTACGCGACCGTGTTCCTTTCGATCATTTAACACCGCTTTTCCCGGATGAAAAGTTCATGCTTACGGCCCGTAAAGCTCCGAAAGTATATGATAATATAGCTGTTCGTGTAGTCGATCTGTTCTCGCCGATCGGTAAAGGACAACGTGGTCTGATCGTGGCACAGCCTAAGACCGGTAAGACGATGTTGCTGAAAGATATCGCTAATGCGATTGCTGCAAACCATCCGGAGGTATATATGATCATCCTGTTGATCGACGAACGTCCTGAAGAAGTAACCGATATGGCTCGTAGCGTAGATGCTGAAGTGATTGCCTCTACTTTCGATGAACCGGCAGAACGCCATGTGAAGATTGCCGAGATCGTATTGAACAAGGCAAAACGTATGGTGGAATGTGGTCACGATGTGGTAATCCTTTTGGACTCGATCACTCGTTTGGCACGTGCTTACAACACGGTTCAACCTGCTTCCGGTAAGGTTCTTTCCGGTGGTGTGGATGCGAACGCATTACAGAAACCGAAACGTTTCTTCGGTGCTGCCCGTAACATTGAGAACGGCGGCAGCCTGACGATTCTGGCAACGGCATTGACTGAAACAGGTTCGAAGATGGATGATGTGATCTTTGAAGAATTTAAGGGAACAGGTAATATGGAATTGCAGTTGGATCGCAAGCTGTCTAACAAACGTATTTATCCGGCTGTCGATATCACTGCGTCAAGTACTCGTCGCGATGATCTGTTGCAGGATGAAAGTACGCTGAACCGTATGTGGATACTTCGTAAATACCTGTCGGATATGAACTCGATCGAAGCAATGGAGTTTGTAAAGAAACGTATGGAGCAGACGTATGACAATATGGAGTTCCTGGCTTCCATGAACGGATAATCCGGAATAAAATAGATAATAAAAAAGGGGTGCATCGATATGCATCCCTTTTTTTGTTATCCGATATTTGAAGTTCTATATTTCAGGATTCTTTTTTAGGTCTTCCGCAACGGTTTCCGTTACCGGGCTTTCCTCCCGGACGGTTACCTGGTCTGCCTCCTCCGTTGCCTTCTTTACGTGGACGTCCGCGTCCGCGACGCATGTTTCCGTATTTTTCAGGCTCGTATAGCGGTGTTTCACCAAACTTAGGATCGACGGGAATCTTGTATACTTCCTTTTCCAGGAAATCCTCGATGCGTTTGAACTGGGCTTGTTCTTCTATGCTGATAAATGTGATAGCCAGTCCTTCGCCTCCGGTTCCACGGGCTGTACGGCCGATGCGGTGTACGTAATCTTCCGGGTCGTGAGGTATATCATAATTGATTACCAGTTTGATGTCATTGATATCGATACCGCGTGAAACAACGTCGGTGGCAACCAGTATGTCGATGTGTCCGTTTTTAAATTCTTTCATCACCTCTTCACGCTGGGACTGCTCCAGGTCGGAGTGCATGGCAGCGACGTTAAACTTCATCCGTTTCAGTGTGGCTGAAAGTTCTTTTACCTTCATCTTGGAGGAGGAGAAGATGATGACGCGCTGCGGGCGGCTTTGAAGGAAGAGGTCTTCAAGTATCTTTAGCTTTTGAGGATCGTAGCAAATATAAGCTGTTTGCATGATCGTTTCGGGTGGGCGGGAGATGGCGATCTTGACTTCTTCGGGATTCTTCAGGATTGTTTTAGCTAGTGTCCGGATTTTAGGGGGCATGGTGGCAGAGAACATAATGGTCTGGCAGGTAGGAGGCAGCTGCTTTTGTACCTGCATGATGTCGTCGTAAAATCCCATATCCAGCATACGGTCGGCTTCATCGAGAACAAAATAGGAGACCTGTGAAAGGTCTACAGTTCCCAGTTTCAGGTGCGATAATAAACGCCCCGGAGTGGCGATAACGATATCGGCACCCATCTCCATTCCTCGTTTTTGTTGTTCCCAGGCTACTCCGTCAGTCCCGCCGTATACGGCTACAGCCGAAACCGGAACGAAATAAGTAAATCCTTCTATTTGCTGGTCTATTTGTTGAGCCAGCTCGCGGGTAGGAGCCATAATAACAGCGTTAACGGCATTATCCGGATGATTACCCTTACTTAATTCATTGATCAGAGGCAATACATAGGCAGCCGTCTTTCCTGTACCGGTTTGTGCACAGGCAATGATATCCTTCCCTTCTAATATTACTGGAATCGTTAATTCCTGTACAGGAGTTGTTTCCAGAAAATTCATAGCATCGAGACCGTCTAATACGGCCTCTTCCAAATCCAATTCGTCAAATCTCATCTTCTATCATTAAATTCACCGTAAAGGTAAATAATATTTGTCAAATTCTATACTAGTAATGTTGGCTCTTGTAATAAATGTCTTGTATTTTTCTATAAGCTTTGAAAATTCATATCTATCTATGGTACTGTACCATAAAAAATTAATATCTTTATGCCCATATTGGAAAAATTGCAAGTTATTATGGGAACAAATGATAGCTTTGACGGCTTTCAGAAGAAGGCAACCTTAAATGAATTAGATACTGTTCATGAGTTGCTTAACACGATATTAGATCATTTGCCTTTGGGAGTGTTTGTAAAAGATCCGGAGAATCATTACAATTATCTCTACTGGAACAGATTTATGGAAGAGATTACAGGGATTGATACTTCTCAGATCGAGGGGCATGATGACTCTGAAGTACATTATAATGCGTTAATGTCGATAGAAGAGCGGTTGGAGGTAGATAAAAATGTTATCAGTTCGGGTAAAGTGGCTGAATTTCATGGTTGGCTCAAGACAGCTTCCGGTGATACCAAATATATTGAAGTGGCCAAGTACCCGATTTCTTTAAGTAACGGAAAACCTCTGTTGCTCGCCTTGTGGAGTGATGCCACAGTAAAGCGGGCAATAGAAAAACGCCTGGAAAGTGAGCGCGATAAAGCTGAACTGGCTGATAAGTTGAAATCAAAATATCTGGCAGACATGAGTCATGAGATCCGCACACCTTTGAACGCAATAACCGGCTTTTCGGAGATGATGGCGTTTGCGGATACAGACGAAGAGCGTATGTCTTATTATGAGATTATCAAAGCGAATAATCAGTTACTCATGCAGCTGATCAACGATATCCTCGACCTCTCAAAGATTGAAGCTGATGCGATAAAGATCAGTTATGCTCCGATCGACCTGAATGAAATGATGGACACGACGTATGCTTCTATAAAACCCCGTATGCCGAAAGATGTGAAACTGATCCTCGAAAAGGGATTGGACAGATGTACTTTTGGTGCCGACTATGTCCGTTTACTCCAGTTGATCAATAATCTGGTCAATAATGCGATCAAGAATACGAAAAAGGGCAGTATCACAATGGGGTATAAATCCTTAGGCGATGGTAAGCTGAACTTTTATGTAAAAGATACCGGACAAGGAATAGCAGAGGCACAGTTACAGAATCTGTTCAACCGTTTTGTCAAAGTAAATGACTATGTGGAAGGTATAGGTTTGGGGTTGGCTATTTGTAAAGGACTTGTTACGAAGATGGGCGGCACTATCCAGGTTGAATCGAAGCTGGGCGAAGGGTCTACCTTTTCGTTCATTTTGCCTTCACATGCCTGGTGATGTTGTTTTAAAGTAATTACTTCTTTCCGTAGTAGCGTTTGTATATCTGGTCATACAGACCGCTTTTCTTGATTTGCGACAGCCAGCTGTTCAGGCTGTCGAGCAGGATAGGGGAGTCTTTGCGTACAGCCCATGATTGAAGTTGGGTGAAACTGATATCTGTATCGATATCTATTTCGGGCAGATTTTCTTTGGACAGGCGGGCTATTTGCTGGTCACATACGGCATAATTGATATCCCCTTTGGCTACCATGATAGCCAATTGTTCACTGGAATATAGTTCGTCTTCCTTTACATAAATGGTATCGCCGATTTCATGTGCCAGGTTTTGCAGGCGCAACAAAGCGGGAGAGTTTTTAGGTATATACAAGGTCTTTTGTGCCAGATCGAGCTGATTACGAATCGGTTGGATACCGTTGTTGGCTTCTTTCGTACGTTGTACCAATACCTGTTTGTTGAAAACGATCGGTTCGGTAAACAGATAATTCTCTTTTATTTCACTGGTAATAGGAATGTTGCGGGCTATAACGTCGCATTGGTTATCCGATAGCTCCCTGAAACTTTCGGCAAGGCTCATTTCCAGCTGGGTCTGTACTTCCAGTCCCGAGAGGGCGGCAATCGCTTGGCTCAGTTCGTATTGGAAACCCTCAATAGTATCGCCGGCTATATAGTAACCGGATTGATTATATTCGGTTACCATTCGGAGGATACCCTCCTCCTTGATTTCCGGATAATCCCTCGGAGCGACAGGTTCTTTTTTGTACGGCCATAAACGGAACATGACTATCAGTATACATACCAACAGGATGATATAAACAACCAGCAACTTCCGGGATTTCATACGACTTAGTTATTAAATGTAACAGCAATACCCATTTTCAGCACCATCGGATTCAACGGATAGTGTGCTAGAGAGAAATAATTAGGCTCTGCAAACTTACTGCTCAGGTTATATGCCATAACGAAGAAACGAGCCTGTTTCAGGTGGAAGTTCACGTAAGCGTTGATCAACGGATAGTTGCCTACTTTTACTTCGTTCTGAACCTGGAACTGCTGGGTTGCCGGTTCGTAATACGGTGCATAATAAGCCGTGTTGTAATACACGTTGGCTCCCAGTTGAACTGTCAGTACTTTTGCCAGCTTAACGGCCAGATACATGTTCGAATAGGCGCTTAACGATGGAAGCGGAAGTACGCTTTTGTCGCTGCTCAATTGCCAGCAGGCTTCATTTTCCCATCCGAAAGCACGGAAACGGAAATCCTGTTTGATACGTGCACTGACAACCTGCAGGTTGCTTCCGTGCTGTACAGGGAATCCTTCTTTATTGAAATAAATATAGTTCTGAATACTTTCCACACCCGCTTTTAATGTCGTCTTTGAAGATTCCAGATAGACTTCACCTCCCGCATAGATTTGCTGTGTCATGTTAAAGTTCGGATTATCCCACCAAAAGTAACGGGAATGATTGTGACGCAGGTAAAAAGCCGGCGTTGTATTCTTGATGTAAGCATCCGCTTTGATGACGGCATCTTTCTTGAACAATTTGAAGCGCGTCTGCAAATCTCCGGTCACACGAAATTCACCGACATCGCTACCGACCATACACAGTTCACCCCGCGCATTATAAGTCAGGATACTACCCTGGCGTTTGGAGAGTTCCGCTCCGACATAGGTGGAAAATTCATCATAGATATCCGCTGTCGGTAGATTTTTCAGATCGACATTATCGACAGAGAAGTAGGGGCCTCGTCCGTATTCGCCATAATCGATTCCCTCAATTTTAGGCTCCAGTTTGAACCGGCGCTTTTCCAGTCGGACGAAAGCTGTCAGACCGAATTTTACCCAGTCCTGGAAACCTTCCCGCAACGAAAGACCGATCGTATTCTTCAGATTCCAGGAAGATGTCTGATCATCGAGTGTAGCCCCCAATCCATAGATGCGTGGAAAACGCAAACCATTGTCATCGACTATGTAAGACGAATCCATCAGGGCGGTATTGTCTGCAATGAAACGGCGGCGGTTATCTTCGTAATCGATCGTATGGATGATGCTGGATACCGGGACGAACATTTCTTTCGGATTCCCTTCTTCATCTGTTTCTTCCAGTTCACGAGTGAAGCCGAGGTTATATCGCTGGGTCAGGAAATATCGTTTTCCGCGTACACGGTTCCACGCATTTGTCAGATAACGGATATCATATGACTTGGTATCGGACGGACGTCCCTCCGGAAAATATTCGTCAGGATGGTTGATGGTAGAGTCATTATCCAATCCTCCGTTCTCGTAATTGACAAAGTTGAAGTTGCTTAATGAAGCATGCAATTCGTAACGATCGGTCTGGTAACTGCCGAAGAAACGGTAGCTTAATAGTTTGTTACCGTTGTTTTTATAATGCCCGCGACCATAAATATAATCGATATCGCCACCCACATTGATCTTCTTGCCGAAGTTCATTGTCATAGTCCCTTTCAACTGCTCCTCCTTGTTGGTACTACCACCTGCGGTAGTATACATAATGTTGGTGTAAGGGATTTTAGTGTTGTAGAAATAGGCATTTTCGGGTGTTGTGATATAATAGTCATAGGCATCCGCAAAGATGAAATCACGTGCCTCTTGCCGTTCGGAGAATATTTTGGTTTGTGCCGGAGAACCCAGGTTTGCCAGATAACCGATGGCAAGCGATTTGCTTTCAACCAATGTCGAATTACTGAAATTCAGTTTGTTTGTATCCAGTGGCGCTACATACGGTTCACCTAAAAAAGGAGTGAGCCGATAAGCCGTGATACGTTTGGAATTTAAAGCGGCGCTGTCTGCGACCAACAGGCTGTCCGGTATCTCTTTCTGTGATGATGTCAGGTTCGACAGGGAGAAGCCCCCACGTCTTCCTCCACCTCTCTGATCTGCCCGGCCACCTTCGCGCTGTGCCTGAACGGTTACGGCAGATACTATCAGCAACAATAATATGTATAAGCAATGCTTCATGGGTTGCAAAGATAAAACAAAAGGGCATTTCTACGAAAGAAACGCCCCTCTTTATATTCTTTTTGCAAGATTACATTTTCTGTATGATCTCCATGCCTTTCTTTATGGCAGCTTCGTTCATCGGGATCAACTTGTGATGACGTTCGGGCAGGGACTTCTTCAGGCCCAGCAGGACGTTTTCCAGTTTCACCATCGGAACGATCTTCAGCAAACCGCCTAAAATAAGCATGTTGAATGCTTTTTCATTCTTCATTTCCGTAGCTGCATCCATGGCATCTACCCGATAGATGTTGATGTCGGAGCGTTTAACCGGCGTATGAATACCATAGCCGTCATAGATCAGGATACCACCCGGCTTTACCTTGCTTTCGAACTTATCCATAGATGGCTGGTTCAGTACGATGGCGATATCATATTCATTCAAGATCGGAGAGCTGATAGGATCATCGCTCAAGATCACTGTCACGTTGGCTGTACCGCCACGTTGTTCCGGTCCGTATGAAGGCATCCAGGTCACTTCCTTGCCTTCCATCAAGCCTGAATAAGCAAGTATCTTACCCATCGACAGAACACCTTGTCCACCAAAGCCTGCTATAATTATTTCTTGTTTCATGTCGTTTTTGTATTTACTTATTCTTTGTTCTTCAAGTCTCCCAGCGGATAGAACGGGAACATGTTCTCTTCCATCCATTTGTTTGCTTTTTCAGGAGTCATCTTCCAGCCGGATGAACAGGTGGAAACGAATTCGACAACTGAAGTTCCTTTGCCGGCCATCGAGTTTTCAAAAGCTTTGCGAAGCATCTTTTTCGCTTTACGCACGGCTGCAGCAGTCTGTACACTCTGGCGCGTAACCAGGCAGGTACCTTCCAGCTGTGCCAGCAGATCGCCGATCTTCAGCGGATAGCCGTTCAGGGCGATGTTACGTCCGTAAGGGCAAGTCGCTGTCGGCATGCCTTCCAGTGTAGTAGGAGCCATCTGACCGCCGGTCATACCATAGATCGCATTGTTCACGAATACGATTACGATGTTTTCACCGCGGTTGGCAGCATGGATAGTTTCGGCTGTACCGATAGCGGCGAGGTCGCCGTCGCCCTGGTAAGTGAAGACCATCTTTTCCGGATTCAGGCGTTTGATCGCTGTTGCGATGGCAGGTGCACGTCCGTGAGCAGCTTCTTCCCAGTCGATATCCAGGTAGTTATATGCGAATACGGCGCAACCTACCGGGGAGACACCGATTGTTTTTTCTTCCATTCCCATTTCGGCGATCACTTCAGCGATCAGCTTGTGTATCACACCGTGGCTGCAACCGGGACAGTAGTGCATGGGATTGTCGTTCATCAATTCCGGCTTTGTATAGACCAGATTCTCCGGTTTAATTATTTCGTTGAGTTCCATAATTGTTGCTTAATTAACTAATAAATCTCAGTAGATATTGAACAAGTCTGAAGCATACGGCAGCCCCTCCGCAATAGAGGAATACATGACGGTCGTCGACTGCAAAATAGCAAACGATCGCTGCTGCTGCCAATACCATGAACAGGATTGTCAATATGCTGTCTGTTTTACTTCCGCGTATCATAGAAATTAGAATAACTTTTCTTTTAACGCGTTCAGTACTTCATCCGGAGTAAACACGATACCACCCAGGCGGCCGAAGTGTTCAACCTTTACTTTTCCGTTAACAGCCAGGCGGATATCTTCCACCATCTGGCCGGCATTCAATTCGACAGAAAGCATACCTTTCACCTTGTCGGCATAGGCGGCAATTGCTTTTGTCGGGAACGGCCACAACGTGATCGGGCGCAACAAGCCGAGTTTGATACCTTCTCCGCGTGCGATCTCTACCACTTTTTGGCAGATACGGGCAGAAGAACCGAAAGCAACCAGCAGATATTCCGCGTCGTCGCACTGGAACTCTTCGTAGCGTACTTCATTTTCTTCAATCTTACGGTATTTAGCCTGGAAGCGAAGGTTGTTTTCTTCCATCTTCGCCGGATCGAGTTCCAGTGAAGTGATCACATTGGCTTTACGATTTTTCGTTTTGCCTTGTACAGCCCACGGACATTCGGCGATGATCTCTTCTTCTGTCTTACGCGGACGGAAAGGAGGCATAACCACTTTTTCCATCATCTGGCCGATGATACCGTCGGCAAGGATAATAGCCGGATTGCAATATTTGAAAGCGAGGTCGAATCCTAATCCGACAAAGTCTGCCATCTCCTGTACGGAAGAAGGAGCAAGGGTGATCAGGCGATAGTCGCCGTGTCCGCCACCTTTCACTGTCTGGAAATAGTCTGCCTGGCTCGGCTGGATCGTTCCCAAACCGGGACCGCCACGCATGACGTTTACAATTAAACAAGGCAGTTCAGCACCTGCGATATAAGAAATACCTTCCTGTTTCAAGCTGACACCAGGACTGGAAGATGAAGTCATTACACGTTTGCCTGTACCGGCACCACCATACACCATGTTGATAGCTGCTACTTCACTTTCGGCTTGCAGTACTACCATTCCGGTTGTTTCCCACGGCATTTCGGCCATCAGGGTTTCCAGGATCTCCGACTGCGGAGTGATAGGATATCCGAAGTATCCGTCTACACCGTAGCGTATAGCTGCATGGGCGACGACTTCGTTTCCCTTCATTAATTTGATCTCTTCTGCCATATTTGTTTTATATTTTTACTTTGTAGATGGTTAAACAGCCGTCGGGACAAACCAATCCGCAACTGGCGCAACCGATGCAAGCATCAGGGTTTTTCATGTACACATAATGGTACCCTTTGTTGTTCACTTCACGCGGGTGTAATTCCAGTACATCGCTGGGGCAGGCAACTACGCATAAGTTGCACCCTTTGCAGCGTTCCTGGTTAACAACGACCGCTCCTTTTATCTTTGCCATAGTATAACTAATTATGTTTTATGTCGTGTAAGACCTACAAAGTTAAGAACTAATGTTATAAAAACAAGGGTTGTTTTGTTTTTTAGTTGACGGATGGTCGTCGGGAGGTGACAGTTTAATAATTTACACATTGATTTTTAAACTGTCGCTTGCCGATCTTCAGCCGTCGGTTATCGCTTGTTAATTATCCTGTTATCACTTGTCTGTAGCCGAATCCAGTCCGTACCGCTTCATTTTATTGAACAATGTTTTCCGGCTGATATTAAGAGCTTCGGCTGTCAGTGTCCGGTTGAAATTATGCTTCCGGAGCGTTTCGAGTATCAGTTCTTTTTCCATTTGCGCATTAATCTCCCGGATACTGTTTCCGCCGCTCCCTGCTACGGGTTGCTCTTCCGCCAGTTCGTATCCTTTCACCCGGTCGGGCAGATGTTCTGGGCGGATCGTGCCGTCGGTACAAAGTATCATGGCACTTTGTACGGCATTCTCCAGGTCGCGGACGTTTCCGGGCCAGTCGTAGGAACCAAGCAGCTTCACGGCTTCGGGCGTAATGGATTGTACGTCGAGACTCAATGTCCGGTTGTATTTGCGGATGAAGAAATTGGTCAGCAGGGGGATATCCTCTTTCCGTTCGCGAAGTGGCGGGAGGATAAGGGTAAAGACATTCAGGCGATAGAGAAGGTCGAGGCGGAAACGGCCCTCTTTCACCTCATCGTCCAGATTACGGTTGGTAGCTGCTACGATACGGACATCAACCGGGATTGCCTTTTTCCCTCCGATGCGGGTGATCTTCCGCTCTTCCAGTACGCGGAGCAGTTTCACCTGGGCATCCAAAGGCAGTTCACCTATTTCGTCCAGAAAAAGAGTTCCGCCGTCTGCCTGCTCGAAAGTACCGGCCTTTGCCTCTTTGGCATCCGTAAAGGCACCCCGTTCATGGCCGAACAGTTCGCTTTCCATCAATGTCAGCGGAATGGCTCCGCAGTTGATGGCAACGAACGGACCGTTGGCACGCAGGCTGTTGGAATGAATGGCACGGGCGATCAGTTCCTTTCCCGTACCGCTTTCGCCGTGGATCAGGACGGTGGCATTCGTTTCTGCTACCCGTCGCACCTGTATCATCGTTTGCCTGAGTCCGGTATTTTCTCCGATAACGGAGCTTTGTTTCTCGCCGAGTGTCTTCTTCAGCGTCGACAGTTCACCTTTCATCCGGCTGTGTTCAACGGCACGGCCCACGGTGAGCACCAGCTTGTCGTTATCGAACGGTTTTTCGATAAAATCGTACGCTCCTTTTTTTACTGCGTCTACCGCCAGGGAGATGGAACCGAAAGCCGTGACGAACAGGACGACCTGATTCGGGGAAATACGTTTGATCTCTTCCAATGCTTCCACGCCTGTCAGTACCGGCATCTGCTGGTCCAGCAGGATCACATCGGGATGGAAGGAGAGGAGTGCCTCTACCGCTTCCCGTCCGTTTTCGACAGGCATAACGTCGTATCCCTCATCTGTCAGCAGGCGGGCAATCATCTTGCGGATGCGCGGCTCATCGTCGGCTACTACTATTTTTGCTTTCATATACGTTGCGGTAGTTTTATGTTTATGCAAGTGCCTTTGCCTGGTGTACTTTTCACCTCGATCTCGCCTTCATGGCGTTTCACGATACCGTAGCAAATGGCTAATCCCAATCCGGTACCTTCCTCTTTTGTCGTGAAGAAAGGATTGAATACATTCTCGATGTCTTTCTGGTCGATCCCTTTTCCGGAATCTTCGAATGAGACGATCAGATAACGGGAATGCGTATTGATGGCAGCTCCCTTTTCTATACTTATTATTAATGTACGCGAGCGATCGGGAGTATTTTTACCCATGGCTTCGACGGCATTTAGAATAATGTTCAGGAAGACCTGCTTCAGTTGCTCCGTATCGGCCTGTATCGTTGTATTGTCGGTGAAGTATTCGAACTCCACTTCGACATTCTGTTTGCGTAGCGTGTTTGTCACCAGCAGGAGCGTCTGGTTGATCAGTTGCTCGATGTTTACCTCCGACGTATTCAGCTCCGAGGGGCGGGCGAACGACAGCAAGCCCTGTACGATCTTATTGATACGTTCCACTTCCGAGATCAGTTCCTCCATCATCTCCTTTTTTGTCGGATCGGCATTGAAGTCTTTGCTCAGATACTGGATCGTACTGCGAATGGCAGTCAGCGGATTCCGTATCTCGTGGGCGGCACCGGCTGCCAGCTCACCCAACGTAGCCAGGCGGTCTGTGCGGTACATCTTCTTCAGACGTTCGGTCTGTATCTCGTAGAGCGAAGCATGTTCGATGGCAAAAGTAGCCTGGTTGATCAGGATGGAGAGCAGTTTCAGTTCCTGCGGAGTGAAAGCGGTTCCGTCGGTTTTCTTTCCGATAAAGATCGTTCCGTTTATCTGGTTCATCACCTTTAGCGGGAAGATCAGTTCCGCATCCAGTTGCCGTAATGTTTCCTGTTCTTCCGGAGGAAAGTAAGCGATGATATCCGGATGTTCGGATACCGTCAGATGCTTTTCGTTTACCGACAGCCAGCTGATCAGGCGGCTCCGTTTGATCAGCGTCACCGGTTTGTTTCGGGTTTCGTTCTGCTGTTTGTAATTCCCCGTGTTCTCATCCAGCAGGAAAATATAAATACTTTCGACAGGACATATTTGTTTTACTTTGGCGGCGATGTTGCCGATAAGTAATTGCTTGTCGACAATCAGCGTAAGCGACTGATTGAACTCCGAAAGCAGTTGTTCCAGATTCGGTTGCTTGGGCTGTTCGTTCTTTCTGAATAGTGGCATGTTGTTTCTGATCTTTGTACAAAAGTATAAAAAACAGATGAATTTGCCGGACGGTTACATAGAATAATGATTTCGTCCGGCAATGCAAGCCTGTCTCAGAAGCACGTATACCCTGGTTTATCGCCCATTTCGAGTAAAAGCACTCCGCCGGCGGTAATGGCAGTAAAAGGTATTCGCGGCTGTTTTAACTCCTTGCCGTTCAGATATGCTTTCTGAATATAGATATTTTCTTTTGAGTTGTTGCGGGCTTCGATCGTGAACGTCTTCCCTTTATAGTAATCAGGATCCAAATGGATGGTTACTTTGTTGAAGAGCGGACTGGTCAGTTCCAATTCCGGCCGGAGGGAAGCACCACCGTTCATTTCGAACAGGCCGAGGGCACTCATCACATACCAGCCGCCCATCTGTCCTTCGTCTTCATCGCCTTCCCAGCCATGATAGGGCGTCGAACCGTAGAAACTGTCCAGTATGGCACGCGACCATTTCTGTGCCAGCCACGGCTTGCCGGAGTAGTTGAACAGAAACGGCGTACACATATTCACCTCATTCCCCTGGTTGATATAAAATTCGGCAGCCTGTCCCATCGTACGGTCGAAGACATGGGCAGCGAACTTATGCTTTTCCGATTTGATGAAACCTTCTTCCAGCCGGCTGTTGAAGAGGTCTTTTCCCAACAGGTCGACCAATCCCGGAATATCATGCGGCACATACCAGGAGTATTGCCAGCTGTTCCCTTCGATGAACCCTTTGTTGGAGAATACGTTGAAGTCAGGGTCCCAGTTGCCGAGACTGTCCCGCTGCATGACAAACTTCTTTTCCGGATGGAATACATTCTTATAGTTCATGGAACGTGCCTGCAAGGCTTTTCCCTCTTTTTTCTTTCCGAGGGCAAAGGCAAGCTGGGCGACGCACCAGTCGTCGTAAGCATAATCGAGTGTTTTGGATACAACGCCCCTTTCCATCGGCATATAGCCATATTGAATGTAGACATCCAGTAAAGGATTGCCGCAATAACCGCCACAGGGATGCTTGATACCTGTTTCCGTTACATTCTTTCGGACGGCTTTGTAAATGTCCTCGCCGTCTTTGCGTATTCCTTTCTGGTAAGCCGCCACCATCAGCGCGGTTTCGTGCGAGCCTTCCATGATCCCCGAATATTCCAGTCCTGCCGGACCTTTGCTTGTCCATCCCGTATGTTTGAACATCTCCAGTTGTGTCGTTACCCAATCGTCTACGATGCGAGGGGAGATGATCGACCAAAGACCGTTCAGGTTCCAGAAACTGTTCCAGAAAGCATCTCCGCCATACATATTGCCGTGATCCAGTTGCTGTATGTTTTCGCAGGCATCCCGGTATTTGCCGTTCACATCGTTCCAGGTTTGTTTTCCGGCATAAGCGCGATACAGGTTGGTATAGAACTTGGTCTTATCCACTTCGTCCTGTCCTTCTATCTCTATTTTTCCGAGCAGTTCGTTCCATTTAGCACGGGTTTGTGCCACTACGCGGTCGAAGTCGTATTGCAAGGGAGCCAGTTCCGCTTCCATATTTAAGCGCGCCTGCTCGATGCTGACCAGCGACAGACCGGTAGAGACGGTGATGCTTTCCCCTTCTTTCGTGGAGTAAAGAGCATAGACTCCGATATCGTTTTTGCCGGCGATGGATTGTATGTCATCGGCTTCCTTTCCTTCATTCCATCCGTTCAGTTGAGAAAACGGTTTGCTGAATCGGACGATGAAATGCAGCTTGTAATCATTCCATCCGCTCCAGGGACCGGACTGGCAGTCGGCATAACCTTCCAGCTCCGTGTCGCTTACTTTGGTGATGCAGGCATCCTTAACGCTGAATCCGTAATCCCATTCGGTAGGAAACAGGAGGTCTATCAATATCCTCGACTCTTTTCTCTCAGGGAAGGTGTACCGGTGGATACCGCAACGGGTAGTGGCGGACAATTCGGCTTTCACTTCATGATCGTATAGATAGACGGAATAATATCCCGGCGAAGCCTTTTCCGTTTCTTTCAGGATACGGGAATGATAGCCGGCGTTTGCCCCTTTATACGGAGAGTCGGAGGATGGATTCGACAATGCGAGATCGGCTGTTGTCGGCATGATCATCAGTCCGCCCATCGTCCAGGCATGCAGGTGGCTGAAACCGGAAACACTGTTGATAGCGTATTCGTATCCGCCCATCCAGACATTCCCCTGGTTGTCCGGTCCGAGCTGTACCATCCCGAACGGCTCCTGGGCATAAGGTCCCAGCATCCATCGGGAATTGGAAGTTCCGATAAACATATCCACGTAATCGACAGGCTCTTTGACCGTCGCAGAAGCCAGCGTGGCAAGGAACATAAAAGATAAAAACGTATTACGTATTACTTGTCTTATATTCATGGTATTACTTGTTTGTTTTCGATAGACAAAGGTATGTGTTTTCTCTTGTTTGGAATTAGAACTTTCTGCTGAATCGGTTGTATTATCTTCTGAAATAGAGCGAATGGGTAAGAAATTACCCAATTTGGGTAAGGGTAAAGGCTATTACCCACGAGTAAAAAGTGACCCATTTCAGCGAGGCACGTATAATCAGCCTGTTACGATTTTGGCACGCCGTTTGCCTTGCTATATACGTGTGAATAAACAAAAGAAGATAATTGGGTAACACATTACCCGGAAAGACTTAATTCGATATAGTATGAAAAGAAAATTACTGGTATCTCTGTTAATGGGATTTGCTTTGGCAGGGCATGCTGAAACGGAAACACCCCGTACAATTTCTTACGATGAAGCGATACGGATCGCTTTGGGCGAGAGTTATACGGTGAAATATTATAAGGAAGATATGGATGCCACCCGTTATTCTTATCTGTACACCAAGGCGCAGTTCAAGCCGTTGCTTAACTTCGATTTCTTTACTCCTTCATGGACGGAAGAGCTGACGGAGATTTCGCAGGCGGACGGCCTGCCGGTGTATAACTCCACCGGTTCCCTGCAGGTGGGAGGCAATCTGAATTTTACCTACGTATTGCCGACCGGCGGTAATTTTGCCCTCAGTTCTAAAATGTATTGGGAGAATTACCGGACTACGCTTTCACAACAGGATTATGCGGAGCTGAAACGCGACCAGGTGTACAGTCGTTTCGCCCTCTCTTTCAACCAGCCCATCTTTACGGCGAATAAACTGAAAGAGAACATGAAGGTGGCTGAACTGGATTATAAGAAAAGTACCTGTTATTTCACCCGTGTCCAAATGGATATCGTATATAATGTAACGGATGCTTTTTATAATGTATATAAACTGGCGTACGAGCACAAGATCAACCAGGACCGTCTGGTCAACTCCCGTGAGGCTTATCGCATCACCAAGCTGAAACAGGAAACGGGTAATCTTCCCGAAGGGGAAATGCTGATTGCCGAGATCACCGTAGCGCAGGATGAGGCGCGCGTGATGGAAAGCGAAGGTAAGCTGTCTACGGCAAAGGACCAGTTCAAATTGCTGATAGGCTTGCCTCTGAACGAAGAGATCGACCTGAAGGCGGACATGGAGTTCGAGGCCTTTATTGTCGATATGCAGCAGGCGATCGACGAAGCATTGCGCAACCGAATGGAGATCAAGGAAAACAATCTCGACATCGAGCTGCAGGCGATCGAAGTGAAGCGTGCCAAACGCGAACGGGAGTTTAAAGGCAACATTTCCGCTTACTATGATTTTACCGGATTAAGTACGCGCGACGGCGGCACGGTCGGTCAGCTGGTCGGTTCTTCGTTTGACAACATGCGCGACCGTCCGTCTAACCGGGGAATAGCCCTGACGGTCTCTTATCCGCTTCTGGACTGGGGACGCGCCAGGAATCAGGTCCGCCGTGAAGAGGTCCGCCTGAAGCAGCGCAAGCTGAACCTCGACAATACCGAACGTACCATCGAACAGGAGATACGCGAGATCGTCCGCAGCGTGTATGAGGCCGAGAAGCGTTACCGCATCAACCGCCGGAACCAGGAAGTGGCGATACAGAGTTACCGGATCAGCCAGATGCGTTTTGAGAACGGCGATATGACGAGCCAGGAACTTTCCATCGAGCAGGAACGCCTTTCGCAGGTACAGCTCGCCTACATCGACAGCTATATCACGTACCGTCTTTCTGTGGCGGATCTGAACCGTAAGACGATGTATGACTTCGAACATAACCGTAGCTTCCTGCCGGAAGACAGGGAATTAGTTGCAAAGTAAGGAGATACTAATGATTATATAGGTACTCATTGGTTCTTTTCATAGGACATTTTAATCTTTTTGGCAAGCGTGAATTTAATTTTTAGCATGCTCAAATTTAATTACCAGCATGCTAAAAATCAATTTTTAGCTAGCTCAAAAGAATAAAAGTATAGCATTTAAATAGTAAAAATACGTGACCTGAAGATTAAAAGTCACAGTGCTAAAGAGTAATTATTAATAAGATAACAGACAAATGATGACACAGATGATTAGAAAGATTCCGCTTATACTGGCGGCATTACTGCTGGTTTGCAGCGTTCGTGCACAAGGGGACGATGAGGCTTCCTTGCTGCTCGACCTGAAGAAGACGCGTGCGGATTATGAAGTAGCGAAACAGAAGTATCAGAACGATACGAAGTTGTATAATGAGAAAGCCATCTCAGCCAACGATTTCAACCGTTCGAAGAATGAGTTGCTGAGTAAGGAGGTGGATTATCAGAAGCTGATCCTGAAACTGATCTCGCAGCAGAGTTACATCACGGTAGAGCGTGCCGTGAAATATCAGGACCAGCGTGGCGAACGCAAGGTAAAGATCACCCTGAAAAGTGCGCTGGAAGGGAATGAAGAGTATCTGAGCCAGTTCAAGGAACATTTCGATGTTTTTACACCCGAGATGCGTTCCGGTAAGATATATAATATATATGTATCGCTGGTGGATAACGAATCGAAGACGATTATCGGTTCGCCGTATGAGTACCGTGTGCCGTCTATCGAACTGGGAAAGGTGGCGACTGCCGATTTTGAATTGCTGAAAGATGCGGAAAACCTTACGGTGTCATTGAACTACAATAACCGCAAGGATGAGAAGAACATCTATCTGAAGAAAGATGCCAGTGTGAACGTGATCGATATCTCCTCCATGCAGTTCAGTCAGGAAGCGGACCTGAGCAGCAAGGCGACGTATGACTTGACACTCGAACGTTTCTCTACCTCGGATGATGTATATCGTCTGGAAGTGCTCGACCTGCCGCGTCAGATCACTTACGACTTTATGGACGGAGAAAGTAAGGTAACCCAGATCAAATTTGCGCAGGGCGTAAACATAAAGAAGTTATCTTTGCAGGTATATTTACCCGACCGCGATGACCAGCAAGTAGTGATCGATCAGCCGATCAAGTTCCAGGTTCAGACTGTTTCTGCTTCTAACGGCGAGAAGGCGGGTAGCGAAAATCTTGAGATCATCCCTCGCGGGAAAGGAAAGATCGAAGTGCGTGCAAACAACCTCTACCACGAAACAACCGTAGGAAAAGAAGTAACAATGGATGTGACCGTGCGTAACGGCGGTAGCCGTCGCCTGGACAACATCAAGCTGACTACCGAGAAGCCGTTGGGCTGGGATACCCGTATCGAACCGGATGTGATCAGCAGCCTGGATCCGGAAAAGGAAATGACCGTACAGGTCACCATCATCCCGCCGAAAGATGGTGGAGTAGGTGCCCAGGAAGTAAAGATCAAGACGGAAGCCATGGCAGATAACCGCAAGGTGGATACGGAAGACAAGACGGTCCGCATACAGGTGAATGCCGCCACATCTATCTTCGGGACAATCTTTTTGATCCTGTTGCTGGTGGGCTTTGTGGGCGGAATCGTCTGGTTCGGGATGAAACTTAGTAAGCGGTAAGATAATAATAATAATTAAAATAAGAACACTATGTTACAAGCTATCGATTTAACAAAGAGATACGAAGACGGCAACCTGGCTTTGGATGCCTTGAATCTGGAAATCAAACCGGGAGAAATATTCTTCCTGCTGGGTGCTAACGGCGCCGGAAAAACCACTTCCATCAATATCTTCCTGAACTTTATCGAACCGACTTCGGGTCATGCCCTGATCGACGGTATCGACGTTATGGAAAAACCGCTGGAAACTAAGAACCATGTCGCTTTCGTTTCTGAAAACGTAATGCTCTACGGTAACTTCACCGCCCGTCAGAACCTCGACTTCTTTGCCCGCCTGGGAGGGAAGACCAATCTGACGAAAGACGATTATTATAACGTCATGCGCCGTGTCGGCCTTCAGGAAGAAGCCTTCGAACGCAAGCTGAAGACATTCTCCAAAGGTATGCGTCAGAAAGTAGGTCTTGCCATCGCCATCATCAAGGATGCCAACAACATCGTCATGGACGAACCGACTACCGGACTCGATCCCAAGAGTGCAGCCGAACTGATGCAGATACTGATCAACCTGCGCAATGCCGGTAAAAGTATCCTGATGTGTACCCACGACCTCTTCCGTGCCAAGGCGGTAGCCGATCGTGTCGGTATCATGAAAGAAGGGCGCCTGGTCATGCTCCGTAGCCGCGAAGAGTTCCTGCAGGACGACCTGGAACGGATCTATCTGGACTATATGCAGGAAGCTATTTTAGAATAAGAGTACAAACTGTCTAATACGATACATACTATGATTTGGTTAATAGCAAAGAAAGATTTCCTGCTGAACTTGTTGTCAGTCAGGTTTATTATAGGGTTTGTGCTCTGCCTCCTGGTAATTCCGTTCACGATCATTGTCAGTGTGGACAATTACGAGAACCAGGTTCGCGTCTATAAGATCGAACAGGCGCAGGCGGACAGGGAATTGAAAGAGAGCCGGGTGTGGTCGGCGGTACGTCCTACCATCGTTCAGGAGCCTGAACCTCTGAGTATTTTTAGTACGGGCATAATGACGAATGTGGGAAACAAGGTAAAGATCGCTTTTTGGGAATATCCGTTGTTTCCTTCGGGTCATACGATTACGCGTGATAACCCGTCATTGAATGCCTTTTTCTCGATAGACTTTTCAAAGGTTATCGCTATCCTTATTTCGTTGCTGGCACTCGTATTCTCATACGATGCCATCACCCGTGAACGGGAAGACGGAACGATGAAGCTGACATTTACCGGGCAGGTGAGCCGTATCTCCTTTCTGATAGGTAAGTTGCTCGGACTGTTGCTGATATTGCTTCCTATATTGTTGTTCTGTTATCTGCTTGCCTGTCTGATTATCGTGGTCAATCCGGGAATCTCCTTTTCTGCTTCCGACTGGGGAGGGGTGACATTACTGTTCCTGACTTCTGTCATTTATATGATGGTGTTCCTTTTGTTGGGTATGTTTATCTCCAGCAGGGTTACGCATTCGTCTTCATCCATCATCATTAGCTTATTGTGCTGGATTTGGTTCCTTTTCCTGATGCCCAATATTGCCACTTATCTGTCGCAGGGTATCTCGAAAGCACCTCTATATGACAATGTTCAGGCTGCGATGAGTGATTATGACGATACCTATATGAAGGAGTATCAGGAAGAATGGCCGCGCGCTGCTCAACGGGTGAATATGAAATCCCTAAGTTACAATAATTGTAATGGGGATGGTCTGGAATATCTGGAACTGGCCGGAGGGCCGCGGGAAACGCCCCTGTTTCATCAACAGATGCAGATTTGGGCTACTCCGGTCATGTTGAATAATGCGGATAAGAAATGGGCTTTGCAACGCGATTACCTGGATGGGTTGATGCGGCAGCAACACCTGCAACAGGTGATCGCCTGGTTGTCTCCCTCCGAATTGTTTAGCCAGACGACGGATGCTTTGTGTCATACCAATGCGAATTGTTTTCTGAAATATATGGAGAGTATCCGGAATTACCGGGAGAGCCTTATTACTTATTTCAAAGATCATAAGTTGTTTGAATCCATCTCTTACTTTACGGGACAAAAGCTGGAGGAATTTCCTACCCGTGCCGAATTGGATACAGGAGACCAAGAGGCACAAAGGAGATATGAAAGAGGAAACAGTGAATTTCCATATTTGGATACCGGTAGTGTACCTCGTTATATTCCTCAGCCGGTAACACTTTCCGCTGCTTTGGGCGATGCACTGGGACGCTTATGTGCCTTGCTGGGGTTGGCGATCGTATTGTTGGTCGGAACAATCGTGTCGTTTATGAAATATGATGTCAGATAATAAATAATTACAGTTATGTTTACAACTTTATATATACGGGAATTGCAGAACTACTTGTATAGTCTGCGTTTTCAGGTTTCTTTCGTCATTGTTGTGCTGGTCTTTAGCCTGGGAAGCATTTCGTTTGTTTCTTCTTTTAAAGGTATGCATGATAATTACGCCAAGTACAACCAGGCTCAGCAGGAGACATTGGCTAAACGTGCCGAGAGTTTGTCGAAGGTGGCGACTCAACGGAGCAGTTTTGTGACTTCTCCGCGTGAAAACAGTGTGATTGCTGATTGTAAAGAAAGCTATTTACCTAATCGTATCGAATATAGTGCCTACAACGTGTTCGGTTACTCGGTGCGGCACGATAGCAACAACCCTTTGTTAAGTCGCGGAGACAGTCTGAGCTGGTCGTTCATTGTCTCTATGTTCCTGAGTTTTATCACGCTGCTTTTTGCTTTTGATGCGATATCGGGTGAGAAGGAAGAGAGGACGCTTGCTCTGGTCTTTTCGAATGCTGTACCGAGGCGTACTTTCCTGTGCAGTAAACTGCTTAGCATCGTCACGGTGGTAGGTATGATGGAGTTGGTCGGCATTATAATCAGTCTGCTTATCCTGGCTGTTTCGGGACAGGTGCAGCTGAACGGGAGCTTTTTGATGGAGACGGGCGGTTTTGTGCTGATCAGTCTGTTGTTTATTACAACTTTTGCTGTATTCGGCTTGCTATCGTCGGTTGTAACGCGTTACTCGAATATCAGCCTGCTTATATCTCTTTGCTTTTGGTTGTTTGCTGCGGTGATTATTCCTAATACGTCTGTGTTTTGGGCGAAAAAGTTATTCGGTATTCCGGCATCGGAAGAGGTAGACCGTAAACGTATGGAAGCGCGTGATGATATTAACCGCAATGCGCCTCCGGGCAGTTGGTCGTCCAACGGTGGCGATGCTTTCTTCCCAAGGCATGAACTTCGTGCGAAGAATATGACCAATCTGATGAATAATGATAAGATGTTCAATGATGCTTATTATCTGCAACAGTTCCGCCAGTTCGAACAAACCCGCAATTTCACTTTGCTCTCACCGATTGCCCAGTTCGATTATATGAATGAGGCATTCCTCGGAGGTGGTTACCTGCGTTTCCAGAAGAACTGGAATGACCTGCATATTTTCCAGGAACGGTTCCTGCAATGGTTTAAGGATATAGATGCCAAAGACTCCGGCAGTCCTCACTGGTATAATCCGTATGAAGAATATTCTACCAGTAAAAAGGCTGTAGCCGTCGACCAGATTCCGCAGTATCAGGAACAGATCGCCTCCTTCGGCCAGCGCTTCGAATTTATCAGCGGTTACCTGGTCGCTATGATAATCACGATCGCTGTTCTGTTCATGGCTTGTTTTTATTTCTTTACACGCTATGATGTAAGGTAATACTGTCTAAATTTTATACATCAGTGTCTAATAATTGGACAGAATGGAATTAGTGAATAATATTTATAAGCTTGATAGATAGTTGTTTGTATGTTTTGGCACGCTGTTTGCATTATAAGCGGCGATGCCGGATACAGTAAGTAAAACCGGGCAGATGTCCATAATCGGACATGCCCGGTTTATTTAATGGGCTTAATTATCAGATAGATACATTTTTGGCATGCTATTTGCTAATAAAGAAGGTAAAAAGATAAACAATACTAAGAATATGTGTGTTTTCAACATGAAGGGAGCAACTCTGGCGAACTGCTCCCTTCCATGACCTTGAATAAGGTTAACATAATTGATGAGGTTCTCTTTGGCGAGAGAACAAGCTCTTCCTCGTGCGTGAGCATAGGGAAGAGATTATTTTTTAAGCCTTAGCTCCTTTCATAGATAGCTTTTCAAGGAAATATACGATGGCGAATCCCAAAATCATTAATCCTACGGCTTCCCATACCAGTTGGTTGGGCAGGATATTCGCTTCAACCAGGGGTTTGATCACTCCGTGGCTGTCGGTGTAGGTTTCAATCGTCTCTTTCCACGGCCATACTTTGTTTAGCGAACCCAGCATAAAACCTGCCAGTACAGAGATGGTCGTATCATGAAATCTGCGCAGGGCGAAAGACAATACACGCGAGAAAGAGGTAATACCTATGGCTGCCCCACAGATAAATACGAGCATGACCGGTATATTGAAAGTCTTTACCGCTTCCATAATATAGAAGTATTTACCCAGTAATACCAGGATGAAACTGCCGGAAATGCCGGGCAGGATCATGGCACAGATGGCTATGGCTCCGCAAAGGAATATAAAGAATAGATTAGTCGGAGTTTCTGCCGGAGTAGCCACTGTTATATAGTAAGCGATGACGGCTCCGATAATAAAGCTCAGTATTGTTTTCCAGTTCCATTGCTTGATATCTTTCGAAACAAACCAGGTGGAAGCTAGTACCAGTCCGAAGAAGAAAGCCCACACGAGGATCGGGTGTGTAACCAGTAACCAGGTGATGATCTTTGCCAGCGAAAAGATACTGATACCGATGCCGGCAACGATAGCCAGCAGGAAATTGGCATTTATAGCTTTCCAGAATGAGGCGATCTTACCGGTGAAGAGTAACTTCAGGCTTGCTCCGTTAATACTCTTGATCGAATCGATCAGTTCTTCATAAATACCAACAATAAAGGCAATCGTACCGCCTGATACGCCGGGCACGACATCGGCTGCGCCCATTCCCATGCCTTTCAAAAGTAGGAGACCGTAGTCTTTTAGATTTCTGTCCATTAGTTGTTATTGTCTTTGTTATTGAGGAATTCCTTCGTCAGATCTTCCGGCGGGATATGTTTTCCCAGCAGTTGCTGCTCGACGTCACTGAAATCGATACCGGAGTCTTCCAGGTATTTCACCAGTTCTTTCGGAGAGGTCTGACTGAAGTGTTCGCCGAAATGCTTCATGTCGCCTTTTGCCAGGTAAGCCATAGCCATATGAAGGTGCATGTAAGGCAGGTCCGGATTGACGGCATATACTTTTTTATAGTATTTGAGTGCTTTATCGATGTCACCTTTCATATACAGGTATTGACCTGCATGGAAAAGACTTTCATAATCTTCGGGCAGATAGTTTTCCCCTTTATCCAGGATATCGAACAGACGTTCGGTTGTCTCTATAGCCTGCTTGTCTTTGCCGTTTTCCACGTAAGTCAGAGCCAGTAAAGAGAGTATCCGGACATTGTTGGGAAATAGTTCGACCGCTTTGTTGAGCGTTTTCGATGCTTCCCGGTCGCGTTCCGTCTCTGCACAACACCGGATGAAATTGATGTAGGCTGCCGGTTCATTGGCAGTCGCTTTTTTACCGATAATGTCTTTCAGTAGGTTATATGCTCCTTCGAAATCTTCCAGCTTGATATAACATTCTGCCATCAGAGGTTTGATGCGCTCTGCCATTTCGGAGGTGGCATCGATATCCTGATATACTTCGAGTGCTTTTTCATAATTCTCATTCATGTAGAGGCAGTAAGCTTTCAGTATTTTCAGTTCCGGATCCGAATCGTCACAAGTCAGCGCAAAGTCGAATGCTTCAATCGCTTTGTCAAATTCCGATTTGATGGAGTACAATCGTCCGAGTGTGAACCAGTATTCGTGAGAGTAGGGGTCCTTATCGATCAGTTCGTTGCACAGGTCGATCGCTCCGTCGATGTCTCCTTCCAGTTCCATGTTGTAGCATAACTCATCCTTTAAGACTAGATTGTCGGGGAATAAAACAATGCCGCGGCGTATGAAATCTCGTGCTTCATCGTTCATTTCCATATCACTTAAAAGGGGAGCGGTACATTCGAATACGGTTTCTAGATAATCGCATTTTTCTTCGATCAGTCTTTCCGTGTATTCAATGAGCTTGTCGTACTGGTCGAGCATGCAGTAACATTCCAACCGTAATAAGTCGAGGTCCTGGTTATCTGTTTCGGCAATGGAGTCGATCAAAACCAGTGCACTTTCATAATCTTCATTATAGACATAAAGCTTGCACTGTCTGATCTGTAAATCCGTATTACCGGGATGAAGCTTTAACCCTAAGGTTAAAACTTCATCGAAGTATTCATAATTGTCCGATTCTTCAAAGCTGCCCAACAGTTCATCAATTTCATCTGCATCGAAATAGGGTTCTTTTCCCATTTCGCGGGCAGACAGATAACGTTGTAACAAGCGTGAGATATCATCTTTTTTCATAGGGAATAATTTAATTGGCACATTGTTAAGCCTTGTCTTTCACTTTGCTCCAGGTATCTTTTAGAGATACGGTACGGTTGAAGACGAGCTTTTCCGGCGTAGAGTCTTTGTCTACATTAAAATAACCGATACGCTGGAATTGTAAATAATCTAATGGTTTGGCATTTGCCAGATATTTTTCAACGTAGCAGTTTGTCAATATGTTCAGAGAGTCCGGATTGATGATTTCCTTCATGGCATCCAGTACGGAGCAATCTTTTACTTCGCGGATAGCAGCCAGTTCATCGCGCGGATTTTCGACTTTCCACAGACGGTCGTACAGACGGACTTCTGCCGGCAGGCTGTGTGCACAGCTCAACCAGTGAAGAGTACCTTTCACCTTACGGTTGCTGTCTGGCATGCCGCTCTTGGTGTTCGGGTCGTATTCGCAATAAACTTCTACTACTTCACCTGCTTCGTTTTTCTTGCAGCCTGTACATTTTACGATGTAGGCATTCTTCAGGCGCACTTCCTGTCCGGGAGTCATACGGAAGAATTTCTTCGGAGCATCTTCCATGAAGTCGTCTCTTTCCATCCACAGTTCGCGGCTAAATTCAATGATATGGCTGCCTGCTTCCGGATCTTCCGGATTGTTGATGGCTTCCATCTCTTCCACCTGTCCTTCCGGATAGTTGGTAACAATCAGCTTCACCGGATCGAGCACAGCGGATACACGTGTGGCACGGGCGTTCAGGTCTTCACGAACGGCGCTTTCCAGCAAGGCAAATTCATTCAGGGCATCGTAGGTGGTATATCCGATCTTATCGACGAATTTGCGGATAGATTCGGGGGAATAACCACGACGACGGAATGCACAGATAGTCGGCATACGGGGATCGTCCCAACCGTCTACCAGCTTTTCTTTTACCAGCGTAAGCAGGTTACGTTTACTCATTAATGTATAGCTCAGATTCAACTTGTTGAACTCGGTCTGACGGGGACGGTTGTCGTCCAGGTCTTTACCTTCTTTCAGCCAGTCGATGAACAGGTCGTATAACGGGCGGTGTACCACAAATTCCAGGGTACAAAGTGAATGCGTAACGCCTTCGAAGAAGTCGCTCTGTCCGTGTGCAAAGTCGTACATCGGATATACTTTCCATTTGTCGCCCGTGCGATGGTGATGTGCAGTCCTCAATACGCGATAGATAATCGGATCGCGGAAGTGCATATTCGGATTGGCCATATCTATTTTGGCACGCAACACCATGGCTCCGTCTTCTATCTCTCCGTCAGTCATTTTCTGGAACAAAGCCAGGTTTTCCTCGATAGGACGGTCACGGTAGGGACTATTGATACCCGGCTGTGTCGGTGTTCCTTTTTGCTGGGCGATAACTTCCGAACTCTGCTCGTCGATATAGGCTTTTCCTTCCTTGATCAGACGGATGGCAAAATCCCACAATTGCTGGAAATAGTCGGATGCGTAATAGATGTTACCCCAATGGAATCCAAGCCATTCTATATCTTCCTTGATTGCATCGACATATTCTGTATCTTCTTTTACAGGGTTCGTGTCGTCGAAACGAAGGTTACAAACTCCGTTGTAACGTTCTGCAATACCGAAATCCAGGCAGATAGCTTTGGCGTGTCCTATATGCAGATAACCGTTTGGTTCAGGTGGGAAACGAGTTTGTATACGTCCGCCGTTCTTTCCTTCTGCCAGGTCTTTTTCAACATTTGCTTCAATAAAATTCAGGCTCTTTTTGCCTTCTTCTTCGTTCGTTTTGATATCGCTCATATCTGTTATAAATATGTTATTTCCTTATTAACGGAACAAAGGTAGCGATTTCTTTATTCGCTGCATAGCAATACAAGTTTTTTCCTATATTTGTGGCTTAATTTTATCGAACAGATTATAATACATTTGTATGGAATACTTCAATCTCCTGATTGATTTCGTGCTGCATATCGACACCCATCTGGCAGCGCTTGTGTCAGCCTACGGCATTTGGATATATGCCATTTTGTTCCTGATCATTTTTTGTGAAACAGGATTGGTAGTAACACCCTTTCTTCCGGGTGATTCGTTGTTATTTGTGGCGGGAGCGCTGGCGGCTTTGCCGGGTAACCCGATGAATGTGCATCTGATCGTACTGGTGCTGATTGCCGCGGCCGTACTGGGAGATGCCTCTAACTATATAATAGGCAGGTTCTTCGGTGAAAGGCTGTTCAGTAAACCGGATTCGAGAATATTTAAACAGAGTTATCTGGAGAAAACGCATAAATTTTATGAAAAGCACGGAGGGAAAACCATTATCCTAGCCCGTTTCGTTCCCATTGTGCGTACGTTCGCACCGTTCGTGGCGGGGATGGGGCATATGAATTACCGTCATTTCGCTTCGTATAATATCGTTGGAGGGATTGTCTGGGTGGCCCTGTTTTCATATGCCGGCTATTTCTTCGGCGGAATGGAGATCGTTCAAAAGAATCTGGAACTGCTGATTGTCCTCATCATTTTTATCTCCATCCTGCCGGGAGTGATTGAAATAGTCCGGAATAAATATTTTGTTAAAACAAGCTGATCAGCAAGGCGATATTCAATACGGTCACCATGGTTCCCAGCAACAGCAACAGGATGGTGGTCGAACGTGAATTGACATATTGCCCCATCACTTTTCTACTGGAGGTAAGATATACCTGCGAAAAGACGGTGATGGGAAGCTGTACGCTGAGTAACATCTGCGAAAGAATCAATCCTTTGAACGGGTCGCCGATCAGGAAGATGATAAGCAATGCCGGAACGAACGAAAGAATAACCCCCAGTTTGGAGTGTAAGTCTTTGTGATTGTATGCCTCCCCGTAAAAACCGGCAAAGATGGATGCTCCGGCAATTCCGGATGTGATCGTCGAGGAAATACCGGCAAGCAATAAGGCGGCGGCAAAGATAACGCCTGCATTGTTTCCGACCAGCGGAACCAGCAATTGCTGTGCCTGGTCCAGTTCGTCCACGGTAATCTTTTCCTTGAAGAAAGTGGCTGCTGCCAGGATGATCATCGCCGAATTGATTGCCCAGCCGATCACCATCGACAGGAGCGTATCGTAAAATTCATATTTCAATTGTTTCTTGATAACGGATTCATCTTCCAGGTTCCATTCGCGACTCTGAATCACTTCCGAGTGCAGGAACAGGTTATGCGGCATGACAACGGCACCGAGCACACTCATGATGATCAGCATTGAATTTTCGGGGAAAGAAGGTTTTACCCATCCCACGACAGCCTGTCCCCAGTTTACATCGACCAGGGCTAGCTCGTATAAGAAAGACAATCCGATGATGGAAACGAACATGATGATCCAGCGTTCGATCTTGCTGTATGTATTACTGAGCAGCATGATCAGACAGGCCACCGTAACGATCACGGCACCGACCTTTATCGGTATGCTGAACAGCATTCGTAAAGCAATGGCTCCACCCAGTATCTCCGCAAGTGAGGTAGATATACTGGCAAGCATTGCCGATCCTAGAATAGGCCGGCTGAGTGCACGGGGCATATATTTGTTGGTCGCTTCCGATAAGCAAAGTCCGGTGACGATCCCCAGATGGGCAACGTTGTGCTGGATGATGATCAGCATAATGGATGAAAAGGTAACGACCCATAACAGGGCATAACCGAATTCGGATCCGGCGGCAAGGTTGGTTGCCCAGTTTCCCGGGTCGATGAATCCGACAGTGACTAATAAACCGGGACCAATATATTTCAAAAGGTCTAATCCTCCGGAACGAGGTTTGTGATTGATTTTGAGTTTGTCTAAAAGTTTCATGTCTTGTCTTATCTTTTTGTTTTTAATACTTACAGTGTCTTGTTTAATCTTTTCATGCAACGTGAGCGCCTCGGCTCATAAGACCTGCACCAGTCGGCTCATGCTTCATGAGCAACTTCCTTTTATGGGAACGTCAGAATAAACGACGTTTTGTTTATAGCCGGATTGCTCTTCAACGCGATACTGCCACCCGACAGTCGCATGATCTGTCGCGAGATAGATAACCCGATACCGCTGCCGCCTTCTTTGGTGGTGAAGAACGGGACAAAGATATGTTCCGCTTCTTCCGGCGGGATGCAGGGACCGTTGTTGCTGACCTCGATGATCACGGATTCATCCGGATTGCAAGATGCGTTCAGTTCAATTCGTCCGTCCGGTTGTTCGCTGCCGATGGCCTGCATGGCGTTCTTTAGCAGGTTCAGTACAACCTGCGTGATCAGTTTCTCATCAGCGTAAACGATCAGGTCGGCCGGCTCTATATGTATATTAATCGTTATATTGGGGAATTTGTTGTGATGGCGGGCCAGATTTATCATCCGTTCCGCGAATTTCTGCACATAGAACAACGACGGTTCAGGGGTTGGGATATGGGTAAACTTGCGATACGATTCAACGAACGATATCAGGCTCTTGCCGGTCGTACTGATCACTTCCAGTCCGTTCCGTATATCGCTGTCGGCATCCTCATGGATGGATAATAAGGTGTCACTCAGCGAAGTAATAGGAGTGACGGAATTCATGATCTCGTGAGTCAGTACACGAGTCAGGCGTATCCATGAATCGATTTCCTTGTCATCCAGTTCGCTGTTGATATCGTTGATTGCCAGGATACGTACGTGTTTTTCCTGCAGGGTCATTTCGGAGACGCGGATAGACAGGTTGACCGTGCCGCGTTCGTTTACGAATGATATCTGATGTTTATCCCCCGGGAGAATATTGGCGATTGTGGCTTGTAGTTTGTCGTCGATGCGTGCCAGCTGTTTGACATGGGTAAAGACGGAAAGCCCCAGCAGGCGGAGTGCTTCATTGTTGGTCTGAAAGATATTGCCGGTATCGTCCAGTACGATGATGCCGGTATTGACCGAATTCATGATCAACTCATAATATTTCTCTTTTTGGACGGCATCTGCTTTTGCCTGGAACAGAATCTGGGTGATACGGTTCAGTGATTCGCTGACTAGCTTGTCGTTGGATGAACGTCCGCGGGTGGCGTATTGGAATGCATAGTCGCTGTTGTCGATCGCATCGAACATAAAGGCAACTTTCTGGGCATTACGTTTGAATAACTCGCTCATCATCCGCATGGAATAGAGCCAGCCGATAAGAATGAGAATGAGCCATTCCCATTGCCGGGTCATGGCGAAGTAGGTCCCGCAGCCGGTAAATATACCGAACAGACCCAGCCGGAAAGTCAGGCTATGATAGATACCTTTTAACATTATTACAGCTCGTAACGTTTGATTTTGTTGTACAGTGTCTGACGTGAAATACCCAGCTGGCTGGCAACGAGCGAAAGATTGCCATTGTATTTATCCATGGCATTTTTGATCATGTTGTATTCCATTTCTTCCAATGTGGTAGCTTCTTTCAGAGGAGATTCTTTCTTACGGGGAAAATCGAAATCCGAGCTGTCGAGCGTTTCTCCTTCGGAAATGATCACTGCCTTTTCGATGGTATGCTCCAATTCGCGGATATTACCGAACCAGGGTTGTTGTTTCAGTTTTTCCTTTGCGTCCGCATTCAGGCGCATGGATGATTTTCCGTAAATAGAGCAATATTTAGCGAGGAATATCTCTGTCAGCGGCACGATATCTTCGGGGCGGTCGCGGAGGGACGGTATTTCCACATGTATCGTATTGATACGGTATAAAAGGTCTTCGCGGAATTGTTCTTTCTGTACCATATCCTGCAGGTCGCGGTTTGTCGCACAGATCAGGCGGATATTGACCGGAATAGGCGTGTTGCTTCCCACTCGTACTACGCTGCGGCGTTGTAGGGCAGTCAGTAATTTGGCTTGCAGATGGTAGGAGAGGTTCCCTATCTCATCCAGGAAAAGGGTCCCGTTGTTGGCTGCTTCAAACTTTCCCGGACGGTCGGCGCGGGCATCGGTAAAAGCACCTTTCATATGGCCGAACAGTTCGCTTTCGAACAGCGTTTCGGTGATGGCGCCCATGTCTACTGGAACCATGGCTTCTTTTTTACGGTTCGACAACATATGTATTTCTCTTGCCAGCATTTCCTTACCGGTTCCGTTCTCTCCGGTGATCAGGATGTTGGCATCTGTTTTTGCCACCTTCTCGATCAGGTTGCGGAGTTGCTGCATCGCATTGCTTTCGCCCCAAAACATACCGCTTTCCTTCGAGACAACCAGTTTGCTGTTTTCGTGAGGAATACCTTTCTTGTTGGCTGTCCGGATATCATAAGCCGTTTTCAACGTTTCCAGTAACTTGGCGTTATTCCAGGGTTTGACAACGAAGTCGGTAGCGCCTTCCTTGATTCCCCTTACCGCCAGGTCTATATCAGCATAAGCGGTGAAGAGAACAACCTGTACCGACGGGTCTTCCTTCTTTATTTCGGAAAGCCAGAAAAGCCCTTCATTTCCGGTATTGATACCGGCACTGAAGTTCATATCGAGTAAAACAACGTCTACGTTTTCATTATGCAGGGTTGTTTTGATTTTGTTTGGGGTAGAGATAGTTATCACTTTCTCAAAACAGGTGCCTAACAGCATCTGTACTGCGGTAAGAATCCCCTTATTGTCGTCTACGACCAGTATGGTGCCTTGTTTAGCCATATATGATAATATGTATATATTTAGTGCAAAGATACAGGTTCGGTTTTATACTTCCTAACCAGTGTCTAATATTTAGACAGATAAAATAGGAGGAGGAAACGAAGAAATACCGGCTGTCTAATATTTATACACCATTGTCTAATTTTTTTACACATTGGAAAAATATCTGTTTTGTCAATAGGTTGATAAGCAATGTCTTAAATGGTTTGGCACAGTCTTTGCCTTTCTATTGGCAGAAAATAACACAAAAATGAAACAGATAATATTTACATCGATTCTTTCGTTTAGCCTGGCAACAGCCGCCGTGGCCCAGGAAAAGCTCTGGACAATGGATGAATGCATGCATTATGCCGTTGAAAACAGTCCGAAAGTGAAGAAACAAACTTATACCAGTGATTCTTATAAAGCAGAGTTAAATTCCTCTGTAGCCTCTTTCTTCCCGTCTATGAGTGCAAGTGTAGGAGCGCAATACAGTTTCGGACGTTCGATTGACCCGGAGACTAACGTGTATAATAATACATCTACTTTCAATAACGGATATGGTCTGAATGTTTCTATTCCTATATTTAACGGAGGGCAGTTAGTCAACCAGTGGCGTATGGCAAAAGCAAACCGTCAGTTAGGTATGAATGATATCCAAAAGGAAAAAGACGACCTGGCAATCAATACGATGCAGGCTTTTATGGATGTGGTATATTACCAGGGAACAGTTAAACTAGCTGCTGAACAATTAGAAGAAAATAGCCGTATCTTGTATAAAACACGCCGTCAGGAGGAGCTGGGATTGAAAGGTAAAGCAGATGTGGCACAGATAGAAGCGCAGGTAGCAGCCAACGATTACAATCTGACCCACCAGCAGAATTTGCTTAATACGGCTTTGTTGACACTGAAGCAGAATATGAATTACCCTTCCGACATGGAACTGGATGTAGATACGATGCTTTTGGATAAATCGTATGCAACAATGATGGAGTCGGTTAATGAAATATATGATTACGCATCAGAAAATAATCCGACAGCCTTGCAGGCGAAACTTCAGTTGAAATCCTATAAAATGCAATACATGATGGCAAAAGGACGTTTGTTACCATCCATTTCTTTCTCAGCAGGGGTTTCTACGAATTATTATGAGAATCTGAAAGCAGATAAGGCTCCCGCTTCTTTTAGCAATCAGTTTAAAAATAACCGTGGTGAATATATCTCTTTCAACCTGAGTTTCCCTTTATTTGACGGATTGAGTCGTCTGACCAACCTGCGTAAGGCACGCAATAATATGCGTATCGCCCAGGAACAACAGACAGAAGTGCTCCGTCAGTTGGAGACAGCCATCGAACAAGCTATTCTCGACCGTGAGGGCTATGCCAAAGAAACTATTCAGATGGATAAAAAAGCAAAAGCGGATGAAATTGCTTATCAGGTAACTTTACGTAAATTTGAAGAAGGTCTGATGAGCCCGATCGATCTGCAAACCAGTGCAAATACATTACTTCTGTCAAAAGCCGACCTGCTGCAGCGGAAGCTGATGTATCTGATGAAATGCAAGCTGGTCGATTATTATAAAGGGAAACCTTTGATTGAAGGCATTCATTGAGAATAACGCGAATAACTAGGAAACAAACAATAAAGAAATAAAAACATACAACAATGGATATACAGTTAGAAAAGAAAAAAGGCATTCAAAAGAAACATTTACCTTATGTAGGTGGTGGTGTTTTATTCCTGGTACTGGTGGGATGGATCATTTTCGGCGATCATGCATCGACCCTGAAAGTCGATGCTCGCGGAATCAGTATCGGTAATGTGACTAAGGAACAATTCAATGATTTCGTCCGCGTAGACGGACAGGTACAGCCTATCACTGTCGTGCAGTTGAGCCCGGAAGAAGGCGGTATCGTACAGGAGAAGGTAGTTGAAGAAGGTGCCCAGGTGAAAAAAGGCGATGTCATTGTCCGTCTTTCCAACTCCGGTCTCGATTTGCAGATTCTGGATGCGGAAGCTCAGTTGGCTGAAAAACAGAACTTCCTGCGTAATACCCAGGTAGCGATGGAACAGGACAAGCTGAATAACCAGTTGGAGAAAGCTCAGCTCGATGTCGACATCGCCCGTTCACGCCGTGCTTATACGCAACAAAAGAAGCTCTATGATGAAAACCTGATCGCCAAGGAAGAATTTCTGAAAGCGAAGGAAGATTATGAACTGGCAACCAAGAAATATGCTCTTGTCGTTGAACGTTTGCGTCAGGATTCAATTTCCCGTACGATCCAGATGGACGAAATGGAAACGAGTTTGGCTAATATGCGCCGTAACATCCAATTGGTGCACGAACGGAAAGAACATCTGAATGTCCGTTCACAGATCAACGGCGAACTGGGTTTGCTGGATGTAGTCCTCGGACAGAATGTATCAGCCGGTATGAAGATCGGTCAGATCAACGACCTTTCCGATTATAAGATAGAAGCCATGATCGACGAACACTATATCGACCGCGTTAAACCGGGATTGGGTGCAGCCTTCGACCGTCAGGGTACAAGTTTCGCACTGGCTGTACGTAAAGTATATCCGGAAGTTCGTGAAGGTAAGTTCCGTACCGACTTTGTCTTTACCGGCGAACGTCCTGACAATATCCGCAGCGGACAAACGTATTATATCAACCTGGAATTAGGACAGCCGACGGAAAGTATCATCATCCCGCGCGGAACGTTCTTCCAGAGTACAGGAGGCAGCTGGATATTCGTTTTGGATAAAGATGGCAAAAAGGCTTATCGCCGCAAGATTAAGATCGGTCGTCAGAACCCGCAGTATTATGAAGTGACCGAAGGTTTGGAAGCCGGTGAAAAAGTGATCGTATCAAGCTACGAAAGCTATAAGGATAATGAAGTCCTGGTGTTGGAATGATATTTCAAGAATAGGAAATAATGTGCCAATATAGAATATCCATTTGCATTAAGGAACGCAGATGACGCAGACGAGCGCAGATAAACGCAGATAATATATTGTTTTTAAAGAAAATAAAAAGTCAGCGAGCGTCTGCGTATTCTGCGTCATCTGCGTCCCCTAATACGATCTGAATAGGTTCAATTCTGACAAGATCTGAACTTATTGCTATCTCCATTGGCACATTGGCATATTTGCGCATTATTTTACTGAAATAAACAACCTGTAAAAGATAACCACAATGAAGAATGTACATATCGCTTTCCGTTCCCTTTTTAAGAAAGGAAGACATAATGGAATTAAAATAATTTCATTGGGCGTTGGTCTGGCCATGGGCTTGGTACTGATTGCTAAAGTATGTTTCGAACTATCTTATGATAACTTCTATCCTGAGTCGGATCGTGTTTTTGCCATACAGGAAAATGTATCCGTAGGAGAGAAGAAAATAGAAGGCTATCCGCATGTAAGTGCAGGTGTTCCGTCGGGGATGAAAGCTGAAATACCCGGTGTGGAATCGGCTACCTGTGCCAATGTAATAGGGGAGTATCTTTTTACTACTTCCGATAAGAAAAAATACACCGGTAACTTTGTAATGGCAGACCAGTACTTCTTTGATGTCCTTCCCCGTAAAGTGTTGGCCGGTAATGCGAAGGAGACTCTTTCGCGTCCATTGTATGCCCTTGTATCCGAAAAGATAGCTGCTAAGATAGGCAGTGGAAAAGATGTGGTAGGACAGACTTTTGAAATCGCCTCTTTTCCCGGACATCTTTTTACGATCGGCGGAGTGTTTGAAGAAGTACCGGATAATACCCATCTGAAATATAACATGCTGGTTTCACTGGCCTCTTTCGAGACAGTAATGGGGTGGTCGAACCTCGATCAATGGTTTGGGGGAGATAGTTATAATGGGTATGTTCGCCTGGAGCCCGGTATCGTTGCCGAAAACCTGTTGCAGCCGATGGCCGAGATGCTCGACCGCCATGTCGACTCTGCCCAATTGAAAGAGCGGGGAATCGATTACGCTCTGATGTTGTGTCCGCTGGAGGAACTTTATGCCAAGTCGCCGGCAACGAAACGGATGGCTGTCATGCTCGTGGCTATTGCATTTGCTATCCTTTTTGCAGCCTTGATGAATTACGTTTTACTGGTGATCTCGTCACTGGTAACCCGTTCGAAAGATATTGCCGTACATAAATGTTACGGTGCATCCGGATGGAATATCTCGGACATGATCTTTTCGGAAACCTTTCTTAACCTGCTTGTCTCGCTGGGGATATCTGCTTTGTTGATACTGGCACTCCGTGAGATGGTGGAAGAATTGCTCAGTGCGTCGTTGTTATCGCTGTTTACGGTCGATACCGTTCTGATGCTGGTAGCTGTTTGTGTAATTGTATTTTTAGTGGCGGGATTACTGCCTTCGCAACTATTTTCGAAAATACCGGTAGCATCGGTATTTCGCTCCTATAAAGAATCACGCCGTTCATGGAAGAAAGTGCTGTTGTTTATCCAGTTTGTGGCCGTCGGTTTTCTAGTATGCCTGCTGGTGGTTATCGGTTTGCAGTATAATAGAATGGTGAACGATAATCCGGGATATAAATACGAACGGCTGGCTTATTGCAGGATGGACGGTGTGCCGGGTTCTTCCCGTCGCGCCTTGATGGATGAACTTAAAAAACTTCCGGAGGTGGAGGACGTATCTACTTGCAGTAGCTTACCTGCTTTCAGCGGTTCAGGGGATATGGTTTATCGTCCGGGAACAAAGGAAACCATTATTCATTTCGCCGACCTTTACGGGGCGAATGCCAATTATACCTCTTTGATGGAAATGTCCGTTATCCAGGGAAAAGGATTCGATCATTCTTATTCCGATTCTTCCCGCGTGGTAATGATCAGCCGGATGATGGCCGACAAACTGGCTTTGGCACTCGACTGGAAAGACGGTGTGATAGGAAAGAAAATATATGTGAGCGGTCATGGTACGCCTAACGATTTCGAGATAGCAGGCGTGTACGACGATGTTCGTGTCGGGGCTATCGGAAGCGAATTGATGGGACCTTCGGCGCTGTTTTATAGCGGTCGTCCGCAGAATACGCTGGTCATTAAACTGAATAAAATGTCGCAGGAGAACATGGCACGGCTGGACGAAACCATCAAGGCCACTTTACCGGATAAGGAGATGCCTGTATCTTCTTACAGTGTCAGCATGGCGAATATGTATAACTCTTCGCGCCTTTTCCGCAACGCGGTGATGCTGGGCGGTATCGTAACGCTGATCATCACTCTGATCGGGCTGATCGGGTATATCAATGATGAAACCAACCGGCGCGGAAAAGAAATAGCCGTTCGTAAGATCAACGGGGCAACGGAAAAGGATATCCTTTCGCTGATCGCTTCCGATGTGACCTGGATGGCTTTTCCCGCTTTGTTGCTGGGAGCCGGTGCCTCTTATTATGCAGGCGAGAAGTGGTTACAGCAATTTGCCGAAAAGATATCGATGAATGTCGGTGTGTTCACGTTGAGTGTGGCAGGGGTACTGTTGCTCATTTTAGGTACCGTTGTCTATCGTAGCTGGATGGTTGCCGTATCCAATCCGGTGGAAAGTTTGAAATCAGAATAAATGATATAAATATGAGGAATTTTAGTATGGCATTCCGCTCCCTGTTTAAGAAGGGAAGGAACAATGGGATTAAGATACTGGCGCTTGCCGTTGGACTGGCAATGGGTCTGGTGTTGGTTGCAAAAGTATGTTTCGAACGTTCGTATGATAACTTTTATCCCGACAACGACCGTATTTATCTGGTCAAGTCCGGCTTGAACAAAGACGGGAAGAAAGATACCTGGGGACAGGTGAGCGGTGCCGTCGCTCCGGGTTTGAAAGCGGAGGTTCCGGAGGTGGAAGTCGCTACGCGCTATACCCGCATAGGACCGGCCAATGAACTGATCATGTCGCCGGAGAAACAATTTTATAAAGCGACCATCCTGCTTGCCGATACCAGCTTTTTCGATATATTCCCCCGTCCGATTCTGGTGGGAGATCCGAAAGATGTTCTGTCCCGTCCCGGTTATGCGATGATCTCGCGCTCGTTGGCCGAGAAAATGGGCGGAGTAGGGAACGTGGTCGGCAAGACCTTCGTTCGTGACGCAAACCGGAACGCTCCGCAAACCATCGGTGGCGTATTTGAAGATATACCCGAAAACAGCCATCTGCGTTATGATGTGCTGGGATCGCTGGCAAGCATGCCGGAATGGAGTACGACCAACTGGCTGGGTAACGACCGTTACATCGCCTATGTAAAACTGGTTCCGGGTACTGATCCGGAAGGGCTTGCCCCGGCTATCCGCCGTATGCAGGAACGCAACCAGGATATGGAAGCGCTGAAACAGGCCGGTGTCGATTTGTTCTATACCATCTCGCCTTTGCAGGATATCCATAATAATGATAAGGAGGTGAAAGACATGAATGCCATGCTTCTCTTCCTGGCTACGATCCTGATTCTTATAGCCGTGCTGAATTATGTGCTGGTCGTTATCTCTACACTGATCGGACGTACGAAAGAAGTGGCGGTACATAAATGTTACGGAGCTTCGGGTAAAAATATATTCGGAATGATCTTTTCCGAATCCTTGCTGCATCTGTTACTGGCACTCTTGCTGGGAGCTTTCCTGTTGATCCTTTGTAAAGGGAAGGTGGAGGAATTGTTGTCGGCTTCGCTGTCTGCTTTGTTTACGGTACCTACTTTGATGATTTTGTCGGGTATTTGTATCGTTGTATTCGCCGTAACCTGCCTGGTGCCGACTTGGCTCTTCCTCCGTATTCCGGTGGCATCGGCTTTCCGTAGCGTAAAAGAATCGAAGCGTTACTGGAAACTGTGCCTGCTTTTTGTACAGTTTGTCGCTACGGCCTATCTGGTGGCATTATTGATCACGATCAATCGCCAGTATAGTGCTATGATTTCGAGTGATCCCGGCTATGCCTACGAGAATCTGATCTTTTGTAATACCCGCGGTGTAAGTGCCCTGGAGCGTGAGCGGGCGATGGACGAACTGCGTCGTTTGCCGCAGGTAGACCTGGTGTCGGCCAGTTGCGAGTTGCCTTTCAAATATCCTTCGGGTAATAATGTCGGTTTGCCGGGTGATAACCGCGAACTGTTTAACATTGCCGATATGTACAGTGTCGGTGATAATTATTTTGAACTGATGGAGATACCTATTCTGGAGGGCCACGCTTTCCGCCAGGGTGAGGCTAACGGCGATAAAATAATGGTTAGCCGTCGTTTTGTCGAACAGATGGAGAAGGTGGCGGGCTGGACAGGAAGTGCTATTGGTAAAGGTGTGATGATATCCGAACATAGTAATGGAAATCAGGTATACACCATTTGCGGTGTCTATGAGGACTTCCGTATCGGCTCCATCAAAGGTCCCGACACCCGTGCCTCGGTTTTCTTCTACGACATGAAGCCGGGTGGAATTGCTCCTACGGAAAATATCTTGATAAAGATGCATGATATGACATCGGACAATATAGCACAGGTCAACCAGATCCTGACAGATGCAATGCCGGATAAAGTGGTGGAAGCTTCTGTCTATAAAATGAGTCTGGCTCAGCAATACCAAGGCGACCGTGAGTTCCGCGACTCCATCTTCATCAGCGGCATCGTCTGCCTGATCATTGCACTGATCGGACTGCTGGGATATACTGCCGACGAAACCAACCGCCGCGGACGTGAGATAGCGATCCGCAAGGTCAACGGTGCGACTGCCGCCAGCATCCTCCGGATGATCTCGCGCGACATCTCCTATATAGCCGTTCCTGCTCTTACGATCGGTGTAGTGATTGCCTATATCAGTGCCTCCGACTGGCTGGAGAAATTCTCGGAACGTATCCATCTGAATGCCTTCCTGTTTATCATCGCGGCTTTCTTCGTTTACCTCGTCATCATTGGTTGCGTATTGTATCGTGCCTGGGCGACGGCCAATGAGAATCCGATCGACAGTCTGAAAGCGGAATAACATATATTTATATCATTTACTTTTTAACCGGAAAGCATCCCTCTCATATGAGGAGGGTATGCTTTCCTTATGTCCTAGTATGAAATATTAAAAACACGAATTAAATGAATAACCTGGTAAACTTTAAGTCATTTTTCAAATTTCTAAGCCGAAACAAAACCTATACGGCAATCGATATCTTCGGGTTATCCGTATCGTTGATGTTCGTTATATTGATAGCCGTTTATTCGGTACAGGAATTGTCTACCGACAAATACCATGAGAAAGGCGACCGTATCTACGTGTTAAGCAGCGAAGCCAATACCGGATCGGCCTATAAGCTGGCCTACCGTTTGCAGGAACGGTATCCGGAAATAGAAAAAGTATGTCCGGTCGCTCCCTGGGGATTCTATCATACATCTGTTACGGTGGCCGATAAAAACTTCAACGCCGAATTAATGTTCGCCGATACGACTTTCTTCGATTTCTTCTCTTTCCCGCTGTTGGTTGGCGACCGCAATCATGTGATGGATGCCGATGACTATGGTGTGATCTCCGAAAGTTTTGCCCGCAAAGTATTTAGCGACAGCGATCCGATAGGGCAGGTCGTTCAGGTGAACGATTCCATCCGTATCCAAGTGAACGGGATTATGAAAGATATTCAAAACTCTACGATTCCGTATTGCGATATCCTGATGGGAATCAAACAGCTCAAATATATGGAAGAGGGAATAGACAGCGACCAGTTCTATAATACCGGAGCCGTCAACAATTTCATTATGGTAAAGGAAGGAGCAGACCTGCTTGCCAAAACGGATGATATCGTCGCTTATTTCAAAGAAGTATTTTGGATGTATCAAAGAGGAATTTACAGCAAAGTGCTTCTGAATCCTCTGGAGGATTTCTATTTCTCGGATATGGGTACCTATACGCTGGCTAAAGGGGACTGGCAATTTGTAATGATCCTGCTTTCGGTGGGGATACTTATCCTGCTGTTTGCCATCATCAACTATATTAATCTGACAGTGGCGCAGACGGCTTTCCGGGCAAAAGAAATGGCTACCCGCAGATTATTGGGCTCGTCGAGAGGAGACCTGCTCCTGCGACTGATCATGGAGTCTACCCTGATGACTTTCATTTCTTTCCTGTTGGGTATCTTTATGGCAATATTTTTCTCTCCTTATGCCTCTCAGTTGTTGAATGCCCGTATAAATCTGTCGGACTTTGTTACCCCCGGTTATGTATTGCTGGCTGTAGCCGTCATTCTGTTGATCGGTATACTTGCAGGATTGTTGCCTGCCATTGTGATTTCCAATGCCAAGCCGATTGAAGTGGTGCGGGGTACTTTCCGTCGGCAAACCAAGATGGTGTTCAGTAAGTTCTTCATTACTTTTCAGAACGGGATCACGATTGCCTTGGTGGCAGCTTCCATTACGATGGTAGCACAGGTGAATCATCTCATACATGCTCCGTTGGGATATAAAACGACGAATGTGATGGATGTTCCGGTCGAATCTTATAAAAGTAAGAAAGATATAGAGACATTCGCTAATGAGGTGAGCCAACTGGCTTCTGTTAAGCGGATCGCTTTTTCACAGGGCACTCCTTTTAACCGGGGGAATAATTCTACGGAAGAGATCAATGGCAAGCAGGTCAGTTTCCAGGTATTCAGGGCCGATACGGCTTTTCTGAGTATATTAGGTATTGAGATAATACGTGATAATCATCTGGCCGGTCCTAAAAAGACCTATCTGAACCAGCAGGCTATGCGTGAAATGGAATTGCCGGAAGATTCTCCTTCCATCAAAGTGTGGGGGCAGGAATATCCTATTGCCGGTGTTGTGAAAGATTTTCAGTTATCGAATATCATGTATCAGAAGAAGCCGGTCAGCCTTCAGATTAGGAATGATATAAAAGAATGGACCCCGTATAATGTACTGCTGGAAGTAGAAGGCGATCCTGTGGAATCCTATAAAGATATACAGGAAATATATGAACGTATCGGCCATGTCGGCTTTGAAGGGAAATATATAGATACGCAGATACAGGAATCATTTGCCGCACAGGAAAGGACTTCCCGGATCGTTTCGATCTTTGCTTTCGTCGCCATCCTGATCTCGTTGCTGGGGTTGCTGGCTATGTCGACCTACTTTATCCAGCAGCGTTCATCGGAAGTGGCGGTGCGTAAAGTATTCGGCTCGACTAATTCCCAGATATTATACCGGCTGATCCGTACTTTCCTTGTCTATGTATTGATTGCTTTTGTGATCGCTACACCGATCATCTGGCGATTCATGCAGCAATGGTTGTCCGATTATTCTTACCGGATCGAATTGAGCCCGCTTATTTTTATAGCAGCCGGTCTGTTTTGTTTATTCGTATCGTTCGTTACGATATTTATCCAGAGTTACCAGGCTGCCAATCTCAATCCGGTGGAAAGTATAAAGAATAAATGACGGGTTGCCTGCAGAGTGTAAAAAAACTAGACAGGAGTGTCTAAATATTAGACACTCTTCCGGAATAGGATAAAGTATATAGTTTTGAATATCAATAATTTATTAAGTTTGGCACGCAATTTGAATTAAATATAGAAAACAGAGTGTTTTTTTAAGGGAATATCAAAGTATAAATGTAGAATTAAATAAATAACATTATGATTAAGATTGAAGGATTAAGTAAGCATTTCCGCACAGAGGAGGTAGAAACTATTGCATTGAACAATGTATCATTGGAAGTGAAGGATGGAGAATTTGTTGCCATCATGGGACCTTCCGGTTGCGGTAAATCAACATTATTAAATATCCTGGGCTTGTTGGATAACCCTACTTCAGGTGATTATTACCTGGCAGATAAAGAAGTGGGCCACCTGAAAGAAAAAGAACGTACCCAGGTGCGTAAAGGGAATATCGGTTTCGTATTCCAGAGCTTCAACCTGATCGACGAACTGAATGTGTATGAAAATGTGGAATTACCTTTGACTTACCTGAAGGTAAAAGCTGCCGAACGTAAACAGATGGTAACAGATATCCTGAAACGAATGAATATCAGCCATCGTGCCACTCACTTCCCGCAGCAGTTATCCGGTGGTCAGCAACAACGTGTTGCCATTGCCCGTGCAGTCGTTTCCAACCCGAAAATCATCCTTGCGGATGAGCCGACCGGTAATCTGGACTCTAAGAACGGTGCCGAAGTGATGCAGCTGCTGACCGAACTGAACAAGGAAGGAACTACCATCGTCATGGTAACTCACTCCAAACATGATGCCAGTTTTGCACACCGCATCATCAACCTGTTCGACGGTAGCATCGTATCTTCAGTCAGCGAATTTATCTGATTGTATTTTCTATACATAACAAAGCATATAGCTAAATTTATAAGTTTAAAAGAAAAACCGACATATCCTACCTGTGAAGGTAGGATATGTTATTCTCTCGCCTAAATGAAATCAGTAAGAAGATGAATAACTTATTAAATATAAAATCATTCCTCAAATTTTTAAGCAGGAATAAAGCATATACAGCGATCGATGTATTCGGACTGTCCGTTTCATTGATGTTTGTAATCCTGATTGCCGTTTATACCGTACAGGAATTGTCGGTCGACAAGTTCCATAAGGATGTAGACCGCATTTATGTGTTGGCTAACGACAGAGGACCGAGCACGGCGTTGCCGATCGCCTACCGCCTGCAGGAACGCTATCCTGAGATCGAGCAGGTCTGCCCGGTTATTACAACCAATGTGGGTAATCAGATCGTAAAAAATAATGATAAAAAATTAACTGCCAGAACAGTCCCCGTCGATTCTTGCTTCTTTAACTTTTTCTCTTTTAAACTCCTGGCAGGAGATAAGAACCGGGTATTGGAAAACAGAAGCAATGTCGTTCTCTCAAAGACTTTTGCCAATAAACTGTTCGGCACGGAAGACCCGATCGGACAAAGCGTTATTATCGGCGATTCGCTTTCTTTCCTGGTGAGCGGCATTATGGAAGATATCAAGCACTCGACGATCCCGTATGCTGATATCATGTTTCGTGTGGAGCGGGCTCATGAGTACAACTGGTCGATCAGTATGGATCATCCCGGAAATGCCGGCTCGACAGTCGCTTTCTTAAAGATGAAGCCGGGTGCCGACCTGCGTCCGAAGATACCGGATATCCTGAGTTATTTCAAGGAATCGTTCTGGATTTACCAGCGTGATATGTCCAAAGTAGTGAACTTGATACCGATAAGTGAACTTTATTTCTCTGAATTGAACGATTTCGGATCTGTTCAAACAGGGAATAAGCGTTTGGTCATTGTTCTCTTGTCTATAGGTATCCTGATCCTGGTCTTTGCCATATTCAATTATATTAATCTGACGGTCGCACAGGCAGGTCAGCGGGCGAAGGAGATGGCTACAAGACGTTTGTTAGGATCGTCACGCGGAGATTTATTCATACGTATGATGATAGAATCGACTTTGCTGACTATAATTTCTTTCGGAATAGGCTGGTTACTGGCACATGCGGCGGTTCCTTTTGTGAATGATCTTTTGCAGACGCAGATCGATCTGATGGCGACTTTCACTCCTGGCTGGTGTCTTGCCGGTATTGTCTTGATTCTTCTGATTGGCGTTGTTGCCGGACTGTTGCCGGCTGTATTGATTTCTTCCGTGAAGCCGATCGATATTGTGCGCGGAACGTTCCGTAAGCAGACGAAAATGGTGTTCAGTAAGGTGTTTATCACTTTCCAGAATGGAATCACCATCGCTATGATTGCGGCATCGATCGTCATGATCCTGCAATCGCGTCACTTGATCAATGCACCGTTGGGCTATAACACGAATAGTATACTGGAGGTTGCGAATGGTTTTGCAAACAACTCCGACCGTAATGCAGCTATCGATGAGTTTGGGCGTCAACCGTTCGTCAAACGAGTAGGGCTGGCAGCCGGGATGCCTTTGAGCGGAAGTAATAATATGTCCAGCGAATATGAAGGCAAATTTCTCGGTTTCCAGCAGTTCATCATGGATAGCACAGCGTTCAATATGTTGGGATATAAGATTGTCCGTGATAACCAATTAGCAGAAAAGAGCTGGTATGTGACTGAAAAAGCCATGCGGGATATGGAGTTGCCACAGGACGCTCCCAGTTTCCTATGGAATAAAAATGCAACGCCGATTGCCGGTATTGTGCAGGACTTTCAGTTGGGAAATATTACGAATGATATGCGTCCCGCCATGCTTCGCATCGACAAACGGAGTGAAATGTTCCCCTGGAGTATTCTTATCGAAGTGGAAGGTAACCCTTATACAGCTTATAACAAAATACAAGAGATCTATAAGGAGGCTTCCGGTGGGTTGGATTTCAATGCCACCTATCTGAATGAACAGGTTCAGAAATCGTTCGAGTCTGAAGTCCGGATGACAAAGATTGTTTCGCTCTTTGCTTCGATTGCAGTTATTATCTCTATGTTGGGTTTACTGGCCATGTCGACCTATTTCATCCATCAGCGTTCGCAGGAGGTGGCTATTCGTAAAGTGTTTGGATCTGATAATCAGGCTGTTTTGTTCCGTCTGATCGGTTCGTTTTTGGTTTATGTAGGTGTGGCCTTTATTATAGCAACACCGATTATCTGGTATTTCATGAACCAGTGGCTGTCCGATTATTCATACCGGATCTCCCTGAATCCGCTAATCTTTATTGTCTCCGGTATATTCTGTCTCGTCATTGCACTTGTAACGGTATTTTTCCAGAGTTACAAAGCTGCTAATGCCAACCCGATAGATAGTGTATCGAATAAGTAACAAGAGGTAGAATGTAACCAGTTCCTAACCGGTACCAGGTGAGCATCTATTGTATGCTATGTCGAAGATTAGTGCATATCTGCCTGTTTGCAAACACTAGGGTGTACAGGATAATCCGGTACGATGTACAGGGTAATCGACTAGGGTGTACAGGGTATTTTGTTATCCTGTACAGGCTGAGAATAGAAAATAAGCAGGGAGCTATTAATGCATAGTAAATTAGCTGTTAGTGGATGTTCGGAAGGAAGATAGTTGCCGGAGAATACTATCAAAGGGAATAGATGAGATATACTACACTTTGAAGTTTGATCAGTTTTCGGTGTCACTAAAAAAAATGTGACGCATGTAGATTGATATTCAATAATTGTAGGGTGACGCCGGAGGTGATTTCCGGCGTCATTTCTTTCTAATATGGGGTGACGCTGTTTTTCAAGGCGGCGTCACCTTTTTATGTTATGAATATCAATAGTTGGAGGCTAAAATATAGATGGTGAAGGGTTGTTTTAAAAAACTTTGTATGGCTGTTGTAAATAAATAGACTGATAGCCTTCGGATGTCAAAAAACTAGACAGAACTGTCCAATTATTTGACATAGATATTAAAAGAATGATTGGTTATTTACTTGATTATCAGTAATTTACTAGTTTGGCATACGATTTGAATAGTCAAATATGTAAAAAGAATAGAAGACAAAACATTAGTATAGATGAAAACAATATTACGAAACTTTGTGAACGTACTGCGCCGCTTCAAGATGGCGTCTTTTCTGAATGTGGTGGGGCTGACTGTCGCCTTGACTGCTTTTCTGGTGATTATGATGCAGGTTCAATATGAACGGACTTTCGACCGGTGTTATCCGACCGCGTCCCGTATTTGCCGGGTAGATATGAATCACGGCGAAGGAGATATTTATGCATCAGTGATTCCCCAGGCGTTAGCGAATGCTGCTTTTACTTCGTCTCCGCATATTGAAGCCTATACATTGCTGAATTCTTTTAGTAGTAAAACCTATGTGAATGTAGGAGAGGGAAATGATGAAAGAGGTTTTAAAGAACTATTTATCCCTTGCTATCCGGATTTTCCCAAAGTATTCGAACCGACTTTGGTGGAAGGAATGGCAACTTGCCTGGAAGATCCGGAAAAGGTAATGATATCTGAAAGTATGGCTAAACGGATGTTTGGCAAGGAATCGGCTATAGGCAAAAGTATTCGTTCGAAAGATAGAATGTTTTATATAGATGAAATGAACTTTACCGTCGGAGCTGTCTATAAAGATTTTCCGGAAAACTCGCAGATGGAAAACGGGATTTATGCCCGAATGAATAAACACTTTGAAGATGATTGGCTTTCTCAGAACTTTATGGGATATTTATTGCTCGATTCACCTGAGTCTCGCCAAGTAGTAGAGGATAACTTCAATAGTACATTCGATTTTGCTAAATATAATGTCAATAAAGAAACCCGCTTGCAACTGATACCTATCACTGACATTTATTATATGCCTGGTCAGTTGGATGATTTTATTAAGACTGGAAATGTCGATACGATGCGGTTATTGGTATTGATCGCTTTACTGGTCATCGTCATTGCCGGGATCAATTTTACGAATTTCAGCACTTCACTGGCTCCGATGCGGATAAAAAGTATCAATACCCAAAAGGTATTGGGCAGTTCGACAGCAAGTTTGCGGGCAAGTTTGGTAGCCGAAGCGGTATCTATTTGTGTATTTGCCTGCCTGTTGGCCTTTTTATTGACCTGGATATTGAACAGGACGGAAGTTTTATCATTCGTCGAAGCGGATACGAATTTACTGCATTATATACCGCTGTTATTTATGGTGTTGGGTATTTCTGTATTATTGGGGTTGGTAGCCGGTCTGTATCCGGCATGGTATATGACCTCTTTCCAACCGGCACTGGTATTGAAGGGTAGTTTCGGCCTGTCTGCTTCAGGACGGAAGTTGCGTACGGCCTTGATCGGTTTCCAGTATGTTGTTTCCATCGGTTTGATTATCGGTTCTTCTTTTATACAGATCCAGAATAACTATATGCGTTCTTACAAGTTGGGATTCGATAAAGACCAGGTAGCGATGGTGACATTGAGTCAGGATATAGTCACGAAGTCCGGCGATCTATTGGTAAACCGGCTCAAAGAGTATGCCGGTATCGAGGATGGAGGATTTGCCAATACCATAGTAGGAGCTTCGGATGTCTATTCTGCCAATTATTTCCGTTGCAATAATAAAGAATTTAATAGCGAAGTGATCGATGTTTCATGGAACTTTCTGAATGTGATGGGTATTCCCGTCACCAGCGGACGTGATTTTAGCCGTTCGGATGCACAAAGTGATTCTACTTATGCTTGTATCTTTACCAAGCGGATGCTGGATGTTGTTCCTGATATGGAACCGGGATATCCATTGGAAAAGAGCTGGATGGGTACAGGTAGTATCGCCGGCTTCATCGACAATATAAAGGTTTCTTCTCTGCGTTCGTCTAACAAACCGTTGATGTTCAGGGTTAGTAAAAGATTCAGTGGTTTGACTATTTCTTATATCCGTCTGAAAGTCGGAACAAACGTGGAAGAAGCGGTAGCCCATATCCACCGGGTGATTACCGATATTGATCCGGCTTATCCTTTCGAAGTCGAGTTTTACGATACGGTATTCAATAATCTCTATCATAAAGAACAATATCTGAAAAAGATGATCACCTTGTTCAGCCTGTTGGCTATCGTTCTGTCGATCGTGGGCGTATTCGGTTTGGTAGTCTTTGAGACACAATACAGACGGAAAGAGATCGGCGTTCGGAAAGTGTTCGGTGCGACGGTACAGGAGATATTGAATATGTTCAATAAAATCTACCTGAAGGTTGTCAGTATATGTTTTGTCATAGCAGCCCCGTTTGCTTATTACGGAGTACATAAATGGCTGGAAAACTTTTCCGACAAGACACCGGTCTTTTGGTGGGTGTTTGTTTTGGCTTTTGCCGTTGTGGCAGCGATCACGATGCTGACGGTTACTTTCCAGAACTGGAAGGCAGCGAATGAGAATCCAGTGAATAGTGTTAAAAGTGAATAACTAATTTAGTATCGATATTATGAGTAATATTTTAAATTTCAAATCATTCTTTAAGTTCCTGGGACGCAACAAGGGGTATACTGCCATCGACCTATTCGGCTTGTCTGTCTCGCTGATGTTTGTGATTTTGATCGCAACCTATGTGGTCGGTGAGTTGTCGACCGACCGTTACCATGAGCATGCCGACCGTATCTACGTTTTGACGGATGGTCAAACGAGCGGTGCGGCTTATCCGTTGGGTACTCGTCTGGAGGAACATTATCCGGAGATTGAAAAAGTCTGTCATACAATGACCCGTGTCTTTGAAAATACTCCGATCCGGAACGGGGAGAATAATGTAACGGCAAATATGATGCTTGCCGATGCGACTTTTTTCGAATTTTTCAATTTCCCGTTGGTACAGGGAAGTAAAGAGCAGGCATTGGCGGCAAAGAACTATGCCGTGATCTCCGAATCTTTTGCGAATAAGTTTTTTGGAAATGAAGACCCGATGGGGAAAACGATCCGTATCAATGATAAACTGTCGCTGATGGTGAATGGTGTGATGAAGGATATCCGGAACTCCGTTATCCCGGATCAGGATATCCTGTTCAGGATCGAAAATATCAATACCTTAATTCCTGAAGGTTGGATTGCTAACTACAACAGTTATGGAATGACCAATGTCTTTGTGATGGAACAGGAAGGTGCAGATATTACTTCCCGGTCGAAGGATATCATGGATTGGTTCAATACCTTTGTACCGGCATATATGAATGGATCTGTAAAGGGACTTAGCTTCATTCCGCTGACAGAGTTATATTTTTGGGAACAGACCAATCCGTATGGATTTTATGCGATAGAAAGAGGCAACTGGCAGTTTGTGATGATCCTCTTGTCGGTAGGTTTGCTTATTTTGTTGTTTGCCGTCATTAATTACATCAACCTGACAGTGGCACAGACCGGTTTCAGGGCAAAAGAAATGGCCACCCGCCGTTTGCTGGGTTCCTCGAGGAAAGAATTGTTTTCCCGCTTGATCATAGAATCGACATTGTTGACAACTATTTCTTTCTTAGTCGGTTTGTTGCTTGCTTTCTTCTTTGCTCCTTTTGTGAGTGATCTGTTACAGAAGAAAGTAGATCTGGTTGAAATGATCACTCCGTTGAATGGTATGATTGTGATACTGCTGATCGCCCTGATCGGATTTATAGCCGGTTTGTTACCGGCAATCGTTATCTCGAATGCAAAACCGATCGAAGTGGTGCGGGGTACGTTCCGTAAACAGACGAAGATGGTATTCAGCAAGTTCTTTATTGTTTTTCAGAATACGATCACGATTTGTCTGATTGCAGCTTCTGTTACCATGTTTTTGCAGGTAAAGCATCTGATCAATGCTCCGTTAGGATATAATTCAGTCAATATTATCGATATAAAAGGAGATGAATTGCCGGAGAATCAATCCTGTAATACTCTGGTGAGTGAGTTGAAACAGTTGGGTAGCGTCAACCGGGTAGGATTAGGACAAGGTACTCCTTTCAATATGGGAATGAATTATAATGCCCGTTACGATGATAAGACGATTCCTTTCCAGATCATTCGTTGTAATAAAGAATATAGTGATATTTTGGGATTTGAATACCTGCGTGATAACCATGTAGCCGATCCGGATAAATATTTTCTTGCCGAAAGTTCGGTAAAAGCTCTGGGATTGAAGGAAGACGCTACGGATTTTGATTTCAGCGCCTGGGGAAAACATCCTGTTGCCGGTATTGTAAAGGATTTCCAGTTACGTAATATAATACAAAAGAACTCTCCGGTCGTTCTGATTCTCACCGAAAGTAAAGAGGAACTCGATCGTCCTCATAATATCATCGTAGAAGTGAATGGTGATCCGTTTACTGCCCGCCGGGAAGTGGCTGCCACTTATAAAAAATTGACCGGTCTGGACTTTACTGGTAAGTTCATGGATGAACAAATCGAAGAATCGTTTACGGTTCAGAAAAGAACTTTGACAATCGTTATGATCTTTGCCGGTATCGCGATCCTGATCTCGTTGTTGGGGTTGCTGGCCATGTCGACTTACTTTATCCAGCAGCGTTCGTCTGAAATAGCAGTGCGCAAGGTATTCGGTTCGACCAATGCACAAGTACTGATCCGGTTGGTGAAAGCCTTCCTGACCTATGTGGGGATTGCTTTTATCATCGCTATACCGTTGATCTGGCATTTTATGAACGGATGGCTGACCGATTATTCGTATCGGATCGAACTTTCTCCCTGGATTTATGTTGTTGCCGGAATGTTCTGTCTGATCGTCTCGTTTGTAACTGTGTTCATACAGAGTTATCAGGCGGCAATAGCCAATCCGGTAGAAAATATAAAAGATAATTAGGCTTTTGCCTGATTATCTTTTAGCCAAAACGACCAAAACCTTATCCATATTATATATAGCTAATGAATTAGTAGTAACATATAGAGTAACACCACAATGAACAATGTATTGAATTTTAAGTCCTTCTTTAATTTCCTGGGACGAAACAAAGGGTATACGGCGATCGACCTGTTCGGTCTGTCCGTCTCGCTGATGTTTGTGATCCTGATTGCAACCTATGTGGTCGGCGAGTTGTCGACCGACTGCGGAAATGAAAATGCAGCCCGTATTTATGCTGTAAGTGATGGCGAGGATATCGGATCGGCTTACCAGATCGGATATCGTCTGGAAGAACGTTATCCGGAGATAGAGAAAGTTTGTCATGTTTTGTGCCGGATATTTGACAATACCTTGATTCAACGTGGAAATGAAACGCTGACAGCCAATCTGATGCTGGCCGATACGACATTCTTCGACTTTTTCAATGTTCCGTTGATACAGGGGAACCGGGAACAGGCATTGGCCGCCAGAAACTATGCGGTGATCTCCGAGTCTTTTGCCAATAAGTTCTTTGGTAAAGAAGACCCGATGGGTAAAACGATTCGTATCAATGATGAGTTGACACTGGTGGTCAATGGAGTGATGGAAAATATTCGTCATTCGGTCATTCCCGATCAGGATATTCTGTTCCGGGTCGAGAATATCAAAGCGGTAGGACAGAATATGTTTGACGATTATAATAGTGCCGGTGTTGTGAACGTCTTTGTGATGGAGCGTAAAGGTACTGATATTGCTTCCAAATCAGAAGAGGTAAGAGACTGGTTCAAGACATTTTTCTGGATGTATGAAAGAGGCTTTTCTACAGAAGTTGTATTTATCCCGCTGAATAAGTTGTATTTCTGGGAACCGGAGGGATCATTCGGAGCTGTTACAATAGAAAAGGGGGACTGGAAGTTCGTGGTCATTCTGCTTTCGGTTGGCTTGCTGATCCTCCTGTTTGCCGTTATCAATTATATCAACCTGACGGTGGCACAAACGGGATTTCGGGCAAAAGAAATGGCTACCCGCCGCTTGCTGGGTTCTTCGCGAAAGGAGCTGTTTACCCGTCTGATCATGGAATCGACCTTGCTGACGGCTATTTCTTTTATAGTCGGTTTATTCCTTGCCTTTTTCTTTGCTTCCTATGCCGGTGATCTGTTGCAGAAAAAGATAGAGATCACCGAGATGATCACTCCCGTGAATGGTATTATCGTCATTTGTCTGATCGTCCTGGTCGGATTTATTGCCGGGTTGCTGCCTGCCATCGTGATATCGAATGCGAAGCCGATCGAAGTGGTACGGGGGACGTTCCGGAAGCAGACGAAAATGGTGTTCAGTAAGTTCTTTATCATTTTCCAAAATTTGATAACGATCTGTCTGGTGGCTGCCTCACTTACTATGTTTTTGCAGATCAGGTATCTGATAAATGCTCCGTTAGGATATAATACGGTGAATGTGCTCGATATCTATGCAAGAGAGTTACCTGATCAGAAAAGCAGCTATACCCTGGCAAACGAATTGGAACAACTGGCGTGTGTCAGCCGGGTCGGACTGGCGGAAGGAACTCCTTTCACTATGGGTATGAACTTCAGTGGCCGTTACGACAATAAGAGTATCAGCTCACAAGAGTTTCGGGGCGATCAGACCTATTTCGATATTCTGGGCTTTAAGATACTGCGTGACAATCATGTCGCCGGATCGGTCAAATACTATCTCTCTGAAGAGTTTATGAAAGCTCTGGAACTGCCGGAAGATGCTGCCTCGTTCAAGCACAGGGCTGCGTTCGATACGCCATTGGCCGGTATCGTTCAGGATTTCCAGATGAATAATATCCTGATGCAAAAACTTCCGGGACTTGTGATACTTTGTTCGAACCGGGAAGATATGAATCCGCGCAATATCATTGTAGAGGTGAAAGGGGATCCGTTTGCTGCCCGTAAAGAGATAGAGATTGTTTACGAGAAATATACGGGAATGGAATTTATGGGAATGTTCATTAACGAGCAGGTAGAGCGGTCGTTTGCCGCCCAGCAAAGGACCTTGAAGATCGTATCGATCTTTGCCATGATTGCAATCCTGATCTCTTTACTGGGATTGCTGGCGATGTCAACCTATTTTATCCAACAGCGTTCTTCCGAGATAGCAGTACGTAAAGTCTTCGGTTCTACAAATGCGCAGGTACTTGTCCGGCTGGTAAAAGCGTTCCTTACCTATGTGGCAATCGCCTTTATCATCGCCATACCGGTAATCTGGTATTTTATGAATGGGTGGCTTTCGGATTATTCGTATCGAATCGAGCTGTCTCCCTGGATTTATGCGGCAGCGGGTGTATTCTGTCTGTTCATCTCGTTCTTTACCGTATTGGTACAGAGCTACCAGGCGGCTACTTCCAATCCGGTGAATAATATAAAAGATAATTAAGTTAGCCATATATAAACAACACAAAGAAATGAAAACAATTATTCGAAATTTTATCAGTGTATTGCGCCGTTTTAAGATGGCAACTATTCTTAACATCCTTGGATTATCTGTGGCTTTTGCCGCTTTTATGGTGATAATGATGCAAGTGGACTATGATAAGAACTTCGATACGTTCCATAAGAATGCGGATAATATCTACCGAGTGGAGCTTCAGTGGGATAAGGAGTCGACACAGGCTGTCCTGTCACGTCCGATGGCTAATGTTTTTATGAATTTCTCTCCGCATATTGTGGCAGGGGCGGTTACCTCTCCGTTTTATAATGAAACATTTTATTCGGTCGATAAAGGAGTAGAAAAAAGTACCTATATGGAACCGACCATGATTGTTGATCCTTCTTTTACGGATGTCTTTGACTTCGATATATTGGATGGTTCGGTAGATGCTCTGAAAGAACCGGGTAAGGTGCTGGTTCCGGAAAGTTTGGCGCGTAAAATATTCGGAGAAGAGTCGGCTGTTGGTAAACAGATTACAGCAAAGGAGAGTAAAGGACTGTTGGTCGGTTTTTTCACTACACCGGAAGGAAATTACACGATAGGTGGCATTTATAAGGATCTTCCCCTTAATAGTATTATCCGAAATGCTATTTTTTTGAAGATGGATGAGAAAGCAGATTTGCATAATTGGGGAAATTCAAGCTATAACTTTTATGTCCGTCTTGACCATCCTGAGTCAGCAAAGGATCTGGTGAGTGATTTTTTAGTCTATTATAAAAAGAATGAACTGGGAAAGAATATGTCGTGGTATTCAGGTGAGCCTAATTTTCGCTTGACTCGTTTACCGGATGTACATTATGCAATGGATGTAACTTTCGATATGACTCCCAAGTCTAGTCGGCAAACGGTATTGGTTCTTATCGCTATTTCATTGGTCATACTGATTATTGCAGGTATAAATTTTACCAATTTCAGTACGGCACTGACGCCGATGCGTGTGAAAAGTATTAATACACAAAAGGTGTTGGGCAGTTCCGATGGCGTATTGCGCTTCTCGCTATTGATGGAGGCTGTTTGTATCAGTACGGTGGCTTATTTACTGGCTTTGTGGATGGTCCATATGGCTGGCAACAGTACGATAGCGAAGTTGGTAGATGCGGATATGTCTTTGTTTGCCCATCCGTTGTTACTTTCCGCAACGGCTTTGATCGCATTGCTGACCGGATTACTAGCAGGTTTGTATCCTTCCTATTATATGACTTCTTTTTCTCCGGCATTGGTTTTGAAAGGGAGTTTCGGTCTGTCTCCAGCAGGACGAAGATTGCGTAATGTGCTTATATGCATACAGTTTATAGTTTCTTTTACTTTGATTATCGGTTCGATGTTTATGTCTTTGCAGAATCGCTTTATGCAAAATAGTCCGTTAGGGTATGATAAGGATCAAATAATTGTGACGAACCTGACTGCACCTGTATTGAAGAGTTCGGACGCTTTCAGGAGTAGCCTGAAGACTTTTTCAGGTATAGAGGATGTCACTTATGGTGAGTTCATGCTATCGAGCCAGGATCAATATATGGAGTGGGGGCGTGAATTGAAAGGCGAGAATATACAGTTCCAGTGCATGCCGATAGATCCGTCGTTTCTTAAGGTCATGAATATTCCTGTGACTGAGGGCCGGGATTTCCGGGAGGAAGATGCTTTGACAGCCGAAGGGGCTTTCATATTTAATGAACGGGCGAGAAATCTATACGATATAAGTTTGGGGGATAAGATCGATGGAGCCAACATAGTCGGCTTTATTCCGGATATAAAATTTGCGTCCTTCCGTACAGAAGTTACTCCTATGGCTTTCTATGTGCGTGGTAAGGGGTATGGCGGTGGAGCGGATTATGCTTATATAAAGGTAAAGGGTGATTCGAACCTGCAAGCAGCAATGGCTCATGTGAAAAGTGTACTAAATGAGATACATCCGGATTATCCGTTTAACGTTAAGTTCTTCGATCAGGTATTAAATACTTTGTATGAGAAGGAAGAGAACCTGAGTTCGCTGATAACCCTATTCAGTTTGATTGCCGTGTTCATTTCGATGGTCGGAGTATTCGGACTGGTGGTATTCGATAGCCAATACCGCAAAAAAGAAATCGGCATACGAAAAATAATGGGCTCGACTACTTCCGAGATCCTGATCATGTTTAATAAGACTTACATATATATATTATGTATCTGTTTTGCCTTGGCGGCTCCGGTTGCCTACTATGCTATCCATAAATGGCTGGAAAACTTTGCCCTCAAAACACCGGTTTATTGGTGGGTATTTATGCTTGCTTTCTTATTGGTTTTCTGCCTCACCATTCTGACGGTGACTTTCCAGAACTGGCGGGTAGCCAATGAAAATCCGGTGTACAGCATAAAAGATAATTAGGCATATTCATGGTTTGTTTTGTCTAATTATTATACATCAGTGTCCAAATATTAGACACACCCGGCAAGGCGTTATATTTATAACGCCTTGTTTATTATTAGCTTATCTCTTTTGGCACAGTATTTGAATTATATTGACCAGAAAGAAATGAACTATAGATATGAAGACTATTATTAGAAACTTGTTAAGTGTATTGCGCCGGTTTAAAATGGCGACACTGTTGAATGTATTGGGACTGAGCATTGCTTTTGCAGCCTTTATGGTAATCATGATGCAGGTCGATTATGACAGGAATTTCGATAAATTCCATAAAGAGGCCAACCGGATTTACCGGCTGGAAATGAAGTGGGGCGATGATGATGGCTTACAAGCTGTTCTCTCCAGGCCGTTGGCGGATGCGTTTTTCAATTTCTCACCGCATATTGTTGCCGGTGCGCTGACTTATCCGATGTACAGCCAAACGGTTTTTCTGGCCGATGTGGGCACAGGAGAGCGGGTCAGCTATATGGAGCCGAATTTGCCGGTCTATTCTTCATTTGCCGATGTGTTTACTTTCGATATGCTGGATGGCTCGGCAAAGGCTTTGGAAGATCCCGAGAAGATACTGATTCCGGCCAGCATGGCACAGAAGATATTCGGTACGGAGTTTGCCGTCGGACGTCACATGAAAGCTGCAGATACACAAGGACGCTTTTCGGGAATGTTTACCATTGCCGAGATCGATTATACGGTAGGAGGGGTTTACCGCGATTTCCCCGTGAACGGTATCCTTCAGAATGCTGTCTATCTGAAAATAGATGATAAAGAAGGATTGCATGACTGGGGAAACTCCAGTTACAATGCCTATCTACTTCTGGACAATCCTGCATCGGCTGAAAACCTGGTCAGCGAGTTTCTGGATTATTACAAGAAAAACGATCTGGAGAAAAATATGTGGGGAAACAAAACTGCGAATTTCCAGTTGACCCCATTGCCGGAACTGCATTACGTAACGGATGTAGCCTTCGATATGGCTCCTAAAACGAGTCGGCAGACGCTGTTGGTGCTTATCGCTATTGCCTGTGTGATTATACTTATTGCAGGAATCAATTTCACCAATTTCAGTACGGCACTCACGCCGATGCGTATCAGGAGCATCAATACACAGAAAGTATTGGGAAGTTCCGATAGTACCTTGCGTTTCTCTCTATTGATGGAAGCGGTCGGTATCAGTTTCATCGCATTTATATTGGCACTGGTGGCTGTCTATCTGGCTGCTGATACTCCACTCAAGGCATTGGTCGGAGCTGATCTCTCGTTGACGGCTCATCCGGTATTGATTAGCGTAACCGGCGTGCTTGCCATCCTGCTTGGTGTGTTGGCAGGACTTTATCCGGCTTACTATATTACCTCTTTCTCACCAGCCCTGGTGTTGAAGGGTAGTTTCGGACTTTCTCCTAAAGGACGGTTGCTGCGGAATGTACTGATCAGCGTACAGTTCATCGCTTCGTTTGCTTTGATCATCGGGGCCATGTTTATGTATATGCAAAACAACTACATGCGGACAAGTTCCCTGGGATATGACAAAGATGAAATTATCGTGACCGACCTGACTGCTAAAGTTATGAAAAATAAGGATTCTTTCAAGAATCGTCTGAAGTCTTTCTCCGGTATCGAGGATGTGACTGCAGCTGGATTTCAGTTGTCGGGACAGGACCAGTATTCGACCTGGGGACGTGAGTTGAATGGTAAGCACATCCAGTATCAATGTCTGCCGGTCGATCCCTCTTTCCTGCAGGTATTAGGTATTCCGGTCAATGAAGGACGTGACTTCCGTCCCGAAGATGCCTTGACGGCAGAGGGTGTCTACGTTTTCAACGAATCAGCCCGGAAAGCCTACGATATTCAGTTGGGTGATAAAATCTACGGAGCGGAAATAGTTGGTTTCTGCCCGGATATTAAAGCGGCCTCTTTCCGGATGGAGATTACGCCGATGGCCTTTTATGTACCCGGAACCAGCCGTAACGAACAATCTACCTTCGGCTACATCCGTGTGGGAGCCGGAACGGACAAGCTGGCTGCTATGGAGCATGTAAAAAAGGTGTTGAGTGAAATCCAATCGGATTATCCTTTTAATGTCCGCTTCTTTGATGATGTACTGAATAATTTGTATGAGAAGGAGACAAACCTGGGTGCATTGATTACTCTGTTCAGCCTGATCGCTGTCTTTATCTCGATGGTCGGGGTTTTCGGTTTGGTCGTGTTCGACAGCCAGTATCGCCGGAAGGAAATAGGTGTCCGTAAGGTATTGGGTTCGACTACTTCTCAAATCCTGATCATGTTCAATAAAACGTACATACGTATTTTGGCTGTTTGTTTTGTACTGGCAGCTCCGGCTGCCTATTATGCTGTCAATAAATGGCTGGAAAACTTTGCTTATAAAACTCCGGTTTACTGGTGGGTATTTGCCTTGTCTTTCGCTCTGATTTTCTTTATCACGATCCTGACAGTAACTTTCCAGAACTGGCGGACAGCAAATGAGAATCCGGTATATAGCATAAAAGATAATTAGACAGATTCATGGTTTGTTTTGTCTAATAATTATACACCTGTGTCTAAATATTGGACACTTCCGACAAGGCGTTGCATAAGCAACGCCTTGTTTTTTACATATTTATGTCTTTGGCACATTATTTGAATGGATTTAGCCAAAATGATATAACGGATAGCGCAGCATAAGAGGATATATCATTCAGATTATAACGTTAATTCGATACGATTATGAAAACAATTATCAGGAATCTGTTGGGAGTAGTTCGTCGGTTTAAGGTGGCAACCCTGTTGAATGTATTGGGGCTTAGTGTTGCTTTTGCAGCTTTTATAATTTTAATGATCCAGCTGCAATATGACTGGGGATTCGACAGGTATCAGAAAAATGCGGAACGGATCTTCAGGGTAGGACTTTATACGCCGGATTGGGGAAATCAGGTAGTTGTATCTCCTCCTTTTGCCAATGCTTTTATTCAATCGTCTCCTCATATAGAGAAAGGAGCATTGCTTAATTCTTGGGGAGCTCGACTGGCCTTAAAGGCTGAAACCGGAAATAATGACGATGCTGGCTTTTGGTGTACAGTGAACGGTATGACTCCGGAATATGCCGCTATTTTTGATTTCCAAATGCTGGAGGGTAATGCTGAGAGTGTAGAGAATCCGGGTACTGTTCTGATTTCAAAGAGTCAGGCCCAAAAGTTTTTTGGAGAAGATCAGGCTGTCGGTAAACTGTTGATGACCGATAATTCATCATTTACAGTCGGTGGCGTATATAAAGATTTTCCAGCAAATTCTGTGATACAGAATGCTGTGTATAAAGGAATCAATGGGAAAGTAGACCAGGATAACTGGAATGCTAATGGTTATCAGTTGTATGTTTTATTGGATGATCCTAACCAAAAAGATCAGATAATAGCTAATTTCAAAAAACATTTAAACAGGCAAGAGTATGATTGGGAAACGCGTGATGTAAGGCTTACCCAATTAACCGATATTTATTATGAAGCGGATTCCCAGTTCGATTCATTGAAAGATAAAGGTAATCGTACATTGGTCTTGATTCTGTTCACTGTGGCTCTATTGATAGTGTTTATTGCCGGGATCAATTTTACAAACTTCAGCAATGCATTAGTTCCAATACGTGTCCGTAGTATTAATACGCAGAAAATACTGGGAGGTTCCGATAGGATATTACGTTGTGCCATGCTGGTAGAGGCAGTAATGATTTGTCTAGTTTCTTTTGTTATTTCGCTGTTTATTGTCAGAGGAATGGCGAATACCTGGCTTGCAGATATGATAAGTGGAGACATGTCGCTGGCTTCCAATATTCCTTTGTTGGCATTGACGGGGATATTGGCCATAACAGTGGGAGTTTTAGCGGGGGTATATCCTGCCTGGCGTATCACTTCTTTTTCTCCGGCATTGGTGTTGAAAGGTTCATACGGGTTGACTCCTGCCGGAAGAAAATTAAGAAGTCTTCTTATTTCTTTCCAGTTTGTCATCTCTTTTGCATTGATTATAGCTGCCTTGTTTATTTATCTGCAGAATCATTATATGGTTTCTTCTTCTTTGGGCTTTAATAAAGATCAGGTTGCTATTGTTGAGTTGAACGGGAAGTTGATAAAGAATACAGGAACATTGGAAAGCCTGTTAAAGAATGAGTCGTCTATACAAGAGGTGGCTTTTGCCGAAGATTTATTGTCAGGAGGAGATCAATATTCTACTTTTGGACGGGGCTACAGAAACAATGATCTAACATTCAAATTATTCACAGTTGATCCCAATTTCCTTCAGGTAATGAATATTCCGGTTATATCCGGTCGTGCTTTTTATCAGGAAGATGCAGCATCGGCAGGAGGAGCTTATATCTTTAATGAAACAGCCAGGTTACAGTATGACCTGGTGGCAGGTGAATATATTACAGGAAATGCTTATGTTGAAGTACCTCCTGCCGTGATCGCCGGTTTTATAGATGATGTAAAGTATGCTTCTTTCCGTACCACTGTCGAACCGATGGCTTTTTATGTACCGGATGAAAAAGATTTTCATCCGAGATATGCCTATATAAAGATAAAAGCCGGAGCCAATATCCGCGAAGCCATTGCCTCCATTGGTAAAGCGTTTACTTCGGTAGACAAGGATTTTCCGGTTGAGGTATCGTTTTATGATACGATCCTGAATAATCTCTATAAACGTGAGTTGAGTATCGGTTGGCTGATCTCCCTGTTCAGTCTGGTAGCTGTTTTTATTTCGATAGTAGGGGTTTTGGGCTTAGTGATCTTCGAAAGTGAGTATAAGAGAAAAGAAATAGGTCTCCGAAAAGTACATGGTGCAACTACCTCACAGATATTGATCATGTTCAATAAAGTATATGCGCGTATTTTGGTAATTTGTTTCATCCTGTCGATACCTGTTGCTTATTATGCAATGAACCGGTGGCTGTCATATTTTGCCTATAAGATACCTTTGTATTGGTGGGTGTATGCGATTGCCTTTGTTTTTGTTTCAGCTATCACGATCCTGATTGTTTCGTTCCAAAATTGGAGTACAGCCAGCGAAAATCCGGTAGAAAGTATAAAAACAGAATGAGAATCATGCAACCTCTGCAAAATTATTACGTATTATTATAATAAAGTTGTTTGTGGGAACAACCTTAAATCGAAGTAATAATTAATCGATATGAAAACTCTTTTTAGAAACTTTATCAGCGTGCTTCGCCGTTTTAAAATGGCGACACTTCTGAATGTGTTGGGATTAAGCATCGCTTTTACCGCTTTTATGGTGATCATGATGCAGGTAAATTACGACAATTATTTCGACTCCTGCCAGCCGGAAGCCAATTCGATCTATCGGATGGATATGGATTTTCAAGGCAGCATGAGTGCTGTTATCAGCCGTCCTTTTGCAAGAGGATTTACAGAATCATCCCCGCATGTAAAAGCCGGAATGATTATGTCTTCCTGGAATTCCGAGTTGTTTTATAGCGTGGACCAAGGCGGCGAAAGGCAGAATTTCAAGGACCCCGTTGTAAACACGACAGCCGGGATTACCCGTGTATTCCATTTTGATATGGTAGAAGGGAATGAGACAGCACTCGATCAACCGGAAACAGCTATAATCCCTGAAAGTATGGCGCACCGCCTGTTCGGAAATGAATCGGCTATAGGTAAACGCTTGATGGGTGCGGAGTCCGAAAATACATTGGCTACGATCAGCGGTGTCTTTAAAGACTTCCCCCGTAACTCGTCTGTCAGGAATATTATTTACCGGCGAATGTCCGATAAAGAAAATTACAATGAGTACGGCAACCAGAATTATTTCTTTTTCTTCCGTCTGGATGATCCTTCCAACATAGAAGTTGTCAAAGAAAACTTCAAAAAGAATTTCGATGCCTCCCAGCAATTCGGAAAAGATTTCAAGTGGGAGAAAGACGGCATTGAACTGATGATGACACCGCTGCCTAAGTTACATTTCCTGACGAATGTCTCTTTCGATTCCATGCCGAAAGCCAGCCGGCAGACGATGCATGTTCTGTTTGCAATCGCTTTTGTCATCCTATTAATTGCCGGCATTAACTTTACCAATTTCAGTACCGCTTTAACACCTATGCGTATCAAGAGTATCAATACACAGAAAGTGTTGGGTAGTCCCGATAGCGTGCTCCGGACGAGCTTGCTGGGAGAAGCTGTCATTGTGAGTATCGTGGCTTACCTTATTTCGCTGGGTTTGTTATTTATTGCCGGGCAGACTTTTGTCGCATCTCTGGTAGATGCTGACATGTCTTTTTCGGCACAGTCGGGTATCATTATGACTACAGCTGCCATAGCTGTGGCGGTAGGTGTATTAGCGGGTATTTATCCGGCTTGTTATATCACTTCTTTCCCTCCGGCGTTGGTGTTGAAAGGCAGTTTTGGTTTGTCTCCGAAAGGGCGGGTACTTCGAAGTGCACTGATAAGTATCCAGTTTGTCGCTTCATTTATCCTGATCATCAGTTCTCTGTTCATGTATTTACAGAACCGGTATATGCAAAATACCCCCTTGGGATATGATAAAGACGAACTGATCGTGGTTGAATTGAACAGTAAAGTCAATAAAAACCAGGATGTCCTGACCAGCGAGGTGAAGTCGTTCTCCGGAATAGAAGATATCACTTATGCGGAACAGGTGCTGTCCAGCCGTGACTTTTATATGGGTTGGGGGCGTATGTACAAAGACCAGGATATCAATTTCCAGTGTATCCCTGTTTCTCCCTCTTTCCTGCGTGTCATGGGAATCGAGATAACAGACGGTCGTGATTTCCGCCCCGAAGATGATTTGAAAGAGAACGGGAGCTATATTTTTAATGAGAAAGCCCGGGAGATGTATAATCTGGAACTGGGAGAGAAGATCGATGGCGATGAGATCGTCGGTTTTATTTCGAACGTCAAATTCGCTTCTTTCCGAAATGAAGTGTCGCCGATGACCTTTTATGTATGGGGTAAATACAGATGGGGACAGGAAGTCGACAGTAAATATTATTCTGCTGCTTACGTAAAAGTGAAAGCGGGCAGCGACCTGCGGGCTGCCATGGAACATGTGCGAGCCTGTTTAACAAAGATAGATCCGATTTATCCTTTCAAAACTACATTCTATGACGAGATCCTGCAGCAGACATACGAAAGGGAATTGAAGATCAGCAACCTGATCACCCTGTTCAGCGTTATTGCAATCTTTATCTCTATTGTCGGTGTATTCGGCCTGGTTGTATTCGAGAGTGAGTACCGCCGGAAAGAGGTGGCTGTCCGTAAAGTGTTGGGATCGTCTACCTCCCAGATACTGGTCATGTTCAACAGAAGCTACCTGATCATCCTTGCCGCTTGTTTTGTGCTGGCTACTCCGGTCGCTTTTTATGGAATGTACCGTTGGTTGGAAAACTTCGCTTACCGTACACCAATGTATTGGTGGGTATTCCTGCTGGCTTTTGTTATTATCTCTGTTATTACTTTCGTTACGGTCACTTTCCAGAACTGGCATGTAGCCAACTCTAATCCGGTTGAGAGCATAAAGTCTGAATAACACTGCTTCTTTTATTTGTTTCAATGTCTAATAATTATACATAAGTGTCTAATTATTAGACATTGTTGTTTTGCCTTGTTTGCATAAATAGTTGAAATATAGCTAAATAACTTTTTGGCATATATTTTGAATGATAAAAGGTAAATACAAATAATATGAAAACAATATTAAGAAACTTTCTGAGCGTATTGCGGCGTTTCAAGATGGCGACCCTTTTGAACGTGGCTGGGTTGGCTGTGGCTTTTGCTGCCTTTATAGTTATTCTGATACAGGTGAACTACGAGCGTAGTTTTGATCGCTGTCATCCGACTGCCGATCGGGTGTATCGCCTTGAATTAACACAGGCAGGTACTTTTGGATTGATCCTGCCACGTGCTTTTGTAGAGTCGGTTATCCAGTCGTCACCCCATATTGAAGCAGGTAGCCTGATCTATCCGTACAATCCTGCTGTCTATTTTTCTGTTGTGAAGAACGGGCAGAAGATCGGTTACCGGGAGTTGGTACAAACTTGTCATCCGGATATAGCCAAAGTGTTCGATTTCCCGATCATTAAAGGGGACCGCGATTGCCTGAATGATCCGGAAAAAGTAATCCTGCCTGAGAGTGTAGCCCGCAAGATGTTCGGTGACCAGCCGGCTGTGGGAAAAGCACTTCATGCGGAAGAAAGTGTACAATCGAAAGATAACCGCGAGTATACGGTAGGAGCTGTTTATAAGGATTTTCCCGGTAATACCCAGATGCGTAACCTGATCTATACAGCTATCGGTGAAACCTATCAACGGGATAATTTCGGAGCTAGTAATTATGTTTGCTATCTGTTACTGGATAATCCTGAATCAGCACAGACCGTAGTGGATAATTTTAATGCCAACTTTGACTTCTCCAAGATAGATAAAGGGGAGGATACACGTATCAAACTGACTCCGTTGACAAGTATCTATTACATGAATGAGAGCCAGGACGGAACGATCTTCCGAAGTGGAAATAAGGAAGTGACCATGTTGCTGTTCTTCATCGCTTTATTGATTATCATTGTGGCTGCTATCAATTTTACGAACTTCAGTACATCACTGACACCGATGCGTATCAAGAGTATCAATACCCAGAAAGTATTGGGTAGCCCGGATGCTGTATTGCGACGTGCCCTGCTGGCGGAAGCAGCTATCATCAGCATGATTTCCTGGCTGTTGAGTTTATTCATTGTTTGGATATTGGGACGTACGGAAGCCTTGCCTTTCGTGGATGCAAACCTGGCAATAGTAAGTAACCTGCCTGTTATATTACTGACTGGAGTTGTAGCCTTGTTTACCGGGATCGTTGCCGGATTATATCCGTCATGGTATGTGACCTCTTTCCCGCCGGCGTTGGTACTGAAAGGCAGTTTCGGACTTTCTCCTTCCGGGCGCAAGCTGCGTACGGTCCTGATAAGCATTCAGTTTATCGTTTCCATCCTGTTGATCATCGGCGCCAGCTTTGTCCGCCTTCAGAACAATTATATGCGCGGATATTCTTTGGGGTTCGATAAGGATCAGATCGCTATTGTCCGTTTGAGCGGGGAGATCTATAATAAGTCGCACGATACGTATGTGAATCGTCTGAAAGAATATTCGGGTATCGAAGATGTGGCTTTTGCTATGGAAAAAGTAGGTTCGAAGGATGGTTACAGCACCAATGGCGGTTATGTAAAGGAAAAGGAATTACACTTCTTTATGATAGCCGTATCACAGAATTTCCTGCGTGTCATGGGTATTCCGGTCGAGGAAGGGCGTGATTTCTCGCCTGCAGATGAACTGTCGGAAGATTTTGTGTATATCTTTAACCATACGGCTAAGATGGAAGTAAACATGGAAGCCGGTGATCAAGTAACATCGTGGAAAACAGGTCGTATTGTAGGTCTGACCGGTGATGTGAAGTTTACTTCACTCCGTAGCGGAGAGAATAATATTGCTTTTGTGACAGGTAATATACCTTTTCCTATGACTGTTTCCTATATCCGCCTGAAAGCCGGAACAGATATACGCAGTGCTGTTTCCCATATCCGTAATACGATGGCAGATATAGACCCGTCTTATCCGTATGATATCGAGTTTTATGATGAGATATTTAACGAACTGTATCATAAGGAAGAGAACTTGCGTAGCCTGATCACGGTGTTCAGTATACTGGCTATTATTATATCGCTTGTAGGTGTCTTTGGGTTGGTTGTATTTGAAACCCAATACCGCCGGAAAGAGATCGGTGTCCGCAAAGTGCATGGTGCGACGAATATGGAAATATTGGAGATGTTGAACCGGTCGTATATTTATATTGTCCTGGTCTGTTTCGCGCTGGCTGTCCCGGTAGGATATTATGGCATTAAAAAGTGGTTGGAAAGCTTTGCCTATAAAACACCGATGTATTGGTGGGTATATTTGTTGGCCTTGCTGATCGTACTGGTTATTACTGTCGGAACCGTCACTTTCCAGAGCTGGCGTGCTTCCAATGCCAACCCGGTAGATAGCCTGAAATCAGAATGATACAGGTTGCAAAGTACGCATATAAAAACAAAAAAGGATATCTGTTACAGATATCCTTTTTCTATTGATGTATTAACAATAATATGTCAGTCAATTAATTTCTTGGAAGTGCTTCTTTGACAACCATGGCGCGTCCTTCGTATTCTGCACCGTTCAATTCGTTGATAGCTTTCATAGCTTCCGAGTTTTCAGGCATTTCAACAAAAGCAAAACCTTTTGATCTTCTTGTGTCGCGGTCTACAATAAGTTTTACAGAATCAACTGTTCCAAACTCTTCCATTACATCTCTCAAATCTGATTCCTTAACATTGTAGCTAAGGTTACCAATATACATGTTCATAAATATAAAAATAAAAAAATTAATAATTTAACAATAAAACTTTAGGAAGGTCTTTATCAGAGATGGAAATGCCCGGTGTTTGAGAACCGGAAAGATACATGTTAGAGTAAGATCGAAATAAATCTCTTATTGTTTCTGATGCAAAGTAACGGAAACAATTTGGATAAAACACTATACTTCTTGATTATTCTTTGATAATACATTATTATTATGAAATAAAGCCATAAATTGGGAAAGAGGCGGTTGGATGTTTATGGCGGACAGTTCCGTTTTGTACATCTTTATGAAAGAATAGTTCCCTCACGCTTCTCTTTTCATTTATAATATATAGAGGGTAAGCTGCCGGATATTTGTAATATTGCAGTATGAAATATTAAACAAAAGCGGAATGAATAACCTTGAACAATCCAGGCATAGAATGCCTCTTCTAAGCACCTTGATAATATTACTCTCTGTCCTGACAATAAGTGCACAGACTACTTCCTTGTACCCGGTCGCTTCCAACGATTGCGGTATGGACGGCAAACAGCCGTTTTTGGTAAAAGGCGATAATTATACGATGCCCGACGAAATAGGCGGAAGTGCCACGGCACGGACATGCAATTTCGGAGGAACCGTTATTTATGCTTTCGACCGGATGGATATCCAGGCTGACTACCAGTTGGAGGTCGTTTATCTCTCTGACAATGAGCGTCAGCAACGGATCGTTGCCGATGGAAACGAAGTACAGGCTCCTGTTCTGCTGGAAAAAGGAAAAGAACAACGTTACCGCATCGACCTGCCGAAGAAAGCATTTGCTTACGGGCAGCTGGTGTTGGTTTTCGAAGTATTGAAAGGTCCGAATGCACTGGTGTCCGAACTGAATCTGTATTCTTCCAACCCGAAGAAACCGATTCCATTCGAGGGCGACCAGAAACAGGCATTGATACATACGCAAAGTTACCGGGTGGATACGACAGTGAATGCAGAAGAACATTTGCCGGTTTATACGGCTGTACCTTACAGTGTTCCGGGCGTATATGATCCGGTTCTTTCGTTGAACGGGACCTGGCAGTTCAATCCTTCCCCGAAAGCCGGTTTTCAGAACCGGGAGGCTGAAGCAGGGGAATGGCATCCGGTCGTTGTACCGGGGCAGTGGTCGATGCAGGGCTTCAAGGTCGATTCGGCCGGATTCGGAGGATACATGACTACATTTACCTTACCTGCCGACTGGAAAGGAAAACAGGTGAAGCTGCGTTTCGACGGTGTCTCCAGCGAATGTACCGTCTGGCTGAACGGACAAGAAATAGGTACCCACATGGGAGGTATGACTGCGTTTGAACTGGATGCTACACCGGCATTGCGAGCAGGTACGAACCGGTTGGCTCTGAAAGTCCGTAGCGAATCGCTTGCCGATATGCTGGGTAGCCTGACGCAGTATGCCGCTCACCAACTTGGCGGTATCACTCGTAAAGTGACGCTTTTTACCGTCCCGGATGTACATATATCTGATATACGTATTGTAACGGACCTGGATGAAAAATATAAGGATGCCGACTTAAAAGTCTACCTGGCAGTAACGAACTCCGGGAAAGAAGCTGAAGAGAATATAGCTGCCCGTCTCTCCATTGCCGGACTGCCGGTTGTGCTGGACCAGCAGATTCCTTCATTGGCTCCGGGCGAGACATGGAACGGTTGGCTGATAGGAAAAGTACGTGATCCGCAGAAATGGGACAATGAGCATCCCCATTTATATACGATGAAGATTGAATTGAGTACTGGTGACCGTACGACTGAACAGATTGAGAAACGCTTCGGTTTCCGGGAGGTACAGATCGTTGGCAACCGTCTGCTGGTAAACGGAACACCGGTGAAACTGAGAGGTGTCTGCCGTCATGAAGCGCACCCGCTTACGGGTCGTGTCATGACTCCCGAGCTGGAACGGAAAGATGTGGAATTATACCGTGCGGCAAACTGTAACTTTATCCGTACTTCGCATTATCCTCCCTGTGAGGAATTGCTTCAGATTTGCGATGAACTGGGTATGTTCGTCGAGGTAGAAGCACCTGTCTGCTGGATCGGCCATCATGCCAACGAAAACTGGAAAACACTCGATTACCAGGATAGCAAATATTATCCGTATGTCTTGCAGGCAAATATGGAAACCATTCATTTTTACCGGAATCATCCTTCTGTGATCTTCTGGTCGATGGCTAATGAATCTTACTGGAACAAGGAGTTTGCCCAGGTGGAAGTCTATGTGAAAAAGGCAGACCCTACACGTCCGCATACGTTCCACGACCAGGCATACGGTGGCTTCAATAATCAGGGAAGTACGGCACCGATAGCGAATATTCATTATCCGGGACCGGACGGATATAAAGTTGCAGCCAAAAGTGACCGCCCGATGGTATATGGCGAGTATTGCCATCTGAATGTATATAACCGGAGCGAACTGGTTACAGACCCGGGCGTGCGCAGTGACTGGGCACTGGCTTTGTCTCCGACATGGGATAATATGTATAAGACAGACGGTGTACTGGGTGGTTCCATTTGGTCGGGTATCGACGATATTTTCCAAATGCCGAACGGAGATGCGGTCGGTTACGGGCCATGGGGACCGATCGACGGATGGCGTCGTCCGAAACCGGAATATTGGGATATGAAGAAGATATACAGTCCTGTACGGGTACATACCGCACAATTGTCTCCGGCTAAGGAACTGACCATCGCATTGGAAAACAGATATACATATACGGATTTCAGCGAGTTGCAGATCCGTTGGAAATACGGGGAGGAGCAGGGTATCTCTTTTGCTTCGATCCGACCGGGAGAGAATGGGCTGATACGTATCCCGATCGAAAATCCGGATAAAGCGAACGAACTTTATCTTTCATTCACCGATCCGCGTGGCTTTGTTGCCGATGAATATATCATTCCGGTCGGTAAACAGGTCCAGAACGAATTGCCGGAACTGCAATCATCAGCTACTCAACTGAAGAAGAGCAATGACGTTTACCGTATTACGGGTAAGAACTTCTCCTGCGAGGTGAGCCGTACGACCGGACAAATCCTGTCTCTAAAGCAGGGAAAACAGGAGATACTGAACGGAGGTCCATGGCTGATGGCATTGCCTTTGAATGGCGGAGGTTGCTTCCCGAATCATAATGCAAACACGCCTTTGTTTAATGATATCTGTACCGAATGGAAACCGACGGAGATAGATGCTGTCAAAGAAGGAGAGAACGTTGTTGTTACCGTTAAAGGAAGCTATAAGGAGTTTGAGGGAAGTTATAAGCTGACTGTCAATGTCGGAGGAAAACTTTCCGTCAGCTATTCTTTCGATGCGCTGGCAGACGTGAATCCCCGTCAGTGGGGACTGGTCTTCGAGGCTCCCGCTGCATTCGATAAAACATTCTGGCGGCGTGACGGTTTGTGGAGCGTTTATCCCGACGACCATATCAGCCGTCCGGTAGGAGAGGCAGAGTTGTTCTATTCCGGTCTGCCCGCCCGTCTGGATCCCCGTGTGGAACCGAGCTGGTCCTGGAGCCTGGATTATAATGAGTTGGGAAGTAACGATTTCCGTTCAACCCGCCGAAACATTTGGTATGCCGGTCTGACAGACCATTCAGGAAATAAGGTAACAGCTGTTTCCAACGGAAAACAACACTGGCGTTCATGGCTGGAAAAAGACCGTATCCGTTTCCTGGTTGCCGATTTCGTCACGGCAGGAAATGAAATGTTCCTGGGCAGTTATTATGCTCCGTTCCGGAAACCGTTAAAGAAGGGAGATACGATTGGCGGAACAGTTATGTTGTATGTAAAATAAATTCAATTATAGAAAGGGAGTCTTTTTCTATTTATATACATGCAAAATAGAAAAAGACCCCATACTAATTCAATTTAACCAAGGTACAAAATTAAAGGATACAAAATGCAGAAGATAAGGAAGAAATAAGCCTTTCGTATAAAGATTAAACCGATCACAATATTATCCATCTTTTAATATCTCCCATCCATTTGTTATTCTGATTAAATAGTTTTATTTTGCATCTAAATATGTAGAACACAATATCATGAGAAAACTTACCTTATTATTTGCAGCTATTGGTTACGTGGCTGTTTCTTTTGCTCAATCGAATGTCGCTTCGAAAGATTGGAGCACTGGTGAGTACGCCGGAGTTTGGAAACTATCTGTCGGAAAACCGGAGAAAATCAACCTGTTAAGTGAACTCGATATCACACCGAAAAAAGAGGCTCTTCAACAGATGCCGGAAGGTGTTTTGCCGATATCTCCCGCCGATGTGAAGGTGGAATTGAGAGATGGTAAAACGTATATCAGCTTTCCTTTGGAAAAGGAGGAGAAGATATTCGGACTGGGACTTAACTTTAAAACTGTTGAACAACGCGGAAGGATCATGCGGCTTCACATGGACCATTATACCGGCAGCGACAACGGACGTACCCATGCACCGGTTCCTTTCTTTATCTCTTCGCGCGGATACGGTGTATTGATCAATTCGGCCCGTTACATAGATCTTTGGGTAGGAACTGCCGTCCGCAAAGGTCCGAATGCTCCCGAAGAACAGGATCGTAATACTGACCGGACCTGGCCCGCACAGCCCTATTCAGATAATATAGAAGTATTGGTTCCCGCCGAAGGTGTGGAAATGGTATTTTTTGCCGGTCCGACGATGCTGGATGTTGTCCGCCGTTACAACCTGTATAACGGGGGAGGGGCTTTACCTCCGCGGTGGGGACTCGGGTTCTGGCATCGTACACCGACTTTGTTTACCGACAAAGATGTGAAAACGGAAGTCGATGAGTTTGAGAAACGGGGATTCCCTCTGTCTGTGATCGGGCTTGAACCGGGATGGCATAGCAAAGCCTATCCGTGTACCTACGAGTGGGACAAGGGGCGTTTTCCGGATGCTCCCGGTTTTGTAAAGGATATGCTGGATAAGAATATCCGGTTGAATCTGTGGATGAATCCGTATGTATCCAAGCATAGCGAGGTATATGACAAGATAAAGCCCTATACCGGTTCGCATACCGTTTGGTTGGGCGAAGTGCCTGACTATTCCATGCCGGAAGCCTGTAAGATCATGACCGATCATTTCCGCAAGCACCAGCTCGATCTCGGTATCAGCGGTTATAAGATGGATGAAAACGACGGATATGATTCCTGGCTTTGGCCGGATGTAGCTACTTTCCCTTCCGGTATTCCGGCGGAACAGCTCCGTAACCTGTATGGTTCGCTGATGCAGCAGGCAACCGTAAAGATGTATCGTGAGAAGAATATGCGTACCTACGGACAGGTGCGTGCCGGTAATGCAGGGACGAATGCCTATCCATATGTATTGTATAATGATTATTACGATCATCGGGGTTTTATTACGGCATTGATAAACAGTTCTTTTATCGGGGTATTGTGGACACCGGAAGTTCGTTCTTCCAAGACATCGGAAGAGTGGCTCCGACGGATGCAGACGGTTTGTTTCTCGCCGATAGCACAACTGAACGCCTGGGCGGATGGTACGAAGCCGTGGACGTTTACGGATGTAGAGGACGACATTCGTGAAATAGCATTGTTGCGTATCCAATTGATTCCTTATTTATATACCGCGTTTGCTGATTATGCTTTTTACGGGACACCTCCGGTTCGGGCGATGAACCTGGAAGAGGGATATGCGGCTGAAGTACAGACGGTAGAAGGACAACTGGATGCGACGGACAATCCATATGCAATGGCTATCCGCCGGGAAGTGAAAGATCAGTTTATGGTAGGAGAGAATATCCTGGTAGCTCCGTTGTTTGCCGGAGAGAAAGAGCGCAAAGTGGTTTTGCCCCAAGGAAAATGGTTTGATTTCTATACCGGAGAGTTTGCCGGTGAAGGAGAAGTAATAACGGTAGCTCCCGGCCGTCATATTCCTGTTTATGTAAAGGATGGCGGTATAATTCCTTTATGGCCTGCTATGGCGAAGTTTGAGGATAGGAAATATCCGTTGGAAGTACGCCACTACGGAAATAAACCGGCAACCTATTCTCTTTATGATGATGACGGTTCATCCTATGATTTCGAAAAAGGTGAGTATACCCGCATCGACTTGACTGTTACGGTCGACAAAAAAGGCAAAAAGAAGGGTAAGGCTGTTCTTCCGAAGGGAAAACAAGTTTGGTCATTCAGTGAGTATAATTTCCGGTTTATGACCAAATAAGGTTACATTTACTTTTGACAATAACAAAATACATATGAACAAAAAACTCTCTAAAGTAATCTTTTTTTTAGTAGCCAATTGGTGCATATCGGCTTTTGCACAGATACAAAACAATCAATCTTTAAGCGGTTCCTGGCAGTTTAAGCTCGATCCCGAAGACAAAGGGTTGAAAGAAAACTGGCAGGGAACCTCTTTTACCGATCATATAACTTTACCGGGAACAACCGATGAAGCGCATTATGGTGAAAAAACGTCCGGCTCCGATTTCGGTATCCTTACACGTGCTTATAAATATTATGGTCCTGCCTGGTATTCGAGAGAAATTGAAATCCCATCCGAATGGAATGGAAAACGCATCCGGATGGAACTGGAACGGGTCTTATGGGAATCACGTGTTTTTGTCGATGGAAAAGAAGTATCCGTACAGGATGCACTCTCCACTCCCCATTACCATGATCTCGGTTATTTGTCTCCCGGAAAACACCGGTTGACGATCCGTATCAATAACGATCTGATCTATAATATCGGCGATAAAGGGCATGTGTATACCGAATATACACAAAGTATCTGGAATGGTGCAGTTGGCCGCCTACAGTTGAAAGCTGTCGAAGCCATCCATTTCTCCAATCCGCAAGTATTTACCAAGGTTTCTCCCTGTACTCTGCAGGTAACAGATACGATCATGAACACATCTGCTAAGAAAGTGGATACCCGTATCTCCTGGCAACTGACGGAGCGGGAGAGTGGAGCGGTCGTTTTTAGCCGGATAACTGAACAACTTTTACAGAAAGGTGCGAATGTGCTGGACTTCCAGGCGGCGATGCCCGCCGGCATCAAGCTGTGGAATGATGTTACCCCGAATCTGTATCGATTGAAAGTTACCGTACAGGATAAAAAGAAAACATACGATACCCGTGAGATAGAATTTGGCTTCCGTGAAGTAACTTCTTCCAAGTCGAAGATACAGATCAACGGAAAACCGGTATTCCTGCGCGGAAATCTCGATTGTGTTCATTTCCCATTGACCGGTTATCCTTCCTGTAAGGTAGAGGATTGGGAACGTATCTTCCGTATCTATAAAGATTACGGATTGAACCATGTCCGTTTCCATTCCTGGTGTCCTCCCGAAGCTGCTTTTGTGGCTGCCGACCGGATCGGTATCTATATCCAGGCAGAAACGATCTGGATAGACTGGTGGATGTCTGTCGAACAAAAGGAACGGAAAGAAATGGATACGAAAGGTCATCCACAGGGACTGGGAAAAAATCCGTCTGCCGACCGTTATGTAAAACAGGAACTGCACCGTATGATCAATGCTTACGGCAATCATCCCTCTTTTGTGATGCAATGTATCGGTAACGAGTTGGGTAATTCCGATTTTGAAGTGATGGAATCATGGATAAAGCCTTTACGTGCAAAGGATTCCCGCCGTTTGTATGCCGTATCGACTGCCCGTAAGATCATGCCAGTCGATCAGTATATGGTCACGCATTATATCGATAAGTTGGGCGCAACACGCGGTTTACGCGGAGGAGCTTCCACGGCATGGGACTTTGAGGATGTTTATTCCCAGTCAAACATACCGATCCTTTCCCATGAGATCGGACAATGGCCGGTCTATCCCAAATGGGAGGAGATAAAGAAATATACCGGTGTCCTGAAAGCCCGTAACCTGGAAGAGTTTCGTGAGCAGGCACGTAAGAATAGGATCGAAGAACAGAATGGGGAGTTTGTTGCAGCTTCGGGTGCGCTCAATCAGATCATGTATAAATATGAGATAGAATCCTTCCTTCGTACACCCTCCTGTGCCGGAATCCAGTTGCTCAGCATGCAGGATTATCAGGGACAGGGAGAAGCGCTGATCGGATGGCTGGATGTATTTTATGATAGTAAAGGTATTACTACGCCCGAACAATTCCGGGCACATCATGATACGACGGTCACTTTGCTGCGTATGCCGAAATATGTTTGGGAGAACAAGGAGCCGTTTACTGCCGAGATGCAACTGGCTCATTACGGAACGGAAGATTTGCAGGATGGCCTTTACTGGAAGATAAAAGATGTGAATAGCAATCTAGTCGCTTCCGGTGAGACGGCTTCACGCCGTTGGCCTGTCGGAAGTTCGGAGTTAGGGGGAAAGATTAGTTGTGACCTGTCACAGATAACTACGGCTCAGAAGCTGACGGTGGAAGTCGGTCTGCAGGGACGGGCGATAGCTAACCGCTGGAATATCTGGGTGTATCCGTCGGTAAATACTTCTGCCGACAGGCAGAAAGAGTCGACTGGAACTGTTTACGTAACCGACCGGATGGATGCAGCCTGTATAAAGCATCTTGAAAACGGTGGAAAGGTTCTTTTGCAGGCAGCCGCACTGGGTACGGAGGAAACATGCGATAAGATCAGTTACTATCCTTTATACTGGTCATTGACTTTCTTCCCTGGTCAGGGAAAGAATACGATCGGCATGGTGGTACGCGATAAACATCCGTTGTTTGCAGAGTTCCCGACCGATTCTCATAGCGACTGGCAATGGCAGTCTGTCTATAAAGATGCGAGGGCATTTTATATAAATGATTATCCGGAAGCATATAAACCGATCGCGCAGCCGGTAGACGATTTCCATCGGAATAACAAGCTGGCGGCCATCTTTGAGCTGAAAGTTGGTAAGGGTAAACTGGTTGTCTGCGGCTTTGATCTGAAGGATGAAAAGAATCCGGTTGCCCGTCAGCTGAAGAAGAGCATATTGCATTATATGGATTCTGAAGACTTCAATCCTTCGCTGGAGAAAGATATCCCTTCACTGCAAAAGATGTTTACTTTTGTCGAACCGCTGAAAAGTACGGTAACGGGTGAGTTCAGTAATGCTTTATTATATATCGATTGTGCTAATTCGGACAAGACATTTGCCAATAAAAAAACAACCTGGAAAGTATCTCCGGGATGGCAGGGCAAGGAGATGGAGTTGACTATCGAGTGTCCGCTGGGAATTATCGGTTCTTTATATGTTTGTTTTGCAGACAAGGATAAGAAAGGACGTACGGGATATCTGGTTTTCGAAGGTCGCGATTACGAATCCGGCAAGCAGGATCAGGAAGAGTCATGGGTTAAACTGCATATTATGCGTGAAGACTCCAACGACGGTATCCTTCGTCTGAAAGCGAAAGTAAAGAACGGACCGGATTTGGTCATCTCGAAAGTGGCGATAATGGAAGAGTAAAAAAGGAATAATCCATGTCGAATGTTTGCAAAATAGGTGATATATTTTGCAAAATACGAGATTCAGGAAAAGAGAGTGGAAATATGTTTCTCTAATATATTTTCACTCTTTATCTTTGTATATTCAGGTAATATATCATATAAGCACTATAAATTTTGAAACAGATGAATAAAATCCTAACTATAGGGACTTTTTGTTTGATCTCAGTAACTTCTTTCGCCTCTCCGCAATTGGAGAAAGGTATAAACGATTCTTTCTGTACCTGGTATTTGAAAAGCGGGCAGGATAGCCTGGTATGGGTGGATAGTTTTTCGGCTGTCAACAGTACGGTCGAGTTCGACCTGTTGCCACAAAATTCATCGGCACAGGTGGGTGTATTGCTCCGTTATGTAAATGAAAACGACTGGATATATGTAGGATGTGATAAGGCTACAGATCATTTGGGCTTTGCCTATTGGTATGTGGAAACACCGAACGGTAAGACGGAGATAGCCCGTGATATTGCTAAATTATATGCACATCATTTACGGCATATCAAAGTAAATTGTATCGGACGTACACTGACAGTATATGTGGACGGGGAACAGATTACTCATAAGTATATACCGGATCTTCCTCTCTCGCCCGGTCGGACAGGTTTCCGCGTGCATGATCAGGGTAATGTGCAGATATCCAATGTCATTTGCCGGGAGTTGAAAGCACCGAAGAGGGAGATTGCTAAAAAGAAAAGCGGTTATACTTTGTCTTCATCCCAGATAGAAGTAGTATTGAACAAAGATTTTCCATCCGTGCAGTCTTATCTTTGGAAAGAAACTCAGTCCCGACTAGACGGACAGCCTTTTGGTGTAAAAGATATCCTGATCAATGGGGATTATTATCAGCCTCAGGTGGCAAGCAAAGCGGAAGCTGACCGGATTCTGTATACATTAAAAGTAAAAGAGATAGGTGTTACGATGCAGGTCTGCTGTCAGGTAACCGATAACCTGTTTCAGCTATCCGTAACCGAAATAGAAGAAAAAGGAAACTTCAAAGTAAAGACGCTGGCTTTTCCGGATCATAATTTGGTATCCCTATCGGATACGGTTCCGGGAAGTTGCCTGTCTGTAGCAGATAATGTACATGCCGACAGATTCTATCCGTTGAAAGAGAAGGCTGTCGATAATACCAGCCAGTATGGTTCCATTGTACTGCTGAACTCAGATAAGTTAGTGGCAACTCTTGAGAGTAATTCTATTTATGCGACCCGTCAGTTTTTGTATCAATCGGTACAGACACCCGGTTCGGTGGTGACAGGTATTTGGGGGAACGAGTGGATGTATCGGGGACATGACGGAAAAGTGGTCGGACTGCCTTATATAAAGGTAATCCTCTCCGATGATTGCAATCGGGACAATAAAGTCGATTGGCAAGACGGAGCTGTTGCTTTGCAGCAGGTATATCCGGCTCCTTTCGGCGTAGACAGGATACAGAACTCGTATGCTACGATTACTATGAATTTTGCCAGCTGTGCTCAGTATCCCTTCCTTCGCCAGTTGGATAATATCAAGAAGTTTTACCTGGCAACCGATGGCTTCGGACAGATGCTCGAACTGAAAGGATATCAGAGCGAAGGGCATGACAGTGCCCATCCGGACTACTCAGGTAATTATAACGAACGGGCGGGCGGAAAGGACGATCTGGCATTTCTGGCAAAAGAAGCCCGGAAATATAATGCACATATCGGAGTTCATATCAATCATAGCGAATCTTATCCAGAGGCGAGAGCTTTCAATGACCGAATCGTGACGGATATGCCTGCATGGAGCTGGCTGGACCAGTCTTATTTCCTGAACAAAGAGGCGGATATGCTGGCAGGTTCTTTTGAAGAACGTTTGAACCGGCTGAAAGCAGATGTGCCCGACCTGTCTTTTGTTTATCTCGATACCTATCGGGAATATCGTTGGCTGGCTCATCAGACTGCCCGGTTATTCAACCAAAATGGCTGGGCTGTATGGACGGAAGATGCAGATGTGTTTGATAAGGAGGCCGTATGGATCCATTATAATCCGGAGGCTAAAAGCTTGATACATCGTTTGGTTCATCATCAGTACCGGGACGGCTATGCTATGCATCCGGCTTTACTCGGAGGATATAACCGGGGAGCGGAGATCGGTTTTATGGGCTGGCAAAAAGGACGTGATTTTAAAGGTGTGATTCATAACTTTTTTACCAAACAGTTGCCTTACCGGTATTTGATGCATTATCCGGTATTGCAGCTGGATACGGCACGTGCTGTATTGGAGAGTGGTTTACTTGCCGTGGGAGACGGGAAGAACGGAACAGTCATTCAGAGGGGAGAACAGACTCTAATGACGGGTGACTGTGTATTCATTCCCTGGAATCCGGAAACGGAAGAAAAGATTTACCACTATAATGTACAGGGAGGGAAAACGACCTGGCAGTTACCGGAATCCTGGAAAGGACAGGAAACGGTTTATTTGTATGCCTTGAGCGATTTGGGACGTAAGTTGGCAGGAACGCTTCCTGTCCGTAACGGTCGGATAGAGATAGATGCTTTGCCGGACCAAGGGTATGTCATTTATAAGCGGGAGATGGCTCCTTTACCGGAAATGATTTGGAGCGAGGGGAGTCCGGTAAAAGATACAGGTTTCGACAGCCAGTCGTTTGACTATTGGCAGAAGCAGGGAGCTATGGATGCTTTGGCTGTCAGGGAAACAGCTTACGGACAGGACTATCTGGAGATAAAGGGAAAGGATACTGCCGGTGTCAGCCAGGTGGTGAACGGACTGATACCAGGTAAGGAATATGTAGCTTCTGTTTGGGTCAATGTCATCGGCCGGAAAGAAGCGAGACTGGCGATACAAAGCGGAGAAGTGTTGAAGGTACAAACCTCCATCCGGGAAAGCCATGTCATGAATTATACAGATAATACGGATCGTTTCCGGACGACCTGGCAGCGTTTGAAGATACCATTCCGTATGCCGACTGGTCAAAAAGAGATTGTTCTTTCACTGAATGGCGGTGTCGCTTCAGAGGATACGGCAGCCGTATGTTTCGATGATGTTCGTCTGGTGGAATGCCTGCAAACACAAAAAGCCGGTTATACTTATTTTGAAGATTTTGAACATGTCGATGAGGGCTGGGGACCTTTTATAGCTTGTCAGCCCAGTGCATTTACTACGCATCTGTCTCAAAAACACGATGTTTATACGGATAATACAATTCATGGGAATTGGTCGTTGGCTACCTGGCGCGAAAGAAACGGGGAGGTATATCGTACTTCTCCTGCCATGATCCGTTTCGCTCCGGGACAGGAATATGAAGTCGAATTTGATTACAAGGTAGATACCAGGGATGTTTACAAGGTAGTCGGAAGATCCTTGTCGACCGGTAAAGAGGTCTTTTCCTACGATTTGAATCGTTCCGGAACATGTAACGTCCGTTTCACGACTCCTGACTGTACGGATTTTTATATCGCCGTAGTGAAAGAGGGGAACGGATTGCTGGTTATCGATGATTTCGGAATAAAAGGAGAGTTGATAAAATAGAATTTTAGATGTATTATGTTATGAAGAAAAACTTATTACTGACATTGAGTGTGTGGCTGTTGACAGCCTGTAATGTATCTGTTGACCTGCCGGTGGTATCATCGGACAGCGATCTGCAGTTCCCGGATCTGGCAAAGACCTGGGATGAAGGAATGCCGTTAGGTAATGCGACGGTCGGCGCCCTGGTGTGGCAGCGGGATTCGGCGTTACGCTTTTCACTGGATAGGACAGACCTTTGGGATCTTCGCCCGATGGATAGTATTTCGGGACCGAACAACCGGTTTGCCTGGGTTCGTGAGCAGGTGATGAAAGGAGATTATCTGCCGGTGCAGAAGAAGTTCGATCACCCATATAACCAGCAACCGGCTCCATCCAAAATACCGGGAGCGGCGTTGGAGTTCTCGTTGGAAAAACTGGGGTCTCCGTCTGATGTTCATTTGTATTTGAACAATGCACTTTGTGAAGCGACCTGGGAAAACGGGGCGACATTGAAAACATTTGTCCATGCTACCGAACCAGTCGGCTGGTTTGTTTTCGAGAATTTACCGTCGTCAATCACTCCGACCTTGATTTCTCCTAAATACAATACCGGTGGAAATGAAGCCGGTAGTTCTGTAGAAGGACAGGATTTGCGTCGTCTCGGATATAAACAGGGGGAAATCAATGAAGATGCCAATCAGATTACCTATCATCAGGAGGGGTGGAATGGTTTTTCATATGATGTAAATGTCCGCTGGGAGCAAAAAGGAAAAACACTTTGCGGAGTGTGGAGTGTGACTTCTTCATTGGTACAAGATAAAGCATCGGATGAAACGCAGGAAGCGATGACGCGCGGTATAAATCAGGATTATCAGTCTCATTTGGATTTTTGGAAGAGTTATTGGGCGCAGTCTTCCGTAACACTTCCCGATCCTGTTTTACAGAAACAATATGATAATGAAATGTATAAGTACGGCTCTGCTACCCGTGAGGATTCATATCCGATCTCGTTGCAGGCTGTCTGGACAGCGGATAACGGTAAGTTACCACCCTGGAAGGGCGACTATCACCATGACCTGAATACCCAGCTTAGTTACTGGCCGACCTATACGGGCAATCATCTGAAAGAGGGTTTAGGTTATCTGAATACGTTGTGGAATCAAAGGGATGTTTACAAAGAATATACCCGTCAGTATTTTGAAACAGACGGTATGAATGTGCCCGGTGTTTGTACTTTACTAGGTGTACCGATGGGCGGATGGATACAGTATTCTATGTCGCAGACTGCCGGAGCATGGTTGGCACAGCATTTTTATTTTCACTGGAAGTATTCGATGGATCGTGAATTTCTGAAGGACCGTGCTTATCCATTCCTGAAAGAAGTGGCTACATTCCTGGAGCAGATATCCGTAGTGGATGCACAGGGTGTCCGGAAACTGACGATGAGTTCCAGTCCGGAGATATATGATAATTCGATCAATGCCTGGTTCAAAGATATGACTAATTATGATCTGGCCTTAATGAAGTTTGCTTTCGGTGCTGCTTCAGAACTGGCAGGTGAACTGAATATTCCGGAAGAAGCCGCCCATTGGCAGATGCTGAATGAACAACTGCCGGAACTGGATACCGATAAAGAAGGTGCCCTGACCTTTGCCAAAGGTTTCTCATACGATCAATCCCACCGTCACTTCTCTCATGCGATGGCTATTCATCCGCTGGGGTTGCTGGATTGGAGCCAGGGAGAAAAATCGCAGAAGATTATCCGGGCTACCATTCAGAAATTAGAAGATTATGGACCGGATTGGTGGTGTGGCTATTCATACAGTTGGTGTGGTAACATGAAGGCCCGTGCTTTCGACGGCGAAGGAGCAGCCGACAAACTGCGTACATTTGCCGAATGTTTCTGCCTTCGAAATACATTCCATGCGAACGGTGACCAGACAAAGAGCGGTAAATCGAAATTTACTTATCGTCCGTTTACCCTGGAAGGTAACTTTGCTTTTGCATCCGGTATTCAGGAAATGTTACTGCAGAGTCACACTGGTATTATCCGTGTATTCCCGGCTATCCCTGCCGGCTGGTCAAACGTTTCATTCGATAACCTGCGTGCTATGGGGGCTTTCCTTATTTCGGCAGAAAAACAGAATGGAAAGATCACCAAACTGCGTATCTATCCGGAGCAGGGCGGCACTATCCGGATCGCTTCACCGTTTGGAGCGGAGGAAGTGGTTGTCACTGGAAATGCTGGTGAAGTTACGAATGAGAACGGTATCCTTTCTTTTGAAACGAGCAAAGGGGAGTGGGTAAATATCATTAATAAGTAAATAGTAAGAGAAATACTTTAGCAAAAGTTATTTGGTATTATTGTTAATTGGATGAAGATGTGCGGATCGGCGATGAGATCCGTGCATCTTTTTTTTGTTACATACTGTCAGAATTACATTTTGCTTTTTAGGATATTTTCTGTATCTTGCCGTGCTTTTTTAATCCCCGTTAAGAGTAGACTTAAACGAAAAATTAATAATGTACAATAATTAAAACGATGATTTTATGAAAATCCTGAAAACACTATTCGGATGCCTGACAGGAGCCGTTTTGACGATAAATGTAAATGCCCAACAGGTACAAGGTTTTGTTCACGAACGTTCAACTGACTATGAATGGCCTACAGATCAAAAGGTTTTGGATAAACTGGATAAATGGCAAGATCAGAAATTCGGTGTTTTGTTCCATTGGGGACTTTATTCTGTTCCGGGCATTGTAGAGTCATGGTCCATCTGTTCCGAGGATGTAGACTGGATCTCCCGCAAAAAAGATATGACCTACGATGAATACAAGAAGTGGTATTATGGTTTGAAGGACTCTTTGAACCCGACACAGTTCGATCCTGCTAAATGGGCGGATATTATGCAGGATGCAGGAATGAAATATATGATCTTTACAACGAAGCATCACGATGGTTTCTGTATGTTCGATTCAAAGTTTACGGACTTCTCCATCGCAAACGGTCCTTTCGGTACTGATCCGAAAAAAGATGTGGCACGTCACGTGTTCGATGCTTTTCGACAGAAAGATTTTATGATCGGATGTTATTTCTCTAAACCGGACTGGCATTGCGAATGGTTTTGGAATCCTTATTTCGCAACAGCTAACCGTCGTCAGAATTATAAGAAAGAAAATCATCCGGACTGGTGGAAAAACTACCAGGATTTCACTTATAACCAGATGAATGAATTGATGACAGATTATGGTAACTTCGATATCCTTTGGCTGGATGGCGGCTGGGTGACCGGTGACGATGTCAATCTCGATAAGTTATTGACAAAGGTGCGTACCTCCACACAACCGGGGTTGATCTCTGTCGACCGTACGATCCGCGGAAGAAATGAGAATTATCAGACTCCGGAACGTAGCATCCCCGAAACGCAATTGAATAATCCGTGGGAAAGCTGTATTACATTGAGTAATGATTGGGGATGGGTTCCTAATGCACCTTATAAATCTCCAACTAAAGTGATTGGTCTTTTGGCTGAGATTACAGCCAAAGGTGGTTGTCTGTTATTAGGTGTAGGTCCGACTCCGCAAGGAACTATCGAAGATGCAGTAGCAGAACGCCTGCATGTTATTGGTGACTGGTTGAGAGTAAATGGAAAAGCGATTTATAATACCCGCATCACTCTGGTTTATAATGATGGCAATGTTTGGTTTACTGCGGATAAAGACGGTAAGACCTTATATGCCGTTTATGCTTTGCCGGAAGGAGAAAATCTGCCTGAAACGATCGAATGGAGCGGAAATATCCCGACAGGTAAGATGAAAATGCTGAAAGGAAACAAGACCGTGAAATACACCTGCAAAGACGGCAAAGTAAAGGTTACTCTTCCGAAAGGATTAAAGAATGAACCGATAGCTTTACAGTTTTTAGTTGACAGATGACAAGTGACAGTTAGGCTTCACTCTCGAATATAGGAAAAACTGAGTCTTTTATGAGGCGGAGCCTGCGGCACAAGGCGTTGCCTTGTAATGAAAGATATCTCACATCTGATAATAATTGAAACATTCAAAACTGATAATTTCTTAAATAAAACAACAATATAGTTATATGAGTAAAACAACATCTTTACTGATCGGCCTTATTGCTTTTGCAGGGCAGGCTATGGCTCAGCAGCCGTTATATAAACAGGCTACGGTACCTGTCGAAGATAGAGTAAAAGACCTGGTAGGACGTATGACCGTCGAAGAAAAAGTCGGTCAGCTGTGCTGTCCGCTGGGTTGGGAAATGTATACCAAAACAAAAAATGGCGTAGTAGCCTCCGACCTTTATAAAGAACGGATGAAAGCAATGCCTATCGGTTCATTTTGGGCGGTTCTCCGTGCTGATCCCTGGACACAAAAGACATTGGAGACAGGCTTGAATCCCAAATTATCAGCCAAAGCACTGAATGCTTTACAGAAATATGCAGTGGAGGAAACCCGTTTGGGAATCCCTGTCTTATTTGCCGAAGAGTGTCCGCACGGACACATGGCTATCGGAACCACTGTTTTTCCGACTTCACTGGCGCAGGCAAGTACCTGGAATGAGGAACTGATGTATAAAATGGGAGAGGCGATCGCTTTGGAAGCCCGCTCACAAGGCGCTAACATCGGTTATGGTCCGGTATTGGATATTGCCCGTGAACCTCGTTGGTCGCGTATGGAGGAGACTTTCGGGGAAGATCCTGTGCTGACCTCTAATTTAGGCGTTGCTTTTATGAAAGGTATGCAGGGCAATGAGCAGAATGACGGCAAACATCTTTTTTCCACTTTGAAACATTTTGCCGCTTACGGTATTCCTGAAGCCGGACATAACGGTGCACGTGCCAATGTCGGTATGCGCCAGCTTTTCTCCGATTATCTGCCCCCTTTCAAAAAGGCAGTGGAAGCAGGCGTGGGAACGATCATGACTTCCTATAACTCTATCGACGGCGTTCCTTGTACTTCTAATAAATATCTGCTGACGGATGTGCTTCGTGATCAGTGGGGATTTAAAGGCTTTGTCTATTCAGACCTGACAAGTATCGAAGGAATTGTCGGAGCGAGGGTGGCAAAAGATAATAAGGAAGCCGCCGTCCTGGCACTGAAAGCCGGTCTTGATATGGACCTGGGAGGAAATGCGTATGGCAAGAATTTGAAGAAAGCCTTTGAAGAAGGTTCTATCACTATGGAGGATCTCGACAGGGCAGTCGCTAACGTACTTCGTTTAAAGTTCCGTATGGGATTGTTCGAGAATCCGTATGTTTCTCCGGAACAGGCGAAGCAGCTGGTACGCTCAAAGGCACATAAGGAGCTGGCTCGTGAGGTAGCCCGTGAAGGGATTGTCCTGTTAAAGAACGATGGAGTATTACCTTTGAAAAAAAATATCGGAAGTATCGCCGTGATCGGTCCGAATGCCGATATGATGTATAACCAGCTGGGTGACTATACGGCTCCTCAGGAACGTGAAGAGATCGTTACGGTATTGGATGGCATACGGAAAGCGGTTTCTCCTTCTACGAAAGTGAACTATGTGAAAGGCTGTGCGATCCGTGATGTAACGGCCAGCAATATCCCTGCAGCGGTGGAAGCTGCCCGTGCTGCCGATGCGGTAGTATTGGTAGTCGGTGGTTCCAGTGCACGTGATTTCAAAACGAAATATATAGGAACCGGTGCTGCCGATGTTTCTACGGATGGAATCCAAGTGCTACCGGATATGGATTGTGGCGAAGGATACGACCGTAGCACCTTGCGTTTATTGGGTGATCAGGAACCGTTGCTGGAAGCCCTTGCCGCCACAGGTAAACCGTTGATTGTTGTTTATATACAGGGACGTACACTGAATATGAATCTGGCTTCGGAGAAAGCCCAGGCTTTGCTGACTGCCTGGTATCCGGGCGAGCAGGGAGGAACAGCCATTGCCGATGTTCTGTTTGGCGATTACAACCCGGCCGGACGTTTGCCGGTATCCGTTCCTCGTAGCGAAGGTCAGTTGCCTTTGTTTTATTCACAGGGCAAGCAGCGTGCTTATGTAGAGAGTGAAGGAACTCCTCTGTATGCTTTCGGTTATGGCTTGAGCTATACTAAATTTGAATACAGCCAGCTGGAAATGCAAAAGGGTAACGGCAAAGATGCCTTACAAACGGTAAGTTGCACGGTAACCAATACCGGCGACCGTGACGGGGAAGAGGTTGTCCAGCTTTATATTTGCGACAAAGTAGCTTCTGTATCCCAGGCCCCGATCCTGTTAAAGGCTTTCGAGCGGATTGCTTTGAAGAAAGGTGAAAGCAAAAAAGTTACTTTCACGTTGGGTGAAGAGGAATTGTCTCTTTATAATATGGAAATGAAACAGGTGGTCGAACCGGGTGATTTCAAGGTAATGATTGGAGCTGCTTCGGATGATATTCGGTTGCAGGGAGAGTTTACATTGTAAAAAAATAGTTTATTGATGAATGTATAGGGCTACGGTGAAAACGGTAGCCCTTTTTTATTGGAGAATTTCATTTTAGGAGATTCCTATGCATTGATATAAGATATATCCTACCATAGGCATTAAGTCCAGTTTTCTAAGATGTGACCGGATTTCTGCTAAAGCCTTACTGATATGCCCTTCTACAGTTTTCTCGCTGATATTTAATTGTAAAGCGATCTCTTTATTTTTAAGCCCTTGTCCACGGCTTAGCAGAAACACTTTACGACATTGTTCGGGCAACGTATCTACACATGAAATGATTTCTTCTGATACTTCTTTCAGTAATAATGAATCCTGCAGATCGAAGCTGATAATTTTTTGCTGTAATTGTAATTTGATATTTTGCTCGTCTATATTGACATTCTCTTGCAATGAATTAAGATAGGTGATTGACTTATTATATGTGGCTTTATACAAATAAGGCTTTATTGGGTCGTTAAAGTTGATCGTGTCCCGCTTCATCCATAAAGCCATAAAAACATCCTGCACTATATCTTCGGAAGCCTGCCTGTCGTTAGTATACTTGTTGGCAAATGCAAGTAGGGAACAGTAATAGATATGAAATAAATCCTCGAAAAAAATGAAGTCTTGTTTCAAGGCCTTGTTTTTTGTTATGTCGTATCCGTTGTGCATTTTTTCTCTGATCAAATAAGCTTTTTCTCTTCTACAAAGATATTTATTTTATAGATCGATACAAGTTTCTATCCGAATTTTGACTTATTCGGCTGTTTGTAACAGACTATGTGTTAAATGATGTTTATTTTTAAGTGTCGGGCAAGGGATAAATGAAAGATTTATGTGATAGATATAAACAAGGAATAAAATGGAAGATATTATTATAAAATATTTGAATCAAACTGCTACGGAAAATGAAATGAGAGCATTACTGGAGTGGTTGGATGAAAACATAGATAATCAGCGGCAGTTTGCTATAACGAGAGATTTATGGTTTGCATCGGAAGCCTCTGTCTCTTCACGCTATGGCGAGAGTGCCAATGCTTTCATCCGTTTCAGGGAAAGTGCACTGGCATTTGAAAATAGAAAGAGTAAAAATGGTATCTCTATACGTTTGGTAAAGATTGCAGCTTCGATCGCTTTGCTGATAGCCTGTTCCGCCATGGCATTTTTTATTGGAAAAGAGAGTACACCACATACATCTCAAATAGTGAATGTTGTCATGAACCAGGCTATTATGGGACCCGGGCACAAAGGTTCTGTGACATTGCCGGATGGTACATTGGCATGGCTGAACAGTAATAGTAAATTGATTTACCCGGATCAATTTGAAGAGGGAGTTCGTAAAGTGAAACTAATAGGAGAAGGTTATTTTGAGGTAACGCCAAATGTAAAAGCTCCTTTTTATGTAGAGACATCCGATATGTCGGTCAAAGTATTGGGTACTCGTTTTGATGTTCAGAATTATGAAAAGAAAAATATTTCGGAAACTGTTCTGTTGTCAGGTAAAGTTGAAGTTATGATGAAAAGTAACGGAGAAAGGCGTGTTCTTTCTCCAAATGAAAAGTTATCTCTCGACAGGCAGACAAACCGTTATACAGTAGATCGGGTAGATGCTGCCGAATATGCATTATGGACTGCAGAAAAGTTAGTCTTTGCGGATGAACGTCTTTCCACTATCCTTCGGAAAATGGAACGATGGTACGGCATTTCTATTTCCTGTAAACAGGGGGTTCCTTTGGATTCCAGGTATTCATTGACGATACGAAATGAATCGAAAGAGGAAATCCTGAAGATGTTGTCTATATTGGTTCGTATCGATTATACCATAAAAGACGATACCATAGTTCTTTATAAAATATAATATTCACCTTTTTAAATCTGATAGCCTATGATATAAATGTCAAAATGAAAAAAATTAGGCAGATGCTGGAAACATCCGCCTAATGTGTGTAATTAAAATCAGCTCTCAAAATGCGACAATCGGGAGCTTCTTATTAATTTAAAGCAATACAAACATATGAAAAAAAAATCCACGAGAGGGAATGATATGCCCTTTCTTAACATTAATTCATTTAGGAAAATGAAACTAATACTATTTTTGGTCTCTGTTACTTTTCTTCAATTATCAGCGGTTAATGGTTATGCACAAAAAGCATCTATTGATTTACATTTATCTAATGTTTCGCTGAAAGAAGCTATACAGGCCATCGAAAAGCAAACTGAATTTGTTTTCTTTTATAGTACGGAAGAGGTCGATTTGACCAAAAAGGTAGATGTCAATATTCGGAAAGGGAATATTGAAGGAATATTAAGCGATGTATTCAGAGATTATTCCTACCGGATAGAAAACAGAAAGATATTATTGACTCCTAAACCCACACAGAAATCCCATAAGATAACAGGTACGGTAAAAGATCATACCGGAGAAAGTATCATCGGGGCAAATATTTCAGTGAAAGGCACTACCAACGGTACTATTACAGATATTGACGGAGGATTTACGCTGGAAGTTCCTTCCGATAATGCGGAAATTATCATATCTTATATAGGGTATAAGCCACAGGAAATCGCATTGAAGGGTAAAACAATCTTAAATGTCGTTTTGGCAGAAGATACACAGAGTCTGAATGAAGTGGTGGTAGTAGGTTACGGTACACAGAAAAAAGCGAATTTGACGGGAGCTGTTTCTGTAGCCAATATGGATAATGTGGTAGGTAGCCGACCGGTGACTTCTATGTCGAAAGCACTGGAAGGGGCTGTACCTGGGTTACAAATCAAAACAGAAAATGCAGCTCCAGGAGCAAGCAGCAAGATCAATATCCGTGGAACGACCAATATAACCGGAGCTGAACCTCTGATTTTGATGGACAATGTTCCGGTAGATATCAATACGATCAACCCGAATGATATTGAGTCTATTACGGTATTGAAAGATGCTTCTTCTGCTGCCATCTATGGTGCCAGAGCTGCTTATGGTGTGATTTTATTGACTGCAAAGAAAGGTAGTAAGGATGAAACCCCCAGGTTTAATTATTCAACCAACCTGACTGTCAGCAAACCTTATGAGCTGATAGAAAAAGCAGGAGTATATGAAACAGTAAAGGCTTTTAAGGATTTCGGTTATTCGACATACTGGAGTGGACAGGATGTGGATAAATGGTTGTCTTATCTGGATGAATATCAACAAAATCCCTCAAAATATCCGGATGGTTATACGATGGAGGGGAGTACTCCTTATCAGCTAAGATTGAATGATATAGCAAAGGATATGACACAGAAAGGTGGAGGTTTTGAGCAAATGCATAACCTTTCAGTAAATGGCGGGACAGCCAGGACTGCTTATCGTTTCTCATTTGGTTATACCGATCAGAATGGTGTACTCGTGTCTGATAAAGACAGGTACACGAGAATGAATATCAGCTCGTATCTGAGTTCGGATGTTACAAAATGGCTTACTGCCCAGTTAACAATCAACTATGCGAAAGGTAAAACTTCTGCACCGAATACAAATGGAGGTGGCGATCCGTGGAATATAATGACTCAATTACCCGGATATTCTCCGCTGGGTTACTATAATAATGGAGATGAAGAATTGCCTTTCAGAACTCCCGGAAACCTGATCAATCTGTTGGAACCTATTGAAACGAATGACGAAGTATTCCGTGCATTGGGAAAAATAATAGTATCCCCATTGAAAGATCTGAAAATTATCGGTGAGTTCACCTACGACAAGAAAAATACGAGAAAAGATCGTTATGACAAGAAGGTTGATTTCGTACAGGGAACGAATTTCCTGGTGGAGTCGACCAGAACAAACTCTTTCTATCGTAAGGATATGAGTAATACGCAATATATGGCTGCCAATATTTATGCTTCTTATGAGAAAGAATTTGGAGGGCATAATTTTGCATTAACAGGTGGTTTCAATAGTGAGAACAACCGTTATGAGTTGCTTTGGGAAAGTAAAACGGATATGATCAATCCGGATCTGCCTTCAATATCCAGTGCCACGGGAACGTTGGACGGAAAGGATAGTTATTCCGAATATGCTATTTTGGGAGCTTTCTATCGTTTGACATACGATTATAACGGAAAGTATTTATTTGAAACGAATGGGCGTTATGACGGTTCTTCCAAATTTCCAAGCGGACATCGGTTCGGTTTTTTCCCATCTTTCTCATTAGCCTGGCGTTTGTCAGAGGAAAACTTTATGAAGAATATTGATTTTCTGTCTAATTTGAAATTAAGAGGAACATATGGTAATATTGGCAACCAGGTTATTCCGGCTTATCAATTTCTGTCGGTTATGAGCCCTGCTAAATCGATCTGGTTGGGAAGCGGAGAAACTCAGTTTTGGACATTGAATACTCCCGGACTGGTTAGTCAGAATTTTTCCTGGGAGAAAGTGCAGACAGTAAACGGTGGTATCGACCTTGGTTTGTTTAAGAATAGATTTACTGCTTCATTCGATTATTATGTAAGACGGACAAAAGATATGTTCGGACCGTCAGCTGACCTGCCGGATGTGTTGGGTACGACTGCTCCTTTTATGAACTCTGCCGATTTGAAGACTAAGGGATGGGAATTGCAATTGGATTGGAGAGATAAGATAGGTAGTGTAAATTATTCGATCGGCTTTAATCTGTTTGATTCGCAGGCAACTATTACCCGATTTGAGAACGCGACGGGTAATCTGGCTAATAACTGGGATACGGATGCTGACGGAGAGAAAGATGCAAACTTCTATACAGGAAAGAAAATGGGTGAGATTTGGGGATATGTAACAGACCGTTATTATACAGTCGATGATTTCGTCGAAGGTTCCCTGGATGCCAATTTGAAAAACGGAAAATTAAAAGACGGTATACCTTATATTAAAGGGACGGCAACTCCCAATCCTGGTGATATTCTGTATAAGGACCTGAATGGAAGCGGTGATATTTCTCAGGAAGAGAATACGGTTCATAATCCGGGTGACCGGAAGATAATCGGCAATAATACCCCACGGTATCATTTTGGTATCACAGGTGGTGCCGCATGGAAAGGTTTTGACTTTTCTTTCTTTATTCAAGGTATAGGAAAAAGAGACGTATGGGCTGTCAGCCAGCTTTCATGGCCTCTATGCGGAGAGTTTGCAGCTTTGCATGCTAATACACTCGATTATTGGATGCCGGATAAAACAGATAGCTATTACCCGCGTATTTATCAACGCGACGGTGAAAATTCGGCACGTAACAGATATACTCAAACGAAATATTTGTCCAATGGCGCTTATTGGAGAATTAAGAATATCACGTTAGGATATACATTCCCGCAAGAATGGTTAACTCGTATAAAGATCAATCAGGTCAGAGTGTTTGTCAGTGGAGAGGATCTTTTTACGAAGCATCATTTGGCCAAAGGACAGGATCCGGAACTGACAACGAGCGGAGCTGTTTATCCTTTGATGACGAAGTATTCTTTTGGTCTTAATGTTTCATTTTAATCAGTAATGAATGTCATGAAAAAAACAAAAATAATAGGAGCGATTGCCCTGGTCTCTTCTCTGTTTATAAGTTGTGATGATTATTTGGATAAGTTCCCGATCGAATCACAGACGGAAGCGACAGCTTTTAAAACATACGATAATTTTAAAACGTATGCATGGAATCTTTATGGTATTTTTGATGAATTTTCTTATAAGGGGGAAAGTGATCCCAATATAATCAAAGGGGATAGGAACTCAGATAATTTATCTTATTCTTCGGCAGGAAACGAGTCGATCTTTGCATTCGACCGTCTGACTCCAACCCAAAATATGATTAATTATGATTATGCTTTTATAAGAAAGGCGAACGTAATGCTTGATAACATTGAAACATCTTCCATGAGCCAGGTAGATAAGGATTATTGGAGAAGTGTCGGACTCTTTTTCAGATCTCTGCGTTATTATCAGTTGTTATCTACTTTTGGCGACATACAGTGGGTTGAGCATACTTTAACGGAAAACGATACGGATATCCTATACGGAGAGCGCGATCCAAGGGATCTTGTTGCAAAAAATATATTGAATGATTTGATATGGGCGGAAGAACATATTAAAGCTGACGGAGAAGGCAGCAATACAATCAATGTACATGTCGTAAGAGCACTTTTATCTCGTTTTGCCCTTTATGAAGGTACGTGGCGTAAATACCATAATTTATCGGAGCCGGAGGTTTACCTGAATGCATGTATAAAATATTCAGAGAAACTGATAGATGCCTATCCGAATGTGTGTAGTCGTTACGACCTGTTATTCAATTCGGAGAAACTGGGAGGTGTCGACGGGGTTATTTTATACAGGGCTTATGCAACCTCCAATGGTACGCATATGCTGAATCGTTATAACAGAAGTTCTTCCTGGTTCTATGATATGAGTAAGGATGGGGTTAATAGTTATTTATGTACGAATGGGAAACCTATCTATAACCCGGAATCCGGTTTTGCCGGTGATAAGACGATGTATGACGAGTTCAGGAACAGGGACAGACGCTTGTATTATACGGTTACTCCTCCCTATAAAGTAAATAAAGGAACTCCTAACACAACCTGGACATATACCGATGATCCGCAGGACAGAGAATATATCGATCTGATGACAAAACTGGAAACGACCAGTGAGGGAGGAAGCGGTACAGGTGTGAAAGCACTCCCTGTAACAAACTGGAATACGGGCGAGATCGTCCAAAATAATCCGAACTTCAGAAAACAGGCGAGCCCGGGGTTCTTCCTGACCGAATTGGGTTATATTATCTATAAATACTCTTTTGCAAAAGCCGGTGAACTGGAGAATACAACGGATTGTCCGATTTTCAGAATTGAAGAGGCTTTGCTGAATTATGCCGAAGCCAAATGGGAGATGGGGCAGTTTGACCAGTCTGTCGCTGACCGGACAATCAATAAACTCCGTCCGAGGGCAGGTGTTGCCTTAATGAAAGTTTCAGATATAAATGCTTCATTCGATCCGAAGCGCGACCAGGCAGTGGATCCGGTGTTGTGGGAAATCCGTCGTGAAAGAAGAGTGGAGCTAATGGCTGAAGGCTTCAGAATGAACGATCTGAAGCGGTGGCATAAAGGTGAATATGTAAATAAACAGCAAACCGGTGCCTGGATAAAAAAGGCTGACTATCCGAAGCTGGAAATAACAGGAGGTACCGATACGGAAGGATATATAAAATTCTTCAATGATCCTGTAGCCATGGGATTCGGCTGGAAAGAGTATATGTATGTTTATCCGATTCCTCAAAGCGCGTTGACTAAAAATCCGAATTTGGGAAAAACTCCGGGTTATGATTATTGATCCGTAATGTATAGCAGGTTGCCACTTTTTGTGGCGGCCTGTTTGTACATGATTTTACTATATCGTTAAATATGATCTTTATGGATATGAAGAGTTTCTCTATCTGTTTTTTCTTTTGGGTGAGTCTGTTCATGCATTCAATGACACAGGCACAGACTGGGTTGTTGGCGGATAAACCTCCTATGGGATGGAATAGTTTCAATTCTTATGGAGTTTATTGTTATGAAGCAGCAGCTTTTGCAAACCTGGAAGCGATGAATACAAAATTAAAATCCTATGGGTATGTCTATTTTGTGATCGATAATGGCTGGTTTGGGGAATATGAGTTAGAGGAGAATACTCATTTTTCTGTTGAGCGGCATGCATCGGATATTCATATCAATGAATATGGATTGTTTGAACTTTCCAGAACATACTTTCCGAATGGCTTTAAGAGTCTCATCGACAGTTGTCATGCCAAAGGGCTAAAGTTCGGTTTACATTTGATGCGGGGGATTCCCCGTAAAGCTGTACTTTTAAATACTCCGGTAAAAGGAACGGATTTTCGGGCGGCAGATATAGCCGACACTTTGAATGTTTGTTCCTGGTGTACTTATAATTATGGAATTGATATGGATAAACCCGGAGCCCAGGCGTATTATAACAGTTTGATCAGCCACTTGGCGGGGTGGGGTGTTGATTTCATAAAGTATGATGATATTGTTCCTTATCCGAGAGAAGTGGAAGCAATAGTGAAAGCTATTGAGCAATGTGGTCGTCCCATCGTTTTAAGCCTTTCTCCCGGTGATAAGGTGGAAGAGAAAGATTTGCCGGCTTTACGGAAAGCCAATATGTTGCGGGTTACTGCAGATATTTGGGATACGCAACATAGCATCGATCTTTCTTTTGATGCGTGGAAACGCTGGCAAGGAAAAGAAGAACCGGGTTTTTGGCCGGATTTGGATATGATTCCGTTTAGTGAGTTGCAACTGATGTCTCCTCCTGGCCGGAAGACGAAAGACCAGAAAGAAATAGCATTAGCCGGACGTGGTACCCATCGTTGGAGCGAACTGAATGAATCTCAGAAATATACATTTATAACCCAACGTTCGATGGCTGCCTCTCCGTTGTTTTATGGAGGGAATATAGTATCCATCGATGATTTTACTCTTCGTTTGTTAACAAACAAGGATATGCTTGCCTGTAATCAAAATGGGGTAATGGGCAATTTAATCTATGAAGAGAATGGCATTGAAGTTTGGACTGTAAAAGAAAGAGACCGGCAAGCCGGATGGATCGGTATTTTTAATCGTACTCAACAGACTCAGAGCAGGAGATTTGTAAAAGAAGAGTTGGGGCTGGCTCCGGAAAAGGATTATCGTCTTTTAAATATATGGGAAGACAGAAAATCTGTAAGTCTGGATAAGATGATAGAAATCCCAGGGAATGGTGTCCTGTTTATCCGATATGAATAACAACATAAAGAATAATGACAAATAAAAGAAAGATGAATCATTTTTTGTACAACAAATATGTTTGTGTGCCTGTCCTGGCAACTTTAATGTTTTCTTGTAAAGAGCAGACAGAAGTGGCTAAAAAGCCTAATATCATTTATATTTTAGCGGATGATTTGGGATATGCCGAATTGGGTTGTTATGGACAGGAAAAAATAGAAACGCCTAATATAGATAAGTTAGCAGAACGGGGAATGCGTTTCATGCAGAATTACTCCGGTTCTCCGGTTTCTGCTCCGTCCCGTTGTGTTACATTTACCGGATTACATTCCGGTCATGCTTATATCAGAGGTAATGATGAGATGTCGGAAAGGGGAGCTGTCGGAGATTATCATGCTATGTTGGCTGATTCTACATTGGAAGGGCAACGTCCTTTACCTGCTGGTACAGCGATGATTCCTTCTGTATTGAAACAAGCCGGTTATGTAACCGGTTGTATCGGTAAATGGGGACTCGGCTATCCGGGGTCGGAGGGAACTCCCAATAAAATGGGATTTGATTTCTTTTACGGATATAATTGTCAGAGGCAGGCGCATACTTATTATCCTCCTTTTCTCTACCGGAATGAAGCGCGTGAATATTTACCGAACGAGTTGCTGGTCCCTAATACGATGCTGGATAAAGGTGCGGATATTTATAGCGAAGATAGTTATGCGAAGTATACAAAAGAAGTCTACAGTTGTGATCCGATGTATGATGAGATATTGAAGTTTGTAGAGAATAACAAAGATACGACTTTCTATTTGGCATGGACTTCTCCGTTGCCGCATGTCCCTTTGCAGGCTCCGGAGAAATGGGTAAAATATTATGTCGATAAATTTGGAGAAGAAGAGCCTTATACGGGTAAGCAGGGATACTTCCCTTGTCGTTATCCGCATGCAACCTATGCGGCTATGATCAGTTATTGGGATGAGCAGATTGGTGGACTTATCGATAAGTTGAAAGAACTCGGCATATATGACAATACGGTAATCATGTTTACCAGCGATAATGGTCCTACATTCAACGGAGGTTCGGATTCCCCTTGGTTTGATAGTGCCAAACCTTTTGAATCTGACTATGGATGGGGAAAATGTTTCCTGCGTGAAGGAGGAATCCGTGTACCTTTAATCGTTACCTGGGAAGGACGCATTAAAGGAAAGACTGTCAGTAATCATGTTTGTGCTTCGTGGGATGTAATGCCTACTCTTTGTGAATTGGCGGGAATAGGTGCTCCACGTACGGACGGAATTAGTTTTGTTCCGGAATTGTTAGGTAAGGAGCAACAAGAACATGACTATCTTTATTGGGAATTTCCGGAAGGGCAGGGAATGAAAGCTATCCGTATAGGAAAATGGAAGGGGTTGATACTTAACATTAAAAAAGAGGGAGAAGGCAACTTTCTGTTATTTGATTTGGAAAACGATCCGAATGAACTGGTCAATGTTGCTTCCGAACATCCGGATATAGTGGAACAAATGAGGAATCGGATGAAAGAAGCCCATGAAGAGTCCTCTTTAGAGGTTTTTAGAATGTAATGTTTATGTATTAGATTGCGACTAAAAAGCTTGTTTTTCCAAATAAAAAAACATATCTTTGAGAAATAAGGACCTCTAAATTCATAAAGGTATGGAAACAATTTATTTGGCAACATTAGATAACGAATTCCAGGCAACCTTGTTGCAGGATTTGTTGAGAAATGACGGTATTGAGTCTTTTCTAAAAAACGAGATCATCTCTTCCGTACTGAATATCCCTGGTTTTCAAAGAGAGATATATGTAATGGAAAAGGATTACGGGAAGGCAAAAGAGATACTGAAACAGGCATTGCCTGAATTGGTAGGAGAAGAATAAAGTAGAGTTATTGCTCTGTAAATATAAAGGTCGGGTGTGAGTGAGTCATACCCGACCTTTTTTGGTTATTGTTATGGTAACAGGATGTTTTTTGGTGTCAGTTCCTAATTTGATACATTATTAAAAAATCTGTTCCGAATTTAAAAGTTCTTACTCTAAGTATGATACCTGCTGAGAATGAGATCATAGCTTACTTTGCAATTGTAAATCTTTATCGAATTAAGCATTGTGTAAAGTAGTTTTCATTAAAGCATTATTATTATGGGAAACAAGAAAAAGTGTGTTTGGAAAAGAGGGAGATACTTGTTTGTTGCGACTTTATTAGGCGCGGGTTCTTTCTCCAGTTATGTAAAGGCCGGAACTGATTATAATCAGTTCAACTCGGTAACAACCGAGTTGAACAATGATGTAAGTCAGCAAAAGAGTAAAAAAATTACCGGAACGGTTGTCGATGAAACAGGTCTTCCTGTTATTGGGGCCAATGTTGTGCAAAAAGGAACGACTAATGGTATTATAACAGATGTGGATGGGTATTTCTCTTTGGAAATCCCGGAAGATGCAACACTGGAAATTTCTTATATCGGTTATCTGACACAGTCAATACCTGTAAGAAATAAGTCATCTTTCAAGATCACTCTTCGGGAAGATACTCAAAAACTGGATGAGGTGGTTGTAGTTGGTTTTGGTACACAGAAAAAAGTAAACCTGACAGGGGCTGTTTCTGCGGTGTCAGGAGATCAGTTGAGCGGACTTCCGGCTACGAATGTCGCCAATATGTTACAGGGAAAATTGCCGGGTGTTTCTATTACGGCAGAAACCGGACAGCCCGGACGTGAAGAAACTTCTATCCGTATCCGTGGTGTAGGTACGATGAATAATTCAGACCCGATGATATTAGTTGATGGGCTGGAAAGTTCAATGAATGATGTCAATCCGAACGATATTGAAAATATCAGTGTTTTGAAAGATGCGGCGGCAGCTTCTATTTATGGAACCAGGGCTGCGAACGGAGTAATCCTGATAACAACCAAACGGGGTAAAACAGGAAACCCAGTATTGAGTTATAACGGATATGTCGGATGGCAGAAAGCAATCAGGACACCGGAACATTTATCTTCTGCACAATATGCAAAATTATTTAATGAAGGAAGAATTAATGAAGGTTCAGCTCCTGCTTATACGGCAGAAGATATTGAAAAGTATCGGAACGGCTCTGATCCGGATAATTATCCGAATACGAAATGGATGGATCTTCTTTTGCAGGGAAGTGGATTTACCCATAATCATAATATCAGTCTGAATGGTGGTACCGATGCGACACGTTATGCAGTATCGTTGGCTTATTATAGTCAGGATGGTTTAACGAAAAATACTTCACATGAGCGATATAATGTCCGTATCAATTTGGATAGCAAAGTGACTGAATGGTTGACGTTCGGGATAAATTCAAGTTTGTCCCGCAGGGAGATTGTAGCACCGACAAATCCATTTTCGAATAGTATGGGTCAGTTCTTCCGTCAGGCCAATCGTATTCCTAATACTTTTGTCAATCAATATTCCGACGGAACTTACGGGCGTCATATCGATGGTAATCCGATCGCCTGGATCGAAGCCGGAGGAAAAGCAACATCGGTTTATACTCATGCATTAGGTAGTGCGTTCGGTGAACTTAAGATCATTGATGGGCTGACCTTAAAAGGTATTGCCGGTATTGATTACAATTTTGATGATGGAAAAACACATATTAAAGAAATTACTTATGGGGATGGTTCCGTACAAGGTCCTAACAGTGTAGAAGATTATCTGGATCGTTGGATGACAGTCACTCTCCAGGGATTATTGAACTATCAGAAACAAATAGGTAAGCATTCATTTAAAGGAATGTTGGGAGTATCGAGGGAATCTTATAAAAAGAATCTGACGAAAGCATACCGTAAGAATTTTCCAAGTAATGAGTTGACTGAGTTGGATGGCGGTTCAACAAATGGATGGAGTAATAACGGTAGTGCACTTGAAACAAATATAGGTTCTTATTTCGGACGAATCAACTATGATTATGCAGACAAATATTTGTTGGAATTTAATCTGCGAAGCGACGGTTCTTCCAAGTTTGCAAAAGGACATCGTTGGGGAACATTTCCTTCTTTCTCTGCCGGATGGCGTATTTCCGAAGAGGCTTTCATGAAAAATATCCATTGGTTGGATAATCTGAAGATTCGAGGTTCATGGGGTAAGCTGGGTAACCATCGTACGGATGATTATCAATATATTGCAATGATCGCTTTAGGACAGAATTATAATTTTAATAATGTCGTGGCAGATGGTGCCGTACAAACAAAAGCGAATAACGGCAATATAACCTGGGAAACGACTAAAGAACTGGATTTAGGTTTTGATGCCGGTTTTAAGAATAACCTGATCAATGTTTCTTTCGATTATTATGACCGGTATACCGATAATATTTTGGCAGTAGTACCTGTATCATTGATTTTTGGACTGGATGCTCCCGTATCTAATGCCGGAGCCATGAGAAACAGAGGAGTAGAGGTATCGTTGGGACATTCCTATAAAATAGGAAATGTAGAATATGATATCAATGGTTATATGGCATATAATAAGAATAAGGTTGATAAATATCCAAACCCAGAGAAAGGGGATAATGTTAAAATGGAAGGTTATTCCTGGGATTCTTTTTATGGATATGAATGTACTGGTATATTTATGTCGGACGAAGAAGCTAAAAATAGTCCGGTTCATTCTGTCTACTCTAAAGCTGGCGATTTGAAATTTAAAGACCAAAATGATGATGGAAAGATAGATGCAGAAGATCGTGTCGTTTTAGGAAATACGATTCCGAACATTACTTACGGATTTAATCTGAATATGAAGTATCGTGATTTCGATTTTCTGGCTTCTTTCCAGGGAGCGGCGGACGTTTATCGTACTGTCGATCGTGAGTCGATGTGGGGATTTATTGATGGAGCGAATGCGCAGGAAAAACACCTCGATCGTACGATCGTAGAGAACGGACTGGTAACGCAGTTAGGCCATTATCCGCGTATATTGATCAATCAGTCTCACAACCGTGTCATGAGTTCTTTTCTTGTGATGAATGCCAGTTATCTACGTTTGAAGAATTTGCAGATAGGATATAACTTACCTCAGAGTTTGTTGAAAAACATTCATCTGAACAGAGCCAGGTTATATGTAAGCGGACAGAATTTATTGACTTTTACCAAGTTTCCGAAGGATTTCGATCCAGAGGTGAAGAGTGGCAGTGCCGGATCTTCATATCCACAGATTGCAATTTACACGATAGGTTTGGATATAACATTTTAATACGTACAGATTATGAAAAAGAATATAATAGGATTTGCACTGATGATGGGTTTATTGTCATGTGGCGATAGTTTTTTGGATGTTGCGCCAAAGGATAAATTGTCGGATGCAACATTTTGGCAGAGTGAGAAAGATGTGGATATGGCTTTGAATGGCTGTTATAAAGGATGGGAAGCCATATCGAATGTTGTTTTTATGGATGCGGCGTCTGACAATGGTTATGAGCAGTTTGACTATAACTTTCAATCTATTGGGAACGGACAGATATTACCGACTTCTGCTCCAGGATTGAATGCTCCTTGGGTAGACGGTGATGCAACTCGTTGGTTCAGATACGACCGTATTCGTAAATACAATAATTTCCTGGAAAAGATAGAAGCTGTAGAGATGGATGCTGATAAGAAAGAACGTTATAAGGCTGAAGTTCGTTTCCTGAGAGCATACGATTATTATGGAAAGATTATGTATTACGGGGATGTTCCTTTGGTTGATAAAGTGATAACTTCTGCCGAAGAAGCTAATTTGTCAAGAACCCCCAAAGTTGAAGTTGAAGATTTCGTATTGAAAGAACTTGAAGCTGTTGCTGCCGTATTGCCAGTTCAAAACACGATAGAATCGGGAGGACATATCACGAAAGGAGCTGCTTTGGCGTTGAAAGCTCGTCTAGAACTATATCTTGGAAAATATGAACAGGCACAGGCTTCGGCTGAGGGAGTGATAAATATGTCTTGTTATGAGTTGTATCCTGAATATGAGGAGATGTTTTGGCCTTCTGCTGAATCGTCCAATAAAGAAGCTATTTTGGATGTACAGTATATGAAGAATGACTATTTCAATATGCTTCCCCAACTGAATTTACCGGCAACGGAAGGAGGATGGTCTGCTTTGAATGCACTTTGGCCGTTTATTGAAGCATTCCAAATGGAAAACGGTAAATATATCGATGAAACGGGTTCTGGTTATAATCCGAACGAGCCATTCAAAGGTCGTGATCCGCGATTGACTAAGATCGTTCTATGTCCAGGGCAGAAATATAACGGACGTTATTATAACCCGCTCGATAAATTTATTGATGGTCAGGCAGATCGTAAGAATTTGGATTACCATGAAGAGGCGGCAGCTTCGAGAGGTGGTCTGCTGGTGAAAAAGTATATTTATCCGATGTCGGTGGTTGATGCTAACAACCATGATGGTAATGCTATCGTAATTCGTTTGGCTGAGATGTATATCACATTTGCCGAATGTGCTTTACAGACCGGAAAAGATAAAGACAAGGCTCTCCGTTATATAAATGCCATTCGCAAACGGGCTGGTATGCCGGAGGCTACGGAGCTGAATGAGAAAATAGTCCGTTATGAACGTCGGATAGAATTGGCATTTGAAGGTTTGCGTTATTTCGATCTTAAGCGTTGGGACCTAGGACCTACTTTATTGAATGGTTGGGCCATAGGCAGTCGGAATGGTACAATTGATTCTAAAACAGGAAAGGTTACTTGGAGTGATGATTTTATCAAATTGGAAGAGCGTATTTTCCAGGCTAAACGGAATTATCTGTTACCGATTCCTCAGACAGAATTGGATCGGAATCCTAATATGAAGCAGAATCCGGGGTATTGATACATAGGGTGCAACTTTTTATGATACTTGTTATTTGACAAGTTTAATAATGAGTTTGCACCTTTTTTTATTAAGTTCCTTATCCGAATGTATTTTATGGAATCCGTGCCGAAATATATCATTTTAAGTTTCGCATCGTTTGGGATTATTCTGAAAAAGCATATTTCTTTGTATTTACGATCTTTTGAAATCAAATAGTAATATAGATATGAAGTTATACCGATTTTTTCAATTGCTGCTTGTTGCATTATTTGCTTTGCCGATTCATGCAACAGATTTCATTATCCCTCGTCTTTCCCCTTTACCGGTGGAAGTGGAGAATCAAAAAGTACCATTATCCGGAAGATGGCAATTCAACCCGTCACCGGAGAAAAACTTTTGGGAGAAACAACAGGTTAATCACTGGAAAAATATTGAAGTTCCCGGTGAGTGGGTGATGCAGGGATTTGAAGTGGAGAAAGGGAAGGCAGCAGGGTATTTCCGGACATTTACTGTCCCCTCGTCCTGGAACGGACAGCGAATAAAACTGCGTTGTAACGGGATATACAGCGACAGCCAGATTTTTATTAACGGCAAGAAGGCCGGTTCACATTTGGGAGGTTTTACGGCTTTTGAACTGGATGTGACCAAGCTGGTAGAAATCGGAAAAGAGAACCGGATAGCTGTTTCGGTTAAATCGGAGAGCCTGGCGGATTCCACATCGAGCGGTTCTCAGTATGCAGCTCATCCGTTAGGAGGGATTCCGCGTGATCTATATCTGTTTGCTTTGCCGGAAGTGAATTTGTCGATGTTCCATGCCGCTACATTGTTCGATTCGACATACACGGATGCTACGCTGAAAACCGAGTTGGAAGTTACCAATGAATCGATGGCAGCAGCCAAAGGTGTATCACTACATTTCACGTTGAAAGATAAAAACGGAAAAGAGATTACACTGAAGCAAACCACAAAATCAATTAACACGATAGGAGCAGGAGCTTCCGAGAAAATGGAAGTCTCCTTTCTGATCCCGAAGCCGGAGAAATGGGATTCGGAACATCCCAATCTGTACACCTTTACCTGTCAACTGAAAGAAGGAAAAAAGGTGTTGTACGAAACGACTCGTCGTATCGGTTTCCGTCAGATAGAAGTTCGTGGCAATCAGATGTATATAAACAATATGCCGGTAAAGCTGCGTGGTGCATGCCATCATGAAGTGATGCCCTTGCGCGGACGTTCCGTGAACGAAGATATGTGGCGTAAAGATGTTGAACTGTTCCGTCGTGGAAACGTAAACTATATCCGTACTTCCCATTATCCGCCCGATGAAGCTTTATTGGAGGCTTGTGATGAACTGGGTATGCTTTTGGAGGTAGAGGCTCCTTTCTGTTGGGCACATAACACGAAGTTTACGGAAGATGATCATGCCCGGTTGATTAATCAGCATGTGGAAATGGTGAACTTGAACCGAAGCCATCCTTCTGTCATCATGTGGTCGATGGGAAATGAATCACTCCTGTATAAAGAATTCTTTTCAAAAGCAGCAAAAATTGTCAAACAAATGGACCCGACCCGTCCACGGATCTTCAGCCAGTGGGGACCGGATGCGGATGAAGGCGAACTGGAAGTGACCAATCATCATTATCCCGGACCGACCGGACCGGATAAATACCGTAATAGCAAACGCCCTGTCACCTTTGATGAATTCTGCCATCTGAATGCCTATAACCGTCTGGAACAGGCTGCCGATCCGGGACTTCGTTCGATGTGGGGACCCTTGTTGGATCGGATGTGGAGTGATATGTATCATAGCCAGGGGGTACTGGGAGGGGCTATATGGGTCGGTATAGACGATACATTTTTCCTCCCGGGAGAAAAGGCTGTCGGTTATGGAACCTGGGGGCCGTTAGATGGTTGGCGTCGTGAAAAACCGGAATACTGGGAAATGAAGAAAGCCTACAGTCCGGTGAAGATCAGGCTAAAAGGAAATATGTCTGCCGACGGCAGGGTTCGTTTCGAAGTGGAGAATCGCCATAACTTCAGTAATCTGTCGGAATGTGCAATCGAATGGAAAGTGGGTGAAAAGAGCGGTAAGGTGGCAGTAGATGTAGCTCCCCGTTCAGAAGGAACATTCGAAATCCGGTTGCCTGAATCTTTGTGGAATACGAAGATGTTGGAATTGACCGTTACTGGCGTGCGTGGCTATAACATCGATGAATACCGCTTCGGTCTTCTGCCGGAACAACAGAAACCGCAGGAGCAGATTCAGGCTGGCAAATTGTCTTACATGGAAAAGGATGACGTGATCGAGGTTCAGTCAAAAGGCGGAATGTTTACAGTGGATAAACGTAACGGGTTATTGTCTGCCGGTCAGGGAAACAATGTTGTGTTGCTGCAATCTCCGACGTTGATGGTACTGCCGTTAAACGGAGAAGGTGGAGGTATCCAGATGACTGGCGAAAACCAAAAGTTTGATCCCTACAACCCGACTTGTGAAAATTGGGTGGCTCAATCTATTACCTGCCTGCCTGCCGATGATCTTGTTCGTATAAAAGTAAAAGGAATTTATAAAGAAGCGGAAGGCGCATTGGAATATCGTTTTCATAGAGATGGGAACGTGACATTCGCCTACGATTTCACTATGCTTCAGGATGTTTCTCCTCGTCAGACCGGATTGGTATTTACTTTGCCTTCTTCTTTTACTCACTTGGACTGGAAACGGAAAGGTTATTGGAGTGTATATCCGACAGATCATATCGCAGCCCTGGAGGGGGAAGCAGAAGCATTCGATACCTCTCTACCCGTATCCGGACTTGCCGGTCCTTCCAAACAACCGGTAAACTCCTGGTCGTATGACCAAACGGCAGCCGGATCAAATCTGTTCCGTTCCACAAAAGAAAATATCTATTCTGCCGAATTGAAAGATAAATCGGGAAGATCCATAACTATCCTGTCTGACGGAACACAGCATGTTCGTTCCTGGATAGAGGGCGATGCGATACGTTTATTGATTGCCGATTATAATAATCCGGGCAAGGAAAATTTCCTGATTCCTCATGCAGAAAAAGAATACAGACCGTTGAGGAAAGGCGATAAAATGCAAGGAGAAGTAACGGTTTCTTTTCATCCGTAAAGATAGATCTATGATACCTGAAAAAAAGGTCCGGTCTTTTGAAATGTTAAGACAGGACTTTTAATTACAAAATAAGGGACTTTTGAATTCAAAAGTCCCTTATTTTTTTCGAGTGTTTAATACATGCAGATCGTGAATACAATGTCATCATGAGAATAAGGACTGGCATGAAATGAAAAATAATCAGATAAACAGTGCCATAATTGTAATGCGTTTTATATCTTTACAATTGATTTAAAGGATACATATTCTATTTTTTTCAAAAAATGCAGAAAGCTTTATATTTTATTTTTTTAGTTATTTATTATGTATAATATAAGGAATCGCATGGCTTACATCGGATAGAAATATAGTTACTGTCAATCACTTGTATAAGATGTTTACTGACAATAGATTAAGCATGAATAAGGATTGCACCTTTACATCGGATATTACATCGTAATATGTGTTAAATAAATTAGATGCTATGAATGAGTTCCGGTCAGTCAATGAGAATCAGGCTATCGATTTAATGGGATTGTCTTATGTGAAAATTCCACGGTATACACTGAATTTGATAAAAAATCCAGCTACCCGTCAGTTGGGACAGCTTCATTTGTTGTTGTTCGACATTTGTTTTTTTGCTGATGGTTGTGCCAATTTAAACGGACGGAAAGTGCCGTGTAAAAGGGGCGAGTATGTTGGAACACAACAGCAATTAGCGGATATGTCCGGTATCAATATCGGTTCGATCAATCGTTTGATCCGCAAACTGGAAGCTATGCATCTGATCTCTGTGACCAAAATACAAGGAGGAAGTTTAATCAAAGTACATGGATATACAAGCTTGATTGATGTTCCGGAAGTAAAGAAGTATTCCCAAAAGAAGAAAGGAAAGCAAGAGGTTGTTGTCGATCTTTTTGCTGAAGCAAGAAGGTTGTATGGAGGAGGGGACCCGATAAACTAATTGGCTTTAGTATGGTTTCAGAAAAGCATATTTATGAATTAACCGCTTTGGAATCGTTGTTCAAACGTTTCTACAAACCGTTGAGGGCTTATGCATTCCGTTTTGTCAATGATATGGAGCTGGCGGAAGATATTGTACAGGATACTTTTTTTGAGTTATGGTCCAGAAGAGATATGATTGAATTTGATGGGGCTGTGAAGTCGTACTTATTTAAATCGGTCTATAACCGTTCATTGAATGTGCTCAACAAGAAATACCAGAATAAAGAATTTTCATTGGATAAAGAAAATGAACAGGAGATCTTGGATCAATATCTGGCATCATATATTGAGAACTCAGAACAAAGTCTTATATTGAAAGAACTGGAAGCCGAAATCATTGCTTATGTAGATACACTCCCTTCCCAGTGTAAAAAAATATTTACGTTAAGTCGTTCTTATGGTTTAAAAAATAAAGAGATAGCCGAACAGTTAGGTATCACGGTAAAAGCTGTTGAGAAACAGATTAGTAAGGCATTGTTCGGTTTGAAAAAACATTTAACGGAGGAAGGTTTAATCACTTTATTATTTTTTCTTTACGAGGGTTATTAAGAAAAAATATTTTTGTTTGAAAAAAATGCACTAGTAGAGGTAGGGCAAACTTCTCTTTTTTTGTATTACTAGTAGAAGATTGAGATATGGAAACAAATACAACTGATATAAATCTAATTATAATCCGCTATTTGGATGGTTCAGCAACACTGGAGGAGAAAATATTGCTTCTTCACTGGTTGAAACAATCTGATGAAAATCGTGAAAACTTTACAGATACACGTGATTTGTGGATTTCATGTAATGCGGCAACTACAGATGAATTAGAGGTCGACATTGCTTTGGAACGTTTGAAGTCACGAATTATGAGCGTACAGGGCCGACAGCCGGTGAAAAAGGTTGGAGCTCCTTTTGTACGCTGGTATCAGATAGCTGCTGTTTTTCTGTTTCTTTTAGGAATGGGATATTGGTTCGGTTTCTCTAATAGATCATCCCAGCCGGAACTGTTAGTTAGGAATCAGTTGATTACAGCAAAAGGAAGTAAAGGCAAATTTTCTTTACCCGATGGTACCATTGTCTGGTTAAACTCAGAAAGTAGTCTTAGTTATCCGGAACAATTTGCAGGAGAGAAACGTACGGTCAATTTGAATGGTGGGGCTTATTTTGAAGTAGTGAAGAATACGGAAAGACCGTTTATTGTCCGGACTGGTGATATCGACATAGAGGTTTTAGGAACAAGTTTTAATGTATCCGCTTATTCTTCTCATGAAAGTATTGAAACAGCTTTGTTGACGGGGAGTGTAAAAATAACGGGTACAGGCATGGATAAGGACATTTTTCTGAAACCGGATGAAGTCTTTGAATATGAAAAGACAAACCATATATCTTCTGTGAAACCGGTTAATGCCAGTTTGTATGCTGACTGGATTAAAGATCGCCTGGTGTTTGATAATACCCGTTTATCGGATATTCTGATCAGTATGGAGGGATGGTATAATATAGAGATTGTCTGTCCTGAAAAATTCGCTCAATCAACACAAATGTCGTTTACCATACGGCAGGAAAATATAGAGGAGATATTGAAGGCAATGAGTTTTATTGCTCCTATCAGGTACCGGATAGAGGGTGAAAAAGCTTATATAACTCCGATAAAATAGTATTAACCTTAAAAATAATAGAAATATGAAGCCTGATACATAAGAAATAGAAAAATAGGTGGGTGCGGGAACACTCACCTATTCCATAGATTTCAATTAAACAATCACATCTCTTGGCAGGGAATGGGATTAAATGTCTAACTTAAAAATCCATGTAAAAATATGAATAAAAATTGGAGGAAGGGATTATTGTGTCCTTTCTTAACACAAAAAAACTTTCGGGTTATGAAATTAACGTTGGCTTTGTTAACCGTAGTCCTCTTGGAAGTTTCGGCAGTGGAATCGAATGCCCAGACGGCAAAAATCAGTTTGAAAGTAGAGAATGTAACTGTAAAAGAAGCTTTGAAGCATATAGAGAAAAAGAGTGAGTATACATTTTTTTATAATGATAAAACGATTAATGTGAATAGTTTTATATCTCTAAATGCGGATAATCAAACTGTATCGAATATACTTCTTTCTATTTTACCCAATTGTGAGTTTAAGGTAAATGGAAAACAAATTGTGATTATGCCTAAAAATGAGGATACAACATCTGTGCAACAGCAAAAAAAAACAGTCTCAGGCGTGATAAAAGATACTCAGGGGATGCCTATTATTGGAGCCAGTGTGTCAGATAAAGGTACGACAAATGGTACGATTACGGACCTTGATGGTAAATTCTCGTTGGAGGTTTCTGCAAACTCTATGCTGCAAATCTCTTATATAGGATATTTGACACAGGAGATCAAAATAAAGGATCAGACAGATTTTAATATCACTTTACGTGAGGATACACAAGTTCTGGATGAAGTGGTTGTTGTCGGCTACGGAATACAGAAGAAAGTGAATTTAACAGGATCGATCTCTTCTGTTAGTACGGATGAAATACAGAATGTTCCTGCATCAAGTTTATCGAATGCCCTTGTCGGTAAAATTGCAGGTGTATTATCTACTCAATCGGGAGGAAAACCGGGGGCAGGTTCTGATATGACGGTACGGGCCAAAGGTACCTGGAACGATACGGAACCTTTGTATGTGATCGATGGGATTATCAGGGATAAGTTTGCTTTCGATGGTTTGGATGCTAGCGAAGTAGAAAATGTTTCGGTCTTGAAAGACGGAGCTTCTGCTGCTATTTATGGAGCCCGTGCCGCTAACGGTGTCATTTTGGTTACAACTAGAAAAGGACAGATCGGTAAACCTGTGATCTCTTATACCGGATCTATCGGTTTATCGGATGCAACCATGATTCCCGAAACACAAAATGCATATGATCAGGCTGTTTTAATTAATGATTATTTGAGGGTAGAAAATGTAGATCCTTCAGATATGCGGTTCTATACGGATGATGAACTTGAATATTTTAAAAAGAACAGTTATAATTGGTTGGATGAAGCATGGAAACAACCGTTGTTGACAAGACATTCTATAAATGTAAGTGGCGGAAATGATCGTGTACGATATTTTATAGGAGGTAATTATTATTACGAAACGGGTTCTTTAAAGAATCTGAGTTTTAAGAAATATAACCTTAGGAGTAATTTGGAGGCTAATATTACAAAAGATTTGATTGCCACTTTAAATATTAATATGGATATCCGGAATGATCATAAACCTTATTGGAAGTACGATAAGGATAATGATACTATGTATGATTTGTTCAATGGCTTACTTTTCCGTACAGGACAAGTTCCCCCTTATATCGATGGCCGGCCTGTCGGAACATTTAATGAATTCCATCCTCTGGAAAATTTAGAAGATCATGCCGGATACAACAGAAAAAAGTATTCGAACTATGAAGCTAATATAGCATTGCAATATAATGTACCTTTTGTAAAAGGGCTAAGCTTGAAACTTTTATTCAATAAGTATAACAGGCATACTTTTGTAAAACAGTTCAGCCGTCCGTATTCCATGTATGAATATCAGACGACGGGAGGACATAATCATATTATAACGGATGTCGTTTCGTCTGTAAAAGTGAGAAATGACGGTGATTTCCTTTTGGAAAAATATGATAATCAGGATAGCTATCAATTGAACGGATATGTTACTTATGCCAATAAGTTCGGAAAACATGATGTTGGAGCTTTGTTTGTCTATGAACAGTCGGAAGGGACGGTAGACTGGTTTAACGGGCAAAGGAACTATTTCCTTTCATCGGCTATCGATCAATTGTTTGCAGGTAACTCGGATTCTAAGAATTCAACGGTAGATGGTAAGGGGGAAGAAACCGGACGCATTTCTTATATTGGTCGTTTGAATTATGGTTATGATGATAAATATTTAATTGAAGCATCTTTCCGTTATGATGGGTCTGTCAATTTTGCTCCTAAAAATCGATGGGGATTTTTCCCTTCTGCATCATTGGCCTGGAGGGTCTCTGAAGAGAAATTCTTCAAAGACAATGTGAAGTTTATCAATTATCTTAAATTGAGAACTTCTATCGGTTTATTGGGGAACGACCGGATTGTATTGGCTGATAAAAATGCAGTAGCCGGCTGGCAATGGATGCAGCGTTATAATTTTACAAACGGAGCTTATTTCGGCTCATTGAGTGATGGTATCGCGACTGATGTAATACCGAATATAGATGTAACCTGGGAGAAGTCTTTGACATACAATTTGGGTATTGACTTGAATGTGTTGGATAATAGATTGTCGTTAACGGCAGATGCTTTTTATCGGCATACTTATGACATTCTCGGTGACCGTGCGGCAAGTATTCCTGCTACTTTCGGAGCTAAAATGCCTTCGGAGAATTATGCTGTAATAAATGCAAAAGGATTTGAAGTTGAATTAGGCTATAATGATAAAATCGGGAAAGATTTCAAATATTATATAAAGGGAAATTTAGGGTATGCTGTCAATAAAGTGATAGAGAAAGACGAAGCGGAAAATCTTCGTTCCTATAAATCTGAAATAGGTTATAGCTCGGACCGAAAGATGGGGTATATCGCAACCGGTATTATCCGGACGCAGGAAGAACTGGACGCATTACCGGAAGGGTATACCATATTAGGGCAGAAACCGGAATTAGGAATGTTGAATTATAAAGATTTGCGAGGTGCTAATAGTGATGATCCGGATGGTGTAATCGATGAGTATGACCAGGACTGGATTATTAATCATACGACACCCCCTTTGAATTATGGAATTTCTCTGGGAGGTTCATGGAAAGGATTTTCATTGGATATATTCTTACAGGGAGTTGCCGGAAATGATATAATGATTGATATGAGAACAACACAAGGACGTCCGGAAGAAACTAACTTCAATTATTGGACAGACCATTGGACTCCGGAGAATATAAATGCCTCTTTCCCTCGTGCTACTCGCAATGCTGCTACTGTACAATCTACCTTTTGGGTTCGTGACGGTTCGTTCATGCGTTTGAAAAATGTAAATCTGTCGTATGCTTTGCCTAAGAGCCTCTTGGATAAATGGGGAGTGGCCCAGCTAAAGTTTTTCCTGACAGGTAATAATTTATGCTTATTACAGAATAAGTTGAAATATTTTGATCCTGAAAATGCAGGAATCAGGAATTATCCTTTGATGAAAAGTTATTCTTTTGGAGTGAATCTTAGTTTCTAACATATAAACGTATAGTATTATGAATATTAAATATTTGTTATTTGGATCCTTATTGACCGTCAGCATGGGCTGTTCGGATATCCTTAATAAAAAAGATTTATCATCGGTAACAGATGACCAAGTGTGGAGTGATGCCAATTATGCTACGGCTTACCTGAATCAATTGTATGCGAAAAATTTGCCCAAATGGGCAGGGGAAGAGGAGAGTAATAGGATTTATTATTCATCCTATTCCGATGAAGCAGAAGGAGAAACCGATGTCTTGTACGGACAATTGACTATTGCTTCGATAGACCATTGGTATTACGAAGATATCCGTAATATAAATTTGTTGTTTGAAAAATTAGAGGATAATTTGGCGATAGATGCAGAAACATCTACAAGTTTAAAGGCTCAGGCTTCTGTCCTGCGCGCATGGAGATATTTTGAGATGGTTCGAGTGTATGGAGGGGTTCCGATGCTTTTGCTGCCTCAAAAATTGACGGATGATTTGTTGGTGTCGCGAAATAAGACTTCTGACTGTATCGATATCATATTGCAGGATTTGGATTATGCATATGCTAATTTGCCTTGGAGTTGGACAGGAGATAATGTTGGAAGAGCAACGAAAGCTGCTGCACTGGCATTAAAGGCCAGGATATTACTTTATTATGCCAGTCCTCAATTCAATCCTGATAATCTGATGGATCGTTGGGAAACAGCCTATAAAGTAAATAAACAGGCAAAAGAAGAGTTGGCTGAAAATGGTTACGGGTTATATACTGATTATGAAAATATATGGTATGACGAAATGAACAAGGAAGTTGTCTGGGGACGCAGGTATCAGGAGCCCGGTGTAACAAATGCCTGGAATGCCGCATCCCGGCCTTTGTCCGAAGCACAGAACCGTACAGGACAGAATCATCCTACACTTGAGATGGTCGAATCTTATCCGATGGTCACAGGTGTACCTATTACAGAATCGGCGGATTATGATCCTGTTTTGTATTGGAAGAACCGGGATCCCCGTTTTAGGGTAACGGTTGCATATAATAGTTGTTTGTGGGAACTGAGTGGCAAAATTGGTAGAAGGCAGTGGACGTATGCGGGTGCAGAACTTAATTATCCGACACAGACCGGTTTTTATTGTAGAAAAGCCGTTGATCCCAGTTATACACCTTATTATACGGAAAGAAGCAGCACTGATTGGATTGAGATACGTTATGCGGAAGTATTGTTGAATTTTGCAGAGTGTGCAGCTGTGATGGGGAATGTGGACGAGGCATACGATATTCTGAAAATAATTAGGGAGCGGGCAGGTATATTGGCAGGAAATGACGGGATGTATGGCTTGAAGAAAGGCTTATCCGGTGAGCAGATGATTGATGCGGTTATGCTGGAAAGAAAACTAGAGTTAGCATTCGAAGGGAAACGTTATTGGGATTTACGGCGTAGACGTCTGTTTGCTACGGAGTTGAATGGGAAAGTTCGTCATGGTATTTTACCAAAACTGAAGATTGCAGAAAGTGAGTTCAATACAATGAAAGACACCATTGATTTTGAAAATAATTATGCGGCCTATTTTAAGGATTCATTGGTTATTTTGGATAAGAAATTTGCAATTGATTTTAAAGACAATTATTATTTCTATGCTATTCCGAATAAATATTTAGAAACGAATTCCAAGATGGAGCAGACACAAGGTTGGAGTGGAGGAACATTTAATCCGTTAGACTAACCGATAAATTACAGACAAGTGTTTTTCCTTTTATTGTAAAGTATTCCAGGAAAAACACTTGTTTTTTGTTAAAAGTAATACTCAAGATATAATATGGAAAAGCAATTTAGACGTCTTCAATCACTGGATGCACTCCGGGGATTTGACATGTTTTTTATAATGGGAGGGGGAACGTTGTTTATAGGATTGGCAACATTGATCCCGACACCTTTTTTTGAAGCTGTAGCAAAACAGATGCATCATGTACCTTGGCATGGATTGGCTTTTGAGGATACTATATTCCCTCTGTTTCTTTTTATTGCCGGAATATCATTTCCTTTTTCATTAACGAAACAGAGAGAAAAAGGAATGTCGGATACGGCTATTTATAAAAAAATAGTCCGGAGAGGACTGACTCTTGTTCTTTTGGGATGTATATATAATGGATTACTTAATTTGGATTTTGAACATCAGCGTTATGCTAGTGTTTTAGCACGGATTGGTTTAGCCTGGATGTTTGGAGCCTTGATATTCGTTAATACGAGAACCTTAACACGAATATGGATTACGGTTGGTATTTTGATAGGATATTGGTTACTATTGGCATTGGTTCCGGCTCCGGATGGTAATGGTGCGGGTGTCTTTACGCGGGAAGGATGTCTGGCTGGTTATATCGACCGGCTCTGTTTACCTGGCATGCATGGTTTGATGGATCCGGAAGGTATCTTATCGACTATCCCTGCTATTGGAACAGCTTTGCTGGGGATGTTTACCGGTGAATTTATTAAATTCGGGAAGGATACTTTTACAAATACTAAAAAGGTTTTCTATTTATTGATAACCGGATGTTGTCTGCTTGTAATAGGTCTTTTGTGGGATCTTGTTTTTCCGATAAATAAACGTTTATGGTCCAGTTCTTTTGTTTGTGTTGTCGGAGGATACTCAACTGTATTATTTGCATTGTTTTATTATATCATAGATGTAAGGGGCTACCGGAAATGGACTCCTTTTTTCACCGTAATCGGGATGAATTCGATTACTATTTATTTGGCACAAGCATTCATTGATTTTTCTTTTACCAATGATAAAATATTCGGTGGATTGATTCATTTGTTTCCTGAATCGGCTCAACCATTTATGAGTGCGATAGGCTACATTGTTTTATGTTGGTTGTTTCTTTACTTTTTATATCGTCAGAAAATCTTTTTGAAAGTGTAAATTATTAATAATATGGAAAAAACAAGCTATAAACGTCTAGAGTCGTTAGACGTGTTGCGGGGTTTTGATCTTTTCTGTCTCATACTCTGTGAAGCAACTTTCTATTTATTGAGGGATGCAATAAATGCTCCCTGGTTTAATAAAGTGATGTGGAATTTTTCACATGTTTCCTGGGAAGGGTTTTCTCCCTGGGATTTAATTATGCCGTTGTTTATGTTTATGGCGGGAGTTTCTATTCCTTTTGCTTTATCCCGCTATAAAACGGAATCTAATAAATGGCTGGTTTATCGACGTATTGGAAAGCGTGTTTTGTTGTTGTGGATTTTTGGAATGATGTGCCAGGGGAATTTACTGGCTCTTGATCCGAATCATATTTATTTATATTCGAATACATTACAATCGATAGCGATGGGATATCTGATCGCAGCGGTATTATTTTTGAATTTCCGGACATCTACGCAGGTTGTTGTGACGGTAATTTTATTGTTGGCATATTGGGCTGCCATGCAATTTATAACGGTCGATGGTTTCGGCGGTGGCGATTATACCCGTGACGGGAATCTGGCTGAGTGGGTAGACCGAGTGGTTTTAGGGCGTTTCCGACATTTTGCTGAAATAGAAAATGGAGTGGTTCTTTTTTCAAAAGGCTATCGTTATACCTGGGTATTGAGTAGTTTGAATTTTGGCGTGACTGTGTTGACCGGACTATTTGCAGGCGAAATATTGAAAAGGGGACTTTCTCCGAAAAAGAAATATCAATATTTGTTCGGAATAGGTATGATTATGGTGATACTTGGTTGGTTATGGAATTTCCAGATGCCGGTAATCAAACATATTTGGACGAGTTCGATGGTTTTGGTTAGTAGTGGGTATTGTTTCTTATTAATGGGGTTATTTTATTATTGGATTGATTACAAGGGATATTTTAAGAATAACACTTGGCTGAAAGTTTTTGGCATGAATTCTATTGTGGCATATATGTTGGCGGATGTGGCAAATTTCAGATGTATTGGTGCATCTTTATTTCATGGTTTGGAACAATATTTGGGGGCTTATTATCCAGTATTGATAGGTTTGTCGAATTTTATTGTTATTTATATCATATTATGGATATTGTATAAACATAAGATATTTTTAAAAGTATAAAGTCTGTTTATTTGTATAAATTCATAGGGTAAACCTCCTTTATTACGTCTAGTAAGAAATAATTTAAAGTTTTATACCATGAAAATGCTAAGTAAAGTATTCTTGCTTTTTTGTTTTTTATCTTTGATGTCCTGTCAGAAAGACCCGCAGATACAGGCGGCTTATGACCTGATCGAACGTATAACTCCTGGATATGGCAAACAGTTTTGTCTGGAACTGATCGGGCCGGAGAACGGGAGCGATGTCTATGAAGTGGCCGGGGAGAACGGCAAAGTCGTGTTGCGCGGGAACAATACGGTATCGTTGGCAACAGCTTATAACCAGTACCTGAAATATCATTGCAACGCCCATGTCTCCTGGTTCGGCGATCAGTTGAACTTGCCGGAGACACTGCCTGTTCCGGCTGAGACGACACACCGGATCATTAACGGTAAGTATCGTGTCTATTTTAATTATTGTACGTTGAGCTATACCGGTGCCTGGTGGGATTGGGAACGCTGGCAGCGTGAGATCGACTATATGGCTATGAACTCGATCAATACGCCTTTGTCGGTTGTCGGACTGGAAGGCGTTTGGTATAATACACTACTTCGTTTCGGTTTTACGGATGAGGAAGCACGTTCTTATTTGGTCGATCCTGCCCATTTTGCCTGGCAGTGGATGCCTAATATCGAGAGCTTCGGCGGACCGCTGCCGAAATCATGGATCGATTCGCATATCGCATTGGGTAAACAAGTGGTAAACCGTCAGTTGGAGTTGGGAATGACACCGATACAGCAAGGTTTTTCCGGTGCTGTACCTCGTAAGATGATGGAAAAGTTCCCGGAGGCCAAGATACAGAAGCAACCGGATTGGTACGGATTTGAAGGTATCTGCCAGTTAGACCCGCTCGACCCGCTGTTTACGGAACTGGGAAAAGCCTTTCTGGAAGAGGAACAAAAATTATACGGGACCTACGGACTCTATGCAGCCGATCCTTTCCATGAAAGCAAACCACCTGTGGATACGCCTGAATATCTGAATGCAGTAGGTTCTTCTATCCACAAATTGATGAAGACGTTCGACCCGGATGCGTTGTGGGTGATGCAAGCCTGGAGCTTCCGGAAAGATATTGCATCCGTCGTACCGAAACATGACCTGCTCGTATTGAGTCTGAACGGTGCGTTAGGGGGAGAAGATCATTTCTGTAACCATGATTTTGTGGTAGGTAATCTGCATAATTTTGGCGGACGTGTCAATCTTCACGGAGATTTGCCGCTGGTATCGTCCAATCAGTTTATGAAAGCGAAGCAGGAAACACCGAATGTGGTAGGCTCCGGTTTGTTTATGGAGTCGATCGGACAGAATCCCGTATTCTATGAGTTAGCCTTTGAGATGCCTGTTCACCAGGACTCGGTGAAGCTGAAAGAGTGGTTGGATAAATATGCGCAGCGTCGTTACGGCGCACCTTCCGAAGCTGCCGGTAAGGCCTGGGAGTTATTGCTTGCCGGTCCTTATCGTGCCGGGACGAACGGGGTGGAGTCCAGTTCGATCATCTGTGCCCGTCCTGCTGTAGATGTAAAGAAGTCGGGACCGAATGCCGGTTTCAATATCCCTTACGACCCTCAATCGTTGATAGAAGCCGAAGCTTGTTTGTTGCAGGATGCGGAACAATTGAAAGGTTCCAAACCATATCGTTTCGATATTGTCGATGTGCAGCGTCAGATCATGTCTAACCTGGGACAGGAAATACATAAAAAAGCGGCAGAAGCATTCAAGAAAAAGGATAAAGAGGCGTTTGCCCTGCACTCCGGACGTTTCCTTGAGTTATTAAAAGATGTAGATATCTTGCTTCGTACCCGTACAGAGTTTAACTTTGACCAGTGGTTGACGGATGCCTGTGCCTGGGGAACGACCGACGAAGAACGTAATTTGTTTGAAAAGAATGCCTCTTCGCTGGTGACTATCTGGGGCGGACAGGTCGATGTTCGTCAGTTCGATTATTCATGGCGCGAATGGACCGGTTTGATCGAGGGATATTATCTGCAACGCTGGACGAAGTTCTATGATATGTTGCAGGGACATCTCGATAACGGAACGGCTTACAGGGAGGAAGATGCAAAGATGGATTTAGGCCGCCAGGCTTTCCGTGCGAATGAGTTTTATGATTCATTGGCTGACTGGGAGTTGGCTTTCGTCGATCGTCCGGGTAAGGCGCGTACTCCGATAACGGAAGGAGATGAAGTGACCGTAGCCCGCCGGATGCTGGACAAATACAAACAATTATCAAAAGAATACTACAATGTTGAGAAAACAAATTAAGTACCTGATGGTATATTCGCTTCTGACCCTGCCTTGTGTGATGCAGGCGCAGGATGATGTAACGAATGCCTTCGATGACTTGAAACGACAAGGAACGGTGAACGAGCAGGATTCGGAAATGCGCCGTGTGGCTTCGTCGGATGCGGTGAAGAAGTTGATACAGGAAAACCCGGAAGCCGGTTATTTCTGTTTTACGGAAGACCGGGAACACGATATCCGTATGACGGATGCGATACCTGTGCGTTGGGTGGAACGGTCGGCCGATTCACGTACAAAGTTTCAGGGCGATTGTCTACCGGGTGAGTTCTATACCTGGCAGGTAGGAATCTTCGCCCCGTATCAAACTGTATCGGACCTGTCTGTCATTTTCTCCGACTGGAAGAATGAAAAAGGGAACAAGATTCCAGCTTCTGCTTTCCGTTGCTTTAACCTGGGAGGAACCGATACGAATGGTAAATCTTTTAAGAAGACAGTGAATGTTCCCAAAGGAAATGTACAGGCATTATGGATCGGCTCTGATGTGCCTGTAACGGCTGACGGTGTTTATAAAGGAAAAGTGACGATCAAAGCAGCTGATGCAAAACCGGTAGAGATTGCCTGCGAATTGACCGTACAAGGTTCTCCTATCGCGAACCACGGAGATAACGAAGGGTGGCGTAAAACCCGTCTGCGCTGGCTGGATTCTTCCATCGGTAATGCGGATGAACCGACGGCTCCGTATATTCCCGTTCAATTACAGAAACAAACGATCTCCTGGCTGGGAGGGACAATGGAACTGTCGAAAGAGGGGTTGCCTCAATCCCTTTCTACCCGCTATGATCGGAGTAACCAATTGAACGATCAGAGCAATAACCCTGTCCTGGCAGGTGAAATGCGGTTCGTGATCGAAACGGAGAATGGCGAAGAAGTATTGAAAGGCGGTTCGCTGCGGATCACCGGACGAAATAAGGCGTCGGTAAACTGGACGGCTACCCGGAAGAGCCGTCATTTTGAAGTGCAGTGTTCAGGTACCTTCGGTTTCGACGGTCTGGTCGATTACCGGATACAGGTGAAGTCGCTGGGAGACGTGAAGGTGAAGGATATCCGTTTGGAAGTACCTTATACTGCGTATGCCGCCAAGTATATGATGGGCTTGGGGCATAAAGGCGGTTTGCGCCCCGACTCCCTGATCAACTGGCGATGGAACGTCGACAAGCATCAGGATAAGATCTGGATGGGAAATATAAACGCCGGTCTGAACTTCTGCTTCAAAGATGAGAACTATGTGCGTCCGCTGGTGAATATCTATTATGGTTTAGGTAAGTTGAACCTGCCTGCTTCGTGGGGCAATGCCAATAAGGGCGGTATCGACATTCAGCCCGATAAAGACGGCACAGTCCTGATGACAGCCTACAGCGGTGAACGTTCGATGCAGAAAGGCGATGTCCTTCATTATAATTTCAATATGCTGGTTACGCCGGTGAAACCGCTTAACCTGCCGGAACTGGCGGAAAAACGTTTCTACCATTCCAACAGCGATGTGAGTGCCGGTTATATCCCTGCTGCCCTGAAAGCGGGAGCCAATATGATCAATGTGCATCATAAGAAAGATATTTACCCGTTCATTAACTATCCGTATTACGATGAAGCCGTTCCGGATCTGAAACGCTTTATCTCGGATGCACACAGCAAGGATTTGGATGTCCGGCTTTATTATACGACCCGTGAGTTGACGGTGAAGATACCGGAGTTGTGGGCATTGCGCAGCCTGGGCAGTGAAGTGATTCATGACGGTCCCGGAAAGGATGCCCGTACACTGATCCATCGCAACGGTCCTCACGAATGGTTGAACAAGAACCTGACGACTCATTTCATCCCCGCCTGGTATAACGCTTTCAAAGAAGGTAAATATGCCGGCGATATGGATATCTCGGTTATCACCACCCCTGACTCCCGTTGGAACAATTACTACCTGGAAGGGCTGGACTGGATGATTAAAAACCTGGGCCTGGATGGTGTCTATATCGACGACAGTGCTCTGGATCATCAGACCTTGCAACGTGCCCGCCGTGTAATGGATACCGACGGTAAACGCCGCTTGATCGATATCCACTCCTGGAACCATATGAATCAGTGGGCCGGCTATGCAAACTCGTTGCATCTTTATTTGGAGTTACTGCCTTATGTAGACCGTACCTGGATCGGTGAAGGTTTCCCTGCAAACAATACGCTGGACTTTTGGCTGGTGGAAATGTCCGGTATTCCTTTCGGATTGATGAGTGAAACGTTGGATGCCCGGAATGTGTTCCGTGGAATGGTCTACGGTATGCTTCCCCGCCTGCCGTGGAGTGGAAACCCTGTTCCGTTTTGGCATATTTGGGACGATTTCGGTATGAAGAATGCCGTGATGAGAGGCTATTGGGATGAACGTTGTCCGGTAAAAACAGATAATACGAATATCCCGGCTACCGTTTATATCAACGGAGATAAAGCGCTTGTCGTACTGGCAAACTGGACCGATCTTCCTCAAACGGCAAAGATCACTTTGGATGAACAACTGCTTGGCTTCAAGCCGTCTTCCTATCTGTTGCCGGAGATCCGGAACACACAATGGGAAGGAAAACTGTCTTCCCTGAACCAATGCGAGATCATGGGACGTGGCGGTATGATCATTTTACTGGAAAAATAAAAAGGATGTGATTGAGAGGATAGGAATAATGTTTCCGTTCCTTTCAATCCCATCACGTCAAAGATTGTTTCCGACCGAAGCCGGGTTGTTTGCAGAAGGCAGTTTATTCTCCTTATTTAGCGGTGCAGTTATTGATCTACCCTTTTGTTGAGTTTTTTCAGTAAATTCTTTCCTGCCTTGAACTTGACGCTGTTGCGGGAAAGGATCGGTACTGTTTCCCCTGTTTTGGGATTCCTCCCTGCCCTGGCAGTTTGTTCCCATAGGTGAAAGGTGCCGAAACCTTGCAGTACCAGAGAATTCTTTTTTTCCAGCTCATCGCTGAGAATGTCGAGCAAAGTATTCAGATGGGAAGTGCATTCCTGCTGTGTGGTATTCAGTCGGGAGGATAGTTCTTTTATTAAGTCGTGTTTATTCATTTTAGTTCAGTATAAATGTAGAGTTTAGAAGAGGATATGCCAAAAGTCCGTTTTGTCATGGCGGACTTCCGACATATCCTCCGTTAGTTTATTTACGGATATTCCTTTACGGAACAACCGGAACGATTGTCGTAGACACGTCGATTGTCAGGTCGCCTCCTCCGGTGATAGCATTCGTCAGCAAGATGCTGCCCGATTTAGCCTCGGAGAGGTTAGCTTCTCCGACGATCGTGAGCGTCAGGGTCGTCGTATGCGAACCGTTGCTGTTCACTACATCCTTCGAAGTGACCTTCAGCCAGTTACTGCCTGTATTAACGCTCGGTGTGATGCCTTCCGGCGAGTTGACCGCCAGCGTACAGGTAGAAGCAGCAGTTGCTTCGCCCAGTAGGATGGAGGCATTCCCTCCGGCGGCAGGCGTAAAGGTGTTGTTCGTATTGTCGCCGTTACCGAACTGTGAAGCTATGGGAGCGGTGATGGCCGGATCTTTCAGCTTGACGCTGACGGTTGTTGCGGCGGTCGAAGCGGTGGAAGTAACCGTAACGGTTGCTGTGGTACTCATGTCCTGCGCACTACCCAGTGTCAGCGTATAATCGCCTTCGGCTGTGTCGAGGTTGGTTGCATCGGCAGTGAGCCATGCCGGGCTGTCCTGTATAGCCAGCGTACTGCCGGTCGAACCGGCGCGGTCTTCGGCCACGACGTGCAGCTTGGCAGTTTGGTTGGCTACGTTGTAGATCGTCAGCATACCGTCTTTGAACGTACTGAAGCAGCCGCTGGCATTGTCGCCGAGTGTTACCTCAGGGCCTGCGGTGGGTGCCACGACGATGTCTTTGCGTTTGCCGCTTGCCGGGTTTTTCAGGCGGATGGTGACAGGCAGGAGCTTTCCGCTGAGTGCCTCTTTATCCACTTTGTAGGTATAGGTCGTCTCGATGGAACCGGCCTTGGTGCGTGTGTCGGCTACGATCCATTGGGCCGAACCTTCTTTGTAGGCCAGTTCTTCCTCCAATTCCGTGTTCGATCCCAAAGTGAAAGCGAACTTGCTGCCGTCTTGCGGCAGTACGGCGATCGATCCGTTTGCCATCACATAAGCGCCCGTAGAAGCACCGCCATCGGTGATAAGCTCGACGGCAGCCTTGTCGAAGTCGTTACCCTTGTTCGGGTCGTACTCGTCGATATCGCCTTCGTCCGACCATTCGGATACGTTGAGGGTGAAATCCAGGTGATAGGTGTCGGCCTTCGTGATGGCGATGGTGTAGCGGTGGTTGTTGGCCACTTCGATATAGCTGCCTACGCCGTTTGCCATCTGCTGGAAAGGAACCTTATAAGAGACGTCCTGCGTTTCCGTTTTGTTGACGGTATATTTCCCTTTCAGGATCAGATAACCCTGATCGTTCTGCGGGCTGGGCCAGCTGTAGAAAGCGCCGGTTGTCGTGGCGTTGCCTTCTACCTGGTTGTCGGCTGTTATGGCGCGTGCCGGGTAAGTGATCCGGTCGGTTTCCGATTTTCCCAGTGTCTTGACGGGGAAGAAGCTTGTCCCCCTTTGTCCGTTGCCCATCGAGATGCTTTCGACCGTGAATTTGGAGGTAGCCGCATTGTTCACGATATCGAAACGGGCGGCCATACGTGTCAGTTTGAAACTCAGTTGCGTACGTGCCGAGACGGAAAAATCGGTCAGGTCGATCGGAGTCGTATGCGATCCCGTCATCGGCAGCGGTGTCTGCAGGATATCGTCTTCCGTCGGAACGGCGGCAGCGGGGTCGATCAGTGCCGTGTGCAGTTTGAGGAAGTCTTTTTCCGTCGGAACACCATCGACCACATTGTTTACCGGCTGTCCGGGTGCATCCTGCCGGAGCGGGGTGAAAGCGGTATAGGCTTCCACCGTTCCTTCAGGGGTTGTCTGATAGAGTACAGTCCGGTTGACTACGCAATAGAGCTTTATGAACAGTCCTTTCTGCAATTTCAGCAAGGCTGTTGTTACGTTGTCTTCGGCAGAAGCCAGCAGGTTGAAACTGTGTGCCCAGTCGCCGTCGCCTGCCACGGTGGAGGCGTCGTCGCGGTAATAATGGAGTTCCTGGAAGGTGTAACCGTTGATTTCGTCTTTCGAGCCGAACACGTAGATGTCCAACGAGCGGATATAGTTTTCCTCGGCGGTGGCGATCGGGTCGCCTTCGGCTTTCGTCTTGCCGGAAGCCACATTCAATTTGTTCTTGAAGGTGAGCAACACTTCCCTTTTGGCAGCGTCGTCCTGTCCGGTTTCGTCGGGTGTCGGGTTCACCAGCTCGTTCTCGCTCGTGCACGCCATCAGCAGAAGGGAGGCGGCGAAAACGGATAGTTTATATTTTATGTTCATATGCTTGTTTGTTAGAGAGGTATGTCGGCTGTCGGTATCCGGCGTTTGCCGGTCGTTACCCCGACATACCCCTGTTGGTTTTACTTCTTGACTAAAGTGATTGTCTTGTCGCCACCATTGGTAACACCGTTGGTAACGGTAATCGTGATGTTGCCTGTATCATCTGTATTAACGGCTGTTGCGGCAGAGAATGTGATTTCGGCTATTCCGTCATCCCCGATAGCGGCAGGTGTCTTACCGGCAATACCGGCCCATGTGTTGCTTAAATCAGGAACGGAGATAGCAGAACCTTTGTAGCCCTTAATTGTGATTTTCAGGGTTCCGTAGTTATCGGCAAAGGTTGTTCCCGTTACATTGATATTATCTCCCTCGATAGAAGCAGCATTGGCTGAGTCCACTGTCTTTTCGAATGTGATAGCCGGATCCTTCCAGGTAATCGTAAGTTTAGCCTTACGTTCGGTATCGCTACTGTTGGAAGCAACCAATTCCGTAGTGGCATCGGTGAGCTGTGAAGCGTCGGTAACCTTGATTTCGTAATTATCGTCGCTCTGTTTCGTCACGCTTAATCCGCTCACGCTGGCGAAGGTAGCAGCTTCCGCACAAGTCATCTTGATGAAGACCTTGCTGTCGTTAGCCTTGTACATGTTGACCGTTGCTGAGTAGCCGTCGGCTGCAATCGCCAAAGCTTCGTTGAACTCGCTCTTATCTCCGCTTGTGGCAGCATCCAGTTTCGGTTTGCTGTAAGCCTTGTTCATCGTTACCGTCAGCTTGTCGTTTGCGTCCAGTTTGTTGATGAATACGATATCGAAATCGTCGTATGTCTCAACACTTGATTTAGCGACCCGGTAAACCGTGCAGGTTCCGTCGAATGCCGTCTGTTCTGTTACATTGAGCCATTTTCCTGACGGGAGCTCGACAGTTACACCCAGCGGAGAATTGATCTTGAAGGTATAGTTGCCGGAAGCCAACAGGTCTATATCCGTCTTGATCGTATAAGCAGCCGCACTACCGCTGATGGTAGCGATATTATTGGCATCCGCATTCAGTTCGGAAGTCATGTCCGGTTCTTCCAGGGTCACCTCGATGTCACTCTTGACAGTTTCGTCTTCGGCATTCTGTACGGAGATGGTAACAGAACTTTCTCCCAACTGGGCTACATCGCTGATCTTCAATTTGTATGTAGCGGTGTAGTCGGCGATTTCGCCTACCTGTTCGGCTGCGGCAAATCCGGCAGGAACTTTTACTTTCACCCCTTCGATACATTTCGCCTGGATCGTGATGTAGCTGCCGTTTACCTTATACATAGAGGCGGTAACCGGAGTTACGTCCGTCTTCATCGTGTTGCCCAGGCTGTGGCCTGCAGCGGCTTCGGTCAGTACGGGAGCAGCGAGCGGTCCGTAGAACACCAGTGTTTTCCAGAGGGCCGGATCATAGGAGGCGGCTTCGTTGATGAAATTCACCAGGATCGGCTGCTGACCGGTAGCGTTGGTAGAAGTGAGCGTGAAGGTAGTATACCATACGCCGTCTTTTTCTTCTGTTGCCGGGTCGCTGATTTCGAGCCAGCCGTCGGTGGGGGTTTTCGTGTAGGCAGACTTTTCGGCACGTACTTTACCGGTAGCGGCAATCGTTACCTTGAACGACTTGTTGTCGACCACTTTGAATTCCGTTGTCGAAGTCGTACCGTCGGCATTCGTGATGGCGACAGGCAGGTCGGCATTGCTACCGGCGGCATCGGGTGCAAATCCGGTAGCCGGGTCGAATACCGGTGTGTCGTTATCCGGTTTGATGTTGATACCGCCGCCCGAAGTCCAGTCTTCTATCTCGAATGTACCGTAGATGGCTGCCTGTGTCACATCGGTGATCTTCAGCTTGTAACGGCTGTTGGCCTTGATATCGACATATTGGGCATCCGCGCCGTTGGTTTTCTGGATAGGTACGTTGTAGGTGACGGGCACCTGCTGGGTTGTCACCGGGCTTTTATACGTACCTTCGATCACGAGGTAGCTTTCGTCGGTTGCCAGTCCCGGGTAGACATAGATGGCGCTTTCCTTCACGCCGTTGTTGGCTCCCGTGTTTTCTGCGGGGAAGGTGACGGGGGCGTAGGTCATCAGATCGGCAGCCTTGTCTCCGACGGCGCTCAGCGTGGCATTCCACAGGGAAGTGTTCTTACGGGCATTTGCCAGGGTGATGGTCTCGATGGTGAGGTTCGATTTCGACGTGGTGTTGTCGATGTCGAAACGGGCCATGGCGCGGCGCAGGGTGATGTTTACCTTCGACACGCTGCCGCTGATTTTGGTCTGTCCGTCGCCGGTCATCAGAAGCGGGGTCAGGATGATGTCTTTCGTCCCATCCGCCTCATTTTTCATCTGGCGGGTATAGGCCGCTTTGAAGGCTGTTTCCGTCGTTGCTGCATCGGCATTGGTGATTTTACCATCGTTGTCGGTCGTTACGGCTGTCAGTGGGGCGGCGGCATTGAAAATCTCCGTACCGTCGGCATCGTAGAACTTGCCGTCGGTCACGTCGTTCGATCCGTTATTTGCCACACACAGGAGTTTGATGAAAGGTACGCCTTTCAGCTCGTTCGGATAGATCGAGGCTTTCCAGGAAGAGCCGGAAGCCTGTTTCTTGAAGTTGGTGGTTGTGGGGTTTGCCGGGTCGTAGGCCGTCCCTTCCTGCCATGTTTCCAGGTAGTAGTAAGGGCCGTCCTGCTGGGCGGCGGCAAAGAGGTAGACCTTGAGGTCGTTGATCTGGTTCTCACTTTCAGAAGCGATCGCCTTGGTATACTCCTGGCTCTCGCTGGTTCCGCTCATTTCGATTTGAATTTCGCTTCGGGTACCGGTCGCGGAAGAGTCGCCTCCGTTCTCGATATCTTCTGAGCAACCTGCTCCCAGGCCTGCGATGGCGAGGAGCAGCATTAAACTTTTAACATTCATGTTCGTTGTTTTTTAATTAAACATATTATTCGTTGAAAAATTGATATTTGTTTCATTCCGGGAAGTTGCGGTTCCCGGTGTTGGGAAGTCACAGTTCCCAGTACTGGGAAGAGACACTTCCCAACGCTGGGAAGGGCGGCTTCCCGGCTGTTGTCTTATTCGATGACGGGGCGATCGTCTTCTCCGCCGCCTCCGGCTCCCACATGTACGTCGACGGATACTTCGCGCGGCTCTTTCAGCAGATGGTTGCTGGTACCGAACTGGGTACGTACGGTCAGCAGATAGTTGCCGTCGGCCAGGTCGGCGGGGATCAACAAGGTTAGTTCGGACGGGTTGTTTTTCGTGATCATGTCGTCGTCGAGTTTCACTACGGCTTTCGTTTTCGTATTGGTCAGGCTGACGCCTACGGATGCGTCGGTGCCCGTCACTTTGAGGTTGGCACCGCGCACGAAGAAGTTGCGTCCCGGTGTCATGGTACCGTCTTTCAGGCCTGTCTTGCGGTCTTCCGTTCCGATGATGTACATCACGTCGGCTTTTTCGCCCAGGATACTGATGGCGGTTTTCCCGATCTCTTCGCGTACCACCTTGTTTTGTGTGAAGGCTACGTAGATGTTGTTCGTTTCAGGGTTCCATTTGCCGTCTTCCGCCAGCCCCAACAGGCGGGGTACGGCGTAGAACAGCCCGGTGTTGAGTTGCCATCCGTTCATCAGCATACGGGCACAGACGCGCTCGAAGAGGGTGACAACATGTGTGATGGTTTCGGGACGCAACCCGGTGTCTTCGGCACGCATTTCTTCGTAGATTTTGTCGATGTTGGCATTGCCGGTCGTTTCCAGCAGAAAGATCCTGTCTTTCGGGTCGGATGTCACCGTATTGGGTGCCATCCAGACTTTCAGTGTGTTTGCCATAATTTATTCTTTTGTGGGACAGCGTTTTTTTATTCTGTCCCGGTTAATACCAGTGTTATTTCAGTTATACGAACGCACACGAACAGTTGCGCAACCCCCGGCCTGGAGGCTGCGTAACGATCGGTGCATCCGTTTATTGTTTACAGATGCGATTGAAAGGAATGGAATTATTTGTTATTCGGTTATTCGACAGTCTTCACATAGACCTGCTTGCCGTCGAAGGTGATCGCCATTTTAAGTATCTCGCCGACACCGGCCTGGCGGAGCGTAGCGGCGTATTGTTTGTCTTCGATCTGCCGGAGGGCGGAGTCGAGGATGGCTTCGACGGACTCGTCGTACAACGGGTCGTAGAGCTTGAGTTCGATAATGATACCCCGTTTACTCAGGTCGCGTGGCCGTAGCAGGATGTCGTAACGTCCGAGGCCCGATTCGCGGTTGCTGCTCACTTCGTAGGCGCTGTTGCTGACGAGCAACCCCAGCAGGAAGGCCTGGTAGACTTTCTCCGGATCGCGTCCGGAAGTGTCGTAATACGAAAGCGAATTGACGACGAAGTCGTTGAGCAGGCGGCGGAAGATCGGCATATTGTTTTCGTCCAATGCGCGGAGCATGAGTTCGAGTCGTTCGTTCTTTACGGGGCTGTTGTTGATCCAGCTGCGGATGATGGTAAAGAATACCGTCCTTACTTCCCTGTTGGGTACCTGCAGGGTGTATTCGGTCAGGTCGTCGCCGGTTTTTACCGGGTCGTATGCTTTGAGATATCCGCTGAAGAGCATGAACGACCAGATGTTGAATGTTTCGGCCAGCAGATCGGGAAAGGCGAGCTTGTCGTTGATCACGCTACGCAGCGGATCGCCCTGTATCAAAGCTTCGATACCTTCGCGTATCTGCGAAGGTCCGTCGGCGAGCAGGTGACGCAACAGAACATCGGAACCGGTGTTTACCCAGTAAGGAGCGAGTACGCCGTTATACATTATAAAGTTGAGCACTGACCAAGGGTTGTAGACGGTCTTTCCTCCGAAAAGGTATCCGTCGTACCATTGCTTCACCTCTTCTTTATAAGTACCGAATGAGTAATCGTCGAGCATCCTGTCTGTCTCTTCCTGTGTGAACCCGAAAGAGGTGCACATCGGTCGATCCAGTAAGGAGAAAACGGCAATGTTATTCAACCCGCTGAAAATCGACTCTTTGCTGACCCTGAGTATGCCTGTAATGACTCCGCGGAAGATATCCGTATTGTCTTTGAATACCGTACTCATCAGGTTTCGCATGAATCCGATCATCTTGTCGTAATAGCCTTTGTCGAAGGCTACGTGGATAGGGGTATCGTATTCGTCGAGCAGGACGAGAGGGGGTATTCCCCAGTGGGCAGTGAGCAAATCAGATAATAAACGCAAGGAATTTTGCAGGATAATGCTGTCAGCCTGCAAGCGGTATATTTTATCAAACCATTCCCGATTGATCTCTGAAAGCTGGTCATCCGACAAATACCGGTGGCGTTCGAACTCTTGTTGCAATTGTATGCCGATTTGCATCAGGGTCTCTTCGAACGTATCGCCTTTGCAATCCTTGAGTGTGATCATGATCACGGGATATTTCCCCTGATACTTATCGAAGTCTTTCCACTCTTCGATCTTTTTCTCCTTGAAAAGCGGGCGGAATTTGTTTCCTTCCGTTTTCTCGAAGAAATAGCGCAGGGTGGAGAGGTTGAGCGTCTTGCCGAAGCGTCGTGGACGGGGGAGGAGTGTGATCAGACTTCCCTCTTCTACTATCTGTCGGATAAAATCTGTCTTATCCACATAATAATAGTCTTCGCTGATCATCAGCTTGTAGTCGCTGATGCCTATCGGTAGCTTTTTTCTGTCCATAAGCTTAATTGTTTTCGTATTTGCAAATATAGGAATATATTTCCATTCCTTTCAATCCCATCATGTCAAAGATCGTTTCAGGCCGGAGCCTGCCAATTGGCCGCCCGCTGGCGGCTGTTTACACAAACGCACACGAAAAGCTGCGCAATCCCTTGCTGGGGGCTGCGTAACGATCGGTGCATCTGTTATAGGTTACAGATGTGATTGACGGGAAAAAGACTAAAGATTCTTGCTTTCGAAATACTCTTTCATTAAAGACAATGCTTTTTGTATTTCACGAGCCGGAGTTTTCCGGCTCTTTTTCTGAAAGCCGTTGAATAAGACAATGAGTTGTCCTTCATCGAAACAACAAAAGATACGGATAATATTACTTTCAGCCTCTATACGTATTTCGTAGAGGCCTTTTGTTCCTTCAATGTGTTTGATAAATTGTTTGGGGACAACTTGTTCGTAGCGGAGTACATCAAATACAAACTTGATTTTCTTTTGCATCGGTGTATTTTGCTGCTTAATGAAGTCAAAGGCATAATTGCCGTAGAAGAAAAAATTGCGTATAGTTTTCATAAGTTAGGTTGGTTTTAAGAGAAGTACTTTTACGTTACATAATGGTAAAACTGATTTGTTTGCCTACCGCCCTGAAAAGGTCGAATAAGGTATCGATACTAATATTCATTTTTCCATTTTCTATAAGTGACAAGTCGCTTCTTTTTAAACCGACCTTTTCTGCTAATTCCTGCTGAGTTAATCCGGCATCTTTCCGGGCTAATTTCAGTCGTTCACTGATACGAAACATTTCGCTTTCTTTTTCCAGTTGGTCTCGTTGTGGGGTTCCTTTTGGTCCGAAGAGTTCATCTTGAACATCATCCCAACTGCGACAGTTCTTTGGAGGTAAATTTGTAGTCATAATTAATTTGTTTTAATAGTTCCGACAAATTTATTGATAATTTGTTAGATCGTCAATAGAATTTACCTTATTAACTGTTCGTTTTCACTTATTGTCAGAATTGAACTATTTTATAGTGTCTGTTTATGGCGACTGATGGTAACTCTTTCCCCTCTTGAGAGGGGATAAGGGGTGTGTTAAAGCCAGTTATATGCCGAAACTATAACACACCCCCTGCCCCCTCTCAAGAGGGGAAAAGTTACTCCCGTCACTGTAAATGGATAGCTCACTTCTTTCTATATCCGATCGCGAAGCCTAACTGTCAACTGTCACTTGTCAACTGTCAACTGAAAAAGGTAGAACCTTTTTCCTTTCAATCCCATCATGTCAAAGATCGTTTCAGGCCGGAGCCTGCCAATTGGCCGCCCGCTGGCGGCTGTTTACACAAACGCACACGAAAAGCTGCGCAACCCCTTGCCTGGGGCTGCGTAACGATCGGTGCATCTGTACCCTATAACAGATGCGATTGGATTTTAACAGACTATTAAAGTAGGAGACACAGATCGTAATACATCAGTCTTGTATGATCGTTAACGTCTTTTTGTGTCAGATATTCAAAACCGTTTTTCTCGTAAAAAGCAAATGCAGTTCGGTAAGCATCTACTGTGATAAAACGGCATCCGGGTCATCATCACCACAATCGAATGACTGTAAATCAGTCTTATCGGAAAGAATTTGTAAGTTAAGATGTTTTGGTTGCATAGCGGTAATTTATTTGGTTGTTATTGAAATCATATATTCATACGCTTTACGGATACGTTGTTTCTCTTTTTCCGTAGCTTTATGCGTTTCATTATACTTCATTCGTTCATCAAAACGCTTTGCGTCATCACCGTATAAAACGGGAGTTTCTTTAATAGGTCGTGCCATAGCTTTACATGTTTTGTTTAACAGAGGCAAAGATAAACAATACTAATAAGATAAACATCATGTATTTACAAAATCTATCCTTTCACCAACGATTTTTCAGATCGCTGTAAAATACCAATCCCATCATGTCAAAGATCGTTTCAGGCCGTGGCCTGGTTTTCGTTAGCCACCCGCTGGCGGCTGTTCTTGTTTACGGTGTACGGTTATTCGAGGAAGCCGGAGGCTTCGAGGATGCGGTGTTTATTGGGGCGGGCAGGGGACATCGGCGTGGTGATGAGACTGCTGCTGGGTAAAAGGGTTGACATGTTATTTGTTTTTGATGCAACGGACGTTGAGAGTACTATTTAAAGTAGCTCCTATTCTTGTGGTTCCGTTTGATTCATACCAATACCACAGACTTGAACTTACGGTCATTGCAGCACCAGTGCCGCTATCTTGATAACTCCCCCAATAAGCGACTAACCCCTTTGCGTCACTACCCAATCCAATACCTGCCGGATCTGCTCCCGGAAGATATATATCAATCATCTTTTGTCGATCGTTTTTTATAAATACTCTATAATCATTTAGGTCGGGCAGTTTCCATCCATCCGGACATTTCGTTTGTGCATCATTCCAGTTAGCCAACCCTTCCGTTATCGGTGCCACCCAGTAACTAGTCATTTCCAAAGCCGGTGCTGTTTGTCCCGTACTCTTTGACGTATAGGTAACCGTTTGGTCCTTTACTGTTATGTTGTAAACCTGTTTGCTTGAGGCATTTAGATAATTGGTAATCGTCAATGTCCCGCTTGCCGCTGCGTTATAAGCCGCATCCAGTGTATAGCTGGCTGTGTAAGCTGTGTTGGAAGCTGCTCCGGTTAATTTTAGTCCGGCTCCGGATACAGTGACTTTACTGCCGCCCAAAGAGAGGACTTTCAATGTTATTTGGGCATGGTAGCCGGTGTTGCTTGACATCTTAACCATATTGATTGCCGTACCGATCAGATTATTACCGGTAGATGAAGTCTGTTCAGCACTGATAAATTGATAAACCGGTGTTACAGTAAAGGTTTTTGCAACTCCTCCTGTAATTTTGTTTGTCAGCGTAACGGTCGCTTTCTGTATGTTCGTCAGCGTCGTGATATTACTTTTGGTCGTCATTTTGAGAGCCTGGTTATTTGCATTGAAGTTTGTGGCACTCAGATCGAACCAGGCTTGTCCGCCGGTGCCCCAGCTCACGGTAGCCGTACATCCTTCGGGCGAGTTGATCGTATTGGTCACGTTCTGTTTGGTTAATGTATTCATATTCAGATTGTCGGTAGCCGTAATCGTCGTAGGCAGTGCACTGACCGTGTAAGTGGCGGTCTCCTTTGTTTCATCCGATTTGTTGGCAATAATGAAAGAAGCCGATTCCCCGCTTTTCCAAGTGACCACATATGTTTTTTCTGTATTGTAATTATCATCGGCAGTCACGGTGATATCGCCCGTCAGTTTTTTGACATAGGTACCGCCTAAAGCATTCGCTTTGAAGCTGACTTTTGAATCTTTTACCTGATACAGTTTGATGGTCGTGCCCGACATCGTGTTTTGCGTGGGGGAGTTGCTTCCGCTGACAAAAGCGACGGTGGGGACAAGGAATACGGGCGAGACGGTGAAGACCGTGTTTTTGCCGCCTACCTTGTTTTTGAGTGTGACGGTTGCTTTTTTTGCACCTCCCAGCTTGTCGTTGTTGAGTGAAAAGGTGAGTTCTGCATTCTCATTGTAAGCCTTGGTTACGTTCGCGCCTGCGGCTTTTAGCCATTCGGGCCCTCCGTCGAAGTCCATGCCGATCTCGATGCCCTGCATGGATTTGCAATTGACGGCGAAGCTGTTTGCGTCCGAAATTTGCATATTGATGTTTGCCGGGGTGTCACCGACAGGTGCTTCATAGCTGTTCTTTGAGCCGTCGATCGTAGAATTGGTGAAATCCGGTTTCAGGGTGGCATCCAGCAGTTGCACGGTGATATCCGTTTTGAGCTCTTTCGCTTTGCTGTTGCGGAAAATGACGGTGCCCTTATCGTCGGGGACGCCTGTGATGTCGCGGTCGTTGAGCGTGAGCAGATAGATTGTTTCCGCACCGTTCTGTTTGTCGATGGTCACGTCGATCCAGTCGGGTTTGCTTTCCACCTCTGTCCCGTCGGGGCAGGTGATACGTACATGCGCCTTACTGTCGGTCGTGCGATAGAGGTTTACCTGCAGGTTTTCAGCATCGAAGCTGTTAGGGTTGTTTTCTCCCGGCTGTGTCGTGTTGTCTGCCTGCGGAGCGGCTACCGCCTCGATGAAGAAGGTCGTCTCGTCTCCGTTCATGGTATTGGTGAAGCGCAGTACGGCACGCGGATAACGTCCCAGTGTATATCCGTCTTTGAGCGAGAATGTATATGCGAAGTTTAACGCCGTTTTTGTGGAGACGGCCGGTTCTGAGACTTCGAGCCAGTCGTACTGCTGTGCCGTCAGTCCTCCCACGTATTTTTTCTCCACCATCAGGTTGGATGAAGCGGTGGTTTCGAGTTCGAATTTGCTGTCGGGTTTTAACGACATGCTGACGGAGCGTGTGTCCGGATCGTATTTGGTATCGTCCTTGAATGCGTCGGGAATGGTAACGAGTAGCTCATTGTCGTCTTCGTCGGGGTTGTATTCGATGCTCCCGTCGTCGGCCCAGTCGGCCACCGTCAGGGTAAAGTCGAGATGGTAGTCGTCGGCCTTCGTGATGGCGATGGTGTATCGGTGGTTGTTGTTGATCTCCAACGAGGTTTCGTTGCCATTGCCGTCGGTTTGGGTGAATGGTATCTGGTAGGAAACGTCTTTGCTCTCGGTCTTGTTGACCTGGTATTTCCCTTTAAGTATCATATAGCCTTTATCGTTAAGCGGTGAAGGATAGGAGTAGAAGGCTCCTGTCTGGGTTCCGGTGTTGGCGTTGTCGCCATAGAAAGCCCTGAAAGGATAGGTGATAAGCTCTTCGGGTTGTGCGTCGGGCGTTTTTCCGTAGATGCGTATAGGGAAGAGGGTCGCGCCTCTTCTACCGTTGCCCATCGAGACAGTCTCGATGGAAAAGCGGGACTCTTCCGCTTTATTGATGATATCGAAACGTGCGGCGAGACGTGTGAGCTTGAAGCCTGCCTGTACGCGTGCCGAGCTATTGAAGTCGGTCAGGTCGATGGGTGTGGTGTAGGCCCCCGACATGGCGAGCGGTGTACGGAGGGTGTCGCCCTTCGCTGCGGTATTCAACAGGGGGGTATGGAAGGTGAGGAAGGTTGTTTCTGTGGGCTGCCCCAATGTAGCGACCTGCGTGCCCTGTTCACCGGGTTTGGTGAAGGTCAGGGGTACGAAGGCGGCATCGGTAAGGGTTTCGTCTTCGTGTGCCGGGTCGACCAATGCCGTTTGGTTGGCGATGCAGTAGAGTTTGGCGAACAGGCCTTTCTTAAGGTTGAGCAAGCCTGTCGTTTGTGTATCATCCTTACCCGGAGTGAGTTCGAGCTCGGAGGCGCCTTCGGGCAGTTCGCTGCCGTCGGCGCGGTAGGCGAAGCGTTCCTGGAAGGTGTATTCGCCGTTTTCATCGGCTGCGGCGAAGACGTAGAGGTCGAGGGTGGAGATGGTATTCTCCTCCGCCGTGGCGATCGGGTCGCCCGCCTTAGTGGAAACTTCTTTCAGTGCCAGTTTGTTTTTGAGCGTTAGCAATACTTCGCGGCGCTGGCCGCTGTCTGTTTCACCTGGGTCGGGCTTGTTGTCGCCGCCTCCGTTTTGTGTTTCTTCCGTACATCCGGCCAGTAAGGCTGCCAGCAGGATGGCTGTACATTTTAATACCTGTTTCATTTCTCTCTAATTTAAATATTACTATTCATATTTTATCCTATCGTGCCACCTTCATCCCAGTCGGCTCCGGCTGCCTGGGTGACAACGATCTTATCTTCGTATACCGTGATGAGCAGATCGAATTCCTGCTCCATGTTCGTATCCATATCCATCGGCAACTTCTTGAAGAAGGTGCTCAGGTCCAGGTCGCGTATGATCTGTTCGTTATCCCGCCAGAGGCTCCACATCTGGTGTGTGGCGGAGGTGTAACGGAAGGTGACGAACTCGCCCGTCACTTCCCCGTCGAAGTTCATCGCCGCCCGTGTATCGTGGTAGGTGATCACGCCTCCGATACGCGGGATGGTATAAACCCCGTCGCCGCCGGGGGTGATATGCTCCGATTGCCCGGTGAAGTTGTACACAGCCGGGATACCTTTCAGGTGCATCCGGTAAGTACCGCCTTCGGGCGGAGCGTCTGCCATCCACTGTACCGTGATCGAGAGCACGGCGTGTGCGTGGGAGAGGTAAACCCGTTGCCGCTGGGTGACTCCGTTCTCTACTTCGAAGTTGGCCGTTCCGTAATATAATCGTCCGGTATTTCCCCTGAACCCGGGCGGAACGCCTTCCGTCACGGCGCTGAGCGTCATTTCACCCAGCAGGGAGTTGTTACCGTTTTCAACATCCGTTTGCATATCGTTACCTTCTCCCACGTTTCCCCACAGGACGGCGGTGTATCGTCCGTCGGGCAGTTCCCCTTCCCAGCCGCTTATGCTGTCGCCGCGCAGGGTCTCGGTCGAGATCAGTTTTCCGTTGCTGTCGAAGAAGAACTGGCGCAGGTTGTCTACATAGACCGGCAGCGTGTTTTCTACATTGCTGCCTGCATACCAGTACTCCATCCTGATATTATAGGGACATACGGAGGGCTCGTCGCCAAACGTGCATCCTGCCAGTATCACTGCCAGTATAATGCTCATCACTCCGAGCCTTCCTTTCTGTCTCCTTTCCACTACTTTGTATCCCTATTATTAATATGAACTCTTACTTATCATTCCTTCCGCTATCTGCAAATTCTTTCTCGCCTTACGGGGGTCGATGCCTACCGCCTTACGAAACCAGACGGCAGCCCCTTCGGGATTGCCTTCCATCAGGGTGAGCACTCCTATATTATTCCAGGCACGCGGATCGGCTTCCACCTTGCTCAGGTAGTTCCACGCCGATTTCAAATCGCCGGTCAGCATGACGGCCGATGCGGCATTGACATTGGCGGTCACTTCGTCCGGGAAATGGAAGGCGGCTACTTCGTACACTTCGCGGTACTGATCCGTGCCCGGACGGTAATAGCGTGCCACATCATACATTTCTTCCAGGCTGAGCAGGTCGGGATGCGTATAGATCATTTCGGAAGCTTCACCGGCATCGAGCGGACGGATGCGGTATTCTACCGTGAACTCGATACGGCGAAGCTTTGGGAACAACCTTTTCAGCATATCTTTATAAGGGGCACCCCCCTGAAGGTCCATCAGGTGCTTTTCGCGCCCGCTGAAAATGCCGTACCGGTGAATGATATCGATTGCCTGTCTGTAATAAGACGGCTTTGTCTGTCTGAGTATTTCTTCCAGTCCGTCCCAGTCTTCGGCTACCGATGAGACGTCGAACAGATGGGCGGGTAAGTCGTAGGCCCGCTGTACATACCAGGCAAACAGGCGGGAACGGTTTTCTGCCAGCCGTTCATTGTCGCCGTAGTTGCCGTCGGGCGAGGCGCATCCCTTTATCCGGATACATTCCAGTTGGGTAAAACCTTCCGATAAGACCGGCAGCAGGCTTGCGTCTATTTTGTCGATCTCTTCCCGGTTATTTCTGTATTCCGGATATACTTCGTCTTTGCCTAAGGGATAATCTATATATAAGGTAGCACTTTTAGAGCGTCTCTTGTTTTGCCGTCCGGAGGCAGGAGTGAGGAACGACACCATCGATGCGTAGGTATCGAGAGCCGTAGAAGAAAGGACGATATTCGTAATAGCCGGAACCGGTCTTTGAACAGGAACGGTTGCCGGAACTGTCACCTCCCGGAGGTCGGCAGGAGCGGTTACCGCAGCGATGTTCCCGGCAACCGATGTCTTTGCCCGGGCGATAACCGGTTGAGGCATTTCTTCGGCGTATACAGGTGTTGTTGCCGGTTTATTTTTAAGTCTGATTTGCCGTGTAAGCGTATCGACACCCAACAATTGCAGGTCGCAGCAGTCTTTCAGTTCCTGGCGAAGCAGCAGGGAGGCTTGCTGCATCCATGAAGTGTAAGGTATGGTCACCTTATAGCTGACGGTCTTCGATCCTGTCCGGCTGTTTTCGAGCAGTACCAGGAATGGGCTTGCCGGTGTTTCTTTTCCTATGGCTAAAGCCCGTTCGCGGCGTTCATAGCGGTAACGTTTGCTTCCGGTTATGATGACGGGGGGCAGTGGCACGAGATGGGTATTTCCTTTTTTCCCTTTTAGTTCGGGGGTAAAGATGACGGCTGTCTGTGAGTTGACGTGTACGCTGTTCAAATCCATGTCCAACCAGATGTGCAGGCTGTCGTTCTTTATCGCGAAAGATTTGGGGACAATCCGTACGCCTTCGGCTACTGCCGTCCCGGCGAACAGGAACGTACAGGATGCGACGAAAGCATACATTATAATATGTAACAGATAGATTCTCATACCGTCGTTTTTTATCGTAAGAAATAAATGATAGAGAAACCGATACGTGTAGGTCCGAAATAACTCCGGGTGAAAGAACCGACCCTCTCCCCGCAATCGGCACAGCGGTATTTGTCGTATTTCATATAGGCATAGCCTCCGCCTATCATGGCTTCCAGTCCCCACCGTTCGCCTAACGCCCAATGGTAACCGTAGGTGAGGCCGCCGCCATAGAGGTCGCCACGCAATACATACTCTTTCAGGCCGGAGAAGAACGGTATCTGTCCGATATTGAAATGGCCGTAATGCCCGTGAACACCGACAAAGTGCCCTTCAAACTTGCGGCAGAACCAGTAACGGACTTCCGGTTGTAGGAGGTAAAGGTTCAATTTCATATCGTTTTTGAATTTCCAGGCGTTGTATGCGCCCCAGATATCGAGGGTGAGCTGACGGGTGATACCCACTTCCACACCTGCATTCGGAGTTGTAGTTCCCCAAAAAAGGATATTTGTCTTCAACGCTGTTTGCTGGCTATGCAGGCAAGGTGACAGGCAAAATAAAAGTACAATTAGTAAGTGGTATTCCCTATACATAATATTAATACTGTTGAGTGTTTCCGCTTGTTCTGTCTCTTACCAAGAGACGGAAGGAGGAAAGGTGCATTTCTGAAGACGATTGAAATTTATGCCAAACCGGATGGAATGTGAGAACACCTGAAACAGAACGTCAAACAAATTGTAAAACAAACATATCCCCGAATCAGGGCTGTTTTATGCTACAATTCCATTTTACAGGCTTTCAGAGCTTAAATAAAAAGGCTGAGACAAGTAAAGGGTGGAAGACAATATCGGATGAATTTCAAACTAAATCGCAAAACAACCGTAAAACAATTGTTAAACGACTGATAATTAAATAGTAACATGTAATTAAAGCAGGCATTTAGAGTGACATAGTTATCTTGGAAAGAGCTTTGACTTAAGTCGTTCTTTCCTTAAAAGATGTTTTTATATTCAAGATAAGCTTGAATATTAAGTACTTTTGCTTAAAATAAATGGAAAAGCATTTGTTTTTTCACAAAACGTCATTACCTTTACGGCGTTTTAACAATTAACAAAGCTATGACTTCCGTCTCTTGGTAAGAGACGGATTTTTTATTTACAGCATTTGCTTTCTCCCCCTATATTCATAGGGCGAACCCGGTGGTTGTTTTTTACCTGTAATCACATATTCATTCATATTGTCCAGTCTCGTATTGTTAAACTTTCGAATATATATCCACGTTGTCTTTACCGAGGTATGCCCCATTCCTTCCGATATCAATTCATCGGGAACGCCTTTGCTTTTTGCTGCGCTGGCCCATGAGTGGCGGGGGACGTGAGCCGACAATTTTACACCGATCTTTTTCCCAATCTTTTGCAGGTGCAGGTTCTGCAGGCGCAGGGCGCTTTGATACTTTTTATCGCTGTCAGCCCCGGTATTCAATATGGGAAAGAGGTAAGGACTCTTTTTGTCGCGGTACCGGTCGAGCAGCTTTTTCATGACGGGAAGGATTTTTACCTGAAGTTCCTGTCCGGTTTTCCTGCGTTTGTAGACAATCATATCGCCATGCATATTCTTTTTGGTAAGATAGGCAAGGTCGATAAAGGCCATGCCCCTAGCATAGTAACAGAACAGGAAGAAATCGAGCGACATGGCCAGGTTGCCGGGGAGGGTGTCCCTGAGATACTCCAGTTTCCCGATAACATCGGTATCGACAGCCCGTTTCTCTGTTTTCTCGATTCGGGTATTGACCTCCCGGAAAGGAGAGGGGCGCTGTTCGATCAGTCCGGCCCGTACCGCCTTGTTCCATACTGCGCGGAATGTCCGGAGATAGAATGAGACGGTATTGGGCATGAGTCCTTTCCCTACCAGAAACCCTTCGTATTCCTTTATCAGCCTGTCGCTGATATCCCTCAGCATGATTACCCGGTGTTCGAGGAAGGTGTTGAAGCTTCTCTCAAGGCTGCGGTAATGCCGGGCGGTCGAGTCGCATCCTTTCTCCCGCAAGCCTTCTATCAACTTGTCGAGGTAGGCAGTCCAGGCAATCGAGCCATTCCGCTCCTGATGGGCAGCAACTATTTCTTCAACGGTAACGTCCGTTGAATTTGCGAGCTTGCTTATTACCGTCCGAATAGCGGAAAGTTCCTTTTCCAACCGGTCTGTAGCCCGTAGCAGATACTCCGTCCTCTCACGGGATGTCCCTGGCGGGATGCATACATTTTCGAAGAGCGGGTCCCATTCTTCTTCGTAAAGCCGCAAATCATCGAGCGGGATGCGTCGCATCTTCCGTTTGCCGATAAGCTGTACGAAAAGAGGCACCGCCTTTCGCTGTACCATGCTCTTACGTCGTTTTACTTTTACAGATACATTTATCATAAGTATTCTTATTATAGTGAGTTTATATAACAAATGTCCACCAAATATTTATTAAGCCGAAAAGAATTAGTTCCGTTTTGTATAAGTTAAAGGGCCGAATGATACCATTTCGGCCCTTCTTTTTTTTCGGAAGTGTAAAATCCGGTACTGCCTTTTCTCTATCTTTGCTTCTGAATAAGGGAAAGGAAATACCATGGATAACAAGACAACAGAACAGTCTCTCTGGGGACTTTTGGAAGGGATAACGGATAATCTGAAGTACAAACGACTGGCGGATGTCTTCCGCTTTGTCTCTTTCCAGCCATTTGAAACATTCGGACCACACCAGCATCTGCGTATCGAGATCAACTATGTAAAGAAAGGAAATTGCATTCTGCACCTGGAGAACGAAAGTATCAGCTTTAATGAGAACGAGATGATGATCATCTGCTCGAATGTGGAACACACCTTCGAGGCCGGTTCGGAAGGGACGACGCTGATGCAGCTGGAATTTCTGCCGGAGATCTTCTCCCGCTTCAATCCGCATGCCCAGGATGAGACAGGCGAATTGACGCCCGTCACTATCTTCTCGGAAGAGAACCGGCTGATCAAGATCGTGAATAATGTCCGGATCATGCGGGCCGTTCAGCGTATCGTGAACGAGATGAACCTGAAAAACAAATACTATCAATACCTGGTCGTGATGTACTATGCGGAACTGCTGATTCTGATCTACCGCTATATGGACGAATCCTACCTGCCGATTTGTACAAATGAATCGCTGAAAAAGGCAATTTCTTATATCCGCATGAACTATCAGACAGATATCTCCATCACCGACGTGGCCGGGCAGACCGGAATAGGGGAACGTTACCTGCGCAAACTCTTCGCCCAGCATCTCAATCTCTCTCCACTGGATTATTTGAATCAGATACGGATCAATAAGGCGATCGAACTGTTGAGGAATACGGAAATGTCTATAAAAGAGATCTGTTTCATCTGCGGGTTCAAGTCGCCGCAATACTTTTCTAGGGTATTCAAACAGCAGATGGGGATCACTCCGAGGGAGGTTACCAAATAGTTTTCCGTTTTGTACACATTTTCCTCTTAAAAGGTCCTACCTGCATACGTTGCAGCTTTGTTTTAAGCCTTACTTTTTGTACACTCCGGCTAACTTTGTGATCAGTAACAGGAGTAATAAATACTGATAAACTATAAGTAAAATGAAAGAATGGAATGATGATAAAGCGTTGTTCTCTTTGATAAAGGAGGAGCTTTATACCGCAGTGATCGGTGACATTATGGATAAGATGGGATATACCCGTCAGTTTCTTCCCCCACAGATACGTCCGCTTCGTGACGATATGCTGGTTGTCGGACGGGCAATGACGGTGCTGGAAGCAGATGTGTTGGAGCATGGAAAGGAATGCGGGGAGAATCCGTTGTTGAAACGTTCTTTCGGATTGATGCTCGAAGCGCTGGACGATCTGAAAGAAGATGAAGTCTATGTCTGTTCCGGTTCGTCTCCCTGTTATGCCTTATGGGGTGAATTGATGAGTGCCCGTGCTATGCAGTGCAAGGCAGCCGGTGCTGTGGTGAATGGTTATTCACGCGATACGAAAGGGATTCTGGCACTCGACTTCCCTTGTTTCTCTTACGGCCCTTATGCGCAGGACCAGGCTCCGAGAGGAAAGGTGATCGACTATCGCGTTCCGATTGAAATGGATGGGGTGCGTATCGACGACGGGGATATCCTGATAGGAGATATCGACGGTGTATGCGTCGTACCGCGCAGCATCGAAGAGGAAGTGTTTACCCGCGCACTGGAAAAGGCTCGTGGCGAACGTATGGTATTGAAGAAGATTCAGGAAGGAATGAAAGCCCGTGACGCTTTCGATCAATTCGGTATAATGTAATAAACAAAGACAGACATGAAGATCACAGATGTTAAAGTATGGTTGGTACAAGGTATCAAATACAACTGGACGCTACTTAAAATATATACGGACGAAGGATATACCGGTGTGGGCGAAGCGACCAACTGGCCGGGAAGCCCGATCGTCTTTGAAGCTGCCAAGCATGTAGGGCAGCGTATCATCGGTCTCGATCCGATGAAGACGGATTTTATCTGGACAAAGCTCTATCGCGATCTGAACTGGATCGGCCCGTACGGTGCCAGCCTTTGCGCCATCAGCGGTATCGATATGGCTTTGCTGGACCTGAAGGCAAAAGTGCTGGGCGTTCCCTGCTACGAGTTGCTGGGCGGCGCTTATCGCAAAAACGTCTTATTATATGCCAACTACTGGTTTACCGGTGGCGGACATAATGCCAAAGACTATACGGAACAGGCGTTGAAAGTAAAGGAGGCCGGTTTCACTGGACTGAAGTTCGACCCGTTCGCACATACGAACTATTTCTATGGGGAAGACCTGGCTTCCAATCTGACCCTGACGGCAGAACAACAAGACCTGGCTTTCGACGTATCGAAGGCGGTACGTGATGCGGTAGGACCGGAGTTCGATATTATGATCGAGACACATGCCATGCTGAATTACCGGGTGGCGGTGAAGATGGCCGAACGTCTGGCAAAGCTGGATATTACCTGGTATGAGGAACCAGCCGGACCGGAAAGTTCGCAGACCTTGCGTGCCATGCGTGAACGTATCCCTTCCGATGTCGCTATCTGCGTAGGCGAACGCCATTATACCCGCTTCGGTATCCGTTCTTTGTTGGAGAAACATGTATGTGATGTCATCATGCCGGATATCACCCGTTGCGGCGGACCGTCTGAAATGAAACGTATGGCGACGATGGCGGAAGCCTACAACGTCCTGATCGCTCCCCATAACCCGAACGGGCCTTTATCGACGCTTGCTTCTTCGCATGTGTGTGCTGCGATCCCGAATTTCTTCCGTCAGGAATTTATGTTCAATGATGTTCCCTGGAGGGATACGGTGATCGACCATCCGATAGCGGAAATGGTGTACGACGGCCATCTGCACCTGTCCGACCGTCCGGGACTGGGCGTAGACCTGGTGGAGGAAGAGATGGAAAAGCATCCGGGTATTACGACGAACGCGCCCGCTAACTTCTATATATAATAACGTATGAGCTTTACGATAGATTATAAAGATAAAGTAGTACTTGTTACCGGTGTATCTTCCGGTATCGGTCTGGGTACTGCCCGGGAGTTTGCCCGGGCGGGTGCTCATGTCGCCGGATGTGCACGAAAAGCGGCGGATGATCCGTCGGCAGCCGCTTTCCGGGAGGCTGTCGAGTCGCAGGGAGTCCGGTCGTTGTATGTGCAGACCGACGTCACTTGTCCCGAACAACTGGAGCAGCTGGTGGAGGAAACGATCCGTACTTTCGGGCGGTTGGATATTTTGGTCTCCAGTGCGGGAATGAATGTATTCGAGGGTGCAGCCGGGTGTACGGAAGAACGCTGGCTGTATAACCTGGATCTGAACCTGGCATCCCACTGGCGGTTGTCGAAGCTATGCAAACCCTATTTGGAACAGAGTGGGGAAGGCGTTATCCTGTTGATGACTTCCAACCATGCGTTCGGAACGATTCCCGGATGCTTTCCGTATAGCGTGACGAAAACGGCGATCACCGGCCTGGTCCGTAACTTGGCAATCGAGTGGGGGCCTGCTATCCGTACGGTCGGTGTCGCTCCGGGCTTCATCGATACGGCGGGCAACGATACCTGGTTCGATTCTTTTCCGGATGCCCGGGAAGAGCGTTTACGTACGATCAACCTGCATCCGGTCAAACGGATCGGGACGGTAGAGGAGGTGGGTGACCTCTGTGTCTATCTTGCTTCGCCTATGGCGCGTTTCATTAGCGGGACAACGATCCTGATGGACGGTGGCCGGTCGGCTCTTATGCAAGATGAATAACGAATATGAATACCATGAACACAATAGATCTGATTGTTTTTATTGCTTACTGTGCCCTGATCCTCTTCGTAGGATTGTTTGTCTCACGAAAGAAGAAAGGCGAAGAACGGGATGCCGGCGATTATTTCCTTGCCGGACGCGGACTTGCCTGGTGGGCGATCGGTGCTTCGATCATTGCATCGAACATCTCTGCCGAACAGTTTGTCGGTATGTCCGGCTCCGGGTATGCGATCGGGCTGGCAATGGCTACTTATGAATGGATCGCCGCACTGGGATTGATTATCGTAGCCAAATACTTTATTCCGATATTTCTGGAAAAGAAGATATTCACGATGCCGCAGTTCCTGGAAGAGCGGTTCGATAAGCGGGTGAAGACGGTCATGGCTGTCTTCTGGCTGGCGGTTTTTATCTTTATCAACCTGACTTCCATACTGTATCTCGGAGCACTGACGATCGAGAAGGTCATGGGTATTCCTCTGTTTTGGGGAGTAGTCGGATTGGCTGCCTTTGCCGGTATCTACTCTATCTACGGAGGATTGAAAGCGGTTGCTTTGACTGATGTCATTCAGGTGATCTTCCTTATTGGAGGCGGACTGATAACGACTTATATTGCTTTGGACCTGCTGGGAGCCGGTGAAGGAGTATGGCAGGGTATCACGAACCTGTATGCACAGGCGGAAGATAAGTTTCATCTGATCCTCGATAAATCGCATCCGAGCTACAAAGACTTGCCCGGTATCTCTGTTATTCTCGGTGGACTGTGGGTGGCAAACCTGTATTACTGGGGATGCAACCAATATATTATTCAACGGGCTTTGGCTGCCAAGTCGGTGGGAGAGGCGCAGAACGGTATGTTGTTTGCCGGGTTTATCAAACTGTTGGTTCCGTTGCTGGTTGTGATACCGGGGATTGCTGCGTTTGCTTTGAATGCTCCGCTGGAAAAGTCGGACGAGGCTTATCCCTGGCTACTCAGCAACCTGCTTCCGGTAGGAGTGAAAGGGATTGCTTTTGCGGCGTTGACGGCGGCGATTGTCAGTTCGCTGGCTTCGATGATGAATAGTATATCCACTATCTTTACAATGGATATTTATAAGTCCTTTTTCAGGAAGGAAGCCGGTCAGCATGAATTGGTAAAGACTGGAAGATGGGCGAGTTTTGGGTCGTTGCTGGTTGCCGTATTGATCGCACCGATGTTGTCGGGACTGGATCAGGCGTTCCAGTATATTCAGGAGTTCACCGGATTTATCAGTCCGGGTGCTTTGTCGATCTTCCTGGCTGGGTTCTTCTATAAACGGGCGACGGCAAACGGAGCATTAGCGGCTGCTTTCGGATCGTTTGTATTCTCTACGTTGATGAAGTTCCTCTGTCCCGGTTTACCGTGGATGGATCGTATGATGATCGTTTTCTTCCTCTGTTGCGGATTGATCATCCTACTGGGTAGCCGTAAGCCGATGGAAAATGCCTATACGACGCATCGGCCCGGATTATTCCATACGAGCCGCCTGTTCAATATCCTGTCGTTGGTCGTGATAGCTATATTGGTCGCATTCTATTGGTTCTGGTGGTGACATTAGAAATAACAACTATAAAACATGAAACATATATGAAAAAAACATTATTACTCTTGAGTAGTTGTTTCCTGCTCAGTCAGGGAATAGGTGCGGCAGATTCATCGGAGACACTCTCTCCGGAGTCTTCTTTCCTGATCCCTTGTAAAATAGCGGGGGTAGATTCACCCTCTTTGCTATTGAATGGCGATTGGCAATTCCGTTTTTCTCCGAAAGGAAAATGGAATACCGTCCAGGTTCCCGGCGAATTGGCTATGCAAGGTTATGCCATCCAACACGATACTCCATACCTTTATCGTAAATCATTCACTCTTCCTGCGGATTATAAAGGCAAACGTACGATACTACGTTTCGATGGTGTATATAGCCATGCAGTTCTTTCAATAAACGGAAAACAGGTCCGTGAGCATCATGGCGGCTTTACCCGTTGGGAAACGGACGTGACGGATTATGTTCGTCCGGGTGCGAAAAATGAGATACAACTGGATGTAACTGACCGTATAGACGATATCTCTTATGCTTCCGGATACGCCCATCATCCGATAGGCGGTATCCTGCGTGATGTGACTGTTTTTGCTTTGCCGGAAACCTGTTTCTTTAATTTTGCAGCGGAGACACACCTCGATACGCTTTACCGCGATGCCGTGCTGAAAGTATCCTATACCGGTAGGACCACGGGAAATACAGAGGTTACCTATGCCTTGACCGATCCTTCCGGAAAGAATGTTCCGTTGTCTCAATCTGTTTTTGCACTGAAAGAGAATGATAATATCCATGAACTTCCGGTGTCTGCCCCTTTGAAATGGGATGCCGAGCATCCGAACCTTTATACCCTTACCGTAGCCCTTCGTGAAGGAGGAAAGGAGATTGGCCGTTTCACTAAGAAAATAGGTTTCCGGGATGTAAAGATCGTAAAAGACCGTATGCTGGTTAACGGAAAGCCGGTCAAGTTACGCGGTGCTTGCCGTCATGATATCCATCCGACATTGGGACGTACTACGACGGTTGAACTCGATAGCCTGGATGCGATCCGTTTCAAACAGTCGAATATGAATTTTGTGCGTACCTCGCATTATCCGCCTTCGGAACATTTCCTTAATTTCTGCGACCGCTTCGGTATCTATGTAGAGAGTGAGACGGCTGTTTGTTTTGTCGATACCTATCGTCAGAAGAATTATGCGCCGGGAAAGACACAGGATAGTGCCGAGTTTACACCTCGTTATTTGTCGCAATGCCGTGAAATGGTAAAGTCGTTCCGCTCGCATCCATCGATCCTTTTCTGGTCGATCGGTAATGAGAGTGTGTACGGAAAGAATTTTCAGGCTTGTTGGGATTGGGTGAAAGCGACGGATACGACTCGCCCTGTTATCTTCAGTTATCCCGGTTCGGTAGGCGAGAAGAAGCCGATATATGATATTCTGAGCATGCATTATCAGGATGTGGATGGAAACCTGAACCAATGGGGACGCGCCACCCGTAACTTCCAAGGACATGGTATTCCGGCTCTTTTCGACGAATGGGCACATCCTGCTTGCTATACCTATAAAACATTGCAGGACGATCCGAATATCCGTGAGTTCTGGGGAATCTCCCTCGATAAGATGTGGAGCGGTTTGTTCGATGCTCCCGGCGGTTTGGGCGGTGCCATCTGGGGATATATCGACGAGACATTTATGTTACCCGAGCCTAAGATGGGTACTTCTTTCTGGAAGGAGTTTGCCCGTACTGCCAAGCCGGAAGACTTTCAGGGAAACTGCGTAGGATATGGCGAATGGGGTATTGTAGATGTTTGGCGTCGTGAGAAACCGGAGTTTTGGTCTACTAAGAAAGCCTATTCACCTGTACGCCTGTTAGCGGAGCAGGTCAGTGATTATACAACGGGTGAACGTCTGGTTCTTCCGGTATATAACCGTTTCGATCATACGAACTTGAATGAGATAAAAGTACGTTACCAATATAACGGGATGGAAAAAGATATCCGGATGGCTTCCATCGAACCGCATCAGAAAGGTGTCCTGATCCTTCCCGCTGAAGACTGGAAAGAAGGCGGCGAACTGCTTGTCAGTTTCCTTACAGCGGAGGGAGATTTGATCGATGCCTCGCTTGTCACATTAGGGCAACCTAAAATCACACTGCCGCAACCGGATCGTAAAGGTTCGCTACTGGTCGAGGAAAGTGCTGACCGTATCGTGGTAAAAGGCGATCGTTTTGAAATCCCGTTCAGTAAAGAAACCGGCCTGATCTGTCATGCAACGGCCGACGGACAGGTCTTTATAGAAAAAGGTCCTTTCCTGAATCTGGATATCAACCTGAACCATCTGACGGGAGCCGAAGTGCGTAAGAGTGCAACCAAGTTCCTTACATCGGATGCCGACTGGCAGAAGCAGAGCATCACTTATACAAAACAAGGCGATAATGTCCTGGTTATCCTGAATGGTCGTTATAATGATGTGGATACGGATATCCGTCTATTGATCTCTCCCGAAGGACGTATGGAAATCAATTACCTGACGAACGGACAACCGAATGGTTTCCTGCGTGAAACAGGTCTTTCTTTCCATCTTCCTGAAACGATGGACCGGCTGAAATGGAAACGCCGGGGACATTGGAGCTATTATCCTTCCGGTGCTTTTGCAGGCAATGAAGGAGAAACCTCTTTCTATAATCCGAACAAAGTGCCTTATGGAGCCCGTCCGGAACAACCCTGGCAGAGTGATACGCACAATTATTATTATTGGGCAGATGCCGGAGCGAATTGCGATCGCCCGCTTACTCAGATGGCAAAAGGAATGAAAGAAAATATCTATTTCTATACGTTGAATGCCGGTAATACAGGAAAAGGCTTATCGGTTCTTTCACCGGATGCCACTGTTGCCTGCCGTTCAAGTAAACGTGCGGATGGTCAGTTGATCCTGTACGTCAACAACCGTTGGGATTATCCGGAAATTGCCTGGGGAAATTATTGTAAGATATTGGAGGCTAACCCTTGCTATGGCAGGATAGAGATTGTCTTCTAAATATTACAAAAGCCTATAAATGAAGATGTGTCAAAATAGATAAACCGTCTGCGTTATCTGCGTCTGGTAAATATCAATTCTGGCACATCTTCATTTATATTATGTTACGGTTAAATCAACCGGCATATCTTCTCCAGATAAACAGCATCTGTCTCATCGAAACTATTCAACTCATCGCTGTCGATATCGAGTACAGCTACCACTTTCCCGTCACGAATAACCGGAACTACAATTTCAGATTTCGAATCGGAGTTACAGGCTATATGTCCGGGGAATAGATCTACGTCTGGAACAATTTGAGTGGCTGTTTCTTTCCATGCCGTACCGCAAACGCCTTTGCCATACCGGATACGTGTGCAAGCTATCGGTCCCTGAAAAGGAGCGAGCACCAGCATATCGTCTTTGACGATATAGAAACCGACCCAAAAGAAATTGAATGTCTGTTTCAGTGCCGCTGCTACATTTGCCATATTGGCGATCGTGTCGTTTTCACCAGCCAGTAATGACTCTATCTGGGGGAATAGTGTTTGATACTGCTGCTCTTTATTTCCAACGCTTATGATTAAGTTCTCTGCCATCTTTTAAACTATTATAGTAGAACAAAGGTAAAAATTAATCGGAAATATCCGTACCTTTGCATATCAATTGGTTTTTATGGCAAAAGAAAACTCTCCTTTGGTATTAGGTACCGAACGTATTGGAAAACTGCTTACGCAATACGCTATTCCGGCGATTATCGCCATGACGGCATCTTCGCTTTATAATATGGCAGACAGTATTTTTATCGGACATGGAGTTGGGCCGCTGGCTATCTCCGGTTTGGCTCTGACCTTTCCGCTTATGAACCTGGCGGCAGCTTTCGGTTCGTTGGTCGGGGTAGGGGCTTCTACGCTTGTGTCTGTTAAATTAGGGCAGAAAGATTACGAGGGTGCAAACCGGGTTCTCGGCAATGTATTAGTGCTGAATGTTCTTCTCGGCGTCGCTTTTACGTTTGTCTTTTTGTTCCTTCTCGATCCGATCCTTTATTTCTTCGGGGCTAGTGAGAATACGATATCGTATGCACGCGATTATATGCAGATTATTCTCTATGGAAATGTGGTTACACACATGTATTTGGGATTGAATGCCGTATTGCGTTCATCCGGTTTCCCGAAACTGGCCATGTATGCGACACTGGCTTCGGTCGTGATAAACTGTATATTGAATCCGATCTTTATCTTTGGATTCGGCTGGGGAATCAAAGGTTCTGCATGGGCAACTGTGATTTCTCAGGTGATTTCACTGGCCGGGCAGATGATCCATTTTTCCAGACCGTCGCAATTGCTTCATTTTAAGAAAGGTATTTATAAATTGAAGAAGGAGATAGTAAAAGGTATCCTGTATATCGGTATGTCCCCTTTCCTGATGAATCTCTGTTCTTGTCTGATCGTTATCCTGATCAACCGTGGATTGAAGGAATATGGCGGAGATATGGCTATCGGGGCCTATGGTATTGTAAACCGTATCATCTTCCTATTTGTAATGATCATTATGGGCTTCAACCAGGGTATGCAGCCGATTGCCGGATATAATTTCGGCGCCCGTTTATATCCTCGTGTGACGGAAGTGACCAAGCTGACGATGAAGTGGGCGATAGGCGTTGCAACGACGGGTTTCCTGTTATGCCAGTTGTTCCCGACCCTGATTGTGAATATGTTTACAACCGACGATGAATTGGTGAAAGCTGCCGTGTTCGGTCTTCATATCGTATTTGCCGTCTTCCCGATCGTGGGGTTCCAGATGGTGGCAACCAACTTCTTCCTTTCGATCGGTATGTCAAAGAAAGCGATCTTTTTGTCGCTTACCCGTCAGTTATTATTCCTGATCCCTTGTTTGATCATCCTTCCCCGTTTCTTCGGAACGTTAGGTGTCTGGATCAGTATGCCGGTAGCCGACACGATCGCAACGGTCGTAACAGCAATTGTACTGGTAAATCAATTCAGGAAGTTTAAACATGTACCAAACTAAAAAAATATTGTATATTTATCGCAGGATAATCAAATCTGGTAATTTATGGATAACAAGATCATATTGACCATTGGCCGTCAATTTGGCAGCGGTGGACGAGAAGTAGGGCAGAAGTTGGCGAAAGCGCTGGGCATCGCTTATTATGATAAGGAACTGATGGCGATAGCAGCGAAAGAGAGCGGCTTGAGTGAGGAGTTTTTTGAGAAAGCGGACGAACGGGCTTCCAGCGGACTGTCATATGCATTTACGATGGGATATTCCTATATGGGAATGTTTACACCTTACAACGACATTTTGTCGAACGACGGATTATTCAAGTTTCAGAGTGACGCTATCCGCAAGTTGGCGGCTGAGCAGTCGTGTGTCTTGGTAGGACGTTGTGCAGACTATATCCTGCGTGACGATCCCGACTGCCTGAGTTTCTTTATTCATACCACTCCCGAACATCGTATCCAGCGTATTATAGAAAGACAAGATGTAACTGTCGAGCAGGCAAAAGAATTGATGATGAAAACCGATAAATCGCGTGCCGCTTACTATAATTATTACACCAATAAAGAGTGGGGAGTTGCTTCTTCCTATAATTTCTCTATCGATGTATCTGTATTGGGTGTAGACGAAACAGTCGGGTTTATCAAAGACTTTGTTGAACGGAAAATGAATAAGCGGCCGCCACATTTCGGATAATTTATTATCTTTGCTGCGACTTATCATAGGGGTGCCTTAATATACAGGCTGAGATTATACCCATAGAACCTGCCCGGGTAATGCCGTGAAGGGAGAATCGGTAGAATTGCTAAATAAAGGAGAGCTTTACCTCTATGTGCTCTCTGATGTTTAAACACTAATTATTTAATGTAATGGAACAGATCGTTTCAACAGGAATTATTGACTCTTATTTTGCAAAACTGAAGAGCAACTTATCAATTGATGTGGCTATCGTAGGTGGTGGTCCTTCCGGTATCGTAGCAGCTTATTATTTGGCTAAAGCCGGTAAGAAAGTGGCTCTTTTCGACCGTAAACTGGCTCCCGGCGGAGGTATGTGGGGCGGTGCTATGATGTTTAATGATATTGTCGTACAGGAAGAAGCTATGCCGATCATAAAGGAACTGGGTGTTTCTTATCATGATGCAGGCAACGGTACTTATATAATGGATTCAGTTCATACTACTTCTGCATTGATCTATCAGGCAACAAAAGCCGGTGCTACTATCTTTAACTGTTATTCGGTGGAAGACGTAGTATTCCATAACGATGCCGTAGCCGGTGTTGTAGTGAACTGGGCTCCGGTAATCCGCGAAGGTATGCATGTGGACCCGCTGACTATTATGGCTAAAGCTGTATTGGAAGGTACAGGACATGACTGCGAAGTAGCCCGTACAGTTGCCCGCAAGAACGATATCCGACTGAATACCCCGACAGGCGGTGTGATCGGTGAACGTTCATTGAATGTGGAACTGGGTGAACAGACTACCGTTGAAAACACAAAAGAGATCTATCCGGGATTATTTGTTTCCGGTATGGCTGCCAACGGAGTTAGCGGAAGTTTCCGTATGGGGCCGATCTTCGGCGGTATGCTGATGAGCGGAAAGAAAGCCGCAGAACTTATCTGTGAAAAGCTGGATAAGTAAGATCTGATAATGATATCATATGAAAAGGACGGAAATCTATAGAAGATAACCGTCCTTTTTCAATTATAGTAACATAAAAACTCATGCCTTATTACATATTCTCTACAATCTCCCGTTGTTTTTTGAAGAATTGTATCCGTTGCATTTCGCCGCTTTCGGATATCATCGTGGAGAATTTACGTAAGGACTGAATCCATTCCTTCATATTTTTGCACATCTCTTTATCCCTCGAAGTGATCGAGTTGATTGAAAAAATCCGGATCAGACTTAATTGCTGGTTCGATGTTTCCACATAGCTGTATGTGGCTTCAAAATTGATGTTGGATATATATATATGTATATCCTTACCTGAATCAAATTTCCCTCTGGAAGCGATTGTTTCCAGATCGTTTAATAGTTGCAGGAGTTCCTCCTGTAGTTTGGTGACTTCTTCTTCTGTAATTAAATGAACACTGGCGAAATACTTTATGTCGTTCACCAGATAATGAAACATCATGCTATCCCATATATAATGCGTAGTCTGTATATATGAGCTTGCTTCTACGAATGCCTTTTGGGCGCGTTTGAGATCATCTGGTATATTCAGTTCTGAAAAGTACTTTACACAATTTACCTTTTCATTCTGGTACATCCATTTGAATAGCCGGAACCTGGACAAATTATCGTATTTCAGGTAATAAGTCTGGGGGATCATATTTGAAGCCGTACTAAGTTCCGAGGTCGGATCATCCCGTAAGGATTCAAATAATTCAACATAGTGGTCAAGAATCGCGTAATACGTTTTGATAGGATCTGAATAATGTAAAAGATTCAGGTCGAACATTGCGTTATTAGTATAGCTTATACCCACGATCTGATCCAGGGAAACTCCCAATTTTTTTGAAATTATAGAAGCTTCATTGAGGGTGAAAGGGACTTCGCCGCGTAATCTTCTGTATACGGCTTCTTTTCCTATATAAAGAATATCCATCAGGGTGTTCGCTAAGTTGACCCCATCCGGAATTTTATCTTTCATTACCTCGATCAGATTTGTATTTAATACATCTGTATTCATTCCAATTCTCCCTTTTAAATAATATATATGTTCAATTATTAAACAATAAACAATGCGTATTGTTTCGGAAAACGCAACAATAGACGTTAAAGTGTCTCCATGTTACTTATTTTCGAAAAAGACGAGTCGGTAAATACTTGAATGAGAAATAGACGCGTCTCAAAATACCTTATTTGCGAAATAGAACTCCCGTATTTGCTTCGTAAATTCGCATATCTCAATTAAGAGAGACGGCAATGATGGTTTGAACGAATAGTTATTGCAGTTTAATATTAATACTAAGTGATGTTAATTGAAATAGCATTAGAATGGATGAACTTTATTTTATTTTAGTCTTAGATTTTTTGTTTATAAATTATTGACCTAACCAAACATTTGCTTGTATAATCAGAATGAGTAGACCGCTAATGCTAATACCATGAATAACCGGACCGGCTGGGAGGTGACTTTCGGCCGGTCTTTTTTTTCTATATATCTGCTGTTTGCCTTTGAGTTGCAAAATAAACTTTTTACTTTTGCAACATAAATCATGAGAGCGAAGAAACATATAATCCGTTACATAATGCTGGTGGCAAGTATCATCATGCTGCTTTCGGTTGTGGTGCCACATCATCATCACAGTAACGGTATGCCTTGTTTCAAATCGTTGACTGAACATAACCATAAAAGCTCGTCTTCCCACGATTGCGGATGCAACGGGCATAATCTGGCCCTTTTTACATCTCTTTTGTCGCATGTGACAAATGCTGATGTAAGTCACTTACTTTTCCCTTTGCAAGTTTTATTTGATTATATTAACCCTCCTGTTCCGTTGCTGTACGGACAAACGTTCGATCGCGAACGAGCCTTTTATATTGAGTCTCTGCACGATACCTGGGTTACGTGCTCCGGCGGACTGCGTGCCCCTCCTGTGTTATAATTGTTTCTGATAGGAGCGAACCTTATTCGCATTCCGGTGTTTTAAGCAAGACGCCGAACTATTTTATTTGCATTTATAACATATTATAATACAATGAGAAAGATATATTTATTGTGGGTTTTATGTGCCTACATATTCGCAAGCTGTGGCGGCGGAGCTGCTAAGCCTGAAGAGCATAACCATGATCATGAAGCACATGAACATGAAGAAGGACACGATCACGAACATGAAGGTCATGATCACGAACACGAGGGAGACGAGCATGAAGGCCATGATCATGGGAACGAAGCTGCAGCAGGTGCACATTCCAACGAAATCATTTTTAAAGAAGAATTGGCGAAAGCTGTCGGGTTGCAGACAAAAGTGATGGAACCGGCTTCTTTTACGGATGTTATAAAAACCAGTGGAAGCGTACTGGCAGCACAGGGGGATGAAACAACGGTGGTTGCGACTGTTCCCGGTATTGTGACATTCGGTCGTTTATCATTTGTTGACGGTACTCCGGTAAAGAAAGGGCAGGCGATCCTGAGCCTGGCTTCCAGTTCCCTGTCGGAAGGGAATGTAGCTGCCCGTGCCAAATATGCATACGAAACAGCCAGGAAAGAATATGAGCGTATGCAGCAGTTGGTAGGAGATAAGATTGTTTCGGCTAAAGATTTTGAACAGGCACGTTTGAATTATGAAAACGCAAAGGCTGCTTATGATGCTGTTGCCGGTAAGCAGACAGAGAATGGCGTGTCGGTGGTATCTCCGATGAACGGATATTTGAAGAATCTTCAGGTAAAAGAAGGGGACTATGTGACAGTGGGGCAACCGCTGGCAACTATCTCTCAGAATAGCCGTCTGGTGCTTCGTGCCGAGGTTTCGGAAAAGTATTATCAATATCTTCCGGCTATTCAGTCTGCTAATTTCCGTACTCCTTATGATGAGCAGGTATATAAGCTCTCCGAGCTTCACGGACGGTTGCTTTCGTATGGAAAAGCGTCGGATACCAATTCTTTCTATATTCCTGTTACTTTTGAGTTTGATAATAAAGGAGCCGTTATTCCCGGTTCTTTCGTCGAGATTTATCTGCTTGCTACTCCGATGCAGGAGGTGTTGAGTGTCCCTGTTTCCTCCCTGATAGAAGAACAAGGTATTTATTCTGTATTTATCCGTCTCGATGAAGAAGGTTATAAAAAGCAGGAAGTAAAACTGGGAGCGAATAATGGTTCTGAAGTACAGATATTATCCGGCTTGAAACCGGGTGACGTGGTCGTAACGCAAGGCGCTTATCAGATTAAACTCGCCTCTGCTTCTAATGCTATTCCGGCTCATACTCACAATCATTAATGGGAGGAGCAGAATATGTTGAATAAGATAATATATTACTCGCTGCATAACAGATTGGTTGTCCTGATCTGTGCATTGCTGCTGATGATAGCGGGAACTTATACAGCCTTTCATACGGATGTAGACGTGTTCCCCGACCTGAATGCTCCGACCGTGGTTATCATGACCGAAGCAAACGGGATGGCTCCTGAAGAAGTGGAACGTCTGGTTACTTTCCCGGTCGAAACGGCTGTAAACGGAGCGATGGATGTACGCCGTGTACGTTCTTCTTCTACCACCGGATTTTCGGTTGTATGGGTGGAGTTCGACTGGGGAACGGATATTTACCGTGCCCGTCAGATCGTTTCCGAGAAACTGGCGGTTGTAAGTGAAAGTCTTCCCGAGAATGTAGGGAAGCCGACACTGGGACCGCAATCTTCTATCCTGGGAGAAATGATGATCATCGGCTTGACGACTAAGGATAATGAAAATAACCCCGCCGGTACGGGCGGTTCGCGAACCGCCCCTGCGGAAACCGCCACCACCCAAATGGACCTGCGCACAATTGCCGACTGGACGATCCGTCCGCGTTTATTATCTACCGGAGGTGTGGCACAGGTAGCCGTGATTGGGGGAGATATCAAAGAATATCAGATCTTACTCGATCCTGCCCGCATGAAACATTATGGAGTAGGGTTGAATGAGGTGCTGACGGTTTGCCGTAACATGAACCGTAATGCAAATGGTGGTGTCTTGTACGAATACGATAATGAGTATATCATTCGTGGTGTCCTTTCTACTCCGAAAGCGGAAGAACTGGCAAAAGGTGTGATCAAGACTGTGGACGGTTTTCCTGTTCTGCTGGAGAATGTGGCTACAGTGAAAGTAGGAAGCAAAAGCCCTAAATTGGGTACGGCATCCGAACGGGGCAAACATGCTGTCCTTATCACGGTTACCAAACAGCCGAATACCAGTACGATCGACCTGACAAATAAACTGGATGAAATTGTGGCTGACCTTCAAAAGAGTTTGCCTGCCGATGTAAATATATCTACCGATATTTTCCGTCAGAGCCGTTTCATCGACAGTTCTATTAATAATGTAAAGAACAGTTTGTTTGAAGGAAGTATCTTCGTTGTGATTGTGCTCTTCCTTTTCCTGATGAATATCCGCACAACGGTGATCTCATTGGTGGCGTTGCCTCTGTCATTGCTGGTCTCTATCCTGGTTTTGCATTATATGGGGCTGACCATTAATACGATGTCGCTGGGAGGTATGGCGATTGCCATCGGATCGTTGGTGGATGATGCCATTGTCGATGTGGAGAATGTATTTAAGCGGATACGTGAGAACCGGATGCTGCCGGAGGCAGAAAGACGGTCGATCCTGGATGTTGTATATGATGCTTCCCGCGAAGTGCGTATGCCGATCCTGAACTCGACATTGATTATTGTGGTGAGCTTTGTTCCCCTGTTCTTCCTGAGTGGTATGGAAGGCCGTATGTTGGTTCCGCTGGGGATTGCGTTTATTGTCGCCTTGTTCGCTTCTACGGTGGTGGCGCTTACTTTAACACCGGTTTTATGTAGCTATCTGCTGAACCGTAAAGCAACCGATAAGAAAATAGATAAAGAGTCGTGGGTTGCCAGCAAATTGAAGAATGTGTATGGTGCTGCATTGAAGGTGGCTTTGGCTCATAAGTCGATTGTGCTGGGCTGTACGATAGGGTTGTTCGTCATATCGTTGGGTATATTCTTTACGTTGGGACGTAGTTTCCTGCCGCCTTTTAACGAAGGCTCGTTTACGATCAATGTAAGTTCATTGCCCGGTATCTCGTTGGAAGAGTCAGACCGGATGGGACACCGTGCAGAAGAGCTGCTGATGCAAGTTCCGGAGATTCAGACAGTGGCTCGTAAAACAGGACGTGCCGAACTGGATGAACATGCCTTGGGTGTAAACGTTTCTGAGATTGAAGCACCTTTCCAATTGAAAGATCGTAGTCGCGATGCCGTCATGAACGATGTGCGTCAGAAGCTGTCGACCATCAGTGGTGCCAATATTGAGATCGGCCAGCCTATTTCTCACCGTATCGATGCAATGCTTTCGGGAACGGAGGCCAATATTGCAATCAAACTGTTCGGAACCGATTTGAACCGTCTGTTTACGATCGGCAACGATATCAAAAGTGCTATCGAAGGCATTCCGGGCCTGGTCGATTTGAAGGTGGAACAACAGATCGAACGTCCGCAGCTGACCATTACTCCCAAACGGGAACTGATGGCAAAGTATGGAATACCTCTGCCGGAGTTTGAAGAATATATAAATGTCATGTTGGGAGGTGAAGTAGTCAGCCAGGTCTATGACGACGGAAAGACATTCGACCTGACCGTAAAGACTTCCGACGAAAGCCGTGCAACCATGGAGGATATCCGTAATCTAATGATCGATGCACAGGGAAAGAAGATCCCATTGAGTTATATCGCCGAAGTTCGCTCCGTAACCGGTCCGAATACGATTAACCGTGAAAATGTACAGCGTAAGCTGGTGATTAGCGGGAACGTATCCGAACGTGACCTACGCAGTGTCGTAAACGATATCCAGAACAAGATCGGGAATTCTATCCAGTTGCCCGAAGGATACCATGTGGAGTATGGCGGACAGTTCGAAAGCGAGCAGGCTGCCAGTCGCACATTGTTATTAACCTCTTTCATGTCGTTACTGGTAATCTTCCTGTTGCTTTATAATGAATTCAAGAATGCGAAGGAGAGCGGTGTGATCCTGTTGAACCTGCCGTTGGCTTTGATCGGTGGCGTGCTGATCTTGTGGATGACATCCGGCGAGATCAGTATTCCGGCTATTATCGGTTTTATCTCCCTGTTCGGTATTGCTACCCGAAACGGTATGTTGCTGATCAGCCACTATACTCAGTTGCGCAGTGAAGGTTTTTCTGTATATGATGCGGTGATACACGGTTCGCTGGACCGTCTGAATCCGATCCTGATGACAGCCTTGAGTTCTGCGCTGGCTTTGATCCCGCTGGCATTGAACGGAGATCTGCCGGGTAATGAGATACAAAGCCCGATGGCCACTGTGATCCTGGGAGGGTTGCTGACGTCTACCTTCCTGAACGGATTTATTATTCCTATTGTCTATCTTTTAATGAATAAGGAGAAATGAAACAATTCATAGTAATTACGCTGTTGGCTTCGGCTGTGTTTTCTGCAAGCGGACAAAACTCTGTAGATGAAGTCCTTCGCAGTATCGAAGCCAACAATAAAGAATTGCAGGCGAATAAGCAGCTTGTCGCTTCCCAAAAACTGGAAGCCAAGCTGGATAATAACCTCGCCGACCCGACCGTTACCTATTCCCATCTTTACGGGAATAAGGAAGGTATGGGATTTACCGGCGAACTCGTAGCTTCACAATCGTTCGATTTCCCTTCGCTTTATGCTCAGCGTGGAAAGTTGGCGAAGTTGCGTGGAGAAAGTATCGAACATCAGGGGGAAGAGTTTCGTCAGCAAATCCTGCTGCAAGCGAAAGAAGTCTGTTTGGATCTGGTGTTGCTCAATCAGCAAAAGAGCCTGCTGGATGTACGTCGCCAAAATGCCGAACAGCTTTCAGCTCTTTATGAACAACGTTTGCAGAATGGCGATGCCAATATCCTGGAGACAAACAAGATCAACCTCGAATTGCTGAATGTTCGTAACGAAGCCCGGATAAACGAAGCCAACCGAGTTGCTAAACTTCATGAGTTGGCGATGCTGAACGGTGGTGTCGAGATCCAGTTTACCGATACCGTGTATACGCCGGTAGATGCGCCCGTATCGATTGCCGATCTGAAGCAGGAAATTATTTCTTCCGACCGTCGTTTGCAGTCGCTGCGCAGTGAACAGACGGCTGCCCGGAAACAAATCAGTGTCAGCCGTACGCAAGGTCTGCCTTCTTTTGAGTTAGGCTATCGCATGAATCCATCTTCGGGCGGCGAACGTTTTAACGGTTTTCTGGTAGGTGTCAGCATTCCGTTGTTTGCCAATCGCAACAAGGTGAAACAGGCCAAGGCGCAGAGCCTTTATACGGAATTGCAGACGGAGAGTATGCAGACGGCTGTCGAGAGCGAACTTTTGCAGCTTTATAACCGTTCTGTATCCTTGAAGGCTTCCATCGATGAATACAGCGAAGTATTGAAGAAGCAAAACAGCCTGGCATTGCTGAATAAAGCCATCCAAAGCGGGCAGATTAGTATGATCGAGTACTTTGTCGATGTGACGACACTTTATCAAAGCATGCAGAATTATATGCAGTTGCAGAATGAATATCAGAAGGTGATGGCGCAACTTTATAAATACAAGTTGTAATACTCTTTTTGAGTGAAATAATTAAGGTCCATGTCTTTTCAGGCGTGGACCTTTTTTGTATCTTTATTCCCGGAATATGGAAAAATGAATGAATATGAAAAACGCTACGATCTTATGTTGCTGTCTGATAGTTTTAGGTGCCTTTAATTCCTATGCCCAGGAAAAGAATAGCCTGGGAATGCAATTAACTCCGATTCCCGCAGGCTCCTTTCACATGGGAAGCCACGGACAAGGCGAGCATTATGACGAATTTCCGATCCATCCGGTAACGATCACGAAACCTTTCCTGATGGGCGCCACCGAAGTCACTAACGCCCAGTACGAACAGTTCGACCCTTCCCACAAAGAACTACGTGGCAAATACGGCCTCTCGAAAGGCGACGACGAGGCTGTTATCTTTGTCGATTATTACGAAGCGGAAGCCTTCTGTAAATGGTTATCGAAGAAGGAAGGTAAAACTTACCGTCTGCCGACAGAAGCAGAATGGGAATATGCCTGCCGTGCCGGTTCTTACTGGAACTTCTGGATGGATGACGGACTGCATGGCGTGTATCATAAAAACCAGCAAAATGTGTGGGGAACGGATTCGACTATCTGTCTCCAGGTTGGCAAAACACCTCCTAATCCTTTCGGTCTCTACGATATGCATGGCAATGTAGAGGAATGGTGCAGTGACTGGTACGGCCCGTACGAAGCCTCTGCACAGACAGACCCGGTCGGTCGTGCTGACGGTTTATACAAGGTGACACGCGGCGGAAGCCATAGCACACCGGAACGCTTCCTGCGTTCGGCAAACCGTATGGCCATGATGCCGGAGGATAAACACTGGCTGACCGGATTCCGTGTCGTGCAGGCTGATATGCCGCAAAGCCAGCCACTTCCAGCCCTCGAACCAGCTTCGCAGGAAACAGTTTCCCGGCAAAAGTATAACTGGGGAACTCCGTCGAGAGCCCCGTTCTTTGCCGAACCTCTTGTTTATGTAAATACTCCGGACTGCTCTTCGGGCGTTCCGTTCTATAAACATAACCATTGTCCGGCTGTCAGCTGGTGCGATAATGGCGATCTGCTGGCTATCTGGTTTACCTGCGATGAGGAGTCGGGTAGGGAAATGGTAATCCTTGAGAGCCGACTGAAGCCGGGGGCAACCGAATGGACCGAGCCGCGTGAATTCTTCCGGGTTCCTGACCGGAATGTGACCGGTTCGTCCCTGCTGAATAATAACGGAACATTGATTCACATGAACGGTATGGAGGCTGCCGGAACCTGGGAAACACTGGCTATGATCATGCGTACGAGTAAAGATAACGGTGCAACCTGGAGTCGTCCCCGTATGGTTGCCCCTGAGCATGCCCGCCGTCACCAGGTGATAGCAGGCTCTTTTGTTACGAAAGAAGGCTGGTTGGTACAAGCCGCCGATGCAACGCCACGAAGTAACGGAGGTACAGCCTTTCATCTCAGTAAAGATAACGGTCTGACTTGGGAAGATATGGGAAAGACTAATCCCGGTACATTCAAAGCGGGGGCTTCGGGCGGAACCATTGCCGGGATTCATGCCGGTGTAGTGCAATTGTCTGACGGGCGTTTTATGGCTTTGGGACGTGGCGACGGTATTGTCGATAGAAACGGTTTGGAGCGTATGCCCATGAGTATCTCGGAAGACAACGGCCGTACCTGGACATATAGTGCATCCGAGTTTCCTCCGATCGACGGTGGTCAGCGCCTGGTGTTGATGCGTCTGCGTGAAGGACCTCTTTTACTGATCTCGTTTACTAACCATCCTTTCCGCTTGAAAAACGGATTGAACGGAATGACTTTCAAAGATAAGGACGGTAATGAGTACACCGGTTACGGGATGTATGCCGCCCTGTCTTTCGATGAAGGGAAAACATGGCCGGTGAAGAAGCTGCTGACGGATGGTAAACGCCGCTTTATGGACGGTGGCGCCTGGACAGGCTTTTTCAATATGGACAGTACGCATGCCGAACCCCGTGGTTATCTAGCTGCCACACAGTCACCGGATCAGGTCATCCATCTGCTGAGTAGCCGGAATCATTACCGGTTTAACCTGCCGTGGCTGGTCGAAAATACAGGCTTTCAAGGACAAATAAAGTGATCTCTTCGGTTTTGCCTGAATAGGTTATCAGTCAGGGACTTGCAGTTTCCTAAATTTTTTTAATAAGGAAACTGTAGTTTCCTGCGCAGGGAACTGCAATTTCCTCGGCAGGGAACTGGCGTTTCCCAGGCAAGAAACTCCAGTTTCCTAACGAGGAAATTATCAGGACACCGGATACCCGGTTAGAATAAGTTAGCTTCGTTGTTCAGTCCGGCAAGCGCTTTTCGATAATCGGCAACAAGTTCTTCCATCACTTCGCAGACTGTCTGCTCTTTTCTGAATAAGGCGGCAACCTGTCCGATTTCCAGTTCTCCTTCTTCCAGATTCCCTTCGAATATACCTTTCTTGGCTCTGCCTTTGCCTAGTAAAGCGCGCATATCTTCTACGGATGCACCTTGTGCTTCGGCTTCTTCCACTGCCGTTTTGAAATCGCCTTTTGCCAAGCGGGTAGGAGCCAGCTTTTTCAATAATAGCTTTGTATCTCCCTCATTGAGACTGAGGCAAAGCTGCTTGAAGTTCTCATGAGCGGAACTTTCTTCCGTCAGGGCAAAACGGGTACCGATCTGTACACCTTCCGCACCGAGGGCAAAAGTAGCCAGCATAGCATCACCGGTACCTATTCCTCCGGCGGCTATCAGTGGGAGAGAGGTAGCCCGGCGCACGGCAGGGATCAGGCAGAGCGTCGTCGTCTCTTCGCGTCCGTTATGCCCTCCGGCTTCAAAGCCTTCGGCAGCAATGGCATCGACACCTGCCTCTTCACATTTGACGGCAAACAAGGAGCTGCTTACCACATGGACGACTGTCATACCATGTTCTTTCAGGAAAGGAGTCCATTTCTTAGGACTTCCGGCAGAGGTGAAGACTATTTTTACTTCTTCTTCCACCAGAATATTCATCAGGCTCTCTATTTCCGGATACATCAACGGGACGTTCACTCCGAAAGGCTTGTCGGTAGCCGCTTTACATTTGCGGATATGTTCGCGCAGCGTGTCGGGATGCATAGAACCGGCACCGAGCAATCCCAGTCCCCCGGCATTGCTGACAGCCGAAGCCAGTCGCCAACCGCTGCACCAAACCATCCCACCTTGTATAATGGGGTATTTTATACCGAATAAGTCACATATTCTATTCATGGTTACTCTATTTATATTGTTAGGAGAACAAAGTAAAATAAAACTTCCCTATCTTTGTACCACCTATTATATAATTAATGTAGACATAAATTAATTCTTACAATATCATAGTTATGAATAAAACGCTTATGGCTGCCAGCCTGGCAGTAGTCTTAGGAGCCTGCAACTCCTCAAAGAAAAGCGATGTAGCCGAGTCTACACCCAATCCGTTTTTTACAGAGTATACGACACCGTTCGGTGTTCCTCCTTTCGATAAGATAGAAGTAGCACATTACAAGCCCGCTTGTGAAAAGGGAATGGAAGAACACAAAAAGGAGATTGATGCCATTGTCAATAATACCGAAAAGCCTACTTTCGAGAATACGATTGTGGCTCTCGATCAGGCAGGCGAGTTGTTAAACAAGGTCATGTATGCCTTCGGTGGGCAGTCAAGTGTGAACACGACCGACGAAATACAGGCACTTGAGCAGGAGTTTTATCCGCTGCTGTCTGCCCATTTTGACGATATCAATCTGAACCCGGCTCTTTTCGCCCGTGTGAAAGCAGTTTATGATCAGAAAGCATCACTGAACTTGGATAAAGAACAGGCCAAGTTGCTGGAAGAAACATACAAAGGTTTTGTGCGTGGCGGTGCAAATCTGGATGCAGACAAACAAGCGAAGCTACGTGAATTGAATGAGAAGATTTCTGTGCTGGAACTTACTTTCGGACAGAATGTATTGAAAGAAACGAACGCTTTTAAACTGGTAGTCGATAAGAAAGAAGATCTCGCCGGCCTGCCTGAATCAGTAGTTGCCGCTGCTGCTGAGACTGCCGCAGCCGATTCGATGGAAGGCAAATGGGTCTTCACCCTTCATAACCCAAGCGTGATGCCTTTCCTGCAATATGCCGACAATCGTGCGTTGCGCGAAAAGATATTTAAGGCTTACATCAACCGCGGAAACAACAACAATGCCAATGACAACAAGAATGTCGTTAAAGAACTGGTTGCCGCGCGTCTGGATAAAGCGAAGTTGTTGGGGTACGAAGACTTTGCTGCTTTCGTGCTGGATGAGAATATGGCTAAGAATGAAAAGAACGTGTATAACCTGCTCGACCAGGTCTGGACACCGGCACTGAAAAAAGCGAAAGAGGAACTCGCAGATATTAACGCTGAAATAAAGAAAGAAGGAGGTAACTTCAATGCAGAAGGTTGGGACTGGCGTTATTATGCCGACAAAGCGCGTCAGGCAAAATTCAATATGGATGAAAACGAAGTACGTCCGTATTTGGAACTGAACAATGTGCGCGAAGGTGCTTTCTATGTTGCTAATAAATTGTATGGAATAACCTTTACGGAAATTAAGGATATCCCGAAACCGGATCCGGATGCTTTCGCTTTCGAATGCAAGGACAAGGACGGTTCTTTACTGGGCGTCCTTTATATGGACTTCTATACCCGTCCGGGTAAAAGCGGAGGAGCCTGGTGCGGCAGCTACCGTTCGCAGACTTACAAAGACGGCAAGAAAGTTGCCCCGGTCGTTACAACGGTGTTCAATTTCAGTAAACCGGTTGCCGGACAACCAGCCTTGTTGAGCGCGGATGAAGCTGAAACTGTCTTCCATGAGTTTGGTCATGCGCTGCACGGATTGTTCTGCGACGTTCATTATTATGGTGTTTCGGATGTTCCCCGCGATTTCGTAGAACTGCCTTCACAGGTCATGGAACACTGGGTGTTCGAACCGGAAGTCTTGAAAGTATATGCCAAACATTATCAGACCGGCGAAGTGATTCCTCAGGAGCTGGTGGATAAGATCGTAAAGAGTGGTAAATACGGACAGGGTTTTGCTACCATCGAATATCTGGCAGCTTCTTTGCTGGATATGGATTATCATATTCTGAAGAAACAATCGGCAAATATGGATGTAGAGGTCTTTGAAGCCGATGTAATGAATAAACGAGGATTGATCAGCCAGATTCCTCCCCGTTACCGTACTACTTATTTCAGTCATACAATGACAGGCGGATATACTGCCGGTTATTACAGTTATATTTGGGCGGAAGTACTGGATGCCGATGCTTTTGATGCTTATAAAGAGACGGGTGATATCTTTAACCAGGAAGTGGCTACTAAATTCCGTCAGTGCGTCCTTACTCCGGGTGGTATCGATGACGCTATGGATATGTATAAGAATTTCCGGGGAAAGGAGCCGAGCATCGAGCCGTTGCTGAAAAACAGGGGACTGAAATAGTTGACAAGTTAGTTGACAGTTGACAACTGTCATCTGTCTTGTCAACTGTCAACTTTTTTCTATCTTTGTGCAAATTAGTAACTTAAACAAAACATAATGAAGAAAACAATTATGGCTGCCGGATTAGCCGCTGTTTTGACAGCCTGTGGTTCGTCAGGAAATAAAACAGAAACCATGACAGAAAACCCTCTTTTAACTGAGTTCAAAACTCCGTTCGGTGTTCCTCCTTTCGATAAGATCGAACTGGATGATTATATGCCTGCTTTTAAAGAAGGTATCGCTCAACAGCAAAAGGAAGTAGAAGAGATTGTAAAACAGGAAGCTGCTCCCGATTTTGAAAATACGATTGTCGCACTCGACCAAAGTGGTGATCTGTTGCGTAAGGTAAGTGCAATTTTCTACGGGCTCAACAGTGCGAATACAAATGATGAGATGCAGGCATTGAGCCGTGAATTATCTCCGTTACTTTCAAAGAACAGTGATGATATTCGTATGAATCCGGATTTGTTTGCCCGTGTAAAAACGGTGTATGAGAATCAGGAATCGATGAATCTCAATAAAGAACAGAAGAAATTACTGGAAGAAACCTATAAAAGTTTTGTCCGTGGCGGAGCAAACCTGGATGCAGAACAACAGGCTCGTTTGCGTGAACTGAATAGCGAAATATCCATGCTTCAGTTGACTTTCGGACAAAATATGCTGAAAGAAACGAATGCTTTCCAATTAATTGTAGATAATAAGGACGACCTTGCCGGATTACCGGAGAGTCTGGTCATGAATGCTGAAGTAGCTGCCCGTTCGGCTGGTCTGGAAGGCAAATGGCTTTTCACGTTGCATAATCCGAGTGTGATGCCTTTCCTGCAATATGCCGACAACCGTGCGTTGCGTGAAAAAATTTTCAAAGGTTATATCAACCGAGGGAACAATGGCAATGATGCCGACAACAAAGACGTTGTACTTAAATTGATCACTCTCCGTCTGGAAAAAGCCAAACTGATGGGTTATGACAACTACGCTTCTTTTGTGTTGGAAGACCGTATGGCAAAAACGCCGGAACAGGTATATGCTCTCTTGGATGAGATCTGGAAACCTGCACTGGCTAAAGCTAAAGACGAACTGGCTGATATCAATACAGAGATCAAGAAAGAAGGCGGCAATTTTGAAGCGGAAGGTTGGGACTGGCGTTATTATTTCGAGAAAGCTAAAAAGGCTAAGTTCGATTTGGACGAGAATCAGGTCCGTCCTTATCTGAAGCTCGAAAATGTGCGTGACGGCGCTTTCCTTTTGGCTAACAAGTTATATGGTATAACATTTACTCCGATCAAAGATATACCGTTACCTCATTCGGATGCTCAGGCTTTCGAATGTAAGGATAAAGACGGTACGCATCTGGGGGTTCTGTATATGGATTTCTTCCCTCGTGCCAGCAAACGTGGCGGAGCCTGGTGTGGAACATATCGTTCGCAAACTTACAAAGATGGTAAACGTCTCGGTCCGGTTGTTACGATTGTATGTAATTTCTCCCAACCGGCTCCCGGACAACCTGCTTTGCTGAGTGCAGACGAGGCGGAAACATTATTCCATGAGTTCGGTCATGGCCTGCATAACCTGTTTAAGGACGTGCATTATTATGGCGTATCGGGTGTTCCCCGCGATTTCGTGGAACTGCCATCACAGGTTATGGAACATTGGGTGTTTGAACCGGAGTTGCTGAAAGAATATGCAAGACATTACGAAACAAATGAAGTGATTCCTGCCGGACTGATCGAGAAACTGGATAAGAGCGGTAAATACGGACAGGGTTTTGCAACGACCGAATATCTGGCTGCTTCTTTGCTGGATATGGATTTCCATGTATTGAAAGAAGTACATGAAGGTGCCGATGTGATGAAGTTTGAAGAGGCTGTCCTGGGCGACCGTGGCTTGTTGAAACAGATTCCTTCCCGCTATCGTACGACTTATTTCAATCATACGATGGGTGGCGGATATACAGCTGGTTATTATAGTTATATTTGGGCGGAAGTATTGGATGCCGATGCTTATCAGGCTTATAAGGAAAGCGGTGATCTTTTCAATCAAGACGTAGCTCAGAAATTCCGCCAGTATGTTCTTACTCCGGGCGGTATCGATGATGCAATGGATATGTATAAAAACTTCCGTGGCAAGGAACCGAATACGGAACCGCTGCTGAAGAATAGAGGTTTAAAGTAGAGTTACTTTTCTCTTGATAGAAAAGTAACCAAAAGATCAAGGCTGCACCGGCCTTGATCTTTTGATTACTTTTGGATCAAGCCAAAAGTAATTAATAAATTTCGATAAAATAGGAAGCCTCAAATACTTCTCCCGGCTCCAAATGTTGTATCCAGTCTTTATCCTTATATTCTCCTGTATAATTGACCCGGTCACAGCGTCCGTACCACGGTTCGATGCAAACAAAAGGCGCATTTTTAGCAGGAGGCGACCAAAGGCCGACAACCGGTGCCGTGAAATATACGGAGAGTGAGGTGCTTCCGTCCTGTTTCAATAAGTCGACCCGGTTGATCTGGTTGTTTTCAATGACTAACGCATCTTTGTCGAAAGTGTGTGTATCCAGTGGTAACAATCCTTCTTTGTCAAGTACAAGCGGATATTCTTTCTCTCCGATGCATCCTTTCTCCTCGACCAGTTTGTATGTCAATCCCTGTGTTTTATCAAAGGCAAAGAAACCTCTTTTCTGATCTTCTTTGTCGTAGTCCGGAAAATAGAAAGCCGGATGTGCCCCGATCTGGAAATGAAGTTCTTCGTTTCCGGTATTTTTTACGTACCATAAAACTTCGATCTGGTTACCGGCCAGTTTATAACCGATCTCCAGGCAGAACGGGAAAGGATATATCTGCAATGTCTCTTCGTTTTCTTGTAGCCGGAAACGCAACTCCGTATCAGTTTCCTTTATTAGTTCAAACTCCCGGTCCCGTGCAAAACCATGTTGCGATAGTTTGTATGTCTTTCCGTTATGGCGGTATTCGTTATTCCACACACTACCCACGATAGGGAATAAAACGGGCGAGTGGCGTTTCCAGAAAGCCGGATCTGCCTGCCATAAAAATTCTTTACCGGTCGCGTTGGCAACGATGCTGCTGAGTTCGGCTCCATGTGGTGACACCTGAATAGTCAACAGGTTATTCGATAATGTTTTCTTCATCTGATCTGTTTGTTTAAGTCATTTTCAATTTCAACAAAGTTAGTGAACTTATTTTTTGATTCTCCAGCTCTTTTATAATAAATCAAAACAGAAAGCGTTAAAAGATCATTGAATAGTTGAAAATATGAAGCTACACGAAAAAAGATTCTCAGCAATAACTAGTATTGCATTCCTACTTTGTTTCTGCCTTTCTTTTTCATTGGAAGCAAGTGGACGCTATGCGGACAATTCTGTATTAAGCAAAGGACACTGGGTGAAAATACAGATCGAAAAAGACGGAATATATAAACTGACTTATTCCGAATTGAAGAATATGGGTTTCGATGATCCCTCAAAAGTCGCAGTCTATGGCTATGGCGGTTGGCCGTTGGAAGAAGATTTTACCAAACCCTATGTGGATGATCTGCCTGCTGTTCCGGTATTAAAAGAAGATGGATACCTGCTTTTTTATGGAAGGGGAACAACAAAGTGGAAACAGGCTACTACTAATAATGATAATGAGGCATTCAATCATTTTATTCATATAAATAACCCATATTCCCTCTATGGATATTATTTTCTGACAGACGGGGCCGAAGCCAAGGTGCCGGTGCAAATTAAAAGCAGTGATAAATCTGCCAGTCGGAGGATTCAAACTTTTGATGATCATCTGTTGCATGAAAAGGATTTGACATCTGTTAATTTGTCGGGCAGACGTTTGTTTGAGAAGTTGTCACAACACTCTCAGACCTTTAAAGACTTTGGAAATCCGGAGATATTGGGAATAGTTGAGGATGGCATTTACGTCGATTGTCAATTGGTCGTGCAAACTACTACGGCAGAGATGACAGGTGCAGTCACATTATCATTTGCCGGTAATGAACCTGTGGGTAGGAATAAATCTTTATTGGGTGGAACCTATACCAAAGGGTATGATGTAAATGTGGTTAAGGAATATCAATACAAAGCCGGAGATGATCTGAGCGTTAAAATAGAATATCAAAAGGGGCAGAAAGCAAGTACGGATGCCTTGGTGGATTACATTCGTTTGAACGTAAAGCGCCAGTTGAAGGCTTATAATGAACCTTATACTTTTTTCCGGTCCTTTGAAGCCTTGAATAATGTATCCAGGTTTGTTATAGAAGGAGCAAATTCGGCTTGCCGGGTTTTGGATATAACAGATCCGGTCAACTGTAAAATAATGGAAACCGAATTGAGCGGTTCTACTTTATCATTTACTATTCCGGAAAGTAAGATACTGAGGGAGTTTGTTTTGGTTCGGACTGATCGTTCAGATTTTCCGACACCGGTCAGCAAAGGAACAGTCGAATGCCGCAATCTCCATAGTTGGTCTGATATCGATATGATTATTATTTCTCCATCAGCTCTGAGAAAGGAAGCGGAGAGATTGAAGGTTGCACATGATGATATACGTGTAGAAGTGGTGACCCCCGAAGAAATATATAATGAATTTTCCAGTGGAACACCTGATGCTACTGCCTATAGAAGGTTCATGAAAATGCTGTATGATAAAGCCGTTGCAGAAAAGAATCGCCCGAAATATTTGTTACTGTTCGGTGATGGTGCCTACGATAATCGTTTTGTTACGGAATCATGGAGTAAGATGAGTGATAAGGAGAAAGCTAATTTCCTGCTCACATTTCAGTCGGAGAATTCATTAGATCAAAACTCTTATGTGTCGGATGACTATTTCGGCTTTTTAGAAGATAAAGAAGGCTCGGAAAATTATCCTATCGAGATAAGTACAGTGGATATAGGCATTGGACGATTTCCTATCCGTTCGGTATCCGAAGCTCGGAAAATGGTCGATAAAGTGATCCGTTACATGAATAATGATGAGTTGGGAATCTGGAAAAGTGAGGCTTGTTTTGTGGCTGATGATGGAGGTAATGCGGATAATGCAGATGCAAATGACAAAAAAGCCAACGATCATATGAAGTATGCAAATAATGCTGCAGAAACAGTAGAGAATCAGGCGCAGGATATGCTTGCCGGCAGGTTGTTTTTTGACAACTACGTGAAGGATTACTCTAATTCAAATCCATATTTGGCTGTGACGGAAGACCTGAATAAAAAGTTGAAAAATGGCTTGATGTTGGTTAATTATACAGGACATGGTAATACAACTTCGTGGTCTGACGAAAAAGTCCTGACGCAACAGATGATCGATAAGTTTGTTTATCCTAAATTGCCTTTGTGGATTACTGCTACATGCGATTTCTGTCGTTTTGATGCATTGGCGACATCGGCTGGAGAAAGTGTTTTTCTAAATGAAAAGAGTGGTGGTATTGCTTTATATACAACTGTTCGGGTTGCTTACGGATATGATAATGATGAGATAAACAATAAATTCCTTCATGAATTATTTAAACCGGATCTTAATGGTCTGTATCCGGCTTTGGGAGATGTCGTTAAAGAGGTGAAGAATTCTTATCGTTTTAAGAGATCGAAGAATCTGAACTTTACCTTTATTGGTGATCCTGCTTTAAAGCTGAAAATACCCTCTCACAAAATACGTATAAATACGGTTAATGGTGAAGACGCCATTCGACATACGACAAGTTTAAGAGCTTACGATGAAGTGAGTGTGGAAGGGGAAATCCTTGCTCCGGATAATTCCTCTCTTGATAATTTTAACGGAAGGCTGGAAGTGAAAGTAATGGATAGTAAAGTAGAAATAACTACACGGAATAACTTTAAAAATGATACGGCTTTTAAATATAAGGACTATAAAAACCTTATTTATAAAGGTTCTACTATGGTACAGAATGGTAAATTCAATTTCTCCTTTTATGTTCCCGGCAATATCTCCTATTCCGGAGCAGCCGGCAAAATGATTTTATATGCGGCTGATAGTGACCAAAAGATAGAAGCAAAGGGCAATTTTACCAATTACACAGTGAAAGGAACTTCCGACAATCCGGTAGAAGATCATGAAGGGCCGGAAATATTAAAACTCTATTTGAATGATTCAACGTTTGTCAGTGGCGACAAAGTAAACGCGACTCCTTTCTTTTATGCCCATTTATGGGATCAGACAGGAGTTGATATAACTGAAGGAGGCGTTGGACATGATATCATGCTGATGATTGATAACAAACCATTCACCAGTTATAATCTGAATTCCTACTATGATAATGTATTTGGACGGAAAGGAGAAGGTGAGGTAAGATTTGGTATACCACAGTTGAGCGCAGGTGAGCATGAAGCTGTTTTTAAAGTATGGGATATAAAGGGAAATCCGACAACTCATACTTTCCGGTTTAATGTTGTTGAAGGTCTAAAACCTTTCATCACCAATGTGATCGCAACTCCTACGCCTGCGAGGGGAAATGTCGAATTTCATATTACGCACAACCGTCCGGAATCCCGGATGAAAGTAGGTATCATGGTTTACGACATGACAGGTCGTCTGCATTGGAAGCATGAAGAGACAGGTTCTTCCGAACTGTTCAAAGACTATACGATAGACTGGGATTTGAGAAATAATTCGGGAACTCATGTGCGTCCGGGTGTTTATATTTATCGCGCAGCGGTAAGTACTGATAATTCTAAAGAAGCAACGGAAGCAAAGAAGATGATTATTTTGTGGTGATCCTTTATAACCAGTAGATTGAAAAAGTAACTGTCATACTATCATTCTATGTTTTGAATACATTGAAATTCATGCTGTTTACTCTGTGATAGTATGTATGATAGTATGAAATTGTACTGTCATACTATCATAAAAATACCTGTTTGTTTTCACGAAGTATACTTCTTATTTTCAATAACATACTTACTAAATATTATTGAGACCCGGGTCTCGACACCTTCAAGACCCGGGTCTTAGCATCGTTCAGATGGGGGTGTAAATGGCATTCAGATGGGAGACTTGGAGAAGATTTCTGCTAAATAAGACGTAGTATTGCTGAAAAAAAGAGTATGTTCTGTGCAAAATAGCCTGTTTTGTAATGCTTTTGGATACCTTATTTTTCGATGAAAAGGGCCAAAATGATAGTTGAATGACAGTTTATGATAGTTGCATGATAGTTGTTTTGGGTAACTATCATGTTTTTGTTGCATGAAATTCAATCGGTATGCCGAAAATATGATAGTATGATAGTTGATTTGTGCAAAACTATGTTCGACACTAAAAAAAGACTGTGTCCGATATGCAATTTTTATATACATTTGTAAGAAATAAAATGCACCATGGAAAGTATATATACACCAAATGAAAACAGATACGCGGAGATGACGTATCGTCGTTGTGGACGCAGCGGTATCTTATTGCCAGCTATTTCTCTGGGGTTATGGCATAACTTCGGCAGTGTGGATGTTTTCAATAACTTTATCAAGATTGCCCATACGGCTTTCGATAACGGGATTACCCATTTTGACCTGGCGAATAATTACGGGCCAGTCTACGGTTCTGCAGAAGAAAATTTCGGCAGGATTCTGAAGAAAGGACTGGGAGCTTATCGGGATGAGCTGCTTATTTCGACAAAAGCCGGTTACGATATGTGGCCCGGTCCGTATGGGAATTGGGGTAGCCGGAAGTATTTGATGGCCAGTCTCGATCAGAGCTTGAAACGGATGGGACTCGATTATGTGGATATCTTCTATTCCCACCGTCCCGATCCGGAAACACCGATAGAGGAAACAATGGGAGCTTTGGCGGATATTGTCCGTCAGGGGAAAGCATTGTATGTGGGCATTTCAAACTATAATGCCGAACAGACGGAAAAGGCGCTGGTCGTATTGAGAGAGTATCGTGTTCCTTGCCTGATCCATCAAGCACGTTATTCCATGTTCGACCGTTGGACGGAACCTGATTTGTTACCTTTATTGAAGAAAGAAGGCGTAGGCATGATCGCTTTTTCTCCTTTGGCACAGGGAATGCTGACCAATAAATATCTGCACGGAATACCGGAAAACTCAAGGGCTGCCAGGTCGACAGGACATTTGCAGCGTGAGCAGGTGACGGAGGAAAAAATAAACAAGATACGCCTCTTGAACGAGTTGGCTATGGGACGCGGGCAGACGTTGGCAGAAATGGCGTTGGCATGGTTACTGAAAGACGATCGTGTGACTAGCGTCCTTGTCGGAGCCAGTTCGGTAGAACAGTTACTGGATAATTTGAAGGCGTTGAATAATATTAGTTTTACATCAGAGGAACTGGAAAGGATTGAATCGATATGACACCATTCTTATACCAGGTAGCCTCTTTGTTTTATCAGCAATACGGAGCGGAGGTCAGTAAGCTGGCATTTGTTTTCCCTAACCGGCGAACAGGCCTGTTCTTTCAAAAATATCTTTCGGAGGTGGCGGACAAGCCGCTTTTCTCTCCGACGATCCTGACCATCAACGACCTGTTTGTGCAGTTGAGCGGCAAACAGGCGGCAGATAAGATCAATATGCTGTTCATGCTGTACGATATCTATATCCGGCATAGCGGCTCGACGGAAACCTTTGACGAGTTCCTCTATTGGGGGGAAATGTTGCTGAACGACTTTGATGATGTCGATAAATATATGGCAGATGCCCGCATGTTGTTTACGAATGTGACGGACCTGCGGGAGATAGAGAACGATTTCAGTTTCCTGGATGAAGATCAGATTGCGGCAATCCGTACATTCTGGTCGTCTTTCTATCCGAAGGGAGATTCTCCGAACCAGGAAGAATTTCTGGCTGTCTGGAAAATCCTGTATACGTTGTACACCGATCTGCGTGAAGCGTTGGCGGCGGAGGGAAGAGGCTATGAAGGTATGATCTTCCGTGAAGTCGTTGAACAGATGGAGCAGGATGACTGTTGTGACCTGCCTTATCTGAAGGTGGTCTTTGTCGGTCTGAATGCCTTGTCTGTCGCGGAGGAACGTTTCCTGATGCAGTTGCAGAAACGGGGAATCGCTGATTTTTATTGGGATTATGCTTCGGATAAAGTGACGGACCGGGATAATAAAGCGTCCTATTTTGTCGAACGGAATCTTAAAAACTTCCCGTCGCAGTATCCGCTTCCTCCGGAAGAAAAAACGGAAACACAGATTGAGGTGATCGGTATTCCTTCCGGTATCGGTCAGGCAAAACAGGTGTACACATTGCTGAACGAACTTTGCAAGGAGGATGAAATGTCGCCCGAGGAAGCGTTGCGTACAGCCGTTATCCTGCCTGACGAACATTTGCTTATTCCGGTACTGAATGCCATTCCCGAACAGATACGCCGTATCAATGTGACGATGGGGTATCCGTTGGCAGGTACGCCAGTCGCTTCTTTGATGGAGTATATCCTGGCATTGCAGAAAAATGTACGTTATGTAGACCGTCAGCCGGTTTTCTATTTCCGTGACGTGCTGCCTATCCTGAACCATCGGTATGTCAGTTCGACCGGTCCGGAAACGGTCAATGCCCTGGTAAAAGATATTGCGGAAAACAATAAGATCTATATTTCTGCCGCCGATTTGGGAAAGACGCCTCTTTTGTCCGTCCTCTTCCTGCCGGTAACAGATGTCAATACCTTTTCCGATTACCTGATCAATGTCCTGCAGGAACTGAATAAGGTGATGCACGCTTTATCATCCTTCGGTGAAGAGGAAGAAGATGCCACCCAGCGCACCAACGACCTGGAGCAGGAGTTTATCTTCCATTACTTCACGACCGTCAACCGTATGAAAGAGATCATGCAGGATGCCGGGATCGAGATGAAGATCGACACCTATTTCCGCCTGCTCAAACGGGTGACCGATACGATAACTATCCCTTTCCGGGGCGAACCGTTGTCCGGTCTGCAGATCATGGGAGTTCTTGAAACCCGTGCACTGGATTTCGACCGGCTGATCATCCTTTCCATGAATGAGGGTATATTCCCACTCAGGAAAGCGGCCAACTCGTTTATCCCTTATAACTTGCGAAGAGGTTTCGGCCTACCCACTTATGAGCATCAGGACAGTGTGTGGGCTTACCATTTTTATCGTCTGATTTATCGGGCGAGCCATGTCAGCCTGCTCTACGATACCCGCAGTAATGGTTTGCAGACAGGCGAAGTCAGCCGTTTTGTCCATCAGCTGCACTACCATTATGAAGAGCCGTTGCAGAACAAACTGGTCGTCTATAATGTCTCGTCCGCGAAAACCCCGGCTTTGCAGGTCCGGAAAACGGACGAAGTGATGCAACGGTTGGAGGCTTTCCATAAAGGAGGGCACAGGGCCATTTCTGCCAGTGCGGTCAATACCTATCTGGATTGTCCGCTGAAGTTCTATTTTTCGGTGGTCGAAGGTATACAGGAGGAAGAGGAGGTCAGTGAAACGATCGAGAGCAATGTGTTTGGAAGTATCTTGCACAAAGTGATGGAAGAGTTGTACATGCCTCTTTGCGGAAAGATGGTAACAGCCGATTTACTGAAGGCGATTAAGAAAGATACACCTGTCCTGACCGGTGCTATTGCACGGGCATTTGCGGAGATCTTCTTTATGTCGGATGTCGTACGTCCTTTGACGGGGCAGAACTTCCTGATCGGTGAGATGATCCGGAAATATGTGGAAAAGATACTGGAGCGCGACAGTAAACTGACACCTTTCCGTTATATCGAATCGGAGCGGAAGATCAACCGCCTGTTTACCCTGGGTGACGGTCGGACGGAAATCCAGTTGAAAGGTTTTATCGACCGGATCGATGAGGTGCGTGATACGGTCCGCATCATCGATTATAAGAGTGGGAGCGGGACTTCGGTATTTACTTCTATAGAGAGTCTGTTCGATAAAGAAGATAAAGACCGTGCCAAAGCCGTGATGCAGGTTTTCATGTACTCATGGATGCTGGGCGACGTGCCTGCAGGAAAGACCCTTCAGCCGGGAATTTATTATATGCGTACGCTCTTTTCCGATTCGTTCGATGCAGCTGTGAGCCGGCGCGTGGAGCGGATGAAAACAGAGCCGGTAACGGATTTTTCTGTTTATTCGGCCGACTTTGAAGCAGGACTGCGCCGTTGTCTGGATGAGATATTCGGACAGGAAACTCCGTTCGTGCAGACGATGACGGAAAAAGCCTGTGCCTGGTGTCCTTTCAAGGATATATGCGGAAAATAGGCGGAGAAGAGTCAAACGGATCAGAACAGGAAACCGAGCGAGAAGCTCATCATATTGGTCCGCTTGTCTATCGAGATATTTCTTTCTATCGGGGTTAACGAGGATTTGTCCTTAAAATCGGACTCAACCTTGTTAAGCCCGAATTCGTAAGTGAATTCGAAAAACAGACGCCAGATACTCACACCCAGCCCTGTGGCGATGCCCAGTCCGAACGGTGTACTGTTATTGATGTATTCGTTGGTGACTTCAGAAAAATGGGTCGTATAACGTGACTTGTAGTTGTATTTCACTTTGGGTCCTACCATCAGGCTGAGGGCATAAGGACCTTCCTTTACAAGATAATAACCGATCATGACCGGCATTTCCAGTGAAGTCGTTTTTAGTTGGAGCCGGTCTGTTTCCGAAATACTTCCGGCTGCCTGGTCTGATTCGGTAGCTTGCGGCAATGAAAAAAGGACATCTCCTTGCTTGCGCGACCATGTCAAGTCCGGTTGGATAAAGAAACGGTCGATATTGATCCTGCAAAAGAAAGAAGCCTGATAACCGACTTTGTATTGCAGACGGATATTTTCGGCTTCGACACCGTCTATTGTCAATGAGTTAATGATCGGGAATGTAGAATTGACTCCCACCTTTGCACCAAGGTAGAAGATTTTATCTTCAATCTGTATGAGCTTCTGTGCCTGGACTGAAATGCACAGAAGAAATAATGGCAATAGAAGGAGAGTCTTTTTCATACGTTTATTTTTTCTTTTTTACGGACCAACCGAATTTACCTACAAACTCACCTAACCCATAATATTTACCGTGCGAATAAGCCAGCAGGTCTGCCCGTTGCATATCGAATGCATCTGTTTGTGGATCCAGGTATTTATCATCCGCCTGGACGTTGAGAACATCGGCGATGAACATATCGTGGCTGCCCAGTGCAATCACTTCTTTTACCCGGCATTCGATACAAAGCGGTGCTTCTTCGATGGTGGGGCAATTCACCAATGTTGCTTTACCCGGCGTCAGTCCCATTTCTTCAAACTTATGATGATCTTTTCCTGAATTAACGCCGCACCAGTCGGTGGCATAAGCCAACTCGCGCGTGGTCAGGTTGATCACAAATTCCATATTCTTTTTTAGGATCGGATACGAATGGCGTTCCGGACGTACGGATATATAACACATGGGTGGATTGGTACAAATCGTACCGACCCACGCCACAGTTATAATATTATATTCTGAAGGTTCGCTGCCACAACTAACCATTACGGCCGGTAAAGGATAGATCATGGTACCGGGCTTCCAGTTTTGCTTCATATGAATTGAAAATTGAAAATTGAAAGTTGAAAATGGAGAAGAACTAATTTTCAATTCTCCATTTTCCATTTTCAATTATTTAATAATAATGTCTTCTTTATTGATCTTGCGTTCGCAATAATGACATTTGATCGTGCCTTTCTCTTTGTCGATCACTTCGAAACGGCTCGGCATCGGTTCATTATTGGTGATACATTTCGGATTGTTACATTTAACCAGTCCGACCAGTTCGTCCGGCAAAGTAACCGTCTTTTTCTCTACAACCTCATAGTCGCGGATAATGTTCAGAATCACTTTCGGAGCGATCAGTGCGATACGGTTGATCTCATCTTCTTCGAAGAACTTATCGGATATTTTGATCACGCCTTTACAACCCATTTTCTTGCTTTGGAAATTGTTGCCGATCGTGATCGTGTTGTCCATATTTTCAAGTCCCAACAATTTGGCGACTTTAAATAACTGGCTGGGAGGAATATGGTCGATAGCAGTTCCGTTCTCCAGGGCGGCAACCTGCAATTCTCTTTTCTTTTCTACTGACATAACGATTATCAGAATTAAATATTGATACCTAAAACTTCACAAATAATAGCCTGACGGGCAAACAATCCGTTGCGTGCCTGCTGGATATAGTAGGCTTTCGGATTATCATCCACATCGTAAGCGATCTCGTTTACGCGGGGCAGCGGGTGGAGGATACGGAGATTTTCGCGGCTTCCTTCCAACATTTTGTTACGCAGGATATACACATTCTTTACCCGTTCGTATTCTTCCAGGTCGGTAAAGCGTTCGCGCTGTACGCGGGTCATGTAAAGGATATCGGATTGGTTGATCACCTCTTCGTCGAAAGTGGTATGCTCGTAATATTTGATGCCGTGTTCGTCGCAGAAATTCTTGTATTCGTCCGGCATGCGAAGTTCGTCCGGAGCCACGAAATGAAAAGTAGGATTGAAGTGCGACATGCCGACGATCAGCGAATGTACCGTACGGCCATATTTCAGGTCGCCCACCATTGTGATATTCAGGTCGGTCAGTTTTCCTTGTGTCTTTTGGATCGAATACAGGTCGAGCATGGTTTGCGAGGGATGCTGGTTTGCTCCGTCTCCTGCGTTGATGATTGGAATATCGGTTACTTCCGAAGCATAGCGTGCTGCACCTTCCAGATGGTGTCTCATAATGATCAGGTCGACATAATTGCTGACCATCAGGATCGTATCTTTCAGTGTTTCCCCTTTGGAAGAACTGGTCGTAGAGGCATCCTGAAATCCGATCACTCGTCCGCCCAGGCGGTTGACAGCTGTTTCGAAGCTTAATCGCGTGCGTGTAGAGGGTTCAAAAAACAGGGTGGCAGCAACTTTGCCTTCCAGCACCTTTCGGTTCGGGTTTTCCTCAAACTTCCTGGCGTTATCCAGAATACGAAGAATGTCCTCTTTGGAACATTGATCGATAGAAACTAAACTTTTACTTTTCATTTTGTGTATAATCTGTCTTTCTTGCAAAAGTATAAAAAAAGCGGAGACCGAATAGTCTCCGCTTTATATTTATTTCAGATAATCTGCCAGCTTCGTCGGGAGATAGAATGTATTGTTCTTATCTACATAGACAACGACTGAATTCAGCCGGACTTCTTCCTGTCCTTTCTTACCGATTGTAACGATATTGCTGAACGGTGTGATGTTGATCTGTTTCTTCTTATTCTTCACGACTAATGAAGGAGAACCTTTCTCATCTTTAGCGGGGATAATCTCACATTGGTAGTCTTCGAATACTTCTGTGTGAGGGGCGAAGTTCTCTGCCGTAAGTTCATCCAGCTTATCGCGGTCCATGCCGAACAAAGCACACAGGTAGGCGTTCAGTTCGATATTGGTATGCATACCGATCGGCAGGCTGGCCTTGTCGGGATGGTAGGCTGCCAGGAAAACATCTTCGCCGGTATGACCGCCGGTGGTAAATCCGAAACAGGTTTTTGAGGTAAGTAGTTTCGACATGAAAGAGGTCAGCGAACCGCTATACAGTGAACCTTTGCCTTCAGTTTTGCGTTCGGCTTCCGGGATCGGACTGTTTTTATAGTCTTTACAATGGTTCAAAGCATCCAGTTCTTCCGGGCTTAGTTCGAAACCTGCATATTCACGGAAGATGTTCTGTACTTCCGAATTCGGTTCGCTGTTTACTTTCTTAGCGAATCCTTCTGCCGTCAGTTTATATAGAGAGAACTGGTGGAATAACTGGTCTTTCGTTAGTTTGTCGTATCCTTTGCAGTCGGCACGACCGATACTGATACCGCTGTTTCCGTGGTCCGGAACCATGATAACAGCTGTTTCACCGTTCTGGCGGGCAAATTCGAGTGCGGCACCGCAGGCACGGTCGTAAGCCAACATGTCTGTAGCCATGCCGACTGGGTCGTTTGCGTGAGCGGCCCAGTCTACTTTACTGCCTTCTACCATCAGGAAGAAACCTTCCGGGTTTTTGGATAGTTTTTTGATAGCGATGCGGGTCATCTCTTCCAGGTCCGGTTGTTGAGCCGGGTCTCGGTCGATGTCGTAAGCCATTTCACGGTCACCGAACAAAGCCCACATATTGTCGCCGTTATAGTTGCGCATACCGTTGATGTCGTTTTTGAATACGCCGTATCCGTTACCTTTTAGGTAGGCTTCACTTTCTTCAGGAAGGAGGGAAACACCGCCACCGATCACTACATTCAGATCGTTATGAGCCATCTGCGGAGCGATCCATTCATATTTGCCACGGTTGTAGCTATGGGCGGAACAGTCTGCCGGTGTAGCGTGAGGAAATTCGCAGGTGAAAACAAGGCCGGTCGATTTGCCCTGTGTTATTTTTGCGGCTTCCAATACAGTCGTAAGCGGCTGGAAAGCACGTTCGGGATCGGTCGGATAGATATCGTTGTCACCGTCATTTTCCGGATAAGTAGAGACATAGCCGGTACGGCTCGGATAGCCTGTCATGTAACAGGAAGTAGTCGGGGCAGAGTCGCCGATCGGAGCATTTGATGAGTGTGTACGTACGGTACCGCACAGGTACGGGTCCAGATTCAGGTTCGGTTTGTCCGGGTTGGTATACCATTGCAACCAGCGTGCCATAGAAACGGTAGCCAGTGAAGTTCCGTCCGGTATCAGAAGGATAACGTTCTTGACCGGTTTTACATTTTCCACATCTGCAGCTTTTGCCGGCATAATGATGAATGCCAGTAGAAGCAGAAAAGTAATCGTCTTTTTCATGTGCTTTTATTGTTTATTAATTAATGTAATTGAATGATCTCTTCTTCGAAATGAGTCAGTTTCTCGATACCTGTTTCGGTAACCAGGAAACTGTTCTCGATACCGACGGCTCCTACACCCGGAATGACGAATTTAGGTTCGAGGGCAAATACCATATTCGGTTGCAGCTCTTCTTTGGAACGGGGAGTCAGCACCGGAAGCTCGTTGATCTGGATACCGATACCGTGTCCGACGAATTTAGCCTGCTGTTTGGTTCCCATGAAGTTTCCGGCAAATCCTTCTTTCTCTGCGATACCGGCAGCGATGTTATATAATTCCGAACAGACGACACCCGGACGGGCGACATTTTCTATTTCATTTTGTATCGTTAATGAGGTCTGATGCGCACGATAAGCTTCTTCCGTCAGTTTACCGACTGAAAATACGCGGGTCATGTCGGTCATATACGGTGTATAATTACCTGCCATATCTACCATGGTGGCTGTCCCATCTTTCAGGATCGTGCCGTTAGCTCCGAGCGGGCAGGATGCGTCCATGCCGTTGCCTCCCAGGGCAAAGTCGAAAGGAGAGGGAGCTTCTGCGTTCTCACCTGCCAGGATGCTTCCCATAAAGATATCCATGTTAGCCCCGAATGCACGGAAGATTCCGATCGAACCGTTCTGGCGCATGCGTTTTTCTATTTCATACTGAAATTCGAGGTCGGTCATTCCCGGACGGAAACATTCGGTAATTTCCGAGTATGTCTTGGCATGTTTTTCGGCAGAGATACGGAACTGCGAAATTTCCCACGGTGTTTTGATCTCGCGCAGGGTTCTCATCAAGGCGGTTGCATTACCTGTTTCTTTCGGGTTGAATATGGATTGCAGGCGGATATAATCGTTGTATGTCAACTCGTCGGCTTCCAGTAACAGTTTTTCCGGCATCGGGATACCGCGGGCGGCGAATATCTCGGCTATTTGTTCGGGTTTGCGGATATATTCGATATGATCGTCGGTCAGGCCGTTCGGACGTTTGACGAAGAACCAGGGTGCTCCTTCTGCAGGCAGATAGAAATATCCGCTGAAAATCCGTCCGGTTGTATAATACAGGTTTACATCTACACTCAGCAGGCAGGCATCTGCATGCTGTGCTTGCATTGCCTGTTGTATACGACCCCATTTAAGTTGCAGGTCGTCGATCAGTTCTTTTTGTATCATCTCCAACTTTTATTTTTATGTGGCTTCAAAGGTATTAAAATCTATCGGGAAAAAATGAGTTTGATATTAAATCTTGATTAAATATCATCTGTATTTTCTCTTGTAATATTGGTTGGGCAATTTTGTTTCATTGGGAAGAAACAACTGTTTCACCCGGTGGAAACAACTGTTTCTCCTAGGTGAAACAAATATTTCGAAAACACGGGACAAGGTTCTGAAATAGTAGTATTGAATTACAAATATCGGGCGAAGAATCATGACTACAAAATACTTTTTATATCTTTGGGCAGATTCTAACTTATATAATAAAGAAAGAAAATGGTACTAATAGTTTCTATTGTAGTAATTGTCGTGCTGGCGTTGCGGATAATCTCGTTGTATAATTCGCTGGTCAAGCTGCGGAACAACCGTGAAAATGCTTTTGCTGATATAGATGTGCAGCTTAAGCAACGGCACGATCTGATCCCTCAGTTGGTTGCAACGGTTAAAGGATATGCTGCCCATGAAAAAGATACGCTTGAACGGGTGATCAATGCGCGTAACGGTGCGATGAGCGCTCATACGATTGACGAAAAGATCAAGGCGGAAAATGCGTTGTCATCTGCATTGGCAGGGTTGAAGATCACTTTGGAGGCTTATCCCGACCTGAAAGCAAATCAGAACTTCCTCCAGTTGCAGGAAGAAATAGCCGATCTGGAAAATAAATTGTCTGCTGTAAGACGTTATTTCAATTCGGCTACTAAAGAGCTGAATAATGCAGTGGAGACATTCCCGTCCAATCTGATCGCCGGAATGTTTGGATTCCGTAAGGAGATCATGTTCGATCTGGGCGCACAGCGGGCCACTTTGGAAGAAGCTCCCAAAATTGAATTCTAAGTATGCAATACGTTGGTATACAAACACAGCAGAGCAGGAATAATTTTCGTTCGCTGCTCTTGCTTTGTCTTTTTCCGGTGCTGGTCTGTGTGCTGGTGTTGCTTTTTTGTTATCTGTATGTGATGCTTCTCGGCGGTGGCGGAGGAGACTATCGGATGCCGGGGGAGGTTACACAGATGCAGTTGGCTATGGGCTTTTTCGTACAGATCGCACCGTATGTGCTGGGTGGCGTGCTGATTTGGTTTCTGATTGCTTATTTTGCCAATACGAGTATTATCAATTCAGCGACCGGCTCCAGGCCTTTGAGCCGTATGGAAAACAAACGGGTGTATAATCTGGTAGAGAACCTCTGTATGAGTCAAGGTATGACGATGCCGAAAATAAATGTGATAGACGATGATTCTCTGAATGCTTTTGCCAGTGGAATCAATGAGAGGAGCTATACGGTGACACTTTCGCGGGGAATCATCGATAAGTTGGATGATCAGGAGCTGGAAGCAGTGATCGCTCACGAACTGTCGCATATCCGTAATCATGATGTCCGGCTGCTTATCATATCGATTGTGTTTGTCGGCATCTTTGCGATGGTGGCGCAGTTGGCTATGCGTTCGGCTTATTATTCTTCTTTTTCAAGAAGGAGAGATGAAAAGAACGGAGCCGTTCTGCTGATGCTACTGGTTTTGTTGGTGGCAGCGGTCGGTTATTTCTTTTCCATACTGATGCGTTTTGCCATCTCCCGGAAAAGGGAATATCTGGCGGATGCCGGATCGGCGGAGATGACAAAGAATCCGTTAGCTTTAGCAAGTGCGTTACGGAAGATTTCAGCAGATCCCGATATCGAGGCTGTCGAACGTGACGATGTCGCCCAGTTATTCATCCAGCATCCGGGAAAGCAAGCCGAGAGTGCATTGAGTGGAATGAGCGGTTTGTTTGCAACGCATCCGCCGATAGAGAAACGGATTCAGATTCTGGAACAGTTTTAGCGGGAAGATATGGATATCTTTTTGATCATATTAGGGGCTATTTGCCTGCTGGTCGGGTTGGCGGGTTGTTTTTTACCCGTTCTGCCGGGACCGCCTTTGTCTTATCTGGGACTTTGGTTGCTTCATTTTACGGATAAAGTGCAGTTCTCCGTTACTCAACTGGTTATATGGGGAGTTTTAGTCGTGGTAGTGCAGTTGCTGGATTATCTGACCCCGGTACTTGGTACAAAGTATGGTGGAGGAAGTAAATGGGGCAACTGGGGTTGTGTGATAGGGACGGTTGCGGGGATATTCATTTTTCCTCCCTGGGGTATATTGTTCGGACCGTTTGCCGGTGCAGTGATAGGCGAATTGCTTGGAGGTAAAAAGTCTATAGATGCTTTTAAAGCCGGAATAGGAGCGTTTATCGGATTCCTGCTCAGTGTGGTGGTGAAGATGGCGCTTTGCGGATATTTTGTCTATTGTTTTATAAAAGCTATCATAGGATGAAACCTGGATCTGTGTTTAATACACTAAATGGCACACAGATGACACAAATTAAACAGATGAACACAGATTTTTTATTGATTTTCAATTTGTTTATCTGTGCTCATCTGCGTGCCATAGTGTGACTTTTGACACACTCTCTTGTTTTTGTCATTATTCAGCCGGAGTGCCGCCCGAAGAAATAATTTTGCTACGTTCGATAGATTGTAATGCCAGATAGTTTGCACCGAAGTTTTCCATGTTTTCGATTTCTGTTTCGAACTGGTCGAGATGACCTTCTTCTTCGATAACCAAACCTTCAAATACCTTCTTGGTAGCAGAATCTGCATGTTGGGCACATTCGTTAGCCCATGCATTGTAATCGTCTACACTTCCGGTTTCCATTTCTGCCGCTTTTTCGAGCATTGCTTTTACATCGTGGATTTTTTCTACCGGGCCGGAGCATTTCATTTCTACTTCACCTTTCAGAAACAGGATACGTTCGGCAAGGCGTTCTACGTGCATCATTTCAGTAATGGCAGTACGTTTGAAAAGGCTTGATAACAAGTCATATCCCATATCATCCAGACGGAAGTGGAAATACATGTACTGGTTGACTGCTGTCATTTCATCAGCTACTGCTCTGTTCAGCAGTTCAATACTTTTCTCTCTTTTAATCATAATGCGTTAATTTTAGTCGGAATATCAGATTTTTAATTCGTTTATAGGCCCTAAAGTTAATAGATTTTTTCATCCGTGGTTCAGTTGGATAGATTCTTATTGAAAAATATTTCCAACTTATCAAAAGGTATTACGTCCATCCGATCGTATAAATCTACGTGGTTCGCTCCCGGGATAATCATCAGCTCCTTATTATCTCCTTTTAGTTTTTTGAAAGCATCTTCACTGAAATAGCGGGAGTGAGCTTTCTCACCGTGCATTACGAGTACGGCACTACGAATTTCGTCGCTATAAGAGAGCAGCGGCATGTTGATGAACGGCAAGGACGAGGTCTTGTTCCAGCCATTATTCGAGTTGAGTGAACGGGGATGGTAACCGCGTTCAGTCTTGTAATAGTCATAGTAGTCTTTCACGAATTGCGGAGCATCGGAAGGCAGCGGATCGATTACACCACCGGCAAGCGCATACATGCCGTTCTTCGCATCCTCCGTCCGCTGGGCGTTGAGTTGTTTCCGGAGTTCGTAACGGGCATTGGCATCCATCGAGTCGAAATAGCCGTTGGCATTGACGCGGCTCATGTCGTACATCGTCGAAGTTACCGTTGCCTTGATGCGGGTGTCGATAGCTGCTGCGTTGAGTGCCATGCCGCCCCAACCACAAATACCGAGGATACCGATACGTTCGGGATCGACGTCATCGCGTGTCGAGAGATAATCGACTGCTGCACTGAAATCCTCTGTATTGATGTCGGGCGATGCTACGTATCGGGGTTCACCGCTACTTTCGCCCGTATATGAAGGATCGAATGCTATGGTCAGGAATCCGCGCTCGGCAAGTGTCTGGGCATAGAGGCCCGACGACTGTTCCTTTACGGCACCGAACGGACCGGAGACGGCGATGGCAGCCAGTTTGCCGGTGACATTCTTCGGTATATACAAATCTGCTACGAGCGTAATACCGTAGCGGTTACGGAAGGTCACTTTACTGTGATCAACCTTGTCGCTTTGTGGGAACACTTTGTCCCACATCTGCGTTAAATTCTGATTTTCGTTCATTGTTATATCAGTTTTTAAATGAGTACTTGTCGCTTCGGATATGCCTGTCGTTGTAACAACATTTTTGGTGGAGCTTGCAACGAATAAGCTTCCCATGATGCAAAAGCATGCGACCATTATAATACGTAGTTTCCGGAATGAATTTCTTGCCATACTTTTAATGTTTAATTAGGTAATGTCATTCTCTATTAATTTCACATTACAAAATTACCGGATTACAACAAGCGGCTTTGTACCAGAATCAAGGATATATTTACCTAATTTACGGATTCTCAAAAATGTGTCGGTGTGTTTTCGTGAGTCAGGGATATTTTGTGTAGATTTGTCCTACAGAATTTAATTGAAAGAGAATTATGACTAAGATACAAGAATTTCTGGCTGCTCTGCCAGAAGATAAAAAAGCGTTGTTTATCCCAGTGTTCGGTAATGTAGATAAATTTTACACGGTCGTATATCTGATTGCTCGTAATGAACATGTTACAGATATGGAAAAACCGGATCGATATGAAGATCGTTTGCTGGTGATCCGGCAGATAAGAAGTAAGGTGGAGGATTTGGTTTCTTCCTATGGCCTGGAAGGGAAAGAGATCGTTGCCGATATCGCCAGTGATTATTTTGAAGATTATGTGAATTACAAAGAGCCGGAACTGGATATAACGAATGAAGAATTTATAGGAATCATACAAAAGCTGTAAAAACAGCTACTAAACACTTATGAACATGAGAACACTAAACCTATGTACTGCATTCCTTTTATCTGTAGCCACCTGTCTGCAAGCCCAGGTGACTGTAGTGAAAGAGGGTAAACCTGTGTCCCGTATTCTGATAGAAAAGGATAATTCCGTAGATAATCAGGCGGCACTTCTTCTGCAGGATTTTGTGCAACGGATAAGCGGAGCATCTTTGCCTGTACTGACGGATAAATCCCCCCGTAAAGGAGATATCGTGATTGGAGGAAAAGATACCTCCGGTCTGACTGAAGACGGATTTCGCCTGAAAACAGATAATGGAATTGTTTATATCAGCAGTGGCGGCGATAAAGGAAATATCTATGGAGCCGTAACTTTGCTGGAAGATTATCTCGGAGTAGCCTATTATAGTGCTGATGCTTATAGGCTGGAGAAACGTTCTACTGTGGTTATTCCGGAACTGGACCGTGCGGAGAATCCAGCCTTCCGTTACCGCCAAAGCCAGTGCTATGCCTTGCGGGAAGACCCTGTCTATAAATTATGGTTCCGTTTTGAAGAACCATCCGAAGTCTTTGCCGGAGGAATGTGGGTGCATACGTTCGATCGTATTCTTCCTTCGGACGTATACGGAGAATCGCATCCCGAATATTATTCGTTCATCAATGGCGAACGCCGCCCCGGGAAAGCCAGCCAGTGGTGTCTGACCAACCCGGAAGTGTTCGAGATAGCTGCGCAGAAGATCGATTCGATCTTTAAGGCCAATCCCGGAAAGAATATGATCTCCGTCAGCCAGAACGACGGTAATTTTACCAATTGCAGTTGTCCGTCATGTAAGGCGCTCGACGAACAGGAGGGAGGCCCGTCCGGTAGTCTGATCCATTTCCTGAATAAACTGGCGGCCCGTTTTCCGGATAAGGAATTTTCGACGTTGGCTTATTTATATACCATGCATCCGCCCAAACATGTCAAGCCGCTGCCGAATGTCAACATCATGCTTTGCGATATTGACTGTGATCGCGAAGTGCCGTTAACAGACAATGCTTCCGGACAGGATTTTATGAAAGCGATGGAAGGCTGGTCTGCTATCAGTAATAATATATTTGTATGGGATTACGGAATCAATTTTGATAATTACGTTTCCCCTTTCCCGAATTTCCCGATTCTGCAAAAGAATATTCAGTTATTTAAAGATCACCATGCTACCATGCATTTTTCGCAGATCGGAGGATCGAAGGGCGGAGATTTCCCGGAGATGCGCGCTTATATGGTCAGTAAGCTGATGTGGAACCCTTATCAGAATGCCGATTCACTGATGCGGGCATTTATGGATGGTTATTATGGGGCAGCATCTCCCTATATCTATCAATATGAGAAACTATTGGAAGGCGGTTTGCTCGCCAGTAAACAACGTCTCTGGATCTATGATTCTCCGGTTACGCATAAGGATGGTATGCTGAATACGAATTGCCGTAAGCGTTATAACGAATTGTTCGACCAGGCAGAGCAAGCGGTTGCTGACGATCCCGTTCTGTTGAAACGGGTACGATTATCCCGTTTGCCGTTGCAATATGCCGGACTGGAAATAGCACGTGCTGAAGGAAATCACGACCTGGAAGAGGTAAAAGCCAATCTGGCTCTGTTTGAAGAACGTACGCGCGAGTTCAATATTCCGACGCTGAATGAACGAAACAATCCGCCGGCTGAATATTGTAAACTATATACTGAGCGTTATCTGCCCGGCAAGGCAAAGAACCTGGCAAAGGGTGCGAAGATTATCTGGTTGCAGGAACCGTCCGGTAAATATAAAACTTTAGGTGAGGCAGCCCTGACCGATGAACTGTTCGGTGGAACCACTTTCGTGGAAAGTTGGATAGGATGGGAGGGGATCGATGGTTCCTTTATCCTCGATTTGGGAAAAGACATGCCTGTCCGTTCGGTTGAAAGTGACTTCCTTCACCAGCTGGGGGCATGGATATTACTTCCTCGAAAAGTAACTTATTCTATCTCTTCAGATAATAAGACCTGGCAGTCGTTCGGCGAAAAGAGTTTGGAGGAAGACCGTTCCGTACAAGTGAAATTTGTAGGAGTCAAGTGCGATATACCTTCTCCTGTAACGGCCCGCTATATAAAAGTGGAGATTGAAGGTGTTAAAACCTGTCCGTCCTGGCATTATGGAGTAGGTTATCCGGCCTGGTTCTTCCTGGATGAGGTTACAGTTCAGTAATATTTATTTGTGACAAATAGCAGAATGTAAGTTCTTAATCAAAAGGACTTGCATTTTTAATAATCATGAAATAACTTTTTTTGTATGTGTTGAGTATGAGTATATGCTGAATAACACCTACTTTTGCAATTCGCCCGTAAATGAATGCGGGAGAAGAGAAAAGAATAGTTGTTTTTTAGGAATTTACGGTATATCGATGAGTTATTTTATAAAGTTGAGGGATTGGTTCACATCCCAGGAACATTTACTGTTCCTGTTTGCGTTGCTGTTTATTGTTCCTAATTGTGTCCTGTTCTTTACAGAACCGTTGCCTGTCACAGTTGGGATTGCTTCTTTGATATTACCTTATGCTTTTTGGGTCGGTCTGCTTTTGCTGGCACGTAAGCCGGGAATCGTAGTTTGGTGCCTGTTGCCGAAAGTCATACTGGACGGAGGGCAATTGGTGCTGCTTCACCTTTTCGGCGAATCGGTCATTGCAGTGGATATGTTCCTGAATCTGACCAGCTCGACAGCCTCCGAAGCCAGTGAATTGCTTGGAAATATCTTTTTGGTGATTATAGGTGTCTTTTTCTTTTATACGTTGCCGACTTTATTGCTGGCTACCTGGTCTGTCCGGATGAAAGCGAAATTGACAGGGCCTTTCCGTAAGAAATGGGCCATACGGAGTTTCGGTGTTTTCATTTTGGGGATTATTCTTTGTTTGTTGGCTCCGATCCAGGGGCATCAGGTCTCTCTGAAAGATGATTTTTATCCGGGAAATGCCCTTTATAATCTTTACTTCGCGATCAATAAAGCGGAGAAAAACAGCAACTATCATATCACATCCGCTGATTTCAGATTCAATGCGATGAAGCCGGAACAGGCCGACGGGAAGCGTGAAATTTATGTGCTGGTAGTCGGAGAGACTTCACGTGCTATGGAATGGAGCTTGTATGGCTATGAGCGGGAAACGACTCCCCGGATGGAAAAACTGGATGGATTGGTTCATTTTACCGATGTGGTGACACAATCCAATAATACGCATAAGAGTGTCCCCATCATTCTGTCGGCAGCCAGTGCGGAGGATTACGGAGTGATATATGATGAAAAAAGTATCGTTACCGCTTTTAGGGAAGCCGGTTTTCATACGGTGGTGATAGCCAATCAAAATTTGAGCACTTCGATGATCGGTTCGTTTTACCGGGAGGCGGATGCTTTCATCGATATGAGTACATTTAAACCGAAATCAGCTTATCTTACTTCGCTGCATGACGGAGAATTGCTCCCTTATCTGCAAAAAGAACTGGATAAGACAGAAGGAAACCTGTTTTTTGTGATTCATACTTACGGATCGCATTTTAATTATCACGAACGTTATCCGAAAGATTTTTCTCTGTTTAAGCCGGATAAAGCGGAAGGAATCCGTGCCTCCTATAAAAAGGAGTTGCGCAATGCTTATGATAATTCAATCCTTTATACAGATTACGTACTGAGCGAAATTGCCGGTATGCTGGCAAAAACGAATGCCTGTGCTTCCATGCTTTATCTGAGCGACCATGGTGAAGATATTTTCGATGATGCCCGTGCGCGTTATCTGCATGCATCTCCGATCCCGACTTATTATCAGTTGCATATACCTTATGTGATCTGGTTCTCGGATACATACCGCGAAACTTATCCGGAAAAATATCAGATGGCAGAAGCACATCAGGCTCTGCCGGTCAGCACGAACAGCGTGTTCCATACAGTGCTGGATCTTGCCGGAATACATACGGATGTTTCCGATTCTACATTGGCGGTGTCTAATTCGTCTTTTACGGTCCGTGATCGTATGTACCTTGGAGATCATGATGATCCCGTACCTTTCTGGAAAGTCGGACTGAAGAAAACCGACTTCGAGATGTTGGACAAATGGGGAATTGTTTACGACAAGGATTGATTTTTTGAGATAAACTTCTACCTTTGTTTTATGGCAGAACAAAGTGGACATATTACCCTTAAGGTTATTCTGGGATATTTGTTGTTGATTGCAATAGCGATCTGCTCTGTCGTATATATCTATCGGATCATCGAACAGGTGGCCGGTGAGGAAGAACCGGACGGAAAAGCCCGCCAGAAAGTTTATCTTGTAACAAATACGTTATCACTGCTTTATGAAAGTGAGGCATTGGGGCAGTTGGTCGGTATGCCTCAGAATGATGTAAATCACTTTAACCGGACATTGAATAAGGCTCACCGCAATATGGACTCACTGCGTGTCCTGATCACCGACTCAGTTCAATTATTGAAGATCGATACGATCGATATGCTGCTAAGGCAGAAACGGTTGAATACCCGGCGTTTGCTGGAAACCTGGAAAGAAACGAATACGGAACATCTTTATACGATCAATATCGAAAAGGTGATAGCCGAACAGGATACATTCATCGAGCAAAAGGAGATAAAAGAACATGTGGTAGTCAAGCAGGATACCATCTTTTCCCAAAAGAAGCCGCGCGGTTTTTTCCGCCGTCTGGCAGACGCTTTCTCTCCCAGCCGTGAAGATACGAGTATTATCGTCAATACAACCCGCCAGATCGTGACGGATACTCTGGTGAACGCTTATAATCCTTCGGATACGATTGCCAGTGTGCTGAAAAGCCTGCAGGATAGTGTTGCGGGACAACGTAAACTGTTGGCGGATCAGTTACTGGAACGCGCTGCTAATCTGAGGTATAATAATAGTATAGTTACCCGTAAGATCAACCAGATATTACGTGATATCGAAGAAGAAGAGGTGAACGCTTCGCTGGAACGCATGCAGAACAAACAGTTGATTTTGCGTGAAACATCTTTGCTGATTGCCGGTATTGCCGTCGTCTCTGTTATTATTGTGATCATCTTTATCTTTATGATCACCCGTGATGTCTCGAAAAGTAAATATTACAGAATGCAATTGGAGAAGGCGAAGCAGTATGCCGAAGACCTGTTGCATAGCCGGGAAAAGATGATGTTGACGATCAGCCATGATATCAGGGCTCCGCTCTCTTCCATCATCGGATATATAGATCTTTTGCTGAAAAGGCATCCGGACGAACGGCAACAGTATTATCTGGAAAATATGTCCGGCTCTTCTAGTCATATCTTGTCACTGGTCAATGACCTGCTGGATTTTCACCGGCTTGAATCGGGGAAAATGGAGATACAGCGGGTTCCATTCAGCGTGTCGGCCTTGTTCAATGAGATATTTACCAGTTTCCGGCCGATTGCCGAATCGAAGGATCTTACATTTGTCCTGAATCTGAAAGAGGAAGGGACGGATAAGTTATATATCGGAGATCCGATCCGTATCCGCCAGGTGGTGGGTAATTTGTTGTCGAATGCCCTTAAGTTTACGCGTGAGGGACGGGTTGTCATGGTGATATCCATCACTGCTTTAACAGATAACAGTGCGCGGCTGAATGTGCTGGTAAGTGATTCCGGTCCGGGAATCCCTCCCGAAGAGCAGGAACGTATATTCGGAGAATTTACCCGTCTTTCTGCCACTGAAAAAGCCGAAGGGTTTGGATTGGGCTTATCTATCACTCGGAAGATGACGGCATTGATGGGAGGAGAACTTTCATTGAAGAGTGTAGTCGGACAGGGTTGCGACTTTACCATCGAGTTGCCGCTTACTGTGGCTGATGTTCAGGTTCTTCCTGCACCGGAGGAAGAAATTACGGTGGAGCCGTCCGGACCTTCTTTTGCCGGGCGTGAAGTTTATTGCCTGCTGGTCGATGATGATCCGCTACAGTTGGCTCTTACAGAAGAATATCTGCGGCAGAATCATGTGGAAGTAACTTGTTGTACCGATCCGTTCTCGGTAGTTTCTTTATTGCAGAACACCGCTTTCGATGCTGTCATTACAGACATTCAGATGCCGGGAATGGATGGTTACCAGTTATTGGAAAGCATACGTAAATCCGGCATTCCGGGTAGTGATTCGATCCCGGTCATTGCGCTTTCCGCCAGTGTGGAGAATGAGCATGACCATTATCTGGAATCCGGTTTTACCGGTTTTCTGAATAAGCCTTTTACTGCCCGCCAGTTAATCTCTTTATTGAATAAACTGTTGTCGACGGAATTGGTGATAACTTCCGATTTCAACTTTGATTCGCTGACGGCTTTTGCCGGTGAAGACAGGGAAGCTTCTGCATCTATCCTGAAAACATTTATTGAAGAAACAGGTAAGAGTAATGCTCTGCTTGAAGACTCTTTACGTGATAACGATCGGGAACTATCTGCAAAAACATCTCATAAAATGGTACCCTTGTTCACAATGCTGGGTGCAACATCTCTGGTTGAAAAGCTACGAACTATAGAAAAGAATGCTGCCACATTGCCTGAAGAAGAATGGAAATCGTTGCTTTCAGAGGTAATTGTCGAAGTGAAAAAGATTATCGATCAAGCAGTGAGCCTGGTCGGCAGTTGTTAGTTGATAACAGCCTTTTTGTGGAATAGGTTTGTAGAAAAAATCCCCAATTGTGTATTGTGTTCCCCAGCATCTTCCTTGTTATATTTTTGTTAGCTAAAACATTTTATCTCTCTTTTCTGTTAAGTTATAAGAGTTTATAAAATAGACGAAGACCTTTTACGGATTCTGGCACGGTATTCGCATTCATATTTACAGAATCGTAAGTGGACGTTTCTACATTTAAGCCGTTTAAAACAAAGAAAGATTATTTCTGAGTATTCTATTTAAGTCTGCGAAACAAAAAAGGCATCTGTTGGGGATGCTTTTTTTGTTTGGTTAGGTTTATTTGTTAAATTCGTGCCCAATATTAAAAAAGACCTGTTTTACCATGGAGCACGAAATGCCACTCAAGTCACCACGCATTGAAGTTGTTGACGCATTAAGAGGATTCGCCGTTATGGCGATTATGTTTTTACATAATATCGAACATTTTAATTTCTACGAATTTCCGGAAGTCACTTCTGATTTTATGAAAAGCCTGGATAAAGGAGTCTGGGACACACTGTTTTTCCTTTTTGGAGGGAAGGCCTATGCGATCTTCTCTTTATTGTTCGGGTTCAGCTTTTTTATTCAGTATAATAACCAGGCCAGGAAAGGCAAGGATTTCCGTTTGCGTTTTCTGTGGCGGCTCTGTTTATTGTTTGTTATAGGTTGCTTCAACGGGGCTTTCTTTCCGGGAGATATACTTGTCCTTTATGCAATAATCGGTGTCGTACTCATTCTTGTTTGCCGCTGGAGTGATCGTGCTGTATTAATTGCTGCCGTTATCCTGATGTTTCAGCCTGTGGAATGGGGTAAATTCTTTTATGCAATGCTGCATCCTGATTATATGGCTTCGGCCGAGCAATGGCTGGTGCATCACAGAAAAATGTATCCATTCCTCAGCCAGCCTGATTTTTTGGAGATGGTCAAATCGAATTTATGGGATGGCCAACTGTTCAGCATTCTATGGGGCTGGAGCTACGGACGCTTTTTCCAGACTGCATCTTTGTTCATGTTGGGTATGTTGATCGGACGTAAACAGTTGTTTGTGAATCTTGCGGAACACCGTACTTTTTGGCAACGTGCCTTCTTGATCGGTCTTATTTGTTTCATCCCTCTGTATTATTTGTCTTTGTCGTTGCCGGATTTATTGACGAACAGGAGTATGCTTACTCCGATGAATACGATTGTATCCTCTTTCCGTAACTTTTCATTCATGTGTGTCCTGGTTTCTGTCTTTGTTTTTCTGTGGCAACAGGCAACTTCCCATAAAATTTTATATGGATTAGTTCCTTATGGAAAGATGAGCTTGACTAATTATCTGAGCCAGTCGATCATAGGTTCGTTTATCTATTTCGGTTATGGTCTGGGACTGTATAAATACCTGGGTGTCATTGCCAGTTTCGGAGTAGGAGTGTTGTTGTTCATCCTTCAGTTAGGCTTCTGTCATTGGTGGTTAAAGAATCATAAACAAGGGCCGTTCGAAGGAGCATGGCGTAAAGCGACCTGGATTTGTTCCTGATTTTCCGTTAAAATATATATCTTTGTCAGAGGTTTTAATCTAATAATGTATGCCGTCGATTCTTATAGTAGAAGATGATATAACTTTTTCTTTGATGCTAAAGACCTGGTTGGGTAAAAAGGGCTTCGAAGTAAAAACATTTAGCTCTGTTTCAGATGCAAAGCGTCAGATAGAAAACGGAGGTTACGATCTTATCCTGTCCGATTTGCGTTTACCGGATGGCGACGGGATCGATCTGTTGAAATGGGTAAAAGAGAAACAGACCTCTTTGCCGCTGATCATGATGACAAGCTATGCAGAAATACAAACGGCTGTTCAGGCAATCAAGCTGGGTGCTTCTGACTATATAGCCAAACCGTTGAATCCGGAAGAGTTATTGGGAAAGATACGTGAATTGATAAAAACGGTACCGGCAGAACATCATCCGGCTGCAAAATCATCGGAGAGTAATACTTATATTGAAGGTCAAAGTCCCGCTGCCCGACAGTTGTTCGACCATGTGCGTCTGGTGGCTCCGACGGATATGTCCGTGTTGATAACGGGGGCGAGTGGTACTGGAAAAGAATATATTGCCCGTCGTATCCACGAACAGAGTAACCGTAGTAAAGCGCCGTTTATCGCTGTAGATTGCGGTGCTATCCCGAAAGATTTGGCTGCGTCCGAGTTTTTCGGTCATGTGAAAGGTTCGTTTACCGGGGCGATAGATAATAAAACCGGTGCATTTGTAGCGGCACAAGGCGGTACGATATTTCTGGATGAAATAGGTAACTTGACTTACGAGGTACAAGTGCAGCTGCTTCGTGCCTTGCAGGAGCGTAAAATAAAACCGATCGGAACGAACGATGAAATAGCTATTAATGTACGGTTAATTTCGGCAACGAATGAGAATCTGCGTACTGCAATAGAGAAAGGGGATTTTCGCGAAGACCTTTATCATCGTATCAACGAATTTACGGTTCGCATTCCGGACCTGAAAGAACGTAAAGAGGACTTATTGCTTTTTGCTAATAATTTCCTTGACCAGGCAAATGCGGAATTACAGAAAGATATTATCGGTTTCGATAACGAGACGATCCGACTTTTCCAGTCTTATTCATGGCCGGGAAACCTGCGTCAGATGAAGAATGTCATCAAATATGCAACACTTCTGGCTACAGGACGTTATATTACGCGTCATGAACTTCCTGAAGAACTAACGGATGCCCCTGCAAAAGACACCCGCATCCTCTTGAAAGACGAAGCTCACGAAAGCGAATTGATCAAACGTGCCCTCCAGGAATCCGGCAACAATAAAACCCGTGCCGCCCAACTATTGGGAATCGATCGGAAAACGTTGTATAATAAGTTGAAACTTTATAATTTGGATTGATAGGGTAATATATATTTAATTAAAAAATCTTAGCATGAAAACCGACACTTATTTTATTCAAGAGCTTTCAGGTAATAATTCATTGGTTGAACGCATAGAAGCATTGATAACGGAAGCTCGTAAGCGGGTGGTTTCTGCTGTTAATACGACTATGGTCTATACCTATTTTGAGATAGGAAGAGTGATCGTAGAAGAAGAGCAGAACGGAGAGGAAAGGGCTGAATATGGTAAAAAACTATTAGAAAATCTATCTATTCATTTGACAGCCAGATTTGGAAAAGGATTTTCTCCACAGAACCTTGCAAATATGAGACAACTTTACAAGATGTACTCTTCTCGAATTTTCCAGACGCTGTCTAGAAAATCTGAAAATAATCAGATTGTAACTCATGAGTTTAATTTTTCACTTAGTTGGTCTCATTATCTAAAACTAATGCGTATAATTAATCCGGAAGAACGTAATTTCTATGAAATAGAAGCAATAAATAATAATTGGAGCCTGCGTGAATTAGAGCGGCAATATGATTCTTCTCTTTATGAACGTTTGGTTTTGAGTCGTGATAAAGAGGCCGTGCAATCCTTGTCTGAGAAAGGACAACTTATAGAGAATCCGCAAGATGTTATAAAAGATCCGTATGTTTTAGAGTTTATTGGATTACCGGAACTTCCCCAATATAATGAAAGTGAATTGGAACAACGACTTATTGATAATTTGCAAATATTTTTGTTGGAATTGGGAAAAGGTTTTACTTTTGTTGGAAGGCAAGTTCGTTTCACTTTTGATGAACAACATTTCCGGGTGGATCTTGTCTTTTATAATCGTTTACTTCGCGCTTTTGTTTTAATTGACCTAAAACGAGGAATGCTGAAACATCAGGATTTGGGACAAATGCAGATGTATGTCAATTATTATGATCGTTTTGTCAAATTAGAAGATGAAAGTCCTACTATTGGCATTCTTTTGTGTGCTGATAAGAGTGATGCGATGGTCGAAATTACTCTTCCAAAAGAAAATAATCAAATTTTTGCAAGTAAATATCAGACTATATTGCCAAGTAAAGAGACTTTGAAGAAGTTGATCGAAGAACAATATAAATAAGGGTCCTTTTATTTGGGTTCTTGCTAATCAATTATACATCAAAATGTCAGCCTGAAAATAACTGGCGGAAAGTCCTACCAAGAAACAAATCAGGATAGGGATAATAATATTCAATGCTTTTCTCATGATCTTTCGTTTTTCTAATTGAATAACAAAAGGTAGGATGATCTTGTTGTCCCGAATGACAAACTTTTTGTGATGTATCTAGTCGGGATGGTAATACATTTTGTTTTCTGCTACTTTTGAAAATTAAAGGGTGAAGCTCGCTATTTAAAGTTAAAATATTCGCAAATAATGAACCTGGAACAGTATTTTGTTTAATTTTGTATTTCAAAAGATTTTTGTTGTCCTAGTCTCTTTGGAATATGAGTATAGAAGTATTATCCGGAATTGCCCCTAGGCTATACGAACTGGTCGCTCCACTGGTGATGAACTGTAGCGTGCTGCGGCAAAATAATAATTACCCATTCAAAACTTCTAAACACTATTTATGGTTCGTCGCTATTGAAGGAGACATGGTCATAGGCTTTATACCTGTTGAGATTAAAAGTACCTGTGTGGTTATCAATAACTATTATGTGAGAGGGGAGGACAGTAAAACGATGTCATCCCTGATCGATGCTGTTCTGGAGCATTTTAAAAACACTTCAATCATACGGGCTGTCGTTCATACCCGGCATGAAGATATTTTTGCTTCAAATCATTTTTTTGTAACTCAAAAGTGGAAACTATATATTAAAATGGAATATAGATGCGATGATGAGAGAAAAGATAAATGTTTACGAAGCAGTACAAGCGCGGTTGGATAAGATATTTTCCGACTTCGATAATATATATGTATCCTTTTCCGGTGGTAAAGACAGCGGTGTGCTGTTGAATTTGTGTATTGACTATATACGTGAACACCGGTTGAAGCGAAAACTGGGTGTATTTCATATGGATTATGAGGTGCAGTACCAGGAAACGACATCTTATGTAGACCGGACACTGGCTTCTAATGCGGATATTTTGGAAATATATAGAGTTTGTGTTCCCTTCAAAGTTCCGACCTGTACCTCGATGTTCCAAAACTATTGGCGTCCCTGGGATAAGCTACAGCAAAATATCTGGGTAAACAAAATGCCTGAAAACTCTTTGAAAGCTGAAGATTTTCCATTCTATAATGAAGATATGTGGGATTATCAGTTTCAGTTGTTGTTTGCAGGATGGCTGCATGAGAAAAAGCAGGCTGGAAGAACTTGCTGTTTGATCGGGATACGTACTCAGGAGAGCTTCAACAGATGGAGGGCTATCCATATAAAAAGTAAGGTACAGACCTATCGGCGGTTGAAATGGGTTCATCAGGTAATGCCTCGTGTCTATAACGCTTATCCTATCTTTGATTGGAAAACGAAAGATATATGGATTGCCAACGGTAAGTTTCAATGGGATTATAATCATTTGTACGACCTGTATTATCAGGCCGGAGTGCCTCTTGAAAAACAGCGGGTGGCAAGTCCTTTTATTTCCCAGGCGCTGGCTAGCCTGAAACTATACCGGGCGATAGATCCCGATATGTGGGGAAAGATGATCGGACGGGTCAACGGTGTCGGTTTTGCCGGATTATATGGCGGCACTTCCGCTTTGGGATGGCAATCGGTCAAGTTGCCTAAAGGAATGACCTGGAAGTCTTATATGGAATTCCTGTTAAAAACATTGCCTGAGAAGACGCGTAACGGTTATTTACAGAAGTTGTCTGTCAGCATAAAATTCTGGCGGGATAAAGGAGGATGCCTTGCTGAGGAAACGATCGAGAAACTGCAACAGATCGGGGTCCCTATCCGGGTGGAAGACAGCACGAATTATAAGACAAAAAAGAAACCAGTCCGTATGGAATATCTGGATGATATCGATATTCCGGAATTTAAGGAACTGCCGACCTATAAACGGGTTTGTATCTGTATTCTGAAAAACGATTACTATTGTAAATATATGGGATTCTCATTGAATATTCATGAGAGAAAACAAAAGGAAAATATTTTACAACTTTATAACTCTGAATTATATGGAGGAATATACTAGCCCTGTCTACAAAGTAAGACCTGTTCCAGTTGAAAAAGTAATGGCTAACAGCTATAACCCCAATGTGGTTGCTCCCCCGGAAATGCAATTACTGGAAGTCTCCATCTGGGAAGATGGCTTCACCTCACCTTGCGTATGCTATTACGTACCGGAGAAAGATATGTATGAATTGGTTGACGGTTATCACCGTTATATGGTCATGAAAACGTCGAAACGTATATATGAACGTGAACACGGAATGCTTCCCGTTACTGTCATAGAAAAAGATCTGTCCAATAGAATGGCATCGACGATTCGCCATAACAGGGCACGCGGCACCCATAATATCGAGTTGATGAGTCATATAGTCTCCGAACTTTCCAAATGTGGTATGTCCGATGCCTGGATACAACGTAATATAGGAATGGATAAAGATGAAATATTGCGTTTGAAGCAGATATCGGGATTGGCTGAATTATTCTCTAATAAGGAGTTCAGTTTGTCGGAAGAATAATGTTTTCTTCTTTGTATGGGATAGATGCATACCTGAGAGGGGTGATGCCTGATTTATAATTAATGATTATATTTGCAGATATCATTCACTGTAATTTGTAAAAGCCTTTTCCCATGACAAGAATACTGGTAGTAGAAGATGAACAGCGTGTAGCGGAGCTCCTGAAGGTCGGTCTGGAAGATTCCGGCTATCAGGTGTCGGTGGCTTTTGACGGGGAGATGGGGTTGCGTCTTTTTCGGGCTTCGGGGTTCGATCTGGTGATCTCTGATATTATCCTGCCTAAGATGAATGGCTTTGAGCTGACGAAAGAGGTGCGGCAACTGAATCCGGATATCCCCGTTCTGATGCTTACAGCTTTGGGTACAACCGACGACAAGCTGGACGGCTTCGATGCCGGGGCGGACGATTATATGGTCAAACCTTTCGATTTCCGCGAACTGGATGCCCGTATCAAGGTGCTGCTGAAAAGAAAAGTTGTCGCTTCGCAAACTGCACAACCCCAGGAGCTAAACTATGCCGATCTTCGTATCGATCTGTCCGGCAAGTCTGTCTTTCGCGATGGACGTGAGATAAAACTGACACCTAAAGAGTTTAATTTGTTGGCTTATATGATGGAGAACCCGGAGCGTGTCCTGTCGCGTGCGGAGATAGCCGATAAGGTTTGGAACACTCATTTCGATACGGGGACTAATTTTATCGATGTCTATATCAATTATCTCCGAAAGAAAGTTGACCGTGATTTTCCTGTTAAACTGATCCATACTAAGCCAGGCATGGGTTTTATACTGCGTACCGATGAAAATCAGGACTAAACTGACGATCCGTTATACGGCAGTCACAGCTACTGTCTTCCTGTTCCTGATGGGAATGATCTGGTTCTTGTCGGAAAGTAACCGGAAAAGTGTTTTCTATCGTGACCTGAAAAAGGAAGGGATTACGAAAGCCAATCTATTCCTGCAACATAAGGTCAATGCCGCTACTATGCAATCCATTTACATGAATAACCGGGAGTTTATCGATGAGGTGGAGGTGGCTGTTTACGAGCCGGATTTCAATCTACTCTATCATGATGCCAAAGAGATAGACCGGGTGAAAGAAACTCCTGAAATGATCCGGCGTATTGTCGAAAAAAAATCCATCGAGTTCTTTGAAGGAGATTATCAGGTGGTCGGACTTTTGTATCCTTTTGAGGGGAAAGACTATGTTATCACGGCTGCTGCATTTGACGGTTATGGCTATGCGAAACTCGATGCTTTACGGAATATCCTGCTGATATTATGGGGTGTCGGATTGGCAGTACTGGCTGTTGTGGGGTATTTTCTGTCGCGAAGTGCTTTGTCGCCCGTCTCGAATATCGTCAGGAAGGTGGAGAAGATAACGGCATCCAATTTGGACGAAAGAGTTCCGGTAGCGGACGAGAAAGACGAATTGGGAGAGTTGGCTGTGACCTTCAACCATACGCTCGACCGATTGGAGCAGTCGTTCGATGCGCAGAAAATGTTTGTCAGTAATGTCTCCCACGAACTTCGTACGCCTATGGCTGCCTTGATCGGTGGCCTGGAGGTTACGCTTCTCAAGGAGCGTTCCGGTGAAGCCTATCGGAAAGCGGTGGAAGAGGCTTTGACGGATGCGGATAAGGTGGTGAAATTATCTGAGGGCTTGCTTAATCTGGCTCGTGCCAGTTATCAGCCGGAGCAGATCAGTATGGAAGAGGTACGTCTGGACGAATTGTTGCTCGATGCCCGCGAACTGGTTCTGAAAGCCAATAAGGAGTATAAGGTCAATCTGCTTTTTGAAGAAGAGACCGACGATGATGCCATGATCACCGTCTCCGGGAATGCTTATCTATTGAAAACTGCCTTTGTTAACCTGATGGAGAACAACTGTAAATTTTCCGATGACAAGACTTCCTCAGTGCAGATATCTTTCTATGAAGAAAAATCCATCCTCCGCTTTTCTGATTCAGGCATCGGAATCCCCGCAGAGGATATGGAACATCTTTTTACCGCCTTTCACCGTGGCAGTAACCGTAACTATGCTGTTGGCAATGGAATAGGGATGGCGTTAGTTCAAAAGATCGTTTTCCTCCACAAAGGAAATATCTACGTTCATTCTTATCCGGGTGAAGAGACTGTGTTTGTGGTGGAGTTTCCGCATATATAATTAGCATAATACAAAATATTATGTACCTTTGCCGCATGTTAAACAAACTATTTAAATCGGATTTGGTGTAGTAAACAATCTGTATTCCTTGTACAGGTTGTCCTTTCGTTTATTCTCGGGTAATTCTGCTCGGGTGTAATTTCTATTGTATTAATTCAATTTTAATCAGTGTACAATGATGACGGCATTGTTATGCTTTCACGGGTATGCTATATACATAAAGAAAATGAGTAACGAAAATAAAACAATTCACGAATTCGATTTTAATTTAATCTGCGAATATTTTTTAAACACGGAACGTCAGGGACCCGGAAGTCCTGAAGTGACCCTTAAAGCATTGAGTTTTATAGACAACCTGACCGATCGGTCTCTTATTGCCGATTTGGGTTGCGGTACAGGCGGACAGATAATGACATTGGCGCAGCATGCTCCGGGACATATTACAGGTCTCGACTTTTTTCCGGGATTCATCGACCGGTTCAACGACAATGCCAGGAAACTAAATCTTCAGGATAGAGTGGAAGGAATTGTCGGTTCAATGGATAACCTTCCTTTTGGAGAAGGTGAATTAGACCTGATCTGGTCGGAAGGAGCTATTTATAATATAGGCTTTGAACGCGGACTGAACGAATGGCGTAAATATCTGAAGACAGGAGGATATATCGCTGTTTCCGAAAGCACATGGTTTACCGAAGAACGTCCCGCAGAGATCCATGATTTTTGGATGGAGGCTTATCCGGAAATAGAAACCATTCCCAATCAGGTGGCCCTGATACAAAAGGCCGGATATCTTCCTGTCGCTTCTTTTATTTTGCCTGAAACTTGCTGGACAGAGCATTATTTTGCGCCTTTGGTTAAAGCACGGGAAAAGTTTCTAGCCAAATATCCGGGAAATAAAACTGCCGAAGAACTTGTCGCGATGTCACATCACGAAGAGGAATTATACCGTAAGTACAAAGGATTCTACGGCTATGTGTTTTATATCGCTAAAAAGATAACGCTATGATCTGTTTGGATATGTATGGTTGGAATGACAGGTTGAACCAACTGAAACAAAAATCGGCATATAATACGTTATCTCACGGACGGATAGCCGTCGTGCATCGCACCTGTTATGAAGTTATTTCCGAAGACGGATTGTTCCAATGCGAGTTGACGGGAAATATGATGTATGGAAGATCTGACTTTGAACTGCCTTGTACAGGCGATTGGGTTCTGTTTCAACCTTTCGACGATAGTAAAGGGATTATCGTCGATATGCTGCCCCGTGAACGGACATTGTACCGTAAGAAAAGTGGGACAGTAGCCGAGAAACAGGCGATTGCATCGTATGTGGATAAGGCGTTTATTGTACAGAGCCTCGATGATAATTTCAATATCCGCAGGGTCGAACGTTTTATGGTTCAGATACTGGAAGAAGGTATCGATCCTGTGTTGATACTCAATAAATCCGATCTGCCTTTTGATAGACAGGTAGTAGAAGAGGCGATCAAACATCTTGCCAGCAGGATGCCGGTGTTTTTCACCAGTATCCATCATCCTGAGACAGTTTCCCGGTTACGGGAATCCATATCGGAAGGCGAAACGGTGGTGTTTGTCGGTTCGTCGGGTGTGGGGAAGAGTTCTCTTGTTAATGCACTTTGTGAAAGATCAGTGCTGCTGACATCGGATATAAGCCAGTCCACAGGGAAAGGAAGGCATACTTCCACCCGCCGGGAGATGGTCTTGATGGACGGTTCAGGCGTTTTAATAGATACTCCGGGTATTCGTGAATTTGGATTGGCTGTAGATAATCCCGATTCACTTGCTGAAATGCTGGAAATTTCCAGTTATGCAGAATCGTGTCGCTTCAAGGATTGTACACATACCAATGAACCTGGTTGTGCCGTGCTGGAAGCGGTCGACAAGGGCCTGTTGGATACAAAAGTGTATGAAAGCTATCTGAAACTAAAGCGGGAAGCCTGGCATTTCTCCGCCTCCGAACATGAGAAACGTAAAAGGGATAAATCCTTTACAAAGCTCGTGGAAGAAGTGAAGAAGCGCAAAGCAAATTCCTGATTTTATTTATATGGTGCAGGTTTCTTCGGATTCCTGCACTGTATTGTATTATTTTTTAGACATACAAACTTTAGGGTAGAATGATTTTTGTTTTGTCGATAAAATGATAAATATGTATTTTTGTTTTGTGTGTAAAATAAAAATGGACAATATTTGTATTGTTAGTAGAATAAGTATAGGAAGATATAGAAATGTATGGAAAGAAAGCTCTTTTGTTTGAGTGCGAAGGAATGGATGTCATCAAATAAAATACTATAACGAAAAATCTATGATAAATAAGAAAGAACTTGTATTAAAACCTCTGATGGATGAAGATATACCATATTTTGATAAATGGTTGGATAAGGAGTATATATCGAAATGGTTTGGTGATAAAGAGGATTGGCTGGATGAGATAAGGGAAAGAGACGGGAAATATGATTTCTTAAAGCACTTTATTGTTTACCATGAGGATCGGAGGATTGGGTATTGTCTTTATACTGATTGCTTTTTCTTGAAAGATTTGGAAGAAGACGGGCATGATTTTAATGCACTGTATGGAGATGTAGTAGAGGAAAATCATACATTTGAAATTGGTTATCTGATCGGTGAAGAGGAATATTTGAATAAAGGTCTTGGCAAAAGGATTATTCAGATGTTGGAGGAAAAGCTTATTGAAATCGGAGGCAAAGAAATTGCGGCAGATCCGGTGGAGGAAAATATGATTTCTATAAAGGCATTACTGAGAAATGGCTTTCAGAAGAAAAGCGACGGAGACTATAGAAAAGTAATAATAGATCGTTAAATCATTCAATTATGAATATTACAATACTGAAATCCTCTTGCTATTCTCTCCGGATTTGTTACATTTGCAGAGTACATATATTATTAATAAAGAAAGGAGAATCCTATGAAACGTCCTGAAATAGTAAATCGCATCCGTGAAGTTCTTCGTCGTGTTGCCCCAGATGCTCAAGCTATATTTTATGGAAGTGAAGCGCGAGGGGATGCTCGTCCTGATAGTGATATAGATGTACTGATACTGGTAAATAAGGATAATATTTCACTGAAAGAAGAACAGGAAATAGCTTATCCTCTTTATGATATCGAGTTTGAAACAGGTGTCATAATTAGTCCGCGAGTTTTCCCTAAGAAGTTTTGGAATAATCTGATTACTCCTTTTTATGAGAATGTAATGAAGGAAGGAGTAGTATTATGACAGACGATGAGAGAACCGTTTGATTCGTTGGAAAAACTGATTTTAGAATAATTGTATTGTTATAGTAAATTGTCAATTTGGTAATTATCCTCTTATTTCCCGGCTCTCGATGAAGAGGGGAGATAAGAGGATAATTTTTTTCTGCTTCACCGGGATTTGAGGTTTGACATAAAGATATTCCATAGAAGATAGAAGTATATTTTAGTTAGGTGATAAAGCCCATCATTGTAATGTTTTCAGAGCAAGTGGTAGGGAAAAGGCGAGACCAGCTACAATTTGTTTATTGAAAACGATCAGTCAAAAAGATGCTTCTAGCTTTTGGGAAGTTGTATATACTCCATTTTAGGGAGTAATATTTGAAGAAAATCTATTCCTTTTTCATGTGTTAAATTTTTCATCACAATGATTACCCCCCTTCATTGTGATGAGTGTGCGGAGTCATTGTGATGACTTCGTGGGGAGATTGTGATGATGGGGGAGAATCATTGCAATGATTTCAGGAAGGAGTGGGGATGAAGGGAGGGAAACGGGGCGGTGAGGTCGGTTTGTTCCTCTGGAACAAAGATTTAGGAGGGAAGTGCTGTTAGCTGGGGAGGTGAAAAACGAATATTTTGAAAGGGGGGAATGTTTATCTTTATCTTTTTGATCAATCTGAAAATGAATGGAGGAAGAGTTATGAAGAGAAAAGATTTTTGCGGGCTGATGGCGACGCAGGAACAGGATAAACGTAGGCGGGGAGATGAGAGTACCGCCGATCTGTATAGAGCTGTGCGGAACCATTTCGAATGCTTTATCACAGATGTAGGGCCGGCACATAAGGATGTGACGGCGGAACTTGTGCAGGACTTCCAGTTGTGGCTGCAGAGGAAAGGGCTGCGTGTCAATACGGTGAACAGCTACCTTAGTTGCCTTCGGGCGATGTATAACCGTGCTTTGCCGTTCGGTAGGGGACGGCAGGAGAGATCGCCTTTTGCCGGACTGCGGTTGAAACGGGAGGAGACACGTAAACGGGCTGTGCCGGTGGAAGTGATAAAGAAGATCGCTTCGCTCGATCTGAAAAAGGAACCGGCCAAGCAACTGGCGGCCGACCTGGCACTGTTCACTTTCCTTGCCTGCGGTATCCCTTTTGTGGATATCGTGCATCTGACGGGTGAGAACCTGGTGGAGAACGGTACGGTGCTGGAATACCGCCGTCAGAAGACGGGGGTACTGATCCGGATGGAAGTGTCGGCGGAGATGCGGATGCTCATCGACCGCTACCGCAGTGCAGAGCGGCACTATCTTTTTCCGGTATTATCGGAAGATATGACCCACGAACAGTATAAAGCCTGTCTGGCAACGGAAAACCGGTACCTGAAAGATATCAGTGTGATGCTGAATTTGCCGGAAACATTGACGACCTATTCGTTCCGTCATGCTTGGGCTTCGGAGGCGTATCACCTGCATGTACCTATCGGCGTGATCAGTCAGGCATTGGGACATACGTCGGAAAGGACAACCCGTATCTATTTAAAGGAGTTTGACGTATCGGAAGTTGCCAAAGCAAACCGTCAGGTTTCTGAGACGATCGGCTGCTATTTGCGGGTGGGATAAACCTTATTTATATAATAAGGGAGAACAGCCTCTTTCCATCTTACAATCAGTGTTTTATAAATAATAAAAAATCTGAATTGTAATGAAGTACGTGGCAAACGTAAGAAGAAAAAAATGAAAAAACAAGGAGTGTAGGTTGTTTTCTTAAAAAAAGAGTATTTATTTTACTAAATTTCACAAGTTAACCTATTTTTTAGCCATAGAATATGAATTTCATTACAAGATGGCATAAGACGGGCTGGGACTGCTATCGTTTTTAAATCTGTTAAGAGAAAACTGTTATTCCGACAGTACCGTTTCTTCCTCCAAAAAGACTCAAAAAGACATCAATCCTTCATTTTTCACCCTAAAAATTTCCTTAGCGGACACTTTCAGGGAGGGCTTTTTTTACCCTCTACCCTTATTATATAAATAAGGTGGACATTAACCGGTAGTTGGTGATAATCATGGCTGCTGTTTGATACAGGATATACTGGTATTATATATTAATATGTATAGGATAAAAGATTCACACCGGAAAATACAGGCAAGAACAATTTTCCTGTTACTGCTCAACTTCCTTTTGGGGATAGGAGCGGATGCCCAGACTACGACCTATTACAAGTCTGAATCATTCCTTTTCTCTTTCCGCCGGGACAACGACCTGTTCCTTGCCGATTACGGAGACAACGCTTATCAACTGGAACGTATGGGCGGTTTACTCGACGCATCCCGCGATCAAATCCTGAAAGGCGACTGCCACCTTTTGATCGTTTCGCATGTGAATGCCTATGAATACGAAGATAAAGAGGTTGTGAACGAAGCCTCACTGCGTGCAGGTCGTATCCGTGCCTACCTGAAAACCCGTTTTGATATTCCCCATGATTGTGTCGCCTTTTATATCGACCGTAGCGGAAACTATCGCGATCAGGTACATGTCTATAAGGTATATAAACCACTTCCTTGGTTTGCAAATATCTCGATTCATTACAGTGAGAGCCGTTACCCGGTAGCGGTAGAGGCTGCCATCGGTGAATATGGTGCAGTCCCTTATGTAGACCTGTACCGTCGTGGTGAGACAGGAGGTTACGACCGTGAAGTGTACCGTATCGACGATCCTCTTTTTGACCGTTCGGAACTGGAAGATTATCGTCTGGCTTCTGTAACGGATACGGTACGCCGTAGTAAACGGATAGAAGAGCCGGACATTGCTTTAGCAACCACCGTAACAACGAGGGAAACTGTGCGAAAGGTGACAAAGTATAAAGAGACAACCGAGAAAACGGTTGTCCCCGAGAAAACCGGATTGCAAGCAGAGAAAAAAGTACAAACGGAAAAAGACGGTAAAATACAGCCAACCGAATCTGTAAGGATGGAAGAAACTCCGATGAAGCAAAGCCCTGTATATCTGGTCGTAAAAACGAACCTTCTACCCTGGGGTGGCGTAGTCCCTTCGATCCGTTTAGGAACGGGTGAGACGAAAATAGAAACAGGCGCATTTATGCCGAACCTGGAAGTGGAGTGTTGTTTCGCTGGTCGTTGGTCGGTAGCCTTGTCGGGCATGTATTCCGACTTTGCCTATAAAGACAAGACGCGCGATTGCTGGGCTGTATCCGAAATCTCCCTCGAACCCAGCGTCTGGCTATCTCCTTCGGGAAGGTTTACCGGCTTGAATACCGGCTTATTTGCCGAGTACGGTGACTTCGATGTACGTGGCAGCGCGATCGATAAATCTGAGGATATACTTTACGGCCGGACAGGTTGTTTCTGGTCGGCAGGCCTGTCGGCGGGTTACCGGTTCTCTTTGGTCGGTGGTTTGGGGATGGGGGTAAGTGTACGTGCCGGTTACCGTTCGGTCTTCGACGGGAAGAAATACCGCTATGACGCGCCGGATGACCGGAATTATTTGGAAACCCGTTTTGCCTCGACAGGATTTATGTTGGGACTGAGGATCAGTTTGTCGTACCGTTTTCAAATCAGATAGGAAGATGGAAAGGAATAAAAGAAATAAGAAATATCGTATAATGCAACTGATGGGTTGGATGATATATGCCGTATGGACTGTGGCGGTCTTGTCCTGTGCGTACCGTATGACGGACGAGGATTGGGAGAAGAACGGAAAAGTACGTTTACTGCTTCGCAAGCAAAACAGTGGTTGCCCGGATAATATGGCATGGTATTTCTATCCGGAAGGTTCTGACAGCCCGCTTATCCGTACGGGGGACGTTTCGGGGTATGAGGGTACGTTGCCTTCGGGCTGTTACCGGGTGGCGGTCTGCAACAGAGGCTGTACGGGTGTCACGCTTGAAATGGAGAAGGGGTATGAGGAGGCCTGCGGAAGGGCGCAACAGCTTTCTTCCCTGAAATCTTCATCGGTACAGATAGCCTGCCCGGGTAACTTGTACGGGGCAGGTTTAGACCGGATCGAGGTGGGCGGAAGAGAAGTCGTGGCAAAGGAATTGTATGCGGTGAATCTTGTCCGTACATTGGAAATGAATATAAAAGTCACAGGAGGGGATAAGGGTGATGTCGTTCCGGCGGTCTTGTCCGGAAGGTTGACCGGTGTTTCGTCACGGGTTCATATACCTTCGGGCAAGCCGCTGTTCGATGCTCCGGCTTTTATGATGTTCGAGCCGGAAGAGACCGGACCTGGCGTTTATACTTCTACTCTGAACCTGTTCGGATTGTCCCCGGGTGAGGAAAGCGGTGAACCGGTCGACCTGACCCTAACAATGACGCTGGCAGACGGAAAGGAAATTACTTCATCCACGGATATAACCGAGGAGGTGAAAGAGGCATTCGCTGTCGGAATTACGACACATGTGATACTGGACCTTGTTGTCCGCTATGATGAAATGTCCGGTTTGACGATTACACTGAAGGAGTGGAAACAGGGCAGCGGCGGTTCGGGTGTGGTGACTCCCTGAAACGAAATGAAAACGATTGTAATAGTAACGATAAAACACTGGTATAATATGGAAAGAGGAAAATTATTGATCATGAGTCTGTTGGCGACAGCTTTCTTAAACAGTTGCACCAACACGGAAGAGCCGGTGACGGAAGGAGCGGCTGAAGCAATAGAAGTGAATGCCGGAATAGCGGAGTCTACCCGTGCAGTGATCGGTGGCGGTTATACGAATGACCTGGAAGTATCGTTTGCCCGTTTGGATAATCCCGGCACAACGGGTGCTGCATGGGCCTCTATCGACGCTGTCCGTACTGGTGGTGCAGGTAATAGGGCGCTGACTTTTGAGCCGGAACAAACCTATCTGGCGGAAGAGGGTGAGTCTGTTCTGATAGGCTATTATCCCCGCAGGGAACTGAGCAGAACCGCTAACCCTGCCAGCGTCACTTACACTATAGCGGGCGACGAGGATATCATGGCGACAGGAGTGCAGACCGGTTCGCTGCTCGATAAATTTGAAACTTTTACTTTCAGCCACCTGCTAACCCAGTTGCAGTTCAAGTGTGTGGGTTCAGCCGGTGCGATCGGCAAATGGACGGCGGTCGTTTCCATTAAAGTAAAAAATGTAGCCACGGGATTGAAGCTGTCGCTGGATAAAACAAGCGGAGCCAAACTGACGGTCACGGGTACGGCCGACCAGACGCTAACAGTAAAAAACTGTCCGTCTACGGTCTCTGCTTTGGATGTCGAAACCCCGCCGACCGGTTATCTGCTGCTTTACCCGACGACCAATATGGGAACAGGGAATTTGCCAATCAGTTTAGAGGTGAAAGGAACGTATGAAGGGAATGCGAAAACCCTGAACGTTGCAGTTGCGAATATCGGTGAAGGGGTGAAAGCGGGTTATTCGCACCTGATCACGCTCACCTTTACGGAAGACGGTAAAATAGCGGTAGAATCCGGTATCGCCGAGTGGCAACCGGGTAATGGCGGCAGTTCGGTGATCGTTCCGGGAAATTAACAATAATGGCACACAGATAACGCGGATCAGACAGATGACCGCCGATTTAAATATATGATCTGTGTAAATCCGTCAAGATCTATGTTATCTATGTGCCATAATGAATATGAACAAAATGAATAAACTCATAGTAATAACAACCTTTGTCTGGCTTTGGGGTCTTGCCGCCTGTTCGGACAGCTATCCTACACCGCAACCGATCTTGGCAAAGGAGGTTTACCTGGAAGGTGCGATCGAAGCGTCGACGACGCGCGGGGTGATCGGCGCCGGCTATGAAGAGGTTTTGGAAGTGAGCTTTGCCCGTCAGGATGAATCGACGGTTTCAACGGGTACATACGGTGGGTGGGCTGTACACAAGGCTGTGCGTCAGGGTGGAAGGGGGAACCGCCCGATTGTATTTGCCGAGTCTCAGTTGTACCCGGAGGATGGCCGTCATATCCGCCTGCACGGTTATTACCCGGTAGAGGGTGAACCGGAAACTGTTGCAGAAACGGGCAAAGTGACTTTCAGGATAGACGGAACGACGGATATCATGGCGACGGGTGTGCTGACGACCAGCGGTTTTCAACCGGTTCTGAGCTGTACGTTTCGTCACCTTTTGACCCAGGTCCGCCTGGCCTGTTATAGTGACCGGGGCGATGCATGGGGAACGATACAAACGATCGAGGCGGCAGATGTACATACCCGTCAGGAACTGGATTTGGCCGCGGAAACGCCCCGTCTGACAGATATATCCGTGGCGAAAGATATCAAGAACCTCCCGGTGCAGGATATTGCCGGTCTACTAATCCCGCAGGTCGCGGCCGAAGGATCGTCCCCCGAGGCACAAGGCTATCTCCTTCTTCCGGTATTCCCGGATGACGGGACGGCGGATCATCCGCTCCACCTTCGGATCACGACAACGAAAGACGGCAACGGTAATCCGAAAGAAACCCTCTCGGATGTCTTCATCCGGATAGAGGGCGGTTTTCAGATCGGCAAAAGCCATATCGTCTCGCTCTTTTTTACCGGAGCAGGCAACATACAAACCACGCATGTCAGTGTGGAGGCGTGGACGGAGTATGAACAGGGTGAGATGCCTATATGATAAAATACGAATGAATAAACAGGAAATAAAACTTTTAAAACGAACGAAAATGAAAACGATCACGACAAAGTGGGCCATGCTGATAGCCCTTGTGACAGCGTTAAGCTGTACGGAAACAGAGACAGGAATAGAACCGGAACCGGGTGGCGGTGACGGGCAGGTGGCACTGGGTATCAATCCGAACCTGAAGGTGGAAGCCGGAACGAAAGCGGTAACCAAATCGGTGGTAAGCGGCAGTGCGATTACCTATACCGATTATAAAGATGCTCCGGGGTTGGGTGTCGTGGTAACCAACTCGGATGCAACCGGCTGGTATTCTCCCGATGCATCGAGTTCCGGTTATACGGGCCATCATGTATGGTATATAGGCGACACCAAAGGGGCTAATTGGATTTCGATTGAAAACAAAGGTAGCAGTTATGACCCCAAAAATGAAAAACCTTACTATCTGACGGAAACGGTAGGGAAGGTGTATGCCTATTATCCGTTTGATAATGATGCATTAAATAACCTGTTAAGTATTTCGGGTGAAGGCAGTCTTAAAATCCCGGTAAGCGTATCGGCTAGCGGCGATATAGATGCTAAGACAAATAATGCGAATAAAATCTGGAATGAAGGTAGTAACTCATGGAGTGCGAATAGCACGACAAACAAGGCGATAAACCTGTCTGATGCGGGCGAAAAAGATTACCTGTATTTTGCGGCTGAAGAAGGCGGCCGTAATGTCAACAACGGTCGTGCCAAAGTAGGGACACCTTTTGACCCGGAGCAAGGTCCGAAAAATACCGATACCCAAAATCCCGGTTATCTGATCAACCTGGATATGAAACATGCGATGGCGATGGTTTCCTTCCGCGTGTACGACGGCGGTAATCTGAGTAGTAATGATGTGAAATTTACAAAGTTCGTGATAAAGAATCATGATAGCAGTCCTAATAATTACATCAAGACCGGAGAAGGCAAGATGTCGTTGTCAGACGGTACAATAAGCGAAAACACAACAACCGGTACTCTGACCCGAAATATCACAAACTACATCTTGATGAAACAGATCAAAGACGGAGAACAAAGCGATAAAGCTTTTATCGAGAATAAATCGACCGTCAACGGACAGTTGGTATCCAAAAAAGTCAGTACCATGGTTTATCCGGTCGCCAGTTTCGGAGAAAATGAAATAGATGTGGTCATCACTCTTCAGGAAAGTTCAAATACGCCTGTCGAATATACCGTCACCCTGCCTGCTCATGAATGGATTGCGGGTACTAATTGCATCTATACCTTCTCTGCCGGTCGTAACAAGTTGACAGTGATGGATGTAACGGTGGCAGACTGGGAGGAAGACGAACAGGAGGATATTCCGTTGTAATACATAACTTAAAAAAAACAAATCCCATGAAACAGTTCTTATCCCGTTTGGTGCCTGTGTTTTTGTTCCTGTGTGCTGCCTGTACAGAGGCGGATATCGTTTCGCCGGGACCTGGTGGTGGCGAAGCGGAAGAGGGTGTTCCTTTTCGAGTGAAGAACCTGGGCATGTGGATGGAGGTGGAATCGAGAAGCGTCGTTACAGGCGGCCCGGGAGAAGCGGATAGAAACCCGAACCCGCTGACGGAGGTAGGGGTATGTGTCACGAAAGAGAGCGGCAGCGGTACGGTAAGTTTGTATAACACCAACGTCAAAAGCCAGCAGTTCGTCTATAATGCCGCAAAGACCCCTCCTTCCTGGGAACCTGTGGAAGAAGAGGAACCGCTTCTGTTGTACACCGAAAAAGGAACGGTATACGGTTATGTGCCTGCCGAAAAGAGCGTTTCGCTCACGGGCACTCCGAAAGCTCCTTTGATGAGTGGGATAAAGGTGTTGGATAAACAGAAATTCTACTTCAACGATGGGGGTAAACAGGTGGATACTGCCACCGATGTGCAGTGGGAAACCGACCAGGAGGATTACCTCTATTGCACGGCTGCGGCGCAGGTAGACCGCTGGCATCCGGAAGTATCGCTCGAGATGCAGCATGCGCTCTCGAAGGTGAGCTTCCGGGTACTGGAAGAGGGCTCGGTTTTTGCCGGTTGCTATGTTGAAAAGGTGGTGTTCAAAAGCAATGGGGAATTAAAAAAGTGCACGTCCGCCAAGCTGAACCTGGCAACGGGGGAGGTGGAAGGGACGATGACGGCGGTGGATCAACTGGTTTTTACCGCGGGTGGGGATACGCGTGCGGTAGGCGGGGAGTCGGGAGAGACGACGACGAATGTTCCGGTGCAGGCCTTCGGGTTGGTGATCCCGGTCAGTGGCGTGAATGTGACGTTGGAACTGACGTTCGACGACGGGCGTACCTTTACGATGAAACCGTCCGGAACGGGTGAAGGCCCCGGGACCTTTACTGCCGACTGGAAAAAGGGATACAACTATATATACAACCTCCGCATGCAGCCGCAGGGCATAGAGTTGGCGGAAGTGAAAGTGGCGGCCTGGAACGACGGCGGGGCGTATGACGTACCGATGGAATGACTCTTGTCACTTATTGGAACAAAGAATTAGAACACAAAGGAAATCGAAATGAAACGGGATCGAATACAGTTATATCTGATTGTTCTGCTGGCCGGAGGTTTGCTGGCCGGATGCACGGCAGGGACTGTGGAAGATGTCGTGCCGGAAGAGAGTCGCCCGGTGGAACTTCGTTTCAGTAAACCGGACTTGGGAACCCCGGTCCTTCTGAGCCGTGCGGGGGAGGAGGCTACCGTTCCTGCGACATCTGCAACCCCGCTGCCCGAAGGGGCTACGGTGCGCATTTACGGTTATTTGCGCGGTGAGGTGGGGGCGGCAACAGCCGAGGTTCCTTTCTCTACTGCGCAACCATCGTTTGAGGTGGCTTATGTGGTGGAAAAGGACGGTTCTATGTCGCCTTGCCTGGCGGATGATGCGGGGGTACGTCAGCCGGGAGAGGGCACCGGTCCGGTGGTGCGCGGAGGCGTTTACGATTTCTATGCCGTCTCACCGGCACGTCGGCTGGTAAAAGATGCGGAAGGGAGGTATGTGGTAACGGCAATCCCGCATAAGGAGGATGTGATGACCTCTTTTGCCCGTGGGGTGACCGTTTCGCGTTCCTCGCGTGTGGTCACGCTGGAAACTTTCCGTAGACAATGCGCCCTGCTGGTGTTCAATGTCGCTCCCGCCAGGGAGAATGCGCTTCCATTCGATGAGCTATACGGAACCAGGCTGGAACTGAGTCATATCTCCGTCTCCGGTGCGACTCTGATAGCAGGGGAGGATACGGGAATCCTTCCGACGGGCGGAGAGAATAAAACGGAGGCGACCGTTGTGTTTGAAAGCGCGGAATTTGTCGCGGTGGAAGCGGGTTCCGATCCGGATGGTATGGGTCTGAATAAAACAACGGGCATCGTCCTTCCCAAAAACGAGCGTCCTTTCGGAGTGGAAATCAATGTACAAAGGAATCATGAAACGGCGACCCTGAAAGCGACCATAGACCAACCGATCGCTTTCGATGCGGGCAAGCGGTATGTATTCACCCTGGAAGTAAAGAATGACGAAAGTCGTCTGAATCTGAAAATAATAGACTGGAATGCTATTTCCTTTTCCGACGGCGAGGTAGGTGCTCCCCCCGGCGGTTCTTATCCCGACCCGGATATCCAGGAGGGGATCGGAACAACCATCACGGTGGCGAAGTGGACAAAAATAGAGTGGAGAGACACAGATGTCGGAGGAGGAGAATCATTGAAACAATTAAAAACGAAAAGTAATGAAACGGATCAGTAAAACCGGATTGTGGGTGTGTTTGCTGTTGTTGGCGATGAGTTGTACGCGGACGGAGGTGGAGGAAAAGGATTTACCGCCCCATCCGGCGAAGGAGGTGGAAGCCGTTTTTAACCTGAACGTGCTGGCTAACCGCCCCTTGCAAACACGCAGCATCACTTTTACTCCGGAAGGAACGTTCGAAATCGATTCGGTTGTTCCCGGCATGACGGATTCGGTTGCAACCAAATCGGCAACCGCCTTGACAGGAGGGGATGAGAGCCTGATCTCCCAGCTATGGGTCGGGCAGTATGATACATCAGGCAACCGGGTATTCAGCCATTACATTTCGCCTGTGACCGGAACGACGGTGAACCTGAAGCTGAAAGAGAGCGAAGAAGCCACACACCATGTCTGGTTTGTTGCCAATTGCGACGATTGGGGTGAGATCGCTACGGAAACGGCATTGAAAGGGCATGTATTTACGTATGCCTCGACCGTAGATGGTTTACCGGATAGCCGTTTGTGCGGTATGACGGGAATGTGGTCGGGTGTGATCCGGGATAACGGTGTGGAGAGCATAGGAGTCGATATGACCCGGACGGTGGCAAAGATTTCGTTTAGTTATCTGATCGGTGGAGACGGTTTTAGTTTCGATCCTTCCTCGGTAAAGCTGAAATCGGTACCGAACAAAATACGCATGGAAGAAACGACAACTCAATTAACCGATGTAACGTATGGGGAATATACCGGAGAAGCTGATGCCAACGGTGCGACGATGCACTGGTATCTACCGGAAAACAGGGCCGGTGTGGTAACTGATGATAACGCCGCCGCGTCGGAAAAGGAGAAAACAGGCCGGGGAGTGAGTAATGCCACTTGCATAGAACTGACGGGAACGGCTGTACAGGGCGGTGTCACTTACGAAAACGTCACCTTCCGTTTTTTCCCGGGCAGTGAGGATATGAATGATTACAATATCAAACGCAACCATTATTATACTATGAGTGTGACGTTGAAGGGAATAGACGTCACCGACCAACGCATCACGGTGGGAACAATCCCCCCGATCGATACCGGTGGCTTGCAACCGATGCCTGCAGGTAAAGGCGGCACGACCGAGTTGCAGGTCACTGCCCGCCCGGGAGAGCAGTGGAGCATCAAACTGCCGGATTGGTTGTCAGCGCTGATCGATAACACAATCCAGGCTGGATACGGAGCCAGGATAGATCATCAGGGTCCTGCAAAGATTGTTTTCAAGGCTGAAACGGCCAATCCGACGGCCCAGCAGCGGTCATTTCCTTTTAAGATGGACGTAACCGGCGAGGAACAAAATATTGAAATCGTACAGGAAGGATCGACCTTGAATGTAGGTAGCGCCATCTCTTTGGAAGCCGCTTCCGGTTCGGAAGGTCAATCTACATTTATCCTAACAAAAGGTTTGAATTGGCGCGCTATTTTATCCGACAGTTGGCTGAGTTGGGCGTCACGCAATCCGGCCAACAGTGCTGATGAAGCCACAGGAGAGGAACAAAGTTTAATAGTCAAAGCGGCTTCCAGTAACCCTTATGCATCAGCACGCACGGGCAGCATAACGGTAGAAGGCGGTCAATCGGTCGGCAGTTCTACATATAACGATCTGAAAAAAGAGATATCCGTATCCCAAGCTGCTTCCACAGTCGTTTGTCCCACCCAACCGATAGAGGTAAGTGCGGAGGGAGCGACCGATGCGTCTTCTCACTTTACAGCCACTTCCGGTTTACCGTGGAAAATAGCAGTTTCGGAAGCTGATAACTGGATCGAGCTGACCGGTCAAAAGACGGGGCAGACAACGACAACTCCTCAAAATGTTGTTTTTAATGTTCCTGTCAATCTCGATTCCAAGGAACGTACGGGTGAAATAACAGTCCGTGTGGGAGATGAATCCAAAGGGCCGACGGGTAATATAGCCGTTCAGCAGGCGGCTTCATCCTTAACAGTAGATGAAATTTCCACATCTTTGGCACCGACAGCGGAGGCTTCGGGCTCTGTCGCTTTTACGGCAACGAAAGGTCTTTCCTACGCTATCACTTACCCCGAGTGGCTCACTTTTACCGGTGAAACAACAGGTTCGGTAACCGGCACAAAACAAACCATTGGATATAAAACTAATAGCGTGAATAAAAATAAGGAAGTACGAGAAGGTCAGATATCGGTGACAGCCGGAAACATGGCAGAGAAAACGACGATATCACAGGAGGCGTCGACGTTTAAAGTGGAACCTCGAACGATCGAATTACCCAATACTGCCTCTTCCGCCGAGGCGACAATTACAGGTACATTCGGATTACCATGGACATTAACGAAATCGAATACAGGAGATGCAGCAATAACAACTACGGCAACCGGCGGAGATTTATCCGGTACTTCCCACACCATAACATTCACTGCTCCGGCAAACGAAGGTGGAGAACGTTCAGCGGATTTTATCATTGCTGTAACCGGCGGTAATCATTCGGAAACGGTTACGGTTAAACAAGCCAGTGGGTTGAATACGATTACTATCGACCAGAAACTTGCAGATTCGTTTAAAAAATATCACGATGAAAATTTTCCGACAGCTAAGACACCTCCATTTAATTATGATTTTGGAAATTATGCCGCTACCGGTTCTTATGGTAGCGATTACAAAGGGAATTCTACAAATTATACCATAGATAAACCTTATACGATAGAGGTGGAGGCTAAGCAAAGCTCAGTTCGTGAGCAATACCTAACAGGTCTTCCTATACAAGAATGTACCAAAAAAGGGGAAGGATGGCGTGTCCCGACAATGATAGAGTTATATGCAATTTGGAATATATGTAAGGGTGAAAATTCGGATGCAACAGACGACGAACCAGCGACAAATACATTTGGTGAGGGTTTTATATATAGCGCTTATTGGAGTAGTTCGTGTGGAGAAGGAGCAGTTTCTACGCGTGCAGTGATTTATTTTATGAATGGACAATTCAATACAAGCGGTACAAGTTCTAGTCCAGGAAAAAATATATATCCTGTTCGTTGCGTCCGTGAAAAATAGAAGACTTTAAGTTAATCCATAAAAATAGATGTAATTATGAACAAAGCAGATTTTATCAGCAAACTGGCTGTGGAAATGAATATTTCGCAGCAGCAATCACGTGAATTTATGAAAGCCTTTCAGGTAGTGTTAACAGAAGCAATGAAACAGGATAATCCTGTTATGCTTCAAGGTTTCGGAACTTTTACTCCATGGTCGCAAAAAGAGCGTATCGGCCGTAATCCCCATACCGGTATCTCTTGTGCAATACCTGCACGTACAAGTGTCAAGTTTAAACCCGGAAAGTTTTTACTTAGGGATTTGAACCTATCCAAATAGAGAGTAGGTGGAGACACAGATATTTTTAGCTATTATGTGTCTCCACCTGCTTCTGTTTTTTTATTTCCCTCAATTATTTATTAACGCCTATTAGATACATCATGAAGAAACAAAATAAATTAGAAGCCTTATTCCCCAACGGAAAAGTGCCGGAAGCGAACGAGTTTAACCGTAGCCTTGACGAAATGTCAAAAGAAGGCCGTAACCATTTACGTGAAAAGATTTACAAATTAGCATTTACCGTATGGTCGACCTTGCCTAAAAAACATCAAAAATTTATTGAAGAAATCATCGTCCATGATCGTCAATCCTATGTTGATTTCATCATTGAAAAAACAGTGATGACCTGTCTCCGTTGCCCCCTCCGGTTTCCCGTCTTGTTTATCCGGATGCTCCATTTAACGGAAGTAGTAGAGCGTACTGCGCAAACTTCAATAAATCATTTATCAATGTCTGTTCTTATCTGTTTCCAAATTTGCGGCAAGATCGGCACGCTTGCCGGACATATCAGTAAGGGAGGGATTACTTGTGAAGAGGTGCTTGTGTTGGCGGGGAAGGTGAGGGTGGGGGATTATTGTGGATATTAAAATAAAGTCTATTGATTCTTCTCAAAAGTTTAAATATTTTATTGTTTTAGTAGAATTTTTCTATATCTTTGTTGATATAGTATATCTTAAATTGAGTTTATATGGGAAATAACACGATATCAGGAATTATCGGTGGAGTAACTGTTATTATGTTTTTATTAGTAGTATGTGCTTTCTTTGAACCTTTTAATTATAAGTCTGTATATATTGCAAATCCGAATGGAGTATTGATTGAAAATAATTCAATAATAAATGACACTATAACTTGTTCTCGTATTGAGGTCTTAAAAGATCTGGAAAATAAAGGACTATTGTTAACGCCAGGTGAGTATACATCACATATATCTAGTTATTATAGTACATTAGTTACTTTTCTTATAGGTTTATTTGTTTTATTTACTGTTGGCAGCATTTACAGTATAAAAATAACATCAAAAAAAGAAATTGAAGACATAAAAAATGAATTAGATAATAGAGAAAGTAAAATACAAGATAAATTGAAGAGTAATATTCGAGATTCTTTAAATGAATTATTGAGAGACTCTATCTCTTTCAAAGAAAGTGTTATTAATGCTCTTTATGGTCGTATTGAAGATGAATTAGTGACTGTGTCAGATAAGGAGATTATAGAACGTAAATTAAGTGAACTTGAAGAAAATATAAATCTTTTATATGAAACTTTTGATGAATTATCTGATAGGAAATTATCTAAAGAAGAAATAGAGTAAAAAGAAATATTATGGGAATAAAAGGAAATAGACAAAAAAATAATGCTTCTACAAAGTTTCAAGAGCCTGATTTACTTGTAGGTGTAGATGATGTGTTAAAGTCAGCACATGAAAAAGGATTTTATACAGGGAATTCATTAAATATAGAAGAAGTTGTTAAATCTTTTAATGATATTCAAATTGTTTATGAACAAATGGAGGCTAATCAGTCAGGTTCTATTAGTAATATAAATGGGAAATGGGTTATTTGTATTAATAAAAATCATAATGTTAAAAGACAAAGATTCACTTTAGCTCATGAATTAGGACACTATATCTTACATAAAGGAAAGAATGTTGAATTTGTAGATACAACTTTTTTTAGAAGTGATGAAATGGATTCAATCGAGTATAGTGCTAATGAGTTTGCTGCACGTTTATTAATGCCGGAAATTGTTGTTCGAAATTTAATAGATAATGAACATATAAAGAACATAGGAGTGTTAGCAGAACAGTTTGGAGTTTCATCTCTGGCTATGAAATATAGGGTATTGTCATTAGGTTATAAAATGAAAGATAATGGATAAAAAATATACTATAATTATTAAAACAAGTGATGCAGAAATTAGGGCTGTAGAAAATACAAGTAAAGCTCAATTGTCACAGATATTTCCTGTAATAGAGATAACTAGAGGACGAAAAATAACTAAAAATAAAGTAGAGGCATATCCTTTTGATAAAAGACTCTCTAAAATGAAGAAAATTTTTGAGAACCAGGTTGTTTCATTTGATTTAACCTCAGAGGATTCGCTTTCATCTGATGAGATTAATTATTTATACAATCCTCAAAATGGGTATAAAAATTGGGTTGATTTTCTTATTCAAATAAAAGAAGAAGGGGTTTTTGAAGAAATTATTCCTACTCTAATTTTAAATTTGGATGATGAGAATTTTGAAGAAAACCTTCTGTTGCAAGTCAAAAATATAAAAAAATATTTTAAGTCAATATTATATCGAAACTCTATTGCTGATGAGAATTGTTATGATGATTTTGAATTGATTAAGGATGAACTTGTTGGTGTGAATCTTTATGTTTTAGTAGATTGTGGTTATACGCCACAAGCCTCGTATAGAAATGTTGCATTAAAAAGTGTAGCTCGAATTACTAATTTGCAATCTATTTTAGATGAGAATGTGAATTATATAATTTGTTCAACATCTTTTCCTAATAATGTGCGAGATTTAGGAGATGTTGATTCTGATACATTTAGTATTTCTGAGATTGATATTTATGATATAGTTAAGCAGGAATGTAATAATGTGATATATGGAGACTATGCTTCTATTAATCCTATACGTAATGATACCGTAGTAATGGCTAGAGGCTGGATTCCTAGGATTGACACCCCTTTGGAGACGAGTATATTTTATTATAAGCAACGTCGTCCTAGAGGTGTTTCTGCTTATGCTTCTACTTATATTCAAGTTGCTCAATTAACAGTGCAAGATCCTCGTTTCCCAATGTCTATTGAAAATAATTGGGGAATTGAACAAATTAAGGCATGTGCTAAAGGAGGAGCACCTTCATCATCTCCTTCTTTTTGGATATCAGTACGTATGAATATTTATATAGCACAACAACTAAAAAGAATATATGGCTATTGAATTTCAATATTGGATGATAGTATTGGTATATCATCAATGTGAGTAATGATCCCTCTGTCAGATAAAAAAAGTTGGTATTTTTCTTTTATTCTTAAAGAAAAGTATTGACAAAGTAATTTGTGTATATAATTCATGTTTTTTTTAGCAACCAATTCTCTTATTTCATCTGAATTTAATTTTTTATTTATATTCAATTCGGTTTTTAAATATTTTGAATTCATTGTGTATAATATATCAATTTTACTCTGTTTGTTTTGTTTTTGTGGAGTTTTTATTTTTTTTATACTGTTTTCGGTTATAAGATATATGCCAATATCATCTGAAATAATTTGGTTTAGTTTTTCTAAATGAGTTTTAGTTGTACAAATAATGATATAGTCGAATATTTTTTTGCATTCGTTGATTTGTTCTTGTAGTTTTCTTAAGTCATCATTATCTCCTTTAATCTCAATAGCAATTAATTGATTATTTTTAATAATCAATAAATCAACGACTTTTCTTTTTATACCATACATAACTTCATTTCCAATAAATATGTTATTGAATTGTTGAATAAAAAAATCAATTAAGCGACTTTTTAGATATTCAGCCGAGGTTTGATGGTAAATTACAGTTCTTTTCATATAGCAAAGATAAGTATTTTGATAAAGAGATAAACCCTATTTCCTTTTTATTATTAATAATGTATATAATATTTGTTGCTATACTATTGATTATCAAAAAGTATATTCTTTTGCAGAATTAGGGTAGAATCGATCTACGAGAAGGAATCTATAATAAATTATTAATTTAAAGTTTATGGAAAAATTCTTATATTTACCGCAAAATATACGGAGAATATGAATGCTATCTATATTTGGCAACAGACAGACTGGCCTAATTTTACCTGGGATGATGCAAAGCTATCTTATAAATTAGGTAAGGTACGAGGGCTACAAGGTAAACTTGTAGGTAAAATGAGTGCGTTAGGCTTTGATCTGAAAAATAGTGTAATACTTGATACATTGACGGCTGATATCACCAAATCTTCAGAAATTGAGGGAGAAATATTGAATAGTGATCAGGTGCGTTTTTCTGTAGCTCGTCATTTGGGTATAGAAACTGAAGGGCTACCTGAAACTGATCGTTATGTCGATGGAGTAGTGCAGCTAATGATGGATGCGACTCAAAATTATATGAAACCGTTAACGGATGGACGTCTTTTTAACTGGCACGCAGCGTTGTTTCCAACCGGTAGAAGTGGATTGTATAAAATTACGGTTGCAGATTGGAGACAAGGTGTAGAACCTATGCAGGTTATATCGGGTGCGATGGGGAAAGAGAAAGTTCATTATCAAGCTCCTGATTCGGATAATATACCTTTCCAAATGAAATTGTTTTTGGATTGGGTAAATGATGATCAGAAGATAGATCCGGTTTTAAAAGCTGCTATTGCTCATTTGTGGTTTGTGACTATCCATCCGTTCGATGACGGAAATGGACGTATAGCTCGTACTATAATGGATTTATTCTTAGCCCGTGCCGATGAAATGCCACATCGTTTTTATAGTATGTCGGCAGAGATACGTAAGCTGCGTAAAGGCTATTATGAGATATTGGAGAAAACACAAAAAGGTGGTGTAGATATAACGGGGTGGCTTGAATGGTTTCTTGATTGTTTGGAAGCGGCATTGGTCAATACTGAAAAATCAATCAGTACGGTTTTACGGAAAGCCGCTTTCTGGGATAGGTATCGGTTAGTCTCCATGAATGAACGGCAAATAAAAATGGTGAATTTGCTTTGGGATGGTTTTGATGGAAAATTAACCTCTTCTAAATGGGCTAAGATTACAAAATGTTCTGCTGATACGGCTTTACGTGATATACAGGATTTGATGACAAAAGGTGTGTTGCATAAAACGGATGAAGGTGGAAGAAGTACCAATTATGAACTTGTAATGTGATTGTTTGCGGAGATTAATGTCTGTATTTGCCGTATAATATGCGGAGAATATAAGTGCAAATCTCCGCATACAGTATACTGGCATCACTTGTTTTCTATAAATGACTTATATTCTGTTATTCGATACCCTCTCGGGTATTTATTACGTGATTATATTAAAAGGAGTACCCGAAAGGGTATCAAATTTGTTGCGAGAAGTCATTAAATAACCTAAATCTATCCCTAAGAATCTCACGTAATAATCATTATTTTCCTGATAAACGTTAAATAAGAATTTGAATCTATCGGTGTGATGGTTCGCGAAAAATGGTATTTTAAGATTTTGAATGTTCTTAAAGTCTTATTATATACTGCTTTACACGATACTCTCGCACCGATCTTTGCATATATTCCTACCTGTACCTTTGTATCGTTCCCCTGGAAACAGTAGTATTAATCATTAAAATAGAAAAGCTATGACACTGAAATTTAGAAAGGTGCAGCGCAAGGTTCTTAGCGGTGACGATAAGGACAAGGTGAAGACTTATGCGATGGCACGGTCGTTGAACTATTGCGATATGGATAAGTTGTGTGAATTGATCTCCAGTCGCTCGGCGATGTCGAGTGCTGATGTGAAGGCAATACTCGATTCGTTAAACTGGGCGATGAGCCTGGAGCTTCGCTCGGGTAGTATTGTACAGGTGGGTGAGTTCGGTAGTTTTCGTCTTTCGATTCGTTCGAAAGGGGCGGAGACAGCGGATGCTTTCAATGCTTCTCTGATAAAAAAGGCACGGGTGATATTCTCGCCGGGTACCAGTCTGCGCTGGATGAGTGAGATCGTGAAGTTTGAAGAGGATGAAGATACGAAACCTAAAAAAGAAGAAAATCCGGATGATGACAGACCGGTGATTGAATAATTAAAAATGGTAAATAGGGGATTACCTGATTGAAAGAGAAAGGGGGGACGTATGAAAAAAGTTTCCTTTATTTTAGGAAAGAAAATGCTTTTTTTGTCCTAAAATAAAGGAATACTTATGAGGAAAGAGGTTCTCAAATCGCTGATTGCTATTAAGCAAAGTGAAATCCTGTTTGATGTGATAGAACGGGATGTGGAATTACCAATCGACCGTAAGAAGATTATCACTATCCCAGGTGTACATTCTTTGCAGGAAAATGAATTCCCTTTAAGTGGGGGAAGATATATTGACTTATATTTTTAATTATTCGATACCCTTTCGGGTATTTATTTCGTGATTATATTAAAAAGAGTACCCGAAAGGGTATTAAGAATGTTATTGGAAGTTATAAATAAATTAAATCCATTCTGGAGATTCCTGCGGAATAATCATTATTTCCCTGATAAACGTTAAATAAGAGCCTGAACCGATCAGTGTGATGGTTCGTGAAAAATGGTATTTTAAGATTTTGAATGTTCCTAAAGTCTTATTATATACTGTTTTACATGATGCTATCGCGCCGATCTTCACATATATTCCTACCTATACCTTTGTATCGTTCCCCTGGAAACAGTAGTATTAATCATTAAAATAAAAAAGCTATGACACTGAAATTTAGAAAGGTGCAGCGCAAGGTTCTTAGCGGTGACGATAAGGACAAGGTGAAGACTTATGCGATGGCGCGGTCGTCGAACTATTGCGATATGGATAAGTTGTGTGAATTGATCTCCAGCCGCTCGGCGATGTCGAGTGCTGATGTGAAAGCAATACTCGATTCGTTAAACTGGGCGATGAGCCTGGAGCTTCGTTCGGGTAGTATTGTACAGGTGGGTGAGTTTGGTAGTTTTCGTCTTTCAATTCGTTCGAAAGGTGCGGAGACGGCGGATGCTTTCAATGCTTCCCTGATAAAAAAGGCACGGGTGATATTCTCGCCGGGTACCAGTCTGCGCTGGATGAGTGAGATCGTGAAGTTTGAAGAGGATGAAGATACGAAACCTAAAAAAGAAGAAAGTTCCGGTGGAGATGACAGACCTGAGATTGAATAATTGAAAATGGTAAATTGAAGATTACTTGATTGAAAGAGGAAAGGGGAACGTATGAAAAAAAGACTGACTATTCAATTGGTAATGGCAATCCTGCTCGTAATGAGCGGGATTGTTCTTCTTTTCTCCGGTTTCTGGATTGCTCCGAAAGGGGAGATTCATAATAGTGTGCTGGTGGCTTTCGGGGAAACCTGCACATTTGCCGGGGCTTTGTTTGGAGTGGATTATTCGTATAAAATTAAATCGGTACAAAATGAAAGAGAGGATAAGTAGGAATTTTACCTGGGAAGAAATGACGTATAGCCGGGTAGCGGTAGAGAACGGATTGCTGAATGAGCCACCGTTTGAGGTGAAGCTGGCTATAAAGGAGTTGGTAAAACGGTTGTTACAGCCGTTGCGGCTGGCTTATGGGAAACCGATTGCGATCACAAGCGGTTACCGGAGTCCGGAGGTGAACAGGTTGGTGGGCGGTGTGCCTTCGAGCCAGCATGTGAAGGGGGAGGCTGCGGATTGTTATGTGCCTGATCCGAAGGTGTTACTGGATGTGTTGCTTTATTGTAAGTTACCTTTCGATCAGGCGATTCTTTATAAACGAAAGAAGTTCCTGCACTTGTCGTTTCGGGTAAATGGAGAGAATCGTTATCAGGTGATCATTAATAAATGAAGGGGATAGGTATGGATATGTGGAGGAGAAGTTTACTTGTTTTGGTTGGTTTGTTGGTTGTTTTGCTACCCGGCTGTAGTGCCGGGCGGCGTAGTGTACAACATCGGGAGATAAGGGAGGAGGTGCATAGCATTCATAGTGATAGTATGTTGTTAAAAAATTTGTATCAGGCTTCCCGCAATAAGGTGATCAATATAGAGCATATCGTGTTCGATAGCTGCCGGTTGAATGGGGTACAGTCTGTTACTCATGTCGCCATTAAGGTACAGGGGGAGGAAGTTGTTGAGTCGGTTGTTAGTTCTGGTTCTGTAGATGAGAACTGTTTTGCCGGTTCTGATTCTTTTCAGAAAGGTAGTATTGTGGAGTTCTCCTATCCCAAGCGGATGTTGGTGATTGGGGTGGTGGTTTGTTTGTTATATATAGGTATAGCATTTAGAAAACGGAAGTAAAATTCATGCCAGCATTTTATTGGGATTAATAGTATTTTCCAATTCCCCCAAATCCTGCTATAATTTTATTTTCTTTCGTTTTATTGATAAAGTTGTTTAGTCGTTTTTCAAATTCTTCAGGCCGTTTCCTGGCTGCTTCAATGTATGCAATTCGGATACGTTTATATGGGTCGGAGAAGTGCAGATAGTTTTTCCATGCTGTTTTATCTTCTTTCAATCTGTCAATTATATCATCTGGAAAAATAAAAGGGTCAGATAAAATAGTTCTTATTTTATCCTCAAATTTAGGGTGTATCATTTTATTTTCCAATAACCATTTAAGTCTTTCTTTGTTGGCTTGCGAGTATGTGCTTTTAGGGTTTCTAGGCGTGAAACGCTGAATTTTATGTTCTTTGTCAAGCGCCTTTATCGTACTGTCGATCCACTCGAAACAAAGGGCTTCTTCAACAGCGTCGTTGTATGTAATACTTTTTTTGTCTGACGACTTACAAGGGAAGACGAACCAAATTTCGTCTTTGGTTTCAAAGTTGTCTGTCAACCACTTTCTCCAATCTTCTCTATTTTCAAAATACTTTATTTTATCTTCTGTCGTCATGGGGTTATTTCTTTGTAAACTCGATCGGCTCGATGTCATAATTTAGGGTTCTGATGTCGCAGTCTTCGTAATCTATTCCGTAACGCATCCTGATTTCTGCAAAATGCGGACAGATATACGATGGAAGTGTTGGGTCGACAGAACACCAACCTGCACCTTCTATGTAGCATTCAGGCCAGGCATGGGTACTTTCGGTATTCCATTCAGGGACATTCCAATATCCTACAGCAAAACGGGTCGGTATATTCATATAGCGCATCAGTGCGGTAAATAGATTAGTATATTCGCTACAAGTACCTTTTCTTGTCTGGATAACTGTATTGACATCTACGGTTCTGCAAATCCCTGCATCGATCTGTTTGGCAATGGAATCGGAAGGTGACAGATAGGTATAGACAAATTTAAGGGCTTTCTCTATTATGACAAAGGTCTGCGTTTCATCTTTGAACAGTGTATCGGCAATTTGTCTAACGTGTTCGTTTTGTGCATCTATCAACGGAGTAGATTGTAAAAATCTAGTGATCTCTCTGTCGTATTCCCGTGATTTGTCATACTTGGCTTCTTTCATTTTAGCCAGTTTGCTTCCATCTAGGTAGGGGTTGATAGTGGTGAGTGAAATTTCGTAATTTTCCCCGTTTTTCGATATTTGGGTAATCTGTTGAGGATAACAGTCTATTGCCTTAATATCAGGTTTCCTCACAGTAAAAGTAAAGTTGACGGTATCCTGATTTTCCAGGCGAAAGTATTTGGAATATGATTGCGCAAAAGCAGATTGTGCAATAAACAGGCACGTAATCAGCATAAATGGATATTTACTCATGACGTTTCGTTTTATGATTTACAATTGGCGGCAAAGGTAGTAAATATTTGAGATGTTGGTGTGAGGATAGGATGCCAATAAGAAGTTAGTAACGATAAGTCTATTAATGAATCAGTTAGGTTTGGTGAAATTTGGAGAGCATAAAGAGTTTCGTGGTGATTGTAATGTTTCGGATATAAAGGGTTCATATTCATTTATTTCCTTTATTTTAGGAAATAAAACCGTTTTTTGTCCTAAAATAAAGGAAAGGTCATGAGAAAAGAGGTTGTCAAATCACTGATTGCTATCAAGCAAAGTGAAAATCCGTTCAATGTGATTAATGTTGTTTCGGCTTGGAAATGGTTGTTACAAAATGATTGATTGGATTTAAGAATGATCAAACAGGAAAATACACAAGGGGCAAGAAGAGGATATGATACTCTTTTATATTATATAAAGTTGTATATATCCCATGCCTGAATATGTCGTATTCCATTCCTTGAAGGTAATGTGATTTCATCTAATATCACTATATACTTTTCATAGTGATCTGTAAGCAGGTCAAAAGGAGCATACGTTCCAGAAGTCATATTTTTCCAATAGCTATAATTTCTTATCCATAATCATTTACGTTTTACGGGAATGCGATGGGAAATATTCAGGTAGAGCTGAAAAAACACTCTTTTTTGAGAGAATTTTCAAGTCTATCTGAATATTTTTGTTTTGCAGAGTAAGTAAAAGCAGAAGTAAATTGCAAAATTCTAATGGTTCTCTAATACCCTTCTAATAGTTCTCTAACGGCTTGTCTGGCCGGGTGTCTCTACTTTTGTGCTGTCAAAAAGAGAGACATAAAACGAATACCAAACCGGAGACCTCCTGCTTTGGGAGCAGGGGGCTTCACAAAAGAGAGTTATCATGTGGATCAGAAGAAAGAAAAGAAAGAACAACAACGCAATCTCTTTCAACAGCGAACGGGTGTTCCTGGCTGCTACTCAACCACTGAAATCTGTGTTCAGTTATTTCGACACTTCACGTCTGGGACTGACGGAAGGAGAAGTTACAGACCGTTTACGTTTTCATGGGCCTAACGAAATCATACGCGAAAAACGTGACCGTTGGCTGATCATGTTTATTAAAACCTTTATCAATCCTTTTATCGGTATATTGATGGCATTGGCAGTTGTTTCGCTGGTGATCGATGTCCTGATGGCCGCGCCGGAAGACAGGGAATGGGTGACCGTTATTGTTATTACGGCGATGGTGATGCTGAGTGCAGTGCTTCGTTTCGTGCAGGAATGGAAATCGGGCAGAGCTTCGGATGCCTTGAAACGGATGGTGAAGAATACGGCTACCGTCTACCGTCTGGGTGCAAAAGACGGACAGGAAGTGAATATCGCTGAACTTGTGCCGGGGGATATCGTTTACCTGGCTGCCGGAGATATGGTGCCTGCCGATATCCGTATCGTGGAATCTAAGGATTTGTTTGTCAGCCAGTCGTCGTTGACGGGCGAGTCGGATGCTATAGAGAAAAGGGCGGAACTGGGGAACAGGACGCATCGGACGGGCAGTGTGGTCGAGCTGGATGATATCTGCTTTATGGGGTCGAATGTGGTGAGCGGATCAGCAATAGGCGTGGTGTTTGCTACCGGGCGTTCTACCTATCTGGGGACGATTGCCAAAAGCCTGACGGGGGTGCGGGCGCAGACGAGTTTTGACCGGGGAATCAATAAGGTGAGTTTGTTGCTGATACGGTTTATGCTGGTGATGGTTCCGTTTGTGTTCCTGATTAACGGGTTGAGCAAAGGGGACTGGTTCGATGCTTTTCTGTTTGCCGTGTCGGTTGCTGTCGGTCTTACGCCGGAGATGTTACCGATGATCGTTACCTCCAATCTGGCAAAAGGGGCTGTCAGCATGTCACGCCGCAAGACGATCGTGAAGAATCTGAATGCGATACAGAGTTTCGGGGCGATGAATATTCTTTGTACAGATAAGACGGGGACGTTGACGCGCGATAAGATCGTGTTGGAGAAATATCTCAATGTGCATGGGGATGACGATTTGCGTGTGTTGCGACATGCCTATTTCAACAGTTATTTCCAGACCGGACTGAAGAACCTGATGGACAAGGCGATCCTTTCGCATGCGAAGGAACTGGATTTCGAACATCTGGGTGATAAATACAGGAAAGTGGACGAGATTCCGTTTGACTTTACCCGCCGCTGCATGTCGGTGATCGTGGAAGATAACGACGGTAAACGGCAGATCATCACCAAAGGGGCGATCGAGGAGATGATGCAGATCTGTTCGTATGTGGAATATAACGGTGAAGTATGCCCGATGACGGACGAACTGAAGCAGATTGCCTTGACAATAAGCGGGCGGATGAACCGTGACGGCATGCGTGTGCTGGCGGTTGCCCAGAAGAGTTGGATAGAAAAGGAGCTGGATTTCTCGGTGGAGGATGAAATGGATATGGTGCTGATTGGTTATCTGGCTTTCCTCGATCCCCCCAAATCGTCGGCTGCCGGAGCGATCCGACAGTTGCATGAGCATGGTGTAGAGGTGAAGGTGTTATCCGGTGATAACGAAGCTGTGGTAAAAGCGGTCTGCCGTCAGGTCGGTGTAGATATTACGCATACGTTGCAGGGACCGGAGATCGAGAAGATGACGGATGAGGAACTGGTGAAGGAGCTGCAACATACGACGGTTTATTCGAAACTGACTCCGATGCAGAAAACGCGTATTATCACGTTACTGCAAAAGGGTGGGAATACAGTCGGTTTCCTGGGGGATGGGATCAACGATGCGTCGGCCTTGCGTCAGTCGGATATCGGGATTTCGGTGGATACGGCGGTCGATATTGCTAAGGAGAGTGCTGATATCATTTTGCTGGAAAAGGATTTGATGGTGCTGGAGCAGGGTGTTCTCGAAGGGCGTAAGATATTCGGCAATATTATGAAGTATATTAAGATGACGGCGAGTTCAAATTTCGGTAATATGTTCAGTGTGTTGGCGGCGAGTGCTTTCCTGCCTTTCCTGCCGATGCTTCCGATTCATTTGCTGGTACAGAACCTGTTGTATGATATTTCGCAGACGACGATACCGTTTGACAAGGTCGATCGTGAATACCTATTGAAGCCGCGTAAGTGGGATGCTTCCGATCTGAGCCGTTTCATGATTTGCATCGGGCCGATCAGTTCGATATTCGATATCACGACTTATCTGTTGATGTGGTATGTGTTCGGGTGTACTTCGCCGGAACATCAGGCTTTGTTCCAGAGCGGTTGGTTTGTGGAAGGATTGCTTTCGCAGACATTGATCGTGCATATGATCCGTACACGAAAGATACCGTTTATACAGAGCCGGGCTTCATGGCCGGTATTACTCACCACTTTTGCGATCATGGCGATCGGTATCCTCCTGCCGTTTACAGGGATAGGTGCATCTATCGGGCTTGTACCGCTGCCGCTGAGTTATTTCCCCTGGCTGCTTGCTACTTTACTTGGATATTGTATGTTGACTCAATTCGTAAAACAATGGTACGTAAAACGGTTTACACGCTGGTTGTAATAGTGTTGCAGATGGGCGAGGAGAGAGTGGTTTTCCATTTTATACGGACTGGAAATGAGAGGTATCATATTGCGATGTTGAGGGTGGTGGTGAGTTATTAGCTTCTTTACCGGATGCAGACGAACGCGGAGTAATCCTGCGTCGTCTGCGTCTGGTCCCTTTATTGGGATACCTCTTTTTTAGTTATGGATAGAATGCTTTTACTTTTTCAGTAAAATAGTTTCAATCTTTTCTTTTAATTGATCTTTAGGCAATGCTCCTTGAAGCATCTGGGGTTTCCCTGTCATGGGGATGTACAGCAATGCCGGGATACCTTGTATTCCGAAAACCTGTGCCAGTTCAGTTTCCTTGTCGACATCTACTTTGTATATATCGATCTTTCCGGCATATTCTTTGGCTAGTTGTTCCAAAGAAGGAGCGATCATTTTACAGGGGCCACACCAGTCTGCATAAAAGTCGATGATGGCGGGTTTGTCGCCCAGATATTTCCATTCGTTGGGGCTGGCTTCGTAATTGTATATCTTTTTCAGAAAATCAGCCTTTGTGATATGGACAGGTGTATTGGCTGTTGTTTCCTGGCTGTTTTCTGTTTCACCGACAGCGTTTTTGGCTTGTCCTTTGCAGGAGGATAAAGTCATGAAACCTACGACCAATACTAATAATGTGAAGATTTTTTTACTGTTCATTTGGATTTGAATTGATGTTAATAATTAATTTTTCAGTTTCTGTTTCCAGGTAATGCCGCTGATATCTGTCAATGTCAACTCGTAGTCACCTTTGGGCAGATTGGCGAGTGTTTCATCTTTTATTGTCAGCTCCGCTTTGCTTCCCAAAGGGATGACAAGGCTATGCTTACCAGGAGCCACTTTCGCTATATACATATTCCGGATATCTGTTTCCGGAAATTCAGATAATTCCTCTCCGTTTCTGTCGAGGATGATATTGCCATTTGCATCTTTCAAAGTAACGCCGATCAGGAAGGATCCGTATACATCCACACCTTCTACACGATAGACGGTGAATGACAACTTTTCTTTGCCCAGATTGGCATCGTTTATTTCTATCTTCGGCTTGACCGACTTATTATGTAGCTTTCCCCATACTCCATTATGGAATACCTGATTGGTCAGGAGGGAGAGAAACAATATGGCTGTTGCGCCGACTACCGAAAATCTTCCCGATAACTTCTCATCGAGTGGAAGCGGACCGGATGTCAACCAGGTTGTCCAGACATACTTATTTAGTAGTGGAATACGCGGAATTATCATGTTGTCCAGAGAATATTTGCCTCCGCCGGACAGGAGTAGGGTAAAGCCTGCTGCGACACCTAATATCCCGATTTGCCATTCATCCACGCAAGTGGTTCCCAGCCATCCCGAACCTAATAATATACCGGTTGCAAGGCTCAACACTCCGATACTCATCAACCGTGTAAAGAAGCCGAGCATAAAAAACAGACCTACAATTCCTTCAATGATCGTGAAAACGACCATCGCCCACCAAAGTTGATCCGGATTTGAAACGAGATATTCTATCACCGGTTTTATTCCGAATGCGTTAGGGAGGAAATGGTTGAATTTCTCTCCTATATAACCTGCCGTATCCGGGATAAGTTTATTCTCAAGTACTAATCTTCTCCAAAAAGCGGAAAAATAAGTCCAGCCGACTACAAGCCGTAGTGCCAGTGTAAACATTCCGAACAGTGAATATGCCTGTTTCTTGTATAGCGCTTCCATATTATTGATCTTTATCGGTTGATATTTTATTTTCTTTCTGAAAAGAGCTGAGCAATAAACCTCCTATAATTGCTCCCCAAACCGAACTATTGATAGGAGAAGATGTGATAGGGCAGGTTCCTGTTGTGCAACCAATAAAATTCCAGTATAGAAATCCCCCTGCGGCGCCGAGTGCTATCCCTAGCAGTGTAAGCCAATGTCTCTTGAAAAATAACTTTGCCATGCGTTTACTTATTTGTTTTCTACTGATAAATATTTCTACTTGCAATGATACTGCAAACTTATATTCTATTTTTTAATAAAATAATTTTCTAGTAGAAAATATTCTGTGTGCTAACATTGTTTCACAGATATGATTTTATAAGGGCTGTATGGATGTGTCAAAAATATGAAGTTTTTGATTGGTTTGGTATTTTTAATAAAAACGGTTCGTTATTTATTACGGATAGAGTTGTTTGTGCGGAATTAATTATCTTTGTGGTCAAAGAAAGGTAATCAATGACTCAGAAATATCCGTCCGTTTTATTGGAGAATGCTGTGAACGAGCTGGCTTCGCTACCGGGAGTAGGAAGAAAAACGGCTCTCCGGTTGGCTTTGTATATGCTTCGCCGGGATGAAGGTTATACGGAAAACTTTGCTTCGGCTTTGCTGGCTTTGCGGAAAGAAGTGAAATATTGTAAGGTGTGCCACAATATTTGTGATGACGACATGTGTTCGATTTGTGCCGATCCGCAGCGCGACCATTCTACCGTTTGCGTAGTCGAGAATATAAAGGAGGTGATGGCTATCGAGAATACCGGGCAGTTCCGTGGCGTTTACCATGTGCTCGGAGGAATTATTTCCCCGATGGACGGTATAGGGCCTGGAGACCTGCAGATAGATAGTCTGGTGCAGCGGGTGGCGAATGACGAAGTGAGGGAGATCGTGCTGGCACTTAGTACAACGATGGAGGGCGATACGACGAACTTTTTCATATATCGCAAGTTATCTCCTTATGAAGTGAAAATTACGGTGATTGCCCGTGGGGTGTCTATTGGTGACGAGATTGAATATGCTGACGAAATAACTCTCGGTCGTTCCATTGTGAACCGGACTAGCTTTAATGATTCGATAAAAATTTAATCAGACTCTTTATGTACGAAACCAAGATATCCATTATTATTGTAAACTACAATGTAAAGTATTTTCTGGAGCAGTGTCTGCTTTCGGTTCGTGCTGCCATAGCCGGACTGGATGCGGAGGTTTTTGTTGTTGACAATAATTCGACTGACGGCTCCATCGATTATTTGCGTCCTAAATTTCCGGAAGTCCTGTTTATAGAGAATAAAGATAATCCGGGATTTGCAAAAGCGAATAACCAGGCTATCCGCCAGTGTAAAGGAGAATATGTTTTGTTGCTGAATCCTGATACGGTGATAGGAGAGGAGAGCTTGCGGACCCTTTGTTTCTTTATGGATGAGAATCCGAACTCCGGTGGTATCGGTGTGAAGATGTTGGATGGGCATGGCGTTTTCCTTCCGGAAAGTAAACGAAGTTTTCCTTCTCCCTGGGTTTCGTTCTGCAAGATATTCGGTTTGTCGAAATTGTTTCCTAAATCGCGTATATTCTCCAGGTATAGCTTGGCTTATCTCGATAAGGAGAAACAGCATAAAGTCGATGTATTGGCTGGTGCTTTCATGTTACTCCGTCATGAGGCCTTGGATAAGGTCGGCTTATTGGATGAAGCGTTTTTTATGTATGGTGAAGATATTGACCTATCGTACCGTCTGGTATTGGGTGGATATAAGAATTACTATATTCCCGAACGTATCCTTCATTATAAGGGAGAAAGTACCAAGCATGGCGACATGAAATATGTGAAGGCATTTTACGGGGCTATGCTGATCTTTTTCAAAAAGTATTATCCGCAGTCCGGCTGGCTGATGGGATTTTTTATCAAGATGGCTATCCTGTTGCGTGCATCTCTGGCTGCTTTGTCACGGATGTTGGGAGTTCGGACAAAGCCGAATAACAAACACCGCCGTCTGCTGGTGATTTGCCGGGAAGAGCATTTCGAAGCAATGAAAGCGGCTTGTGCCAAGCGTATGCCTGAACTGGAGCATATTAATCTATGGAACTTGAGTGAAGAGCGTGTGATGGATGCCATTTGCCGCCGTAATCAGATGAAAGAGTTCACGGACTATGCCTTTTGTTATCCGGATGCCCGCTTTGAACAAATGCTTTTGTTTATGGATAAGCTGGTTGACAAAAAAGTAACCTATCATATTTATAGTACAGAGAGCGGACAATTAATATCACCAGGAAAGTAATATGGCACTACTGGAAAATGAAATGATCCGGCTTCGTGCACTGGAGCCGGAAGATCTGGAACTTTTATATCGTTGGGAGAATAATCCTGACCTATGGGAGTTGGGTAACACTATGTCCCCATATTCCCGTTATATATTGAAAGAGTATATCCGGGAGTCACACCGGGATATTTTCGATACCAGGCAATTGCGTCTGATGATCGAGTTGCGTTCGACAGGAGCAGCTATCGGCACGGTCGACTTGTATGACTTCGAGCCCCATCACCGGCGTGCAGGCATCGGTATTCTGGTCGATCCGCTTTATCAGGGGAACGGATTTGCATCAGAAGCGATGCATGTATTGATGGAATATGCTTTTATGTTTCTGAAATTGCACCAGTTATTTGTTCATATCCCGATAGAGAATGAAGCCAGTAAGGCCTTATTTACCCGTTGCGGGTTTGTTCTTTCCGGAATAATGAAAGATTGGGTCCTGACGGAAAAAGGATATTCCGACATTTTGGTAATGCAAAAGGTACGGACTGAAAGATAATTAGTTAAGATACGGATCCTTGGGATATTTTGTCCATGCTTCATAATTGCTGCCAAGCTCTCCCAATGAATCTTTCCAAAAATCCTCTCCGTCGGCCAGCAACACATTTTCTTTCGATGCGTGGCTTACTACCCATGAGTTATGGTTGATCTCATTACCCAACTGACCTTCTGTCCAGCCTGAATAACCGAGGAAAAATTTTACTTTCCCGTCAATAGAATGACCATTCAGGATATAACGTTTTAACGCTTCGAAATCACCGTCAAAATAGAGATGGTCTTTTATCTTCAGGGAATCAGGGATAATCAGATCACCCAGTGAGTGAATGAAGAACAGGCGATTGGCACTTACAGGGCCTCCCAGGTAAATCGGTATCTCCGGGAACTTCTCCAGTTCCGGAAAAAATGTATTGACTACCAGATCCGTTTTTTTGTTTAAGACTAATCCCATTGATCCGTCATCTGTGTGTTCTACGAGCAGAACAACGGAGCGTTGGAAATAGGCATCTTGCAGAAAAGGTTCTGATATGAGTATGCTACCTTGTGCAGGCAGGAGATTATTATGCGTTATTTTGAAGATATTTTTGTATGATGCCATGATAAGATCGCTTAACTGTTAATACACAGCGACAATATATGGCTTTTGATGTTAAGAAGCAAACGAAAAACCCGGCATTTGGGTTAATAAGTGTAAAATAAATGCCGGGCTTGTGTTAATTATAGGGTATGATTTTCTTTGAATAGCTTTAAACGCTCTTCCAGAAGGTCATATTGGTGCGGTTTGATGAACGAAGTGCAGGCGCGCAGACCTTCCTGGTTACTGCCGGTTGTGCTTAAAGAAATGGCGCTTACTCCGTAATAGATTAATTCTTCCATCAACTCTCCGCCGGTCATTCCGGGATAAGCGATCGTGAAATAGAAGCCGTCGGCAATCGGTTCATCCAGGTCATGATCGTAAACGATCGTGAAGCCGTAGTCTGTAAAAATCTTTTTCAGTCTTTCGGCGCGGCGTCCGTATTCCTTTACTTCCGAGATAAAATCGAACTGGCCGTCGGAGGCTGCTTTGAACATGGCAGCCAATGCTACCTGCGCCGAATGGCTGGTTCCTGATGACAGGGCGTACAGTACACGATGGATGTAAACAGTACCGAAAGTGCCGCCGCCATAACGCTTCGTCAGTCCCGGATAAGCACGGTGGTAAAGTTTGTTGGAGATAGCAGTTACACCGATACGTTGTCCGGCATAGCTGAATGCTTTCGAACCGGAGATCTGTAAGATGTAATTATCCGTATAATGGGCAACGCTTGCCTGATAAGGAGCTTCGAAAGGTTTGCCGAGTTCTTTGCGAAAATCCATAGCGAAGTAGGCGAGGTCTTCGATCACGATCGTATCATATTTGTTTGCCATTTCTCCGATGATCTTCAGTTCTTCGTCTGTCAGGCAGAACCAGGCAGGGTTGTTCGGGTTCGAATAGATCATAGCTGCGATATTGCCTTTTGAAAGGTGTTCTTCCAGGATGGCACGCAGTTTCTCTCCGCGATATTCATAGACGTCGAATGATTCGTATTTATATCCCATCACGACGATCTGTTGTTTCTGAACCGGAAATCCGGGATCGATGAAGAGGATAGTATCTTTTCCTTCCGTGCATTGTCCGCTGGTAAGGAAAGAGGCAAATGTTCCTTGCATGGAACCGGTTACCGGAACACAGCATTCCGGTGCTATATCTATATTGATAAATGCCTTGATGAATCTGGATGCTTCTGCTTTTACTTCCGGCGTACCGTTGATATTCGGATAGATGGAGGCGATACCGCTCTTTAGTGCGTTTATTTCCGCATCGACACCGACTTGCGCTGCTTTCAGTCCGGGAACACCCATTTCCATATGTATGAACTCGGTTTTTGTTTCCTGTTCCAATTGTGTGGATATGGCAACAACTTCACGGATTGTAGCTTTCCCGAAATCCGGTAATCCGTAGCCATCTATTATTCGTCTGGCAGTCTGATAATCTACTGGAGTATTCTTCATGTCTGTTATAGTTTATATGGGGGACAAAAGTAAAAAAATAATCGATCCGATGTGAAATATTTGTATGAAACTGTTGTGTAATTAAAAATATTATCTACCTTTGCACCGCAATCGAGAGAGATGCGATATAAAAACATTGGTTCGGTAGTTCAGTTGGTTAGAATACATGCCTGTCACGCATGGGGTCGCGGGTTCGAGTCCCGTCCGGACCGCTTTCGAAAGAAGCAAAAGATATAAAGCTCTGTAATTTAATATTACAGAGCTTTTTCTTTTTTATCCCTTGGTAGATAACTGAATATAGACATGCTGATACCTACATAAAATACTGGTTATCAATATCAATCTGTGTCCTTTCATTTTTACGACCTACCAGATGTTTTTGTGAATTCTCTCTTTTACTCGAATATCTTTCTGCTTACATATATGTGCATCCTCAGCCGCATAACCGATGGCAAGAAAACAGGTGAACTCATATCCATGGGGAGCATTAACGAGATGTTTCACATGCTCTGGTTCATTACCGATGGGAATACGGAAAGCACACGCCAGTCCTTCTGCGGTTGCAGCTAGCAATATGTTTTCTACAGCCGCCCAAGCCGAGGCAAAATAGTTTAAAGAACTTTGGTCTGCTGGTTTACATAAGGGATAGTCCTTTTGTCTAAAAAACGGCAGAATAAGACAATTACTTTGGATTAGCATACGCTGTTGTTTTGGTAACGCATCGACAAACATGTCATATCCGTCTTTGTCCATTGCGTTTGCGGCAGCTTCTAGTCCAACCTGTTGAATGTTTTTGGTGTTTTCTGCCACTGGTGATATAAGTTGGGTAATATTTTTCTGCCCTCTCACGACAATGAACTCAAATTGTCGTAAGTGGTCGTTTGTAGGGGCTTTAAAAGCTGCCGATAATACTTTTTCCAATACTTCGTCCGTTACTTCCTTATCGGAAAAGTCGCGGATAGTTCTTCTTTTCTCTAATACTTGATAGAAATCCATAACAATACATTTTAATAATTATACTTGTTGTTTTCGGTAGCAAAGTTATGCCTCTTTCTTGTTGCATATTTGTGGTATTGTTTCGTATAATTGTTGTATATTTGTATTAAACCATTTTATATACAATTATGGAAGAAATGATTACGCCTTATGAACTACCCGAAGTAGAAAATCATTCATTCTTTTTTATAGACCAACGAATTGATATTCACATAGAAGCCAAATTGCATCAGCACGATGCATGGGAGTTATATTATGTGTTACATGGATATGGAACCCGGATGGCAGGTGATACGTTACAATCTTTTTCGACAGGTGATGTGGTATTGATACCGCCATCTATGCATCATTATTGGGAATATACACCTTTATCGGCAGACAGTGACGGGTGTATTCATTATCTAATGGTCGCTTTCAGCCACTCTCTTGTTATGAGGTGCATGGAGATATTTCCTGAATTGCGGAACCGCTTAGCAGGTCTTGCATTTCCTGTTAATGCATTAAAATTTGGATTAGAAAGCTCTCGTATCATTCGCAAGATATTATTGCAAATGAACGATATGGACGACTTGGGGCGATTGTGTGAAATGTTCCGTTTACTACCTGTCATATTTACTTCGTCCGACCATATTTTTGCAGGTAGACCTGTAAATCTAGAGCGAGATGTGAGACGTATGCAGCAAATTTGTAGCTATGTGATGGCTCATTATATTCATGCTATCTCTTTAGATGATATTTCTGCCGAAGTGGGAATGAACCGTTCTGCGTTTTGCTCCTACTTCAAACGATGCAAAGGAATGACATTTTCACAATATGTTACCCAGTATCGTTTGAATACAGCTTGTGAACTTCTAAGACACACAAAAAAACAGGTATCGGAAATCTGTTTTGCAGTAGGATTTAATGATGTTCCACATTTCAATCGGATTTTTAAAAAATTAAAAGGAGTAACGCCACAAGAATATAGAAAGAAGATTGTTTCCCAAGAAATATTTTAGACTAACAATCAATATTAAGTATTGTTTATTATTTATCAATGAGTTATAACCTTGAACCACTCACAAAGTAGTTTTGTTTCTCCTGTAAGCTTTTTCCCTATTTTTTCTAATAATAAAGAATAATATTCCGTATGTATTCTTAGCCAGTTTTCTAAATTTCCATCACCCTCGGCAATTGCAAATTCTTCTGTTATATTTTGAAATTCAACAATTTCAATCTTGTTGATTTGTATGATGCATACCTCTCTACCATGTGAATCCAATATAGAGGCATATTCATTCTCTTTTATTGTTTCCTTTAGGTTCATACAATAATAGTCATATAAGGAAGATGTTGCTATCTTTTCTTTTGTTAGAACTTTCTTTGCTAATTTATCGGTAGTAGTTCCAAACTGTATTTTATGTTTTATTTCCATATTTATTGTATTTGTCTTTTTGTCAATAAGCGAACTCTAATAAAACTTATCCTCGTTTAGCACTTTGATTATGGTTTTAGCGATACGGTCAGCTTTGGTTTGTTCTGTTTTGGCAGAATTGATCCAGTCGATAAATGCCTTTTTCTGACCATCGCTATAAGTTTCAAACTTTTCTAATGCTCCCTCTTCATATTCCATACATAAAAGCAATTCTTCCGGAATTATCAATGGAGTTTTATCCTCATATAAAGTAATATGAACTGTGTCGGGAGCTTCCTTTTTGATTTTCTTCCTTATTGCCGACTTGATGGGTAAACCGATATTTCCGTTCCCGATAGGCATCATATTTAAATTAGAAAACTCATAATCATCTATCTTTCCTTTTACCTTCAACATCCCGAATGATGTTTTGGGCATAGGGATTTCAGGAATTTCGACAAAGGTCCAACCTCCTTTACCTCCGATTTTGAATAATATATAATCTTTGTCTACTAATGGTTTTTCTGTATTCATAATATGATATTTCTATTTTAGTTTTAAAACAAAGATACTAAGTACGAATGACAGCAGTATGTCAGCAGCACAAATTATTTTTATTCTCTGTTTACCAGACGTAGAAGAAAGTTCCTTCTTTCGTACGACCCTCGAAAGATGTAAAGTAAAGTCCTGTAATTATCACATTGCAGGGCTTTACTTTACTTTGATAAAATGAATTGTATAAACTTATCCCGTCTATTTCTGAGAAAATGCTTTCAACAGCACTTCGTTCATTGGAAACCGACGGTTTGGTGCATCGCAAAGTATATCCGGAAGTTCCCCCACGTGTAGAGTATTATGTTTCTGATTTTGGGATGACTTTAATACCTCATCTAGAAAATATAATACAGTGGGGACAAGAGAACTTCTCGACTATTATGGATAACAGGAAAAAGAAAGTAACTTGACTTTCAAGTTTACCGAAACTACGGGAAGCATTACCATTATTACGGTTTCTTTCTATGCGATGATGAGGATAAGGAAAAAACGAATTACTTTTGTAGTGGATCAGAGGATTGATATGTACCAATATCGAATTGCTGCTGGATTATTGCATGCGCTTTTATGACCGTCAGTTTATCACACGACAGGGTATGAACCTGGACGTATTGGCCCGTTTTGAAAGATTGCTTGACGAATATCTGGATTCCGGACTTGCCGCTAAAGAAGGATTGCCTACGGTTAACTATTTTGCAGACAAGATTTGCCTGTCTCCCAACTATTTTGGAGATCTTGTAAAAAAAGAAACAGGCAAATCTGCTAAAGAGTACATCCAATTGAAAATGCTCAACTTGGCTAAAGAGGAATTACTGAACCCGGAGAAATCAATCACACAGGTTGCTTATTCACTGGGATTCCAGTATCCCCAACATTTCGTTCGCTTCTTTAAGAAATATGGAAATATGACACCCAGTGAATATAGACGCGCAAGTTCGTCTTTATAACCCGGTTGTCCGTTCCAGTTCTTCGGGATAACGGTTGCCTGTCAGTTTTATTTTAGAACTGGCTTCATTGATGTTTTTCAATTCATCATCTGTCAGGTGAATTTCGGCTGCACCCAGGTTCTCTTTCAGACGGTGCAGTTTGGTCGTTCCCGGTATGGGAGCAATCCACGGTTTTTGTGCCAGCAGCCATGCCAATGCTATTTGGGCGGGCGTTGCTTCTTTCTCTGCGGCAATCTTTTTCAGCAAATCGACTATCGCCTGGTTAGCATCGAGTGCATCCTGTGTAAAACGTGGGAGCTTATTGCGGAAATCTTCTTTGCTGAATGTAGTCTGTCTGTTAAAACTTCCGGTCAGATATCCTTTGCCCAGCGGACTGAACGGAACGAGGCCTATACCCAGTTCTTCCAACGTAGGAATGATCTCTTCCTCAGGACGACGCCACCAGAGAGAATATTCACTTTGCAGGGCAGCGACCGGTTGAACGGCATGTGCCCGGCGAATGGTTTTAGCTCCAGCTTCCGACATGCCGAAATACTTTACTTTCCCTTCCTGAATGAGGTCTTTTACGGTTCCGGCAACCTCTTCGATAGGAACATTCGGGTCTACGCGATGTTGATAAAGCAAATCGATGTAGTCCGTCTTTAATCTTTTCAGGGATTCTTCTACTACCTGACGGATATGTTCAGGGCGACTGTTAGTTCCGGCTTGTTTGCCATCGACTATATTGAAGCCGAACTTAGTGGCTATAACTACTTTATCCCGGAAAGAGGCAACTGCTTCACCTACCAGTTCTTCGTTGGTATAAGGGCCGTATACTTCGGCTGTGTCGAAAAATGTTTCCCCCAGTTCGTAGGCCGAACGGATTACCTGTATCATTTCGTTACGGTCGGGAAGGGGATCGTAAGCAAAACTCATACCCATGCAACCCAGTCCGATGGCTGACACTTCCAGCCCGTTGTTTCCTAATTTTCTTGTTTTCATATATTCTTTTTTAATAATAGTTCTTGTCACGTTTTCCTGTTATTTCTTCTGTGCCCAATGTACGTTTGAGGTGATTAACTGCATGCCGTCAGCAGATTTATTTTCTATTGCAAAGTACGGAAGAATGTATGATAGATTTGGTAGATAGATTACGGATATACTAACCTTAATTACAGGTAGCTATTATAAATCATTATCTTTTTGCCGGAATCACTCTGTTTACACCAAAAGAATGCTTACATTTACACGATTGGTTTGATTAATCTTATATCGAAAACTAACACAATAAACACTTATCACTAGTATGGAAGAAAAACATCTTTTCCCGGAAATTCCCTTCAACTATGCTTTATGCCTTAAACGGGAGTGCCCCAAAGCCTCTACTTGTTTGCGACAGTTGGCAGAACAGGATATTTCGGACAGCGTCGAGCGTTGGATGATTATTAGCCCCAAATACCAGGCTACACTGGAGGGGGAGTGTCCTCATTATCGTCCTGACGTGAAAGTAATTTATGCCAAAGGCTTTACACGTTTGTTGGATAACCTGCCTTACGCACAGATGAAAAGCGTCATCTCTCGTTTGAGAAACCTTTTCAGTGAAAGAACTTACTATCGGGTTCGTAAAGGCGAACGTTTACTTTCTCCTGCCGAACAAAAAGAGATACAGCACATTCTGGTACGATGTGGAATTGATGAACCACCGAAGTTTGATGCCTATGTAGAAGATTATGCCTGGTAGTAACGGGAAAAGGATTTTGCCATAGGCTTGGCAGGCCACTGCCATCGTAGTGGCAGAGCTCTGCCATGCCTTTGGCAGACTCTTGCCATTACTATGGCAAAACATTTTCATCGGCATGACAAGACACTGTCATTTAAAGAACAGAGCGTCTTGCACGGGAAGAGGATTTTCCAACTGTGCAATTGCTGCTCGCTGCACTTCCTGCATGCCGATATCACCCATAAAAAGAGGTGTTATCATTATCTGCTGTTTAATTGATCTCATTCAGCCAGTCGGCAATCATCGAGTGACAGTTGGATGTTTGAGATGAACGTATCCATAGGCTTGGTGTGAGGAAGTTTCCGCCCGGAATGAGCCGTTTGGCATCGGACTCGACACCGTTGATCCCGCTGCTTGCACTCGATACGATCAGACCGATGTTTTTACCTTCCATCTGACTGCCGTATTGAAATAGGAATGTTTGCAGGGGCGCAGCCATATTGCTCCACCAGAGAGGTGCGCCTATGATGATTCTGTCATAATCGGACAGGTTATCAATTGTCGTTTCAATAGATGGATAAGAATTCGCATCGTTCGGATTATCCTGGATTGCCTGAATCAATGCACTGCCAATCGCATAATTGTTGGCGGCATAGTCTATCCCTTTTTCGGTAGGTTCAACCCTTACTACATCGGCTTCTATTTGCGTCTGCAGATCGTTGATAATAGAATGTACATTATTCGTGTAGCTGTAATATACAATCAGTGTCTTGCCCGTTGGGGCCGGATTCGGATTGTCGGGTGTTTCCGGAGTCTCGGTCTGCGGGTTGTCCGGCTCATTATCATCGGGAGAACATGCATTTAATCCTACCGCTATAAAAGTGGCAAACAGTAGATACAGGTACTTTTTCATATGATTCTTATTTTTATAATTAAACAATTATTCCAATGCTGAAAGTTTGAGAAGTCTTGCTGGATTGATTCTTTAGCGGCCTACCTGACGTTGTTGCTCGGCATTGTATCGGTCTCCGACAACGGGAATAGCGGCTACTGCATCCTCCAGCTCTTTCCATTCTTCGGGTGAAAGAGTAAATTCCTGCGTGCGCAGGTTCTCTTTCAGATGCGCCAGTTTCGTTGTTCCGGGGATGGGGACGATCCACGGTGCTTTCCGGAGTAACCAGCCGAGTGCCACTTGTGCCGAAGTCATGCCTCGTGTGCGGCCGAAGGCTTGGAGCACATTCACGATACGGGTATTCGCACGCATCGCTTCCGGTTGAAAGCGTGGCAGGGTTTGGCGGTTGTCGTTGTTTACATCAAAAACCGTGTATTCATTGATGCAGCCACCCAAAAATCCACGGTTCAGCGGGCTGTACGGAACAAAGCCGATCCCCAACTCCTGACAGGTATCGAGCACCCCGTTTTCCTCTACCAGCCGGTGCATCAGATGATACTCGCTTTGGATAGCCGTCAATGGACAAACAGCGTGAGCTTTGCGGATGGTCTCGGCACTGACTTCGCACATGCCCCAGTGTTGTACCTTGCCCTCTTTCATCAGGTCGGCAATGGTCGATGCCACTTCTTCTGCCGGAGTATCCGGATCAGAGCGGTGCTGGTAAAACATGGGAAGCGATTCGAGCCGGAGGCGATGGAGCGACTCTTCGCAATAGCGACGAATAGTCTCCGGCCGACTGTTCTGACGACCCGTGGCTTTCCCGTCGATAACTTCATGTCCGAATTTAGTCGTTACGTTGATCCGGTTTTTGAATTCGGACAATGCTTCTCCGGCTAGATTTTCGTTAGTCAACGGCCCATAGATGATAGCCGTGTCGAAGAGTGTTATACCCCGATCCACCGCTTCATGCAACAATCGGATGCACTGTTTTTTGTCTGGATGCTGACTGCGGTTGTAAGTCATACCCATTACACCAAAGCCGAGTGTCGATACCTCGAAAGCTGCCTTTCCCGTACCTAATATACGATGTCCCGTAATATGAGCGGCATCGCTGTCGTTATCGGAGACTGCCGTCTGTTTCGTTTCCGCTGCAAAGACTTTATCCAGTCCGGTGGGCATGGTCAATGCTACTCCTGTTAAGGTTGCCGTCTTGAGAAATCCGCGACGGCTGAGATTCATTTGATTGTTCTTTTCCATAATTTTTTGTTTTAATGTTCTGTAGGCAAAGGTAAAAAGAGAGCCTCGTAACGACTTTGCTGCGAGGCTCAAAAGGGTTTGTTATAAAGTTCATTTAGTTAAGTAGTGTTTTATGAAAATACATCTCTGTTTTTTACCATGATGGGGCAACCCCATACGCTTCCTTATATATTTTGGAGAAATGAGACAGGTTTTTGAAACCCACATCGAAACAGGCTTCCGTCACTTTTTTTCTACCTGATTTTATCAAATCATGTGCAGCCTCCAGACGACGTCTGATAATCCATTTCTGTGGTGTCAGGTCACTGATTTTGGCGAAGTCTCGTTTGAAAGTCGCCAAGCTACGTCCCGTATAACTTGCAATTTCATCCATCGAAAGGTCGCACATATAATTTTTATTCAGATAGTCGAGAATGTCTATTTTCCACGGTTCCACAAAATCGAACAACGAGGCGTAAAGGTTCCTGTCGGTATTGAGTAGTACATATACTCCCTCAATCATTTTTAACTTCAGTACATCTTCAGACGGTTTTTCACCTGCATCGAAATAGGGTATGATGGATTCGAACAGTGAACGAATGTCCGGTCTGTTGCCTGGCAATACACGCAGACTTACTTTATCGCGTTTAGAATCAGTCGGAATTTGTTGCCGGTTAAGAGTCTGATAAAATTCTCTCAGAAAAGGTCTTGAGAATTTCAACACGACAGAACGGTACGGTTTCCCATCCTCGACCTTTTTCTGCAACCACATCCGGTTATCGCGCCGCATGAAAGCACAATCCCCCGGATGCAACACGGTTTTCTTGCCACGCTCTTCTATCTCCAGTTCACCGGAGCACAGATAAATAAGCGTATGTTCCCTGTTTTCGTGGGCACATCCCCGGTCGTCAGTGAAATAGCTCGCTATAAGCACATTCGAGCAATCGAATACATCTAATTGTTCCATATATTTATTGCTTGTTCTGTTCGAGTTTGTTATACTCTTCATCCGTCACCGGTTCGAGCCATTCATTGGAAGTATTCTCTCCGGGGACTTCGAATGCTAAATGAGCGAACCAACTGTCGGCTGCAGCTCCGTGCCAATGCTTGACGTTAGCAGGGATATGAATTACTGTGCCAGGCAGAATCTCCACCGCCGGCTTGCCTTCTTCCTGATACCAACCGCGTCCGGCTACGCCGATGAGCATCTGTCCGCCGCCGCTTTTTGCGCGGTGTACGTGCCAGTTGTTGCGGCAACGAGGTTCAAAAGTAACATTGGCTATCGATACTTGCTCTCGGGATACGGGAGCAAGGTAGCTGTTACCGATGAAGTACTGTGCATATGCAGTATTGGGTTCGCCGATAGGGAAAATCATTTCGCGCTGGAAAGCGGCCTTGGCGTCTTCACCGGTAGAATCTTCCGCCCATACGCCTTTGGCCAGATTGAATGCCGCCCACGCTTTGGGCCAACCGGCATAGAAACCGATGTGGGTGATTATTTCGGCAATCTCGGTGCGGGTAATACCGTTCTTCTTTGCCGACTGAAGATGGAAAACGAGCGAATTGTCGGTGATACCCTGGCTAATGAGGGAGGTGATGGTCACTAAACTGCGGTCGCGCAGACCAAGTTTGTCGGTGCGACTCCATACTTCGCCGAAAAGGACATCATCGTTGAGTTCTGCAAATTTGGGGGCGAACTCGCCTAATTGGGTGCGCCCTGCTGTCTGTACTATTTTTTCTTGTGCCATGACATTGAGTATTAAAATGCTGAGTACTGAAATTAAAAGAATCTTGTTCATTGCTATTTCATTTATAGGATGAAATTATTTGTTTTTATTGATGCAAAGTTACCAAGACCTGTAGAAGTTGTTGTAACGATAAGTGGGAAGTTTGTACCAATTTTACTGATTTTGATGTGCTCAATGTATTAATTTATTGGGGATTTGAAATAAAGCACTAATTTTATGCCGAGTCATTTGACAGTACAGCACCGTAAAATTACAATCGCTTAAGTCAAATCGATAAAACATAAAACAATAAATCTTGGAGGACATAAATGAATAGTGATTATAAAGTTGGTGATTTAATTTATGATGCAAATATTTATGATGGCATGAATACCGGCCTAACTGATTTGCAATTTTATAAACGGTGGCTGCCGAAAGGTAAGGATACCCGAATACTCGAACTTTGTTGCGGCACAGGCAGACTTACTGTTCCAATAGCACAGGACGGGTATGATATTACCGGGGTTGATTATACTTCTTCAATGCTTGACCAGGCAAAGATTAAAGCATCCGAAGCAGGATTGGAAATTCCTTTTATTGAAGCAGATATCAGGACTTTGAATTTACAGGAAAAATACGACCTTATTTTTATTCCATTTAATTCAATCCATCATTTATATAAAAATGAAGATTTATTTAAGGCATTCAGTGTCGTTAAAAATCATCTCAAAGACGGAGGTTTATTTCTGTTGGATTGCTTTAATCCGAATATTCGTTATATCGTAGAAGGCGAAAAAGAACCGATGGAAATTGCTGCTTATACAACAGACGATGGAAGAGAAGTATTGATAAAGCAGACAATGCGATATGAAAATACGACTCAGATCAATCGAATCGAATGGCATTACTTTATTAATGGCAAGTTCAATTCGATTCAAAATCTGGATATGAGAATGTTTTTCCCGCAAGAATTGGATTCATATTTGGAATGGAACGGTTTTAATATTATTCACAAATACGGAGGATTTGACGGGGAAGCATTTAATGATGATTCGGAAAAACAGATATTCGTTTGCCGGTGTTAGTATAGTCTGGGGATCCTTGTGAGATCATTAAAAATGATTACTTTTACCACTTATTTTCACAATAATAATATGTCACGAGAGAAAATCTTAATTAGAACTTCATGGGTAAGTACGATAGGCAACGCGATACTGTCCGTATCCAAAATTGTTGTCGGCTTGTTGTCGGGGAGTTTGGCTGTAATAGGAGATGGTATTGATTCGGCAACCGACGTGGTTATATCTGTTGTTATGATCTTTACGGCACGTTTGATGAACAAGCCGCCTTCCAAGAAATATGTGTTCGGTTATGAGAAAGCGGAGAGCATTGCCACAAAGGTGCTTTCGTTGGTGATCTTTTATGCAGGCGCACAGATGTTGGTGTCGTCGGTTGAAAGTATCTTTTCGGATGAAACGAAAGAGATTCCATCGGCTATTGCCATCTATGTTACGGTCTTTTCTATTGTCGGTAAACTTTTGTTGTCTACTTACCAATATAAACAAGGAAAGAAAATCAACAGTTCCATGCTGATCGCGAATGCTGTCAATATGCGTAATGATGTGGTTATTTCATGCGGTGTCTTGTTGGGGTTGATATTTACATTTATATTTAAGTTGCCTATACTCGACTCGATCACAGGATTGGTGATCAGCCTCTTTATCATCAAATCGTCTATCGGTATCTTTATGGATTCCAATGTCGAACTGATGGATGGAGTGAAAGATGTCAACGTATATAATAAGATATTTGAAGCTGTGGAGAAAGTTCCCGGTGCAGGTAATCCGCATCGTGTCCGGTCGAGAATGGTAGGTAATCTGTATCTGATTACGCTTGATATAGAAGTAGATCCGCAAATGACTTTAATGCGTGCCCATGAGATTGCCGATGAAGTAGAGAAGAGTATAGAAGACTCGATAGACAATGTATATGATATTTTAGTCCATGTGGAACCTGCCGGAAAATGTCAGACGGATGAGAAATTCGGTATCGACAGAGATATGGTGAAACAGTAAATATTTTAGATGCAGGTATAAATCAGGGGTGCAGCAATAATCAATACGTCTGTATAACTGTTAGGTATTTAGATAGATACGTTTGGTCATTGCGTTGATGATTATTAACAGTAAATGTTTTGTCACGTTTAAACGATCGTTTAAGTTTGCTTAAACAATCGTTTAAATTAGTATGGTGAAAAAGCAATCGACATCGGATGTAAGTGACCGGATACTGAATGTAGCCCGTGACTTATTTATTAAAAATGGCTATGCCGGAACCAGTATCCGCGATATAGCGGCAGCTTCAGGTACTAATGTTGCCCACATAAAATATTATTTTGAGTCGAAGTATAATCTTTTCGAGATAATATTCGACGAAGCATTTGAAATTCTCTTTAAACGTGTTTCCGCAACTTTGACATCGGATATGCCATTCTACGATATGGTAGAAGCATGGATAAGTACCTATTATGAGATATTGTCCGAATATCCTCAGATTCCTATTTTTATCCTGAATGAAGTCAATCAGAGTCCCGATACTTTGATCAGGAAGTTGCTGGAACGTGATCCTCTGGCAATATTTACAAGATTGTCCGAAAGGATAGCTGAGGAAGTGAAAAAGGGAACGATAAAGGATATTCCGGCAATCGACCTGGGCTTAAATATCTTGTCGTTATGTGTATTCCCGTTTATGTTCAGGGGATTGGCCATCCGGATAGCGAACCGGTCGGAAACTGAATATAATGAAATTTTGGCAGCACACAAGAAACGTGTGATTGATTTGATCTTTAGTGGGTTGAGACCATAAGTTTTTATCTGCTACATATATAATACCAGGGTAACCACTAATAATATAACCCTCAATTTAGATTGTCGTATAGATTTATTATAATCGTTTTAATATGAAACCAAATACTATTTGTAGTATCGGGATCGATGTCGGTTCTACTACATTGAAAGTTGTTGTTTTGAATGATCGGAATGAAATCATTTACAAAGTTTACAGACGTCATAAGGCCGATTTTAATACCTTATTTGTTGAAGAACTGAATACTGTCACTTCCCGATTCCCTGATTGCCGGTTTACGATAGCCATTACGGGATCGGCTGGCATGGGGATATCCGAACGGACAGGGATTCCTTTTGTTCAGGAAGTCGTTGCATCTATAGAAGTAGTAGATAAAGAATATCCGGACACACATACGCTGATAGATCTGGGTGGTGAAGATGCCAAAATGGTATTCTTTAAAGACGGAAAACAACCGGATATCCGTATGAACGGAAGCTGTGCCGGCGGAACGGGAGCTTTTATCGACCAGATGGCCGACCTGATGAATATTCCTGTCGAAGAACTGGGGCGTCAGGCGCTGAAGTATGAAAAGTTATACCCGGTAGCTTCCCGTTGCGGTGTATTTGCGAAAACGGACGTACAAAACCTTATCTCGCGCAACGTGCCGGTTCCTGATATATCCATGTCGATCTTGCGGACTGTCGCTGTGCAAAGTGTGACTACGCTTGCCCGTGGATGCGATATACAACCGAAAATACTTTGTATAGGCGGTCCGCTGACGTTTATCCCTGCATTACGAGACTCTTTTGTCGAACTACTGAAGCTGGATGAAGCAGATCTGATCGTTCCGGCAAACAGTGAGTATTTTCCGGCATGGGGAACAGCCCTTTATAACCGGGAGGGAGAGACAATCGAAGACATATCCTTGCTGATACAAAAGCTGGGAATAAAGGATCATAAACGGAAAGATGTATTACCTGCTTTATTCGCTAGTGAAGAGGAATATCAGTCCTGGAAAGAGAACCGGAAGGTAAAACCTTTAAAACGGGCAGAACTCGGTTCGAAGAAAAATATCGAATGCTTCCTGGGTATCGACTCCGGTTCCACGACGACCAAGATACTGATCATGGATACGGACAGTGATATCGTTTATACGTTCTATGGCACCAACCAGGGAAATTCCCTGAGGAAGGTGATCGAGGGACTGAACGGATTTTACCGGGAAGCCAAAAACAAAGGAGTTACATTCCGCTTTATCTCATCTGCGGCGACAGGCTACGGGGAAGACCTGATCAAGTCGGCATTAAATCTCGATTACGGGATCGTGGAAACGATGGCGCATTTATCCGGTGCACAATATGTAGACCCGGAAGTCTCCTTCGTACTGGACATCGGCGGACAGGATATGAAATCCATATTCACCCGCAATGGAGTCATATCGAATATCGAGCTGAATGAAGCCTGTTCATCCGGTTGCGGCTCTTTCCTTCAGAACTTTGCGGCAACCATGAATATGGGGCTTTCAGAGTTCACGAAAGCAGCCTGCCTGGCAGAATATCCCAGTGAGCTGGGTTCACGCTGTACTGTTTTTATGAATTCGAAGGTGAAACAGTCATTGCGTGAAAATGCGGCATTAGGCGATATTGCAGCAGGTCTGGCTTATTCGGTCATCAAGAACTGTCTGTTCAAGGTGCTGAAGATTACGAACCTTAACCTTTTGGGAGAACATATCGTGGTGCAGGGCGGAACGTTCCGCAACGATGCTGTTTACCGTGCACTCGAACTCCTGTCCGGCAAATCGGTCAGTACCACCGACTATCCCGAACTGATGGGAGCGTTAGGAGCTGCTTTATATGCCCGGAAGATGTGGCAGGCTGATAAGAAGCTGACGTTGTTTACCGGAGAGGAAGTATTGCCGGATGTAAATACGGTGGATACAAAAGAATTACAGTGTAAAGGATGTACGAACAAATGTTCGATCCTTCGTTTCCGGTTTGATAACGGGAATATTTGTTATGCAGGAAATAAATGCGAGAAAGTGTTTTTTAGCAAAGCCACGGCTGCGGAGAAAGGCTATAACGCTTTTGACAGAAAGAATGAGATTCTTTTTGCCCGTAGTGGTGAAAAGCAGACGTCTGTATCCGGTTTGCGGATTGGTATTCCGCGGGTGCTGAATATGTTTGAGAATTATCCTTTCTGGCATACCTTGCTTACCGAATGTAATTTGGAAGTGGTATTGTCTCCCGAGTCTACGACGGCTCTTTACCAAAAAGGAGTCGGGAGTGTGATGTCTGACAACATCTGTTTTCCGGCCAAGTTGGTGCACGGGCATATCCTGGCATTGGCAGAGCAAAAGGTCGACCGTATTTTCTATCCGATGATCGTGAAGGAAGAAAAAGAGTTCGACTCATCGATCAATTCATACAATTGCCCGGTCGTGAGCGGTTATCCGGATGTGATCCGGAGTTCTATGGAACCGGAGGAAAAGTTCGGTATTCCGTTCGACAAACCTGTCGTTACTTTTAGTAATGACAAAGCACTGGAGAAAGCTTGTTTTACTTATCTCTCTTCTTTGGGCGTATCGGAGGTTGTTTTTAGAAAAGCCTTTGTGAAAGCGCTGAAAGAACGCAATGAGACGAAAGATGCTTTGCGGGATAAACAAAAAGCTTTGTTCGACCAGGCGGTCAGAGAGAATAAGCTGGTATTCGTGGTAGTGGGCAGACCTTATCATACAGACCCACTGATCCATCAGAAGGTAGGGCAGATCCTTTCGGATATGGGAGTATATGTGTTCACCGATGATATTTTCCGTCATAAGGAAAGTAAAGGGTTCGGTAAACTGAATATCGTCTCGCAATGGTCTTATCCTAACCGGGTCGTACAAGCAGCCATGGAAGTCGCAAAACTTCCCCAGAACGTGCAATTGGTACAACTGAACTCTTTCGGCTGTGGTCCCGACTCTTTCTTTATGGATGAAACCGGGGAAATATTGAAGCAAGCTGGCAAGAACCATACGATCTTACGTATCGACGAAATAGCCAGTCCGGGTTCTGTCCGGTTGCGTATGCGTTCCCTGATCGAGTCTTTGAAGGTGATAATACCTGATCCGGTAACAGGAACGAAGACATTCCAGGGCTATGATGTTGCCTATAAGAAAGAGGACAGGCAAAAGACGATACTCGCTCCCTGGTTTGCCGATTTTATCTCGCCTTTCATCCCGGCTCTCGGAGAACTGGCAGGTTATAAGATCGTCAATCTGCCAAAGACCAATACGGTTTCAGCGGAGGCCGGACTTGTCTACGGGCATAATGAAGTCTGTTATCCTTCCACATTGATTTTGGGAGATATTATCACGGCGTTGCAATCGGGTAAATATGACCTGGATGATGTTGTGGTTGCCATTACGCAAACAGGCGGTCAGTGCCGGGCTACGAACTATCTGGCACAGATCAAATCAGGTTTGATGAATGCGGGATTTTCCAATATTCCGGTGTTGGTATTTGCTGCCGGAGAGGTTTTCCAGAACGATCAGAAGGCGTTTAAACTTCCGGTTCTTAAGTTGATGGATATTGTCGTTTATATGCTTCTCTATGCGGATGCATTGCAGCAGATGTATAGCAGTACGATCATTCGGGAAAAGAAGAAAGGGGAGACGCAGCATCTGTTTGATTTCTATATCGACAGGGGGGTGGAAGCGATCCGCAGAAACGATCATAAAGCGTTGCTTTCCTTGTTGGAACAGGCTGTGGCCGACTTTAACGGAGTTGACATCTACGACCGTGAGTTTACGAAGATCGGCTTGGTAGGGGAGATCTATGTGAAATACAATAATTACGGACAGGCTCATATCACCGAATGGCTTCGTTCTCGGAATATGGAAGTGGTCACGCCTCCTATCATTGATTTCGTGATGCAATATTTCGTAAATTCTCTGGCCAATGTAAAGAATGGTTTGCAGAAGGATAATCTCTTTAAGCATTGCCTGAGTCCTATATTCTGGAAATATATGAATGACAAGATCAGGAAGGTGGAAGGAATCGTGAAGAGTTGTCGTTTTCATGTGCCGTCCAAATCAATATATGTAAAGGCAAAATATGCTTCGGAGATATTGGATTTGTCCAATCAGTTCGGTGAAGGTTGGTTGATAGCCGGAGAGGTGGCCAGCTATGCCCGTCAGGGGATAAAGAGGGTTGTCTGCATTCAGCCGTTCGGCTGCATTGCCAATCATATTGTAGCGAAAGGTATTGAGAAACGGTTGAGGAAGTTCTATCCGGAAATGAACCTGCTGTATCTGGATGTCGATGGCGGCATGGCAGAGGTGAATTTACAGAACAGGTTACATTTCCTGATGAATGATTAAGGGGCTCAGTTCTGCATCCGATATTCATTGGGAGTTATTCCAACTACCCGTTTGAACATGCGGCTGAGATGTTGTGGATACTGAAAGCCGAGGTCGTAAGCTATTTCGCTCATCGTTTTGTCGGATGAGAGTAATTTTTCCTTTGCCACTCCTATTACTCGGTCCTGTATATACTCAGAGGCGGTACGTCCAGTTTGTTTACGTATCATATCGCCAAAATAGTTGGGGGAAAGGAAGACTTTGTCGGCGAAATATTTCACGGATGGCAATCCCTCTTTTTGCGGTGCGTCTCCCTCGAAGTAATCATTCAGTAACTGTTCGAAGCGGACGATGATGTCGCTATTCACTTCAGCCCGTGTTTGAAACTGACGTTCATAGTAACGCATACAGTAGTCGAGTAATAATCCGATATTGGCACAGATCAGCCGACGACTGTGTTTATCGATGGCATGTTTCAGTTCGTTTGAAATATTCTGTAAGCAGTCCATGACAGTTTGCCGCTCTTCTTCGGAAAGATGGAGTGCCTCGTTGGTCTCGTAAGAGAAGAAAGAGTAGTTTCTGATTTCCTGACCGAGGGCGGTACCATGTATCAGGTCAGGATGAAAGAGAATACCGTGTGCATGAGGCTGTATGTTCGGTAGCATTTCCAGGTCGGTTACCTGTCCCGGAGCGAAGCAGACGATAGTTCCATCCTGATAGTCATAGTATTGACGACCATATTTGATGTTACCGCATTTGACATCTTTCAGGAATAGTGCATACACCCCATATCGGAACCAGGCTCTTTCAGGCCATTGTGTGGACTGGGCCAAATCGACGACACTCACCAAAGGATGCTGGGTTTCAAGTCCGAAGATTTTGTTGTAACGATCTACGCTGTCTAGTTCGATAATTTCATCTTTATTGATCTCTTCCATATCTCTTTCTATTTTTATACATTACAAATGTAGTTCTTTTCTTCATACGATTTCTATCGTTGTTTCAGAATCCATGATTAGGATACAATTATCAGTAAAATGTATAAAGTCCCGGTGTTTCTGAGACTCTATTTTTGTATCAGAATAATTAAAACAAAGATAATCTGATAAATAGTAGTGATATGAAAAAGTTTTTATTAATTCCATTGATGCTGTTGACCGTTATGTCGATGGCTGCCTGTGGAGGATCGGACGATGATCCGGTGATGCCTGAAACACCTGAACAACCTGAACAACCCGAAACTCCTATAACATCTATGAAACTAAATATTACAGTCGGGAGCCGGACGATTACGGCTACGATGGAAGACAATGCTGCTGCACGAGATTTCCTCTCGCGTTTGCCTTTGGAGGTGACTCTGAATGATTATAACAATATTACTGAAAAGATTTTTTATCCGTCGCCTGCGCTGACGACGGCTGGTGTGACACGGGGCTGCTCACCCGCACCCGGTGATATTACGATTTATGTACCGTGGGGTAATGTCGCTATTTTCTGTAAAAACTGGTCGCGAAGCAACGATCTGATTAAGATCGGTCGTATCGACGGTGATGGTATCGGGGTTTTGAATGTGGTGGGTGATATAGCGGTGAAATTTGAAAGACAATAAAACCAGCGAAGTTTGGTTTGAGATAAGAAACAAAATAAATAAAGCAAATGAAGAAGTTACTAATCGTTTTATTGCTCACAGCTGTGATTATTCCGGTAATCGCACAAGAAACTGAAAATATGGTACGTCTGTCGAAAATTACAGTCGATCCGGAACGGTTAGCTGAATATAATGCTCATCTGAAGGAAGAGATAGAAGCCTCCATGCGGTTGGAGCCGGGTGTCCTGCTACTTTATGCAATGGCTGAAAAGGATCATCCGAATAAGGTGACTATACTTGAAATCTATGCGGATGAAACTGCCTATAAAAGCCACATCGAAACTCCTCATTTCCAGAAATACAAACAGGGAACGCTCGATATGGTAAAACATCTGGAACTGATCGATACTACTCCGTTGATTCCCGGGTTAAAGATGAAATCTCCTTCAACAGCCGTGAATACGGTTCGACCGAGGCCTTTCTGATCAGGACTCCTTTTTCTCCATGAAGTTCCCCTGAAGCCGGTAGGCAAAGACTAAGACAAGGGAGAGGAGGGAAAATACCTTCAATACCTTTGCCGTAATCCCAGGTTTCATCCGGTTCGGCTTGATGAACCAGCGTGCAAGGTTGTTCTGAAGACTGGAGGAGTTGAATGATATGATAACCTGTCAGTATATCGAATCCGCGGTCATTCTCTATGGAAAAGGCCGCTTCGTCTTCCCATCCCTCTTCGGTTACGTCCAGTATGATGCCGAGGGCGAGGTGAACTTTGTCTTTGTGCAACACATTCATCACTTCGATGGCGCCACCCGAATGGATTTCTTCATCCCCGGTAAATGCTATAACTACATTGTTATTCAGTTCATCACGCAGCATCAGGTCGATGATTACGGCATTCGTCGCACTGTTGTCGAAAGTCCCTTTCCAACAATCACCGGCCTCTTCCATAAAGCAATTTTGATAGACACAATCGATATGAGAGGATATGAGTGTGTTCCATTCGGCCGGATCTGTTTGCCGGGCATAAATAAGTGAAAGAGGTCCTTCGTGAATTAACCGGTAATTACTTGATTCCAGCAGTCTTTTTATTTCATCTACCCGGTTGCAGATCGTAAATTTATTCCCATCGTCTTTGCTGTCGATGGTGAGACGTTGGAGCAGGGTGGAATACGATAGAGAGTTATGTTGCATGAATATTATGGATATGTTTTTCGAATACAAAAGTAGGAAGTTTTTTTAAGAGTAGGATATGATTATCGTGTAATCGCTATCTTTGTAAAATCTATTAATCAACAGAAAGAGATTATGCTTGCATATACATATATTGAACATGGTAAATTCGAACTGCGCGAGAAGGCGGAACCGGAAATAAAAGATTCACGTGATGCTATCGTGCGTGTGACGCTGGGTAGTATCTGTACGAGTGACCTGCATATTAAACATGGTAGTGTGCCACGTGCCGTACCCGGAATAACGGTAGGGCATGAGATGGTCGGTATTGTGGAGCAGGTAGGTCCTGATGTTATTTCCGTCGAACCGGGGGACAGGGTAACCGTAAATGTAGAGACATTCTGTGGGGAATGCTTCTTTTGCAAACATGGGTATGTCAACAACTGTACGGATCCCAATGGCGGTTGGGCTTTAGGATGTCGTATAGACGGCGGTCAGGCAGAATATGTCAGGGTCCCTTATGCCGACAGTGGATTAAACCGTATTCCGGAGACGGTTAGCGACGAGCAAGCTCTATTTGTTGGTGATGTGTTGGCCACAGGTTTTTGGGCAGCCCGCATTTCGGAGATTTCCAATGATGATACAGTGCTTATCATTGGTGCCGGTCCTACCGGTATCTGTACATTGCTTTGTGTGATGCTGAAGAAGCCACGACGGATCATTGTCTGTGAAAAGTCCCCTGAAAGAATCCGGTTTGTCCGTGAACATTACCCGGATGTGCTGGTGACAGAACCCGAAAACTGCAAGGATTTCGTACTTCGTAACAGCGATTACGGCGGTGCAGATGTGGTCCTGGAGGTAGCGGGTAGCGAAGATACTTTCCGTTTGGCTTGGGATTGTGCCCGACCCAATGCGATTGTCACCGTTGTTGCCCTCTATGATAAACCCCAACTTCTTCCTTTACCGGATATGTATGGAAAGAACCTGACCTTTAAAACAGGAGGCGTGGACGGTTGCGACTGTGCCGAGATTCTTGAATTGATCGAGCAGGGTAAGATAGACACCACTCCGCTTATTACTCACAAATTTCCGTTGAACGAGATTGAAGAGGCTTATCGTGTCTTTGAAAATCGTTTGGATGGGGTTGTGAAGGTGGCTATTTCGGTTTAGTGATACAATAAAAAGTTTTCAAAATAAATCCTTCATTCCTTCATGTTGTTATATTAACTATTTGATTATGTGTTTTTTATTGATGAAGGATGTTTGTCAGGATGAAGGAATGTCTTTTGAATTGTCGTTTTTTCATTCACTAATGATGATTCCGAAACGATAAAAAGAGGGAGTATCCACCGAAAGGTTATTTGTATGCTAATGTTATTTTAGTGCAAGGATAACTGAGGCTTAGCCTGGTTGTCCTTTCTTTTTTCCTATTTGTTATCTGTCGGACGCTTGTTTGTCAGTTATCAAACGCTTGTTCGATAGTTGTATTATAAGCGTTTGACAATTGACAAACAATAAAAAGATAGTAACTCTCATAATAATAAGTAATTATAGATATCCTTACTGCTTATTATTTCAACCTTACTCCCTACCTGGCATATAAAGTTGAATCAGGTAGGAATTTTAGGTAGGAATATGAAGATTTCAGCCCCCAATAAATCTGTTTCCTTCATGTTGTCAAAATTCCTTCATGTACAAAATATCAATAACCAGCTTGTTAGATCAAGGATGAAGGAATGAAGGATTTATTTTGTGAAATTTTTGTTGAGAAATTTTTGAAGATGTGATGCTTCGTTTTATATTTCTATGTTCCGGATGAACTTTGCCGGAACACCGCCAACTACCGTGTTTGCAGCCACGTCTTTTGTTACGACAGCTCCTGCTGCAACGATGGCATTGTCGCCAATGGTTACGCCTTGTAAAATAGTGGCATTCGAACCGATCCAGACATTTTTGCCAAGTACAATGGGAGCAGGATAGGTTGTCTTACGGTCTTCCGGTGCAAGGCCGTGGTTGAGGGTAGCGAACACAACGTTGTGTCCGATTTGACAATCATCACCGATCGTAACACCACCGTGATCCTGAAAGTGACAGCAGGCATTGATAAAAACATTTTTACCAACTTGTATATTCTTTCCAAAATCAGTATAGAATGGAGGAAATACACGCAGTGTCGGATCGACTTCGTATCCGAACAATCGCGAAAGTAATGCCCGAACCTCGTCGGAGGTATGATAGGAACCGTTCAGTTCGAAGGTAATGCGTCGTGCCTCGTTGCTCATCTCATCCATGAAACGATGGATTTCCGGTGTATTGAGTGGCCCCCGTGTCCGGATAACTTGTAAAAAATCCTTGAGTATCATAAGCTTAATTTTTAGATGTATATTTTCATAATGCAAAATTACAAGAAATATACATCCTGTTCTATACCCAAACCAGGGGAAAGATTACCCTTTTTACGGTTTTTACACCATTCTACTATTCCTTTGTACGTTTACCATAAAATTCCAAATATTTCTCTATATTGGATTTTATATATTCAATACTATGATGGCCTGGGAATATGTGGTTTTGAGAATTAATTGCTCTCAATATTATATAAGTTTATCTAGTTTAGGTGTTATCTTGTGAACCAATATTAAATTAGTAATAGCAACCAATAATCCTATGGAGAAACAGATTGCAATTTCTTTGAAGGAAAATGAATGAATGATGTAATCGATCCCGATAATAATATAGGGAATAGATAAAAAGGAAGTTATTATGACAGGAATATATTTTCTGATAATTATAAATTGAATGATATGTATGCCTATATGAAAAGCAAATGCAGTAAAAAAGGCTAGCCATGCATAAGGCCATTCAAAAAGTAAATAAATTATTGTGGCTATACTAATCAGTATGAATTCTTCTGCGACTGCTAATGCAAAAGAAGGTACGGACATTGTTTCTAAATGACTGATTTGTTCTCTAAATCGGGGATATTTAGCTTGTAACCATGTACCATTTTTTGTAAACCATGCTTTGAAGCCTATTATCTCTTCAAAGTCATGTATCATAAAGACGAGAGGTAACAGATATATAATGATTTCAGAATTGCCCATTTACTTTGATTTTGAATTACAAAGTTATTGAAATTTCAATAAGAATGTTGATATTCCAAAATTCATTTGTATGAAGGGTGTACCATCTTGTAGTCCTTTATACGAACATTTGGCACACTATGAAGGGAATCTGAAAATCTACCGTGACTGGCGTGCTACGCTGGAATATGCTGTGGAGGAAGCCGAGGAAAAAGGTTTAAAGAAAGGCAAGAAAGAAGAACAACGCCTTATTGCAACAAACTTTAAAAAGCAGGGAGTTTCAGTCGAAACGATAGCCCAATGCACTGGGTTGTCGGTTGAAGAAATAGGCGAATTATAATTTCTTATAGCTTGTTAGTTGAATCAGCCAGATTGTTTAATACATAACAATCTGGCTGATTTTGTGATTATGTCTCTGAATGTCTACAGATGAGACAGATAATATTATCTGATAAAGTTCGTTATTTGCCGCTCTTCAGTTTCCGGCAATGGCTGTGCCCCGGCTTTTATGTTTTTCAGTAACCAGGCCATATTCTTACCGAGTGTCCGCATGATTTGTAAACCTTCGGCATCCTGTGCAGCCTCGCCGGGCAGGCGGCCGTGTATGATGTTCCAGTATTGCGAAGAGACGACAGGCATGTTGTTGATCGTAAAATATTTGTTCAGCCGGTCGATGGTAGCACTGGCTCCGCCACGTCGGCAGACTGCAATTGCGGCTGCCGGCTTGTATGCAAGCATATCCGAACAGGAATAAAATACTCTGTCAAGGATGGCACAAAGCGAACCGTTAGGCCCGGCGTAATATACGGGAGAACCTACTATCAATCCATCTATATCCTGAAGATTTTCACGTATATCTTCATACAGTTTATCTTTGAAAACGCATCTCCCCAATTCGTTGCACTTGTTACAGGCAATGCAACCTTGTACGGCTTTATTGCCGAGTTGGATGATACGGGTTTCGACGCCATTCTGTTCCAAAGCTGTTGCCACTTCAGACAAAGCCAGAAATGTATTTCCCTCTTTCCGGGGACTTCCATTAATAAGTAACACTTTCATATATATAATCTTTATTGGACAAAAGTAGCAGTTTTAAGACAATGCCCTGTTCTTTATTCGTTCAAATTGTTTTTCTTTTTAGCTCATATATCCGGCTGCTATAATAAGTTTTGTTTCAACTGTTCCGTATATTTATCTATACGTAATAACTCTTTCGGAATATCGATGTTCTGCGGACAATGCGGATTGCACTGGTTGCAGCCGACACAATGATTGGCCTGACGCAGCCGGGGAACACTGCGGTCGTATCCGACAAGGAAAGCACGACGCGCTTTCGCATAATTTTCATCCTGTTGGCTTTCGGGAATATTTCCGGCATTAATACAACGGTTATAATGCAAGAGGATCTCAGGAATATCCAAACCATACGGACAAGGCATACAATATTTACAATCATTGCAAGGGATGGTAGGATAACGGAGCATTTGTACGGCAGTCTCTTCCAAAAAAGCCAGATCATTATCCGTCAGCGGTTCCAGTGGGGAGTAGGTGCGGAGGTTATCCTGCAAATGTTCCATATAAGTCATTCCGCTTAATACCGTCAATACACCCGGGAATGTTCCCGCGAAACGGAAAGCCCATGAAGCGACACTCGACTCGGGACTGCGTTGTTTCAGTTTCGCTGCAATATGGTCGTGTACGTTCGAGAGACGGCCTCCCAGTAACGGCTCCATGATGATGGCGGGGATGTTTCGTTTCTGTAATTCGCCGTATAGATATTCAGCATCGGTATTCCGGGTGTTGACCTCTTTCGCATGTTTCCAGTCAACATAGTTGAGCTGTATCTGGACAAAATCCCACTTAATTTCGTTCTGACGGGAGAGGAGGTAGTCGAATACTTTGATATCTCCATGATAAGAGAAACCCAGGTTGCGGATACGGCCTGCCTTTCGTTCTTCAAGCAGAAAATCGAGCATGCCGTTGTTTATATAACGTCCTTCGAAATCTTCCATACCGTTTCCCATACCGATACCGTGCAATAGGTAATAGTCGATATAGTCGACTTGCAGCTCTTTCATAGAGTTACGATACATAGCCATCGAGTTTTCACGGCTCCATGTCTGGGGCGCGAAGTTGGATAATTTGGTGGCAATATAATAGGTATCGCGCGGATAACGGCTGAGAGCGATACCTGTGGCATGCTCCGAACGTCCTTTACAATATGCAGGCGATGTGTCGAAATAGTTGATACCATGTGCGATGGCATAGTCGACCAGGCGATTGACCATTTCCTGGTCGATCTCGTCACTACTGTCTCTTGCACTGCTGTTGGAAACTGTCGGCCAACGCATACAGCCATATCCTAACAAGGATACTTTATCGCCTGTCGTGGGCGTGGTGCGATAGGTCATTTCGGCAGGAATATCACCGGAACCGTTTCCCCGGAAGGATGCGTTTTTGTCCGGTTTGCAACTATAAAGTGAGGCTGTCGATGCCAGTGTGCTTCCGCCTAAGACTTTCAGGAATCTCCGTCGGTCTATATTCTTTTTATTCTTTTCTTCCATGATGCTTTGTTTTGATGATTTTCGGGTATATTAAATGGTCCGGTGCATTTCGTGTCCTTCCACATAGATGGCACTCAGTGGGCGGGAGGGACAAAGATGTTCGCAGGCTCCGCAACCGATACAACGTTCGGTATTGATAACCGGTATTTTTGGTGAGTCGAGTGCTTCGGGATCTTTGGGAACCATCTGTATAGCAGCTGTCGGACAATGACGGGCACAGTTGCCGCAATCGACACCGTCGGTATTGACTACGCAAAGGTCTTTGATCCATACGGCATGCCCGATCTGAATGGCAGATTTATCGGCTACACTGATCGGCTGTATGGCACTGGTGGGGCATACGTCCGCACATTTGGTACATTCCGGTCGGCAATACCCGAGTTCATAGGACATTTCCGGTTGCATGAGGGTCATAAGGTTTCCGGACGGACGCAGTACCTGGTTGGTACAGACGGATACACATAATTGGCAGGCAGTACAATGTCCGGTAAAGTTTCGTGCGCTTAATGATCCGGGAGGAGTGATAGGAGTGAGGCGTTCCGGTTTTTGTTTGTCTTCGATCGGAGCTAAACCGCCATCTACATTCTTTTCGGGTTTGACTTGTGCCTTCAATGTGGCTGATACGGCAAACAGGGTGGCAACCGATAAAAAGTGACGACGTGAAGCAGCGGATTTTTCTGTGGCTGGAGCCGATGCCGATGGTAATACTGACGCCGAAGCCGATGGCGAAGTTGTTGTTTCAACCTGTTTCTTCGTCAGCGATTGTCCCGGTACATATTTCAGAGCATTCCGGCGACATTTCCCGATGCAATCCATACAAGCCACGCAACGGCTGTAATCGATCCAGTGTTCTTTGGTATCGATGCATGCAGCCTTACAATTCCGGGCACATAATCCGCAACCGTTACATTTTTCGGTATCGATAACCGGTTTGAAATAAGAATACCGGGCAAGGAAACCGAGGATAGTTCCTACCGGACAAATGGTATTGCAGTAGGTTCGTCCGTTACGCCACGCTAATATAGCCAGTACGATAAATGTTATGATGGCTATGCTGAAAGTGGCTATTCCTTTCATCCAAACATCTACCGTATAAAAGGCATAGCTATCCATCCGTTCAGCGAGATAAGCGAGTCCATTGTTTGCCCATTGATAGAAAGGAGCGAACAGATTGGAGGCGATCCGCCCATAGGCACTGTATGGAGCCAGCAAAGCCAATAGCGAACCAAAACCTCCAATCATCGCAAGTACAAACATAGCAAGTATCCCATAACGTAACCAGCTAACCGCCGGGGAATACGAAAAACGGTTCTTCTTTTGTTTTCCGGCTATCCATGAAACAACATCCTGAAATACTCCCAGCGGACAAATAACCGAGCAGTAGATCCGTCCGAACAGTAATGTCAGGACAACAAGCCCTATCACTATTCCTATATTCACCGCCAGCAATGCCGGAAGGAATTGTATCTTCGCCATCCAACCGAACCACTGATGTATTGTCCCCGTGAAATCAAGGAACAACAAGGTGATCAGGGTAAAGAAAATGACGGCAGCAGTTAGTCTGATTTTTCTTAACATATACGTCTCTGAATATTTTGTTGATTATTACTGATGCAAAATTATTCTTGTTTTTCCCGTTAACGATTACACATATTACAGGTATATCTACCATTATTACTGATTTGCTTTAACAGATGAAAAAATGACGCAAAAAACATCTAACTTTGTGAAAACAAAACAGAAAGCGTATGATGGAAATTAGAGAAATGGATCACATTTATCAGTATAATGACCGGATGGGGCTGGAAACATTGCATCCGCTGATCAGTATTGTCGACTTTTCAAAATGTGAGGTACAGGTAGAAAGTGCACGTTTGAGATATGGCTTTTACTCAGTCTTTTTGAAAGATGTGAAATGCGGTGACCTGCAATACGGGCGTAATTATTATGACTATCAAGAGGGCACGATGGTTTTCACTGCCCCCGGACAAGTGGTAGGTGTTGCCCGAAAAGGAGAATATATCCAACCGAAAGGATGGGCGCTGCTTTTCCATCCCGATTTGATCCGTGGTACTTCTCTCGGTCGTAACATTAAGAATTACCGTTTCTTTTCTTATGAAGTGTATGAGGCACTTCATCTTTCGGAACAGGAACGGCAGATAGTAATCGATTGCCTGAAAAATATAGAACTGGAACTACATCATGGAATAGATAAGCATAGTAAAATGCTGATCGTATCGAATATCGAACTGCTATTGAACTATTGCGTCCGTTTCTACGACCGTCAGTTTATTACCCGCGAAGAAGCAAATAAGGATACACTGGCTAAGTTCGAGAAGATCATGAACGACTATTTCCAGTCGGATAAACCGCAGGATATCGGGCTGCCATCTGTTCAGTATTGTGCCGACCAGTTACATCTTTCGGCAAATTATCTGGGTGATCTGATAAAAAAGGAAACGGGTAAATCTGCGCAGGAGCAAATCCAGCTATATCTTATCGATATGGCAAAAGAGAAAGTGCTCGATACCAGCCGTTCCATCAGTGAGATCGCTTATGAATTAGGCTTTAAGTATCCGCAGCACTTTACCCGTTTGTTTAAAAAGTGTGTGGGAACTTCTCCGAATGAGTATCGGATGCAGAATTAAGTTTTATTTCTTTTTGCGGGTAGCGAAAACTTTAGCTAAAGTGATCCATTCCCCGTCTTCGTTGATGGCGGTACTTCGCCAGGTGAAAGAATTGTCTGTAATATCAGAGAATATCCACTTCATACCTTGCGAAGTTATCTCCGTCAGGACAATTTCGTCTCCTTCTTTCCGGGCTTCCAGTCGGGCACATTCTTCCGGGCATCCATAGAAGATTTCCCAAACCTGTTTTTCCGGGTTAAATAATCTGAGAGTAGTCCCGTAAGCTGCGTCCGGTTGGATATCGATCAATCTTTCTGTTCGCGACGGGACAATAAAGACATCTTGTACTGCCATTCCGTCGAGTACCCATGAAAAGATCCATTCTCCTTTTACACGTCTGGGAGTAGGTGTGTTGAGGTGGTCGTTCCAGTCGAGATCCCATTCACCGATCACTTTACCAAAGAAATTGTACTCTTCCGGTATTCTTTCACTCTTTCCTTCGCTGACTAGTGCTGCTTCAAATTCTTTCATGATTTCTTATTTAATTTGATTCAAGGTTTAATATTTAACAAAGATAAGCGAAAATCAACAAATAAGAACAGTGATAATGGTAAAAATATCAGTAATCCATATACCATACTTCTGAAAAAAGAGAAGTACTTTTGTTTTATATAATAAGGATTTATCCATACTATGCCTCGGTATTTGGGGCAGGCAGCCAAAGATTTGAAAGCCCGTAAGGTCATGACTGTCCATCATTCCAAATACGCATTAGCCTCACACCGTTGGGACGAACCGTTGAAAAACGAAATTGAGATGGCAAAAGATAACTCTTTGGAGTTGATCATTCCGGTGATCGGACAGGTGGTGAATTTGGATAATAAGTAGATATAATTTAGTAGCTTTGTCTCAGATGAAAATAATTGATAATTAAAGAGATTATGGAAACAGTAAAATTGAATAATGGCATTGAAATGCCAATTTTAGGTTATGGAGTTTATCAGGTGACACCCGAAGAGTGTGAACGTTGTGTATTGGATGCTTTGAGCGTAGGTTATCGTTCTGTCGACACAGCACAAGCCTATTTTAATGAAGAAGGTGTAGGGAATGCAATCAGTAAAAGTGGTATTCCACGGAACGAATTGTTTATTACAACCAAGGTTTGGATATCCAATGCCGGATATGAAAAGGCAAAAGCATCTATCGATGAGTCTTTGCGTAAACTGCAGAGTAATTATGTCGATCTACTCCTGATACACCAACCTTTTGGTGATTATTACGGTACTTACCGTGCGATGGAAGAGGCTTATAAGGCAGGAAAGGCACGTGCTATCGGAGTGAGTAACTTTTATCCCGACCGTCTTGTCGATCTGGCGGAGTGCTGTGAGATAAAACCGGCAGTCAATCAGGTAGAAACACATGTCTTCAATCAGCAAATAGAACCCCAGAGGATCATGGAGGAATATGGAACACGGGTCATGTCATGGGGACCATTTGCAGAGGGTAAAAATAACTTTTTTACTAATGAACTATTGAAAACAATCGGTGAAAAGTATGGAAAGTCGGTTGCACAGGTTGCTTTACGTTACTTGATTCAACGGGATGTGATCGTTATTCCGAAATCGACGCATAAAGAACGTATGATCGAGAATATGGATGTGTTTGATTTCTCCTTATCAGAAGAAGATATGCAGGCTATTACCACGCTTGACCAAAAAAAGAGTCTGTTTCTCTCTCATACTGATCCGGAGATGGTAAAATGGCTGATTAATCTGGTGAAAAAGTAATCGTAGCGAAATCTAATTACTGTTTGATAGATAGTCTATTACAGTTTTCTCGTAGTTTCTTGCTTTGGAAACTGCAGTTCCCTCGGCAGGGAACTGTAATTTCCTTAGGAGGAAACTGGAGTTTCCTGCCGAGGGAACTAGCGTTTCCACCGCAGGAAACCGGAGTGTCTTTGCGAAGAAACAGAAATGAGATTACTTCACCAATTATACGACTCTACATATCCGTCGAAATACTCTTCCAGAACCACTCCCAACTCCTTGGCAAGAGCGACAATATATTGTTGTTCGGCAGGTGATAAAGGTGATCCTCCTCTACGTTTTAGATAGTAATTTTTCCGGCCGAGATAGGAGATCATCCGTAATCGGAAGGTATCTGCCACGCGAAGGGTCAGTGCATTCACGGTACGCATGAATCCTATTGCATTCTGTATTTTGGTGTTGGGACGGTAGAGTTTACACGTCCCTTTCATTTTCTTTAATGTGTTTGGGTTCATTATTAGCAGGAAAGTTATATTTTCCGGAGCATGTTTTAAAGCGATTTGGCGTAGACAGGTTGTTGCTTTCGGGCAGTTCTCTGCTGCACACATACCAAAATCATAGGGTACTTTTGAGTAATCGAACGATTCTTTCATGATTGTAAAATTCAAGGTTTATTAATCCGATAAAGGTACGATATATATCGGGTAAATGCCAAACATCAATGCATGAAAAGAATATTCTTTTTACATTAACTTTTTATTCTGCTCCAATAACCCGATTATTTTCTCTAATCTTTTCAGCCGGGTATCTTCTCTTTTCGCTTCAAAGTAGAAACCGACAAAATTATTTTGAGTCGACTTTGCTGTCGTAAGATAATTAGTATAAGCCAGATCGTAGTTTTTTATCAGGGATTCGAACTCAGACTTTTGAGTATCGGTAACATTTCTATCCCGTACCTTTTCCCATTCTCCGCTTCTTTTGGCTTCTTCGATGGCCTGCAGTCCGAACCCGGTCATTCTTCCTTCTTTGATAAGCTTTTCTACAATCTTTTTATTCTTTTCCGACCATTTACTTCCTTTCCTTCTTTTGGAAAAGTACTTTTTGTATCTGTGTTCGTCGATAGAGTTGATCAGCCCGTCGATCCACCCGAAACACAATGCTTCTTCCAACGCCTCTTCTGCAGATAATGTTTTTAATGTTTTTGTTTTCCCTAATAATAACCAGACACCCTCACTTGTCTGGCCGTAATTCTTTAACCACTCCTGAAAGTCTTCTCTTTTTGCGAAAGTTAATTCAGCTCCCATCTTACTTATTATATTCGTGAGTAATAGTATTCTGTGGTCACAAATATATCTAAAGATAGTCATATAGCCGTAATACGGGAATGGAAAGTTAACATTCTGATATATTTTATAGGACAATAAAAGGTAGATTTAAGTAATTTATTCGTAAACTTGTAACCCTAAATAAAAACGTTAAATTTAAAATTAAATCTCCAGTTTTATGACAGTCAAATCGTATATAGAATCCAATAAAGATCGTTTCCTGGAAGAGCTGTTCAGCTTGATCCGTATTCCGTCAATCAGTGCAAAACACGAACATAAACCGGATATGAAAGCCTGTGCCCAGCGGTGGACAGAGTTGTTGTTGTCTTCCGGTGCAGACAAAGCGGTAGTTATGCCGACAGAAGGAAATCCGGTAGTTTATGGTGAAAAGATCATTTCTCCGGATGCTCCGACCGTACTTGTTTATGCTCATTACGATGTAATGCCTGCCGAACCGTTGGAACTGTGGAAAAGCCAGCCGTTCGAACCGGAAATACGCGATGGTCGTATCTGGGCGCGTGGAGCCGATGACGATAAGGGCCAGTCTATGATGCAGGTAAAAGGTTTTGAGACAGCGTTGAAACTCGATTTATTGAAATGTAACGTGAAGTTTATCTTTGAAGGAGAAGAAGAGATCGGTTCTCCCAGCCTGGAAACCTTCTGCCGCGAACATAAAGATTTATTGAAAGCAGATGTAATCCTGGTATCCGATACCAGTATGGTCAGTGCCGAAACACCTTCATTGACAACTGGTCTGCGTGGTCTGGCCTATTGGGAAATCGAAGTGACGGGGCCTAACCGTGATCTGCATTCCGGTCATTTCGGTGGGGCAGTAGCTAACCCGATCAATGTATTATGTAAACTGATGGCGGATATAATCGATGCCGACGGACGTATCACGATCCCCGGATTCTATGATGATGTAGAAGAAGTTTCTCCGGCAGAACGGGAGATGATCGCACAGATCCCGTTCAATGAAGAAAAATATAAAGCGGCGATCGGTGTGGATGCCCTGTTCGGTGAAAAAGGATATTCGACACTGGAAAGGAACAGTTGCCGTCCGTCATTCGACATCTGTGGTATTTGGGGCGGTTATACGGAAGAAGGAAGCAAGACCGTGTTGCCGTCGAAAGCCTATGCAAAAGTTTCCTGCCGGTTGGTTCCGCATCAGGATCATACGAAAATATCTCAGCTATTCGAAGAGTATATAAACCAAGTGGCTCCTGCCTGTGTTAAGGTAAAAGTCACACCGAAACACGGTGGACAGGGTTATGTTTGTCCGATCGACCTGCCTGCTTACCAGGCAGCGGAGAGGGCCTGTACGATTGCTTTCGGAAAGAAGCCGCTGGCTGTACGTCGTGGAGGAAGTATTCCTATTATCTCCACTTTCGAACAGGTATTAGGTATAAAGACCGTCCTGATGGGCTTCGGACTCGAACAGAACGCTATTCATTCTCCTAACGAGAGTTGCATGTTGGACTTCTTCTATAAAGGGATTGAATCGGTTGCCGAATTTTATAAAGAATACAAATGACACAAAATGAGATCGTAGCCCGTGCCTTATCGAATACAGGTATCGAGGCGTTGAATGAAATGCAGCAGGCCGTATTGGATGCCGGTACAACCAAAGATATGGTTTTGCTTAGTCCGACGGGATCAGGCAAAACCCTGGCATTCCTGTTGCCTTTGCTTACTACATTGACTGACGAGGAGAAAAAGATACAAGCGCTTATCATCGCTCCGTCGCGTGAACTGGCTTTACAGATAGAGACGGTATTTCGTTCTTTGGGTGCCGGATATAAGGTGAATTGCTGTTATGGAGGTCATCCGATCCGGACGGAAAAGAAGAGTCTGGAACATGCGCCGACCGTATTGATCGGAACTCCGGGACGAATCCTCGACCATCTGGAACGGGGTAATATTGATTTGGATACTGTCCGGACATTGATTTTGGACGAGTTCGACAAGTCTTTGGAATTAGGCTTCCAGGATGAGATGAAAGACATTCTGGCACATCTTCCGGGCGTGCGTCGCAGGGTGTTGACTTCGGCAACGGAAGCTGTCGAAATACCGCCTTTTACCGGTATTACGGCACCGGTACGTTTGTCATTCCTGACAGGTGTAAAGGAAGCGAAAGGTTTGACTTTGCGTATCGTGAAATCTCCGATCAAGGATAAACTGGAAACGTTGTACAAACTGTTGGGCGAACTGAAAGGTGAATCGGCTTTAGTGTTCTGTAACCAGCGTGAGTCGGTGGAACGTGTCAGCAATTACCTGACCGAGATGGGTGTGGATAATGAATATTTCCACGGAGGTATGGAACAGCCGGAACGTGAACGGGCTTTGTCGCTTTTCCGTAATGGCAGTGCTTCTGTCTTTATTTCCACCGATTTGGCCTCCCGTGGACTGGATATTCCGGAAGTGAAAAATGTTATTCATTATCATCTTCCGATCAATGAAGAAGCGTTTATCCACCGAAACGGGCGAACGGCCCGTATGAATGCGGAAGGAAATGCCTTTATGATCCTGAACGAAGTGGAGACAGTCCCTGAATATATCACCCGTGAACCGGATGAGTTTTTCCTGCCGGAGAAAGCCAAGAAGCCTCTTCGTTCGGAATGGGTGACACTGACGATCAACCGCGGTAAACGGGACAAGCTGAGTAAAAAGGATGTGGTCGGTTTCCTTTTCCAGAAAGGCGGTTTGGAGAAAGACGATCTCGGCATTGTCGAAGTAAAGGAAAGTTGTGCTTATGCGGCAGTAAAACGTGATAAGAAAGCAGACTTGCTGGCACGTATCCGTGAAGAGAAGATAAAGAATATGAAAGCGAAATTTGTATGAGTATATTGATCAAAGAGGTAGAGCTGAATGGAGTTGCTACCGATATTTATATAGAAAACAAATATATCAAACAGATAGGCACAAACCTTCCTGTAACGGCCGATACTGTTATTGACGGTCGTCGTAAAGCCGTAATTCCCGGTTTTGTGAATACACATGGTCATGCTGCAATGACCTTGTTTCGTGGTTTTGGCGACGATATGCCGTTGATGCCCTGGTTGGAAGAAAAGATATGGCCTAACGAAGCCAAACTGACAAAGGAGGATGTTTATTGGGGAGCCAAACTGGCTTGTCTGGAAATGATAAAAAGCGGGACAACCACTTTCTTTGATATGTACCATAAGTTCCATGCGACAGCAGAGGCTGTGGAAGAGATGGGTATCAGAGCTAATATTTCCAGTGCCTGTTTCGACCAGTTTAAACCGGAGTTGACGGAGAAAAGTAAACAAACGATCCAAAAACTATATAATGAAATGGATCGTTACAGCAAGCGGATACATTTTTCGATAGGTCCGCACGCTATTTATACCGTTTCCGGCGAATTACTGCAGTGGGCGGATGCTTTTGCACGGGAACACAATGTTTTGATCCAGCTACATCTGGCGGAAACAGAAGGTGAAGTGGAAAACTCCGTGAAGAACTTCGGATTGACACCTGTCCGCTATTTATATAAGTTGGGAGTGTTGTCTCCCCGGTTGTTGATCTCCCACGGCATTTATGTCGATGACGATGAAATTCGTATGTTGGCAGACCATGAGGTAAAAGTGGCACATAATCCGGCATCCAATATGAAACTGGCTTCCGGGATGCACTTTAAGTTCCAGGAGATGCGTGAGGCAGGTATTTTGATTGGATTGGGAACGGACGGTTGTTCGTCATCCAATAATCTCGATATGATAGAGGCAATGAAGCTAGCTTCTTTATTGGGAAAGGTTTGGAGAAAAGACCCTGAAGCCGTTACAGCCGACGAGATATTCCAGTCTGCGACAGCCAATGGAGCGGCTATTGCTAACCTGAAGGCAGGAAAAATAGCTGAAGGCTATCTGGCCGATCTTTCTTTGATCGATTTGAATATGCCCGCATTTACACCGAATTTCAATTTCATATCCAATCTGGTCTATGCGGCTAACGGAAATTGTATCGATACGGTGATCTGTGACGGGAAAGTCCTGATGCAGGATAAAAAGGTACCGGGTGAAGAAGATATCATGGAGCGAGCTGCCCAAATAGCTTATAACTTAATTAAACGATAAATTATGAATCTGAGTTATACGAACGAACAATATCAGGAAGCGGCAGCATTTATAGCCGCGCGTATCACTGGCAATCCGGAGACAGCCATTATCCTGGGTAGTGGATTGGGTTCTTTGGCAGACCGGATAGAGGAGGCTATCGTGATCCCTTATGCCGAAATACCTCATTTCATGCATTCGACGGCTGCAGGACATAAAGGTAACTTTATCTGTGGTAAGTTAGGCGGAAAGCAGGTACTTGCCATGCAGGGACGCTTCCATTATTATGAAGGCTATTCGATGCAGCAGGTTACTTTTCCTGTTCGCGTGATGAAACTGTTGGGAATAAAGAATTTATTGGTGTCGAATGCGGCAGGCGGTATAAACAATACGTTCAAAGTAGGTGACCTGATGATTATCCGTGACCATATCAATATGATGCCGAATCCGTTGATCGGTCCGAATAATGAACTGTTCGGAACCCGCTTCCCGGATATGACACGTGCTTATGACCGCGAGTTTATCTGTGCGATAGAAGAGATTGCCGCTTCACATGCTATACCTTTAAAGAAAGGTGTATATGTAGGATTGACCGGTCCGTCTTTTGAGACACCTTCCGAATATGCTTTTTATGGTCGGGTAGGAGGCGATGCTATCGGCATGAGTACGGTTCCTGAAGTTATTGTAGCACGTCATGCCGGATTGAGAGTGTTCGGTATGTCGGTTATCACGAATGAAGGATATCATTTTGCAGACGATTTTGTGAACGACGGAGCTGATGTGATCGTTGCTGCTAATAAAGCTGCAGCTGTAATGACTACTTTGTTCAGTGAACTGGTTTCCCGCATCTGATTTTTTTTCAGAGTGAAACTCACTGTATTAAAATAAGATAGGAAATTGAACGGGTTGGAAAGAAAAAAATAGTATAAAAAAACTATCTTCCGGTTTTGGAAAATAAAAAAATACCTATATCTTTGCACCCGTTATCGCGAAAGTAGCTCAGTTGGTAGAGCATAACCTTGCCAAGGTTAGGGTCGCGGGTTCGAGTCCCGTCTTTCGCTCACAGATAATAAGAGCGGTAAGAGGCCGCCTTTTTTATATAATGGAAATGCCCAGGTGGCGGAATTGGTAGACGCGCACGTTTCAGGTGCGTGTGTCGCAAGGCGTGCAGGTTCGAGTCCTGTTCTGGGCACCATTGGCGTAGGTGGTGAAATTGGTATACACGCTACTTTGAGGGGGTAGTGCCGGTTACGGCGTGTGAGTTCGAGTCTCATTCTACGCACATTATTATAGCGAAAAAGAATATAGTCCTAATAATCAAGTAAAATATTATTGATTGTTAGGACTGTTTTTTTAGGTCTGCTATAACTCTCGTATCTTATCAATCAATTCCTTTGCAGAAATATCCAATGATTCGACAGACATCCATACGACATTCTCTTCAGGGCCGATGAGATATATACGTGGGATGGTGTTGTTGGCAAAGAGTGCAAAGACATTACCACGGGTGGGATCCAGATAAAACGGCATTGTAAATTGATTCTCTTTCCAGTATTCAGAAACAGTTTCGGCTGTCTCTTCCCGGGAAATCGTCACTAACTGGAACTTGTCGTCTTTTTTCATTTCTTTCCAGACTTCTTCGATAACCGGTAGAACCTGTTTACAATTGGGACAGTAAGTACCGAAAAATACCAGTAAGGAGTGTTTGTCCAAAAACTGCTTGGAGCTGAATGTATTACCAGTTGTATCTTCTACGGCAAATGAAGGAACCTGATTGCCTACATTTATGTAATTGATAACAGATTCATCTTTATCATCCTTTATACAAGAGAAGAAGAGGAAGGATAGGGTTGTTATGAATGATAGTATTTTTACGATATGCATATTATATATTATTTTAGTTTACGAAGATAAGGAATGTATTTGAATCTCTGAAAGAAAAGGAGCTGCCGTTTTGTAGATTTCACAACCTGTTGTCAGAACGGACAACCCCTTTTAGCAGCATCCCCTTTTTTACCGCTGCGATTTTTATTTTACTGCTGAGAAAGATTTTGGCTTTTCTTAATTGATTCGGATTCACATTCTTAATTACGTTATGAGAGGATGCTGTCATCCTGTTTGGGTTCTTCGACTATATTTACATAAGTAAATGTATGTTTTTTTATTTGTGTATGTTTCTCTGATTATAAGTATTGTGATTTGATTTTTTATAAAATGAACAACTAAACATCCTGTTTGATCTATAATAAGAGTTATTGAGAAACGAGAGGCAAAATAGGACTTTTTTTGTTGTGCCGTCTGTCGCTTTTCTCTTTTTTCGTCGTTTATAGTTAGTGGGAATGGTGATTGATGTAAATAGTATCATATCGCTCGATCGTTCGGTCTATGAACATATTTCATCCTGGCTCCAGGCTATTATCAGGTCGTCGACAACCATTTCGGTTAGTGGCACCAGGCAACGTGCCCAGTTTTTTGCGAAACAGCGTGAAGTTATAAATACATTGTGAATATCTGAGAATGAAGTTATGCATTATTAACGAAACTTGTTGTTTTTCTCGGTGACCGAGATTCAATCTCTGTTCGTTTTATTAGTCTTTTTTAGGTATCCGAAAGAGTTTTGCCTGTTTGTCCGGCAACTATTTTAGGGTTCCTTATTTATCTTTGTGTCAAAACAGTAAAATCTATAGATATCAAAACTTATAATTCTATGACATGAAAAAAGAACTTTTGTACGATAATCTTTTGAATTCGATCAAGGAAGAATTCCCCCAAAAAACAAACCTGGTAACTGCGTTAGTCGATTTGTTATGTATAGAGAAAGAGGCGGTGTATCGGCGTTTGAGGGGAGAAGTTGCATTTACATTTGCTGAAATTGTTACTATTGCAAATGCTTTTGGCATATCGTTGGATAATTTGGTTGGTACGGTCACGGCTAAAAGCAGACCGTTTCAACTAAAGTTGGTAGACTTTGTGAATCCAAAAGAGATTGACTACAATATGTTGGAGCAATATATCGATGTACTTGGCTTGTCGCGGGAAGATGAGAAATCGGAACTGATCGATTGTACGAATATATTGCCCCAGCAACTTTATATGAATTATAAATACATTTCGCGCTTCTATCTTTTTAAATGGTTGTATCAATGCGGAGCACCTGGAAAAGCAAAGCGTTTTGATGAGATTGGAGTCGGTGATCGTTTTACCGGGATACAATTGGCCAGCGTGGAAGAGTCAAGATATATCCGTAATTCTTATTATATACTTGATCCACTGATATTCCACTATTTGGTAAATGACATCAATTACTTTATGAGTATTCATCTGATCGGGGCAGAAGAGGTCAAATGCCTGAAGGATGAGTTGATGAAGTTTTTGGAGGAGATGGAAGCCCTCGCGACACGCGGCTATTTTGAAGAGACAGGAAATAAAGTCTTTATTTATATATCGAGTGTGAACTTTGATACAAGCTATTGGTGTGTGCAGGTTAAAAACTATCATATAAGTATGATAAAAACGTTTATTCTGAGTAGTGTCGCTTCTTTGGACGAAGGTACTTATGATAAATTGCGGAAGTGGCTACGGGCTCTTATTCGTTCTTCTATTATGATTTCAGTTAGTGGTGAAAGACAAAGGGTGGCTTTTTTTAAGGCACAACGGGAATTAATTCAAAGTTTATGATGTTTCTTTTTTGTAAAGATTATCAGAAACTTAAATAGTAAAATGATATTTTGTAAATGTTTTTTTTAAGAAACAATGCAAAAATAATTCCGGAATATTTGGAGCGTATTAATCTTTTACCTACTTTTGCACCCGTAAACAAGAAGCGCTAGATGCTTTGAAAAGCAACGTTTGAAAAAACGTTTTGACAGTTTCGGTTTATTGGAGAGATGGCAGAGTGGTCGATTGCGGCGGTCTTGAAAACCGTTGAACTGAGAGGTTCCTGGGGTTCGAATCCCTATCTCTCCGCTGAACTAACCGGACAAAACCGGACAGTAAGCAGACAAGTCCCACAAATTCAACGATTTGTGGGACTTTTTTTATCCCCTTATGTCTGCCCTACCGGACATCATTTAGCCCCTAAAAGACAAAATTAGTAACCTAATTCGTACCCCCGACAACCGAAAGTCTAAAAGGGGTACACTTAGTCCGAAATTGGCGAACTTCTGTCGCTATTTGGCGAGCCTGTATAAACTTCACTTTGAGCTAATTAACGTAGTTTTGTAACCCAAAAAGTGAGTTTATGAAGAGTACATTCAACGTCCTTTTCTTCGTGAAAAAGGACAAGCAAAAAATCAATGGCAGTTACCCTATTTTCGTCCGTATCACGATTGATGGTGTGGCAAGCCGTTTTAATTCCAAGCTGGACGTTCAACCCAAACTTTGGGATGGCAAGGCAGGCAAAGCCGCCGGACGTTCTGCGGAAGCTACCCGCATCAACCGATTGCTGGATGATATAAACGCATCCCTTAATACCATCTACCACGAACTACAACGGCGTGACAATTATGTTACCGCCGAAAAGGTGAAGAATGAATTTTTAGGTCATAACGAGAACCACGACACCATACTTAACCTTTTCCAAAAGCACAATGATGATGTGAAACAGTTGGTCGGCATATCCAAGACGATTGCCACTTATCGTAAATATGAAGTGACCCGCCGTCATCTTGCAGAGTTCATCCAAAGCAAATATAACCTGTCGGATATTTCTATAAAGGAAATAACCCCGATGTTCATTACCGACTTCGAGTTATATTTGCGTACCACCTGCAAATGTGGCTTTAATACGACCGCCAAGTTTATGCAGTTCTTCAAACGCATTATCCTGATAGCTCGTAATAATGGCATCCTGATAGGTGACCCGTTCGCCAACTATAAAATACGTTTGGAAAAAGTGGATAGGGGATATTTAACAGAGGATGAAATAAAAATCATCCTTAAAAAGAAAATGGTTTCCGAACGGTTGGAACAGGTGCGTGATGTTTTTATCTTTTCCTGTTTCAGTGGTTTGGCTTATGTGGATGTAGCAAACTTAAAGGAAGATAATATCCGTAAATCCTTTGACGGTAATTTGTGGATAATTACCAAACGTCAGAAAACGAATATAGACGTGAATGTCCCCTTGCTGGACATTCCTAAAATGATACTGGAAAAGTACAAAGGTAAATTGCCGAACGGTAAGGTACTTCCTATTATCAGCAATCAAAAACTTAATGCGTATTTGAAAGAAATAGCGGATGTATGCGGAATTAAAAAGAACTTGACATTTCACCTTGCAAGGCATACTTTTGCCACGACAACCACGCTTGCAAAGGGTGTACCTATTGAAACAGTTAGTAAGATGTTGGGACACACCAATATAGAAACGACACAGATATACGCCCGCATTACCAATAATAAAATCAGTAACGATATGCAGGGGCTTGACAAGAAGTTTGTCGGCATTGAAAAAATCTATAAAGAAGTATCTATAAAATAGGTATATAGGGAAACTTATCACAAATTGTGATAAGTCCCTTTATGCTTTATTACTCACCATTAAATAATAACATTATGGACTTACAAATCATCCAAAACAAGATTTATGAAATCAGAGGTTGCCGGGTTATGCTCGATAGTGACCTTGCGGCACTTTATCAGGTGGAAACAAAAGCGTTGAAACAGGCTGTGAAACGTAATATAGAACGTTTCCCGGAAGATTTTATGTTTGAACTGACAAAGGAAGAAGTCGAATGTTTAAGGTCACAAATTGTGACCTTAAAGAATAATCCCGATGAAACGGAAGAAGAAACCAGTTCAAAACGTGGTAAGCATACTAAATATTTGCCCTATGTTTTCACGCAAGAGGGAGTAGCCGCCCTGTCCGGTGTACTGCGCAGCCCTATTGCCATACAGGTGAATATTTCTATCATGCGGGCATTTGTAGCCTTGCGTCAAATGATAACAGGCTATCAGGAGTTACTAAAGCGCATTGAAGAACTGGAAGAAAGTACGGATGCACAATTCAGCGAGGTTTATCAAGCACTTACCCAGCTACTAAGCAAGCCTGAACCGAAGCCACGCAAACCGATAGGATATAGAACCTATGACGAATAACGTTTAAAGGTATTTGGTTGTCTAAGGGGTGTCACCAGTGATACCCCTTTTCAGTTCCTTAAAGTAATGTATCTCAATCACAAATTTTAGCAAAGTTACAGCCCGGTGGGGACAAATACCAAATCCGAGCCGTTCCGGTTTTCTAAAAAATCTCCACACCTACGGGTCGTATTTTTTGAAAAGATATGGTTGAAGTCCCCGCCAAACTGTGGGTGTCCGGCAAAATTTCTTATTGTTTAATTTAAATTTCAGTAGTCATGAAAACAACAGAATTTACCATGCCGGAAATCACTATCTCTTATAAAGACAATGTAAAAGCATCCGAAAGGGTAAAAATACTCTCATCCGAAACGTCCTACTCTTACCTGAAACCGTTCTATATCGAATGTATGGAACATCACGAGGAAAGCCATGTAATGTTTCTCAATCGGGCAAATAAGGCTTTAGGCGTTTCCCTTATCTCTAAAGGCGGCATGGCTGAAACTGTAATGGACGTGAAAATCATCCTGCAAACCGCCTTGAAAGTCCATGCTTCGGGCATAATCCTCTCACATAACCACCCATCGGGCAACCTATGTCCGAGTGAACCGGACAAACAAATTACCTCAAAAATAAAAGAAGCCTGCAAGGTCTTGGATTTACATCTGTTAGACCATATCATCCTGACAGAAGAAAGCTATTATAGTTTTGCAGACGAGGGGCTTATCTAAGCCCTTTTTTTGTTACTGGCAACAAAAACACAATATCCTACTTTTAAAATAAAACCATTTTTCCAGTTTCTCCTATTGTAAATCTTCCTCTTAGGCAGTCCCCAGCCGAAGCAGTCATTATCGTATCACATAGGCAAAGGTATTTCCGTGTTCTTCACGTCTTTGCAAGGTCAAGCCCTAAAGGGTTTAAACAAAAATCTTCCTGTTGTACTTCGTCCAAAGAGTATTTTTCTTTAAAATCTTGCAAAGCCTAAACACTACCCTTTAAAGCCTATATGAAACGAAAACGACCGCCCCGACCGGAAACGCATAAAAAAAAAGTCAGATTTACGAGAAACAGGAAAAAAGGTTATGAAACTTTGGCTCCCTTACCTCTCAAATCCGCATAAATTTTAAAAGACACAGAATTATGGAAGCAGTAACATTATCAGAAGCAAGAGTTTATGTAGGTACTTACAACAAGTATAACAACGGTTTACTTTTCGGCAAGTGGTTAGACCTGTCCGACTATTCAGATAAGGACGAATTTATGGAAGCGTGCCGGGAACTGCACAAGGACGACCAAGACCCGGAATTTATGTTTCAGGATTACGAAAATATCCCGGAAGCCCTGATTTCCGAAAGTTGGCTTTCTGAAAAGTTCTTTGAGCTTCGGGATGCCATCGAGAAACTAAGCGAAACCGAGCAGGAAGCGTTTTTCGTATGGTGCGACCACCACAACAGCGATATAAGCGAAGAAGATGCGGACGACCTTATTTCTTCCTTTGAGGACGAATATCAGGGAGAATATAAAGACGAGGAAGATTACGCCTATGAAATCGTAGAGCAATGTTACGACCTGCCGGAGTTCGCAAAGACCTACTTTGACTATTCGGCTTTTGCCCGTGATTTATTTATAACTGATTACTGGATGGATAACGGTTTTGTTTTCCGTTGCGCCTGATTACTAACCGGGTGGAGCAATCCACCCGCAACACACCAAGGCAATGAAAGTAAATAATAAGATAGCGACTTCTTTACGATGGTTCATACTTGCTTTTATCATCTATCAGGCAGCCACCAGCACCGCCGGAATGTGGATAGCCCTAATCATAGGCTTTTTTATTATCCGGTTCGTTCTCCGGCTGTTTATCTCCGCCGTTTACCTGTTTTGTATGGCGATTATTTTCATTGTGTTGCTCTCATTTTTGATTATCTGATAACTCATTATAAATTATAACGATATGGAAACTTTAAACAAAAACGGGGTAAGCATTACCCAAATACCGGGAGAAGAAAAATATGTGAAATGCTGTTTAGGCGCATTCAGGGGACAGATTTATTTCCAGTATGATTATCGCCATACAGATATGGAACTGTTCAGCACAGTGGCTAAAACGCTTGACGAATGTCGCAAACAGCGGGATGAATGGATAGCGAAAAAAGAAAAGAAACAATAACAATATAAATAAGTACATTTATGAAAACGACAGAAGTAAATAAAAAGATTATCGGCAGACGTTGCAAGTGCATATTTACCGGATTGTTGGTAACGGGTGTTATCGAGGACACCACAGAGGATAAATACACGGTCAGCGTGAAAGTACGTTTTGACACGCCGCAACAGTGGGGTGATGAACTTTATTCTTATGACTGGTCTTTCGGACGGAAAGCAGATGATTTCGGTTCATTGAAGTATTTGGAACTACTACCCGACAAAACAACATTCGATGCAATGATAGTTACTTTCGGCGAACCCATCGACACGCTGAACGACATTTTTGAGGACGTGAAAGCATGGGGTGTCTGTTCCCTGAAAGGGTGGATAGATAGCTATGAAAGCACCCGTTTTACGCCCATAGACGTAGATAAGGCGGTTATAACGAGCGAATATAACATGGAATGTGTCAAAGAGTGGTTGGAACATAACACACCTGTAAAGAACATTATAATCGGTTAATAAAGAACGGTGGCAAATGCCGCCGCTACTTTCTTTCTGTGAGCCGAAACGGACAAAGAAAGATAGCAAAGAAACCTGTTTCCATTCCCTATAAAAAAGATAACCCGGCGGGTATTTCCCGGCGGATTATCTACCATAACATTACGCATTACGTATCATTCCAATTCTTCGCCCCATAGTTCTTTATCGGTTGGAGCGTGTTTCATTTCATACCAGCACCAGCAACCAGCCAGCAGGTAAAAAGCAGCCAAAGCCACAAGGAATTTATCTATCATACGGATAAAATACATGAAACTCAATATCATCCCTCATGGAGCAGAAAGATAACTTTCAGAATGCACACCATTTCTTCATCTTCGGAATCAAATTTCCAAGTCCGCTTTTTTACAACCATTTCCGTATCATAGTCGAAATAACTCAATGCCGGAGAATCATCTTCTTCATCCGCCCACTTGAAAGCTTGATTGGACGGTGTTTTCCTTAATGCTATCCGGTCAGATGGTGAAATGCTTTCTTTATCCACTATCACAATATCACCGACTGCCGGAACTGCATCCGTTTTCCATGTGGTACTTACAAAAAATGAAATACCGTTTATATCCAATTCTATTTTAACCATGTTCTTTTTGTTTTTAATTGTTTTCTTCTTCCTTACTGTTGTCATTGTTAAATGAAAACGTAAGTTGTTCTAACTGCCCGAAGCTATCCTGAAAATACACATCTACCGTCTGTTGGTCGGTTGATGCAGAGGTATAGTAAAGCCGGAATGTTTCGCCCGGAAGAGGGTACAGGTCATTCGGCAGTAGAACCGTCCCATCGGACATTTTCAGCGTTCCCGCCCCGTCCGGCTGGAAATAGCGGATGAAATACTTTGTTTCCTCATACCGCCCGTCCCGGTGAAGCTGACACCTGATTTCGGCGGTTTCACCCACCTTTAATTTCTTCGGTACAGGCATCGTTTCAATACTGAACGGGTAAGACTGCTGTATATCCACATCGTCATTACACGCACCCACAAATAAGATGGCGGCCATTATATAGCAGCCCATTAAAATACGGCTTAAAATCTTTCTCATATACATTATATATAATAGGTTAGTTTATCACATTATTATCTTTAGACCGATACCGAACTGTGTATGGAACTTTCCGACTGAAGAACCGAACAGACATCTTTCCCGTGCGTTAATCAGGAACACCACCCGGTCGGTAATATAACTCTCCAGTTCCAGCGTCAGCGCACCGCCATAGACAAAACCGTCCTTATCGGTCAGGGTAGAGCCATCGGGCAGCAGCTTGTCACCCCAATTACTTGTTTCGTACCCGGCAAGGGCTGACAATCCCAGCGAAAGGAAAAAGGTTTTCTTCCGGTCTGAAAGGAAGTTCAGGTAGTAACCGCTCTCACCTGTAAACTGGCTGACTGGTATCTGTAAATCCTTATAGGGGTAATGCTTTTCGAGGTATTCCCCGCCGATAACCCACCTGTTCCCGTTTTTGGTATAGGTGGAAAGAGCCGCCCCGAAGTAATAGGCAAAATCACCTTTACTGTTCCAGTGAACACCGTCCGCCATGCCGCCCGTGACCTGCAAACCTTTCATTCCCGGTAGACATCTTTGTGCGTGTGCCTGGTTAAAAGTCAGGCACAGCGCAAAAAGGAACATCATACAGCATATCCTTTTCATGTTCATTTGATTTTAAGTTCATTAATCACTTTGGCTGCCACTATATCCGAATTTTCCACCCGGATAGTCTGGTGTCTGCCCCCGTTCTTTTCCACCAGTTCGATAACCAATATCTTATCGTCAGGGATAGTGAACTGTGGAACGGTGTACACGGTGCGGACGGTACTTTTACCACCGATAACCAGTATCTCGTTATAGCTCCGCACCGGGTCAATGACCGTTTCCTGAATAGCCGTTCTTTTGGCTACTTTCTTATCTACAATCTTGAAACGGATAAAATCGGTATCAAACGGTACGTTTGAACTGTTCCTTGTTTGTGTGTGGAAGTAGAACAGTCCGTTATGCGAATAAATGCCCTTTACCAAGAACTGCACCCCGAAACGCTTGCATCCCAAATGTTTTATTTCCCGGTCATTGTTCTTGTAGATGGACTGCATAATCAGCTTTACCAAAAGCGGGCTTTCGTTACCCAGTTCACGGAAATAGATGTTCATCCGGGTATGGCTGAAATCTGTCGTGTCCTCATTCTCCAAGAAATCTTTCATTTCGATGTTCAGCATTTCCGGTTCGTGTGCGTATTTCGCATTGAAACTGTAAAAACTGCCATCCTCACAGATAACGGAAAAGTTCGTTTCACCGGGAAAGCCCTCTGTCGTAGCTTTCACACGAACAACATTTTCCGCCCCGTCCGCTTTTCCGGCAATAATGTAGTTACTGCCTAAATCCACGTACTTAACGGCAGACGGGAAAATGATATGTACTGTTTTGGCGAACGTCACCTGTACGCCGTAAGGTGTCACCATTTGGCGGTAAGGCAGCTTTTTAGTGATGCCCTGATACAAATCGTTACTTTGTGCTTTCACTGAAACCACTCCCAAAACAAGAGCGAATAAAATCATTAACTTTTTCATTTGGATTGAAATTTTTATGGTTGATAAATAAATTACTGTTGTTTGGCGTAAAGCATCACCTGATAGTTCGCTTTTAGGTGTACTTTTACCGTTCTGAACTTCTTGGCAAGGTATTGCGACCCGCCCTGCATCAAGCCTCTTGTAATATCCATTGCGACCTGCTGTCCGGCACTTTGCGCAAAGGAAATACTCGTACCCAGTCCCGCACCGATATTCGCCATCGCTTCTTTTGCCGCTTCCTGTTCCAGTGACGAGGGGACGGAAAGCCCTTTCTGCCCGTCACTGTCGTAAACGGCAAGTTCCACCGGAATGATGTTACCCGCATATTCGAGCGAGGACACCAGTATTTCGAGCCGTTCACCCTGAACTTTGGCACTTCCCGATACAAGGCTGTTTTTCGGAACAATGACATTGCCCGCTTGCAACGGTTCTAACAGTCGCAGTTTGACAGTCTGCCCGTCCATAAGTGTTTGGTCGTTATGAACGCACGCCCGGATAGTGTTCTTTCCCATCGAATAGCTGCTGCCGACTGCCGTATTAAATCCGTAATTGCGTGGCTTGCCGTATTCGGCGATAAATTCGCTGTTGCTCATGGGCTGTTGCAATCCTGAAACCGTCCTGTCCGATACCGCCTTTACAGAAGCGGTACTTCCTTTTTCTTGAATGGGTGCAGATGACGTAACCTGTGCAATCTGTCCCGGCTGTGAACTTTGCCCGTTTTGTCCGTTCATATACTTTGCCGCCAGTTCGTAGGATTTTTCCATAAGAGCCACCTGTTCATCCATGCTACCCGCCCCGCTTTCTTTCGCATCGAGCCGGGCTGTGAGTTCTTCCACCTGCCGTTTGAGTTCCTCTTTTTCCTTGTCCTCTTTCGGCGTTTCGTAGAAACTGCCTAACTGACGGTTCATGTCCCGGTAAGCCGCCGCCGAAGACTGGATAGAGGAACGGGTATTGTTCGGCGCACCCGCCCCGAAGTCTATTACATTGGTTTTCGGCTTTTCCGCCGGAGCATCATCTATCAGGGTCAAATCTTCCCCGTTCCCGTTTTCCTCTCCGAGTGAAAAGGCAAAATCCTGCAAGGAACGCATCTTGTCCGCCTGTTTGTTCTCCATCTGTTCCTGTTCGTAAGCTGTCTTTTTATCGCTGATTATCCCGTCCCCTTTGGGTTGCGGAATATCGGCGTTAAAGCCGCCCACGCTTTCCACCTTTGCTTCATCCTTTTCGGACGGTGCAAAAATCAGATACATAGACCCTAAGAATACCAGTCCCATAAGCGGATAAACCAGCATCTTCTTTCGTTGCTGTATCTGTTGCGGGGTAAGTTCCTTTTTCTCTTTTTCTTCTTTCTTCCTGTCCGTTTCCGGTGCGGGAACTTCATTCTTCACTTCTTTTTCTTCCATTGTCTGACTGATTAAAAATATTCGTACTGTCTTTACTTTGAAGTTGTAACTGCCTGATATGTTCTATCCGTATGGTTTCGCCATCCTCTTTGCCTATCCGGTAAATGGATGATACCGTAAAGTAGATGGATAACCCGCCGAAGAACAGGAGCATAAGCAGGATTACCGCCAGCCTTATTTCCGGTGTCATGCGCCCGCACAGGTGGCGGAGTTTTTCATCCGCCCAGTCCTGTACATGGGTAACAGCCTGATTCACCGGAGAGAGTATTTTCCGTATCATGGCTTACCGCTTTATGGTGTTCAAGTCCTTGTTTTCCGTTATCTCGAAACTTTCCATCATAAAACCGTGCGGGTTATTATCACTTCTTACAGCGTTCAATAACCGGCAACGGGTGACAAGGCTTCTTTCGGTCACGCTGCTTTCACGGATAATCATTTGCCGGGCATAGGTAGCCACCGCATACGGGTACACATCGAAATTGCATGAAACGCTGTCTATCCGTATCGTTTGGCTGATATTGCCCGATATGATACGGTTGTAATACCCTTTTTCCGAGAGGTCACGGTAATAGTTAAATGCGCTCTTATCGGCAAGGAACAGCGACCGTTTGATATTGCTTTCGATAGCGTTCTTATCGGGTGAGAGCGTGAAAAAGAGTTCGTGGAAACGTTTCACGTGTTCCCTTGCTTCAACCGGACGGTTTTGCGAGAGGTCTTGCGAAAGCGCAAGCATCAACGATTTGCCACCGTCCAGCACATAAATCTTCTGCCGTTGCGCTTCGGCAAACGTGTAGGAGTTCCAAACGGCATAACCTGTTATCAGGGTACACATCACGACAAACACAATACCGAAAAGCCGTATCTGTTTGAAACTGGTTTCAATGTTTTTTAAACTTTTAAATTCCATCTTGATTTTTAATTATTGATTACCTTTGATTAGTTTACCGCCGACCCTGCCGCCAGCGTTTCCGGTTGCTGCCCCGGCTACCGCACCGACACCGCTACCCGCTTTGTTAGCCGCACTGTTTATGTTCCGGCTCATGTTACCCATTCCGCCAGCCTGAATAATCCAGTTCGATACGGTGGGGATGGTGAAGTAACCGACAATGCCGATTGTCATAAAAATTATGTACACGCTGTTGCTGCTGTCCGGTATGAAATTGGGGTCTGATAGCTCTTGAATATCCTTTTGCAGCATAAGCACCTGTATTCGGGCAAGAATGGAACTGAACAGGTCGGAAACGGGCAACCACAGGTAAACGGAAATGTACCTTGTTATCCATTGGGTCAGTGTCGCCTGAAAGCCATCATACACGCTGATGGCAAAGGCTATCGGCCCCAGTATGGCAAGGACAATCAAGAAAAAGGTTCGGATAGTGTCTATCACAAGGGCTGCCGCCTGAAAGAGCAGTTCCAAAAGTTCCCTGAACCAGTCCCGGACGGATTGCTTGATATTATGTGCCGCCCTATCCATATACATGCCGCCCATCGTGGCTATGTCTTTGGCAGACCATCCCAGTTCATCTATCTGCTTGTCAAACGCTTCATCCGAAACAAGATAAGCCGTTTCCGGATTACGTACCATCGCTTCATATTCCAGCTTGTCCTTTTGTTCCCGGTAAGCGTTCATATCGAAAGTTTGCGTTTCGAGCATATTGTTACAGCCCTTGACTACTGGCGACATCACGCTGTTAATCGTACCCAGTACGAATGTGGGAAAGAACATAATACAGAAGCCAATCACAAAAGGACGGAGCAAAGGGTAAACGTCTATTGGTTCGGCACTGGCGAGCGACTGCCATACTTTGGCAGCCACATAGAACAATGCGCCCAGTCCCGCTATTCCTTTGGCTACCCCCGCCATGTTCCCGCATAACGGCATCATGTCCGTGTACAGACTTCGTAAAATCTGATGCAGGTTATCAAATTCGATTGCTAATAACATACTTGTCTGTTTTTAGAGGTTACCAGTAACGTTCATCCGCCGAGCCGTAAAGAGCCATTACCCGGTCGGTGTCCTTTTTCTTTTTCGCCCGCAGGTAGGAAACGGAAATATTCTTGCGGGTATAATAACTCACCAAGTCCCGATAGTTCCTGATGGCGTTATACGTCCGGTCGATTACGTCCATCCGTTCCTTGTCCGACATGGAAAGCCCGTTGATGTTCACCACGCTTTTCATTTCTTCCAGTACATCGGAACTTTCCTGCAACAGTTGGGTATAGCCGTAAGCAATCGCCGAAAGTTCGTCCGGTGTATAGTTTTCATCCGAAAGCATCTTCTGAAAACTGTTCACGTATATATCGGAAATCTCCCCGATAAGCAGGATGGACTTTTGTACTTTCCGGGCATCTTTGACAAGGTTATGCACTGATTTTAAGGCATCGTAATATTCTTTACCTTGTTGATAAATCTTTACCGTTTCCTGAAAATTCTTTATCATGTTCTGTGCGGTGGATGATGTCTGTACGATGTTCTTTGACGCATTGATAATCCCTTGCGCCAAATTACCGGGGTCACTCACCACCCACTGTGCGTTCACTTTTCCGACGAACAGGCTGCAAAGCACGAGCAGCATTATAATCTTTGTTCTCATACGCTTATTTCTTTATTGGTTGTTTACTCCGTTTGTATTCTCCACCGGGTGAAAGTAGAATCCGGTCGTTCTCTTTGTCGTAGGTCAGCAAGACGGAAAGCCCCGTTTCGATGAACAGGTTTCCGTCCTGTTCTGAAATCTGATAGGTTTCCGTTTGAATAGTTCCCCGGTAGGTCTTTCGATAGGTCGTTACCCGGTAATGTCCGTTTTCCTCAAAGAGAGTAAACGCCGGACGGTTTTTCACGCTTTCCCAGTCACCACGCATCGCCCTAAGACGGTCGGCGTTCGTTTCCTTACAGGAGGAAAGCCCCAGTAACAGGGTGCATAACAGCACCGGAAACAAATATTTTAAATGTTTCATACTGATTGATTTTTAAATTGTTGATTGATTATTTTTCAGGATTGCGCTTGCTTTCGGCAAGCCGTTTGATAGCCAGTTCGAGGTTGCCGCCCAACTTTTCGGACAAGGCGAAAAGTTCCATCTTTTCCGTTTCTTCCGTTGTGAACGTATAATATTCTTCCAAACTCACTTCTGTGGCATATACGGCGGATTGTGTACCGCCCAAGCCTATCCAAACTTCCTTATATTTCCGGTTGGGATGGTTGGCAAGGTTGATGGAAAGCACCTGTGAACGTTCCTTGTCGGTCAGTCCCAAAAGGTTCTGTATGCTATCGAATTTATTAAGGTACTTCCGTTGGTCGAGCAGTATCTTACAATCAGAATTGTTTATAATACTCTCTTTTACAATGGGTGAGGAAATAATATCTTCGACCTCTTGGGTAACAACAATCGCTTCGCCGAAATACTTTCTAACCGTTTTGTAAAGGTATTTTATGTAATCCGCCATATTCGCCGATGCAATCGCTTTCCACGCTTCTTCTATCAATATTAATTTCCTGATACCCTTTAGTTTACGCATTTTGGAAATAAATACTTCCATGATGATAATCGTAGTAATCGGGAACAGGATTTTGTGGTCTTTGATATTATCCAACTCAAAGACAATGAAGCGTTTATGCAGTAAATCAAGCTCTTTGTCGGAGTTCAACAGGTAATCGTATTCGCCGCCTTTATAGTAAGGCTCTAATACATTCAGGAAGTTATCTATATCGAAATCCTTTTCCCGGACGTTCTTTTCTTGCAGGTGCGCCCGGTAGTCATTCCTCACATATTCATAGAACGTATTAAAGCAGGGAGTAATCGAACTGTCCTTAGTAATCAGTTCGATATAGGAACTTACAGCGTTTGACAAAGCCACTTCTTCCGCCCGTGTGGGTGCTTCATCGTCTCTTTTCCACAGGGTCAGGATAAGCGTTTTAATACTCTCTTTCTTTTCAATATCAAATACCCCATCTTCCACATAGAAAGGATTGAACGCTATCGGATTTTCGGTGGTATAGGTAAAATATATCCCATCTTCCCCATGCGTTTTTCGGTTAATCATTTCACACAGCCCCAAGTAACTGTTTCCGGTATCGACCAACAGCACGTGTGCATTTTGTTCATAATACTGGCGTACCATGTGATTGGTAAAGAATGACTTGCCGCTACCACTCGGCCCAAGTATGAACTTGTTACGGTTGGTAATAATGCCCCGCTTCATGGGTAAATCTGAAATATCAATGTGCAACGGCTTTCCTGTGACCCTATCCACCATCTTGATACCAAAGGGAGAAAGTGAACTTTTGTAGTTCGTTTCTTCGGTGAACAGGCAAAGAGCCTGTTCGATGAATGTATAGAAACTTTCTTCCGCCGGAAAGTCCGCCTGATTGCCGGGTATTCCCGCCCAAAACAGGGTCGGCGTGTCGGTGGTGTTATGGCGTGGCTTGCATTCCATAAGTGCGAGCTGTGACCCCACATCATTTTTAATGTGCTTTAATTCGTCCCGGTCGTCACTCCACGCCATGATATTGCAATGGCATCGCACGGAAATAAGCCCCTGTGAATGGGCTTCGTTCAAATATTCCTCTATCCAAGCCTTGTTTATCTGATTGGCACGGCTGTATTTGGAAAGGGAGTACATATTGCGAGCCATCTTTTCAAACTGTTTCAAGTTCTCCGTATGGTCGTCAATAAAGATATACTGGTTATAAATATGGTTACAGGAGAGCAGCACACCCACCGGGGAAGCAAACGACAAACGGCAATCGCTCCGGTCGGTGGATAGCTTTTCATAACGGGTATCTGTGCCTACTTTTCCCGGCATATCTTCTGCATCCGAAAGGGTATGCAGGCAAAGAATATCATCGCCAATCTTCATTTCGTCAGCACCCAGTGAAATATCTTTCAGTGTGGTAGTGTCAGTCTGTGAGAGTGAAAAGTATTTCTCCACGATACCCGCCGTTTTCCTTGTCCCAGTTACCTCGTCCGAAGTCAGACGGGTAAGGGTAATGAAACCGCTATCGTTCATAATACTTTCAAACTGTCCCACCGCTTCGAGGAACTTTGTAACCGTTTCCATATCCTTTATCTCTTTGGGTACAAGGAAACCCCGGCAAAGAGTGGAAAAATTGCTCTGCATCCGGCTGCGTTCCTTTGTCGTTTTCGTCAGGAACAAATAGCAGGTATGGTTCAAGAACGGTCGTTCATTGAAATGGCGTTCAAAGGAACGGGAAAGGAAACTCAAATCATCCTTTTGAATGTCAGGTGCATAGTTTTCTTTGATGAACCAGTCCTGTTTGTGTACGATGCTATAATCGGGCAGCACCTTTACCGCCTTGTTCCAAGCGGAATGTATTGCTTCGTATTCGGCTGCCGTGACGGTGAACAGTTCGGGCAGTTCCACCCGGAACGCCACCGTTATGTCGGCATCTTTGGAAACGATGCACCCGTTTTCCACCGTGAACAGTGGAAACTTGTTTTCCAGCGTGGTAGCTTTTAATATATTTCTCATTTCGATGCTTGTTTCTGATTTTTAGTGAATAATCGGGATATGGCTTTTCGGTTGATAATATGGAAAGGGTGGCTTTTGCGTGCGGACAATTTCATCAACCCGTGTGTCCCGTACTTTTCGTTTAACCGGAATGTGAGCCATACCAGCAGCGTTGCCGAAGTAACGCCGAAGATGATGCACACCCACTGGTTGATACCCACCATGTACATAATGATGAAAAGCACGAACAGGGCTAACAGCCCGCCCGCAAAAATGAAAAGATATTGACTTTTCAACCCTTTAAATTCAACTGGCTTACCTATTCCCCTGTTAATCGGATAGTCTGCCATAGCTCATTTCTTTAGAGGAAGAATGAACGTAGGATGGTGGCAGCCACAATCAGGAAGATACATGCACCGAACCACGAAGCCGCCGTTTTACTGGTGTCAGGGTCGCCACTGCTGAACTTGCCGTACACTTTCACGCCGCCAATCAAGCCGACCACCGCACCGATAGCGTAAATTAACTTTGTCGCCGGGTCGAAATAACTGGTTACCATATTGGTAGCTTCGGTAATACCCGCCATGCCGTTACCCTGTGCAAAGGCGGAGGATGCAGCCAAAAGAACGGCTGCTGAAAAGAGAACTTTCTTTTTCATTATAAATATATTGATTTTTAAATTGCCGGACGGTTGGATAGTCCGCCCGGCGGAGTGATTAATAATTGAATTTTTGTGGTTGTGGGGAGTGTTCCCCATGTTCTAAAAGGTCTGTTTAACCGTAATCTCTTTGTTTCATCATCTTACTTATTTAAAGTTTACCATTAAAGAAAATCGTTCATATCAAAGGCTGCCATTTCATTACTTCCGGCAGCCGGGACGATGGCAGGCACGGGTATCTCATGCTTTTGTAAAAGTTCCGCTACCCGTGACCTGCCCCCGTTAATCTGTTCCACCAGCGAATGAAAGAGGTTTGTTTCCGTCCGGCAGATGGTCTGAACGGCTTGCCGTTCTTCCGTGTCAGACGCTTGCTTAACCTGAATGACCTGTACCATTTGACCCAGTTCCCCCAGCGTGATACCTTGCGCCATTTCCGGCTCACCGTCACCCATGTAACAGGCGATTTCTTCCGCTTCAATTTCATCTGGCGAAACGTCCGTTTCTTCCGCATCTTCTGTTTCAAACTCCATCTCAAACTCGGTTTCAATCGCTTGCGGGGTATCGGCGTTTTTTTCATCTGCCAGCTCGTTATCAAGCGTTTTCGTTACCGTTTCCTCGCTTTGCGGGACAAATATAGAAGCATTATCAACCCCTTTTGAAAGGTGTCCTAAGATGTCCCCGCTTGTCCTCATTTGTCCCATCCGGTAACGGCTTGCACCTACAAGAGAATCACCGTTTCCGGTTTTCACAGTCGTTTTACTTTCCGGTTGTTCCGGCTGCTTTTTCCTATCCGTGAACCATGTTCCCAAGCTATCCCGGTATCGCCATAAGAGAACGGCGTAATACAGGAGCGTTCCGATAATAAACCATTTCAACATATCAGAACGGCTTTTTAAATTTGCTTTCGTACAGTTCGTTTATCTCGTCCTGAAACTGGTCGAAATGCCGGAGCAGGATATTTTCTACATAGCTACTCACGGTTGCCTTGCGCCCGCCAATAACGGTTACTATTTTCATTAACTTTTCGTGGGTGGTACGGCTGACGTACAACGGCTGGCGGTCGGTCAAGTCCACCCGCATGAAATAGGTTTCCCCGTAATCGCCCGGAGTGTTCTTTTTCCGGTGTGCAGGTTCTTTCACCGCTTTTTCTTCCTTTGGTTCTGCCTTGATTTCCGGTTTATCTCCCGTTTCCACTGTACCCGTTTTATCGTCCGGTTTATCCGGTGTTTCTATTTCCGTTTTCACCGTCACTGTTGGCGTTTCCTTTTTCTTCACGGGTAAGCCCTGCGAAATAATCTCTTTCATAAAACCCTCGTCAATTTGCGGTTTCCCGCCGCTTTGCTTTGCCATATCGTTACAGTTTTATAAGGTATGCGATTTCGGTTATCAGTTCTTCCATGTTGCTGCCCTTTACCAGCCGTTTGTCCGCCGGGAACAGTGTAGAACGGAACACGGTTTTACGCTGTGCGTCCAGTTCCTTTTTGAATCGTTTCGTGTCCGGGATAAATACTTTCATCAGGGGTAGTTCCAATTCCCCGATAGTCTGTTCATACAGGGTGTAGAGGTCTGTTTTTTCCCGTCCATCTACCATGTTCCAAAATAGGTGCAGCCCTTTCAGTCGGCACGCTTCATTCTTTACCAGCAGTTTATGGATAGCCACTGCAAACGAAAGGCTGCTTTCCAATACCACCCGGTCGGCGGCTATGGGGGTGAAAATATAATCCACCCCTGAAAGGGAGTTGATAACACCCTCGCTATTTACCGTTCCGGGCAGGTCGAAAAAGACCACATCATAGTCCATCCCGGCAGACGCAAGATATTCATCCGCCGTTTTTATCGCTTCGTCCGGTGAACTGCAAAGGACAGGGTACGCTTTCTTTCCCAGTGCTTTGAACTGGCTGAAAGCAAGCCGTTTGTAATACTCATCACTGTTCACCTGTTCGGCATCCCGTTTGCGCATGGCGGAAATGGAATGTTGCGGGTAATCGCAATCCACGACTGCCACGTTATACCCTTTGAGATAATACAGGTAACTTGCCACCAAGACGGTGAACGTTGTTTTGCCGACCCCGCCTTTTTGGGTGGAGAAAGCCACATACAAGGTTTCTTTCTTCATTGTAATAATTCTTTTTTGTGATACATCTTTATTTCATTCCATCCGTACAGATTGACGGATGGTTTTCTTTCGTTCCATGTTGAAACTCCGAAAGAGAGAATGACTTCTTTTTTTCTTTCCTTGTTTCTTGCTACCTTTCTACAAAGACTGCCTGTTTTCTTCCTTGCTTCTTTGTTTTCATTCATTCCACAAAGACAGCTTGCTTTCTTTGCAGACAGTTTGCTTTCCCGATTGAATGACTGTTTCCTTTCAATCATTCCATCCGGTTTGTTTTCTTGCTTTCTTGAAATATTGCAATCTTGAAATCTTGTTTTCAAGTTTTCAAAACCGCTTTCTTTCCGTCCGCTTTCCATTACATATTTCCATCTATCCATATTGCTTTCTTTCTTAAATCCGGGACAAATAAACGTAGAAAAACAACCCCTTTTGAAAGGTGTCCTCAAATGTCCCCGTTTGTCCTCATTTGTCCTATAACCTGCTATTTCACAGCATTTTTAATACCCGTTACTTTGCAACCGAAAGGTATCGGTCAGGCTAACCAAGCCCCCGAAACCGGGAACGTTCCAATCTCCGCCAACTCCAATCCATCGGTAGATGGATTTTTATTTGCACTGGCAAATAGCAAGGTGTGTTCAAAGCTGCTTGAAATTCTTTCAGCAGCTTTGAACGCCTTGCCCGGACGAAGCCGGGATAGGGTCACTCCGAAGTCGTAACCCTTAAAAAAAGAAGCATGAAACAGAAAAATGAAAATGCGCCCCGTCCGGGTGGCGCAGGACGAAAGCCCAAAGCAGACCCGGCAGTGTTCCGGTACTCTATCAGCTTCAATGCGATAGACCACGCCCGTTTTTTGGCATTGTTCGACCAGTCAGGTATGCGCACGAAAGCGCACTTTATCACCGCCCGCATCTTCGGCGAACCGTTCAAAGTGATAAGAATCGACAAGGCGGCAGTCGAATATTATACCCGGCTGACCGCTTTATATTCCCAATACAGGGGTATCGCCGTGAATTATAATCAGGTGGTAAAGGCTCTCAATACCAATTTTTCAGAGAAGAAAGCACTCGCATTTCTCTATAAACTGGAAAAGGCAACGATGGAACTTATCGACCTGAACCGCCAAATTATTGAACTGACCCGTGAGTTTGAAACAAGATGGTTGCAAAGATAAGTGTAGGCAGTTCCCTGTTCGGTGCGCTCGCTTACAACCAAAACAAGGTCGATGAAGAGCAGGGAAAGGTACTTTTAAGTAACCGTATGTTTGAGAGCGAGGACGGAAATTTCAGCATCCGGCGATGTATGGAATGTTTCGATATGCACCTGCCAGCAGACCTGAAAACGGAAAAACCGATTATCCATATCTCCTTGAACCCGCATCCGGACGATGTGCTTTCCGACAATCAGCTTGCGGATATTGCCAAAGAGTATATGGATAAGTTGGGGTACGGCAATCAGCCGTATATGGTGTACAAGCACGAAGATATTGCAAGGCATCATATACATATCGTTTCCATCCGGGTAGATGATACGGGCAAGAAGATAAATGACAAGTTCGAGCATGTACGCAGCAAGCAAATCACCCGTGAACTGGAACAGAAGTACGGGCTGCATCCGGCGGAGAAGAAACAGGCAGCCGACCGCCCGGAGCTTAAAAAGGTGGACTACCGGGCAGGGGATGTAAAGCACCAGTTATTCAATACGGTGAAAGCCCTTGCCGGAAGTTACCGTTTCCAGAGTTTCACCGAGTACAAAGCACTGCTATCTATATATAATGTACAGGCGGAAGAAGTGAAAGGGGAAGTGAACGGTAAACCTTATAACGGCATTGTCTATTCAGCAACCAATGACAAAGGAGAAAAACAGGGAAATCCGTTCAAATCTTCCTCTTTGGGAAAGTCGGTTGGTTACGAAGCCATTCAGCGACATATCAAGAAATCGGTAAAGGACATTCAGGACAAGAACCTGAAAGAGCGCACCCGCCGGACGGTCAGCCCAGTGATGAAATACGCCCGCAACCGGGAACAGCTTATTACGGAGTTGAAAGCGAAAGAAATAGATGTGTTGTTCCGGCAAAACGATACAGGTAGGATATACGGTGTAACATTCATCGACCACGAAAGCCGTACCGTTATGAACGGTTCACGGTTGGGAAAGGAGTTTTCCGCCAATGTGTTCAATGACCTGTTTACTGGCTCCCGCAGTTTGACGGGAAATATTAAACAGGAAACGCAGGAACACGTACCGGAATTTAACCCGACCGGACACTTTTCAAATACAGGCAAAGCCATTGCGGGACTGTTCAGCCTGTTTTCCGGTGGTGACGATACGCCATCCGACAACCGACAAGTTCCACCACCCAAGAAGAAAAAGAAGAAGAAACAAAAACGTATTTAGTAATCCTAAAAATTTCAATTATGCAGAATGAAGATGATTTAAGAGGACTTGCAAAGGTCATGGACTTTATGCGGGCAATCAGTATTTTATTTGTAGTGATAAACATTTACTGGTTTTGTTACCAATCATTCAGGGAGTGGGGCATCAATATCGGGGTAGTCGATAAAATCCTGCTGAACTTCCAGCGTACCGCCGGGCTGTTCTCCAATATCCTGTACACCAAACTTTTTTCGGTGGTGTTCCTTGCGCTTTCCTGTTTGGGTACAAAAGGAGTGAAAGAGGAAAAAATCACATGGAACAGGATTTATATATTCCTGACAATCGGTTTTATCCTGTTTTTCCTAAACTGGTGGCTGTTGGTTCTGCCGTTGCCACTGGCGACAAACACGGCATTGTATATCTTTACCATGACAGCCGGGTATCTTTCACTGTTGGCTGCCGGAGTATGGATTTCACGCCTGTTGAAAAATAACCTGATGGATGATGTATTTAATATAGAAAATGAAAGTTTCGCACAAGAAACACGCCTGATAGAAAACGAGTATTCTGTAAATCTCCGCACCCGGTTTTATTATAATAAGAAGTGGAACGATGGATGGATAAACGTTGTATCGCCCCAACGTGCGTCCATCGTTGTTGGAAATCCGGGCAGTGGCAAGTCTTTTTGTGTTATCAATCAATTTATCAAACAGCAAATTGAAAAAGGCTTCGCAATGTATCTGTATGACTACAAATTCCCCGATTTATCGGAAATGGCTTATAATCACTTGCTTAACCATTTGGACGGATATAAGGTAAAGCCTAAATTTTATATCATTAACTTTGACGACCCACGCAAAAGTCACCGATGCAACCCGATAAATCCGGCATTTATGACGGACATATCGGACGCATACGAAGCCAGTTATACGATAATGTTAAATTTGAATCGCAGTTGGATCACGAAGCAGGGGGACTTTTTTGTAGAAAGCCCGATTATTCTGCTCGCTTCTATCATTTGGTATTTGCGCATCTATCAGGGTGGTAAGTACTGTACATTCCCGCACGCCATCGAGTTTCTGAACAAGAAGTATGCCGATACATTCACGATATTAACGAGTTATCCCGAACTGGAAAACTATCTTTCACCGTTCATGGACGCATGGGAATCCAATGCGCAAGATCAGTTACAGGGGCAGCTTGCAAGTGCTAAAATTCCGCTTTCGAGGATGATCTCACCCGCCTTGTATTGGGTAATGACAGGGGATGACTTTTCACTGGATATAAACAATCCGGAAGAACCTAAGATATTGGTGGTAGGCAATAATCCCGACCGCCAAAATATCTATTCCTGTGCTTTGGGACTGTATAATTCCCGTATCGTGAAACTGATAAACAAGAAGCACCAACTCAAAAGTTCCGTGATAATTGACGAGTTGCCGACAGTATATCTTCGGGGACTGGATAACCTGATAGCAACGGCACGAAGCAATAAGGTAGCGGTCTGTTTGGGCTTTCAGGATTTCAGCCAGTTACGCCGGGATTATGGGGACAAGGAAAGCAAGGTAATCGAAAATACGGTAGGTAATATTTTTTCCGGTCAGGTGGTTTCCGAAACGGCAAAAACGCTTTCAGAACGTTTTGGAAAGGTATTACAGAAACGACAAAGCATGACTATCAACCGGAATGATAAATCAACCTCTATCAGTACGCAAATGGATAGCCTGATACCGCCCAGTAAAATATCCGGCTTGACACAGGGTATGTTTGTGGGTGCGGTCTGCGACAGTTTCGATGAAAGGATAGAGCAGAAAATATTCCATTGCGAAATAGTGGTGGATAACGAGCAGGTGAAGCGGGAAACAGCCAACTATAAGAAGCTGCCCCAAATTATAGATTTCAGGGACGGGGACGGGAACGACCGGATGCAGGAAGAAATACAGGCGAATTACAACCGGGTCAAGCAGGAAGTCCAGCAGATTGTCACAGATGAAATGGAGCGGATAAAGAACGACCCCAATTTGCAGCATCTTATCAAAACAGAAGAATAAATTATAACAAATTAGGAAGGGTAAATAGATACTATTTTATCCCTTCCTAAAAAGGTAAACTATTCAGATTCAACTTTTCTGCAATATAATCAACCAACTTATTGGACAAATTTAATAATTCATTAATTTCATTTTCTGTAATCTTAACAATATCCCCATCCAATGTCTTTCCATTTCTATGAACGACATCATTTCGTATGCCAGTGAGATGTTTCTTTAAATCTTCAAATGCTGGGAAATTTATATTGAACGCAGAGTTGTAATAAACAGATACCTTCTCTAAATTATGATAGTTCAAGTTCATCAAAGCTGATTTTACCATTTTTTGTTTCTCGCTATTAGTTTTGTTAGCTATAGCTGGTTCTTTATATCGAGGATGATTAATTATAATATTATCAACATATTTGCTATTTGATTTTGTTAAATTGATAATTGTTTCATATAGAAATAGTTCTAAAGAAGACACAATACTACAATATATTTGTTTTCTAAATATTTTATCCAATTCTTCAGTTTCCAATTTTATTTTACTTAATCTATCAATATTAATTATACTTTGTTGATATTCCTCGTGTGAATTTTTATAAGGTATTGATGTGTAAGTATAGTCTTCGTAGTCTTGGCTATCTAATTCCCATGAATCAATCCATACTTGGTTGTTATTATCAATTCTATTTATCTTTTTTAAAATATCTTGTGGAGAATCTTTTTTGAAAGATACAACATAGCTATACAGAGTTTCATCATATCCTGTATATTCTTCAATAACAGGTTCTAATATATCTAATTCATCTGTAGTTATACCTAAGATACTAGCCAAACGGCTATTGTATTTCTCTTCCAACATATCAAAATAATATTCTTTCATTATTCCCATATACACTTTCCTTTAAAAATTAAACGAATATATATTAGCACGAATACTTGTTGTTTTCTGCTATTATATCTCCAATTGGAGATATAAGTTCTTCTGAAAATTTATCAAAAAAATAAGAATCCAAATGAATTTTTTTCTTATATTCATCAAGTATATTGTTTTTTTCCATTTTGAAGAAACTGGATATTCCTTCTATTGCCATTATTTGGTAATCAATCTCAAAAGTATCTATTGAGATGATTTTGTATTTGCTTTTTTGAATAATTGAAATATCAATATGCTTCTTTTTAAGATATGCTTCTGCAATCCGAGTTAAGCAATCATTTATGCCTGGACACCCGGCATACCATTCTTCAATCGTCACCATTATTGGGATAAATGTTTTGTTTTCATTATAAGGTAATTGGGGTATTTTATTTGATTTATAATCATTGTAAACTTTATATATTTTCCCTATCTCTTTTCCTAATATGATAATGTCTTTAGTTAAAGTATCTGGAATTGATTTAATATAATTTTCATCATTAATCAAGTTGTTATTAATGACGTAATCTATATTTGTTATATCAAAAGTCCATTGTTTTTTAGATTTAGCCATCAAGCGTTTAGCCTTACATTCAATGAAAAGAATATTTTCTGAATCTGAAATAATCCAATCAGATGTTTTATTATTATCTTTTCCGTAGGGAATTTCGGGGGATATGAAATAAGAAGAAGGACTGTAATGTTTTATAACTTCTCCTGTGTATTTTTCAAAACTTTTTCCAAAAGCTCCAGAAACATTATTTTGCGGAATGTTTGCAATGTAATATATACCAGAATTTAATTGATTTAATAAATATCTTGGTGATATACAATAGATATTATTGTTATATTCAAAAAGAGGATAGATTATATGTGGAGAGTTATTATAATTAAATAGTTCTTCGTCTGTATATTTTGTATTCAATCTTGACATTTCCTTATGTTCTGATAAAGTTTTACAAAATATTGATATAGTTTTTTGAACATTTTCGGCACTAAATGGAGTTCCTTGATAATTTTCAGGAAAGGAAATTAAATGATTAAGTCTAAATGCAAACTGTTGAGTAAATTTTGAATATAACCAAAAAGCACAAATAACAAAATCTTTGTATTTCATATTAATGTTATCCTCAATAACTTTACAAAGTTTTTCATCTTTAAAAATCCAATAGTAGCGATATGTTTCATAAATGATATTTGTTGAATTTTGCAGCTTTGTTTGGTTAAAGCAGAATGAATGTAACCATGTCCATATATCAGTATCTATCGCATCTTTATTTATTTTTTCTTCTAATTTGGTAAGTTCTACAACTATTCTTAATCTATCTTTAAAGTTGCCAAGATAGTATTTCCCTTTATTAAAAGTGCAGTATTTTAGAGAATTAGCAATTAGAAAGTCACATATATTAGGCATAAGAATAACACTGTTACTATTCTCTATGTGGGGAAGTCTATTATATCCTATTCCTTTTTCAAATGCAAGTAAATATTGACGAATAACAAACAGATTATCAATAATATTGTAATCTGTCAACTTGTTTAATATAGGTTTAACACTTGAAAAATAATCCATTTTACAAAGTATTTATATAATTAAATAAATTCAAAATTTCCTCTTTCCCTGCAATTATTGTGACTAATGAACTGATGAAACCAGCTAATGCAATAATTCCAGAAATAACATTCCAAAAATCACTATTTATAATACTCCTAACTCGTGATGATGATATGATACCAAACCAATTAAAAAGAAACGGTATGACATTAATTATACTTTTCACTCCTTCTCGAAACCATATAATTGGATTTTTAATTTGCCTTTTTATACAATTTATTCTCTCATTTTGATAACCTATATATCTTAATAAACATTCGTCTGTTGAATATATGTCAAATTTCTCAATGTCGTGATTTCTAAACTTTGGTATTGTATTCAAAATAACTTCATAATTGCGGATATAGTATTGAGCAAATGCAGGTTTATAATCCATCTTTCCAAATCCACTAATTATATTCTGAATATGTTGAGAATTCATAATAAGCCAATTATATAACTCAAGAGAGGTTGATTGGTTATTATTACTATTGAACTGATTACAAAATTCTATGAACTTATCTCTATATTCAATTACGCTGTTATTATCTTTGATGTGTTTGTTAAGATTGCATTTTATACTACTCCAACCCATCAAGAATAAAATAATCAATATTATTAAGGTTATTATCATATCTACTTTAATTGATGATTATACAAAACGATATTCGCTTTCAAAGATAATAATTTATAGGCAATTATTGATATGCTTGGACAAATAAAGCCAAACGCGGACTAATGAAGCCACCCGTTCCCAAATCCTTAAATATACTCTATTTCATCCTTACTTTTACTTCCGAAATTTTTATTTACTCACTAAAATTCAAAAAGTTATGGATGTAAACACAGCCAATCAATCCACCACTGACGAACAGATGATGGATATTCTTCTTGTACTGGATAAGGAGAAAAAGACAATCAGCGTAGTGAAAGGCGTGGATGAAAACGGGGAAATCCAAACCGTCCCGCCGGAGAATAACAGCGAACTTTTGAAATTCGACCGTCACGGCGATTTCTTTTCCAATTTCTTTTCCAACATGATGAACCAGTTGAAGAATCCGACCCGTTTCAACTTCTTCAAAATTCCTAAGATTGAACTTCCCAAGATTACACCGATAATCAGGGACAACTTCGATCATCCAACACCTGAAAATGAAGCGGACATAGCACGCTACCGGGTAACACCCGAAACACAGAAACAGGAAGTGAAGAACGAACAACCGAACCAAACACAACAGCAGGTACAGCAACCGCAGCAGGAAGCAACAGCACAAGCACCGCAGCAACCTGACAAAAGCAAGTATGTTATCGATCCTGATAAGGTGGACTGGGAAGCTCTAAAAAACTTCGGGCTTTCCAAAGAACAGCTTGAAAAGGCAAAGGCTTTAGAACCCATGTTAAGGGGGTACAAGTCGCCCGGTGCGTTCTCCATCGCAGGTAACTACAATTCCGCCATTATGAAACTGGACGCACGCCTATCTTTCCGGCATGACAAGGATGGGAAAGTGGTTTTGGCGATACACGGCATCCGCCAAAAGCCGGAACTTGAACGTCCGTTCTTCGGGCATGAATTTTCCAAAGAGGATAAAGCCAATCTTCTTGAAACGGGCAATATGGGACGGATCGTAAACCTGAAAAACTACATCACGGGGGAAATGATACCTTCTTTCGTCAGCGTGGATAAGGTGACGAATGAACTGGTTTCCATGCGTGCAAGCAGCGTCCAAATCCATGATGAAATAAAGGGTGTCAAACTGAACAAGGAACAAAAGGAAGCCTTACGGGAGGGAAAAGGAATATTCCTTGAAAATATGATTTCCAACCGTAAAAATCCCTTTTCAGCTACCGTTCAGGTCAATGCCGACAAGAAAAGTCTGGAATTTATCTATCCCAATGCCAAACAATCACAAGAGCAACGACAGAAACAGGAACAGCCGAACAGCCTTGTTACCAGTGACGGTGTAACCATCCCCAAGAGTATTTCAGGAATAGAACTATCCCGCCAGCAACAGCAGGATTTAGTCAATGACAAGACCATCTTTGTTGCCGGGCTGAAAGACAAGCGGGGGGTCGAATACGATGCTTACATTCAGGTGAACCACGACAAGAAGAAACTCGGCTTTTACAGTGACAACCCCAGTTTTGACCGTTCAGCCGTGAAAGAGATTACTCCGGCAAGCAAGAACCGTACACAGGTAGCGGTCAATTCGGAGGGCAAGACCAACGAAGTCACCAAGAAGGTGAAAGAACCCTTGAAAAAGGGTCAGGACAAGCCCACTGAAAAACAAAAGACCAAGCAGGATAAAAAGGAGAAGCAGGAGCAGACGGACAAACCCAAACAAAGCAGGGGACGCAAAAGATGATAGCGGTATTAATCCTTATCCCGGTTGTCGGTTTCGTCCTGTTCGTTCGTGCCCGTTACAAAACAGACTGGAAAGCCATAGACGAACAGAACCGACAATTTTATGTAGATGGTTATCACATCTACTATGACCGGAAAGTCCTAAGACAAAAAGAAGTGGAACAATTAAAATCAAAATTAGAATGATTGCAGTAATCGGAGAAAAACCAAGTGTGGCAAGGGATATTGCCCGCATTTTAGGAGCGAGTGAAAAACAGGATGGCTACCTTTCAGGTAACGGGTATCTCGTTACCTGGGCGTTCGGCCATCTTGTAGGTTTGGCAATGCCGGAAGCCTACGGCATACAGAGTTTCCGCCGGGAAAGCCTGCCTATTATCCCGGATAGTTTTCAACTTACACCCCGACAAGTGAAAGCGGAAAAAGGGTACAAGGCTGACCCCGGAGCGTTAAAACAGCTAAAGGTAATCAAAGAGGTATTCAGCCAGTCGGACAAGATAATAGTCGCTACGGATGCAGGGAGAGAGGGAGAACTTATATTTCGCTACATCTACCAGTATATCGGATGCGACAAGCCTTTTGTCCGTTTATGGATAAGCAGCCTTACGGACAAGGCAATCCGTGAAGGACTGCAAAATCTGAAAGCCGGTAGCCTGTATGATAACCTGTTCCGTTCGGCACAGGCACGTAGCGAAGCGGATTATTTGATAGGAATAAACGCAACACAGGCTTTAAGCGTGGCAGCCGGACAAGGAATATTCTCTTTGGGACGGGTACAGTCGCCCACGTTGGCAATGATATGTACCCGCTTTTTGGAGAACAAGAACTTTGTCCCGCAAAAGTATTGGCAACTGAAATTACAGTCGGCAAAGGATGATATAGCTTTTACGGCACTATCAGTAGATAAATACGATACGCAGCAAGCCGCCATCGACACGCTGCAAAGGATAAAGGAAGCAGAAACGGTACAGGTGAAATCCGTAGAACGTAAGGAAGTGAATCAAGAACCGCCCTTGCTCTATGACCTTACCACGCTGCAAAAGGAAGCGAATACGAAACTGAATTTTTCCGCAGATAAAACATTATCCATCGCACAAAAATTATACGAGGGTAAACTTATCAGCTATCCCCGAACCGGAAGCCGTTACATATCACAGGACGTATTCGAGGAAATCCCGGAACGGTTTATTAATTTGGAGCAGTACACCCGCTTTTCCGGGTATGCCGCAGGAATGAAAGGCAAAGCCTTAAATCCCCGTTCCGTAAATGATGGCAAGGTAACAGACCACCACGCCCTGATTGTGACCGAGAACCTGCCCGGCAAGATGGAAGCGGACGAACAGGCAATCTATGATCTGATAGCCGGACGGATGTTGGAAGCCTTTTCTGAAAAATGCGTCAAAGACGTTACCAGTGTAACGCTGGAATGCGCCGGGTCGCTTTTTACGGTTAAAGGATCTGTAACCAAGTCCGCCGGATGGCGTGCCGTATTCGGTGAGAAAGAGGACGGGGAAGATAACACCGCTTTACCCGTGATGCAGGACGGTAACAGTCTGCCGCTTTCCGGTATCGAACTGTTGGAGAAGCAGACGAAGCCCAAACCGTTACACACGGAAAGCAGTCTGCTTTCTTCGATGGAAACGGCGGGTAAGGAACTGGAAAACGCAGAACTGAAAGCAAGCATGAAAGACACGGGTATCGGTACGCCCGCAACAAGGGCAGCCATTATCGAAACGCTGTTTTCCCGCCAGTACATCATCCGGGAGAAAAAGAACCTTGTCCCGACCGAGAAAGGGCTTGCCGTTTATAACATCATCCGGGACAAGAAAATAGCGGACGTAGAAATGACGGGCATGTGGGAAAATACGCTTGCCAAGATAGAAAGCGGGGAAATGAACCCCGACACGTTCCGCAAAGGTATCGAGGTGTACGCAAGGCAAATCACGGCTGAACTTTTGGATGTTCAGCTTTCGTTCGCTTCGGGTGGTAATTGTGTCTGCCCGAAATGCAAGACCGGACGTATTCTGTTTTATCCGAAAGTCGCCAAGTGTTCCAATGTGGATTGTTCCGTTACCATCTTTCGCAACAAGAGCGAAAAGCAGCTAACGGACAAACAGATTACCGAACTGGTGACTACCGGGAAAACCGGGCTAATCAAAGGGTTCAAAAGTAAAAACGGCAAAGTCTTTGACGCTTCACTTGCTTTTGACGGGCAGTTTAATGTTACTTTCGTATTTCCTGAAAAGAAAGGAAAGCCCAAGAAATAAGATGGAAATCGTTATATTTGCCACGGAAAGTTTCATTATAGATAAATTTATAATTGAAATTTTTGTGGTTGAAGCACCCGGAGGGATACCGGGTGCTTTTTTAATCACTCTCCTTTATATCGGTAGGTCAGGTAAACGACTTGATTATCCAGTATCTTGTTTTGGGTCAGTTTCCACTTCGACCCGAATGTTTTTCCTATGAACCTGATACCGTCCCCCAGCATGACCGGAACAATATACAGGGTTATTTCATCCAGCAGGGACGCTTCAACCAGCGAGGTTATGAACTTACTGCCACCGATAACCTGAATGTCGGTTTCCGAACTTGATTTAAGTTCATTGACCGCACGTAAAGGCATATCGGTAAGAAAGGTTACATTCTCCTTTTCCGTCACATTGGTATCGTAGTGGGACACTACAAAAGTCTTTTTACTTTTGTACGGCCATCCGCCACAATGTTCAAAAATATAAGTGTAGGTATTCACTCCGGCAAGCAATACGCCGGGTTGTTCGTAGGCTGCTGAAATCTCTTTCTTTACGTTTTCAGGCATCCAATCCAATTCATTATCCTTTCTGGCTATGAAACCATCGAGAGATAATGCAATACAAGTTTTTAAATGTTTCATAATTGGGTATTTAACAGTTTCCATTAATAAACTGTTCGCCAGTGCATCAAAAAAGAAGCGTGAACTTACACTGCTTCAAAGTAGAGGTACTGGCATACCTAAATGACGAAACAGGCAAGCCCACGCTATGTTAAAACATAGCATAGACATTGCGCTGAAAATCTCGTCATTATTGAAAAGTGCCAGTTTTCTACTTTGAGACGTTCTGCGAACGAATATGTTATATATAAAGACGAAATCACAGGTTACTGTTCAATCGCCGTTATTTTCTTATGTAACTTTTGCAAAGTTAGCTAAATCCCTGAAAAGTCAGGCATACAAAACAAAGAAATCCTGCCTTATCTCACGACAAAACAGGATTAAAAGCCATTAGAAAAGAAAAAATTAATCGGTTTTCTCCCGTATTAACTTGTGCACGTCCGTGGCACGATAATAACACCTGCCATCCAGCATAAGGAAAGGGAGTATTCCTTTTTTTCGGTAACGGGTTAGCGTCCGGGGGGCTACTTTCAGAAGCAGACATAAGTCCTGATTATCCAGCAGTTGTTCACCGTCCAAACAGTTACGCCCCTTAATTACCCGGTCTATTTTTTTGTCCTGCATATCGAACCTATCCATGATACGTTCCATCCATGCGGTAAAATCGTCTTTATCTATATACATAAGGCTGCCTGATTAAATTAAACCAATCATAAAATAACTTTGGTTGGACGGATCTTTGACGATAATATCCTTTTCCCGCATGAAGCGGATATAGCTTTTTGCGGTACGTTCTTTCACGTCCAAGATTTGCTGTATCTGTTCGCATAAGTCTATGTAGGTGATGTGTTCCTGTCTGCCGAACACGTCACGGGCAACACCGACCAGTTCCTTTTCCTTGCGTTTTTCTTTTTCCTCTCGTGGCTTTTCTCCTTTGTAAAGGTGCATTCCGGCTGTTTTATCCCATGCGAACAGCATCAAAGGGACATCCAACGGGCTACCATCCCTTACTTTCAGGGCTTTTACTACCGATTGTGTAGGCTCTTCATCCTTTTCAATGGAAAGGATAGTTGCCGCCTTACGTTGTAATTCCGAGCCTAAATGTCCCCGCAGCTTCAATCCATTGGGTACGAAATGCAGCACGCAAAGAATACAGGTATTATAAATTCCTGCCAGTCGGTACAGTTCATCTATCACCGCCACGCTTTCCACTTCATCATTGGCACTCTTTACAAGGTCGGCGATACCATCTATCACTACTAATTGTATGCCCCCGTATTGGTAATAAAACTTATCCATACTTTGAACAATGGCGTGCAGCCGTTCTTTTCGGGACATACCTGTCAGACAAAATGCTTTCAGTTCTTCCGGTTTGTCCGGTTGCTTCGCACGTGCCAGTAGGTTACTTACATTCTTGAACAGTTGCACTTCGGACTGTTCTGTATCATAAAGTAATACCGCTTTATGTTTACTGTTGGCGGCTATCTGTATGCCAAGCGTATCTACTTCCTTATCAGGTTGGTAGATACAGCCCGCCAACATTGCGGCTATATAATTACTTTTTCCTGTTCCCTCGCCGCCTGTAATACCGAACAAGTTTCCTTGTGTCCCCAATGGAACATCTCCGGCGGAAATTATCACCTTTGCTTTTGCCGGAGGATTATTGAAGTCTATTTCGCACGATTTAAGCATAATCAATGTATCACTATATAGGTTATCTAAAAATTCGATAAACAATTTCAGGAAATCTTCACGGGTATTCCCAGCCTTGAAATAATCGGAAATATCCTTTTCCTCTTTCGTTCCGGGAAGTGGTAGGAGCAAGCGTTTTACCCCCAATTCTTCCAACTGTTTTTCCTGTTTGCGTGCGCTTTCCTTGCCCGTCTTATCGGTATCATATAATAGGATGATATGCTTAAAACGGAATGTCAGTTTATAAATCAGGGTAGGCGGGATAGCTACTGTTTCACTGTTGAAGCAAATAGCATGGAAACCATGTGCCGCCAATGACATGACATCTTTTTCACCACCAGTAATAAAAAGTGTATCACCTTTTGCGGGTAGTTGCTCCAATCCGAAACAATAGTTTTCCCCGAAGTTACCACCATATAGAAAACGGGTTTTTGAGAATGGACGGTACAATTTTATATACCGTTTATTCTTATACCCGTACATCGGTTCTGTCACTGATGAAGTATAAGTGAACGGTGTCCCATCCGCCGTTATACTCTGAAAATCCCGTAAGGAACACACCTTGTAGAGTTCCAACACTTCCGGTGTGATACCGTACTGTTGCCAATACATCAATTCAGCAAGCGGAAATTTCTGTTCCCTGAATTGGTAAGGTTTGCTTTCTTTTTCAGGTGTTTCTTCCGGTATATCATCTACTATACGGAAAGAAGTACGGGTAACAGGTATTGGATTGCCTATTGTCAGTCCCAATCCCAAATCCCGGTCTATGGTTTCCAGTATTTCCACAAAATCTATCGAATTATTGCAGTCCAACCCTTTAAGTTGCCCCACGAAAAAGAAACAATCACCACTATAATTGTCATTGCCGAAATCTTTCATCTTATAAATACCGCTTCGGCGGTCGAAATAGATGTTACAGGACGCTTTATTATCTTCATAAAGCGGGTTTAAGAAATTTCGACCTATCCGCCAATTACCGGGTACATAGTGTTTGAACACGGATAACCCGTTACTTGTCCTTTCTAATATTTCTTCTTTCCTTAACATATAGCTGGTGGTTGGTTATCAGGTCATTAATACTGTCCTTATCTCGTTTAATCAGGCGTTCTTCCAATAATCGTTTTATTTCTCCGATTTTGTAGAAATAATGCCCCTTGATGTTGGAATAGGTGATAGTCCCTGCAGCCCGTAAGCGTTGTAATGTCCGGTCACTGATTTTTAAGAATGTACAGACTTCGTAACTATCCACCCAAATTTCATCTTCATTAGTGTTTTCCGCTTCTGTGTGATTGAATATATAATCGGCGATAGCGGTAATTTTGTTGTCTAAATCCTTATAGGCTTTTGACTCGAATGTTATTATCTCCATTTTGCTAACTAATTGATTTGCTGCAAAGGTCGGGAGTTGCAAAAGATAAAACTTACAAGATACCACCAAGTTGGTTGATTTATTTTTTGTGGAAATTGGTGCTAAAACAGGGTGAAACAAGGAGAAAAGAGGGTGAAAATCTACTTTAGAATAGGGCATAAAAAACTACCAAGTTGGTAGTAACTTGGTAGTTTTTTCAAGGAAGTTTATTATAACTTATCGTCTTCGTCCATTTTTTGCAGGAGCTTATTTATAAGGTTGGTAAGGAATGATGTCTTATCTTTCTTCCTTTCTCTTATTGCAAGATAAGTCCGGTAATAATCCCCTAAATCTATTTTGAATGATGCTTCTATATAAGTCATTATCTCTTTTATATCAGCGTTTCCATTATTAAGTACTCCGGCAGCATAGATAGCATATCCCAATTCGATAGCAGCTATTTTTGTGCCTGTCCATAGGAAAGGATTGTCAGGTAATGAAGTCCTGCTATTTTCTATTACTTCTTTCCTTTCAAGTTCCTGTAATCGTTGTTGCAGATAGATTTCCAACATATCATAAGCCAGCATCTTAGCAACCCTATGGTCGCAGCAAGTTGAAAACAATGGGTCTTTATCAAACATACCACAGTTATGGCATAGTTTGTAATTCTCATGTTCTCTAAGAAAATAATATCTATCTAAGTGTGTGGCTTTAGAACGATAATATTGGTAGAAGTCAAGATTAGCATTGCAAAACTCCGTTATTGCCGTTTGCTTTTTTTTATAATACTCTTTTAGAACTTCTTTGCTGCCGTTCGGCTTTCTTAGTTCAAGTAGATATATGTCATTAAAATATATCAGTTTGCTTAAAATGAATGGCTTAATATCTTTGAAGAATAATATTTCTTCATTAGCATCCTGAAAAGTATATTGGTGGATAAACTCTCTTAGTTCTTCAAATAATGGTCTGATGAAATCAATCATATATATAGCTTTATCGGAAGATACGTCACTATCCATACAGGACGTTTCTATCTCTGTATTGATTTTAGACAATAACTTATCTATGTATTGTTTCATGTGATTTGCGTGAAAAATTGTTTGTACTATATTTCTTTAAAACAGTCCATGGAGTATTGATAATCTTTTAAAGAGACTGTCTTTTTATTTGTTATATTCTCTTTACCAGTAGGATAACCTGTTAATATGGGATAACATGGATTATATTGCATTTCTTCATTTCTACTTATAGTGGAATATGCAGTAGCATAACAATAACTGCATCCATGTTTACAGGTATTATAGACTCCAATATCAATACTTTCAATACATCCGCAATTCTTTCTCTGTCCAATATCTTTTCGAGCATTGAGCTTACAGCCAATAATACTTTCTATTTTTTCTTTATCAATGCAAGTCGAATGGTATAATCTATACGAACTGTAATCTTGATTTTCGCTACACATATAAAGTTTCAAATTATAGGCGGATGCAATATTCACTAAATTTTCCACTATATTTTCTTTCACCGTTAAAGGTATTTCGGTGAAATTTGGGCGGATATGCCTATAAATATCAATAAAACTAATAATACATTTATTCGTATATCCTGCCAACGATTTGCATAATTGTTCAAAACGATTTAATATCCAGCTTTCTGTAAACTGTTTATTGATAATTATAGGATCGAACCGCCAATCTACCCGATTAGTGCCAACTCTATCGCTTAGTCGTTGAAATACTTCTATAACGTTCTCTTTTTGTGGAAGATACTTTTCTACTTTATCATCATAGGCTGTAATTGTAAATTCAAAATAATAATCTTTATATCCTAAATCTTCAATAACATCTAATTTCCTTAGTAATGGCAGTGCGTTTTTAGTCCAAAAAACAATACAATCTATTTTTTGAGGAGACAATGATATACGGCTTAACTGATTTGGATTATATGGATTAGGAATTAACACATACTCTTCACGTAAACGGTTAATAAACCATTCTGAATAAAAAGCAGGGATGTCAGTTCTACGACTTACTGATAATATCATTATTAATCTTTTTAGATATTATTTATTGTTTTATTCTTAATCGCTTTTTCCCAGCCGATGATAGTTGCTTTTCTTTCTTTCTTCCAATGATAATCGCCTATAATTCCGGTATTACGTATTACTCTGTGACAAGGAATTACAAAGCCCACAGGATTATTCGCAACGGCTCTTCTTACAGCAAAGGTTGATTGCGTATCTCCTATATTTGTGGCAACTTGACTATAAGATGTTACACTTCCAAATGGAATTTCAAGTAATGCCTTCCAAACTTTTATTTGAAATGGAGTTCCTTTCAACCATAGCGTAAGTGATTTGTTTTCTGCATAAGGCGAAAAAATCTTTTCTGCAATCTCTTGAGCCATCCCGTCATTTTGAAAGAATTGTGCATTTGCCCATCCGTGCTTTATTTCATTTATTAGAGAGTTTCTATCGCAATCTGAAAATTGCATTTCACATATCCCTCTTGATGTGGAAACTATAAAACATTCTCCAAAAGGAGTTGCGGAAAAGCCATATTCAAAACGAATACCTGCTCCTTTGCTCTTGTACTCTTGTGGTGTGACGGCTTCTATTTTTACAAATAAGTCATAAACTCTCGATTGGGCAGATAGCCCCACTTTTTCGGCTGCTTCAATCAGGTTGGAAGTATCTTGTAACTCTTGTTTCAAGGCTTCTATCGTGAGATGTTCCAAAAATTTCTTTGGGCTTATTCCTGCCCATTCCGTGAATATTCGTTGGAAATGAAAAGGACTTACGCCAATATATTGTGCTAATTCATCTAATGTTGGCTGTTGCTTAAAGTTCTCAACCAAATATTGAATAGCTTTTTCAATTCTTGTATAGTTTATATTTTCAATCATAATAACCATGTTTGATAAATCCTAAAGATGGTTCGCTCTCGGTACTATATGAAATAGGCGCAAAGATAGGGATTGCTACTAATGCCTACAACCCATTTCTTGCTATTGTATGCTAAAATGTTATATCACAAAATATTATATTGATACTTCATTAGATTTTCTTATTTTGCCAGTTGCCTTTCCATAGATAAAAAAAAGAAGTGAAAATCATGGCATAATAAACAATATCCGAAGTCCAACATATTGCAACATCCATTTTTAGGTAAACCGCAATATATACGATGTAGCCGACATATATACATAGGCTGCACAACTCAATAAATAAGGTTGAACGTGTACTGCCTGTTCCCGAAACTGCAAAGAAATAGACAAAAGCCGGAACAGCAACTATATATGCCGACAACATTACCCAAAGTGACGGTAGGGCATTTGCTATCAAATCCGGAGTATCTGTATATATACGTAGGAACATCGTAGGAAATATCGCAATAATAATAGCCAATGGAATTACAAAACAATAGCAGTTTCTAATTATGTTGTTGCATAGTGGCATCACCTTTTTAATTTCTCCATTCCCTATTAAATTGCTAACAAGCGAACTACCTGTAGATGCAAAAGCATTGACAAAAATAAATAATAGAGCAGAAGTATTCCGTACTATGTTAGTTATGGCAAGAGAACGTTCTCCAAGATGTTCTATCGCAATGAAAAAGACCAACCATGAACCAGTAGATATAAATGACTGAATCATTGTCCAAAAAGACACATTCAATATTTCTAACAGGGTCTTTATTTTAAAGCCTGCAAAATGGAATAACCTATATAGTTTATAGTTTACCTTTTGGTGAGTGTATATACAAAAGAATATAACCGATACAGCTTCCGAGATAGAAGAGGCGATAGCTGCACCAGCAATCCCCATAGCTGGAAATCCTAATTTACCAAAGATTAAAATATAATTCAATATCATATTGGTAAGTACCATAACAACAGAATTGATTGTTAATGTCTTTGTCTGTGTTGTACCGATATAAAATGCACGGAACATCACTGATATGAAAGAAAAAAAGAAGCCATATACACGCCAGTCCATATAATCTATTGCGGCATAGTACACATCTTTAGATTTTATCATCAAATGTAGTAACTGCGGGGAATAAACTTTTGAGAGGATGAATACACAGGTTGCTATGACTAATAAGAATAATGTTCCTTGCATGAAAATAGCACCTATGCGATGGTACTGTTTTTCTCCATTACGGCGGGCTATTAAAATTTGAGCACCCACACTAAAACCAAACCCTAACATATAAATGGCAAGATAATACATACTTGCTACAGCCGATGCGCCTAATTCAACTTCTCCTACACGTCCTAAATATGCTGTATCTGTTAATCCTATCAGTTGTTGCATTAATAGGCTGATTAATACTGGATATGTGATATGACGAATTTCTTTACTTGTAAATTGCATAATTGAGTTATTTTATAAAATAGCCGCAAATTACGTAATAGGATTTTATGGGAGCAACCCGATTCTTGCTTTAGGTGTAAGGTGCAAGTATATATCTATATATAGCTTGCACCTTACACCTAAGCTGAAACATTTATATTCAGACATTTGCGTAATCCAAAAAGAAGCAGTATCTTTGAACCGAAGTTTTAGGCAGACAATGAACAGTCAAAGGACGACAGATAAACGTCTTTTTTGAAACCTAAATTGTACCCCCTAAGGCATTGACATATTGATAAAGAGTTGAATTAAAGCGACATAAGGAGATGGGTTCATTACCCTGTCTCTCCGCAAGATTACCGGATTGCAGGTAAAATATAAGAGGTTCTACAAGGTATTTGTAGGACCTTTTTTAGTATATTATAATTTTAATGGGTTGATTTGTCGTAGTTAAGCCGGTTTCGACTATAATGAAATAAAAAAAAGTCTACTTTCACAAGTAGACTTTTCGTAATACTTATAATGACCAATACCTTTACCTAAAATGAGAGGCTTTAGCCTCAAATATTACTTTCTACAAAGATAGAAAAAGTTTTTGATAAAAACAAAATCTAACTCATATTTTTCAAGGTTTATGTAAAAGTAAAAATATCCTCTTTCTTATATAAATCCGGAAATGAAATCAAAATGTAATAAAAAGCTCATAAGAATGTCATTTTGCTCTTGAAATTTTATCAATTAGGATGTTTTAAAAGTGAAAATTCATGCGTTTCCGATTAAAAATATTATATTTGTAGACAAGTGTAATGTATCCCCGGACATAATCTCTCCAGGTAAGCGGCATGATTCACATATTATTCTAATCTATCTAAAAAGCAGTGATGTTTATGATTAAAAGAAAAGAACTAACGTACGACAATTCTTATTTACTCAGAGTGTTTAACAGGGACTTTCCTCATTTGGTGACAATGGCGGAAGAGAGTCTGAACGTGAAACTGTTCAGGGAGGCTCTACGCTCGTTTGTTTCTTCCCGGATTGAAATCAACGGAGGTGGCAGTAATATGGGAAATGCCGTGGCGAAGCGTATTTTGCTTTTAATAGAATATGACGGATCGCCGATAGATGAACTTTCGACCGGTGAGGAGATGCCTATACAGACTATCACTTATTTTTGGCAATTACTGGCAGGTAAATTAACAGAAGAGGTTTCGCCTGACCTGTTTATAGATCTTTACCATCAGTTCATGTTGCTGGAGCATCCGGAAGTGGCGGAACCGGATCGTGCTTTGGTAAAACGCCAGATGAATCGCTGGCCTACAGGATTGGATGAAGATGTTATTGCCATACGTGAGGCTAATAAAGACCGTATAATAAAGCGGCTGATCCGTAAGATCGAGCGGAGGAATGCACCTTCGTCCCGTTTTCAGTTCTCACCGGAAATGACCTATGATGAAAAGTACGATCAGGTGAAAGAATGGTGGAATACAGCACGTTTCCATTTGTCTCTGGCAATCAAAAGTCCGACAGAACTGAATTATTTCCTGGGAGAATCTCTTTCGGAAGAAATGATGCATCTGCTTGCACGGGCTAGGAAGAAAGGTATGCCATTTTTCGTCACCCCTTATTACCTGTCTTTGCTGAATCCGGAAAAAGATGGATATGACGACCAGGCAATCCGCTCATATATCCTTTATTCAAATGAATTGGTCGATACCTATGGAAGTATAAAAGCCTGGGAAAAAGAAGATATAGTGGAAGCCGGTAAACCGAATGCTGCCGGATGGCTATTGCCGGAAGGACATAATATTCACCGCCGTTATCCGGAAGTTGCTATCCTGATCCCTGATTCAATGGGGCGTGCCTGCGGTGGTTTGTGTGCTTCCTGCCAGCGTATGTATGATTTTCAGAGCGAGCGTCTTAACTTTGATTTTGAAGCATTGAAGCCGAAAGAAACATGGGATAAGAAGTTACGCCGTTTGATGCATTATTTTGAAGAAGATGCCCAGCTGCGCGATATTCTGATCACCGGCGGAGATGCTTTGATGAGCCAGAACGCTACATTACGTAAAATATTGGATGCCGTCTATAAGATGGCTGTCCGGAAGCGCAAAGCGAATGAATTGCGTCCGGAAGGGGAGAAGTTGGCCGAGTTGCAGCGGGTCCGTCTGGGATCGCGTTTGCTGGCCTATCTGCCTTTGCGAATAACCGACGAACTGGTCTCTGTCCTTAGAGAGTTCAAGGAAAAAGCATCGACTGTCGGAGTTTCCCAGTTCATTATCCAAACACATTTCCAGTCTCCTTTGGAGGTAACTCCGGAAGCAAAACGTGCTATAAAAGCGATACTCGATGCCGGTTGGGTGATTACGAACCAGCTGGTTTATACCGTTGCTGCTTCCCGTCGCGGACATACGGCTAAATTGCGGCAAACACTCAACTCTGTCGGGGTGATCTGTTATTACACCTTTTCTGTGAAAGGCTTCCATGAAAATTATGCCGTATTCACACCAAACAGCCGTTCACTCCAGGAACAGCATGAAGAAAAGATTTTCGGAAGAGTTCCTGATGATAAATTGGCTGAACTGGACGATATAGTGACCAACAAGCGTCCTTTGGGCAGGAAGCTGTATAATTTCCTGCGTGAGAATCATTTGCTGTTCGCTGCGACAGATCGTAACGTGCTGAATCTTCCGGCAATAGGCAAGAGTATGACATTTAAGACTGTAGGATTGACAGCCGAAGGAAAACGTATCTTGAGGTTTGACCATGATACCGGTCGTCGCCATAGCCCGATCATCAATAAATTGGGGCAGGTATATATTGTAGAGAACAAGTCGGTGGCAGCCTATTTGCGGCAATTGGAAGAGATGGGAGAGGATGTGAAGGAGTACCGCAGCATCTGGAATTATTGCGAGGGAAAGACTGAACCACGTTTCAGCCTGTATGAATATCCCGATTATCCGTTCATGATTACAGAAAAGATGACCAATCTTGAACTCGAAAGCGAGTAAAAGTGTATCTTTGTTCCTGCTAAACCAATAAAAAGATGATACAGAACGAAAGAGAAATACGGCACGAACATGTGTTAGAGGCTGTCCGTCAGATGATGACGGCTGCCCGTACGGCTCCCAAGGGGAAGGGAATCGATATTATAGAAATAGCAATGGTTACTGACGAAGATATACAACGCTTGTCTGACGAGATGCTGAAGGTGGCAGCTGAAACCGGATTGAAGTTTTTCTTACGTGATGCGGATAATGTTCTGAGTGCCGAAGCGGTCGTGATACTTGGTACACGCCAGCAGGTGCAAGGTTTGAACTGTGCACATTGTGGTTTTGATACCTGCGTGGAGAAACCGGCAGAAGTGCCGTGTACCATCAATTCAGTGGATTTAGGTATTGCCATCGGGTCGGCTTGTGCTACGGCTTCCGATTTACGTCTGGATACGCGTGTTATGTTTAGTGCCGGCCTGGCTGCGCAGCGTTTGGGATGGCTGGGGGAGGATAGTAAATGCGTCATGGCTATCCCTGTCAGTGCTTCTTCGAAGAATCCGTTCTTTGATCGTAAGCCAAAAGAACACCCCGTGAAATAATTAGCTGGAATTAGGACAAATAACACGATGACTTTATGATAAAGTTTGACAACAAACTTGAACTACGTTATTCATTTAACGATAAATCCGCTTATATGGATGCCTGGATTAAACATCGGTGTGAGAAAGAGATACTTTCCATGCTGCGTGTCCTGGCAGATCTGCTGGATGTGAAGATGACTGCCCATTGTGAACCCTTTTCACAGGAAGGCGGATATCGGGTCGTATGGCCGATAGCAGGCGAGAGTTCGCGCTCTATCTCGGTAGTATTAAATATTCTGATGCAGGTTTTAACAAGGCCGACCTTGTCTGTCGGCGGGCAGCCTTTGGTAGACCGGACCAATACGGATGAGGAAGATATGCAGAAAGAGATCTCCCTCCTGAAACGTTCGCTTAAATTGAAGCAGGCGGGAGCTCTGATACCTCGCGAATTGGTAGAACTGTTGGCTTCCTGGCCGAAATTCTGTAAATATAAATCCAACTTCTATGAAGCGTTGCGCGGATATCCCAAAGTGACGAAAATTAATGTACGGGAATTAAATGACAAGAATCGTGCTCGTTCAGGTTCTCTGGAAGTGAAACGAGAACAGTTCGATTACTTTATCCTTCGTTCGGACGATCTGCCGACTATCAAGGATAATAAAGCAACGATTGAAATAATCTCGCCGGTATTGAAAGACAGTCGTTACCGTTGGAAAGGCATTTATAACAAAGGGGGCGAGACGATCGACTTCTATATGTGTGACGAAGATTTCAAAAAGCAGATGTTCGACGAAAAGATTTCTTTTACGAGCGGAATGTGTATCGATTGCGTACTGGAGATCGCACGTAAATTAAGCGAGCTGGGTGAGACGGTCAACATCAGCTATACGGTGACCACCGTGATCCGTACCCGTTTCGATAAAATGGAAATCGTTACCCCGCAAGGCAAGCGTCATCTGCGTAAGCTGGAGGCGGAGAAGAAACAACTTACACTCGACTTATTTGGCTAACTTTTCCTATCTTTACGTCAAATCTTAAAGATGTATGGCTAAGACAAAAACAGTATATGTCTGCTCCAATTGTGGAGCAGACTCTCCTAAATGGATCGGTAAGTGTCCGAATTGCGGCGAGTGGAATACGTATGTGGAGGAGATCGTAGCAACTAAAGATCCTGCTGCAAAACGGATTATTCCTGGTATAAGAGAAACAGGGAAAGTCCGTCCGGTACTGCTTCGCGACATTACATCCGAAGAAGAAACACGAATCGATTTGAAAGACGAAGAGCTGAACCGTGTCTTGGGAGGCGGTTTGGTTAAAGGTTCATTGGTACTGATCGGCGGTGAACCGGGTATCGGTAAGTCGACTTTGGTTTTGCAAACGGTTTTGAGGCTGAACAATCTGAAAACGTTATATGTCTCCGGTGAGGAAAGCAGCCGGCAACTGAAACTTCGCGCCGATCGTATCGCTCATGAAAACCCGGAATGTTTTATTCTTAGTGAAACCAATCTGGAACAAATCTTTATCCAGGCACGTAACGTACAACCGGATTTATTGATCATAGACTCTATTCAGACAATCTATACGGAGCTTGTAGAATCTTCTCCCGGCAGCGTGTCGCAGGTACGTGAGTGTAGTGCTGCCATCTTGAAGTATGCCAAAGAAAGTGGTGTTCCTGTCCTGTTGATAGGGCATATTAATAAGGAAGGAAGTATTGCCGGACCAAAAGTATTGGAACATATCGTCGATACGGTTCTTCAGTTCGAGGGTGACCAGCATTATATGTACCGTATCCTCCGAAGCATTAAGAACCGCTTCGGCAGTACGGCGGAGCTGGGAATTTACGAAATGCGCCAGGATGGTTTGCGTGAAGTCAGTAACCCGTCGGAACTGCTGTTGACACAAAACCATGAAGGACTGAGCGGTGTGGCGATTGCCGCTGCCATCGAAGGGATTCGCCCTTTCCTGATCGAGACACAGGCTTTGGTCAGTTCGGCTGTTTACGGAACCCCGCAACGTAGTGCGACCGGGTTCGATCTTCGGAGGATGAATATGCTCCTGGCTGTCCTGGAGAAACGTGCCGGATTTAAGCTGATACAGAAAGATGTCTTTCTGAATATCGCGGGCGGATTGAAGGTGAACGACCCGGCAATCGACCTGGCTGTTATCAGTGCGATCCTTTCGTCGAGTCTCGATATCAGTATCGAACAAGGTGTGTGCATGTGTGGTGAAGTCGGTTTGTCGGGAGAGATCCGTCCGGTCAACCGTATCGAGCAACGCATCCTGGAAGCTGAGAAGCTAGGCTTTACCCGTATTATTATCCCTCATAATAATCTGAAAGGATTCGATACGGCAAAATGTAAAATACAGATTATACAGGTCAAAAAGGTCGAAGAGGCATTCCGTCAATTGTTCGGTTAAATACCCATTTTTATCAGCAAAGAAATAAATAATGATACAAGAATTACAACTCCGCATTTTGCCGGAAGAGGCAGCAAACGAGCAGTCGTTGAAACAGGTGGTAGCCCGGGAGACAGGTGCTGCTCCGAAAGAGATACAGGCTGTCAGGGTTCTGAAACGCTCTATTGATGCCCGCCAGCGTACGATCTATGTAAATGTCAAACTACGTGCTTTTATTAACGAGCAACCGGAAGAACCGGAGTTTCAGTCTATAGAATATAAAGATGTATCGGCTGGAAAACAGGTCGTGGTAGTCGGTGCCGGTCCGGGAGGCTTGTTCGCAGCCCTTCGCCTGATTGAATTGGGTTTGCGTCCGGTCATCATTGAAAGAGGAAAGAATGTACGTGAGCGTAAGAAAGATATAGCTCTGATCAGCCGTGAACATACGGTAAACAGTGAATCGAATTACAGTTTCGGAGAAGGTGGGGCAGGAGCTTATTCCGATGGAAAACTATATACCCGCAGCAAGAAACGCGGATCGGTAGATAAGATATTGAATGTTTTCTGCCAGCATGGAGCGAGTACCTCCATTCTCGCCGATGCTCATCCGCATATCGGAACGGACAAACTGCCCCGCGTGATAGAGAATATCCGCGAGCAGATCATCCGCTGTGGAGGAGAGGTTCATTTTGAAACCCGTATGGATGCTTTGATCATCGAAAAAGACGAAGTGATCGGAGTGGAAACCCATACAGGTAAAAGTTTTTATGGTCCGGTTATCCTGGCAACAGGCCATTCTGCCCGTGATGTCTACCGGTATCTTTATGAGAAACAGATTCCTATCGAAGCAAAAGGTATCGCTGTCGGTGTCCGTCTGGAACATCCGCAGGAACTAATCGACCAGATTCAGTATCATCGGCGGGAGGGAAGAGGCAAGTATCTTCCGGCAGCCGAGTATAGTTTTGTAACCCAGGCAAATGGTCGGGGAGTCTATTCTTTTTGCATGTGTCCGGGAGGATTCGTAGTGCCGGCGGCGAGTGGTCCTAAACAGGTTGTTGTCAATGGAATGTCTCCGTCTAATCGCGGCTCCCGCTGGTCCAATTCCGGCATGGTGGTGGAGATCCGTCCGGAAGACTATTCCGAACTGATGAAACAGGAAGAAATGACAGTTCCTGCCGATTCTCCATTAGCCCTGCTGGCTTTTCAGGAGCGTTTGGAGGAAGTCTGCTGGTTGAACGGCGGCATGAAACAGACAGCTCCGGCACAGCGTATGAATGATTTCGTCAATAAGAAAAACTCCTTCGACTTGCCTGTGTCATCTTATACGCCCGGTTTACTGGCTTCACCGCTTCATTTTTGGATGCCCGAATTTGTAACCAGCCGTTTGCGGGATGGTTTCCGTTATTTCGGGAAAACATCGAAAGGCTTCCTGACCAACGAAGCACTGATGATAGGAGTGGAGACACGTACGTCTTCCCCTGTTCGCATTCTTCGTGATCGCGATACGTATCAGCATATTACCCTAAAAGGACTTTTCCCTTGCGGGGAAGGAGCAGGTTATGCAGGAGGGATTGTCTCCGCCGCGATCGATGGAGAACGCTGTGCGGAAGGAGTGGCAGCAATGGGGACGTAGTTCACGTAGGACTAAGTTTTTCTGTGTTCAAAGATATATATTTATTTTAAAAGAATTGATCCTTAGGCTTTATTTTGTAAAGACCTGCCTGAAATAGCTTCTGGCGCTGATTGTATCTTTTTTTTGCCTGTCTCACAGAGGACGGTACACATTCGGTATCCGGAAATTTTCTCGGAGCCGTTCTGCTTTCATGTACACTTTGCCTCATTTTGGTGAAAAGTGAGTCTGCATGCGACAAAATCTCTTGTTTATCATCTATAAAAAGTCTGTTCTCTTACTGTGACATAGTCCTACGTGAACTATGATTCTAGCATTTTTATCCTTTGACAATCATCCAAACCTAGCTTCTGCCTAGCCTAACGAATGCAATGGCTCTTGCAACAGGAATACGATCACCGGATAATAGCGGTAAAATCAGGGTAAATAGTACTGTTTTTCTACTAAAAACAATCAACTTATGACACAGGTAACAGACATTGACTTGATTTATTTTAACGAAGTAGATAACGACAAATACGTCTACCTTTACCTGGAAGACGATTGTTGGTGCGCTTATGAGCGTTCGGCATACCATCTGGTAGCAAAGGATTTTCCAGTGAGCCTTGCCAAAGAGGTTGTTTATGACGGTTGTGAAATCATTATGAAAGCCTCTTTCAACGTAGACCACATGCGTCTCCCTTTGATTCCCTCCGCCGTCTTGATAACTGTTGCTGACGACCGTCTCCTTTTCCAACTCGATAAACCAATCGACGGTTTCGTCAAATGGAAAAGGGAACAGATAGGCAGTTTGCCTGCTTAATTCGTTTTCGTCTCTTCTTCCTTGGGGATCGTAGAAGCATTGCCATTCCGGAACGCCGTGTAATGGGGCGACATGATCTCTACGCCAGCCTTATCGAAATAGTCCTGAATATTCTGGTGAAGGGCCGAATAGATGGTCGTCATATTGTTCGCCTCCTGGATATAAGCGTTGATCTGGTAGACAGGGTAGAAGTCGCTCAGGGCCGTTTCGAGAACGAAGGGAGCCGGTTCAGGCATCACGCCGGGTGTTGCTTTGGCGGCATCTATCAGAAGTTGATGCACCTTGCGCCAGGGAGCATCGTAGCCGATCGTTACCTCCGAGTGGATGATCAGTCCGTAGGTGCGTGCCGACGATGTATAGTTGACTGTTTGTGATGACATGATGAAGGAGTTCGGTATCGTCACGATCTCATTCTTGATGGTGCGCAGACGGGTGACGAAGGCGGTCTTTTCGATCACATTGCCCACCGTATCGTTCAGTTTGATCCGGTCGCCCTGCTTGAAGGCACGCATATATGTAATTACGAAGCCGGCAATAATATTTCCGATCACCGTGCTGGAACCGAGCGAGACGATCAACCCGACAAAAACAGATACTCCCTGAAAGACTCCCGAATTGGCTCCCGGCAGATAAGGATAGATCATCGCAATCATAAATGCATACAACAGGAACCGGATAATATGATAGGTCGGCATTGCCCAGTCCGAATAAAAGCCGTTAATCTTCAACCTACCCGCATCTATCTCCGTGGCAAGATACCGGATGCCCTTAATGACGTATTTTATAACCAGGCAGATCACGATGATCGTGAAAAGATTAGGAATATAGCCGAGGATGCCTTCCAGGATATCTTTTACGGGATTCCAGATATAATAGGCGATCTTATATGCCAGTTCCTTTGTCTGCGGGAAGATGGAGAAAAGGATCGGTATCGTTAAAACCAGCAGGATGAACAATAGGAAATAGCGGAGGATATTCGCCAGGAAGATCAATAGGGAGACCTGTTTCTGCGTATCCAGTATCTCATAATTCTGTATGGAGATCGGTTTCAGTTTGGTATCTTTCAACTGCTGAATACGGTTTTTCAGTTTCTTGTAAAGCCAGGAAGATAGGCGGAACAGCAGGAATTGCCCCAGCAATACCAATACGAAATAAAGTATATGTTTCCCCGTCTGCCACCAGCTGTCGTGATATTTCATCTCTTTCTCTTTGGCGACCGACTCTTTCCGTAGCGAGTCGAGTTTCTGTATCTGTCCACTTTTCAGCTTGAAAGTCGCATCGTATTTTTGTAATTCGGACGAATCGATAGAGTCGGAGTCGGCATGCTCCGTCGTTATTTCGTCAGCCGAAAAAATATCCTTGATAGCCTTTTGCAATTGCGCCTGCCCCGTTATATGCATAACCAATAGTAGCAGAAGAAGATATAATGATCTGTACAGTCTCATGTTGGCGTTCGTTTTATTGTTGACTTAGATACAACAATGAAGAAACCGATTTGTTACGTGATATTTTTATCTTATATTTGTAGATGTACTAAATATCAGTGGCTTATGAAGAAATCATTTCTTTTAATCATTCTGTTTTTTTCTTGTTTGCCTGCTTTTTCTCAATTACCGACAAGCGGTGTGGAGCGTAAACTTCAGATTCAGCGGGAATTGTATCCCCAGGAAAAGTTACATCTGCATTTGGATAAGCCTATGTATTTGTCCGGTGAGAAAATATGGTTTCGTGCTTATCTGGTCGATGCAGCAAGTCATCAGCCTGTAGCAAACAGCCGTTATGTTTATGCGGAGTTGATTGCCGATAATGACTCTATCGTTAATCGTGTGATGATCCGTCCAGACTCTTTGGATCATTATTATGGTTATTTACAGATACCAGAACATACGCAGTCTGGTGAATATAATATTCGGGCCTATACAGCTTATATGAGAAATAAAGAAGATTATTTTTTTCAGAAAAATATTTATATCCTGTCACATATAAAGCAAAAGATAGAGAAGAAATACGCTGGAACGGCATTCGACTACGACATTCAGTTTTTTCCCGAAGGGGGACGATTGCCGCAGGAGATAGTTCATAAAATAGCTTTTAAAGCTATTGGAAAAGATGGTTTACACCGCAACATAAGCGGATATATTTTGGACGAGAAACAAGATACGTTGACTTCATTTACCTCTACACATCTGGGGATGGGATATTTTATGTTGAAAGCATTACCCGGTAAGCAGTATTATGCGGAATGTATCAATGAATTTGGAGACAAGAAACGATTCAAGTTGCCCGAAGCTGAAAATACAGTCGCATTGAAAGTGGAACGAAGCCGGGGTAAGGTCGTTATTTCAGTCTCTGAATCCGAAGCTTTAAGTTATCCGAAAGATTCTTTGTTCGTCCTGATCCATACACGTGGATATATGCAGTATTGGGGACGTTGGAAAGCAGAGCAGGATTATTTGATACTGAATTCAGAGAGCTTTCCGTCCGGAGTTTCACAGATTACATTACTCGATCCTGCAGGGAATGTACTAAGTGAACGCTTGATCTTTTGCTTGAATAAAGATCAGGCAACTGTCTCTGTTTCTGTAGATAAACCTGCGTATGGAAAACGGGAAAAGATTGTTTTGGATATTTGTCTGGATGATGCAAGAGGAGTAGAAGAGAAGGGCTCTTTTTCAGTGGCAGTTACCGATGACAGAGACTTGTCGCCCGATACAACCTCTTCCATTTTGTCGGACTTGTTATTGACATCCGAGTTGAAAGGATATATTGAGAATCCATCTTATTACCTGCAGTCAGATAACCGTCTAGCTATAAATGCCGCCGATGTACTTATGCTTACACAGGGGTGGCGGCGTTATAATATCGTTTCTCTGATGAAAGAAGAATATATCACTCCTGTGTTGCCGTATGAAACTTCTCAGCATTTGACAGGACAGGTAAAAGATGGATATTTTAAAAAAGAGGCGACTGATGAGGCTAGTGTCATTCTTTATATGCCAGAAAATCATTATTCGGACATTGTCGTTTCAGATAAAGAGGGGCATTTTAACTTTAGCGGATTTGAATTTCCCGATAGTACCCTTTGTGTGATCCAGGCTATGACAAAAAAAGGAAATTCGGAGAATATTGTTTTAACAATAAATGAAGATACTTTTCCTGTTGTGAAGCAGTTTCACCGATTTCCTCCTGAAGAGGCCGATAAAAAAAGAAAGGCGATAGCCTATCAAACGAAGGCGACGGAGAAATATCTGAAAGATCATAGTATAAGAACGATCGAGTTACCGAATGTCGATATTCCCGGAAAGAAGCGTGAATCTGTTTTGGCTAAGAAATCATTCTTTGAGCGTTTGAATCTACATGAGATAGGAGAGGAAGAGATCAGTCGTAAAAATCCGGTCTACACATATGATTTACTGAATGATTTGCCAGGTATGATGCAGTATAGGTCTTATTTTGAGAAATTAAGTCGGGGAGAAACGCATGAGCCTCCTCCTTGTTTGATCATTATTAATGACCAGGTAATGGCTAACGGTTATGATATTAATATGATACCAGCCTCTTCTATTAAATCTATAGGTGTGATTTCCGGCTCCAGGATGCTTATTGTGGGAACTGACTATTCAACATTTGGACAGACTCGCGGGGTGAATCTGGATATGATACCTAGAAAAGCTTTGGTTATTACTACCAAATATGGGGAGAAAATAAAAAAAGACAACACATCATTATTTAATAGTGTGTTATCCGGTTACCAAAAACCGGAAGCGTTTTATGCACCTAAATATTTACTCTCAGATACGACCCTGCAACCTGATCTACGTACAACGCTCCATTGGGAACCTGCTGTTTCTTTCGGGAAAGACCGGAAAGCAAAAGTCTCTTTTTACTCTTCAGATAATGCTACGACCTACAGTGTCATCATCGAAGGAATTACGGAAAATGGCACTGTTTTTACTTCAAAAAGTTGCATAGAAGTAGAATAATATAAAAGCGGTAGCTTGTAGATTTTACTCTGTCAAGCTACCGCCTCTGTTTCTATTTAGCAAATTCTGTGTTTATTGCAATCTTACCAGGGAGTGAGCGTCACATTACGGAACTCCACTTCTTTCCCTTCGCTCTGCAAGCCGATGTAGCCGTCTTTCTGCTTGTTCCATCCCGTGTTCTGGTAAACGCCGTTGATGTAGACGTTGATCTTACCGTCTTTCACGTAGATGTTGGCTTCGTTCCACTCTCCGGCAGGCTTCTCGCTGCTGGGAGCGTTCTTTTTCACTACCGGGAAGCCAGGACGAGGTTCGCCGGGCTTGCCTTGATACTGTGCCAGGTCGGAACCGCCCAACAAGACGAAATCACCGGCACTGCCTAACATCAGGTTACATTCGATACCGTTCGGGAACGGATTCTTCGGTTCGGCGATCAACAGGAAAATACCGCTGTTCGCACCCTGGTCACCATTCGGCCAACGCCATTCCACATGCAACTTATAGTTGTCGTATTTCTCTTTCGTGTACATGTAACCGAAAGGCTGTCCTTTGATCTTGATCACACCGTCGCCTACGGAATAAACCTGTTCGGCCGGAACGGAATTTTTGTCGACGACAAAGTTCCAGTTGGAAAGGTCTTTCCCGTTGAACAACTTGATCGTTTTCTGTGCGTTAGCATCGCTTCCGAAACAGAGGAAAGCAGCAGCGATAGCTGCCATGCAGAGCATTCTTTTTTTCATGGTTCTAAATGAATTATATAGTAATTAATCAACAATAAGTTTACGGTAACGTACACGTTTAGGCTCTGTATCGCCGCCCTGTTTGCGCTTGTATTCTTCATATTCAGAATATGTTCCTTCGTAGAAGACCACATTCGAATCGCCTTCGAACGACAGAATATGCGTACAGATACGGTCGAGGAACCAACGGTCGTGAGAAACGACAACGGCACAACCGGCGAAGTTTTCCAAACCTTCTTCCAGTGCACGCAGCGTGTTCACGTCGATATCGTTGGTCGGTTCGTCCAGCAGCAGCACGTTGGCTTCAGCCTTCAGCGTAATGGCGAGATGCAGGCGGTTGCGTTCTCCACCTGACAGGACACCGCAAAGTTTTTCCTGATCGGCACCTGCAAAATTGAACCGTGACAGGTAAGCACGCGAGTTGATCTCTTTTCCACCTACGCGGATAAATTCCTGTCCTCCGGAAACAACCTGGAAAACGGTCTTTTTCGGATCGATATCTTTATGTGTCTGGTCGGCATAACCTACTTTCACGGTTTCGCCCACTTCGAATGTACCTTTGTCGATACTTTCCATGCCCATAATCATCTTGAACAGCGTTGTCTTACCGGCACCGTTCGGACCGATCACACCGACGATTCCGTTCGGAGGGAGCATGAAGTTGAGGTCGTCGAACAGCAACTTCTCACCGAAAGCCTTCGCTACATGCTGTGCCTCGATCACCTTATTACCTAGACGCGGACCGTTCGGGATAAAGATTTCCAGCTTGGCTTCACGTTCTTTCTGGTCTTCGTTCAGCAACGCTTCGTACGAGTTCAGACGTGCCTTACCCTTGGCCTGACGGGCTTTGGGAGCCATGTTGATCCATTCCAGCTCGCGCTCCAGCGTCTTACGGCGTTTGCTGACCTGCTTTTCTTCCATAGCCATCTTCTTCGTCTTCTGATCCAGCCAGGAAGAGTAATTGCCTTTCCAGGGAATACCTTCGCCACGGTCGAGTTCCAGAATCCAGCCTGCCACATGGTCGAGGAAGTAACGATCGTGTGTGATACAGATCACAGTTCCGGCATATTGCTGCAGGTGTTGTTCCAGCCAGTCGATCGACTCGGCATCCAGGTGGTTGGTCGGCTCATCGAGCAGCAACACATCCGGCTGCTGAAGCAACAGGCGGCAAAGGGCAACACGGCGGCGTTCACCTCCTGACAGCGTATCGACTATCTGATCTTCGGGCGGACAGCGCAGGGCATCCATCGCACGTTCCAGGCGGCTGTCGAGGTTCCAGGCATCGGTCGCGTCGATCTTGTCCTGCAATTCCGCCTGACGCGCAATCAGTGCATCCATCTTGTCGGGATCATCCAGCACTTCCGGATCACCGAATTTTTCGTTTACTTCTTCGTATTCTTTTAATGTGTCTACAATATCCTGTACACCTTCCTGTACGATTTCTTTCACAGTCTTGCCAGCTTCCAGTTTCGGGTCCTGTTCCAGGTAACCTACCGAATAGCCGGGCGAAAATACTACTTCTCCCTGGTATTCTTTTTCAATGCCTGCGATGATCTTCAGTAAGGTGGACTTACCGGAACCGTTCAAACCGATAATACCGATCTTGGCTCCATAGAAGAAAGACAGATAAATATTCTTCAATACTTGTTTCTGGGGCGGGAAAGTCTTGCTCACACCAACCATCGAGAAAATAATTTTCTTATCGTCTGCCATATTAATTAAAGTATGTTTATTAATTTTTTTCCAGGACAAACTTACGGAAATATCTTCAGATTCGAAAATAATATCTTATATACCCGATGATCTTTCTTTTGCACCTATAATAGTGTACATTTACAGTCTTGAATGGAAAAACGAAATATAGAAAATCGATGAATAGTAAGTTAGCCTTTCTGATTCTGCTGCCGGTCGTAACACTGTTTGCATGCACGCCGGCTGTGACGCGTGAGGATACGCAGCGTGTGTGGTCTGATCGACCAGCTTTTACAAGAGTTTTTGAGAATGAAGATGAACGGGGACTGACTTCCGATCTGTATGATAATGTATGGGAAGACGATCTCGTGCCGCAGCTGCCGCGTGTCCCTGATCCTTCGCCGGAGATCAAACGTTGGCAATCTAACGAGGGACAGGATTATCTGGATGAAGAAACGGATGCGGCAACCGGCGGGAAATATCCGAATCCGGTCCGTTTGTGGGAGGGAGAACCTTATCCTATAGGCAACGGACGGTTGGCTGCATCGGTCTTTCATGGCAGCGGGCGTGATCGCTATGCCCTGAACGAAGTCTCTTTCTGGTCGGGTGGCCGTAATGGCGGAACGATTAACAACAAAGGCGACAAGAGCTTTGACGGTGAGAACGGACCCGATGTGACCGAGGACGGTTTTGGCGGGTATCAGCCTGTCGGGGATTTTATTGTCGACTTCAATGCTCCTGTAAAACGCGGATCGTTTGTCCGTGAAATCTTACTGGATAGGGGCGAGGTGGCTTCTGTCGCAACCCGTAACGGAGTCACCGTGTCAGGTACGGCTTTCTGCAGTTATCCGGACCAGGTGATGGTATTGCATTACCGGGCCGATAGACCGGGCGGACTGACTGCCGGCTTATCTTTTGCCTTGCAGCGGATACAAGACCGGATCTCAGTAGGGAAACAGTCGCTGACACTGGCCAGCCACCTGGCGAACGGAATGAATTGCGAGGCGAAAGCAACCGTTGTTCATTACGGCGGAACGCTCGAAACGGGACCGGAGAGCTTGCGTCTGGCGGGTGCCGATTCCTGCACGGTCATTCTTGCGATCGAAACCAATTATGAGATGGATTTCCGGAAAGGCTGGCGGGGTGAAGAGCCGGCGGCGAAGATCGCACAACGGATGGAACGGATTCGTGGTCTGGACTATCCGGAATTGCATAAAAGACATTTGAAAGATTTCGGGGAATTATTCGGCAGGATGGAGTTGGATTTGCCGTCATCGCCCGATTCACTGCAGCGGTTGTCTGTACCGCGTCGTCTGGAGGCATACAGGCGGCAGGCGGCTGATCCGGGATTGGAGGAGATCTTGTTTAATTTCGGGCGTTACCTGATGATCTCGACTTCACGTCCGGGCAGTCTGCCCGCCGGTCTTCAGGGAATATGGAACGGGATGATCGCCGCTCCCTGGGGAAACGATTACCACAGCAACATCAATTTCCAAATGGTTTACTGGCTGCCTGAAACAGGAAATCTGCCGGAGTGTCATCTTCCGATGATCGACTACCTTTCCGCAATGCGTGAACCGAACCGCCTGGCTACGCGCGAATATCTGGAGGCTATCGGTGACCGGGGCGGGACACAAACGAACGGCTGGATCGTTTATACTTCTCATAATCCTTTCGGAGGAAACGGCTGGCAGGTGAATTTGCCGGGTTCAGCCTGGTACGGTCTGCATATCTGGGAACATTTTGCGTTTACACAGGATACTGCTTATCTGCGCCGGCAGGCTTATCCGATGATGAAGGAGTTATGTGAATACTGGGAAAGTCATTTGAAAACTCTGGGTGAAGGCGGTAAAGGTTTCGAGAGCGAATATAAGCCGGTGGATGTCTCTTTGTATCCGGAGCTGGCGGGTGTGAAAGAGGGGACGTTGGTAGTTCCTAACGGTTGGTCGCCGGAGCATGGTCCTCGTGGCGAAGACGGTGTGGCGCACGACCAGCAGATTGTTTCCGAGCTTTTCCTGAACACGATCCGGGCGGCACGTATCCTGGATGTCGACCGGGAATGGGCGGCTGCGCTGGAGGAAAAGGCTGCACGTCTGTATCCTCCCCAGATCGGCAGGAAGGGTAATTTAATGGAGTGGATGATCGACCGTGAACCGGAGACGGATCACCGGCACACGTCGCACTTGTTTGCTGTTTATCCGGGAAGTACGATCAGTATTGAAAAGACTCCCGAACTGGCTGAAGCTGCCCGCAAGTCGTTGTTATGGCGTAAGAATACGGGGAACAGCCGCCGGTCGTGGGCATGGACCTGGCGTTCTATGCTTTGGGCACGGTTACAGGAGGGAGACAAGGCGCATGCTATGCTGGAGGGGCTGATGACTTACAATATGCTTGATAATCTGTTTACGACGCATCATATCCCTTTGCAGATCGACGGCAATTACGGGATTGCTGCGGCGATGATCGAGATGCTGGTGCAGTCGCATAATGATGTGATCCAGTTGTTGCCTGCTCCTTGCCGGGCGTGGCCGGAAGGGCAGATAAAGGGTGTCAGGGCACGGGGAAATATCAGTGTCGATCTTTCTTGGAAAGACGGGAGAGTGACTGACTGGAAATTGTCGTCGCCGAATCCTTCACCGGTCAGGATTTTGGTGAATGGTGAACATCTGGAGGTGATACCGGAAAAAACGGAGTAAAAAAGTAGTGTTTGTTATGTGCAGTAAGCCAGCGTGTTTTTAACCGCTGACTAAAATTTATGTAAAAAAGTTATTGGAATATTTGCATAATATAAAACAACCCTCTATCTTTGCACCCGCATTACAGAAGTAACGCATAGGATGATTCGCTAGCTCAGCAGGTAGAGCACATCCCTTTTAAGGATGGGGTCCTGGGTTCGAACCCCAGGCGGATCACTGAAAACAAGCTAAGTGCTTAAAAAGAATAACTCCTACAATATTCAGGTATTGTAGGAGTTTTTTTATTTCTTATTATGTGCAGAAGTCTGTGTTCCAAAATGCTTTTTTCTTTCCTCGGGCATTCATATTTGTCCTTTTTTTACACCAGGCGGATCATGTAATAACCTTAACTTTGTCCCGATATGAATAAATTTAAAGTCATACAACCTTCCGTGTTGCTCGCTCCTTATGTGAAGCAATATTGGTTTCTGCGGATGGAAGATGTTGTGAGAAGTTCACAACGCCTTGTTCCGTTGGGGTGTGTGGTATTAAGTTTTCATCGGGGGAATTTTACTTATTCATCACAGGAAAAAGATTATTTGCCCCGGTCGCATTTCTATGGCATAACGGCTGATTATACAGACCTTGTCTTTTCCGGTTGTGTAGATTTTATTAGCATTGTTTTTCAGCCGGTGGGGACCAGCCGATTCTTCAAAATACCTCCTGTAGAATGGAAGGATCGTCCTGTTCCGCTCGATGCATTGGAGGACCCGGAATTACTTGATTTGGAACAATGTCTAAACGAGACGACTGATGATTTATCATGTGTCGACTTGATAGAAAAATTTCTGTTCCGCCGTATGTACCGGCTCGATAAAGAGGATGATAAACGGATTCATGCGGTGATAGACTCTATCCGGCAGGGAAATGCCGATATAGATAGTCTGGCGCAAACCGCCTGTCTGTGTCACAAACAGTTCAGACGTGTTTTTTGTGAAAAGATCGGAGCGAACCCGAAAGATTTCCTGCAAATCATGCGTTTTCAGAAGTTGCACCATTTGATGCAGTTGCATACCGGCATGACATTGACAGAACTGGCTTATGAATGCGGTTACTATGACAAGTCGCACCTGATAAAAGAGCTGAAAGATTTTTCTGGATTTACACCGGCCCAGCTTTCCAATGCCTGTGAACCGGTCTATTCCGGATATCACGGACTGTTCCGTTCGGCGTTTATCGATCTTCCTTCCGAATAGCAAACAATAAATATATTTCAGTATGAAGATTCTTATTTTTGGCGCGGGCGTGATTGGCTGCACCTATGGTTGGCAATTGACCGAGGCAGGGCATGACATCAGTTTTCTGGTTAGAAAGGGGAAAAAGAAATCGATAGAAGAGAATGGCATACATATTCATTGCACGGATTTCAGGAATGGAGGAAAGGTAAAAGCGGAGATCGTTTTCCGTCCCAAGGTCCTGGATATTCTTTCGGTCGACAATGATTTTGAATATATTATCGTGGCGACCAATAATCTCCATCCCGAAGAAGTCTTGTCTGTTCTGAAAGAATCTGCGGGAAAGGCCCATATTCTTTTCTTTCAGAATATATGGTATGATGATCTAGAAAGAATAAGTCAATATATATCGCCCGGACAATATTTCTTCGGTTTTCCTTTTATGGCAGGAGGAGGTCGGAATGAAAGAGGGCTCGATACGATTATTTCAGGCTCTGAATATTCAAAAACAATGCTTGGTGAAATGTCCGGTGAAATAACGCCGCGTGTACGGAAAATAGCGGATGCAATGGATGATGCCGGTATGAAGCCATTTATATCCGGTCAGATCATCACATGGCTTCTTCCGCATTGTGCGTTTATAGCCGGGTTTTCGGCCGGAGTTCTGAAAGCCGGAGGTACAATGAAGGCTTTTCTTAAAAATCGGGAGATTGTCAGGGAGGCAATAATGGCTGTCAGAGACGGTTTTCATGTCTGTTCCGCGATGGGAACCGATCCTAAAAAAGAAAAAGTGAACAAACTGTATTATCTGCCTTTGTTTATTTGCATTCCAATCATACGGAAAGTTTTTAGTGATGAAGCGATGCAGGCTATGTTCGATGGCTATCTGCGAAATTCTACAAGAGAAGTGAGTAGAATGTTGGCTGATATTATCTTATCAGGAGAGGAGCAAGGGGTAAAGACTATAGCTCTGAAAAGATTGCAACAGGATATTTTTAACTGATCAGCTTTTCTTTCCGGTTGTTTTTCGTATGTGCATGCATGGAGAAAGACCATAGCTGCACATACGAAAAACGACTATTCCTGCTACTCTTTCAGTAACGGTAACCGGTTGAGCATATTTCTGAGTTTGATGGCGATGCGCGGCATCGGTTCGGCTATGGTCAGGCTTATGAGGTCATAACCGGCGGCAATATCATTTATTACACGAATCACTTCATCCATCTTCATCCCGTCAGGATCGACACCGACACCGGCAATGATTTCGGCTGGGTCCAGCACGTCCAGGTCGAAATGAATAACGACCTTCGAGGCACCGGTCCCTTTCAGCCATTCCATGATTGCCGCGCTGTTATTGGCAACCTCTTCCGGTGAAAGGCCCTTTATCCCCAGTTCTTCCTGACGTTCCTGCATACCTTTATCCCATGAGCGCAATCCCACGAGCAGCGCTTTCGAAGCATCGACCTTTCCGGGCAGCGTGCCGATAATTTCCTCGTCGCCCATCCCCAGGCAGGCGGTTAAAGCCATGGCATGATAGCCTTTGTAGTCATCGTAAGGCAGATTTATATCGGGATGGGCATCGATCCAGACAATCGCCACATCATCCGGATATTTTGCAGCCAGGTAAGTAAACGGCACGACACTCACCGAACATTCGCCACCGAGCGTAACGATCTTTTCCGGAGCGTTTTCCCTGATTATTTCGAGGGCGGCTTTTGTCTGTTTCAGGATGACGTTGCGTGCACTGACCCCTTTTTCCGTTTTCCGGTCATTTATATCCAGTGAAACCGGTACTTCCACTGTCTTTTGTGAACTTTCGGGAGCCAGGAAGTTCAGTAACTGAGCTCCTAGATAGTAGCCTCTTGAAGCATCGTCTGCCGGAATATCGGGCATCCAATGATCCACAATTCCACCCTGCCATTGCGGGTAGATCAAACGAAGTGTTGATGTTTTATTTTCCATATTCTGATTATTTGTAAATGCTTTACCGTGCGCGTATACCGAAACTGCGCCTATGAATAAAACAACTGATAATAAAAACTTTCTCATGGTGTTGTCTTTTGATACAAAGGTAGATAGTAGGGAACAATCCTGCAAGTACAGCTGAATTATTCATATACTGATAAATTTGTCCCTATACTGACTGACAGGGGGAAATGTGTCGAAAGACGGGTTTTCTGCGACATCTGTGTACGTTTTATTTGTTTGTACACCGTCATTTTATTTGTACCTTTATACCAAAATGACAAGTATGTATAAGAAGAAAATACCTTTTGATATTGACTGTGGCATAAAGATCACAATGGAGGTGATCGGAGGGAAACGGAAGCAGGTAAAACACTGCTTCCGATTATCGAACAGATGGAGAGGTGGGGAGACAGTTTCCGCCCGGAGATGAAGAAGATCCTCGGGATAAAGGACTGAGAGGGAAGATTATTTTCCCGTTTGTATTTTAAACCGTTTCTCTCCGGCTATGACTATATAATTACCTTGCGGCAACCGGACGGTCTTGTCGCCTGACAGGGCAGGGTATCTTTTCAGTAATGCTCCGTAGAACGTGTAGATAAATACCGTTTCGGGTTTCGACGTGTGAAGATGCAGATAAGCGCCTTCTGCACGGACAGTTGTCTCGTTTGTGCTGATCGTTTCGTTGGCTACCGGATCGGCGTTGCGGACGATGCCGTCGATATGGATGACGATGGGCTGGCGTACATATTTGATAATGTATGCACCGTCGCTCGCACGTGGGGTGATCGTTTCGCCCCGGTCGGTGGTGACGATGGGAGAGGACTGGTCGTATGCTTCATCCAATGTCAGGTAGAAACGGAAACTGTCCCAGGCTTCCACTTCGTACTCGCCGGCGACAGGGTCGGTGGTCGCTCTTTCCACAGCGGGGAGGGTGACGGTATGGTAGACCGGAGGAACGGGTGTTGGATCGGGTTCGGGCTTCGGGATTTTACTGAAGGTAGCAGAGATTGTGACATCTTTCAATACAGTCAATGTAGTTCCGGAAGAACTGCCATTTACCGTTATCCCGTCCAGTTTATAATTATCCTCGGGCGTGGCAGTAATGGTAAGTACGCTTCCTTCCGGCACTTGATCACTTGAGTTTATTGTCTTTGAAGCTTGATCGACAACTGTGATCGTTCCGTGATCCGGATTGTTGATAATGACGGTATGAAGTTTTTTACTGAAGGAAGCAGAGATTGTGACATCTTTCAATACAGTCAATGTAGTTCCGGAAGAATTGCCATTTACCATTATCCCGTCCAGCTGGTAAGTATCCTCTGGGGTGGCAGTGATGGTAAGTACGGTTCCGCCTTGTACCTTATCTCCGGATTTTATAGAATTGGCAGACTGGTCGGTAACGGTTAATTGACCATGCTCCGGGGCATCGAATGTGATCGTGTAATCTACCAGACTTGCGATGGGGATAATGGGCTGTCCTTCTATTTGATCCTGTGTGTAACTACCGCTTTCGTCGATCTTTTTTAGACTAGGCAGTTGATTCGGATTACTGAAATCCCAAGCATCGGATGATTTGAAAGGAAAAGTAGATCCATCCCAGTTGCTACCGTTGTTATCAGTTTGGTTGGTTTCCCATCCAGTCGGTATATCTTTATGAGCGGAGTTGTTCGTTAAAGTAGTTTGATCTTGATACCCTACAATGCGTCCGGGTGTTGTGCCATCGTTGTATGTAATACCTCCGGTGTTAAGTGCCAGGCAGTTTTCGATCGATTGTGTACTTATTCCGGCAATACCTCCGACATGTCCACGGGGATCTGTCGATTTTAGCTTATTTGTTCCATCAATATAATCTGCAGTTACCTTGCCTGTGGCGTAACAATTTTTTATTTCGTTTTCATTATTGCCAACAATTCCTCCGACACTATTTGTATTGCCGGTTGATGTGATATCTCCTGTTGAGTAACAATCTTGTATCGTATGAGTATTATATCCGGCAAGACCACCCACAGAATTCGTGTTTCCTCTAGAAATGACAGTAGCGGTAGAAATGCAGTTTTTAATAGTATTGGAACATTGTCCGGCAATTCCACCGCAGTAAGAAACAACTCCATTCGTTGTAACAGTACCTGATGCTACACAATTACTCATAGGGGCTTTTAAAAGAATGCCTGCAATACCGGCAGCATATGCTTCTGTGTTAGGTAAATCAGTTGTTGCTGAAACCTTGGCTGACGATTCGCAATTCAGAATTGCAGCTTTACTGTATCCGGCGATACCTCCGGCGGTACATAAATTATTACTTAAATTATTACCCGAAGATTGATCCTCTATTAATTTTACAGAAATTGTTCCGGATGTAGTACAATCGGTTATGGGAGGAACGGTGGGAGCTCCTCCTATGTTATGAGTTCCTGCAATGCCACCGACTGAGACATTGTAGTTACTTGATTTTAGTTTATATATAAATATTATATCACAGGAAGAAGTACACTTCTTTATTGTGTATTCAGGATTCGAGTTTAAAGGTTTTACATTTTCCGAGACAATTCCACCAACGACACTAGTTGTTCCATCAAGAGTGACATTTATAGATCCTTCTGCACTGCATCCTTCTATGACACCTCTATTACTTGTTGTAATACCTCCGACTGCAGCTTGAATTACCTCGGCTGTTATCTTGGCATGACAGTTTGTGATGCAACCGTCTGTTTTGGTAGATGCATTGTTCGTTCCGGCTATTCCACCGACATAGCCGGATTTACTGCCTCCATAGGGAGTTAGCGTAAGCTGGTAATCGAACTTTCCTTCAAAGTCGCAGTCTTTAATGATTGCTTGTGTGTTGTCAGTTGATGCGTTTTTACCGGTTATACCACCTACATACACTGCAGCTTCCCCTGTATAGCTGATTGTCCCTTGAGCGTGACAATTTTCAATTGTAGAGGAAATGCTTGCACCAGCTATACATCCGGCATAAATGTCTTTATTAGAAGAGGTATTGCTGCCTTTTTTAATACAGCAGTTTGTTAACTTGATATCCTTTATTGTTGCATGATCTATTTGCCCAAAGAGTCCCGCTGAGCAATCGGAGACAATCTTCATATTCGATATGGTATGGCCGCCTCCATCAAAAGTGCCTTTGAAAGGTCTAGTAGTTTTGGCATCCGCCCATTTTTCTCCTATCGGTATCCAATTATGATTAGCCAAGTCAATATCTTGGGTGAGTGTTATCGTCACTCCTTCAAACCCTTTTTTACTGGAATCTCCGGTATCTTCATTGTCGTTTACCATTTTTGCCACCCAAGCTAATTCGGTTGCGGAAGATATGCTAATCTCAGTAAAAGAAGTACTCCAGTTCGCAGGTGCGCTTGCCAGGTTTTCCCATGTGTCCGGTGAGGTATCTTCTGCCTTTATCCCTTTGGAGAAGAAACATAGAAACGCTATCGTTATTAACAGACGATACGAGATAAGATGTAAATTCTTTTTCATCATCATTTATTTTTAGTTTGCGTATTATTAAGTTCATCAAGAAGTTGTTTTCCCGGTTTCAGCTTTACGGAGAAACGTGCGGGGATGGTATGAGGGGTACCCGTCTTGGGGTTGCGTGCCGGGCGTTCGGGCTGATGCCATCTTGAAAGGATAGCGAAACCCTGCAGGCGGATTTCTCCACCTTGCTTCAGTTCGTTGGTGATGATACCGGTTAAAGATTCGAAAACCTTTTGGACTGTAGTGCGAGTGAACCCTGTCTGAAGGGTCAGTTCGTTGATTAATTGTTGCTTGTTCATAAGAATGACTAGAAAAAACGTTCCTTTTTTTTAGTCATTTTCCGGAGTGTCTAAAAAAATAAATGTTTCCGGAAAAAATTGAACGAATAAGATTTGAAAAATATTGAAAAACAAAAGAAAGTAAGATTATCAAAGTTTATTCGCGATAAGTTTGAATATAAAAATATAACCCGTAACTTTGTGACTAATTTAAAGGAACGATTAATTTAGTCATTCTCCGAAATGTCTTTTAGTAAAAAACTAGCGGTTAATTTTGAAAATACTTACGTTTTTTGTCCGAAATACTTAGCCTTTTTGTATTGAATACTTCCGGTTTCTGACATTTTTTTCACGTTTTGTATTTCAAAAGCTCGCCACTCTCGCCATTTACGCCACTAAAGTTATTTCATTTTCACCTTTCATATTTATCGATCTTTTTCTGATATTTACCGACTGATAGTCTGATGATTAGGCCTTCTACTATCCATCTTTTCAAATGCCTGTCGATGGTCCTTTCGGGGATTCTCAGGGACACGCCGATGGCCTTCGCCTGCGAAGTTTTGAAAGACATGCGGGACATGGTCAGTGTGGAGACTGTCGCCATGTCCCGCTGGCGTCCTTCGAGACCGGGACGAATCATGTCCCTCAAAAGGGCTGGAGCGGCATTGAAAAGGTCCTTGTCGACATTGGGTAGAGTGGGTGTAACGTTTTGATTGACAACGATATCCTCTTCTTTTTCGACAGAAGGGTATTTTCCAGTATCTTTAGTGGCGAAAGTGGCGAGAGTGGCGAGCTTTTTGCTGCCGGCTACCTTGTTTTCGCGTCGGTTCGCCCCATGTTCCGCTTGCGCAATGGGTTTCGAACGTGTCAATATGTCTTATTCTTTTAACTAAAGATAAAATCACACAACATAATAAACTAAAATACACCTTTTTATGTTTACCCGAAAATTAAATTACAGACAAAAAATAGGATGATGAAAACAGAAAGAATCTTACCTGTGGATCTTTATAATTCCGTGTCGACGCCGGAGCTGAAGCTTGAAAGTTCGCTGAAGATCCTCTATGTGAAAGAGGGAGACGATGATAAATTGCTACCGTTGGATTCGGGAACGCTGGCAGTAATCTGTACCGGAGGCAGTTTTCGTTGCCAGGCACTGCACCACGCGTATGAGGTGACACCCGGACAACTCCTTCTGCTGGCGAGCGATGATGTGACGGAGGTAAAGCCTTTTCATGATACCGGATTTATAGGGATCATTATTTATGTTTCGGAAGAGTTGCTGATCAACCGCCAACGTCTCGTCTACCGCGATATCCCCTCGGACGAGGTCGAGGAAACACGCATTTATCTGCGCCTGATCGAATCGCAGATCGAGCAGATGAAAGAGATGCGTGCGAAGGTGGTCGAATCGTTGCTCCGGGCTCTAATCATAAACTTACAGCAGGGAAAAACGATCGTCGACGTGCCGAAAACAGAAAATTCACTCTTTTTTCAACAATTTGCGACCTTAATTAGCAGATATCACCATTCTCCTGCGTACTTTTACGCGGAGAAACTAGGGATCACCTCGCAGGAACTGAATATCCGGTGTAAACAAGGTGCCGGAATATCCGCTGCCGAGTGGATCAGCGAGTTCGTATTGCTGGAAGCAAAAGACCTGTTATCGAAGACCCGTCTGCGTCCTTCGCAGATCGCCACGATGCTGGGCTTTGCCAACCACGATACTTTTTCGCGCTGGTTCCGCAGGCATACGGGCGAGATCCCTACCGAATGGAGGTAATATAAATTGGGTACTATGAATTTATCATTTGAGAACAGCAAGATAAAAGGGAAAGTCGTTTTATCGGATTCGTTGCATGAAAGTCCGGCATTGTTGAAGGACAAGTCTTTGTATAAGTTTATTTGGGTGCTGTCAGGACGATTGGAGCTGGATGTCGATCATCAGTCGGTCGTACTGGAAGCCGGCCAGTTGATGACTTTATCGCATCTGCATCATCTGGAGTTTGTCCGGGTGGAGGGCGAATATCTCTCGCTGTTGTTCAATGGTAATTTCTACTGTATCCATGGCAACGACCATGAGGTGTCGTGCAACGGACTGTTGTTTCATGGTTCCTCGCATGTGGTGATTTTCGATCTCTCCGACGACGAGAGGCGGAAGATCGATACCTTAACGGGCATCATGCGCGAGGAGTTTGAAAGCCGCGACCATCTGCAGGAAGAGATGCTCCGTGTGTTGCTGAAACGCTTCATTATATTATGTACACGTATCGTAGGGAACCGGCAGGGGATGAGACAGGAAAACAGCATGCAGTTTGAGACGATCCGTAAGTTTTATGTCCTGGTCGATACCTGGTTCAAGGAAAAGAAGCAGGTGCAGGAATATGCCGATATGCTGAACAAATCGCCGAAGACATTGGCAAACCTCCTTTCCACCTACCAGCAACCCTCTGCCATACGCATCATCCACAACCGCATTCAGGCAGAAGCCGAACGCCTGTTACTCTACTCCTCCAAAAGCTCCAAAGAGATCGCCCTGATGCTGGGCTTCGAAGACCAGGCCACCTTCAGCCGCTTCTTCAAGAACGCAACCGGAATGAGTGCAACCGAGTACAGGAAGAAGAATAAGATTATTAAAGAATAGTATCATCCAAATTTATTGTTTACTTTTGCCTGTATAACTTAAAAGAAGAAAGGACTCCTGTTATGTTTGCAAAGAATTATTCCGATCCGGAAAAAATGCCGCCTGACTCATCTCTCAATGAGCCGCAATCTGTTTACGGATCGGGAATTGACCGGTCTGATGTAGAATGGTGGAACGAAATATCGGAACAGGATCAGCAGGCGATAGAAAAAGGGCTTTCTGATATAGAAGCCGGTCGTACGATACCTCACAGTGAAATGAGGAAACGCTACAAAAAATGGCTATGACTAATCTTTATGAAATAGAATGGTCTAACCAGGCAATCCATAACTTTGAAGAGATCGTTGGATATCTTTCAAACAGCTGGAATGAAAAAGTTGTGAAAGATTTCGTTCGTTCTGTCGACAGGGCAGTTACTCATATAACTATGTTCCCATATGCTTTTCCGGCTACTTCTTACAAACAGGGAGTAAGGCGTTACGTGTTATCGGATATCAATACAATTTATTATGTCGTAAAAAAGGATATTATCAATATAGTGGCTATCGGTGATAATCGACGTGATCCTGTACGCTTGAAAGAAATGTTATGAGACGTTTGGTTTCATCAAGTTTACTGCATATTTAGCCAAATCGCCAACTTTTCAGGAAAAATGAACATCCTCTTAACCGTCTGCATTCTTTACTTTTGTATCGTCAGCCTTTGCTATTAGGGCGGGGTGATAGATAACAATTATCAGAATATAGATAAAATTTTACGAACAATTAGGTTAAAACAGCTGTTCTGTTAATAACTTAGTCTAAAAAAAGAGGAGGATTGTAGGATGAAAAAGTATGATGCAATTATCATTGGGTTTGGTAAAGCCGGTAAAACACTTGCCGCAGAGTTGGGAAACAGAGGCTGGAATGTCGCTATTATCGAGCGTTCGTCCGGTATGTACGGAGGAACCTGTATCAATATCGGTTGTATCCCGACGAAAAGGCTGGTGCATATTTCGAAAGTCATTTCCTACCGCAAACCTTCTTCCTTCGAACAGTATGCCGAAGAGTTCCGCCAGGCGATTGCCGGGAAAAGGGAACTGACCTCGCTGCTGCGTAAAAAGAATTTCGACAACCTCGACTCAAAAGATACCGTGACTGTCTATACAGGCATCGCCTCTTTCCGTTCTCCTTACGAAATAGAAGTAAAAGCAGGTAACGAAACCCTCCTCCTGGAAGGTAAAAAGATATTTATAAATACGGGAGCATCTACCATCATCCCGCCCATCAAAGGTATAGAAGGAAATCCGTTTGTCTACACCAGTACCTCGATCATGGAACTGGACAAACTACCCCGCCGGCTGGTGATTGTAGGCGGCGGTTATATCGGCCTGGAATTCGCCTCCATGTTTGCCGGTTTCGGTTCGGAAGTGATCGTGCTGGAAGGGGGAGACAAGTTCATTGCCCGCGAAGACCGCGACATTGCCGATGCGGTAAAAACGGTACTCGAAAAGAAAGGAATCACCATCCGTCTGAACGCTTCGGTACAGTCGATTGAACACAATGGCTCCGGAGCTGTTATAACATATAAAGAGAAAGAAGGGAACGAAGTACAACTTCCCGCCGACGCTGTGCTGCTGGCAACCGGACGCCGTCCGAACACCACAGACCTGCATCCGGAAGCTGCGGGGATAAAGATCTCCGACCGGGGAGCCGTCATCGTGGACGACCATCTGCGCACCAATGTCCCGAATATCTGGGCAATGGGCGATGTGACGGGCGGTCTTCAATTTACCTACATCTCTCTGGACGATTATCGTGTGATAAAAGACCAGCTGTTCGGTAACGGACGGCGAACGAAGGATGACCGTGTGGCGGTTGCCTATTCCGTATTCATCGATCCCCCGCTATCACGCATCGGGATGGGAGAGGAAGAGGCGCTGCGTTCCGGAAGGAAAATAAGCATTGCACGGATGCCGGCTGCTGCATTCCCGCGGACACGTACCTTCGAACAGACGGACGGACTGCTGAAAGCGATCGTCGATACGGAAACAGGCGAGATACTGGGATGTACCCTTTTCTGTGCCGAGTCGACCGAGGTGATCAACACCGTATCGCTGGCCATACGTGCCGGAAAAGACTATACATTCCTTCGGGACAGCATTTATACGCACCCGTCGATGAGTGAATCGTTGAACGATTTGTTTGCATTAATAAAATAACGAAATATAAAATAGAACAAAACATGAAGAAAGCTGATATCGGACTGATTGGTCTCGCCGTGATGGGTGAGAACCTGGCTCTAAATATGGAAAGCAAAGGTTTTACCGTTGCAGTATATAACCGTAGTTTCCCCGGCGAAGAAGGAGTGGTGGACCGCTTCGTGAACGGCCGTGGAAAAGGAAAGAATTTTATCGCTACCCATTCGATCGAAGAACTGGTGGATGCCGTGAAGTGTCCCCGCATCATTATGATGATGATCAAGGCCGGTGCTCCGGTCGACGAAATGATCGAACAGCTCTTGCCTCATATGTCGCCCGGCGACGTGATCATCGACGGCGGCAACTCCGACTTCCATGATACGGAACGACGTGTGAAAGAGGTGGAAGCCAAAGGTCTGTATTTTGTCGGATCAGGTATTTCGGGAGGTGAGGAAGGTGCCTTGCACGGCCCGTCTATCATGCCCGGAGGTTCTCCCGAAGCATGGCCCATCGTAAAGGATATTTTACAGAGTATCGCAGCCAAGCTGGATGACGGTAAGCCTTGTTGCCAATGGATCGGCGAAGGCGGTGCCGGGCACTTTGTCAAGATGGTGCACAACGGCATCGAGTACGGTGACATGCAGCTGATCTCCGAAGCCTATTCCCTGTTGAAGAACCGGAAAGGCCTGGACAATGATGAAATGTCCGTCGTCTTTGAAGAATGGAACAAGGGCGAACTGGATAGTTTCCTGATCGAGATCACCACGAACATACTCCGCTTCCGCGACGAAGACGGCAAGCCGTTGCTGGATAAGATACTCGACGTTGCCGGCCAGAAAGGAACGGGAAAATGGAGTGCCATCGCCGCGATGGACGAGAACGATCCGTTGACGCTGATTACCGAGGCCGTGTACGCCCGTATGCTGTCCGCCCTCTCTGACGAACGCGAAAAGGCTTCCGGCTTGTATCCGGAACCGGTGCAGTTGGGTGAAAACTTGTACGTGGAAGAGATACGCCAGGCGTTGTATGCTGCCAAGCTGATCTCTTATGCGCAGGGATTCTCCCTGATTCGCCGTGCTTCCGAACGTTATGGCTGGAAACTGGATTTCGGGACGATCGCACAGATCTGGCGTAAGGGTTGCATCATCCGTTCCGTCTTTCTGCAGAAGATCACGGAGGCTTACCGGAAGAATCCGGAACTCGAAAACCTGTTGTTCGACGATTTCTTCCGCACCAAGATACAGTCTGCTTTACCTTCCTGGCGTAAAGTCGTTGCGGAAGGTGCCCTGAGCGGTGTCGCCCTGCCGGCCATGAGTTCCGCCCTGAGTTATTTCGACGGGTTGCGTACCCAGAGCTCGGCAGCCAACCTGATACAGGCGCAGCGTGACTATTTCGGTGCTCACACGTATGAACGGACAGACCGCGACCGTGGTATTTTCTTCCACACCAACTGGACGGGCGAAGGGGGTAATACGGTTTCAGGAACCTATACAGTTTAACAAGTGGAGGACCGGAGAATGAAAAGAGCAAACGATCAACTACTTGTTATTTTCGGGGCATCGGGCGACCTGACGGGCCGCAAGTTGCTGCCCGCACTTTTTGAATTGTTCATCGGCGATATGTTGCCCGAACATTTTGCCATACTGGGAGCTGCACGTACAGCGTTTACGGATGATGAGTTCCGTGCCGAACAACGTAAACATATCCTGGAAGCACGGGGAAATAAGGAAACAAACAGCGCAGATCTGGATAGATTCCTCCAGATACTGTTCTACCTGGCATTCGATTCGACCAAATCCGCCGAATATGTGAAACTGAAAGACCGTGTGCGCCTGTTGCTGCAACAGGAGAATATCCCGGACAGGATCATGTATTATCTGGCTACACCGCCGCTGATGTACGAGCTGGTACCGAAGTACCTGCAGGAAAACGGCATGAACGTGGCGGAATCGGAAGACGGCTGGCGTCGCGTGATCGTCGAGAAGCCTTTCGGTACAAGCCTGGAGACGGCGCAGGAGTTGAACAAGCATCTCTGCCGCATCTTCGACGAGAACGAGATTTACCGTATCGACCATTACCTGGGCAAGGAGACGGTGCAGAACATCCTGGTACTCCGTTTCTCCAACGGTATTTTCGAACCGTTATGGAACCGTAATTATGTCGATTCGGTGGAGATCAGCGCATCCGAAACACTGGGCGTGGAGAACCGCGGTAAATACTATGACGGGGCAGGGGCCCTGCGTGATATGATTCAGAATCACCTCATGCAACTGATGGCGTTTGCCGCTATGGAATCGCCCGCCGTGTTCGATCCTGAACCTATCCGCGACGAGATCGTGAAGGTCTTCCGTGCCATCCGTCCCTATACGATCCGCGAGATCAACGAACAGGTGGTCCGCGGGCAGTACGACGGCTATCGTGAAGAGAAGAATGTCGCGCCGGATTCGAATACGGAAACCTATGTCGGCATGAAGTTCTTCATCGACAATTGGCGTTGGAGCGGTGTGCCGTTCTACTTCTTTACAGGGAAGAAACTGCCGGAGAAGTCGTCGGAGATCGTTATCCATTTCAAATCGACACCCCATCAGCTTTTTGCCGGACAATGCTCGGGCAGTTCATGTAACAAGCTGGTGATCCGTATCCAGCCGGACGAGAGTATCACGCTGCGTTTCGGCCTGAAGATGCCGGGTGCCGGATTCACTGTGAAGCAGGTAGGGATGGAATTCCGCTACGATTCCCTGTCAAAGACCCATTTGCCGGATGCTTACGAGCGTCTGTTGCTGGATGCCATGCTGGGCGATTCGACCTTGTATGCACGTAGCGACGCTTTGGAAGCCAGCTGGCGCTTTATCGACCCGATCCTGCATCACTGGAAAGAGGAAGGTTCTAAGAATCTCTTCTTCTACGAACCGGGACAGAACGGGCCATTGGAAAGAATGATGTTAGGCGCAGGTTTGGCAGGAGACTCCTGCGATTCCTGCGGTTAAACAACGTAGGGGCGGTTCGTGAACCGCCCCCCTCAAATGAGAAACATATGAAAATAGAGAATTACAAAGACAATAAGGATGCTTTGCGGGCTTTGACCAGCCAATTGATGGATTATATGGCCCGTAAAGAAGAGCAGACGCCGTTCAACCTGGCTTTGTCGGGTGGCGAGACGGCCAAACAGATGTTTGCTCTATGGGCGGATGAGTATAAAGATAAGATCGACTGGGAGAACATGCGTTTCTTCTGGGTGGACGAGCGTTGTGTGCCGCCGACAGATGCGGAGAGTAATTTCGGGCATGCGAACAAGTTATTGTTCGAACCCCTGCAGATACCTAAAGATCATATTCACCGGATCCACGGTGAAGGAGAGCCCGGCACGGAGGCGATGCGTTATTCGCGTATCGTGAAGGAATATCTGCCCCGTCACGGGCAGTTCCCGTATTTCGATTGTATCATCCTGGGGATAGGAGGCGATTCGCATACGGCATCCATCTTCCCGGATAATCTGCCGTTGCTGACGGACAGCCGGAATTATGCCGTATCGCAGCATCCGGAATCGGGACAGTTCCGTATTACGATGACGGGCCCGCTTATCCTGAACGGTTCGCCGCTGCTTGTCCCTGTGTTGGGTAAAGGCAAGGCGGCTGCGATAGAGGAATTGAAGCAGGGCTATTCGGCTACGAATGCAACGCCGGCTGCGTATATCTTGTCGCATGCGGTAGATTCGATCGTTTATACGACATTGTGATTATTTTTTCCTCTTTCTGTCAACAATTATCGTCTGCAAGCTGTTAGAATAGTATATCAACAATAAAATCAACGGTTATGACGAAGATTATGCAAACACTGTGGGACGAGAGCTCGGATCTGACCGACGAAGCGATGGCTTCAGATGCCTCTGTCCTGTCTAACACCTATACAGCAGGTGATATTAAAGACGTTACGGAAACAATAGAGGGCGGCAATCAGGAAGCTGATGACCTGAACGAAGAAAATGACGTCCCCTGACATACTAATTCCGGGAAAGATCGCGCACTAAGAGCTTGTTCTTACGCAAACACATGTACCCCTTTTAATTACAGCATGTATCCCCTTTTAAAAAAACGAAGCTCTGATCTTTCCCGGGATTCTTTTATTCGCTCCTTTCATCTCTTTTTCCCTTTTCCTTTAAAGGCTGATAAGTACGCTTCAACTCCCAATCTGTCAGCTTCACTCTTTTATTATATGTAGGCTTCTTTAGGGTCGTTAGCTTTGTAATGTTATTTAAAATTACAAAGTGATGTTTAAAGCTATAGTACATTTTTCGATCCGCAAAAAGCTGTTTGTCGCACTCACGACCTTGTTCCTGCTTGCCGGAGGGATTTACGCGATGTTGACGTTGCCAATCGATGCCGTGCCCGATATCACCAATAATCAGGTACAGATCGTGACCGTCTCGCCGACCCTTGCCCCGCAGGAAGTCGAGCAGCTGATTACTTTCCCTATCGAAATTGCCATGAGTAATATTATGAATGTGGAGGAGATACGTTCCGTCTCCCGTTTCGGGTTGTCGCTCGTGACGGTGGTCTTCAAGGAGAGCGTACCGACACTGGATGCCCGGCAATTGATCAATGAACAGATACAGACCGTAGCCGGTGAGATTCCCACGGAGTTGGGGACGCCCGAGCTGATGCCGATCACGACCGGACTGGGCGAGATCTATCAGTATGTATTGAAGGTGGCTCCCGGTTATGAGGATAAATACGATGCGATGGAGCTGCGCACGATACAGGACTGGATCGTCAAGCGGCAGCTTTCCGGTATTCCGGGAATTGTGGAGATCAATAGTTTCGGAGGATACCTGAAACAGTATGAAGTGGCGGTCGACCCCGATGCCCTGTATTCGCTGAATATTACGATCGGCGATGTCTATGCCGCTTTGAGCAGCAATAACCAGAATACGGGAGGCAGTTATATAGAGAAAGTCGACCGGGCATACTATATCCGTTCCGAAGGAATGATCAGCGAAACGAAAGATATCGAACGCATCGTGATAACGAACCGCGGCGGCATACCGATACATATCAGTGATGTCGGCACGGTGCGCTTCGGTGCGCCGAAACGTTTCGGAGCGATGACCAAAGACGGTGAGGGCGAATGCGTGGGCGGTATAGCCATGATGCTGAAAGGGGCGAATGCCAACGTGGTGACCAAAGAACTGGAAGCGCGGGTGGACAAAGTGCAGAAGATGTTGCCCGAAGGCATCAGCGTGGAACCTTACCTGAACCGTTCGGAACTGGTGAACCGGAATATCTCGACGGTAGTCCGCAACCTGATAGAAGGGGCTTTGATCGTCTTTTTGGTACTGATTGTCTTCCTCGGTAATGTGCGTGCCGGCCTGATCGTGGCTTCGGTCATTCCGTTGGCGATGTTGTTCGGCTTTATTATGATGCGGCTGTTCGGTGTGTCGGCGAATCTGATGAGCCTGGGGGCGATCGACTTCGGTATCGTCGTAGACGGTTCGATCGTTATCCTGGAAGGGGTTTTGGCTCATATATATACCAAACGGCTTGCCGGGCGGACACTGACGAAAGAAGAAATGAACCGCGAGGTGGAGGAAGGGGCAAGCGGGGTAGTGCGCAGTGCTACTTTTGCCGTATTGATTATCCTGATCGTGTTTTTCCCGATCCTGACGCTGACCGGCATCGAAGGCAAATATTTTACACCGATGGCGAAGACGCTCGTTTTCTGTATTATCGGTGCACTGATCTTGTCGCTGACCTATGTGCCGATGATGGCTTCACTGTTCCTGAAGCGGACGATCTCTCCGAAGCCGACATTTGCCGACCGTTTCTTCGAACGGTTGAACCGTCTCTATAAATCCTGTCTGACGTTTTGCCTGCACCATATCTGGGCGACCGTTTGTTCTGCCTTTGCGCTGCTGGCCGCCTCTTTGCTTCTCTTCACCCGTCTGGGTGCGGAGTTCATCCCCACACTCGATGAAGGCGATTTTGCCATGCAGATGACGCTTCCCGCAGGAAGCTCGCTGACGCAGAGTATCGAACTTTCCCGACAGGCCGAGAAGACACTGATGGACCAGTTTCCCGAAATCAAGCATGTAGTTGCCAAGATCGGTACGGCAGAAGTCCCGACAGACCCGATGGCTGTGGAGGATGCCGACGTGATGATCATTATGAAGCCGTTCAAGGAATGGACATCGGCAGGCAGCCGCGCGGAGATGGTCGAGAAGATGAAGAAGGCACTGGAGCCGATCACGGGAGCAGAGTTCAATTTCAGCCAGCCTATCCAGCTCCGTTTCAACGAACTGATGACGGGAGCCAAGGCGGATATCGCCATCAAGCTCTACGGGGAAAATATGGAAGAACTCTACAGCAAAGCGAAAGAGGTGGCGACCCATGTGGAGAAAGTGCCCGGGGCAGCCGACGTGATTGTCGAACAGGCAATGGGACTTCCGCAGCTGGTAGTGAAATATAACCGTGGGAAGATAGCCCGTTACGGTATGAATATAGAAGAACTGAATACAATCATCCGGACAGCATATGCCGGTGAGGCGGCAGGCGTGGTCTTTGAGAACGAACGCCGTTTTGAACTGGTGCTGCGGCTGGATCATGAGAAAGTCTCCGACCTTAATCTGGATAAACTCTTTGTCCGGACCGCCGAAGGCATTCAGATTCCGGTAAGCGAAGTAGCCAGTATCGAACTGGTGAACGGTCCGCTACAGATCAACCGGGATGCGACTAAACGCCGCATCGTCATCGGTGTGAATGTGCGTGATGCCGATATCCAGCAGGTCGTTTCGCAGATACAGGATACGTTGGACAAGCATATCAAACTGAAGCCCGGTTATTATTTTGAATACGGAGGGCAGTTCGAGAATTTGCAGAATGCGATCGATACATTGTTGATCGTGATCCCGGTGGCACTGGCTTTGATCCTGCTGTTGTTGTTCTTCGCCTTCAAGAGCGTGACTTATACACTGGTCGTATTCTCGACGGTTCCTCTGTCGCTGATAGGCGGTATCGTGGCGCTTTGGCTGCGCGGTTTGCCTTTCAGTATCTCGGCGGGAGTAGGGTTTATTGCCCTGTTCGGTGTGGCGGTGCTGAACGGTATCCTGATGATCAATCACTTTAATGATTTACGTAAAAAAGGAACTTATAGAATGACTACGAATCGTATTATAGCGAAAGGTTGTCCGCATCTGCTGCGTCCGGTCTTCCTGACCGGACTGGTTGCCTCGCTGGGATTTGTTCCGATGGCGATCGCGAGATCGGCAGGAGCGGAAGTGCAGCGTCCGTTGGCGACGGTCGTGATCGGCGGACTGATCGTTTCCACCATATTGACTTTACTGATCATTCCGGTATTTTACCGGATTGTCAATGCCTTCCCGCTGATGTGGAAGAGAGTAAGAAAAAGTAATAGCCTGAAAGATCTGTCCCTGCTCGTTTTGCTGTTTGCGCTGTCATCGCCTGTCTGGGCTGAAGGAAATGCAACAGGACGTCCTGCGATGGAAGATGCGACACAGCCAACCGTCCTGACATTGAACGAGGCACTTTCTGTGGCGTTGGAAAATCATCCCCGTTTGAAGACAGCCTCCGCAGCTATAGACCGCTCGAAGGCTTCCAAAGGTGAAGTCTGGGAGCCGGGTGCGACCTCCGTCAATTATTCCTGGGGACAGCTCAACGGGGAGACCCGTAGCGACAACCAGCTGGAAGTAACCCAGTCGCTGGGTTCTTTGCTCACGCCGTTCTATAAGAATGCGCTGGTCAATAAGCAGATCGCGACAGGTGAACATTATCGTGAAATGGTGAAGAAAGAGATCGTCGCAGAGGTGAAGCGTGCCTGGTCTTATTACCAGTATGCCGCCAATCTTTGCTCGCTTTACCGCGAACAGAATGAATGGGCACTCCGTTTGCAGGAAGCGGGAAAGCTCCGCTATGAACAGGGCGATATCACTTTGCTGGAGCGGAATATGGCAACTACGCTGGCTGCGGACCTGCGGACCCGGCTGATGCAGGCGGAAGAAGAGCTGCAACTGGCTGTCCGTCGTTTTACATGGGCTTGTTATGCGGATCGTCCGGTTGTTCCGGAAGACAGTACGCTGGCGTTATTCCCGGCGGAGACAGCGGAGGTGGAATTGGCGGATGTCTATCGGGATTATTTCCGGAGCATGGCGGACGAGAAGAAGGCGATGCTGCAAGTGGAGCGTAGTCGTTTCTTTCCGGAATTGTCGGTAGGCTATGTCCGGCAGAAGATCGCGCCGCTGTCCGGATTGAACTCCTGGATGGTCGGAGTCTCTTTCCCTGTCTTGTTTTTCCCGCAGCAAAGCCGTGCGAAACAGGCGCGGATAGATGCCTATATCGCACGGACGGAGGCGGAAGCCAATACGCGTCAGCTAAGTAATAAAGTGAATGAGTTGCAGACGATGCTTCGCCGCCAGGGGGAAAGTATCCGTTATTATACGACCGGTGCCTTGCCCGAAGCCGATGCACTGGTAAAGAGTGCCGAGATACAATTCAAGGAGAGTGAAACGGATATCATGCAGTTTGTGCAGAGTCTGAACAGCGCCCGCGAGATTCGGAGAGGGTATATCGAAGCAGTGTATAATTACAATATCTCCGCATTGGAACTGGAGCTTTATACTCGTTGAAAAAAGTCCTTTCGGGAGAAATTATATTTTCTCCCGAGAGAAATCCGGATTCCTTCCGAAAGAAAAATAAATCTTGTTCGGATGTATTTATAGGTAATGAAATAAATAATACAATTAGATAGATAAACAGACAAAATGAAAACAATCTTAATACCGATAACAACCTTATTGTTGGTGGCCTGCAATGCACCAGTCAAAAACAATGAAAACGTAGAGCCGGATGAAGGCGTTCGCCCGGTTGCCATTGAATCTGTAGAGGAAACTATCCCGGTTACTGAAGATTCCGCGGGTGTGGATGCCGTCACGTCGGCTACGGCCATGGCGAACCATTCTTCTTTCAACGGAAAAATGATCGTCCCTCCCCAGCGCCATGCCACCGTCACCTTGACTATGGGCGGCACTGTACACACGACTTCGTTGCTGCCGGGTGATTATGTAAAGAAAGGAACTGTCCTGGTCACGCTCGAAAATCCGGACTTTATTCTCTTGCAGCAAACCTATTTGGATGCGCATGCACAGACGGAATATCTGGCAGCCGAATATCATCGCCAGGAACGGCTGAGTTCGCAGGAAGCCGCTTCACAGAAACGGTTCCAGCAGAGCAAGGCCGATTATCTCTCCATGAAAAGCCGCCTGGAAGCTGCCGCGGCGCAACTGACTCTGTTGAATATCCAGCCCGAGGACCTGCTCAAAAACGGTATCCGTCCCTATCTGGAGATCCAATCGCCACTGAACGGCTATATTGCCGGAATGCCGGTGAATTTGGGGAAATACATCCCTGCCGGTGAGCCTGTTTGCGAAGTGATCGACAAAGGAGAAACGCTTCTTTGCCTGACTGCTTACGAGAAAGACCTGGACGACCTGACTCCCGGCAGCCGTATCCGGTTCCGTGTGAACGGTATGGGAGAAAAGACGTTCGATGCAACTCTGCTGTCGATCGGGCAGGAGGTGGATGCAGTCAACCGTTCCCTCGAAATCTATGCAAAGGTAAAAGGAAATAACGAACGTTTCCGTCCGGGCATGTATGTAACGGCGCGTGTAGAAAAGAAATAAGTATCTTTGTGGCATGAAAGTAAATATAGATAAATATGTATTGGCAGTCGTCGTCATCTCCGTAGTGGTGGCGTTCCTGACTCATTTCCCGGAACTGATTTCGTTATTCGACCATTCGGGGCAGAACAGTTTGTTTTCGGGAATGAGCATGGCAGATGTAGCCAACGAGATTCTTTTTACTTTCGTCTCGTTGCTGATCCTGTTTGCCATGAATACGGTTCTGTTCGGCTTCAACCGTCCGACGGCACGGATCACATGGGGGAAGATGATCTTGTCGTTTGTCCTGACGGGCTTTGCCAGCAACCTGATGGGACAGGGGTTTGTCTTTCTGCACCATCAGTTTGATATTCCCGCCATCGATGCGATGGTACATCATTATCTGCATCCGTTGCGCGATTTCATCATCACCTGTATCGTTACGGGAAGTTGCTATATGATCCACCTGATCCGAAAAAGCCAGCAGGTGTCGGTCGAGAACGAGCAACTCCGTAGCGAGAATCTGGTCAATCAGTTTGAGGCGCTGAAGAACCAGCTGAACCCGCACATGTTGTTCAACTCGCTGAATACCTTGCGCTCGCTGATCCGCGAAACACCGGACAAGGCGCAGGATTATTTGCAGGAGCTGTCGCGCGTCCTTCGCTATACCTTGCAGGGCAACGAGTGCATGAGCGTCACTTTGCGGGAGGAAATGGAGTTTGTCAGTGCTTACAACTTCCTGTTGAAGATGCGTTATGAAGATAACCTGGAGTTCGATATCCGGATAGAAGAAGAGGCGGAGACGCTTCAGCTTCCCCCGATGTCTGTCCAGTTGTTGATAGAGAACGCAGTCAAGCATAATGAGATCAGTAACCGGCATCCGCTGGTCATCCGGGTCTGTACTACAGGGAAACAACTGACAGTCAGCAATCCGATCCAGCGCAAGAAGACGGCAAGCGGCGGTTTGCAGATAGGACTCGCCAACCTGGCCAAACGCTACAGCCTCCTGTTCAAAGAAGAGATAGAGGTGCGTGAAGACAATAATACATTTATCGTAACTATTCCATTGATATGAATGCAGTGATCATAGAAGACGAAAAGGCTGCCGTACGCAATCTGGTGGCGTTGCTTTCGGAGGTGGCTCCGGATATAGAGGTCGTGGCAGTGTTGGACAGTATCGCGGAGAGCGCCGACTGGTTCCGTATCCATGAGGCTCCCGACCTGGTATTCCTGGATATTCATTTGGCGGACGGCTCTTCTTTCGAGATATTCGAGCAGGTGGATATTTCCTGTCCGATCATTTTCACGACAGCCTACGACGAGTATGCTTTGCGCGCATTTAAAGTGAACAGCATCGATTACCTGCTGAAGCCGATCGGGCAGAGCGACATCCGGAAAGCGATCGGAAAGCTGAAACTTTTACGTTCGGAAACTCCGGCGAAGGAGTTCGACTATAGCCGCCTCGTCCATCTCCTGAAACGCCAGGAGAGTTATAAGACGCATTTTTTGGTTCCGGTGAAAGGAGATAAGTTATTCCCTTTATCGGTCGATATGATCTTGTTCTTTTATATCAACGACGGACTCGTGAAAGCGGTAGTCGGCGACGGCAAGGAATATACTTTTACCCAAACGCTCGATGAGTTGTCCGATTGCCTGAATCCGAATCTCTTCTTCCGGGTGAACCGCCAGTATCTTATTTCCCGGAAAGCCATATTGGATATCGACCTTTGGTTTAACGGGCGCCTGTCTGTGAACCTCAAATTCCCCGTGCAGGACAAGATACTGGTCAGCAAAGCGCGTGTGTCCGAGTTTAAGGAGTGGTTTACGGGTAGTTTGTAGTCCGTTATATACTGAAACCTGCGTTTGGTCTATTATTATCCCCGTGTTTGTCTATTAATCTGCAGCGCCATGCTTTGTTCGAATAGTTTTGCAGCGTATTAAACTGTAAACTTAAAGTGAATAAGGTATGAAGACTGCATGGTTGTGGATGATTTTACTGTTTGTTTCTGTATGTCAGTGTGGGAATGCCCAGGTTTGGCTGAAGACTGAATATATCGGCTCTTCCGGCTTCCGAGATGCGGATAACCAAAAGGTTGGCGGCAAAGGGGATATGAAGGTGATACAGGGAGGCGTGAATATCCCCCTGTCTATGAAGATGGATGAAAATAACCATCCGACCGCCTGGATGGTGGGAGTGGGCGCAACGTACGCATCGATGAATAACAAGAACCTGGCGGGGTATGTCGATCTGAAAGAGATATTCAATGCCCAACTGGCAGTGTCGTATATCCGCCCGTTGAATAAAAAATGGTCGCTGCTGGCAAGTGTCGGGGTGGGGACATTCATGGATACGCCCAACCTGTCGTATATCCGTTTCAATAATCTTATGGGAATAGGCATGGCAGCTGCGATCTGGCATCTGCGGGAGAACCTCGATGTGGGGATGGGACTGGCGTTGAACACGACGTTCGGTTATCCGATGGTCTTCCCGGCAGCTTTCGTGGATTGGCGGATCGAGGGACGTTATATGGTGAATGTCTCGATGATGGACGGGATCGAGCTGTCGGGCGGTATCCAGCTGCATAAGTTGATGCGCCTGAAGCTGATCGCTTCGATGGGCGGAATGATGGCTTTGGTGGAGCATGGCGGGAAAGATCAGATATTTACACAGCAGTATGTCGTCTGCGGACTTCAACCCGAACTGGTCTTGTCGAAATCGTTCTCCATCCCGCTGACGGTCGGAGTGTCGGCTTACCGTGCCGCTTATTATAGCGACCGGACATTGAAAGCATTCTTCAAAGGAGATGAATATGATCCGCATTTCATGCCTTCCTTTTATGCAAGTCTGGCCTTGAAATATGGTTTCTAAGTCGATGACATTTTTGATAAATCGGGTGGGATCGTTTTGTTATTACCGGGAAATGTAGCACCTTTACTTCTCATATATAAATTAAGTTCGTGTTATGCCGAAGTCGGAAGGGACCTATAATAGTTTTATGATCAATTTTCTGATCGACAGGAAATACAGGGTAGCGAGACATTTGCTGCTTATACTGTTTTTCGTGTTCGTGTCGTTCAATCTGCCTTTTCTTACCTGCGCGGTTTTTTTGGATCAGGTGGATCATATGGTTTGGTATGTTAGCCTGGCATTACTTGTTTCTTATCTGGGAGGAGTTTATCTGCATCTGTATGTTTTGTTGCCGGAACTGCTGTTGAAGAACCGGTATGTGCTTTACACGATTACTGTCTCCCTGCTCATCTTCCTGATGATACTGATCTCTTTGGGGGCCGATTATGGAGTAACGCGGTATTACGACCAGGAGCCGACACATTATTCTTATTTCTATAAAGACCGGATACCGGCGATGGAAATAGCTGGAAACTTCTTCCTGTATGCACTTCTGATTGCCGGGACGTCCATTACGATTCTGTTGCGCCGTTGGATGCAGTTCAGCAAGCGGAAGAACGAACTGGAGAAAGAGAGCCTGAAAACGGAGCTGGAATCTTTGAAGGATCAGATAAATCCGGAGTTCCTTTTCAATATGCTTGACGAAGCAGGGGAGCAAACACCCAATGACCCTGGGCAGGCTTCTATGATATTGATGAAATTGAGTAAGCTACTTCGTTATCAGCTGTATGACGGAAAGCGGGAGAAGGTACTGCTTATCTCTGAAATTTCATTTATCGAAAACTTTCTTGATTTGGCGAAGGTTCGTTACACGGGCTTGAACTTTACAGTGACGAAGGAGGGGAAGCTTAGTCGTAAACTGGTGCCGCCTTTGCTATTTATCCCGTTTGCTATCTATTATGTGAAACTGTTGCCGTCGGTAAGTTCACCGATGGATATTCATTTCACTTTCCGTGCCGGAGAAAAGGAGCTATTCTTTTCCTGTATCTGTTTTGCTCCGGGAATAACGGATAAAGATCCGGAAAACGGTCGGGAGCTGGAAGATATAAGGCATCGCTTGAGCTTGTTGTTTAAAGAATCCTATACGCTGGATACGGTGGATGAGGGAGCTATTTGTAGAACGAATTTGTATATAAAGCTATGAAGAATACATCCGGTTTTCTGTTACGCTTGCTGGTCGATCCTCGTTACAGGATTTGCCGACATATCCTGCTGTTCGTTCTTAGCGTAATCATTCTGTCTGTAAATTTTTATGTCGATGTAATAGAAGACAGCCGCTTCCTGGTAAGCAATGTCATTCAGAGTGCTTTGTTGCTCGTCCCGATCTATTTGAGCGTATTTGTCCTCACACCCCGTTTATTGCTGAAAAATAAGGTTGGAACTTATGTGATTTCTGTTGTGTTGGTGATTCTTTTGGCACTTTTGTTCTCTTATATATTGCGGAAAGAAGCGATTGAGGAAGAATATGAGTTGTTCCAATTTTGGTTAGCCGCTTTCTTTTTCATCTCGTCCATTATTCAATTGTGCCTGATCATTGCCGGTGCTTCGGCTGTGATCGTCTTCCAGGATTATGTGAAATACGGGCAGCGGATCGACGAATTGAAGAATGCGACGATGCAGTCGGAACTGGAACAGTTAAAGAATCAGATCAATCCGCATTTCCTGTTCAATATGCTGAATAATGCGAATGTGCTGATACGAGAAAACCCGGTGGAGGCAGTGCATGTCCTGTCCAAACTGAAAGATCTGCTAAAGTACCAGTTAAAGGACAGCACTTCAGAGAAGGTATTCCTGGCTGACGACATCCATTTCCTGAACGATTATCTCAATCTGGAAAAGATACGGCGTGATAATTTCGACTTTATCATCTCGACGGAAGGGGAGATTGCGGATATAACCGTTCCTCCTTTATTGTTCATCCCTTTTGTGGAGAATGCCGTGAAACATAATAACGATAATGAGAAGCTGTCTTATGTGCATCTTTATTTCAAGGTGGAGGAAGCTGCGCTCATCTTTATCTGCCTCAACTCCAAACCGGCGGAACAGAAAGAAAAGGCGGCAGACGGGGGGATAGGGCTTGCCAATATCCGCCGTCGCCTGCAACTTCTGTACGATACGGATTGTTCTCTGGAAATAGATGAAACCGACATAACATATACAATAAATCTCCGTTTAAAACTAAAATAGATAATTATATGAATTGTATCATTGTAGATGATGAACCATTGGGCCGCAAGGCCATCCAACTGTTGGTACAGGATACACCGGCGTTGTCTTTGTGCGGGAGTTTCGGGGATGCTGTTTCTGCGGGTAAGTTTATGCAGGCAAGCCCGGTCGACCTGGTCTTTCTCGACATCAAGATGCCCGGCGTGAACGGCTTGGAGTTTGCCCGGACAATCCCGTCTGAAACACTCGTGATCTTCATTACCGCCTATGCGGAATATGCCCTCGACAGTTATGAAGTGGATGCGATCGACTATCTGGTGAAGCCGATCGAGATCGAACGTTTCAAACGGGCGGTACAGAAAGCCCATGCCTATCATTCTTTGTTGAAAACGGACAACAGCAAAAACCAGGTGGAATCGGTCTCTGCCGATCATATCTTTGTGAAAGCGGAGCGGCGTTATTTCAGGATACAGCTGAAAAATATCCTGTTCATCGAAGGTCTGAAGGATTATGTCGTGATACAGACACCCGAACAGCGGATCGTGACGAAGATGAATCTGAAGTCGATCCATGAGATGCTCCCGAAGGATGTTTTTCTACGGACAAACAAGTCGTATATCGTTAATTCCGACCATATTGATTCGTTTGATAACAACGATGTATTCATCGGAAAGTATGAAATATCGATAGGCAACAGTTACCGGGATGCCTTTTTCGAGAAGTTTTTTATGAAGAATAATTCCACGGATTAAGCTCCGTTCTCTTTAAAATCACGTATATTTGTCACGGAAAAATGAATAAAATTAACGTAAGATGCCTAAAATAGCCCCTGATAAGATGGCTGCACTGGCCTATGGGAGATTGATATGAAAGAATCGGTACGGATATTCCGTTTTATCATTGTGGGGACACTGAATGCACTTATTACCGCCCTGGTTATCTGGGTGCTGATGAGTGGCATCGGCTGTAATTACCTATGGTCGAACATTGCCGGATATGTAGCTGCGTTGATCAATAACTTTTGCTGGAGCAAGTACTGGATATTCTCTTCCCGTAGCGGAAAGTTCGAACGGGAGATTCCTCTTTTCCTCGTTGCTTTCGGATGTGCCTATGGCCTTCAGTTCCTGTCTCTGCTACTGATGGTGGAGATCGGAGACATGAATGAATACCTGGCACAATTCCTGGGCATGTTCGTTTACGGAGCCGTCAATTTCACGATGAACAAACGGCTCACTTTTAGGAGAATGGAGGGATAAGTCCTACGCTTGTGTCGTCCCTTTCCATATCCTGATCATATAGAATGGCAGGTGGGTAAATGCAAAGACAAATGAAATGATCAGCAACACCTTACTCTCATCCCAACCGACCGTCTGCTGATGCCACAACCCGGTGATCACACATAATACCGATAAGGTTATCCCAATCATATTGAGTGACAGATTTCCTCTGCGGTGCTGTTGCATATATTCCAGTTTGCTATGTTTGATACCGTAGCATGCATAGATGTCAAGTCCGATAAGCATCCATAACACGAGGCGGATCCAGGTATCGGCAGGCAGGAAAAGCATCATACAAAGACAGGTGACGATACCTGCAACCGGCACGAACGGTACGAGCGGTGTCTTGAAAGCCCGCTGCACATCCGGCATCGTCTTTCTTACCACCAGTACACCGGCACAAACCAATGTAAAAGCGAACAAGGTACCGATACTGGTCATTTCTCCCGCAACCTGTGCAGGAACGAATGCGGCAAGCAATCCGACCAGCAACATAAACAGAAAATTACTGCGTGCCGGCGTGCGGAATTTCTCATTGATATGCGAGAAGAACGGAGGCAACAGCCCGTCGCGGCTCATACTCAGGAATACACGGCTTTGTCCCAATAACGTAACCATGATGACCGAACAGTAACCGAACAGGATAGCCAGTACGATCGCCTTATTCAGCCACGGATAATCCGGCTGTATCACTCCGGCAACATCTGCATGCCCCATGTGGGAGATCGCTACGGCAACAGGTGCAATGCCTTCCTGCCCGCTGAACTGGCTGTAGTGCGCCACTCCGGTCATCACATGTGCAAAGAGCATGTAAAGGATCGTGCAGACCAGCAGCGAAACAAGAATACCGATAGGCATATCCCGTTTCGGATTTTTTGCTTCCTGTGCAGCGGTCGATACGGCATCGAAGCCGAGGAAAGCAAAGAATACGATGGCAGCTCCACGCAAGACTCCCGAGAACCCATATTCTCCCAGCGTTCCTGTATTAGCCGGAATATAAGGAACGTAATTGTCTGTCTGAATATATTTCCAGCCCAAAGCGACAAAGACCAATACAACAGAAACTTTCAGAAATACGATAATCCCGTTGAAGATCGAACTTCCTTCCGTTCCCCGGATCAGGAAGATACTCATCAGGACAACGATCAGGAATGCCGGGATATTGACAATACCGCCATCCCACGGACAAGCCGTTAAAGCATGCGGCAGATGAATCCCCAACCCTTCGAGGAAGACGACCAGATACCGGCTCCAACTGATACTGACCGTTGTCGCCGCTACCGTATATTCAAGAACAAGGTCCCACCCGATAATCCAGGCGATCAGTTCTCCCATAGTGGCGTATGAATAGGTATAGGCACTTCCGGCAACCGGAATCATGGAGGCAAATTCAGCATAACATAGTCCGGCAAAACAGCAGCCAAGTGCAGCGATGGCGAATGATAAGGTGATGGCAGGTCCGGTATATCCGGCAGCAACGGTTCCGGTAATGGAGAATAGTCCGGCTCCGATGATAACCCCTACGCCCAGGGCGACCAGGCTCCAGGGGCCTAATACCCGTTTGAGTGTTTTACTGCCCGATTCGTTGGCTTCCGCCTGCAAGGCGGCTAACGGTTTCTTTATAAATAATCCCATTTTTCAATTTGTTTAAGTAAGGGCACACGCCTGTGTCCCCCTTTTATTTTTGATAATCGGGCACAAAGGTAGAGATTACGGGAAAAATATACAAATTCAATTATGTATGGACAGCCGTTCCCAGATATACTTGGGGATCAGATTCCAAAGAAAGACAATGGCGACATATCGCCAGTCGATTATGACAGTGCGCTTTTTTCGTTTCAAAGCCCGTACAATTCGTTGGGCAACCCGCTCCGGACGCATCAGCAGAGGATATGTATCATTCTTCAGCAAATCTGTTTTAACGAAGCCGGGACGTATGTCGGTGAAGTCGATCTGTAGTTTCTCCATCCTTGCCAGTTGTGCCAGGGCATCGATATATGTATTCTGAAAACATTTGGTAGCCGAATAGGCGGGGGCGGCTCCCAGACCTTTCGTCCCGGCAATGGAACTGATAACGGCCAGATGTCCTTTACCTTCTTCCCGGAAATAATTGAAAGCGGCAGTGACCATGCGGGTAAAGCCGATGGCATTGGTGTTTACCGTAGCCAGTTCGATGTCCGGATGTAATGCCCTGTTTTGGCTGCCGACACCCGTACTGAGAAGGAACAAGTCCATGCCTCCCAACTTTCCGATCAGCCGGTGGAGTTTCTCTACTGCATCCGCCTTGGTGACATCAAGCTCCTGTATTTCTATTTGTCCGGGTGCCTGTTCTTTGAATTTCTCAAGTAGCTCCAGGCGACGGCCTGCTACTCCGACATGCCAACCCAACTGGCGGTATACCTTTGCCACTTCGTACCCGATGCCGGAAGTAGCTCCGATGATAACAATCCTTTTCACGATTTCTTTTGTTTAAATAATAGAAGAACAAATGTAATTAAAACTTTATTAATTCAAAGTCATGCCTCTTACTTATTGGCATTTGTACAATATTTATTACATTTGCTGCAACAAATCTTTAAACCATATTTATACCATGAAACATTTATTCTTAGGAAAGCTATGGGTTGTGTTGCTCTCCCTTTTCTGTGTGTGCTCGGTTTCTGCACGCAAACCTATCAAGACGTTGCTGATCACCGGACAAAACAATCATAACTGGCAGGTTAGCCATGTCGTGTTAAAACAAATACTGGAAAACTCCGGTCGTTTCTCCGTCGATTTTGCCGTGTCGCCTTCACAAGGACAGGATATGTCGGGGTTTGTACTGGATTTTACGCCGTACGAATTGGTCGTGCTCGATTATAACGGCGATTCATGGCCGGAAGAAACCAATAAGCGTTTCCTTGAATTTGTACAGAATGGCGGGGGAGTCGTCGTTTATCATGCCGCAGATAATGCCTTTTCCAAATGGCCGGAGTTTAACAGGATATGTGCTTTGGGAGGATGGGAAGGACGTAATGAAGATTCCGGTCCATATGTATACTGGCAGGATGGAAAGTTGGTCAAGGATAGTTCTGCCGGTCCCGGCGGTTCGCATGGCCAGCAGCATGAATATGTATTGAACGGACGTAACAAGGAAAACCCCATCGTGAAAGGATTGCCGTTGAAGTGGCGTCATACAAAGGATGAACTGTATGATCGCATGCGTGGTCCGGGCAATATAGGCGATTTGCTTTATACGGCCTATTCGGATAAGGAAACCGGAGGTTCGGGGCGCGAGGAGCCGCTGGTCTTTACCGTCGATTATGGTAATGCGCGTATTTTCCATACCATGCTCGGACATGCCGGTGCTACGGTGGAAGATAATACGGCTATGCAATGTACAGGTTTCCAGGTCTTGTTGCTGCGTGGTGCAGAATGGGCAGCGACAGGAAAGGTAACCCAGAAGGTCCCGAAAGACTTCCCGACTGAGACGCAATGTAGTTACCGGAAAGATTATAAAGAAAAGAAATAAGATAGATATATCATACGAATTTGGCGAAAAACCATTCACCCTTCACCTTTCGGGCATAATATATTGCAATATAGGATATTGGTCGGGTGAACAGTTGGTGAATGGTTTGCAAAAAAGGTGAATGGTTCGGTCAAACCATTCACCTTTTTTGCTTTAGCCTATTCAATTTAGTCTTTAAGTAGGCAAGCGGGTAACCTTTAAAAAGCATGCAAGTAACCCGAAAGAAGCATGCAAGTAACCTGAAAGATATTACCTGATAGCTTTGCGACGATGCTCGTTAAGCTTACCGACGTTGCTCGTTAAGCTTGCTGACCTCTGTCGTTAAGGTTGACGGCGGTGGTCGGCAAGTGAAAGGGTAGTATCTTTACTGTTAGTATATAACTACCTTTGAAAGAATACCTCGCTGTCTCGTCCTTTATTCGCTCCGTAGCGTATCTGCCGGGGCTATTCTTGACGACAGGTAAGCCGGATACCAGGCGCCCAATGTAATAAAGAGTGCCATAAGCAGATAAGTTGAAATTAAACCGGTAAAGATGCGGAAGAACGTAACCGGCATGATATTCGTCCCGACAAATTCCAGTTTGGCTATATTAATGCAAATGATAGCGGCAGGGATAGCTACCAGGCTTAACAGCAGCCAGCCTTCGCCGATCATCATTTGTAATATCTGACGGCGTGTGGAACCGATCGCCAGGCGCAGGCCGATTTCCGGTTTTCTGTATTCGTTGCGGAACCAGAAAGTACCGATAATTCCCAGGAAAATATTGAAGACCAGGAATACCATAAAAGCTATCCGGTAGCGGATGGCATCTGTCACTCCGTTGGTAAGATAGAGCCTGTCCCTTAAATCAGCATAAGAGTCCACTCTGGAAAGTACAAAGTTTCCGATATTTATCTGCTCCCTCATATCCCGCTGGAAATTGGAAATGAACTCTTTGGGCCGAAGTCCTGGCTTTGCCCGCAGGCTGATGCCCAGTGATCCGGCGAGTTGCCGCTCGTCCCAATCACTGAATCCGGACGTAGACAACAGAAAATAAGCCGCCCTTTCTTCCCGGCTGTAATCATCCCGTTTTAACGCTCCGCAAACACCTCCTATGCGGAATGAATTGTCATCATTCATGTAAATGGAATGGCCTTTAGCCTGTCCGTCGGGAAAAAGAGTTTCTGCCAGTTTACGGGAAATGACAATATCCTTTTCTGTCAATGCATTTTTTAAGGAAGAGGGTTCTTTTCCGTCTAAAGACCGGACTTTGAATACATCGAAGTAGGAGGGAGTAACCGGCAAATATTGAAATTGGACCATTTCGGAACTGTCCCTTCCCATCCGGTTATCCATGTAACTGGGGTTGTAAGGGCTACTGTCGAGTGTCAGGCAAACATCTTCTACCTGCGGATATTGCCGGATACGTTCGATAATGGATAAATACTGGTCGACAGGCTGTTTTTCTGCGTTTTCATACCGGATGTAATTCGGACTGTTTACAGGAACGGTCGTGAGTCGTATCTGATAAGTATCTTCTATATTATAAGCATTTTCGATCGAATCGGCATACCGGATCGTGGTAAAGTAATCCATAATATACCACACTAAAATGAACACAAGGAACAATTCGGCTACAATCCAGGCATTTTGTCTGCGTTGTTTCCATATGAGTTTTAAGAGATGTTGTATCATAGTTCTTGTTATTTATCGTTTATAGCATCAACAATGGGTCGTCTGAGTGCACGCCAGGCAGGAATAAGGGCAGACATCAGGTTTAAAACCAGGCAGAAGAGCAAGGTATATCCGAAGATGGCCGGATTGATCAGCATACCGGGTGAAAGGTCGATGGAAGCAACCAGGGAAGTTCCGTCCCAGCCATAATTGCCCAGCAGCCATCCTTTCAGAGAACAGATCAAGCCATAGGAAAGAAGTAATCCGATCAGTCCACCTAACAGGGTAAGCAGTAGATTTTCGTATAGAATCTGCATAAGCAGTGTCCGGTTCTGAGCACCGAAAGCTTTGCGGATACCCAATTCTTCCATGCGCTTTTTCATGCGTGAAGCAGTCATGCCTGTCAAATTGATGGAAGGTACCAGTAACAGCAGAAGCACTACTAATACGAATTGCAGGTAAATCTTCAGATAATCCGGCATGTTGAAAGAGTCTTCTTCGTGTAACCAGGCACGCAGTACCGTGTCCGGCTGGCCATTTAATACGTAGTTGAATTGCGGATTTCCGTCACTGTAACGTTTGCAAAGCTCTTCGGCTTCCTGCCGGATGGCATCGAAGTCACCCGGCTCTTTTGCCAGAATGCACACGATCATATGGCCTAAAAGATAATTGCACCATTTACTACCCTGTATCTGTTCGGGGCGGTTGGTGAAGGGTATCCACATCTCGGCATAACAGTATTTTGTTATGGAAGAGACATCTTCTACTACACCGGACACCTGGTATTCTTCAAAATTTAACAGGAATGTTTTACCGGTTGCATCGGATGTATTGAATAGCCGGCGGGCCAGTGATTCACTGACGACTGCTTTTTTGATTCCCGATGTGAATTCTTCCTCCGTATAAGGTTTTCCCGACAGGAATTTGAATTGGAAGACTTTCCAAAAGGCAACGTCTGTCCCCATCACAAGCCCGTTGTAGACATCGTTGTTTCCTTGAACCTGTATAAATTCTATCTGTTCTCCGATCGGAAGGATGGCGGTGACGGCTTCCGGTTTTTGCAAGGGATAAAAACATTCTTTGATGGTCGGGTAGGACAGTTTGCTGCTTCCGTTTCCTTCTCCTTTTTCTTTGTTAAGTATTTTACCATGCTGTATGATCATCATCCGGTCGCGGTTACTTTCCGGCGTAATATTCCCTGTGCGGAAATAATATAAGATAGCCAGTACCATAACCATTGTAATGGCCAGGCCGGTACCGGTTATATATACGATACTGAAAAACTTGTTTTGCCTCAGCATCTGCATTGCCTGCCTGAAATAGACTTTATACATAGGAACTTTGTTATTGTTGTTTGATTTTCATAATAGCAAAGTCTGTGCCATAAAGGTAAATGATTGTTATTCAGTTCTCGACTGCGTTTCGTGGTGTTCGTTATCGGACATAGTGTTCGTTTTCGTAAGGCTTACTATTCCGTCTTCCAGCGAAAAGCGTTCATCATGTTCAGCCAGGAAACGAATGGCGGTGATCAGCTTGTCGGAAGGAAAAGGTAAATTCTCCGTCAGACTTTTGGCTTCTGCCGGACCGTCCGCCAGTGCTTTCAGCAAAGCGTCGCGTATGGCATTGAATGTATGATTGTTCAGGCCGGAATCGTTTTTAGCCAGGCAGACGTCACAACAACCACAGTCGGAAGGATCCTTTTCCCCGAAGTAGGAGATCAGCATCCGGCTCCGGCAGATCCGGTCTTCGTTGATATATTCCATGACCCGGTTGATCCGGCTTTCGAAACGTTCTTTACGCTCTTCATAGGCCGAACGGGGGATGGAGAGGTATTTAAGCTCTTCGCGGGTCCGGGTATAAATGATAAGAGGCGTTTTCTTATGAGGAATATAATTTACGATTCTGTATTTGGACAGGCCGATCAATACATCGTAGATTTCCTGCTGGCTTAAACCGGTCCGGGTAGAGATCAATCCTTCATTAATATATACGTAATCCGAAAATAGTCCGGTATAGGAACGGAGGATACATTGTATCACCTCGTCCGTTTTCTTATCCTGATGCAGATACTTGTAAAGTTCGTCGCGCGTAGCCGTAAATACAAGGCGTGAAGCATTCTCCTGTTCTTCCGTGTACTCTATGTAGCCCGCCAGTTCCAGTATCTTCAAGGCATGGTGTGCCTGCAGATGCGAAAACTTATAGGCCGTACAGAAATCGACGAGTGAGAAATCGTGTACCGTATCCAGTCCGAAGCCCATTGCTATCTGATAATAATTGCCCAGGGCTTCATAGACCCGGCAGATAAAATCCCTGTCCGGAAACTCGTCCGCCAGCCGTTTCTTTAGTTTCGTACAATCTATATTGGAGCATAACGCAACGGCATAAGCCCTCTGTTCATCACGTCCGGCACGTCCGGCTTCCTGGTAATATTCCTCCAGCGATCCGGGCATATCCAAATGGACCACCAGGCGTACATCCGGCTTGTCGATACCCATACCGAATGCATTGGTCGATACGATTACCCGGCATTCGTTGTTCTTCCAACGGCTTTGACGCAGGTTCTTTTCATCCCGGTTGAGTCCGGCATGGAAGAAGTCTGCTGAAATACCCGCCTGTTGGAGCATGACTGCCACTTCCTTGGTCCGTTTCCGGTTACGTACATACACGATAGCCGTTCCGGGCACTTTCCCCAGAATATAGACCAGTGAGTTTAGTTTATCCTCGGTCTGCCGTACGATGTACGAGAGGTTTTTCCGTACGAAACTCTTCTTGAATACATTTTTCTCCTTGAAATGCAGCCGTTCCTGAATGTCGTTGACCACTTCCGGAGTGGCTGTGGCTGTCAGGGCGAGTACCGGTACCCCGGGAAGTTCCTCACGGATATCGGCAATGCTCAGATAGGAGGGACGGAAGTCATATCCCCATTGCGAGATACAATGACTTTCGTCGATGACCAGTAGGTTGACGTTCATCGCCTGCAACTTGCTCTTGAATATATCGGTCCCTAACCGTTCGGGAGAAACATACAGGAATTTGTAATCGCCGAAGATACAGTTCTCCAGTTGGGCGATGATCTCCTGTCGTGTCATTCCTGAATAGACGGCAGTCGCTTTGATTCCCAGTCGGCGGAGATTGTCGACCTGGTCTTTCATCAAAGCGATCAAAGGGGTCACGACAATGCATATTCCCTCCATGACCAATGCCGGCACCTGGAAGGTAATCGACTTGCCTCCCCCAGTCGGCATCAGCCCGAGTGTATCTTTTCCCTCACAAACGGAGTGAATAATATCTTCCTGCAAAGGGCGAAAAGCAGGGTATCCCCAATACTTTTCTAATATCTTATGGTAGACGTCCACCGGTTTCCTTCATATGTCATCGACCTTTATGTCTTTAATCATGAGCTGCAAGGTCGTGTTACCGTTATATGTATTTTCTTCGATCGTGTAGCAGATATTGAAAGGTTTCATACCTTTAATATGTGTGCTGTGCTGATGCATTCCGAATGCGATACCGTGGATCGGCGTGTTCGACTTGTCGTCTATCAGTTCCAGTTTGATGTGTTCCAGTTCCTTTCCGACCAGTTTGCTTGTCCCGTAATCTTTTACGTTCAGCGAGCAGAACACCGGTTTTTGGTTGTCCGGACCGAAAGGATTCATTTTCTTCAGTTCACTCATGAACTTGGCATTGATATCTTTCAGATCCAGAACCGCATCGATATCGATTTGCGGAGTCATCTGTTCCGGAATAATTTCGTCGGCAGCCAATTTCAGGAAACGTTCGGTAAAAGCATCCAGGTTTTCCTCCCTCAGGGAAAGGCCGGCAGCGTAGGTGTGTCCTCCGAAGTTTTCCAACAGGTCGCGGCAGTTCTCGATCGCCTTGTAGATATCGAAACCTGTGACCGAGCGGGCGGAACCGGTAATCAGTTCGGACGATTTGGTCAGTACGACTGCCGGACGGTAATACTTTTCCGTCAGGCGGGAAGCGACGATGCCGATCACGCCTTTATGCCATCCGCGGTTGTAAACGACAATCGCTTTCCGGTCCTCCATATTGGCAAATTCATCGATGATGGCATTCGCTTCGTCGGTTATCTTCTTATCCAGCTCCCGGCGTTCGTCGTTGTATTGATTGATGTTTTCGCTCTTTTCACGCGCCGATTCCACATCCTTTGCCAGTAACAGTTCGACTGCTTCCTTTCCGTTCATCATTCGTCCGGACGCATTGATGCGAGGACCGATCTTGAAAACGATGTCGCTGATGGTTATATCTTTTCCGGTCAGTCCGCAGATGTCGATGATACCTTTCAGTCCCAGGCTCGGGTTACTGTTCAGCTGTTTTAGTCCATAATAGGCCAGGATACGGTTTTCACCGGTGATAGGCACGATGTCGGAAGCAATGCTGACGGCTGTCAGTTCCAGCAGTTTTTCCAGTTCCGAGAACGGGAAGTTATTGCTTTTGGCAAATGCCTGCATAAATTTAAAGCCTACGCCGCAACCTGACAGATGCTCATAGGGATAGATGGAATCCACCCGTTTGGCATCCAGTACAGCCACGGCATCCGGCAGTGTATCATCCGGCATATGGTGGTCGCAGATGATAAAGTCGATACCTTTGCCTTTGGCATATTCGATCTTTTCGATTGCCTTGATTCCGCAATCGAGTGAAATAATTAATGAGACTCCGTTGTCGGAGGCATAATCGATCCCCTTGTAAGAAATGCCGTATCCTTCATCATAACGGTCCGGGATATAATAATCCAGGGATGAAGAATAAGGTCTCAGGTACTTGTAGACAAGCGATACGGCTGTTGTACCGTCCACGTCATAATCGCCGTAGATCAGAATCTTTTCTTTATTCCCCAAGGCTCTGTTCAACCGCTTTACCGCCTTATCCATATCCGGCATAAGGAACGGATCGTGCAGGTCGTTCAGGTTGGGTTTAAAGAATTTTCTGGCCTCTTCAGCCGTCGTGATCCCTCTCTGAACAAGCAGCAGGCAGATGATCGGGCTGAAGCCGATTTCGGCTGCCAGTGCATCTCTCTTACGTAATTCTTCTTCTGTAGGGGTTTGAAAATTCCATTTGTTAATCATTATATATTGTTTTTTTCTTTTTCCTTATCGCAGATAATGTGTCGATTGAATCACATTATCATCGAGGGTGAATACCCCTCTTCTTTTGAACCCGTAAAGTTAGAAATTAAAATGGAGAATATCGATGAATATGGCATATAATTATTTCCCCGTTTATATAGTTAGTTGGAAAATAAACCTGTATATTTGTCACAATATTTTAAAAAACAATGACGGAAGATATAAAAAAAGCCTGTGAGGTGATGCAGGCGGGAGGGATAATTCTTTATCCTACAGATACTATCTGGGGAATTGGTTGCGATGCGACCGATGAGAAAGCCGTACAGCGTGTGTACGACCTAAAGAGAAGAGCTGACAATAAGGCTATGCTGGTCCTGATGGATAGCCCGGCCAAACTAAATATGTATGTGAATGATATTCCGGATATAGCCTGGGATCTGATCGAAGTGGCGGATAAACCGCTGACTATCATTTATTCCAATGCAAAGAATCTGGCTGAAAACCTGTTGGCAGACGACGGAAGTGTCGGCATACGTATAACCAATGAAGAGTTTTCACGTCGGTTATGCGAACGTTTCCGCAAGCCGTTGGTCTCGACTTCAGCCAATGTGAGCGGAGATCCTTCTCCTGCTAATTTCTCTGAAGTGTCCGAGGTGATAAAGGATGGCGTCGACTACATCGTTTCTTATCGTCAGGATGATATGGGCAAGGCACAACCGTCGAACATTCTTAAACTGGGTGCCGGAGGTCTTATTCAGGTGATCAGGTAATAATGAAAAGAAACAGACAGGCAGTAAAATACATAGTATCGGATTTTGTATCGGCAGCGGTCGTCTGGTTTTTATTCAACTGGCTGCGTTTTGAAGAGATGGCCATGTATGAGGTGGCTACTTCTTTTACTAACTATCTGACCTACATACAGGTCTTGAAAGGACAGTTGTTCGTACCATTCTTCTGGCTGATATTGTATTATTTTTCAGGTTACTACAACAAACCGCTGGGTAAGTCGAGGCTGACGGAGTTATTCTCCACGTTCGTGACTGTGTTGATCGGAGTGGTTTTTATATTTTTCGTGGTGGTGCTGAATGACTTGCCCCGTTCTTTTCATATTTATTATGAGCTGTTCTTTGCTCTTTTGGGATTACAGTTTTTTATGACTTATATTCCCCGTCTGATAATCACACAAAGCGGTTTGCGAAAGATCAAGAGCCGGGAGTGGGCGATGAATGTCTTGATTATCGGAGCCGGAGCGAGGGCTGCCCGTATTGCCGGCGATCTTTATCGGTTGGGATTTCATATTTCCGGGTTCATACCCGAAGATGAAGTAACGCCGCTGTCGGTGAAAAAGGAAGAGGTGGTCGGGACGTTATCTGATTTGGCATCGGTTATAGCAGACAAGAATATCGACGAACTGGTGTTGGCGGCTGAAACGGACGATAACAAGAAACAGCTTACCATTCTTTATTCGCTTTATTATTATGGCTTGCCGATAAAGGTTTTGGCGGATAAGCTAAGTATGTTGTCGCAGGTGAAGATAAAGACGATCCGGGGTATTCCTTTGGTGAATGTGACGGAAAATAATCTATCGGCAGTTGAAAAGAATATCAAGTATGTGATGGATAAAGTTTTGTCTGCGTTGGTACTGGTGCTGCTCTCGCCGATGTATCTTTATATAGCCTGGCGGGTGAAGAAGGATTCGCCCGGACCGGTGTTTTTCCGGCAGGAACGGATCGGATATATGGGAAAGCCCTTTTATATCTATAAATTTCGGACGATGTATACCGACGCGGAGGATAAAGGTCCTCTGCTTGCTTCGGAGAAGGATAAAAGGATCACTCCTTTCGGTCATGTTCTGAGGAAATATAGGTTAGACGAGTTTCCGCAGTTTTGGAATGTGCTGAAAGGGGATATGTCGATTGTCGGCCCGCGGCCTGAGAGAAGGTTTTTTATCGATCAAATCGTGAAAAAAGCTCCTTATTATTATTTGTTGCATAATGTAAGACCGGGTATCACTTCGTTGGGAATGGTGAAATATGGCTATGCCAATGATGTCGATAAGATGATAGAGCGTTTAAAGTATGATGTATTATATTATGAAAATATGTCGTTGGTACTGGATATAACCATATTGATTTTTACAGTGCGGACGGTGTTTACTGGTAAAGGTATTTGAAATGGCAAAAGAAGGTTTATTTTACAGGTTCCTGTTATGGAGGGACAAGCATATAAAAGAAAAGCATTTTATTCTGGTGATCAGTTTTCTGGTCGGTATCTGTACGGCTGCGTCTGCGATCATCTTGAAACAATTGATCCATCTGATACAACATCTTCTTACCGGCAATTTCGATGTAAGCGGGGTGAACTACCTGTATCTGCTTTATCCGGTGATCGGTATTTTGCTGGCGGGTTTGTTTGTGAAGTACATTGTACGCGACGATATCAGTCATGGGGTGACGAAGATCCTGTATGCCATTTCGCAGCGCAAGAGCCGCATCAAGCCTCATAATACCTGGACTTCCATTGTGGCGAGTTCGGTTACGATCGGTTTTGGCGGATCAGTAGGAGCGGAGGCCCCGATCGTATTGACGGGAGCTGCTATCGGTTCTAACCTGGGGCGTTTGTTCCGTATGGAGCAGAAGACATTGATGCTGTTGGTCGGTTGCGGGGCAGCCGGTGCGATTGCCGGTATTTTTAAGGCGCCGATTGCCGGACTGGTCTTTGTGATCGAGGTGTTGTTGCTCGACCTGACCATGACATCGGTGTTGCCTTTGCTGATTTCATCGGTGACGGCGGCTACGGTCTCCTATATCTTTACAGGTACGGAAGCTATGTTTAAATTCTCGCAGACTGAAGTATTTGAGATTGAACGTATACCGTATGTGTTGTTACTGGGTGTTTTCTGCGGATTGGTTTCTTTGTATTTTACACGGGTGATGAACCGGGTAGAAGGAATGTACCGCAAACTGGGCGTTTACTGGAAGAAGTTCCTGCTGGGCGGTGTTATGCTGAGTGTGCTTATCTTCCTGTTCCCGCCGCTGTATGGTGAAGGTTACGATACGATCGGTTCGCTGCTGAACGGGCAGTTTTCGCATATTATGGACAAGAGTTTGTTTTATAACCTGAATGATACCTATTGGGGGATTCTTGTATTCCTGTTCCTGATCCTGCTGACAAAAGTGTTCGCATCGAGTGCGACCAATGCCGGTGGCGGTTGTGGTGGTATATTTGCACCTAGCTTGTATTTGGGTTGTATCTCCGGATTTCTTTTTGCACATGCTTCCAATTACTTTCCCTTCACCATGTATATTTCTGAGAAGAACTTTGCTCTGTTGGGAATGGCAGGAATCATGTCGGGGGTTATGCATGCTCCGCTTACGGGTGTGTTCCTGATTGCGGAACTTACCGGTGGATACGATCTTTTCCTTCCGTTGATGATCGTTTCCATCAGTTCGTATCTGACTATTCTGATGTTTGAACCTCATAGTATCTATTCAATGCGTCTGGCTCAGAAAGGGGAATTGCTTACGCACCATAAGGACCGTGCCGTTCTGACTTTGCTGAATACGGACAGTGTGATTGAAAAAGATTTCCAGACCGTTTCACCGGAAATGTCGTTGGGGGATATGGTGAAAGTCATTGCGAAATGCGGACGAAATATTTTCCCGGTGATCGATGAAAAGGGCGTTTTATTAGGTGTCGTGCTATTGGATAATATCCGCAACATTATGTTCCGTCCGGAGTTATATAACAGGTTTCATGTATCCAAGTTTATGGTGTCGGCTCCGGCAAAGATACAGATCGGGACACCGATGGAGCAGATCATGGGTATCTTTGACGATACGAAAGCATGGAACTTGCCGGTTGTGGATGAAGAAGGACGCTATGTCGGCTTTATGTCGAAATCAAAGATATTTAATTCATACCGCGAAGTATTGGTAGAAAACTTTTCAGGAGATTAAAAAATGGAAAAAAAAGAGTTACGGATTGTATATATGGGCACTCCCAATTTCGCAGTGGAGAGCCTGCGTGCCTTGGTGGAAGGCGGATATAATGTAGTAGGAGTGATAACAATGCCGGATAAACCGGTAGGGCGTCATGGAAGTGTTTTACAGGCAAGTCCGGTGAAGGAATATGCTTTGTCACAGAATCTTCCGGTGTTGCAACCGGAGAAGCTGAAGGATGAAACGTTCCTGGATGAACTGCGTGCGCTGAAGGCCGATTTGCAGATAGTGGTTGCTTTTCGTATGTTGCCGGAAGTGGTGTGGGATATGCCACGCTTCGGAACATTCAATCTGCATGCATCTTTGTTGCCTCAATATCGTGGTGCAGCTCCGATCAATTGGGCTGTTATTAACGGGGATACTGAAACGGGAGTTACAACATTCTTCCTTACACATGAAATCGATACTGGAAAAATTATCCGTCAGAAACATCTTCCGATAGCCGATACCGATAATGTGGGAACGGTACATGATGCACTGATGGCAATAGGAGCAGGGTTGGTTACGGAGACGGTCGATCTGTTGCTGGCCGGTAAAGTCGATGCCATTCCTCAGGAAGAGTTTATTAAAGATGTCACCGAGTTACGTCCTGCTCCCAAGATATTTAAAGATACCTGCCGTATCGATTGGAATCAGCCGTCAAAGAGAATCTATGATTTTATCCGTGGTTTGTCTCCGTATCCTGCGGCCTGGACGGAGCTGGTGGCTTCGGATGGAAGTCGTCAGGCTTTAAAAGTCTATCAGGCCGAAAAGCGTCCTGCTTCTCATAACCAGGCCATTGGTGTTATTCTTACAGATGCAAAGAGTTATATCGATATCGCCGTGGAGGATGGTTATATCCGTCTTTTGGATCTTCAACTGGCTGGTAAGAAACGAATGGGAGTAAAAGACTTCCTGAACGGAAACAGACAAATCGGAAATTATACCATAAAATAAGAATGGGAGAAACCAGACGAGTTATCTATATCATCCTGGGTTCTTTCTTCCTGATACTAGGAGCAATCGGCATATTTGTCCCATTGCTCCCGACTACTCCTTTCTGGTTATTGACCTGTTGGTTTTATATCCGCAGTTCGGAGAAGTTATACAACCGGGCGATGAGTAATCGCTATTTCGGCTCTTATATCAGAAACTACATGGTTGACAAAGCTATTCCTTTACAATCGAAGCTTATCTCTATTTCTGTTATGTGGCTTTCTGCCATATTGACTTCTCTCTTTCTGATCGAATATCTCTGGGTGAAAGTGCTGCTGATATTGATTAGCATTGGGGTAACCTGGCATATCCTGTCATTCCCTACCAAGAAATAAACGTAAGATTCTACAATGATCGCTCCTGATTGTACAATAAATATATGGGGCAGAATATCTATTTTTGCTTTTACAAAATTCTAATCGTAACATATCATGAAAAAGATCGTAAGGCATCTGTCTGTCATGTTCATATTATGGGGCTTGACTTTCTGCTCTTTATTATCCTGTGGAAATAAACAGAAAGAAATATATGTAACTTCCTGTTTGTTTCCGGAAGGTGTTTCTGTCGATGAAAAGGCGCGTTTGGCTGCCCATGTCGTACCTTCCGACCGTCAATTGGCATGGCAGCAGATGGAGTTTACCTGTTTCATCTGTTATGGTGTAAATACTTTTACCGATAAAGAGTGGGGAACGGGGAAAGAAGATCCGTCCGTCTTCAATCCGACAGAACTGGATGCCCGGCAATGGGCACGGACGGCGAAAGAGGCTGGGATGAAAATGATCCTGCTGACCTGCAAACATCATGATGGCTTCTGTCTATGGCCTTCGGCTTATACCGATTTCTCGGTGGCATCTACTCCCTGGAAAGATGGAAAAGGCGACCTGGTCCGTGAAGTGGCTGATGCTTGTAAGGAATATGGTCTGAAGTTTGCCGTTTATCTCTCTCCCTGGGACATGAATCATCCGGATTATGGAACGGAGCAGTATAATGATTACTTTGTTAACCAGCTGACCGAACTGTTGACACAATATGGTCGTGTCGATGAAGTCTGGTTTGACGGAGCCTGTGGTGAAGGGCCGAACGGGAAAAAGCAGGAATATGATTTCATGCGTTATTATGAACTGATCCGCCGCTTGCAACCTCAGGCTGTTATTGCTGTTATGGGACCGGATGTGAGATGGGTAGGAACGGAGAGCGGCTACGGACGTGATACGGAGTGGAGTGTATTGCCGGCGGCAATATCCAGTTTGACGGCTATCGCGGAATCTTCCCAACAGGAAGCCGGTAGCGGTACTTTCTTGCCGGAAGGAGATAAGATGGCACAGGATTTGGGAAGCCGCACTTTATTGGCTGATGCGAAAGGTGCGATCTGGTACCCTTCCGAGGTAGATGTTTCGGTCCGTCCGGGCTGGTATTACCATGCGTCGGAAGATACGTCGGTGAAGACTCCTCAAAAGTTGATCGATATCTATTACAGTTCGGTAGGGAAGAACTCGTTGCTGCTATTGAACCTGCCTCCGGACAAGCGGGGATTGATCCATGAGAATGATTACGCCTCTTTAATGAATATGAAGCGGATATTGGAAAAGACATTTGAAAAGAATCTGTTGGAGAATGCTGTTTCGTCTGTCGGTGAAATCGGTGATTTGACGGATGGCAGGCTGGAAACTTATTGGCAAGGTTCCGGAAAAACAAATACGATAGAAATATCCTTTGAAGGAGAGCAGGAGTTCGACCGTCTTCTTTTACAGGAAAATATCACGGAAGGTCAGCGGATCGAAGAGTTTGTATTAGAATGCCGGGTGGATACTGAGTGGATACCGGTAGCGGAAGGAACAACTGTCGGGTATAAGCGGATTCTACGATTTGATCCGCTACGTTGTAGTGAAGCACGTATTGTAATCAAAGAATCGAGGGATATCCCTCAAATATCGGAAATAGGTTTTTATAAGGCATCGGAGGAAGAAACGGCTAAGGAATAAACCATCCTTTCGTGGTATCGGGAACCCCGGCGTTCCCCCAACGGGAACCGGAGTGTTCCGATACCGCGAAAGGGCGGTTACTGATGCTGCAACAAAACTGGTTGTCCTGCCTGCTTATTTGATTTAGCAATTGAACGAATTATCTGTTGAGAGTGATTCACTTTCAAATTCATGTTTTACTTGATCAACCCAATGCTTGATCCGTTCATCTGTCTTTTCGGGCTGGTTTTCGATGTCCAGTACCAATCCCACAAACTTTCCTTTTTTTACTGCCTGGGATTGATTGAAGTGATATCCTTCCGTAGAGGTTTGACCTACCACTATTGCTCCCCGTTCAGTAAAAGCTTCTGCCAGATAGCCGATCGCATCGACGAAATTATCCGGGTATTTAACCTGGTCTCCCAGGCCAAAGACGGCTACCTTTTTCCCTTTCAGGTCAGCAGAGGTTACTATCGGCATTATTTCATCCCAATACGTGGGTAGTTCTCCGTCAAACCAGGTTGACGAACCTGCAATGATATAATCGTATGTCTCGAAATCGCTCTCTCCTGAGTTTTCAACCGGGATAATATCGATCTGAACATCATGGAATGCATCTTTTATCTTTTGAGCAACTGCTGCCGTCTTTGCAGTAGACGAACCATAAAATAATCCAATCTTTTTCATATTTCATTCTATTAATAATCCAACAATTCTTTAGCAGCGTTATAAATTTTCTCCTCATTGGGAAGGATAGCCTTCTCGAGTATCGGATTGAATCCGACGGGGGTAAAGATCGAACCGACACGCTGTATCGGGGCATCCAGATATTGGAACAACTCGGCACCGATCATACTGGCAATTTCAGCTCCAAAACCGGAGAACACTTTGTCTTCATGTACGATCAGTACTTTACTGGTCTTTTTAACAGATTCAAAAATAGTCTCTTTATCCAACGGAATAAGCGAACGGAGATCGATCACTTCGACATTCCTGTTATGCTCTTTCTGTAACCGTTCGGCAACATTCAGGCAGAGATGAGTGGTATTACCATATGTAATAATACTCATATCGTCGCCTGCCCGGCGGATGCGTGCCTTGCCGAATGGGACTTCAAAATCATCGGGAACGACGGCAGATGCTTCAACTGCATTATATAAAGCTTTCGGTTCGAGAAACAGGGTGAAGCCTTTCGACCGCATGCTCGTCCGGAGTAAACCGGCAGCATCATCGGCAAAAGAAGGGTAGACGATCCGTGCACCGGGCAACGTAGTCAGCGCCCCTTCGATAGTCTGGGAGTGATATAAACCTCCTCCGATATAACCTCCGGAAGCCAAACGAAGCGTGATGTTGGGAGTGAACCGTCCGTAACTTCTCCAGTATTCGTGGGTACATTCCACATACTGTTCTACTGCGGGCCAGAAATAATCGGCAAATTCGGCCCCTTCTATTACAACATGGATTTTAGGATCGAAACGGCACATGCCATTAGCCGTACCGACGATATAGTCTTCGGCAATCGGGGCATTGAAGACACGGGCATCGCCGAACTCTTGCTGCATTCCTTTTGAAATATTGAAAACGCCGCCTTTCTCTTTGTTGGCAATATCCTGTCCCCAGATAAACGTGTCCGGGTTGTGACGGAATTCTACTTTCAGTGTTTTGTTGATGGCGGTGACCAATGTTTCTTTTTCTCCGTTTTCATCGTGTATGCCGTCCGTATATTTGGTAGGGATATAAGGCTCGGGCAAAACAAAGTCAGTGACAGTGGCAGGATCCGGATCGGGTGCGGCCAATGCTTTCCGGTTGGCTGCGCTCAGGTCTTTCTTTGCTTTGTCTTCTATCTCCTTCAGTTCTTCTTCCGTAAATCGTTTGTAACGGAGAAGCATACGGCGGAATTTGTACAAAGGGTCGGCTGCCTTTACATAGTTCAGCTCGTTTTCGTCGCGGTATAAAGTATGTTTATCCGAATTGGAATGGGAACCGATACGGACACAGTTTGCCTGTACGATTACCGGTGTACGGTTCAGGGCATATTCTTTTGCTTCCGTCATGGCATTCATGGAGTCGAATACGTCCTTACCGTTACAATGGATAATCTTCAGGTTTTTGAAACCGGAGAAGTTATCGGCCACCTTTCGGTTAGCTGTCTGATCCTCCTTCGGAACAGAAATGCCGTACCCGTTGTCCTGAATAACAAAGATAACCGGCAGGCGTTCCGTGCTGGCACCGTTTATCGCTTCATACACGAAACCTTCGGAAGTGGCGGATTCACCGTGGGAAGTGATAGCAACTCCTTTGTGTTTGTAATAAACCATCGCACGTCCGACACCAGCCGCATGCAGGTCGTGTGTACCTGTTGCGGAAGAGATATTTTCTATGTTCCACTCCGTTTTGGCGAAGTGGTTCGACATATGCCGTCCGGCACCAGTCAGGTCGGTCGCCTTAGAGATGCCGTTCAGTATAATTTCTTCAGGAGTCATTCCGGCCGATAATACCGTGAGCATGTCCCGGTAATAGGGGAACAGGAAATCTTCTCCCTTTTTGAAAACCTGCCCGATCGCAAGTTGAATCCCGTCATGTCCGGCGTATGGAGCATGATATGACCAACCTAACGATTGTAGCAGGTAGGCAGGGGCCTTTTCGTCGAGAGCCCGGCCAAGTGTCATCAGATAGAACCACTTTTTCAGGGTTTCTTTATCCGTAGTCTTTATATCGTACTTTTTCATGTTTGAGTAATTTAATTATTAAAGATTCCAGTTTTCCAGATAATCGGCAATGTAGCGCAGGAAAGCACCGCCCAAAGCACCGTTGATAAGACGATGGTCGTATGACAGGGACAGATACATCTTATGGCGTATTCCGATCGTATCGCCTTCAGGTGTTTTAATGACAGCCGGTTTCTTTTCTATATAACCGACACCCAGGATGGCTACCTGCGGTTGATTGATGATCGGAGTGGCAAACAGGTTCTTGAATGTACCGAAGTTAGTGATCGTGAAAGTTCCTCCTTGTATATCATCCGGCGCAAGTTTATTGGCACGTGCTTTATTGGCCAGAGAATCGATGGCAACGGCAAGGCCGTTCAGATTCAGCTTGTCGGCATCACGTACGACCGGGACAATCAGGTTGCCGTCATCCAGTGAAACTGCTATTCCTACATTGATATGCTTTTTCAGAATGATCTGATAGCCGTTGACAGAGGCGTTAACCTGCGGAAATTCGGCTAGAGCTTTAGCTGTCGCTTCCGTGATGGCCGGCATATAGGTCAGACTGATGCCTTCGCGTTTCCGGAATGCATCTTTTGTGCGGGAGCGCCATTGAACCAGTTTGGTTACATCTACTTCCACAACCGTTGTGACATGAGGTGAGACGTTCTTCGACATGACCATATGATCAGCAATGATCCGGCCGACACGATCCATCTCGACTATTTTGTCCTCGCCGTTTGCCGATATGGGTATTGACGGAGCAGAAGCCGGAGCGGATGGGGCAGAAGTAACCGGAGTTGCAGAAGCTGCTTTGCTTTGTGGAGCAGGTTCCGGTTTGCTGGCTGGTACTGCCTGTGAGGGCTGCTGCGCTTGCGTTCCCGAAGCGGTATTTTTCTTTCCGGAGAGGTAATCTTTCATATCTTTTTTGCTCAAACGTCCCATGTAACCTGTTCCGGGAATCTGATCCAGTTCCTCTTGCGACAGATTGGCTTCGCGGGCCATTTGGAGTACGACAGGCGAATACCATCTCCCGTCTTCTTTGGCAGCCTGCGCTTTAGGTACCGGTCCTGAAGATATCGTGTTGCTATTCCCGGCAGGAGCAGCGGCTGTCGTTCCTTTTTCAACTTTTTGTTCTGAAGCTTTGTGATCGGGTGCATCCTCTTCTTCCGAACCTTCCAGCAGGATTACTGCGACTGTTGTACCTACTGCAACCGTATCACCTTCCTGGAATAATATTTCAAGTACTTTTCCGGCAACGGGGGAAGGTATTTCCGCACTGACCTTTGCCGTACTTACTTCGAAAAGTACATCGTCTTCTTTGATGAGATCACCTGTTTTTACAGACCAGGAAATAATGGTTCCTTCTGTAATACTTTCGCCCAGTTTGGGCATTTTTATTTCGAATGTAGCCATAGTATAATTAATTTATTTCTTTTTGTTATCGCCGGATAAATAAATCGACCGTGAATATTTCGGTCTGTTCTATTGTTATAATGGAACAAGGAAGAGATATGGAAAGTTCTATATTACAGGGCGTAAGTATTGAATATCCAGTTTTCGTCAGCATATTTTTTATTCCTTAACAACCGAATCTCCTCCAGGTCCTGGTCCGTGAATTCGTATAGTCGGAAGGTTGTGCTGCGCGCAGAGAAATAAGTCAGCAAAGACTGCTTGAATTTGTCGATGGTGATGGGGACAGGCAGTTTGCCGCACAGATTGGTCACCGGACTTTTTACCGACGGAACGAAATAGGGACGGGCTGCCGTATCATGTCCGGTGGTATATTCTGTCGATGGGTGAAGCACATGTTCGAGCGTTTCTAGATCGGTGGAAAACAAAAGAGTGGCATGGTGCAGCATCCTCCGTTTATGGATGGCTTGTGCGCTACCGGATACTTTCAGACCGTCGATAGTCAAGCCCTGTCTTTCGTCGGAGCAGGCATGCAAACCGTAAGTCTCCAGGAAATCTATGATGCTGTTGGTAAATCCGGTCGGGCGGATCTGACTGCTGTTTTCGATAAAAGAAAGGTTCAGATTGCCCATGTCGTGATATACGGCACCTCCGCCGGAGTAACGGCGCGCCAGTTTGATTTGCTTTTGTCCGGCATATTCAAGATCTGCTTCCGCCCATATATTTTGATATTTACCGATAACGACGGCCGGTTCATTCTGCCATAACATGAAAATGTCTTCAGAGAAATTCTTCAGAAGATACTCTTCTGCTGCCAGATTGAACCAGGCGTCTGTATGAGAGTTATGAATGCAGAGCATTACATATATAAACTTTCGTGAATGACTTCCCCGACTGTCGGATGGGGAAAGATATTCTTTTTGAACTCTTCCGTCGTGAAACCGTTTTCGATAGCGATACCGGCTGTAATAATGATTTCGGAAGCCGGGTTTCCCAGCAGTTGGCAACCGATGATACGGTCGTCCGTATCGGTGATCAGTTTGCATAAGCCGGTGATTCCTTCGTTCTCTGCCATAAAACGGCCGGAATAGGTCATCGGTATCTTTACTACATTATATATATTGCCGGCAGCCAGCAACTCTTCCTCCGTTTTCCCGACACTGGCGACTTCCGGATTGGTGTAAACGACAGCCGGAATCGCATTATAACTCATCTGGTCGTCATGTCCCAGCAAATGATTGATAGCAACTTCCGCTTCCCTGTATGCTGTATGGGCCAGCATGGAGAAACCGGTGACGTCTCCGCAGGCATAGACATTGGGGTGGGAGGTTTGCATGTATTCATTTACTTTTACGTCGTTCCGCAAGAGTTCGATGCCGATGGTTTCAAGACCCAGATTCGCTGTATTGGCTTTTCGTCCGACACTGACCAGTATTTTATCTGCTTCGATCGTTTCCGTCTTTCCGTCTTTTTCAACGATCACGCTGTCGGAAGTGACTTCAATAACCTTGGTTTCAAGAAAGAACACAACACCTTTTTTAGTGTATTCTGCCCGGAGCATGGCGGATATTTCCTTATCCATCGCACCGAGTATTTCGGGCATCATCTCAATGACTTTCACTTTTACACCCATGCTGTGAAAAAAGGATGCGAATTCCATGCCGATCACTCCGCCGCCGATAATGGCGACCGAACGGGGTAGTTCTTTTATGTCCAGAGCTTCTCTCGATGTCCAGTAGGCAATATCCGACAGTCCTTTTATCGGTGGAATGACGGTTTCCGAACCGGTACAGAGCAGAATGTTTTTTACCGCAAATACTTCTTCACCGCATTGGATCAGGATGTATCCCTCTTCTTCTCCGCGGATCAAGGCTTCACCCTGCACGATTGTTACACCGTTCCCGTTCAATTTGGCTTTCACGCCCAGTGTCAGTTTCTTTACGGTCTTATTTTTTCGTGCGATGATCTTGCCGAGGTCGAACCCCGGATTATCATCTGCCTGTATTCCATATTTGGAGGCACTCTTTATGCTATCCAGTATTTTTGCTGAATATAATAATGTCTTGGTAGGAATACAACCTTCGTTCAGGCAGACTCCGCCAATGGCATTCTTTTCAAAGAGTATTGTTTTTAATCCATTCTCGGCGGCCCGTTCACCGGCTGTATAGCCGGCGGGTCCTCCTCCGATAATGGCTATGTCATATTTCATAACCTTTCGTTTTAATTATTCAAAAGTAAGGAAACGTTCTCCCATCGGGTCGAATTCTTTTCCTCCCGGTCCTTCGGTCGGTGTACCGAACGGCATTTGTGCGATCAGCTTCCAGTTCGGGTCGAGTTTCCATTCATTTTGCACCATTTCATCGATTAACGGATTGTAATGTTGCAGGGAAGCACCCAGGCCGGCATCTTCCAACATCGTCCAAATAGCGAACTGATGCATGGCGGAAGTTTGTTGTGACCAGATAGGGAAATTATCTTTGTAACTCGGAAAAGCTTTCTGTAAGTTTTCTACAACTGCCATATCTTCAAAGTATAAAATAGTTCCATACCCGCAGTCGAAGCTGGTATTGATCTTTGCAAGCGTTTTTTCAAATGCTTCTGCCGGAACAATCGCTTTTAATGCTTCTTTTGTGATATCCCAAAACTTCTTATGGTTCTTTCCTAAAAGAAGAACTACCCGTGACGATTGCGAGTTGAAAGCGGAAGGTACGTTTTTCACTGCAAATGCGATGATCTCTTTAATCTCATTGTCTGAAATAGGAGAGCTGTTAGTGATGTGATAGTATGTTCTCCTGTGTTCTACTGCTTCTTTAAAATTTCTAGCCATTTTTACGTAAGTATTTATGTTTATTATTATTAGTAAAACCAATAAAGTTGTATTTTTGTTGCACAGGAATACATATGTAAGTATAGGTAAAATTTATCGGAGATTTGTATGGTAGAATCAAAAATAATTTTTACCTTTGCGCCCTGTAAAGAGAGAAACTCTATTAGAATCTTCGTTCTGATCATGATGCTAGTTCGGAAGGGAAGACAGATAGCAGGAGTTGTAATTAATTTATTGCGTTAATAAAAAAAGAAGATAGCAATGTCTAAAATTTGTCAAATTACCGGAAAGAAAGCAATGGTTGGCAACAACGTTTCTCACTCTAAGAGAAGAACGAAACGTAAGTTTGATGTTAACCTGTTTACTAAGAAGTTCTACTGGGTAGAACAGGATTGTTGGGTTAGCCTGAATATTTCAGCCGCAGGCTTGCGTACTATCAATAAGCTGGGCTTAGATGCAGCAATTAAAAAAGCAGCTGAAAAAGGTTATTTAAACGCTTAATTTGGAGGAAAAGAAGAAATGGCAAAGAAAGCAAAAGGTAACAGAGTTCAGGTTATTCTTGAATGTACTGAACACAAAGAAAGTGGTATGCCGGGTACATCCAGATACATCACTACAAAGAATAGAAAAAATACAACTCAGAGATTGGAACTGATGAAGTACAATCCGATTCTGAAGAAGATGACTTTACACAAAGAAATTAAGTAATAGGAGATTTTAAACGATGGCAAAAAAAGCAGTTGCAACATTTAAGAAAGGTGACGGCCGTACTTATTCAAAAGTAATTAAAATGGTTAAGTCTCCGAAAACTGGTGCTTACATCTTCCAGGAAGAAATGATTCCTAACGAAGCAGTAAAAGATTATTTTGCGAAATAATCTTTCGTAATAAGATATATAGAAAAGAGGTCCTTCGTCATGGAGGACCTCTTTTTGTTTTCATATTTGGTATGTTACTTTTGGTTACTTTTCTATCAAGAGAAAAGTAACGGAGATTATAATGGATAGAATCAAATATTTTTTTACTTTTGTATGGGCGTTGACGACGCGTCACTAAATAATGTACAATAATAAAATTAATAATATAAACAATTAAGAACCATGAGATTTGATGTATCCAGCACTGCGCTGTTATCACGTTTGCAGTCTATCAGCAAAGTTATTGCGTCTAAGAATTCTTTACCGATCCTCGACAGCTTCCTGTTCGACCTTGATGGTAATAAACTGACTATAACAGCTTCGGATGCTGAAACACGTCTGGTTACTTCTGTTGAGGTGATGAATGCAAAAGGAACCGGACTTTTCGCCGTTTCTGCCAAGATTCTGCTCGATCCTTTGAAGGAGCTGCCTGAACAACCGCTTACTTTTGATATTAACGACGAGAACCTGGAGATCTTTATCCATTTCCAGAACGGTAAATACAATTTCATCGGCCAGAAAGGAGATACTTACCCGCAACAAAAGCCGTTGAATGATAATGCTATCGCTATCATCGTCAATTCACAGATGTTATTGAACGGCATCAGTCGCTCGCTTTTTGCTACAGCCGACGATGAGCTTCGCCCGGTGATGAACGGAGTCTATTTCGATATCCATACCGATGATCTGACTTTTGTCGCATCAGACGGACACAAACTGGTTCGCTTGCGTAATCTGTCAGTGAAATCACCCGAAAGAGCTTCTTTTATTTTGCCGAAAAAGCCGGCTAACTTATTGAAGAATCTGTTGGGTAAAGAAACAGAGATGGTGAATATCAAATTCGATGATAACAATGCTTATGTAAGCTGTGTAAACTTCGAAATGGTTTGCCGCCTGATAGAAGGCCGTTATCCGAATTACAACAGTGTGATTCCGCAGGACAATCCGTTCAAGGTAACAATCGACCGTGTATCTTTCTTGAACGCCTTGAAGCGTGTATCCGTGTTCTCTAATCCGGCAAGCAGCCTGGTTAAGCTGCAGTTGAAGGAAAGCGAAATGGTTGTTTCCGCACAGGATATCGATTTTTCTACTTCCGCTGAAGAAAAGATCGTTTGCCAGTTTGACGGAACTGAACTGAATATCGGTTTCAAGGCAACCTATCTGATTGAAATATTAAGTAACATCAATTCGGAAGAAGTAATTCTTGAATTGGCAGATCCCTCACGTGCCGGCCTGATCGTTCCTGCTGAAAATGAAGAGAACGAAGACCAGCTGATGCTGCTTATGCCAATGATGTTGAATGACTAATAAATAAAAAATGCAATTAAACCTGAGAAACCCGTTAGTCTTCTTTGACCTGGAGACTACGGGTATAAATATCGTCAAAGACCGTATCGTTGAAATCTCTTTTGTGAAGGTTCACCCTAACGGCAAAGAAGAGTGTAAAACGAGACGTATCAACCCGGAAATGCCCATTCCACCGGAATCGACAGCGATCCACGGCATTACGGATGAAGACGTAAAAGATTGCCCAACCTTTAAAGAAATAGCAAAATCACTGGCTGCGCAGATTGAAGGCTGTGATTTGGCAGGATATAATTCCAACCGCTTCGATATACCTTTGCTGGCTGAAGAATTTCTTCGTGCGGGAGTGGATATCGACCTGAACAAGCGTAAGTTTATCGATGTGCAGACTATTTTCCATAAGATGGAACAACGTACGCTTTCTGCCGCTTATAAGTTTTATTGCGATAAGAGCCTGGAAAATGCTCATACTGCAGAAGCCGATACAATGGCGACTTATGAGATTTTGAAAGCACAGCTCGACCGTTATCCGGATGATTTGCAGAACGATATGGAATTTCTTTCCAAATATTCCAGCTTCACCAATAATGTGGATTTTGCAGGCCGTATGGTTTACAATGAAGATGGTAAAGAAGTCATCAATTTCGGTAAATACAAAGGCAAGCTGGTGGAAGAGGTGCTGAAGAACGACCCGGGTTATTATTCTTGGATCATGAATGGCGATTTCCCGTTGAATACGAAGAAAGTGCTTACCGAAATCAAATTGAGAGGTTTTAATTCGAAATAACAGCAATGAACAACTTTGAGTTTGCCAATCCTGTAAAAGTAGTATTCGGGAAAGGTACGATTGCACGTTTATCCGCGCTGATTCCTGCCGGAAGCAAGGTACTGATGGTTTATGGAGGCGGAAGTATTAAGAAAAACGGTATCTACGACCAGGTAACAAATGCGTTGGAAGGTTTTGAAGTAACCGAATTTCCGGGTATCGAAGCCAATCCGCATTATGAAACCTGCATGAAAGCGGTAGAGATTGTAAAAGAAAAGAAAATTGATTTCCTGCTGGCAGTAGGAGGTGGCTCCGTTATCGACGCTACTAAATTTATTGCAGCAGCCTATTATTACGAAGGCGAACCCTGGGATATTCTTTCCAAAGGGGGCGTTATCAAAAAAGCATTGCCCCTGGGCGTTGTATTGACGTTGTCGGCAACCGGTTCCGAAATGAATGAACGTTCTGTCATTTCGCGTGCGGAAACCCGTGAGAAACTGAATTTCGCAAGTCCGCTGGTATTCCCGCAGTTTGCCGTACTCGATCCGGAAGTGACTTATTCATTACCGGCAAGACAAGTCGCCAACGGCGTTGTCGATTCCTTTATCCATGTTGTAGAACAATATCTTACCTATCCGGTGAATGCCAAAGTGCAGGATGCCTTTTCCGAAGGTCTGATGAAAGTGATCTATGACGAGGGTATCAAGGTTTTGGATCATCCGCAGGATTATGATATTCGTGCCAACCTGATGTGGGCAGCCACCAATGCGCTGAATGTATGGATCGGACAAGGCGTTCCGCAGGATTGGTCGTCTCACCGTATGGGATATGCGTTGACAGCCCAGTTCGGTTTGGATCATGCACAGACGCTGGCTATCCTTTTGCCGGGTGTAATGACCTATATGTTCAAGGAAAAGCAAGCCAAACTAGCCCGTATGGGTGAAGTTGTCTTCGGTATCACTGAAGGAACGGAAGAAGAACGTGCCCGTAAAACGATTACGGCCTGCGAAGACTTTTTCCGTCGTATGGGACTGAAAACCCGTTTAAGCGAATGCGGCATCAAAGAAAGCGATTTGGATGCACTTGCAGCTCCGGTAGACAAGCAGGGCTGGCATTTGGGTGAACATCATAATATTGACAGTAAGGTAACACGTGACATCCTGATGTTGCGCTTATAAGAAAAAGATACATCCGGAAGGAAAATAAATTTCATTCGGAAGAAAATCGGATTTCATCCGAATGAAATTAAAATCCCTTTCGGATGAGTGTTTATTTGAATAACAACAATGATGCTGAAAGGTAAACATATCATACTGGGAATTACAGGAAGTATAGCGGCTTATAAGGCGGCTTACATCATCCGTGCATTGGTAAAAAAAGGAGCTGAAGTGCAAGTTGTGATCACTCCGGCAGGAAAAGAGTTCATTACACCGATAACGCTTTCTGCTTTAAGTAGTAAGCCGGTTATCAGCGAGTTCTTCTCTAACCGTGACGGTTCTTGGAACAGTCATGTCGATCTTGGATTATGGGCGGATGCCATGCTGGTTGCTCCGGCAACAGCTTCGACAATCGGTAAGATGGCGAACGGTATCGCAGATAATATGCTGATTACGACTTATCTGTCATGTAAAGCTCCGGTGTTTGTGGCTCCGGCAATGGACCTGGATATGTTTGCCCATCCTTCTACACAACAGAATCTGGAACGTCTCCGTTCTTTCGGAAACCATATTATCGAACCTGCCGAAGGCGAGTTGGCAAGTCATCTCGTAGGCAAGGGCAGAATGGAAGAACCGGACAAGATCATTGCCGTTTTGGAAGAGTTTTTTGCTTCCCGAACCGTTCTTGAAAAAAAAAAGATTGTAATAACAGCCGGTCCGACGCACGAAAAGATTGATCCCGTACGTTTTATAGGTAACTATTCTTCCGGGAAGATGGGATTTGCACTGGCGGAGGCTTGTGCACAGCAAGGGGCGGAGGTCACATTGATTGCCGGTCCGGTATCGCTGACAACCGTGCATCCGAATATACATCGGGTGGATGTGGAGTCCGCCGAAGAGATGTACGAGGCGGCTATGGCAGCCTTTCCGGATGCGGATGCCGGTATTTTATGTGCGGCAGTAGCCGATTACCGTCCGGAGACGCAAGCGGATGAAAAGATCAAACGCGAAAGCAAGGGCGAGATGACGCTGCACCTGGTTCCGAATAAGGATATCGCTGCTTCTTTAGGAGCTATCAAGCGGGAAGGGCAGGTATTGGTCGGCTTTGCATTGGAAACGAACAATGAAGCGACGAATGCCGAAAGCAAGTTGAAGCGGAAAAACCTCGATTTCATCGTGTTGAATTCGCTTCGTGATGCAGGTGCCGGTTTCCGTTGCGATACCAATAAAATATCCATCATCGACCGTCAGGGAGAATCGGTCAGTTATCCGTTGAAGTCAAAACAAGGGGTAGCTGCTGATATCGTAAACAAGTTGGCAACATTATTGAAATGAAAATGATTAAAAGACTGTTATTCCTGTTCCTGTTGGGAACAATTCCTTTTATCGGTAAGGCGCAAGATCGGGCAAATGAGTTTAACGCCCAGGTGAAGATCAATAGTGATAAGATCCAGGGAACTAACAAGCAGGTGTTTACTACGCTGCAGAACGCTTTGATCGAGTTTATCAATAACCGGAAATGGACGGATGCGACCTTTGGTATCAACGAACGGATTGACTGTACTTTTAATATCATTATCAATGAGATGCCTTCCGATAATAGTTTCAAGGCGGAATTACAGGTACAGGCCAGTCGCCCGGTCTATAATTCGAGTTATATAACTACTTTGTTGAACTTCCGCGACACACAGCTCGATTTCGATTATACGGAGTTCGAGCCGTTGGAATATACGGAAAATTCTTTGAATAATAATCTTACGGCTACGATCATATTTTATTTGTACACCATCCTGGGACTTGATTTCGACAGCTTTTCCCCGAAAGGTGGAAGTGCTTTCTTCCAACAGGCACAACAGGTCGTTACACTGGCGCAGGCACAAATGTCATGGAACGGGTGGAAAGCCTTCGACAGCGATCGTAACCGCCATGCAATAGCAACCGCACTGACCGAAAATTCCTCAGAGGGTTATCGTGACATGTGGTATAATTATCACCGGAAAGGACTCGATGAAATGGCTGCAAATGTCGATCGCGGGCGTACTACGATCCTTTCTTTATTGCCTGCCCTGGAAGAATTGAAGAAAACACGGCCCAACTCTGTCTTGTTACAGATGTTTGCCGATTCCAAACTGGACGAAGTCGTTGCCATTTATTCCAAGGCGACCACGACTGAAAAGCAGGAAGGATATAAAATGCTGTCCAATCTGTATCCGGCAATGACTACGCGTCTGGAGCCGCTCAAAAAGTAAAAAAGTATTATGCTGAAATCTTTATTTATACAGAATTTTGTCTTAATCGACAGCCTGGATATTCAGTTCGATAACGGCTTTTCGGTCATCACCGGTGAAACGGGAGCCGGGAAGTCTATTATTTTAGGGGCCCTCTCGTTGGTGCTCGGGCAACGGGCAGACGGGAAGAGCATTAAGAACGGCTCGGATAAATGCGTGATGGAAGCTACTTTCGATGTCTCCAAATATCAGCTGGAAGAGTTTTTCCATGTGAACGACCTGGAGTATGATCCGGATATTTGTATCCTTCGCCGGGAATTGTTCGCTTCCGGTAAGTCGCGTGCTTTTGTCAACGACTCACCGGTTCCTCTTACCGTAATGAAGGAGCTTGGAAGCCGTCTGATCGATATCCATTCGCAACATCAGAATCTGCTGCTGGGAGATAACCGTTTCCAGCTGAAAGTGATCGATGTAATGGCTGAAAACGAAATACTTCTGATCCTGTACCGCAAGGAATACCGGCGTTATCAATCCCTGAAGCGGGAGTTGAAAGAGCTGGAAGAAAAGGCTGGTCAGAACCGGCAGGAAGAGGATTATATCCGTTTCCAACTGGAGCAACTGGCAGAGGCCCGTTTGGTAGCAGGCGAGCAGGAAGAATTGGAGCAGGAGTTGGAAACCTTGTCCCATGCCGAAGATATCAAGAGTTCTTTATATAAAATCACTGAATTGCTGAATGGCGAAGAACAGGGGAGCGTCCGGCTTATCAAAGAAGCCCTTTCCACCGTCGATTCGTTGGAGCGGTATTATCCGAAAGCCAAAGAAATAGCCGAACGTCTGCGCTCTGCTTATATCGACCTGAACGACCTGGCTTCGGAGACGGATGTCCTGAAAGAAGACATTGAATTTAATCCGGAACGCCTGGAATGGGTGAACGAACGCCTGAACACGCTGTATACTTTGGAGCAGAAGCACCGGGTTGCCACCGTGGAGGAGCTGATAGCCATACAGGATAAGTATACCGAACAATTGCACGATATCGATTCATTCGACGAGCAGATCGATGCTCTGAAAGGGCAACTGGATATCTCTCATCAGGAACTGCTCCAGCAAGCAGCTGTTTTAAGCGAACAGCGTAAGATTGCATCCAATGCAATAGCCAGGCAGCTGGTGGAAATGGTTCTTCCGCTGGGAATGCCGAATGTCCGTTTTGCCGTGGATTTTGTTTCCCGGCAGGAACCGGAAAGCGATGGAATGGACGATATCCGATTTCTTTTCTCCGCCAATAAGAGCGGCGAACTGCAACCTGTCGCCCAGACAGCATCCGGTGGTGAAATCTCCCGCCTTATGTTATGTATAAAAGCAATGATTGCGGGATTCACGGCTCTTCCTGCTATTATTTTCGATGAAGTGGATACGGGTGTTTCCGGTGATATTGCCGATAAAATGGGGGATATTATGCAGGATCTGGGTTCAAAGATGCAGGTGATCACGATTACTCATTTACCCCAGATTGCAGCCAAAGGTAAAGATCATTTCTTTGTTTATAAAGAAGATACATCCGAACGTACGATAACCCGGATCAAGAAACTCAACAAAGAAGAACGGATCAAGGAAGTGGCGCGCATGTTGAGTGGCGCATCGTTGACGGGAGCATCTATAGCCAACGCAAAAGAGTTGTTGAAGGTCAAACGTTGATCGGACCGTTAAACCATTCTTTCTTTAATTGGTCATAGTAGTAATTACTAACTAAAAACGAAAAGTCATGAAACGGATTAGCTTTATATGTGTGTTGATTTTGTTGTGCAGTTTGCCGGGACAAGCTCAGTTTTGGATCAGTTTTGGTTGGAATGAACCCCATTGTCAGAGTTGTCTCTGGATGGAACAGGCCATGCGGTTGAATGGGAGGCAGGCAGCCGATTACCATAATATCGTACATAAATACGGTCAGAAGATAGAGAAGGAAGCCCGTAAGCATTATCGTTACTGGGACCAGTCGGCAAAGAAGATCTTTAATCTGCGTATGGAGCGCGACCGCAGGTTGCAACGCGTACTTTCTCCTTCGCAGTTCCGTCTGTATGTTCGCTTTGTCCGCGAACGTCCGCAGCGTATCCATGATTATCAGGGTTGGTATAACAATCCTCATTATCCGAACTATCGCCCGTCAGATGTCTGCTGGCGTTATGAAGACCATTACTGGCATAATCAATGGGAATATTCAAACGGACGATGGAATGGACGTTTTGATGACGGTAAATGGTATCGGGGTAAATATGACCGCCCGGGTCATCATGATAACGGACAGTGGCGTCCGGACAATCATAACCGCCCCAATCCAAATCATAACCAGCATTTCAATAAACCTTCGAAACCGGGAAATAATGACCGGTATGACAGAGATAAAAGATCCGACAAGCGGAGCGACAGTTATCGTAACAATGATAAACGCAATGATAAGCGCGATAAAGACAAAAAAGAGAAGGATAAAAAAGAAAACGACAATAAACGGCAGCAAAGTAAACGTTCTGAAGTGTATCGCAGAAGCTGATAATTGCTGATTGAACTTTCCTGAACATGAGTTTGTTCCTATTATAAAGAATAAACTCATGTTCACACATTTTCTAAATATCCTGGCTACGGCTATCAGTGTGGTAAGTTTACTGATCGTTACTTACGGGGCGCTGGTTGCTTTTATCACTTTTCTCGGGAATGAGCTCAAACGATTCACCGGACAATATTCAACTGTCAATATCCGCCGTTTGCGGGCTGAGTTAGGTACTTATTTGTTATTGGGATTGGAGTTGCTGATCGCTTCCGATATTCTTAAAACCGTCCTGGAACCCAGTTTGGACGAACTGGCAATCCTTGGCGGTATTGTTGTTTTAAGGACTATCCTTTCTGTTTTCTTGAATAAGGAAATTAAGGAATTGGAAAGTGAAAAGAATGCTTCATAGCCTTGTAGTAATTAGGATATATCGTTAAAAATCGTACTTTTGCATTGCAGTAAAAGTAAATGGATGTTCAGAGTCAATAAGCAGATATTATTATTTATAGCAGGTTGCGTATGGATCATAGCCGGAGTTAATATTCTCCGGATCGGGATTCTTACGTGGATGCACGAAGCACATTACTCAGTACTGAAAGTGGGAGAGGCAGTGATTGTATTTCTGTTATTCCTGAATTTTGTATTTTTGCGTTTATTCCGGAAACATAGTCGGCGCATCGCCCAAAAAGGCGAAAAGAATAACCCTTTCTCTTTCTTTGATACCAAAGGTTGGGTTGTGATGTTCTTTATGATTATTTTAGGGATGGGAATCCGCCATACCCGCTTATTACCGGACTCCTTTATTTCTGTTTTTTATACCGGTCTCTCTTCTGCTCTTATCATTACCGGAATATTATTTCTTATTCAAGGGGTGAAGGAACGTCGAAACAGAAAATAATGTTTGTATATTTGCATTCGCATTCAATTGACAACATACAGTTAATATATATTTGATGAAAGAAAACGAAATGGTATTCGGCATACGTGCCGTGATCGAGGCTATTCAGGCCGATAAGGAAATAGATAAAATTCTTATAAAGCGCGAGTTGCAGGGAGAACTTTCCCGCGAACTGTTTGAAGTGCTGAAAGGGCGTGAGATTCCTGTACAGCGTGTACCGGCAGAACGTCTGGACCGCCTGACGCGAAAGAATCATCAAGGCGTGATCGCTTTTATTCCGGCTGTCACTTATCAGCGTCTGGAAGATATTATACCATTCGTTTACGAACAGGGCAAGAGTCCTTTTATCGTCTTGCTGGACGGTATCACGGATGTCCGTAACTTCGGCGCGATAGCCCGTACCTGCGAATGTGCCGGTGTGGATGCCATTGTCATTCCGGCAAAAGGAAGCGTTACGGTCAATGCGGATGCGATCAAAACTTCAGCCGGAGCGTTGCATGTGCTGCCCGTCTGCAAAGAGAAAAGCATTGAAGAATCCATCCGTTTCCTTCAGGCAAGCGGCGTGAAGGTCTATGCTGCCAGCGAGAAAGCATACGAAAACTATACATCTATTAAATATGACGGTCCGGTCGCTATCGTAATGGGAGCAGAGGACAAAGGCGTGTCGATGGATAACCTGCGTATCTGCGACAGTATGGTGAAAATACCGCAGTTCGGAACGATCGGTTCGCTGAACGTATCGGTAGCCAGCTCTATCCTGATCTATGAAGTAGTCCGCCAACGTATGAACGATGAACAAAACAACTAAAAGATAAACACAATGAAAAAAGTTATTGCAACAACAAATGCGCCTGCCGCAATAGGTCCTTACAGCCAGGCTGTACAAGTCGGAAATATGCTGTTCGCTTCCGGACAACTTGGTATCGATCCCGCTACCGGTAATATCGTGGAAGGAGCGGTTAAGGAACAAACTGCTCAGGCTTTCAAGAATGTAAAAGCTATCCTGACGGAAGCCGGATACGAAATCAGCGATGTCGTAAAGACCACTGTATTTCTGGCTGATATGGGTGATTTCGCAGCGATGAATGAAGTATATGCTTCGCAATTCGAAGGCGTTTTCCCTGCCCGTTCCGCTGTCGCTGTAAAGACTTTACCGAAGAATGGTTTGGTAGAGATCGAAGTGATCGCTGTAAAGGCTTGATAATCACTGCTGAAAAAATAAGGGACTTTTGAAGTTAAAAGTCAGGACGTTCGTTTTTAAAAGTCCTGTCTTAACATTTCAAAAGTCCCTTACTTTTTATACGGGCATCTGTTATCCTATTCTTTCGTCAGCGGCAAGCCTAAAACTTTGAAGCAGGAATCGCAGTCACTTTCGATGAAATCGACTGTTTTTGTGTCAGCGGGCAGGGGAGGAAAATGCAGTTTAAAAGAATATTCTCCCGATTCGGGCATGGTGAAGCGTTCTTCAGGTGTAATGCCGTCTGCTGATTTCAAAGGAAAATGCGTGCCGTCTTCGGTTTTCAGATACGTATCCTTGCTGATGCTTACCCAATATCCCGGAGCATTGAATGCCTTCATGTGAAAGACTGTTTCCGTATCGGTCAGTTCTATTCGGTTGATCTCTATCGTTTCCGTATTGCTGGATTTCTCTATCGGAGACTCGACGATCGTCGTGTTCCCTTCCTTTTTTACAGTCATGACACGGTTTGCCTTGTTTATCCATTTGTTGAGCTTGCGTTTGAGTAATCCTTTGCCGTATCCGCTCCAGGAATGCAGGATGATTCCTTCGGGGGAGATAATGACATAATGAGGTATTCCTCTCACGTTATATTTTGCAGCCAGTCCGCTCATTCCTCCAAAGTCATTCAGGTTTACCCACGGCATATCTTTTGTCTTGGAGACTTCTTTCCAGCCTTTTTCTGTGTCCGTACTCAGACTGATAACAGTAACTTTGTCCTTTTGGGTTTCGAATATCTCTTTCATTTCCGGTAAAGCCATCATACAAGGACCACAACCACGGCTCCAGAAATCAATCAGGAGATATTTCCCTTTGTAATCAGCCAGATGATGAATGTTCCCTGCCAGGTCGTACAAGTCGGCATCCGCCATTTCATCGCCTTCTTTGACTGTAACGGGAGGATATAAATAGACGGAAATTTCTTTACCTATTGCTGATTGTTTCTCGTCATCCGATAGTTTTTCATACAGGGCAAAGACTTCTTTTTTATACGGAAAATCTTTCATGTATTTCATCTCCATACTTAATCCCCGTAATTTGTCCATCCAAATAGTTTCTACAGGTGTTTGCTGCATGATTTCAATCTCTTTTTTGGAGATGATGTGTCTTACTGAATCTTGTTTCTTTTCGAGTTCGGTCATTTCTCTTTTCAGCTTTTCACTCTCCTCTGTAGAAAGATTTCCGGATCGCAGAAGAGGCATTTTCTTCATCCTTTCGATGGATAATTCCTGATCCTGATTAGTTTCGTCGATTGTAGCTCGCCTGTATCGGTTCAATATTTGCTGTTCCTTGATAGTACTGGATACATCCCAGGTACGTAGCAACTTATTATTGCCTCTGACGGTACTGACTGTGTTCGGAGCTACCCATACATCCAGCCAGGTACTGGGGAAATCTTTATCCCTCGCCATGATCATTAATGCTTCCGGCTTGTCTTCCGCAGTTTTCTCCTTAAAGCAGAAAGATTCATTAAAGACTGTATCCTGGGCGATCGAACTCATGACCCGTCCGTCACTTCGGTAGAGCATTATCACGGTACTGTCTTTTAATCCGGTTACTGTTCCTTTTATTGTAAACTCGTTTTGTGCCTGTGCAGATACCGCCAGAATGAGCGATATGCCTGCAAAAAGTGCTTTTACCATATTTGTATGAATTAAGTAAATGCAATATTACGAATTATTCGTAATAAACAAGCGGGATGACCGGAATATTATTGCTTAACTTTACAATAAAATTATGGGACAGGTCTTTTTTTAATGATATATACGAAAAAGGGAGTAACCGATCACTGGCACTCCCTTTCTTTGTTTCCTGACAGACTTTAGTCTGTTCGGTTTTATTTCAATATCCACATGACATCATTGATGTTGTCGCTTCCACCGAACTGACGGCTTAACGCTTCTTCCAGATTCGTGCGGTTGTAATTGTATTCACGTTCCGGATACATGTAGCGAACAGGTATACGGTCCGGAGCAGTTACATTCTTACTTGATTCCGGATTGATCGGCAATACAGGGTAGCCGGTTCTTCTGTAATCATAATAAGCCTCATACGTGTGCTGCAGATAATAAGAAATATATTTCTGCGTAATGAGTTTTTTCAGATCTTTTTCAAAGGAGCCGGTCAGCTGGATTTTAGCATTAGCCAGATAGGAATTGATATACTCGTCTGTCATTACACGTCCGTGAGCATATTCTTCCGGTGTGCAGTCTCTGACAAATTCCATATGCGCCTTGATCGCTTTTTTATAGTAATCACCGGCATTTCCACTGATCCAGCCGCGCAGGCAAGCTTCTGCCAGGATGAATTGCTGTTCACTGTATCCCAGGCGTATCAGCGGTTCACCTTCTACATGAGCTTCAGAGATGTAACGGAGATTTGGACGGCAGAACAAATTGGCACCATGCGCTTTCGATACTTCTCCGTACGGAAGGGACGGGTCAACTCCTACATAAGCGTCGAAATCACTTTCCGCTTTGCCCTCGTTTGTTTTAGCGATAGACGGTTCACCGTAATAGAATAAACGGTAATCTTCATATTCTTTCATTTGGTCGACCAGTACGGAAGACATCATTGCATATTTAGTCTGGTTTGATGTCAAATCGTTGAAAGGATATTTCATCCCTTGCTGATCTCTGTAAACCAGCTGGAAGTTATCCGTATTGGATGTCATTAAAGAACCGTTCTGGACGATATCGGCAAAACGTGATTTGATGTTCATATCAGAATCACTTTCTTTTTTAGACAGATTGATCAGGACTTTCAACTGGAATGCTGTAACGGTCTTCTTCCAGTTCTCCTTATTTCCGCCGAAGATGATATCTCCTTCGAATGCTACGTCATCGGCTTCGGAGAATGCCTGGTAAGCCTTGTCCAGGTCGCTGAGAATATTCAGCATTACATCTTTCTGAGGTTCGTATGGAGGACGTGTATTTCCATCTTCTCCCTCGCCGGCATTGCTATAAGGTATATCTCCTATATTCAAGGTGATATAATAGAGCAGGTACGCTTTGGAGAAAAGAGCCAGACCTTCGTAACCCTTTTGTCCGGGCGACTTGGCTACCATATCGCTGCAATTGGTTACCTGTAGGAAACCATCGAAATCGCCGCGTCCGATATTATTATACTGCAGGTCTGAAACGCCTTCGTTCCATACGATTTGTTTGGCTAATACGCCATCATTTACATATTCTTTTACGGTACGGTCTTTCCGGACTACCTCATAGATCACTTTGGTAGCCAACATCGAAGATGGGACAGTCGTTGCCGTATCCGGGTCCGTATTCAGCTTTTCAAAATTATCACAACCTGTAAATATAGATAGTGAAATGAATAGTAACAGAAATTTATTTATATGTTTCATAATAACTCAGTTTTTAGAAATCAAGTTTAAGATTCAAACCAACATAACGCATGGAAGGAGCATTCAGTAACTCGGCATGATCTTCTGTGATGGCATCCGGGTCGGAATATTTGAAGTCCTTACTCCAGATAAACAGGTTTTGTCCGACCAGGGAAACATGGATATTGTCAAATCCGATCTTTTGTGCAGCCTCCATCGGCAGTTTGTATCCGATAGATAATTCACGCAGCTTCAGGAAAGTCAGGTCATGTATGTTTTGGCTTCTTTTACTACCGTTCCACGGCTGATAGTTTTTGGTGTATGCTTCGTAAGAAACCGCCACGTCGTTCGGTGCGAATACACGTGTATCTTCCAGGATATTTCCGTAAGAATCGTATTTCACGGAACCGGAAACCACTTTGACACCCTGTCCGACATAATTGGTCAGACCATTCACCACTTCGTCGTAACGCCATTTATTGTCGCTGTCGATATGTGTTCCTGAGTTCCACATCGCTTGTTCCAAACGGTTATATGCTTTACCGCCGACACGTCCGTCGAAAGAAACATCGAGCGTAAAGTTCTTATAGCTTAAATGGTTGTTGAAACCCCATACCCAGTTAGGACGTTCGAATCCGGCTTTTGTCGGATAATCGCTCAGTACCGGCAGACCACCGCTGTGTACGATGTTTCCGTTCGGATCTCTTTCCCAATCATATACTTCGAACCAGTCCCAACGTTCGCCCGGTTTAACCCAAGGTCTGTCTGTTGAATAGGTTTCGTCGATCTTGTGGTAGTAGTAACGGTCGCGTCCCCAGTTGAAAGAAGAGGTCCAGCTCCAGTCTTTTGTTTTGAGGACATCACCGGAGATAGTAATTTCCCATCCTTTTTTCATACGTTCTTCGTCATAGTTGTTCAACGTCTTTTCGAAACCGGACGTATAACTTAACGGAGATTCATGCTGGATATCTGTCATCAGCTTCGTATAGTAAGCCACGTCAAAACGCAGGCGGTTATTCAGGAAATGAACGGCAGCGCCTACTTCAAAAGAGCTGGCCTTTTGAGGAACTAACGTAGCATCGCGGATCATTGTCGGATAGGCTGCAGTGGATTTACTGTCCCATACATTCTGTTTGATTGTGTACACCTTGTTGATGTCATATATATCGGCGGCTGTTTTAGTTACTGTCCATGAACTTCTTAATTTCAGGAAGCTCAGATAGTCGGACATATCGATCAGTTCCGACAGGATCACACTACCGGATACAGATGGGTAGAAATAAGATTGTTCGGATTTTGCCAGTGTGGAAACCCAGTCGTTACGGCCTGTGGCTTCAATGAAGATCGCATTTTTCCAGGAAAGGTCTACTTTACCATAGACACTGTTGGTCTGTTTGGTTTTTACTGTAGTAGACACGGAAGGTAGGTCTTTCGAAGCCTTTAGTGAATAGAAGCCGGGAACTGTCAGTCCGCCGTTCGTATTTGCATCGAACTCATCCTTTTGGAAATAGTTCAACCCCATACCCAACATACCGCCGACATTGAAGTCGCCCAGTTTCTTGTCTGCAATCAACAATACATCGCCGATGATACCGTATCCTCTGCGTTCGTATTTTTCAAACTTACCAGTCTGGCTGTTACGGGCGCTGAGAGGTATTTTGTATTCATATTTCTTCGAGTAAGTATCCGAGCCGACACGTGCGGTTGCTTTCAACCAGTCTGTAATTTCGTAGTTGAGAGTAACCTGTGCATTTGCGCGGTTCTGCAATTTTGATTTCGTCGCTTCGTTAGCCAGGAAGTAAGGGTTGTTATAGTCATATTTATACAACCAGTTCTGTTCGATATCTTCTTTTCCTTCTTTCCAGTAATTCTTGAATTCGCGAATGTCAAATTCCGTACCGGTCCATACGATCATATTATAAAGGTATCCGTCCCAGGCATACCCTTCACCTCTGAACTGCGGGCTGTAGCTGCCGTTATAGGTGATGGATGCATCCAGTGAAAATTTGCCGAACTTCATGTCACCGGCAACGGTGTAGGTAAAGTTGTTCAGCTTGTTTCCGGGGAACTGTCCTTTATTGTAGACATGTGTCAATGAAGTTCTGAAGCTGCCGTTCTTACCTTTATAGGTTACGTTCACGTTGTTGTTGGTAACGAAAGACGTTTCCAGCAAGTTATTGAAGTTGTTTTTCCCTTTTGATACCAAAGGCATTTCTCTCCATTCATATGTATTGGGATCATATTGTACGGAAGTTCTTCCGATATCCAGTTTGTCACCCCAGACATATTCGCTCAGTTCCTGCAGGTATTTACCCCCTGAACCGCTACTGTAAGAGGATTGAACCTCCGGCAATACCAGATAACCGGCGTTGAACATTGTGTTGCTGTTCACACTGACAGCCAATCCTTCTTTGGTTCCGCGCTTGGTTGTGATCATGATGGCACCCGATGCACCTTTTTCTCCGTACAGTGCGGACGCGGTAGCACCTTTCAGTACACTCATCGATTCGATATCATCTGCAGCTACATCACCTAAAGCCGTGTTCTCAAACGGGACACCGTCGATAACGATAAGCGGTTTTTCACCACGTAAAAGGATTGTCGGGTCTTCATTAAACGCATTCGTGTTGATCACGGATACACCGGCGATCTTACCGGAAAGGGAAGTGGCAATATTGGCTCCTTTTACAGTCGTAAATTCATCGCCTCCGACTTTCTGGACCGAATAACCCAATGCTTTTTCCGAACGTTTGATACCCAATGCGGTAACAACGACTTCAGAGATCATTTCGGAAGATTCTTTCAGTCGGATGGTGAAATTAGTCGTGTTGCCGACCTGCAGTTCCTGTGTGTCATATCCGATAAAGGAAACCTGGATGACTGCGTTGTTATTAGGTACATTCAATGTGAAATCTCCATCGATACTGGTCACCACACCGTTTGTCGTACCTTTTTCAATCACGTTGGCACCGATGATCGGATCTCCGTTCTGATCTAGTACCACTCCGGTAATATTCTTTCCGGACTGTTGTGCCGCGTTGGCAACGTTACTAGCTGAAGCTACTTCACCTTTACGGGTAGTCAGGATGATATTCTTGTCCAGTACTTCATATTTGATATTCGTATCTTTGAATAATTCATCCAGCACAGAGAAAACATTTTTACCGGCAGCCTTGATAGATACCAGCTTCTTTGTATTGATCTGCTTCGTGTTATAGAAGAATTGAAACTCCGACTGAGACTCTATCTGCTCAAGTACCGTTTGCATGGTCTGGCTCCTTGCTTCTATGGAAAGAGCCGTTGTCTGACTATACGTATTGCTCGCACTTACTATTGTAAAAGAGGCTATTAGCAATAATGCAGTTATTTTCATACGTAAAAGTGTTTTCGTTTTGATATTACTTCTTTTTCGCATACATTTGTAATGATTTAATGGTAAAAACTAATTTTACTTGTCCCCAAACAAGTGCTTGTTTTTCACACGAATAAATACCCCAATATTTATTCGTGTTTTTTTTCATGGATCTCTTGCATTCATAATAGTTCGTTTAATAATTGTTAGACTTTAGAATAGTTCAACACGGCTTTTTATGATTTCTCCGTCTTTATCAAGTTGATGATCGATCTTGTATCGGATGCCGGATGCCCGTTTAAAATGTTCCAGTACACGTTCGAGCTGCTGATTGGTGAAGATACCGGTGTAAGATTGTTTGTAGAGTGCCGGATCTTTTATCACGAATTCGACATTGAAGCGTTTGCTCAATGTCCATAAAATATCGGACAACGGAGTTTCCTTTAAAACGATCTGTCCGTTTCTCCAGGCGATATCCTTGGGAACATACGTTTCTTTTTTAGCTGCCTGATACGTCTTTTTATCATACAATGCTTGTTCATTCGGCTTCAGGAGCATCGTCTGGGCCTGTTCGAATTTGTTGTTGTAGCTGAATTCGACAGAACCTTCGACAAGTGTAGTGGCTACGAAATCGTTATAGCTGTATGCATCTATATTGAATTCCGTACCCAGGACCTTCACTGATGAATTTTGGGTATGTACGATAAAAGGCTTGTTTTTATCTTTCGTAACTTTGAAATAGGCTTCGCCGTCCAGTTCGACATCACGGGAGTTTTCTGTGAAAACACTCGGATATCTCAGATAGGAGGAAGAGTTAAGCCAGACTTTAGTGCCGTCCGGCAACACGGTAGAACCTACCATACCGGGTGTCATCCGTGCTTCCAGGTAAAACAGATCCTGTTTTTCTTTCTGTTCAAACAACAGGTAACTGGAAAGGATCAGTAAAGGCAATGTTAAAATAGCTGCCACCTTCTGAAGGCGGATAAGCAGGTTGTGCCGGTTTGTTTTCCGGTCTATCCGCTTATTCACTTTTTCGAGTGCTTTTTGCGGAGCGGAGCGTTTTATGGATTCAAAGGAGGTGATTGCAAAAGACAGGTAGTAAAAGTCTTCGGCCATTTTTTTGTTCTCTTCCGAACTGTTCATCCATTCTTCCACTTCAAGGCGTCTTTCTTCCGTCAATTCGTTTTTTACGTATTGAAGCAGGTCAATTTCGTTTATATCGTTATTATGGTTCATTATATCTTTGTTTATATTAAGGCAGTTCAAAAATGAAAGTTCCTAAACAAATTGGATAAAAAATATATTTTTTTTTAAATTTGCATAGTTGAATGATAAATGTGGTTGATTTTTAGTGTTAATCTTTTTATAAAAAAGGAGGGAAATAGAAGTTGACGGTAATATGTGATAGCTTGTTTGAGCCTATCCGGGCAGGCGATAAAAAAGCGTTTGATACTTTTTTCTTGAAGTATTATCCTATATTGTGTGCTTATGCCACTCCGTTTGTCGGAGCTGATGATGCAGAAGAGATCATTCAGGATCTTATGGTCTGGTTGTGGGAAAGCCGGGAAAATATAATTGTGGGTACTTCGCTGCCTAATTATATGTTCAGGGCTGTCAAAAATAAATGTATCAATCATATATCCAAGACTCGTTTGCATGAACAGGTTCATGAGTGTTTACAGAATAACATACAGTCGCAGTTTGAAGATCCTGATTTTTATATTGTAGAAGAACTCACTCAAAAAATAGACGAAGCGTTGGCACGTCTTCCGGAAACGTATCGGGAGGCTTTCATCCTGAACCGTATTGAAGGTAAAACGTATAATGAAATAGCTGCCTTGTTGAATATATCTTCCAAGACTGTCGATTACCGGATTCAGCAGGCATTAAAAAATCTCCGGGTACATTTGAAAGATTATCTTCCATTGTTATTACCGATCCTGATGGCCATCGATTCAAAAATATAAAAAGTGAAGTACTGCTCGACAGTTACTTCCCATTAATTAGTTTCGGATTCCGCTGACCATATAAAGTTGGTCACAGTCTTCCATCGCATCGATATGAAAATAGGGTTCCATCAGGGCGGCGACTTCCCGGGCGGGAGGTAGTCCGAACGATATTTTGTTGGCTTGTTTATTGTGATGTCCGTTTATCTGTTCCCTGCCTTCGCTATGGCAGATCACAAGTTCGCCTCCCGGCACAAGCAGAGCTGCCAGGTGACCTATCACTAGGTTCGGATGTTCGAAATGAGGGAAGACACTATAGGCTATGATGTAATCGAACTTTTCATCATTGAGCTCCATAACATCCATACAACGGAAATCGACGATCGGTGTGGCATATTTCCTGCGCGCTTCTTCGATCATCCGGGGAGAGAGGTCGATACCCGTAATATGGATAGGAGCATAGGTCAGCAGATATTGTTCCAGTACGCCGGTTCCGCATCCGACATCGAGTATACGCAGACCTTTATGCAACGTGGTATGTTCAAGTATGTGATTGATCTTTTCCGGTGCATGGATACAAAGTTCGTCCCAGCGGTCGGCCAGGGCGTCGAAGAAATCGGCTATAACAGTCATGGCAATTGTCCCTCCCAGACAAAACAATCGGTGAATTTATCTTTTAACTGTGTTGGAGTTTTAAACAACCCGAAAACAGAGGAACCGGAGCCCGACATGGAGGCATAGACGGCTCCAGTCTGATAAAGGCTCTCTTTGATCTGACCGACTACCGGATATTTGCTAAAGACACTCTTTTCAAAATCGTTTATCATCCAATCTTTCCATTCGGTAACCGGTTTATTTATGATCTCTTTTAAGGAAATAGCCGGAACTGTCGGAGTAACCAGCGAGTAGGCTTCGGGAGTGGATACGGCTACATCCGGTTTTATCAGACAGAAGTAATAACCCTGTAAAGATAACTGGACCGGTTCGAAGATATTTCCCGTACCGGAAGCAAATACCGGTGTATTGCGGATAAAGAAAGGGCAGTCGGCACCGATGGTTGCTGCTGTCTTTTCCAGTTCATCGTCTTGTATATTCAGCTTGCAGAAATCGTTCAGCAGCTTCAGCATGAACGCTGCATCCGCTGATCCGCCGCCTAGTCCGGCACCGAAAGGGATGGCTTTCAGTAAATGAATCTCTAAAGCGGGAATATCATAGTGTGTTTTAAGCAGGTTCAATGCTTTTATAACCAGATTCTTTTCCACAGGCGCGTCCACTTGTATGCCTGTTTGACTGAAAGACTGCTCTTCTGCATGTACTATTTCCAGTGCGTCTTTTACTGGTATGGGATAGAATACAGTTTCAATATTATGGTAACCGTCCGGCCGCTTGCTGACAACGTTCAGACCCAGGTTTATTTTGGCATTAGGAAAACAAATCATAGATAGAGTTTTTTAATTATGTTTTGTAGACAAACGTAGACAAAATAATTAGTATAAACAAGTTGTTTATGAATGTCTGGTAAATAAATAATTTACTACTTTTGTGTAAAACATATATATAATGAAAAAACATTTACATCTACTCTTATTGGCGTCAGGGCTTTTTCTTGTTCAGGGCGTGAGTGCACAAACAAATTCAGCAGACGATCCGCTGCCGGGTTATACGCAGGCCGAGCGGTTTGCCGGTGATAAATTGCCGACGATGTTGTTTTCTACTTCGGTAGATCCGCATTGGTTTAAGGCGGGTAACTGCTTCTGGTATGAATATAAAACCGGAAACGGAACTGTATGGTATGTGGTTAATCCTTCCGCCAAATCGAAACGTCCTCTATTCGATCAGGATAAGCTGGCGGCTGAACTGACGGAGATCGTAAAAGATCCGTTTATCGCTCAACAGTTACCTATCCGGAAATTGGAGGCGGGAGAGGACGGACGTACTTTTACGTTCCAGGTAACTTCTTCACAGGATGCAAAGAAAGATAGTACGGATAAAGAGAACAAGACAAAGAAAGAAATTTTCTATTTCTCATACGATTATCCGACGCGTAAACTGACGCACTTGGCCGATAAGAAGAAAGACACGGAATATCCTGACTGGGCTTCTATTTCGCCGGACGGTAAAACCGTTGTTTATGCAAAAGACCTGAATCTCTACCGCATGTCGCGTGAAGATTACGAGAAACTGAAAAAGGATGACAAAGACAGTACCGTTACGGAAATACAGCTGACAACCACCGGAGTAAAAGACTTTGGTTTCGGACAGCCTTACAGCATTTTAAATACGGATACATTATGTAACGGCAAAAGAAAAAATCCGGGTTACTTATTGTGGTCACCCGATTCACGTCACTTTGCCGTATCTATCTCGGACAGCCGCGAGGTAAAAGACCTGTGGGTGATCAATGCCATGGCAACCCCGCGTCCGACATTGGAAACGTACAAGTACCAGATGCCGGGTGAAAAAGAAGCGCCGATCAGTCATCTGTATCTGTTCGATATGAACAATAACTCTTATAAAGAGATCAACACCTGGGCTTTCAAAGACCAGACTATTCGCATGGCTTACCAACCTCGTTTGCAGAAACAACGTGATATGAAGGAACTGCCGAGTATTTGGTTGGGTGACAATAACCGTTTCTTCGTTACCCGTTCCAGCCGTGACCTGCATCGTATCGACATCTGTACATATACCATCGGTGAAGATTCGATCCGTCCGATTATCGAAGAGCGTATGAATACCTATATCGAAGTCCGTCCGCTGGCGTCCGTAAATAATGGAAAAGAACTGATCCATTGGAGTGAACGCGACGGCTGGGCACATCTGTATCTCTATGATGATAAAGGTAACCTGAAAAACCGTATCACATCAGGTCCCTGGCATGTCGACCAGATCGTAAAGGTGGATGAAGCCAAGCGTGTCGTTTATTTTCTTGCCAATGGAAGGGAAAAGGACGAGAACCCCTATTATGAACATCTTTACCGGGCAAACCTGGATGGAAGCAACTTACAGATGGTTTCAGCCGGTGATTATTTCCATGAGGTCCGCATAGATGATAATGCACAATTCATTGTCCATAATTACTCCCGTATCAATACGGTTCCTAAGACAGACCTGTTGGATAATACCGGGCGGAAGGTAATGGATTTGGAAGAAAGCGATTTCTCACAACTGTTTGCCGCCGGTTATCAGTTCCCGGAACCGTTCAAGGTGAAAGCTGCCGATGGCGTAACGGATCTGTACGGTGTGATGTATAAACCTTTCAATTTCGACTCGACTAAAGTATATCCTATTATCGATTATGTTTATCCCGGTCCGCAGGTGGAAGCAACCCGCTATCCGTTTACCCGTATGAGTGTCCGTACGGACCGTTTGGCACAAGCCGGATTCATTGTGGTTTCTGTCGGTAACCGTGGCGGTCATCCGAGCCGTTCGAAATGGTATCATAACTTCGGATACGGTAATCTGCGCGATTATGGACTGGCAGATCAGAAAGCCGCCATCATCCAGTTGGCTGATAAGAATAAGTTTATCGATATCCATCGTGTCGGAATCCACGGACATTCGGGTGGAGGATTTATGTCGACAGCAGCAATCCTGCAATATCCGGATTTCTTCAAGGTGGCAGTATCCTGTGCCGGTAACCATGATAACAAGATCTATAATCGTTGGTGGAGTGAAACACATCATGGTGTGAAAGAAGTAGTATCGGAAAAAGGCGATACGACCTTTACATACAGTATCAAGAGTAATCCAGAACTGGCTAAACAGTTGAAAGGCCATTTGTTATTGGTCCACGGTGATATCGACAACAATGTTCATCCGGGCAATACGATGCGCGTTGTAGACGGTTTGATCCGAGCAAACAAACGTTTCGATATGCTGCTCTTACCACAACAACGTCACGGCTTCGGTGATATGGACGAGTATTTCTACTGGCGAATGGTCGACTACTTCTCAGAACATCTGTTAGGTAAATCGGATAAGTCGGTGGATATACCGAAACGATAAATATTAGAGTCCTGTAAGGACGAGATAAATTAGCCCAGGGTTTCAACCCTGGGTGTTTATAAATGCAATGTAAATTAAGCCCTGTAGGGGAACAACAAAAGGATTGTATTTTACTTACCGAACAATTTATTCAATAAATCTTTCTTACCCATTTTCTGTAATGCCTGTGTGATTTGCCGGCGAAATTCCGGTTTGTACCAGAAGAAGAATTGTCGTTGAGCCAGTTTCTGCTCTTTTGTGCGAGCCGTATATACTTTCTCTAATGTATAAGGATGATAGCCTGTGTAATATATTTCTGTAGCCAGTGTCATAGGTGTAGGAGTGAAGTCCTGTACCTGCTCCAGCTGGAAATGTAACTTTTTAGTTTCGATAGCCAGCTTTGCCATATCTTCTTCCGTACATCCCGGATGGCTGGAAATGAAATAAGGAATTAATTGCTGGTTCAGTCCGTGTTGTTTATTGATACGGTCGAATATTTTCTTAAATTGCCCGAATTGCTCGAAGGAAGGCTTACGCATCATCTTCAAAACATTCTCTTCCGTGTGTTCAGGAGCGACCTTCAAGCGACCGGATACATGTCGGGCTATCAGCTCTTCCGTATAGCTTTGTGCTGACTTATTCACGGTTTCATCGTCATAACGATGCAGAAGCAGGTCGTAACGTACACCACTACCGATAAACGAGCGTTTGATGCCAGGCATATTGTCCACCGCTTTATAAATATCGAGTAAAGGCGTATGATCTGCGTTCAGATTCTTACAAACGACGGGAGAGATACAGGAAGGCTTTTTACATTTGGCACAGATACTCTGATCTTTACCTCTCATCTTATACATATTGGCTGAAGGACCTCCCAGGTCGCTGAGATTTCCTTTGAAATCGGGCATCTCCGTGATAGCCTTTATCTCTTTCAGAATAGAATCTTTGCTACGGGAAGCGATGAACTTTCCTTGATGCGCCGAGATTGTACAGAAAGCACATCCCCCGAAACATCCCCGGTGCAGATTGACTGAGAACCGGATCATTTCGAATGCCGGAATCACTTTCCCTTTATATTTGGGATGGGGCAAACGGGTGTAGGGCAGATCGAATGAAGCATCGACCTCTGCCTCCGTCATGGGAGGGAAAGGAGGATTTACTACGATGGTCTGTTTTCCGACTTGCTGAAGAATGCGTGATGCGTTGTATTTGTTTGATTCTTCCTCGATATGGCGAAAGTTTTTAGCCTGTTTCAGTTTATCCCGCAGACATTCTTCATGTGAGAAAAGTACGATGTCATCGGGACTTTTTTCCACTTTACCGGTCAGATAAGCCGTTTGCCGGATGTCTTTTATCGAATGGAACGATTCGCCCGCTAACAAGCGGGTAACCAGTTCTTTTATGGGAAGTTCTCCCATGCCATAAATAAGGAGATCGGCAGGGCTGTCGACTAAAATACCCGGACGGAGTTTATCCTGCCAGTAGTCATAATGAGTCAACCGGCGCAAAGAAGCTTCGATTCCACCGAGTATGACAGGTACGTCCGGATAGAGTTCCTTTAATATTTTGGTATAAACAATACTGGGATAATCCGGGCGCATGCCGGCCCGGCGATCCGGTGTATAGGCATCGTCGCTGCGCAGGCGCTTATTGGCGGTATAATGATTGATCATTGAATCCATCGCTCCGGGGGAGACACCAAAGAAAAGCCGGGGGATTCCCAGTTTCTTGAAATCACGATAATCTCCTCGCCAGTCCGGCTGCGGAACAATAGCCACCCGCAGTCCCATAGCTTCCAGGGTACGTCCGATAACGGCAGCACCAAACGAAGGATGGTCCACATAGGCATCCCCGCTAAAAAGAATCACATCTATATAATCCCATCCACGTGCTTCGACTTCTTTCTTGGTGGTGGGCAACCATGCTTCCGGTCTGAATGTTTTCATGCTGCAAAGGTAGGATTTTAAGCTATAACTTTAGCTTATAGGGAATAGATTTTAATGATTGGCATATGAAGAAAGGATACTTTACCTTTGTAACCGAAAAGAAAAACGGAGGTGAAACAGTAAACATTATCAATAAGATATGTGTTCTCTTAGCAAACATAATTATTAAAAAATAATACAGTATGAAAGCATTAACAGACGAAAAGCTCACTATCGTAGGAGCAGCAGGTATGATCGGTTCAAACATGGCCCAAACAGCTTTAATGATGGGGCTAACCTCTAATATTTGTCTTTATGATCCTTTTGCTCCGGCTTTGGAAGGCGTTGCCGAAGAAATGTTCCAGTCCGGATTCGAATATGCCAATATAACATATACTTCAGATATCAGTGAAGCATTGAGAGGCGCCAAATATGTTGTTTCATCCGGTGGTGCAGCTCGTAAAGCCGGCATGACACGTGAAGACTTACTGAAAGGAAATGCTGAAATCGCTGCCCAGTTCGGTAAGGATCTCCGTTCGTATTGTCCGGATGTAAAACACGTAGTCGTAATCTTTAACCCGGCAGATATTACTGGACTGATCACCTTGTTATATTCCGGTCTGAAACCTTCACAGGTAAGCACATTGGCTGCTTTGGACAGTACACGTTTGCAAACAGCCTTGGCACAGCATTTCGGTATCCGTCAGAACTTGGTTAAAGGTTGCCGTACTTATGGAGGACATGGCGAACAAATGGCTGTTTTTGCTTCAACTGCTACGGTCGACGGTAAACCGTTACTGGATCTGATCGGTACACCAGAGCTGACTGACAAGCAATGGGAAGACCTGAAAGTAAAAGTGATACAGGGTGGAAAACGCATCATCGAACTTCGTGGCCGTTCTTCTTTCCAGAGCCCGTCTTATCTGTCGATCGAAATGATCCGTGCCGCTATGGGAGGTGAGTCATTCCGCTGGCCTGCCGGTACTTATGTTCATTCCGGTAAATTCGACCATATCATGATGGCGATGGAAACAGAAATTACCAAAGACGGTATCTTTTATAAAGAGGTAGAAGGAACAGCTAAAGAAAATGCTGAACTGGCAGATAGTTATGTACATCTGAGCAAACTGCGTGATGAAGTAATCAGTATGGGGATCATTCCGGAAATTCATTTGTGGCACACATTGAATCCTCACATGAAATAAGCTGTTTTTTAATGATATATATACAAAAGAGAGGGTGGCTTCCTTTGGAAGTTCACCCTTTCTTTATCGTTTACTCTGAATTATCTTTTTATAATCCGCTGAAATCGACACCATCGAATAGCAATGACGGAATACGCCAGCTGGAGAACAGGCGCGGGTCGTTTCCGACTTCAGCCAGGTTATTCCATAACGAGATCATATTTCCTGTCGCATTCATTTCCGAGATCGGCTGTGTCAGTTTACCTTTTTCAATGAGGAAGCCTTCCACACCATAAGAGAAATCACCGGTTGTGCTGTTGCAGTTACCACCGTTAAAGCCTGTGACAAGAATACCCTTATCCACTGATGCAATCAAGCCGTTCGTATCTTTGTCACCCATCTGCATCGTCAGGATGGAAGGAGAAGCGATTGTAGGCTTGATATCCATTTTGTTGGCAGAATAGGTATCGATATAATAGGTTTTCAATACACCGTTTTCAAAAACAGGCATACGTTTGGTTGCCACTCCTTCACCGTCGAAATAACGGGCTCCGGAAGCTTTGACCAGATGCGGTTCGTCGATCAGGGTCAGTTTATCGCCCAACACTTTCTGATCGAGTTTGTCGAGCAGGAAAGAGTTTTTCTGTTGAATGGATGAACCATATAAGGCATCCAGTACGGGAGATAACAAACGGCCGGAATTCATATTGTCGACGATCATACGGTATTTACCGGAAGCCACCTTCTTTTGTCCCAGTTTACGGAAAACACGTTCCAGCGCCTTTGTTCCCAGTCCTTCCTTGATCATCGTATCGAAATACAAAGAAGAATCGTACCAGTAAGATTCCGGACGGGCATCGCCTTCGCCGCGGATACTGACGCTCGCTACCAAACTGAAAGAAGAGCCACAGGCTTCGCCTTCAAAGCCATTGCTGGCAACCATATATTTGAAGTCTTTTTCGTCGCTGTATGAAGAATTGGCAGAAATGATACGGTCGTCTTTTCCCATCATCTCTTCACAGGTATTCATCGCCAATGCTACTTTCTCGTCCGGCTGTATGGAGTCGAACTTCGGGTCGATCAGCTGCAGGTCGGCACCGCCGCCTTTATAATAGAGCGAAGCGTCGGGCAAGGCGCGTGCCTTGTCTTCTGCCAGATAACGGGTCGAATCGATACCATTGCGGATAAACTTTTCCAGTTCCTTTTTATCCAGGCGATTGGTAGAAAATGAACCATAACGTCCGTCCACGAACAACTGGATAACCAGACTGTTTTCGGAAGCCTGCTGCAGGCGGTCGATCTTCATATCACGGATCTCGAACGAACTGCTGGAACCATTATACAAACTTACACGTGAAGCCTGGCAACCGTTCTTTAAAGCGAACTCCATGGCCCATTGAGCCAGTTTTTTATTCTCGTTAGTTATCATAATCGTAATCTCTTTTTTAATTGTCAACTGTCAATTGCCAATTGTCAACTGTTTAATTTTCTCCTCCTACAGTAAGTTTACTAACCAGGGCGGATGGCATACCGCAAGTTACCGGACATGATTGACCGTCCTTACCGCATGTCCATGTGCCGTTATCCATCTTATAGTTATTTCCGACCATTGTAATATCGGCCAGCGCTTTCGGTCCGTTACCGATGATATTGATGTCTTTGATCGGCTGTGTCAGTTTGCCGTTTTCGATCAGATAACCGTCTTTCACGAAGAAAGTGAAGTCGCCGGCACCGATCTGCACCTGTCCGTTGGTGAAGCCGGAAGCATAGATCCCTTTCTTAACGGTCGAGATCATCTCTTCTTCCGTCACATTGCCTGCTTCCATATAGGTTGCACGCATACGGGGAATAGGCATCTGGCGGAACGATTCGCGGCGTCCGTTACCTGTCGACGGGATACCGTAATGCTTCGCACTGATACGGTCGTGCAGGTAACTTGTCAAGATACCTTCTTTCACGATATAGGTTTTTTGTCCTTCCACACCTTCGTCGTCGATATTGACAGAACCACGGTTGAACGGGATAGTTCCGTCGTCCACTACGTTGATATGTTCGTTGCAGACCTTCTTATTCAGCTGGTCGGAGAAAATAGACGTATTCTTACGGTTGAAGTCGGCTTCAAACGCATGTCCGATCGCTTCGTGCAACAAGATACCCGAACCACCGGCACCCATTACGACCGGCATTTCACCTCCCTTAGGCTTCACCGCCTGGAAGAGGATAGCCGTTTTCTCCACCGCTTCTTTTGCCACTTCGCTGATGATCTCATCGGTCAGGAACTCGGCACCCATACGGAACGCACGCGAAGCATACGAGTTTTCAATCTTGCCGTTGTCTTCCATGATGCAGACAGCAGCCAGGGTAACCATCGGACGATAGTCGTAATACATCTGTCCTTCCGTGTTGCAGAACAGGATATGAGATGTCGTATCGCCCAGGGAAGCCATCACCTTATGCACACGCTTGTCGAGCGCAAATATCTGGTCGTTCAGCTTTTGCAGGTAAGGCGTTTTTTCTTTGACGGCAATTTCGTCCCAGGGAGTCTGTACGCCATAGAAATTGCCCGCAATCGGTTCCTCGGTCAGTTTGGCCGGACCTTTTCCAGCAGCGCCGTTTGCGATGCGTGCGGCTGTACGTGCAGCTGTCAGCATCTCGTCCAGCGAGATATTTTCGACGTAGGCATAGCCTGTCTGGTCTCCGGAGAGGACACGTACGCCCATTCCGAAGTCTATGTTTGAAGAGGCACGGTTGACCGCACCATCCTGTAAACCGATATTATTACGGTAAGAGTGTTCGAAGAAAAGATCAGCATAATCTCCTCCCTTTTCCAGTGCTGCATTCAACACCTTTCTCATGTCACCTTCGCTCAACCCGAAATGGTTCAGCGCAAACGAGATACCGGCAGCTTTATCGGCTGTACTACCGGCACAACCTTCTAAAAAAGACGGAACTGCCAGTGAACCAAGCATAACCATACCTCCTGTTTTAATAAAATCACGTCTGTTGTATTTCATGTTGTTTTATAGAGTATCTCTATTCTCTTTTGCCCATTGCATCACGTTTGCGGGCGGACGCTGGGCTAATAATTCTTTCTTCATAAAATCCATATACGGTGCTACATGTTTGAAAAACTTTTTGTAGCCTTTGCATAGATAGTTTAGTCCCGGCTCACCGCTGGCTGTATGCAGAAAACGGTTTTTGGGACACTCCCCGTTGCAGGCAAAAAGAAATTCACATTCCTTGCATTGAGCGGGTAGTTTATCGTATTTGTCGGCACCGAACTTCAACTGGCTTTGACTATACATCATTTCCGTCAATGTCTGCGTATAGATATTGCCCAGCTTATATTCCGGGAAGACAAAATGGTCACACGCATACAAATCACCGTTGAACTCCATCACTCCGGCATGCCCGCATGTCCGTGCCAGCGTACATACGCCCGGCTGTTCTCCGACCCAGTTTGCGAGCGTCGCATCGAACAGTTGGATATAATAATTGCCCACATCTTCCTTCAGCCATTCATCGAAAATGGCACAGAGGAAATCGCCCCATTTTCCGGAATCGACAGAGAAAGGAGCCAGTTTGATATTGGCGTCCTGTTGTTCCGGAGAGGTCAGTTTCGTCCCGTCCTGATGGAATCCCAATCGTTCGACGATAGGGGCGAACTGGATAAAATGGCAATCTATTTCCTTGAAAAAGTTATAAAACTCCAGTGGAAAATCAACGTTGTAGTCGTTCACCACCGCCATTGCGTTATATTCTACCTGATGTTTTTTCAGCAGTTCGATTCCCTTCATCACCTTGTAGAAGGAGGGAAGACCCTGCCGGTTCCGGCGATATTCGTCATGGAACTCCTGCGGACCGTCGATCGAGATGCCGACCAGGAAATTATTTTCTTTGAAGAAACGACACCAGTCATCTGTCAACAGTGTTCCGTTCGTTTGGATACAGTTGTCGATCTGACGGCCGCGACCGTATTTCTGCTGAAGTTCGAGCGCTTTTTTGTAGAAGCTGATCGGACGCATCAGCGTTTCGCCGCCATGCCAGGTGAAAAGTACCTGGGGCATCGTCTGACATTCCAGATAGTCTTTGATGAATTTCTCCAGCAGCTGCTCGCTCATGATGTGATTCTTTACCTCCGGATAGAGCTTTCCCTTTTCCAGGTAATAGCAATAATCGCACGCCAGGTTACACACCGAGCCGACAGGTTTCAACATCACATAAACGGGTTTAGCAAAAGGAGATATATAAGAATTATTCATGGTTATTTAAAACGATTCAACAATAAAATTATACAAAGGTACGATTAATCTGCGGATTAATCGGCATTTCAGAGGCTAATAATTCATTATCAAGGTATTTATTTCAGCTTTTTCTTGTAACGTTTGTAATCGGTTACAAAACCTTCGCACAGCCAGTTTGCCAAAGCCTGGCGATTATCACTGAGAATAAACCGTTTTTGGTCGAAGCTGTTTTGTATATTTCCCAGTTCCACAAATACAGAAGGAGGAGTTGTTTTTCTTAAAACATACAATCCGCGCTGGCCTACTGTTCCTGTAAATCCACGTCCCGGCTGATGTCTGTTATATTTATGCTCGAAAGTGGACTTCATGGTCTTTGCTAAATGCTTGCTTTCGGAGTTTTTATCCTGATAATAGAAGAAAACATCAGTCTGATGACTTTTACTACGGCTGTCGATATGCATGAAGATAGCGCGTTTGTAAAGTTCTTTATCTTTTTTGAACAAAGAATTGATCTTTTCGCTCCGTTGTTCGAGGCGGCGTACCTGGTTGAACGGGATCGGGGCGCCCATGCATGTTTCACGCTTGGTGTTGTTCAGGAAACGGTCATTGCGGATGCCGTCTTTGGCATCCTGGATGATAATGTGGACTTTGGCTCCTTTCATCATCAGGTTGCGAGCAAGGCGCAGCATGACATCGTAGGCGTATTCATCTTCATGGAGTTCTACGTTGCCCATTTTACCGATAGCACCGGGGTCGGGACCGCCATGTCCGCTGACCAGGTAGAAGCAACAGCCTTTCAACTCGGAGGAGGTGACTTGATATTGAGCTAATTCCTTGCCGAATAAGGGCTCGTAATTAGGCTTCTTCGCTGTTGTAGCCGCTGCACCCTTTAACGGCGGCAAATGGTATTTAACGCCCATTCTAAGCGAGTTTCCACTGCCGAGTCTAGTCTTGTTTAATTTGATAAATTCATCGTGATACTCTTTTCCGACACGGTTATGACGTTTCAGGAAAAGGGTAACTCCTTCTCCTTTCTTAGGAAATGCTTTCTCTTGTGCTATGAGAGAGGCGTTGAAAATAAAGAGTACAACTAAAGTTGATAGTATGAGTGTTATTTTTCTTGCGAACATGTTTTCCGGTTATAATGCGGTAAAGATAAAAAAAGATGTTGAATAACAGAAATGTCGAAAAAGAAAAAGAGCTTTTGCAAATCTCTCTCGCGTGCGCATTTTGCTGTTGTGTTTTTTAATGTAGTATTATCTGTTTTAATATAGTATTATTTACTTTAATATAATATATGCACTTTTTGTCATGTTTCCGAGGGTTTCTGTAGCAGAAACCCCTGTTATTGTTACATAAACACTGTTTATGCTGAGTTGATGAATGTTAACTGATATTTGTGTGCAGAAGCCCATAGTTTATGTCTGCTATTTAGTTTTTTATTATCTATTGCTGAAAAGAACGGTAGCCTTCGTGTATTTTTTATATAGATATTCAAGAGTAGCTAAAATAAAGGAATTAAATACTCTCGGGAGAAACTAAATTTTCTTCCGAATGAAATTCAAATTCTTCTCGGAAGAAATTAAAAATGGATTCGAATGGAATTTTATCAGATAAAAGCTTATTGTATTATTTAAACTTTACATATCCTAATTTCGTATACCGTATGTTTCGTGACATATAATGTTTGATTACCTTGGCAGAGCGTATATGTAGTTTTTCTCCGACTGTGTAAGCATGGTCGGAATTGCTTAATTTCCCGCTTTCGAGACTGCGGTCGGTGGCGCGGATCGTAAAGAAAAACAGGTTTTCCGAATCATCTGCGGCAATGATCTTTTGATCGACATAAAAGTGGGTGGTTCCCCGGATTATACTGGTTTTGTACGGATTGTCTTCTATCTTGACCCGGCGGATCGTAAGATGTAAGTCGGTTAATTTTTCGTCTATTTCTCCGACAAAACGGCTTACCGGCATTTTATGTGTCCGGGAGGTGTTGAGATCCTGATAGACCCATGAATAGGTAGTCGCCAGCTCTTTGAAACGCCGTTCGCTTTGGATGCGTGCTTCATATTTGTTGGCTATCCAGGTAACATATTTGGGGTCGATCAAGGCGACTTCAAACAGATGATATCCACGGTATTTGCCGAAAGAGATCATGTCGTCGGCATTGTGTGAAATGGAGGCGAGACGTATTTTGATCGTTAGTTTGGCAAAAGAGTTTGCTACAGTTGTCATCGCTTTTCCTATCGAGTTAATCACGTTGACATCCAAAGTGGAAAGGAATACATTCGGGTGATATTCCGCCGTCGGGTTATAGAACCAAAGCGTATAATAGGCAGTCTTTTCGTTTGGTAAAAGAATGTAATATACGCCTTTATCCTCATTTCTTCCTTCATTAAACACATTCAGTTTATCAAGGACAAATTGTTCGATATAATCTGAAATGTTACTCATACTCATCCTCCTCATATTCTTCCATAACAAACATAAGGAAAAAGAATGAATTATCCTAATTTTCAGCTATATATTTCCAAAGAGGGGCAGCATGTATAGCCTGTTTGATCTGGTCGGTTTTTAATAGTTCCAATACATTTTCGAGTGTGAGAATATGGACTGCCAGGTCTTCCGTATCTTCCAGGTGCTGGGGCGCGACGGGTTCGACATCGGTGGCCAGGAAGCAGTGCGTCAGGTTGGTATGCGTACCCGGATTGGCTGAGATGGTCATGTATTCACTCCAGTTGCCACCTCCGAAGCCGGTTTCTTCAAGGAGTTCACGTTGGGCGGAAACGAGGGGAGAGCCGTCTTCTTTTTCGCATACGCCGGCACAAAGTTCATAGGATGTTTCTCCCAGTCCGTGACGGTATTGACTGACAAAAACGAATTTTTTATCTTTGGTGATGGCAATTACATTGATCCAGTCGGGATATTCAAGCACAAAGTATTCAGGGATTTGATTGCCGTTAGGCAGTTCAACCCGTTCGCTTCGTACCGTCAGCCACGGTTTGCGGTGAAGATAGGTGCTTTCAAGCACTTTCCATGTTCTTTCTTTTAACTTTTCCATTGTAATATATTTCTAAATGTAACATCCATTCGTATCGAAATTCTTTCCTCCCTTGGGGAATAAATATTGATACAATCTAAACGTAGCTCTCTACTTAATTATTATAATCTCTTCTTTCTAATTCTGAAACAATAAACGAACATACCAACTTTATCTTTATCTTTGCACCTTCGTAAAAATGAGTAAATGAATAAAGAAGATAATTTCGGCAGACTGTTGGCTCTTTTGCTGATTACGTTTGGCATCTGCCTGGGACTATATTATCTGCCGGACAGAATATTCGGCCAGAAAATAAAAAAGGTTGACTTACTTTCGGATTTACGGGTGAAAACGCAGTCGTTGTCTATGGACTCGCTGCGTAAACAGCTCGAACAACCGGATACATTGGAAATAGATTCGGTAGCCTTGCGCGATTCGGTCATCCGTTCGACGGGGATTGACTCGGCGGCATTGGCGTTACGCGATTCTTTGTATAACGTGATGTATTCCGTTCAGGGAGCCGATTCGCTCGGTACGCATATCGAAGATTATTCGGTAGGGCATATCGGGCTGAAACGTTTCTTTGCAGCGTTGAAGAACAGGGATCAGTTGAACCGTCCGGTGCGCGTTGCTTTCCTGGGTGATTCGTTTATCGAAGGGGATATCGTTGTGGCTGATTTGCGTTCTGCCCTGCAAAAGGAGTTCGGTGGACGCGGGGTCGGTTTTGTGCCTATTGCATCCGTTGCCGCCCAGTTCCGTCCGACAATCGAGCAACGTTCGGAAGGCTGGCATACCTGGTCGATGCTGACCGATCATGAACATGGTTATACCCTTTCCGGTATGATGTTCGAACCTAAAAAAGATGGGAAGGTAACCGTCTCTCTCAAAACAACCAACCGTTATCCGGAACTGGAAACAGCTTCATCATTGAAATTCCTGTATGAGCAGAATACGGGAACACGTATGGAATTACACTATAACGGAGAGCCGGATACGATCCGTGAACTGTTGCCACCCACCACAAAGATCACTCAATATGTACGTAAAGGGAACTTTACCGAAGCTGCTTTTTCTTTTACGGAGACGGAAGGTTTCCGGGCTTTGGGTGTTGCGCTGGAGGATAACTCGGGAGTCGTAGTCGATAATTATTCGTTACGCGGAAACTCCGGCATGATTCTAAACCGTTTGGATAGCGCACGTTGCCAGCATTTGAACGAAATACGACCGTACGATCTGATCATTCTTCAATATGGACTGAATGTTGTAAGCGACAGTGTCTTGCAGTATGGCTGGTATAATAAACGTATGGTGGAAGCCGTCCGCCACGTACAGGCTTGTTTCCCGCAGTCGGATGTATTGTTGCTGGGTGTTTCCGACCGCAGCCATCAGGAGGACGGGGAGTTTGAAACGATGCCTGCCGTGTTGGCTATGCTTCATACCCAGCGGCAGATCGCCCGTAAAGTAGGTATCCCGTTCTGGAATACGTTCGGTGCGATGGGAGGCGAGAACAGTATGGTTCGTTTCGTGGAAAACAACTGGGCAAGTAAAGATTATACCCACCTGAGTTTCAGGGGAGGACGTGAGATAGCCACGGCGTTATTCAACGCATTATTATTAGAAAAAGAATTTTATGATGAAGCAGACAAAGTGGTTCATTAACCTGTCGGTTTTGTTGGCGTTGATCGCGATCACCGTCGGGGCAAAGACTCTGTCGCCTTCCCGTACGACGTTGAAGGATGGCGTTCTTTTGCCTGATACGCTGACGGTTCCGGATACGGTTGCTTTGCCTGCCGTTTCTTATAAGATGGGGGCGGCTGTCGATTCCGTCCTGTTATCGGAAAAGGACAGTTGTGTGAGTGATTATGCCCCTCTGCATCATTTTTTTGCAGCACTCGATTCCTTGCGTGCCGGAAAAGATACGGTCGTAACAGTCGTGCAATTGGGCGATTCCCATATTCAGGCGGGTCATTATAGCGGACGTGTCATGCGGCTTCTGCAACAGCAGTTCGGTAATGCCGGACGGGGCTGGATCGCTCCGTTCAAACTGAGCAAGACGAATGAGCCGGACGATTATTTTATTTCGTCTGTTATTAAAGAATGGGTAGCCGGACGTTGTATCCAACATAACAGGAAATGTCCGATCGGACCGGGAGGTATTGGTATTCAATCCGTGTCACCTTCCATTAATTTCGATATCAGCATGGCTCCTAACAATGGGGCGGGTTATTCATTTAACCAAGCGGTTATTTATCGGGGCGAAAAGTCCATGCCGATGCTGCCAGCCGGAAAGAGGAAGGATTCGGTGGAGACGGTTTTAGGTCAGACGGCTTGTGCTCCGGGAGTGATTGCGGATACGTTCCGTATTTCCGGTCTGATCGATACGTTGCAGTTGCAGAGTACCCGCCGCAAACAAGGGACCGACAAGTTGCTGCCTGCTTCTTCTTTCAAAAATCTGTACTATGGTTTTAACCTGACCAACGGTCAGCCGGGGATTCTGTATCATTCGGTGGGAGTGAACGGTGCTATGTACGTGAATTATACGGATGAAGAGTATGTTCGCCAGCTTGCTCTGCTGAATCCGTCGTTACTGATTATTTCTTTGGGAACGAACGAGACGTTCGGCAGGCGTTTTAACCGGAGTGAGTTTGCCGGACAGATTGAAGATTTTATTTCTTTGGTGAAAAAACAGATGCCTCATACGGCTATCTTACTTACTACGCCGCCCGAATGTTACAAACGGGTATATGTAAATAAGAAGCGTACGTATGTGCGCAACGAAAATACGGAACGCGCCGCAAAGGCAATTGTCGATGTGGCCCGTCGGGAAGGTGTGGCTTGCTGGGATTTGTTTGCAGCAACAGGAGGTAAGACTTCGAGTGCCAAATGGCATAAAGCCGGATTGATGGGGAGAGACCGTGTTCATTTTACAAAAGAAGGCTATCAGGAGCAGGGTACGTTATTGTATCGCGCACTGATGCAAACTTATAACAAATGGAAAATTGAGAATTGAGAATTGAAAATTAGAAGAAAGTAATAGCGGTATGAATAGCGAAATAATAACAAACTTCATAAAACGAAATGTTGAGATTTGCAGTTTTGACGGTTCTACATTTTCAATTCTCAATTCTCAATTTTCAATTGCCAAACTGGGTGATGTGCTTACTTATCAGCACAATGCGCCGATACTTTTTAGTAGTGGCCTGTTTTTCTTTCTTTTCATTGGTTTCCTGATCATATACATGTCACTCAGGAAGCATTTGCTGGCGCGTATAATTTATGTGACGCTTTTTTCCCTTTATTTCTATTATAAGAGTAGCGGATTCTGGTTTTTCCTGTTGCTGTTTACGGCTACTTCCGATTTTTGTATTGCCCAGGGAATATTTCACACGGTGACTCAATGGAAGCGTAAGTTGCTGGTCGTTCTAAGTTTATGTATAAATCTCGGTTTGCTGGGGTATTTTAAGTATTTCAACTTCCTGCTGGAGATCATAGCTTCTGTTACGCGGGAGTTCGGCTATCAGTTCGGGAATACCTCCATGCAGAGCGTGACATATCAGCCGTTGGACATTTTTCTGCCTGTCGGTATTTCGTTCTTTACATTCCAGACAATCAGTTATGTTATCGACGTTTACCGGGAAAAGATCACGCCGCTGACCCGTTGGATCGATTATGTATTTTATGTGTCGTTCTTCCCGCAGCTGGTGGCAGGACCGATTGTGCGTGCCCGCGATTTTATTCCTCAGATCTATAAGAATCCGACAGTTACCCGTTCCGAGTTCGGGGAAGGTTTGTTTCTGGTTTTGTGTGGTCTGTTCAAGAAGACGGTAATATCCGATTATATCAGCATGAACTTTGTGGATCGGGTCTTTGATGCACCGCTACTTTACACCGGAGTGGAGAATTTGCTGGGTGTGTACGGATATGCTTTACAGATTTATTGTGATTTCTCCGGCTATTCGGATATGGCGATCGGTATTGCCCTGTTGCTGGGATTCCGTTTCAATATGAACTTCGATTCGCCCTATCAGTCGGCTACGATTACGGAATTTTGGCGTCGCTGGCATATCTCTCTTTCTTCCTGGTTGAAAGATTATTTGTATATTTCTCTCGGCGGAAACCGGAAAGGAAAGGTGCGTACATATATAAACCTGCTGATCACGATGCTTTTAGGTGGTTTGTGGCATGGGGCTTCCATGAGTTTTATCATTTGGGGAGCTATACACGGGGTGGCACTGGCTATCCATAAGTTTATTATGGGACGATTCAGCAGTTTCAAACAGTTAGGATCGGAGATGAAACCCTGGCGCAGGGTGTTGGGGATATTTATTACTTTTCACCTGGTTTGTTTCGGCTGGATATTCTTCCGTGCCGATTCACTGCAGACGGTGAAAGAGATGCTTTCGCAAATCTGTACAAATTTCCATCCGGAGGTGTTTGCACAATTTGTTACCGGTTACAAAGGCGTTTTTATATTGATGATAATCGGTTATGTATTGCATTTTATGCCTAAATCGGCAGAGAATGCTTTGCAGGGTGTGGTTACCCGTTCTCCGCTAGTGGTACAGGCAGTGATCCTGGCAATCATGGTCTTCGTCGTGGTACAGTTCAAGAGCGCCGGCGTACAGCCTTTTATCTATTTCCAGTTCTGATGTAAACTAAATATTTCTATAATTATGAAAGCAACCCCGATATTGTTCCTGCTCCTGGCAGTTTTTGCCAGTGGAATATCAGGAGTAAAGGCGCAACAGAATAGTTTGCCGGAAGAGCAACTTCATTTGCGTCAGGAGGTCAGACCTTATCTGGATAGTCTGATCATTGAAGAACCCAAACCGGACGATACGGATATTTCCCGGTTTCGTTTGGAAGCAGTCTTTCCGGTCAATAAATTGACTCGCTTTGGAACAAACGAAGGTGAGTTTACTGCTTTTACGCCTGATAATCCCAAGTTGAAAGGGCTTGTAACCGAGCCTGTCCCTTTGTTGGGTGGTGCCCGGATCAGTTTGATCTATTCCTTTGTGGATGATTACGAGAATGCGGTCCCTATTGCCTGGAAGTATCGGTTTGAAAGTGTGCGGCAGAAAGGCGAATCGGGAGAGGAGATGGCTTGTCAGTCTCTTTATCTGCATGTATTGAACGATCTGCGTTTTTCCAGAATTAAAGTTGGATTGATGGATGTCGTACTGTTGCCGCCGGATAATGACGGAAAACAGATAAATAATGTACCTAAGTTGGGATACCGTTCCATGAGTTTCAGCCGTGCGAATGACGATCAATATATGCTTACTTATTTGTTGAAGACAAATGAGGGTGTTTATAGTCCGATCGATCGTTCCGAAGGTTCTGACCGTACTTTTCCTGAATATATCGGCGGATCATCGGCACAATTTTGGTTTATCCGGCAAAATATGGAATATCCGGAGAAAGCCCGGGAGGAAGAGGTGAGTGGAACCGTTCTTATCTCTTGTACGGTTGAACCTGACGGCTCGGTGACTGATCCGCATGTCTTTCTCGGTTCGGAGCCGTTACTGAACGATGAAGCGATCCGTCTGGTAGGTTTGACAAGTGGAAAATGGATTCCGGCAACCCGCAACGGAGAGAATATTGCTGATGAAAAAGTGATCCCTGTTACTTTCGATCTGAATGATGATGGAATAAAAATAGTGGAACATACGAAAAAGTCCGGAAAGAAGCTGCCGCTCAAGGCTTATCTGTTTTTTGGGGCAATAGCTGTTGCCGTTATTCTCTATTTGAGAAGTAAGTTCCGGAAAAAGAACCGGAAGCCGGATCCGGCTTTACGTCCTAATATTTCTGTCAGCAATGATAAAATAGTGATCGTTGTCGGAGTGGAAGAAGCGGACGTGGAACAGATGTTACGTGTATTTACCGATATATATAATAGTCGCCGGTATGATGCGATTATTCGTATCCATCCGATGGGCAAACAGGTATTTGCCTTGACTTTCCCGTATGATATCAGCTGGGAGGTTTTCATCGAGTTGATGGATCACCTGGTGTATTTTGATGATAATGAGCATAAGGCACAGATCAGAGCGTGGCTGACTTTACCGAAAGAATGTGAACCGGTTGCCGGACAGCATGTCATGTTGTTCTTTCAGGAGGATGATAAAGACTTTGAGCCTCTCTATATATCAACCCAATACAATCGTATCTGGAAAATAGATTACGAAACCAATACATTGAAAGAAGCAGAGGCTGGAGAAGAGTATGCTAAACCTCCTTTCGCTTATAATGAAATTGTACAGGTGAATTTTATAGAGATAGACTGATTGAAGAATCCTGTATAACAGGCTAAAACAGTTTGAATACAAGGGTATATAAAAAACGAAATGGCCAGCTTTCACAAGAGGGCCATCTCTAAACCAAAACCTTAACTATGAAAAAATTTACGTTTTTCACTTGTAAAGATACTATTTATTTTTATATAGCCTCACAATATTCTCTTTATTTTGTGTCATAAACGCACTTTTAACATAATGGCATAAGATCGGTGGTTTAGCCAAGCAGATAAAATCTTTTTCAAAAAAGTCAGAATTTAATTTGGTGGAATAAATATTTTTCGTTCCTTTGTCATATAGAAATAGTACAATGTTTGTATAATATAATATTTACCTATATGATAAAGTTCTTATTAGATTATTCCAGTGGCGTCCCGGTATACCGGCAAATCATCGACCAGATCATATTTGGCATTGCATCCGGACAATTAAAACTTGGTGAACAGCTCCCAACGGTCAGAGCCCTTGCAGTAGAACTGAAAGTGAATCTGAACACGGTCTCTAAAGCTTATAAGGAATTGGAAATTAGAAATATCCTTGAAACCCAACAGGGCACCGGTACCTTTATCAACAAAACAGAAAATGTAATAGACGAAAAGGAGCGGAAAGACAAATTAAAGGATATTTGTATGCAGCTTTCCTCTGTCGCATTTAGTTATGGCTTTACTCTCAACGACATCATACACGAATTAAAGAATATTGAAACCTCTAAAAAATAATACTTATGACAGCAAATGTAATCAGCAAAGGATGGTTTAATCCCATTTCTATTTCAGTTTTGTTAGTACTGATTTTCATATCAGTTGTTCTGCATATTTTACATATTGTAAGTACGCCGGTGTTGTTGTTTCTGATCCTCTTATCGGGATTATTGGCTCTTTCGATCCGCATTGCCGACCAATGGGAGCGGGCAGTGGTGTTGCGTATGGGTAAATTCAAGGGCTTGAAAGGTCCGGGCCCGTTTATGATTATTCCTATTCTTGATAGCGTATCGGCTTATATCGACCAGCGTGTGCGTGTAAGTACTTTTAAAGCTGAACAAACTTTGACAAAAGACACTGTACCGGTAAATGTGGATGCAGTTGTATACTGGACGGTTTGGGATGTGGAAAAGGCAGCCCTGGAAGTACAGGAATATCAAAAAGCCATCGAAAACATAGCCCAGACCGGTTTAAGAGATACGATCGGCAAACATGAACTGTCTACTCTATTGCAGGAGCGCGATAAGATTGCCGAAGATTTGCAGCACGTCTTAGACAGGAATACGAATCCCTGGGGTATAACCTGTCAAACAGTAGGTATTAATGATATTGCCATACCGCAGGATTTGGCTGATGCAATGAGTAAAGAGGCACAGGCCGAACGTGAAAGAAGAGCCCGTGTTATCCTGGGAACGGCTGAAACAGAGATTGCCGATAAGTTTGAACAGGCCAGTAAAAAATATACAGACAACCCTGTCGCGTTGCATCTCAGAGGCATGAACATGCTCTTCGAGGGCTTAAAAGAGAAAGGTTCAATGATTATTGTACCAAGTTCGGCACTGGATACTATGAATCTGGGAGTTATGGGAGGATTGGTTTCGTTGGCAAAGAGCAATGAGGCTTCGTTTAAGGAATAGTTTTAAAATTGATTTGTAGAATATTTTCTTTTATTTGAAATTCAGTAGACAAGTCTATTACTATGTCTTACAAATTAGAGGTACGTCTAAATCCATTTACACGTACCTCTAAATTTATTTACACCTGCCTCTGTCTCAAAGAACTATTCGGATGAACGAATAAAATTTCATCATCCTGTGAATAACAGAAGCTTAATCTTTTTCAATCCTTAGATGGCGTAGATCAGAACCTGAAACCTCTTGGAATACCTGCAGTCCGAACTCAGGCAAAATAGCTAGAATATGGTCGAACACATCCGCTTGAATACCTTCGTATGGAATCCAGACAGTTGTGGCTGCGAAGAAATATAATTCCATCGGGATCCCTTTTTCTGTCGGTTGCAGTTGGCGTACCATGCACGTTAAATCTTTGTTCACGTCAGGATTACTTTTCAGGTAATTCACCAGGTAAGCACGAAAAACACCGAGGTTGGTTTGGCGGCGTCCGTTCACTTTGATAGAATCATCTATATTATGCTCTTCATTATATCTTTCCAGTTCCTTTTGCTTTGTGTCGATATATTCGGTTAATAAGGATATCTTGCGGAATTTGGCTAGCATTTCCGGGGTACAAAAACGTACACTGTTCATGTCGATATTGATCGATCGTTTAACGCGTCGACCGCCTGATTCCTGCATGCCTCGCCAGTTTTGGAAAGAGTCGCTGACAAGGGCGTAAGGTGGTATCATGGTGATTGTATTATCGAAATTCCGTACTTTGATCGAGTTCAGTGTCACTTCGATCACAGTTCCGTCTGCGCCGTATTTAGTCATCGTGATCCAGTCGCCAGGACGGAGCATATCATTGGCCGATAGCTGGATGCCGGCAACGAATCCGAGTATCGTATCTTTGAATACCAACATAAGGATAGCCGCGGATGCCCCCAATCCGGCAAACAAGGTAGCGGGTGATTTCCCTATCAGTATACTAATGATAATGATAAACCCGACAAAGAATACAAGCACCTGAATGATCTGCACAAACCCTTTCAGCGGCTTATTCTTGAAGGCTTCTTTCCTGTTGTATATTTCGAGGAGCAGATTTAATGCCGCATTAATAAAACGCAATATGACGGCAACAATATAGATACTGCAGATCATTTGGAGAATACCGAGCAATGTAGGCATCTCACTCCTGGGAAGTGCCAAAGGCAGCATGATATAAACCAAAATGGCGGGGATCAGGTGCATCAGCTTGTTGATGATCTTGCGTTCCACGATCAGGTCGTCCCATTGGTTTTTGGTCCTTTTGGCAAAGCGTTTAAATAATCCGAGGAAGATGTAACGGCAGGTATAATCAATGCCGACGGTTACTGCTATAACGAGAAGCAGTACGATCAGGTTATCCCATATATTTGCCGAATCGCGTACTAAACCCCATTTGATCAGATAACTGTTAATCCATTGTTGTAATTCACTCATACATTTGTCTTTAAAGTTGCGAACACAAATATAGGTAAAAAATCAGAGTCTCCCAAGTGACCGTTATCAGTCCGAGTATTGATATACTTTCAGTTCGAACTTAGGCACCATCGCAAAGAAATGATCGAATATATCCGACTGGATGCGTTCATACTCTTTCCATACTTTATTACGGGAAAAGAAATAGATTTGAATAGGCACGCCGTATTCGGTCGATTGAAGCTGGCTGATGATCAGGTCGAGGTCTGTGTTGACAACAGGCAAACTGTTCAGATAACGTTCCACATAGATACGGAACATCTGCGAATTGGTGGGCGTAACCCCTTTATCCGGCTGGTAATCGGAGAGGAGAGGAATCTCCTTGCGGAACGTATCCAGCATATCCGGTGTACAGAATTTAATTGTATTCAGATCGAGAAAGATCGATTTCATGACCCGTCGTCCGCCGGATTCGACCATTCCCCGCCAGTTTTGGAAGGAATTATTGACCAATGTATAGGGTGGAATTGTGGAAATCGTATTATCGAAATTCTGTATTTTTACAGTGTTCAACGTAATTTCCTGCACGACACCGTTGGCATTCGATCCCGGAACTGTGATCCAGTCGCCCGGTCGCAACATATCGTTGGCAGAAAGTTGTATGCCTGCTACAAATCCGAGTATCGTGTCTTTAAACACCAGCATTAGGATCGCTGCTGAAGCACCCAGTCCGGCAAACAAGGTGGCGGGTGATTTACCGACCAGAATAGCTATAATTACAATACCGCCGATAAAGAAAGCCAGCACCTGGAATACCTGTATGAAACCTTTTATCGACCGGTTTTTATTCACTTCCTTGTGATTGTATATATCCATTATCACAAGGATAAATCCGTTGATCGCCAATAGTAAGACGAATACGATATAGACAGCGCACACTTTTTGAGAGAGCAGCAATAACTCTTTTCCCCGGATAAAAGCCATAGGAAGCAATGCGTACACCAAAATACCGGGAATGGCATGCACCAAATTGTGCACTACTTTTCGTTTGATCAGCAGTGTATCCCAGAAATAGTGACTTTTCTCCGACAGCTTCCGTACACTACCCACAAAAATAAACTGACATAGATAATCGATGCCGACCGCTAAAACAATCAGCAATGCAGCAATGATAATCTCATCGAAAGTGTTTGCAATTTTTGGATCGACTCCCCATCCAATGAGGATCTTGTTCATCCAACTACCTAAGTTCACCATATTATTTATATCTATTTCTCTATAAAGATAACATTTATAATTTGAAATGTGCCTGTAGGATCTACTTTCACATTAATCACATACACCTTAACAACAAAAATTAATTCATAAAATGAGATCTTATTTTGTGAAAAAACATCATTTGATCTAGTCGAAGTGTTAAATAATCGCCATGGAGACTATTGGATTCTGTAAGATTTTTAGACATAATCGATTATATATTTTAGTTAATATGTGTATAATGTGTGATTGTCGTTTTAGATAGCTGTGTATTTGTGTATATGATTGATTATTAGTGTGTTGATAAAGCATAATGACTAGAAAAAACGTTCCTTTTTTTTAGTCACTGCAAAGTTATAATAAAAGTTAGAACAAACAATAGCGTATTTTCTATATCCCTTATAATTCATACAGTATAAGAAATTCATTTTTTCATCTCGTAACAAATAAAATGACGCAAAAAAAGGAACGATTAATCTAGTCATTCTTATAGGGACATTGTCGATTTATTATTTAACAATATAAATCTTCAAATTGCTATGATTTTTAATGGCTATTTTGAAATTTAGTATTATGTACATTACAGTAAGTTACTCTGTGACTGACGTACTTTGTTATATGCAATAACGAAATTCTATAACTTTAAAACTATTGATTGTTAATCGTTTTTCATCCATTAAAATTGATCCTATGACGTTTATTTCACTGTTTCGTTATTTCTCCAAATTAAGGTATTTTAATCAATGGATAATTTTCTTGATTGATTTGTTCCTTTCCGGCTGCTCTACTTTGATTTCTTTGGGGCTTCTCTCTTATGTTTTAGCTTTTAACTATTCGATACACATATTTGCCATAGCACTGTTTTCTTCTACATTATGCAGTGCCCTTAGCTTTGTCTGCTTTAAGAGCTATAAAGGTGTTATTCGCCATTCTGCCTTCACCGAGGTTGGCCGCATCCTTCTGGTCACTTTCCTGAAGATATTGCTGTTGATACCGGTTATCGCTTATCTGGCAACCGAACTGACTTTCCGTAATATCTTATTAGGAACTCTGATCGATCTGTTCTTAACATTCTTCCTGCTGACCCTTTTCCGGGTGACACTGATTACACTGTATCATTTGGTCCTGAATATATCCAATCGCGACAAGCTTCTGATTTACGGAAGTGAAAACCGTACAACAGCCCTGTTCGGAGCCTCCTTGAATGATAAGCTGATGTACCAGGTTGAAGGATATCTTCGTTTCGGCAATAAATCTTCATTACGTATAGGCGGATATAAAGTCTATTCCGTTAGAGATCAGATTGAATTTAACAGCTTGGTTAACAGGAAAAATATCAAAGCCATTCTTTTCACAGACTTCCAAGCCATCAAAGCCGAAAGCGAACGCCTGATCCGTTACTGTGAAAAGAAGAAAGTCCGTATGCTGATGCTTCCGACTATCGACGAACTCAGAGAGGGAAGCAAAACATTGCATAATCTCCCTGCCGTACGTATCGAAGATCTATTGGGTCGTGATGAAATCCATATAAATATGGAGGAAATCGCAAACTCCCTTCAAGGAAAAGTTGTTTTGGTAACCGGAGCAGCCGGTTCGATTGGTAGTGAACTATGCCGTCAGCTATGCCATTTCGGTTTAAAGCAATTGATCTTATTCGACAGTGCGGAAACACCGATGCACAACATACGCCTGGAACTGGAAGAAAAATTCCCCGAAGTCCGGTTCGTGCCTGTCATGGGAGATATCCGTATGATCGACCGTGTCGAGAGCGTATTCAGCCGCTTTCATCCTCAGATCGTCTTCCATGCCGCCGCCTACAAACATGTGCCTTTGATGGAGGAAAACCCCTGTGAAGCCATTCATACGAACGTCTATGGTACTCACAACGTAGCCGATATGGCAGTAAAATATGAGGTAGACAAATTCATCATGATCTCTACTGACAAAGCCGTAAATCCAACGAATGTAATGGGTGCATCCAAGCGCCTGGCCGAAATCTATGTTCAAAGTCTAAGTACTGCGATCAGTAGAGGACTGCATCCCGGAAAGACTCGTTTTATTACGACTCGTTTTGGAAATGTCCTGGGAAGTAATGGCTCGGTTATTCCCCGTTTCCGGGAACAATTGGCAAAAGGAGGTCCGCTGACAGTAACTCACCCCGATATTATCCGTTACTTCATGACTATCCCGGAAGCCTGTCGCCTGGTGCTGGAAGCCGCTTTTATGGGAAAGGGAAATGAGATATTCGTATTCGACATGGGAACACCTGTAAAGATAGCCGATTTGGCACGCCGTATGATTGAACTGGCAGGTCTTGTCCCTGATAAAGATATAGAGATTCAGTACACAGGTCTTCGTCCGGGCGAGAAACTCTACGAAGAACTTTTGGCTATAAAGGAGAATACGCTGCCGACATCGAATGAAAAGATTTATCGTGCCCAGGTTCGCGAATACGATTTCAATGAAATCAATAATTTAATGGAACCGTTGGTTCACCTGGCTCTCTGCGTTGATAAAGTCGGAACGGTGAAGATGATGAAAGAGATTGTTCCGGAGTTTAAGAGTAAGAATTCGGAATATGAAGCCTTGGACAAACAACAATAAAGACACAGAGTGAAAAGTTTAAATAACTTTTTCCAGATATTCTTTGTTGTATTATCCATCCTCTGTTTTATCGGAGGACGCTATGTTGAAGGAATTTGTATTTGGCTTTCTCTTCTGACTTTAGCTGTTTGGCCGATATTGGCCGCCAATCTGTTGATGGGAGTCATACAATTGTTCACAAAGAAAAAATGGAGATGTTCTATTTCTCTCTTTGCCATTTTGCTCCACACCAATTATTTGCTGGCAGTTTATCAACTGCCTTTCTGGAATCAGCAAGAAGTAGCAGACTCGGAAGGAACCCCATTGACTGTCGTTACTTACAATACCAGTCATTTTTATTGGGGCAAGAAGTACACAATGAATGAAGCTGCCGCTTATATAAAGGAGCTTCAGCCCGATATTGTCTGCTTTCAGGAAGCACCCGGCGATGGTTATTACCACCGTGACAGTATCCGATACGCCTTTGATTATGTTTTGTATAAATATATCAGCCGGCGTACCGACCATTTACCAACAACGATTTACAGCCGTTACCCCATCCATTCGGTAAAGGCTCTTTATTATGAAAATTCTCAGAACATGTCATTGATAGCTGATGTACGGATAAACAATCAATACATCCGCGTAATCAACAATCATTTTGAGACGACAAGCGTCAATGCTTATATAGGTAGAATCATTGCGCCTAATAAAGAGTTTAAGATCCGTATGAAAGCCATCAAAGAATTGTTTCTACAGATGAATCGCAATAACCGGAAACGGGCAGACCAAGCAAATACAATCCGTACAGAGATTGAAAATTCTCCTTATCCTGTACTTGTTTGCGGAGATTTCAATGATACACCGGCTTCTTATGCATACCATCAGGTTCGAAAAGGGTTGACTGATGGCTTTCGGGAATGTGGAAGTGGGTATCAATATACATTCCGACAGTTGTATAAGCTTTGGAGGATAGATTATATTTTTTATTCGGAGTCGTTGAAAGGGAGAGAGTGCTATTCTCCGGAGACGTCTTATAGTGACCATAATATGGTAGTTTGGAAAGGATTTGTGAATTAATCTCACCAACGGATACAATGAGAAGTTTTTGAAAAGAAATCAACAGTTATATAATGAAAGTACTTCAAATTAATGCAACTTATGCTAATGGAAGCACTGGTACCATTGTTCAGGATTTACAACAATGTTGTGAAGAGAATGGGATTGAGTGTCATGTTGCTTATGCAATTTCAAGGATACCACAGCATGAAATAAAAAATGGCTATAAGATTGGCAATATTGTAAGTAATAAGCTACATGCTTTGTTATGTAGAATAAATGGTAAACAGGCTTATTTCTCATTTCTGCCTACATTGAAACTATTGAAGTATATTGATAAAATACAACCAGATGTAATCCATCTTCATAACTTGCATAGTAATTACATCAATTTAAATATGTTATTACGTTATATTGCTAAACATAATATTGCGACAGTGATTACTATGCATGATTGTTGGTTCTTTACAGGTGGTTGTTTTCATTATACTGATATGAATTGCTTTAAATGGCAAGAGCAATGTGGAAATTGTCCTAAGAAAAAACAGGATACACCAGCTTATTTGTATGATAAATCCCATGAAATCTTGATGGATAGATATAAGTATCTCAATGCAATTAAAAATTTGACTGTAGTAGGCGTTTCTGATTGGATTACAAAAGAAGGAAAGAAGTCAGTTTTTAAAAACATACATTGCATGAGTATTCATAATGGTATAGATACTATGGTTTTCAAACCGACACCTTCTAATATCAGAAAACAATATGGTCTTGAAGATAAGTTCGTATTACTTGGACCTGTAACTAAATGGTTGAGTACAATAAATAAAGATGTTTTAAAAACTTTTGTTGCAGGTTTTGATAGTGATATGGTTCTATTGCTGTTTGGTTATGATAAGAGGTCGATAGAATTGCCAAATAATGTCAAGGTTATAGGTTATACTTCGAGTAAAGAAGAATTAGCTAAATTATATTCAATGGCTGATGTTTTTGTAAATTGTACACGAGAAGATTCTCTACCGACTATCAACATGGAAGCGCAAGCTTGTGGCACTCCTGTTATTTCGTTTGCTAATACAGGAGTAACAGAAACAGTGAATAAGCAATATGGTGAATGTGTAAAAACAGGAGATGTTATTGCATTATTAACTGGTATTAGAAAGATTAAAAATGATAAGCAGCATAATTATTCTGAAGGTTTGGTTAAATGGATTTTGTCTGAATACAAAAAAGAAGTTAATTATAAGAAATACATAGAATTATATAAAGGAATTTTACAATAAGTGGAAAAATGGCTATTAATCAGTTAAAAGTAGGGGCTGCACTAAGTTATGTTTCTATTGCTTTAAATATGGTGATAGGATTAATATATGCACCTTATATGCTTCGAATGTTGGGGCAAGCAGAATATGGTCTTTATTCATTAGCAGCTTCCATAATAGCTTACCTTACAGTGCTTGATCTTGGTTTTGGCAATGCTATTGTACGTTATACTGCCAAATTTAGAGCTGAAGGAAATGTTCGTGAGCAACAGGAAATGTTTGGAATGTTCTTAGCTTTATATGTAGGCCTTGGACTTATTGCAGTCATAGTCGGTAGTATATTGGCTATTAATGTAGAGGATTTGTTTTCATTAAACATGACTGAAGATGAGGCTTGTAAGATGCAAATAATGTTATGGTTAATGACTTTTAATCTAGCATTTACTTTTCCGATGAGTATTTGGGGAAGTATTATGACTGCATATGAAAAATTTGCATTTCAACGGATTGTAAGCATTGTTAGAACAATTTTAAATCCACTAGTGATGGTATTATTGTTATCGATAGGGTATAAAGCTGTTGCGATGGTAGTAGTAACTACTTTATTCAATATTTTTACGTTACTAATCAATTTATTTTATTGTTATTCAAAACTGAATATAAAAATAAAATTTGGAGTATTTAACCCTATTTTGCTAAAAGAAATATCAATATATAGTTTTTGGATTTTCTTAAGTGTGATAATGGATAGAATATATTGGAGTACGGGACAGTTTGTACTTGGTATTTTCAAGGGTACAGTGGTAGTTGCTATTTATTCTGTTGCAATTCAACTAACCCATATGTTTATGATGTTCTCTACATCTATCAGTGGTGTATTTTTACCAAAAGTAACAGCTATGGTTTCTACTAGTAATTCAAATAAAGAAATTTCAGATTTATTTATCCGTACTGGAAGGATTCAGTATATTATCATGTCTTTTATTCTTAGTGCTTTTATCATATTTGGACAATCTTTTATAAGAATTTGGGCCGGTGAAGCTTATGAAGAAGCATATTATATATCGTTACTGTTTTTTTTTACTTTATTACCCCCTATGATTCAAAATCTAGGAATTACTATACTTCAAGCCCGAAATCAAATGCGTTTCAGAGCAATTAGCTATGTAGTTATTGCTATTTTTAGTTCTTTATTCTCAATTTATGGAGCTAGAAGATGGGGGGCTATAGGATGTGCCTATGCGACAGCTGGTGCATTGTTACTTGGTCAAGGTTTACTTATGAATATTTATTATAAAAAGAAGCAAAAAATAGATATTCGAAAATTTTGGTATGAAATAATAAAGATGTCAGTCATGCCTGTTGTTTTTGTTCCTATTTGTATATTTTGCATAAATAGTTTAAGTATAAACTTGGATAACATATCTACTTTTATTTATTCAGCAATAATATTTACCTTATTGTATGTACCTCTTTTTGGATTTATAAGTATGAATAAATATGAACGAAATTTGTTCACTCGTCCCATCAATATGTTAATAAAAAGGGTATGAAAAAGTTAGTGTTAAAGAGTGAAGACTGCTGTGGATGTGAGGCTTGTGTGCAACGATGTCCACGTAAATGTATTACATTAGAAGTGGATTGTGAGGGATTTCTTTTTCCATATATAGATGAAAATTTATGTATAAATTGTGGTTTATGTAAAAAGGTTTGTCCTGTAATTCACTCTAACATTTCTAGTATTCCTATTAAAGTGTTTGCTGCAATAAATTCAAACGAAGAAGTTCGTTTAGAGAGTTCTTCTGGTGGTATATTTTCTTTATTGGGAGAGAAAATATTGAAACAAAAAGGAGTTGTTTTTGGAGCAAAATTTGATACTGAATTTGGAGTGATACACGATTTTATCGAAATGAAAGAAGAACTTATTTTGTTTCGAGGTTCAAAATATTTACAAAGTCATATAGATAGAAGTTTCATCCAAGCACAATTTTTCTTAAAACAAGGTCGTAAGGTACTGTTTAGTGGTACTCCATGTCAAATAGCGGGACTCAGAAGATTTCTTAATTACGATTATGAAAATCTTATGACTGTAGATATTATATGTCATGGGGTTCCAAGTCCTTCTGTATGGAAGCGTTACCTTTCTGAAAATTTTCATCTAAAGCCATCATATAATATTTCATTTCGTGATAAATGTAGAGGATGGAAAACTTATTGTTTTTCTATAACAGATTCATTGACTGGGGAAAAAATTTTCATTGAACCTGCTGTTAAAAACTCATTTTTATCTGGATTTGTAGCGGGGTTATTTTTAAGAAAATCTTGTTACTCGTGCAAATTTAAGAATAACACAAGTGGTAGTGATATTACTCTTGGAGATTTGTGGAATGCAAAACGATATGATGATTGTGTCATAGATGATGATAAAGGTATAAATGTGGTATTAGCAAATACACAAAAAGGAATATCCTTATTAAAAGAAGTGGGTTATTTTCCTTCTATTGACTATCTAAATGTTATCATGGATAATCCTTCGTTAGTTTATCCAACTAAAAAAACAATAAAACGTAAAGTATTCTATAGTTGCAATGATTTGACTGTTAACGAAATAGTGAACAGACTATTAAAACAATCATTTGTACAACGGAATGTTTTTCTAACTTATAGTTTATTTAAATGTCTAAAAAGAAAATAGGAATTCTTACTCATCCTTTGATAAACAATTACGGAGGTATTCTTCAAACTTTTGCTTTGCAAACTTATTTGCAGCATTTTGATTTTGAGGTAGTGATACTTGACCGCCGTAATAACAGAGGGGTTATAAAGAGGTTGGCACTTGCAATGTTGAATGCGATTCCTTTTACCCCATATTGGAAGGCCAGAATACGAGTGAGAAAATTAACTTCATTTATCAATACTCATATTCATCGGACTAAAGCTATTTATAGTGATTGGGAATTTAAGAAGGTTTGTGACAAGAATATTTTTGATGTTATTGTAGTAGGGAGTGATCAAGTATGGCGTGCAGACTTTGCTTCACCACGTGGTGGATTATATTTTTTGGATTTTATACCTAAGAATTCAAAGACGAAAAAGATAGCCTATGCAGCTTCGCTAGGGTATGATGACTGGCGGTATACTTTTGAAACAACTATTAAGATACAAGAATGGGTATCTGATTTTATAGCGGTATCTGTTCGTGAGGAATCTGCGGTAAAGCTTTGTAAGGAGAATATGCATGTGGATGCTACTCATGTGTTAGACCCTACATTCTTATTGCCTGTTACAGAATATGACAAGTTGGCTTCAACTAGATTAGTTATAGGGAAGTATATTTTTGTCTATTGGTTAGGTGATAGGGAAAGTCTTCGTAAAGCTATACTTCCGTTTATTAATAAAGGATATACAATTATAGAACAAAGTCTAAGAGGGAATAATATACAGATGTCTATTGAAGATTGGTTGTCGTATATCAAGTATGCAGATCGTGTAATTACAGATTCTTTTCATGGATGTGTTTTTTCTTTGATATTTCATAAACAATTTATTATTCATGCTAATCAGTCGGGAGGAACGACTCGTCTTGCATCGTTGTTTAAGATGCTGAATATAGAAGGAATATTTAATAACTCTGACTATATGATTGATTATATTGCATTAGATAATACATTAATAACTTTGCGAAATTTTTCAAAAGAATTTCTCTTTAAGGCATTAGAAATATGACTATAACATTCTACTCTAATTTTCTGAATCATCACCAACTTTCTCTTTGTAATGAATTCATCAATATAATAGGTTTAGATAATTTTAAATTTGTAGCCTCTCAAAAAATTGATTATGAGCGTATTGAAATGGGTTATGAGGATATGAATGTGAAATATTCGTTTGTGATAAAAGCTTATGAAAGTGAGGCTGAATTAATGATGGCGAAGGAGCTCGCAAAAAAAAGTGATGTGGCTATTATGGGGGCGAATAGTAACCAGTTTTGTAAGATTAGGATGAAAGTCAACAAATTGACTTTTCGATTTTCAGAACGTTTTTTTAAAAATGGAACTTGGCATCGATTTATTCCAACAACAGCTTATACAATTTATAAAAACTATACTCTTTATCGAGAAAAGTCTTTGTATGTTTTATGCGCAAGTGCTTATTTAGCAGAAGATTTAGCTTTGTTGGGATTTCCTAAGTCTAAGTGTTTCAGATGGGGATATTTCCCAGCAATGAAATTCTATGAAGGACCAGTGATGAGTCTTAAATCATCAGATAAGATTGAATTACTTTGGGTCGGTCGAATGATTTGGTGGAAGCATCCAGAAGATGCGGTATATACATTAGATTATCTTCTTAAAAAAGGACTTTGCTGTCATCTTACCATGATTGGTGAGGGGAAGAAGCGTAAAGAGGTAGAAGCTCTTTCGCGTAAATTAGGAATTCAAGAAAATATTCTTTTTAAAAATTTTTGTTCAGAGCAAGAAGTTCGCCGATATATGGAATATGCAAATATTTATATTTTTAGTAGTGGTCGTGAAGAAGGTTGGGGAGCAGTTCTAAATGAAGCGATGAATAGTGGTTGTTTGGTTGTTGCGAACGAACATGCAGGTTCTACACCTTTTCTTATCCAACAAGGAAAAAACGGATTAGTCTATAAAGGTTCTCATCACGGCTTGATGAAATGTTTAGATATGATTGTTGAGGATAAATCAATAATATCAAAAATGGGAGAACAGGCTTATTATTCTATTTGTGAAATTTGGAATTACCGTGTAGCTGCAAATAACTTCGTAAAACTATCTCAGGCGTTGATGAATAATGATAGTGAAAAATCTATATTGTTTGGGCCGGGTAGTGCATATTATTATTAATGAATGATTATGTGTTTCTATATAATCTTTAAATAGTTCATATGAAGGTTTGTAATTTAATTTATATTTTTCCTCTTCTAGCTTTTTTTGTAGTATTGAATGTGAATCCTAATGCTGCATATGTTGATTTGGAAGCTCAATTATATGATTTGTCTTATATAGAAGATACCAATATCTCAGAATATATAGAAAGTCAATCTCTTATAGGAAGACCATTTCTTTATCAATCAGTATATGCAATATTGCATCAATCAATTGGACTTAATGCAAAAACCTATATCGCTATATTGACATTTGTTTATTATTTAATATTGATAATTGTTGTCAATGTTTGGAATAATAAATTGAGAAAAAATACAAATATAACAATAAATAAGACATTTGCATTTATAATACTTTTTACATCTATGAGTCCACTTTTCTTTGCGGTTTCTCGGTTTTTCTTTGCGGTTATATTGGTTATAATGGCTCTAGCTTTTGGATTAAAAAAGATATATTTTATTGGAGGAATATTATTATTGTCTGCTCCGTTAGCCCACGATGGTATTAAAATTATATTTTTAGTATTGTTTTTGGCCGTATTGTTTTCGTGGCGATTCAAGAGTAACTTGAGTCAAGTTTCTCGGATGAATAGAAATGTATGGATTACAATTATATGTATAGCGGCTTTAATGGGTTCAACATCGTTGATACAATTATTGGGACGTTTTTTAATAAGATTAGGATTACTTCAACAAAGCTATTCTGATAGTTATTTGGATTCAGTTGGTAGCGAAGGATACTTCAAATTTGTCATTGTGTTAATGATGCTTGGCCCTCTTCTTGCATTGTATATTAACACAATCCTTTATAAAAGAACTGATTTCCTTTATTTTTTAAGTGTTTCTATTTTGATATGTGTGTGTGCTGTGTTTAATTATAGAATATTTATGGTGCAGAGGTATATGATGTTTGTACCATTTATACTAGCATTAACTACTCAAAATATAATGAATGATTATAATTATAGAGTTTGTAATATGCCAGTATGGTATCTATCAGTATTAATGTTAATACCCTTTTGTTTCTTTTTACAGTTATATCTTTCATCGCGGTTCTTTTTCCCATTTTTTTATTGATAAAATAAAAATGGGAAAAATCATATAAAACTTAATATATGCAGTCCAAAATTACAATTATAGTTCCAGTCTATAAAGTAGAAAAATATATATATCGTTGTATAAATAGTGTATTAGCTCAAACTTATTCAAATTGGGAATTAATTCTTGTTGATGATGGTTCACCTGATAAGTGTCCTATTATTTGTGATAACTATGCTAAAGCTGATGGACGTATTAGAGTGATTCACAAAGAGAACGGAGGATTGTCATCTGCACGCAATGTAGGGCTAGAGTACTTGTCTGGTGATTATGTAACTTTTTTGGATAGTGATGATTTTATTCATTCTGATACACTTCAAGATACTTTACTATTAGCAGAGAAAGAAAATGCAGATATTGTACAATTTTCTTTTTTAAGGGGGAGAGAAGATGTTTTTCCTTCTATTAAAAAAGAAACTTCTGTTCGTCGTTTTGATAATCACTCTATATTTTGCAGTAGTGTTCAGAAGATTATTGTGTGGGGGAAATTATATCGTAGTGAATTGTGGAAAGGAATTAGAATGCCTATAGGTAAGGTTAATGAAGATGATGCTACGACTTGGAAATTATATTATAGGAGTAGTCGTATTTTATATGTGAATACACCTTATTATTATTATTATAAAAATTCAGAGAGTATCATGGCTAACCAAAAAAAGGTTCTCAAATTAGATTTCATTAGCGCTTATGAAGAACGTATTGCTTTTTTTGAAAATGAAAGAGAAAAATTATTGACGGACCTTTCTAAATGGCGTTTTTGTTTACCGTTAATGCTGAATTATGCGTATGGTAATGTGAAAAAAACAGAACTTCCTGTTTTATTAAAATACTTTCAGCTTCATGTTAATGCAGCTATAAATTGTTCAAAAGTCCCATTATTACATCGTTTTATACTCTCTATGTTCCGTATTTATCCATATTTTTTTAGATTCTTATTTATGTTTTTAGGAAGAGCCCGTAATCTATAAATAAAAATTGAAGATGAAGATACTACTGATAACAGACGAAGAATGGAATGATTATGTGTATGGCAATGGTGTATTGACCAATTGGTTTACAGGTTTTGATGCCGAATTTGCTCAGATTTATTGTAGTCCAGGAGAACCTGTTAATTCAATCTGTAATCGCTATTTTCAAATTACGGATGGTCAGATGGGGAAATCTCTATTGGGTGGAAAAAAAGCTGGTGGTAGCATTAAGAAAAAAACAGATGTAGAACAAATTCACTATTTAAAACAAAATGCTCAGCGTAAGGGAATTTATGGGTTTATGAAGAAAGTATCAATCTTTTTTCATACGCTAGTAATGATACTTCGTGATTTTATTTGGTGTACAGGCAGATATAATAAGGAGGACTTGAATACTTTTGTGAAAGACTTTAATCCTGATGTGGTATTTTGTCCAAGATATATAACTCCCAAGTTGATGAGATTGGAAAAATTAGTATCTGAAATGACAAATGCACCTTTTGTTGCATTCACTGCGGATGATGAAGCTTCTTTGAATGGAATTAGTTATTCTCCTCTATATTGGATGAGAAAGTCTTTTGTTCATTGCTTGTTTAAAAAACATGTTTCAATTTATTCGCATTATCTGATGTTTTCGAGTGATCAGGCGGAAGAGTATAAAAATGAGTATGGTATTGAAACGGAAACACTTTATAAGTGTTGGATATTTAAAGATTCCTTTAGTCCGAAGAAAGTAGGAAAACCTATTCGGATGGTATATGCAGGAAGACTCTATTGTAATCGGTGGAAATCTCTTGCAGAGATAGGAAAAGCACTTAAAGAAATTAATAAAAATGAGATCCGGATTGTGCTTGATGTTTATACAACAGAACTATTGACAAAAGAGCAAAAAAAAGCTCTTTCTGAAGATTGTTTTATTTATGTAAGAGGTAAGGTGACTCCCGCTGAACTTATAGAGATATACCATAAAGCAGATATCGCTTTACATGTAGAATCAATGGATAAGAAAAATAGGTTGTTAACGCGTGTTTCTTTTTCAACTAAAATTATAGACTTAATGGCTTCATCTTGTGCAATACTTGCTATTTGTTGGGAAAAACATACAGGATATCAATATCTGAAAGAAAAAGATGCAGCATTTTGTTTATCTAGTTATAATGAAATATTACCTCTTCTCAATGAAATATGTGAAACACCTTCACTTATACAAAAGTATGCAGAAAAAGCCTACACTTGTGGTAAGATATATCATAATAGAGGAGTGATACAGGGACAATTAAAAAGGGTTTTTGAAGAAATAATTACTCGGTAGAAGATTATTTATTGTTGCATTATATGCTAAAAACTATGATTAAGAGAAAATTCTTTATAACAACAACTGTCCCTACGACACTGGGCTTTTTTAGAGGGCAATGTAAGGCTCTGAGAGAAATATATGATGTATGTGTTGTATCTTCACTTGACAAGGAATTGATACCATTTGCAGAGCAAGAAGGTATTAGATATAAAACTTTGACCATGAAGCGGGATATATCAATCTATAATGATTTATTGTCATTATTTAAATGGATATGGTTACTTATTATTGAACGTCCTTTTGTAGTTCATGCAAATACGCCTAAAGCTTCGTTATTGGCGATGATTGCAGCATGGTTGACATTTCGTCCAGTGCGTATTTATATGTGCCATGGTTTGCGATACCAAGGCTGCGAAGGCAATAAACGCAAGTTATTGATGGTAATGGAGAGGATTTCGTGCTTCTGTGCAAACAAGGTGATTTGCGTAAGCCAGGGAGTTAGAGAACAACTTGCCGAAGATAGTATTTGCTCTTTGGAGAAGTCAAAGGTCATAATGTATGGTAGTGCCAATGGTGTAGATACAGAGCGATTCAATTCTGAAATAGTTGATGAGTCTGCTGTAAAGTTTCAATATGGTATAAAGGAAGATGATCTGGCTTGTCTCTTTATTGGCCGCATGGTTCGTGATAAAGGTGTGGAAGAGTTGGTGGATGTAGTTGTTCGGCTGCATGAAGAAAGTTTGCCTATTAAATTATTGTTGGTTGGTGGTCGTGAAGAAAAGCTAGATGCATTATCTGCTAGTACAGAGCAATTGATTAAAGAATCCAATTATATTATAGAGTGTGGTAAACAGTCGGATGTAAGGCCTTTTATAAAGGCCTCTAAGATACTTGTACTTTCTTCATATCGTGAAGGTTTTGGCCAGGTCTTGGTTGAAGCAAATTCTCTTGGTGTTCCGGTTATAGCCTCTAATATTGTTGGTTGTAAGAATGTTGTTTCACAAGGCATCAATGGTCTGTTATGTGAACCTCAAGACAAAGTTTCTCTTTATGGTTGTATGATTAAATTATTGAATGACATGGAACTCTTTAATTCAATAAAATTGCAATGTAGACAATACATCTTAGAGCATTTCGATCACAAAATGGTTTTAAAAGCTTATGTGGAATATTATAAGAGCTTTTTAGATTAATGGTAAGTAAATAATTTGCAAGAAAATCCATGGAACGTTTTGCTACAAGAAGACAGAAACTATTTTGCAAAATTTAGCACGCAAACAACAGAATCTATTTTATCAGTTTCCCTATCGTCTGCGTGCCCAAAAGAAACCCTCAAATCCCCCGATACTCCCACTCAGCATCAAAACAAGGACACGCCTTGGGTGGTCGCGGATTGAGGCGGTTATGTCCGGTAATAAGCGCTCCGGGATAGAGCCGTCGGAGAATCGTCAGCAACTCTTCCAGCCGTTCGCGCTGGCGGGGCGTACGGGTATCGGCAGGATTCCCATCGGGATCAAGTCCGCCCTCGTAACAAATACCGATCGAGCAATGGTTCAAACCCTTTACATGGGCACCCACCTCGCCAAGCAGGCGAGGGTGGGTGGTAGTTCCGTCAGTGCGGATGTAAAAATGGTAACCGGTCGTGCGAAAACCTTTGCTCCGGTGGTCGTGTTCCAGCTGTTCGGCGGTATAAGGCCGGTTGCAACGGGTGGCGGAACAGTGGACCACGATAAAACGGACACTTTCCGTAGCATGGCGCATGAGTTCGATCTCGCCCTGCAGGACGGTTTCGCAGATGGGAACCATGGCTACATGCACGACTGGAGTCCCAAGGCTCCTAAAAGGGTGGCTACTACGGTGGCGATCACCTTTAACACAATGCCCCAGATTTTGCGCTTGGGGTTTTCCGGTGCCGGATTGGTTTCGATGGTTTGTTGCATAGGTTTGTAAATTTAATAGGTTTGTAAATGTATGGATTCAATCAGATGACGGTGGGACCGGTTCTATTCGATTACCGGTCTGTCGTCTTCATCATCTTCTTCCGGTACTTGCGCACCATTGATGTTTACTTTCACCAGGGATGTTTTTTCGCCCAGGAGCGAGTAGCGGCGGCTGCCGTTGATGCGCGTGAACGAAGGAGTAAAACCGGGAATGATGCTCCGGATTTGGGTGGCTTTCGCCTCTTCGGCCTTTTCAACGCCTTTTCCTGTGACGAAACGGTTGTAGACGGTGCCGAATCCGAGCAGTTCCACCTTGTACCCCTTTTGGAGGTTGACGATGACATAGCGCTGGTAACGATCCAGGACATTCAATACATCCCCTTTAGTGAGGGACGATTCTTCGGCAATCTGCTCGGCGGCATCGGCAGTCGAGAGTGTCCCATAATAAAAGGGCGCAGGTTTAAAAACTTCTTTCCGTGGTTCTTCACCCGGAACGCGATACTTGCGGATCAGAAATGCTTGTGGCATACGCTTTAAATTTTAATGGTTGAACAATGTTTACAATGCAAATGTACGACAGTGGGCAAACGCGAGTGATGCCGGATGATGCGGACGGTGAGGCCCAGCGATAATTTTTTACACTGCCTATCGTAAGACCCTAACAATAGGCATTGTAAGCACTTAACGATGGGCAACGTAAGATTCTTACGATAGGGAATGTTGCTTTATCCTCTGAAGGTACATTCGGTTAAAAACGCTCTCCCGGTTCCCCCAGGTACCGGACAATGAGCCGGACCTGTAGGGGCGTAAAAACACGTTGGCAAGGAGAATAGCCGCATTGGAGCAATTCCTCATGCAGTTGTTTACAACGGATAATCCAACGACGCAGGCGATTACATGCCTGGTGAGGGGCCAGCTCCGGAAAGTAGAGGCAGGCGAGGGTTGATTTTTTGAGGGGATAAGACTTCATGATAGTTGACAGTTGATAGTTGACAATTGACAGTTGATGATGGATAGATTTATGATTGGGTGGTGTGACAGGTGTGAAGACTGTGAGTGCCGTTTTGTAAACTTTTTGGGAATACAAATAAAATACGGGGTGCCTTTAAAGGGAGGGCGTATTTTATTTATTTTCTCGCATAGTTTACAAAAAGGGGGTAATATTCTTCACACCCGTCACAACGAACAGAGGTTAATCCTAGTCAGGGTCTTCTTCTTGCGCTTCCGGCAGGATGGTAGCGATTTCGTCTGTGGTTCGCTCGACGACCAGCCAGAAGTTGCCGTTGCGAGTATGCAGACGCGCAAATCCCAAATCTTTCAAGATACGTCCTACTTGTCCGGGTGTCAAGCGAATACTATTACCGAAGCGGGCCACAATCTGGCTGGCGGTGATGTAACGTCCCCTTTCCAATCCGTAGGGTTTGCGGTAAAAGGCGAGGATCAGCTCACGGGCAGGGTTGGGCGTCTCGAAACGTCGGTTGTGTCGGTTGAGTTCGTCGATCTCTTCGCCTTGAAACCAATAGCGGAAACCGCTGTCGAGCAAGGCTTTTGCTTGTGCGTAGACGGCATCGTGGTCGATCGGGTGTTCCCACGGGTTGTCGATGTCCGTCACTTCAAAAACGAGCCAACGGCGATTGCCGGTATCGTCGGTAAGGAAGAGCGGATTGTTGCCGGTGGCGCAGAAAGAGGCGACGTGCGGCAGGCGTACTTTGTTGCGGCCATAGGGAAGTCGTTCGTCGATGTAGAGAGCGGTGGTCATCGCCTTGAGCTGGTTCAGCTCCGCCGGGCGCATGGTGTCGATCTCTTCGAAATTAACCAGGAGGAACTCCGAGAGGGTCAGCAGGTCGTCCTTACCGAGCCGCTGGCTGTTGGTCTTCGTCGTGAAGTAACGTCGGAGGCTGGGTGGCAGCAAGTTTTGCATGAAAGAAGTTTTATAACTTCCCTGGCGGCCGATCAACACGAAGATGACATGGTTGACTGTCCGTTCGTCCAGTGCACCCGCCAGCATGCCCACGAGCCAGCGGCGGAAGTAGGAGGCGAATTTTTCAGGCGTGTTGTCCGTTGTATGTACCATCGCAGCCAATTGACCGATCGGGTCGCTCGTGCCGTCCCAGGGCGGGAGGGCATTGAGATAGTCCGCAAGCGGATAGTATTCGGGTACGAAGTCGCTGGTCAACAGCGTGCGCAAGCGGGAGAGGTCTGCGTTGACCCCTTCCTTCTGCATGGCACGCCACAGGGAGTTTTCGATGGTGTCGGTCATGCGTTGCCACTCTTCACTGCCTTGCAGTCGTACTTCCGCCTGTTGGGTGAGCCGGTTGCGGCGGATTTCCATGTAGCCGTCGATGAAATGTTCCATCTCTTCGACCGAGGCATAACTTCGGGTGCGGACTTCGCCGGAAGCCGCCTGTTCAAACTGCCGGAGCTTTTGTGTAGCATGTTCGGCCGTCAGAGCGTAGCAGCTTTTTGCTGTGGAGCGGATGGCAGTCGCATCATAGTCGGCAAACGTATCGAGTGCCCATGCCGTAGCCTCCTGTTCCGGTATGCCGAACCGGTTCATCCAGTAGAGACAGCGGCAGATGTAGTTGTTGTGACTATGTGCCTCGTAGGCAATGCCTTCCTGTTCGACAAGGCGGCGCACGGTCGGTGCTGCCCGCTGAATGGAAGGCTTGCGGCCGCGTTTTTCCTTTTTGCCTGTCGGCTTGCCGCTTTTATCGTCCGGCAGCGGGAAACAGAGCGCGTCGGGCTGATAGAAAGTATCGGGATCATAACAGATGACGGACATACGGGTCGCGTTTTTGCATTTGCAGTCATATTCGATACCGGTCAGCCGGGCATAATGTTCGTTGACATGCTTCCAGGCCAGCGGGAAATTCTGTTTTGTAATGCTACCATCCATCCGTGCGAACACCCGGATACCGGAGCCGGAGATCGTGGTGTGGGCCAGGAAGGTATGCGCATCGTCCTTGACACGGGCAAGTGTCTCGGCGAACTGCCCGGGAGGAATGCCATCGATGTCGACCATGATGAATCCGGAATAGCCGATGGTGTGTTTGGAGGTACGTCCGCCTGTGAGCGCGACCGAGGCGACGAAGGCCGGCTGGTCTTGTTTGATTCGGTCTTTTTCTGCCTTCAACTTGGGGAGAAGCTGATTGTCGCCGTCCTGTTCCGCTTGGTGCAAGCGGGCGATTGTCTGTCGGTACAGTTCAGTTTGCACTTTATGAAGTGCGCCAGTCAATTCATTGACAATCGCTTTCCATGAAACGGGAGCCGGTGTTGTAGCCCGCAGGGAGGCGAAGCGGCTTGGCTGGAATGGAATCGTGTTTTGAGTCATATAAACAACAGTTTGTTTAATAATTAATAAAAACAGAGAAAACTGAATATGAGAGACATGCTCTTTCATACTAGTGCTAAAGATATAGTTCTTATTTTTTAGCGTGGTACATAGATGGATGTACCAAATGTAAGATATAATAGCATAGATTAAGGTTTATTTTGTTTTCGGGTCGCTTCATGGGGGAGATGCCCTCATTGGAAGCGAGATGTCCCGGCAACTTTTCGGCGTAGGTTCTAATAAATGGATTATAGTTGCTTCCGATGAAGTCTGGCAGATACAAAAAAGGTGGGGATTGTTATCTTTCAGGCAGTTGTCTGCCTGTTTGTACATCGACCGCCGTACCCTTTCAAAACTGGATCGCCACCATCCGGACGGCACACTGACACTTGAAACGCTTGATCGTATTTATGCAACTTTCATACATCTCTGCCCGGAATATTTTCCTCTAGAAGATGTGGAAGAGGAACGCCGTCGGTTAGCCGATTCGCGTATTCGCATTTTGATGTGTTCGGAGGTGAGTTCTCAGGTGTTGGGACAAAAATGAAATATTTAAAATAATATGTACAAACATTTCTTTAAACGACTGATCGATTTTATTATCGTCTTTTGTGTATTGGCAGTGATTTGGCCGATATTGTTGATCATTACCCTTTGGTTGCATTTTGCTAATAAAGGGGCGGGGGCGTTTTTCTTTCAGGAACGGCCGGGGAAGGATGAGAAAATTTTCAAAGTAATTAAATTCAAAACGATGACGGATGAACGGGATGCTACAGGAAATCTGTTACCGGATGCAGAGCGTTTGACTAAGGTAGGTCGCTTTGTCCGCTCTACTTCCATTGACGAATTACCTCAGTTGGTTAATGTTTTGAAAGGGGATATGGCTTTGATTGGACCAAGGCCTTTGAGAACTTATTATTTACCTCTTTATAGTAAAGAGCAAGCGCGTCGCCATGATGTGCGTCCAGGTATTACGGGATGGGCACAAATAAATGGACGAAATAGTATTACTTGGACAGAGAAATTTAAGTTAGATGTTTGGTATGTTGATCATCTCTCTTTGTGGTTAGATGTAAAAATAATTTTCTTGACAATCAAGAAAGTTATATGTAGAAATGATATAAATAATGAGACAGTTGCTACAATGTATCCATTTGATGGAACTAATTAATTAGAGAATGAAAAGTGTAATAATTGGTGCAGGTACCTATGGTGAAGTTTATTTGGCATATCTTCAAGAAATAGGGGTAGAGATTGTTGGATTCTTAGATGATAATCCAGATTATCAAAATACTTATATAAAGGGAGTTCCTGTATTAGGTAAAGTTGATTACTTGAGTTCGTTGCGTGAAAAGTTTGGAGTGGAAGCTGTTTATTGTCCTTTGGGTAATAATAAGTTGAGAGTGAAACTACTTAAAAAAGCGAAAGAGTTAGGGTATAAAATTCCTAATTTTATTCACTCCAGTGTACTCCTATCACCTGATGTAGTGATAGGAGAGGGTGTTTATATTCTACTAGGTTCAACTGTTATGCCGTATACTATTATCAAAGATTATACAATGATAAGCATGGGAGTACATTTAGCACATCATGTGGTATTGGAAGAAGGCTGTTTCTTGTCTACAGGTTGCAATTTTGGGGCTTCGATTGTTGCTCATAAGTATACCTATTGTGGTATTAGTTCAACTATCATGACAGGGCTTCATGAATTAGGAGAAGATTGCTTGATTGGGGCAGGTGCTGTTGTTATTCATGATGTAGAACCCAAGGCCGTTGTTGCGGGTGTTCCAGCAAAGGTGCTTAAATATAAGAATTAAGGCAGTGAGTTGAATTTTCGGGATTATTCCTGTTTGACATATATGCCAAAGAAGGTATTCTTCAAAATTAATATATATGATATTGGCATTCGGCTCTTCTTCAAGAACTTGTTTCATGAGCTGGAAAAGCAGGAAACTTTTACCGACACGTCTTTGACCGGTTAATACTTTGGCTATGCTTTTTCTCATGAAAGGCTTGATTCTTTCTGAATAGCCTTTTCGATTGATGAGTGTTTGAGGTAAATCCATTTGCTGAAAGTTTTAAGTATAAGTGAAACTTATGGCAAATATGCGAAAAGTTTTAATCATACTTAAAACTTACCCTTGAAACACGAAAAGTTTTAATTATAAGTAAAACTCTAATTATCTATCATAACAATGAACAAACGAATTTACCTTTGCCTCGCTCACATGAGCGGCAAAGAGCAAGGCTTTATAAAAGAAGCCTTTGATACCAACTGGGTTGTTCCACTTGGCCCGAATGTGAATGGATTTGAAGAAGCACTGGAGCACTTCTTAATTGACAATGGACAATTGACAATTGACAATGAGGGGAAGACAAAAAATTGTCAACTGTCAACTGTCAACTGTCAACTGAAAAAAGTCGTTGCACTCTCTGCTGGTACGGCCGCTGTACATTTGGCTCTTTTAGCCTGTGGTGTCGGTCCGGGCGATGAAGTGATTGTACAAAGTTTTACTTTCTGCGCCTCTTCACACCCTGTTACTTATTTGGGAGCAACTCCGGTCTTTGTCGATTCGGAAGCCGAGACTTGGAATATGGATCCGGAGTTGTTGGAAAAGGCGATTGTCGACCGAATAGCGACTACAGGTAAGAAACCGAAGGCAATTGTCCCCGTCTATCTCTATGGAATGCCGGCTAAAATTGAAGAGATTATGGCTGTGGCAAATAAATATGATATTCCGGTTATCGAGGATGCTGCTGAAGGATTGGGTAGTCGCTATGATGGTCAGGTTTGCGGAACATTTGGACAGTATGGGGTACTTTCTTTTAATGGTAATAAAATGATTACGACCTCTGGTGGCGGCGCATTAATCTGTCCGGATGAAGAAGCGAAAAAGAAGATCATGTTCTATGCAACCCAGGCACGCGAATCTTATCCTTATTACCAGCATGAAGAGATCGGTTACAACTATCGCATGTCGAATATTTGTGCCGGTATCGGTCGCGGTCAGATGACAGTGCTGGATGAACATATTGCTCATCATAAACATACCTGTCAGCTTTATAAGAAACTGCTTGCCGGAGTAGAAGGGATTACATTGCATGAGAATCCTTCTTCTCGTTTCGATAGTAACTATTGGTTGAATACAATCTTGCTCGATTCAGGTTTATATGTGAAAGGAGAAGAACATGCATACGAGGCTGCTGTACAGGGGGCTGTGGGCGGTGCTGCCGGTGTGACACACGAGGCTTCTTCTTTACATACTAATTCGGAGCCGAACCGGAATGTGGAAGCTATGCGCATGGTATTGGATGCTGCCGGTATTGAATCTCGTCCGCTATGGAAACCGATGCATTTACAACCTGTATACAGGAATAATCCTTGTTATGCGAACGGCGTAAGCGAATCTTTGTTTAAGCAGGGGCTATGTCTGCCGAGTGGTCCTTGTGTGACGGATGAAGATGTGGCTTATATCGTCCAGGAAATCAAAAACTCTATTTTGTAATCTGTAATGAATTCATTCGAGTTTTAATAGAATATATATATGTCAGTATTTAAAGACAAAACCCTTCTAATCACTGGTGGTACCGGTTCCTTCGGTAACGCCGTCCTCCGGCGTTTTATCAATTCGGATATCAAGGAAATCCGAATCTTTAGCCGAGATGAGAAGAAGCAGGACGATATGCGTCATGCTTTACAAAATCCTAAAGTAAAATTTTACATAGGGAATGTGCGTAATAAAACATCTGTGGATGTCGCTATGCGCGGTGTGGATTATGTGTTTAGTGCAGCTGCATTAAAGCAAGTCCCCAGTTGTGAATTCTTTCCGATGGAAGCTACGCGTACAAATGTGGAAGGAACAGAGAATGTGCTGCTTTCTGCTATTGAACATGGCGTAAAGAATGTAGTCGTCCTTTCTACGGATAAAGCCGCTTATCCGATCAATGCGATGGGTATCTCCAAGGCTCTGATGGAAAAGGTGGCGATTGCTAAGGGACGTGAACTGGGCGAAGGGGCGCAGACTACTATCTGTTGTACCCGCTATGGCAATGTGATGGCAAGCCGTGGTTCTGTAATTCCTCTTTGGGTGGAACAGATGGAGCAGGGCAGGCCGATTACCATTACCGACCCTGAAATGACCCGCTTTATGATGACGTTGGATGATGCCGTCGATTTGGTAGTCTATGCCTTTACACATGGTCATAATGGTGACCTATTTGTTCAGAAAGCACCGGCAGCGACCTTGTCTGTCCTGGCACAGGCCTTGAAAGAAACATACGGACAGATCGATCCGAAGTATCTGGATACGGAAGTGAAGGTAATCGGTACGCGTCACGGAGAGAAACTGTATGAAACGCTGGTAACCCGTGAAGAGATGGCGAAGGCAATCGATATGGGTGAATATTACCGCATTCCTTGTGATACACGCGATTTGAACTATGACAAGTTCTTTACCGAAGGAAGCGAATGTCTTTCTAAGATTGAAGACTATCACAGCCATAACACCACACGTTTGGATGTGGAAGGCATGAAAAAACTATTACTCCGCTTACGTTTCATTCAGGAAGATCTTGGACTGATCGAACGGGCAAAACCAAGAGAAATCAGAAGCGAATAAATCAATTTTAATGTAATGAACATATTAGTTACTGGCGCCAAAGGGTTCGTCGGTCGGAACCTTGTTTCCCAACTCCATAATATCCAATCAGGGAAAGCCCGGAATTATTCTGTTTCGGGAACTGATCTAAAGGTCTTCGAATATGATATAGACAGCGATCCGGCTGAGTTGGATGTCTATTGTAAGAAAGCTGATTTCGTCTTTAACCTGGCGGGTGTGAACCGTCCGAAAGACCAGGCGGAATTTATGAAGGGTAACTTCGGCTTTGCTTCTACTTTGCTGGACACATTGAAAAAGTATAACAATACTTGCCCGGTGATGATCTCATCATCTACGCAGGCGGCATTGGATAATCCGTATGGCGAATCGAAAAGGGCAGGAGAGAACCTGTTGTTCGAGTATGCGAAAGAAACCGGAGCGAAAGTATTGGTTTATCGTTTCCCGAATGTGTTCGGAAAATGGTGCAGACCGAATTACAATAGTGCTGTGGCTACTTTTTGTAATAATATTGCTAATGACTTGCCTATCCAGGTAAATGATCCGAATGTGGTGATGAATTTGGTCTATGTGGATGATGTGGTAGACGAATTGATTGCTGCTTTATCTGGTAATGAACATCATGAAGGAGATTATTGTGCAGTACCGGTCGTTCATACGATTACGCTAGGAGGCATTGTCGATTTGCTCTATTCTTTTAAAGAGATGCCTGCGAACTTGAGTGTACCTAATCTAGGCGATTCTTTTACGAAGAAACTCTATTCAACTTATTTGTCTTATTTGCCGAAAGAGAAATTCAGTTATCCGGTACAGATGAAAACAGATGACCGCGGTAGTTTTACTGAGATTATCCGTACGCCGGATCGTGGTCAGTTCTCTGTGAACATTTCTAAACCAGGGGTAACTAAGGGGCAACATTGGCATCATACCAAAAATGAAAAGTTTGTGGTCGTAAGCGGCCATGGTCTGATTCAGCTTCGTAAGATTGGAACAGATGAAATCATCAACTTCGAAGTAAGTGGTGAAAAGATAGAAGTGGTCGAAATGATTCCCGGTTACACTCATAACATCATCAATTTATCCGATACGGAGGAGTTGGTGACCTTTATGTGGGCTAACGAACCATTCGATCCGAATCGTCCGGATACTTATTTTGAGAAAGTATAAAAGATAACACTATGAGCAAACTAAAATTAATGACTATAATCGGTACCCGTCCGGAAATTATCCGTCTGGCTGCCGTTATTAAGCGATGCGATCAATACTTCGATCAAATCCTGGTCCATACCGGACAAAATTATGATTATACATTGAATCAGGTCTTTTTTGATGACTTGGGACTTCGTGCTCCTAACTATTATCTGGATGCAGTGGGTGTGGACCTGGGGGAAACAATAGGAAATATCATTGCCAAATCGTATAAATTGATGGTGGAGGTGAAGCCTGATGCCGTTCTGGTGCTGGGAGATACAAATTCTTGCCTGTCGGTTATCGGGGCGAAGCGTTTACATATTCCTATCTTCCATATGGAGGCGGGTAACCGTTGTTTCGATGAATGTCTTCCGGAGGAAACAAACCGTCGCATTGTGGATGTGACAGCCGATGTCAATATGTGTTACTCCGAACATGCACGTCGGTATCTAAATGCTGCCGGTACACCGAGAGAACGTACCTATGTAGTCGGTTCACCTATGGCAGAGGTATTGCATAATAACCTGGAAAAGATCAAGGCTAGCGATGTTCTGGAACGTTTGGGATTGAAGAAAGGAGAATATATTTTACTGTCTGCCCATAGGGAAGAGAATATCGACACGGAAACAAACTTCTTCAACCTGATGAATGCGGTAAATGCGATGGCCGAGAAGTATGATATGCCGATCCTGTACTCTTGTCACCCTCGTTCAAAGAAATATATCGAACAACGTGGTTTCCGGTTCGATCCGCGTGTCATTCAGCATGAACCTTTAGGATTCCATGATTACAATCATCTTCAGATGAATGCTTTTGCCGTAGTATCTGATTCGGGGACACTGCCTGAAGAAAGCAGTTTCTTCCTGTCTGTCGGTAATCCGATTCCGGCAGTATGTATCCGTACCAGTACGGAGCGTCCGGAGGCATTAGACAAAGGGAACTTTATCCTGGCTGGTATTACGACCGAACAGGTCTTGCAGGCTGTAGATGTGGCGGTCGAAATGAATAAGGATGGCGCTTTGGGAATCTCTGTTCCCAATTATGTGGATGAGAATGTATCGGTGAAGGTTGTTAAACTGATACAAAGCTATACCGGAGTCGTAAATAAGATGGTTTGGAGAAAATATTAAAACCAAAGTCATGAAACTAAAAAATAAATCTATCTAACATAAAATTAGTAATATGATTAAACAAGCAGTTTGTATTGTAACCCTCTTGCTAGCACTACCATACGCAACGAGGGCACAGGAGGTTAAAACTGACACCGTTCGGGTGGCCCAACTAGACAACATTATCAGTGAGTTGGGCGATTCGACAGACATTGTTGTGGCCGGTAGAGGCCGCTCTTCCAACTGGTTTATCAGTGGAGCGATTGGTATGAATGGTTTGGCAGCAGAGGCGAATCGGGAGTATGAAGGCTTTATTAAGCGCATGCAGCCCATGGGGCAGATATCAGTAGGTAAATGGCTTTCTCCGTTGTGGGCATTCCGTTTTCAGGTGGGGGCCGGAAAGCTGTGCGGACATTCTTATCCGTTTGCTTTCTACAACATGTTCGATAAGGTGCCTGACCATACGGTGATACCCGAAGAGGCTAAGCCTTATTTCTCGGAGAAAAATGGAGAAACTTGGTTCCACCGTCAGTTCGCTTACATGGACTTCCAGGTGAACCTGATGAGCAATGTGGTGCGTTGGTTCACAAGAGACGAGAAACCGGTCAATTTCTATCTTTTCCTGGGACCCGGTTTCTCGCATACATTTGAGAAGCAGGGAATCACGCCGGATAACTCATTTTCATTGAATGCCGGTGCACAGTTGGATGTGAAGTTGAGCGATAAACTTTCATTGATAGCCGAGTTGCAGGGAACTATCGTCGATGAATCCTTTGACGGACAGATTGGCGGCCTTTCCTCCAAAACGAACCGTACCGTAGAAGGCTACGGTGGTCTGAGCATTGGTATCACTTATAAGTTCGGAGGACAGAAATTCAACCGTTATACAAAGGTGAACCCGGTTGTGCTGGAAAGCGTTTATTACACGCCGGCCCCTGTTGTGGTGGAAGTACCGGCTGCCGAACCGGAATCATTGGTGACCGAATTTCCTGTTCGTTTCCTGATCGACCAGTCTACGATCGAAGAAGATCAGATGACCAACATCCACCTGGTTGTCGATTATTTGAGAGAACATCCGAAGGCTAAACTGAAGCTATGCGGTTATGCCGATAGGGAAACTGCCTATCCGGCCTACAACATGAAGTTGAGCGAACGCCGTGTAAAAGCCGTGAAGGATTGTCTGGTGAAAGAGTTCAATATCGACCCTGACCGCTTGCAGACTTCTGCGAAAGGAGATATCGAACGGGCTTACGAAGAAGACTACCGCTGGAACCGTGCCGTAGTGATGGAAATAATCGAAGACGAAACAGAAAACAAGTAAAAGGATGAAAAAGACAATATTGATACTTCTCCTGGCAGCTGTGTCGGCAGGGGGATATGCACAAGAAAAGCGCGTGGAGTCTCGCGTGGAGTCTACTATTATGATGGATACGCTTGAAGTGGACTATAAGACCAGATATGTATCTTCTTTCTGGAGCAATTTCTATATACAGGGTTCGTTTGCCGGTCGTGTGATGTGTGCCGAAGATGATAACCATCTGTCTGTCGGCAAGCGTCTGTCTCCGGGATTCTTGCTCGGTATCGGAAAGGATTTGAATCCGAATCTGAGTCTTCGTTTGAGCTTTGGTGGTATGCGTCTTACGGGTTGGAATACGGGTATTCCGGGTATCTACAAGCAGTATGCCAACTGGAGCGACGGTAATGATCCGGTACGCGAATACCTGGAATCGCAGGGAGTCGATACGAAGGATGGCTACAAGCAGAAGATGAAATATCTGGAAGTGAATCTGGATTTGATGGTCGACTTATATAATTTGTTCCATGAACAGAAGCGTTTCGACCGTCGTTGGGACTTCGAGGCTTATTCCGGTTTGGGTTACCTTTATAATATGCGTTGGCACGGTATGGGTAAGGAGAACAAGATTGCCTTGCGTCTGGGTGCTATCGCAGGATATAATATCACAGACCGCCTGGCCGTCAATGCGGAGATCAGTTCTTCCATTACCAGCGCTACCTTCGACGGCGAGATCGGGAAAGGCAACCAGTTCGATACCTTCTTCTCCGGATTGGTCGGTTTAAAATGGCGCTTCGGAAAGCAGGGCTTCCAGGTCGTACGCCTTGTTCCGACGGAACAATATGCTGCGTTAAACAACAGCGTAAGCAAGATACGTCGTGAGTACACCGAACATTCAAAAACGGTTCACCGTACTGTTACTCACGTCGCTACAGGTAGCGAACTGCTGATTCCGGCTGTTGTCTTCTTCCCTGAAAAAGATACCTACAATGAAGAATTGCAACAGGTTAATATCTTCGAGGTGGCTCATTTCATGGAAGAGCATACAAACTACAAGATTACAGTTATCGGTAACAGCCATCAGGCAAGCGACAGAGTCGCTCGCAAACGTGCAGAACGTGTCAGAAACATCCTGATCAACCGCTATTCCATACAGCCGTCGCGTCTGGTGGTACGTGTGAAAGACATGGGTTCCGTATCTGATCACATGGAAGATAACCAAACGGTTAATTTTGCAATAGAACAATAATGACAAAAAAACAACTGGTATCTTATTTAGCAAAACACTGCTCGTTGCCATTGGCAACGAGCAGGTTGGTCGTCAATACGTTAGCAGATGTGGCGACAAAAGAGTTGAAAGCCGGTCGCGGTTTCAGTATCCATGGCTTTGGTTCACTGGAACCTTGGTATCAATCCGCCCGTCCGGGACGTAATATACGAGCAGAGCTTCCCTGCATGATCGCTCCGCGCATAAGTGTAAAATTCAAGCCCGGCGTATATCTGCTGGCCGCTCTGAACAACAACGTTCTTGCCGAAGAGAATCCCGATACAGTCGAGGAAGAGGCTGTAGCTCATACAGATCAGCATCACTTCCGTTTCCCTCATAAGGAGAGAGGAGACTCAGAAGGAGCAGGCAGAGAATGAGGACAGAGGTAGTCATCGGCTGCCGGCGTTGGTTTACTTTGACTTACGGAATATATCAGGAATTAATATTAAACTTTTATTTATTTGTTATGAGAACGAAGAATTACCATTCGTTGGGTCTGTTGGCTGTAGCACTGGTGTGTGTGGCAGTACTTTTCACGGGCTGCAGGTCTTCAAAGAAGATTGTCTATCTGCAGGATGTTGTTCCTTTAAAGCAACAGGAAATCGAGCAGAAATACGAAGTGTTTATCCATAACGACGATTTATTGTCGATTATGGTGAATAGTAAGAATCCGGAGTTGGCGCTGCCGTTTAATATGCCGCTGGTGTCGTATCAGCTTGGAAGTGAAAGTCCCGGTGCACAGCGTGTACTGGGTTATCTGGTGGATGTCAACGGGAATATAGATTTCCCGATTCTAGGTAAACTGCATGTTGCAGGGTTAACCCGCCTGCAATTGACTGAGATGATTAAGGAGCGTCTGATAAGCGAAGACTTAATTAAGGATCCGATTGTAACCGTACAGTTTCTGAACTATAAAATTTCAGTCATGGGTGAGGTAAGCCGTCCGGGATCGTTTGATATTTCCAGCGACCGGGTCACATTGCTGGAAGCATTGAGTATGGCTGGCGATCTGACTATCTATGGTCGTCGTGACCGGGTAGCCGTTATCCGTGAGAAGGATGGAAAGCGGACTATTCTGTTTCACGACCTTCGTTCGTCCGATATCTTCAACTCTCCCTGTTATTATTTGCAACAGAACGATATCGTGTATGTAGAGCCGAACAAGGTGAAAGCCGAACAGAGTGGAATCAACCAGAACAAATCGGTAGGAGTATGGTTGTCTGCCGCTTCTATTCTGGTTTCCATAGCTTCTTTGGTTGTGACATTGACAAAATGAGAACGAGTATAATTTAATTTATTGCGATAATGAAGAATGAAGAACTAATAGAAGATGGGACAAATGCTTTGAACCTGATAGACTTGTGGTACATGTTCAAGCGTTACTGGTATTGGTTTGTCCTGTCGGTTATGGTTTTCCTCGGGGGGGCAGTCTATTATGTGAAAAGCACTGCCAAGATATATACCTGTGTCGCTTCCGTTTTAATCAAGAATGATTCGAAGGGAACAAGTCTGGCCAGTGAGGCTGCGGCCTTTGAGGATTTGAATGTATTGAATACCAAAAGCAGTGTGGATAATGAAGTGTTGGTGTTTCAATCCCGTAACCTGATGATAGAGGTGGTCCGTCGCTTGAATCTGAACATTTCTTACAGGGTGGAAGCCGGTCTTCGGGAGATTGAATTGTACAAGGAATCTCCTGTTGTCCTTCGCTTTCCGGATGCCGAAGAAACCAGCAGTTTACAAATGGTGGTGACACCTTTGGACGATAAAACGGTTATGCTTGCCGGATGGAAAGGTGACGATGAGGAATGGAAGCAGAAGGTGGCTCTGAAGGATACGGTAGAAACGCCTGTGGGAAAGGTGGTCGTTACGCCTACTTTATATTATTCCAAGATGTATTATTCGGTGCCGGTCACTGTCACGAAGTATAATTTGCTTCAGGTAGCGAAAGCCTGCAACGCCGGTCTGCGTGCTTATTTGGCCGACAAGAAAGCTTCTATTATCAATCTGGCTATTGAAGATGTATCTAAAGCGAGAGCGGAAGATATTATCAATACATTGATCGTTGTGTATAATGAAGATGCGATTAACGACAAAAATCAGGTAGCGATCAATACATCCAATTTTATCAATGAGCGTCTGATTATCATTGAGCAGGAGCTGGGAGGCGTGGAATCGGAAATCGAAACGTTTAAGAAAGAAAACCTGTTGACGGATATTGTGTCGGAAACAGGTATCTATCTGCAAAACTCCAACCTTTACCAACAAGAGGGGCTGGGATTGGAGAATCAGTTATCGCTGGCACGTTCCATCAAAGAGTATTTGCATGACCCGCAGCATGAACGGGATTTGATTCCTTCCAATACCGGTATTCCGGATGTGAATATCGAGCAGAGTATCGGCAAATACAACGAAATGTTGCTGAAGCGAAACAAATTGCAGGAAAACAGTAGCGAGAAGAATCCGATTATCCAGGAGTTGAATGGTTCATTGTCGGCTATGCGGCAGACCATTGTGCGCACGGTCGACAACCTGATTGCCGGTCTGAATGCACAGTTACAGCGTATCGAGCAGCAAGAAAGGCAGGCCAACCGACGTATTTCGGCTGTCCCTTCTCAGCAGAAGTATGTATTATCGGTTGAGCGTCAGCAAAAAATCAAGGAAGCTTTGTATTTGTATCTGTTGAATAAACGTGAAGAAAATGCCTTGTCGCAGTCGATTACTTCAAGTAATGCACGTGTGATCGATCCGGCTATGTGTAGCGATATGCCGGTAGCTCCGAAAACATCTATGATTTTGCTTGCTGCTTTGGTGGGGGGCTTTGCCTTACCGGGACTAATCCTTTGGTTGATTTTTAGTCTGAATACGAAGATAAACAGTCGCAGGGAACTGGAAGAAAAGCTGACCGCTCCGATATTGGGAGAGATCCCTTTGCTTCCGAAAAAGCATAGACGGAAAGAACATGAGATTTATGTGTCGGAAAATGGACGTGATGCCATATCTGAAGCTTTCCGTATTGTGAGAGCAAATATGGATTTTATGGAGGTGAATACAAACCGTCTGCAGGTGATTGTCTTTTCTTCGTTTAATCCGGGTGCCGGCAAGACATTTCTGTCAATCAATATGGCAGTAAGTATGGCTACCGGAGGCAAGAAAGTCGTGTTGGTCGATTTGGATATCCGAAAAGGTTCTCTGAGTGAACGCATTGGTCATAAACATGAGGCTGGGGTTACCAATTATCTGTCGGGAAAGGAAACGAACCTGGATAATCTTCTGGAAAAAGGAAAGTATTATCCGAACCTGGACGTTTTGTATAATGGGCCTATTCCGCCGAATCCGTCGGAGTTACTGCGCAGTAAGCGGCTGGATGATTTGTTGGAATGGTTGAAAGAGCGCTACGACTACGTGATACTGGATAATGTGCCTTCTAATATGATTGCGGATGCAATTATCGTTAACCGTGTAGCCGACCTGACACTTTATGTATTGCGTGCCGGATATATGGACAAACGATTATTACCGGAGGTAGAAAAGCTGTATAAAAGCAATAAGCTGAAAAATATGGCTATTTTATTGAATGGCGTAGATATCCGTTATAACTATGGGTATGGATATGGTTATTACGGAAAAGGATATACTTATGGCTACGGAAGTAAAGATTGAAACATTGCAGTTGATCTATCATGTGTTTAAAAAATACATGATACAGGAACTGCGTTTCAGATCGCCCGCTATTTCTTTGCGGGCGGTTGCTTCCGCATGCGGAAGCAATGATAAATATCTATCGATGGCAATTCGTTCTTTTAGCCGTGAAAAGACCTTCTATCGGTATTTGACCCATCTGAGACTGAAATATGCCTGTTATTTATTAGTGAAGAATCCCAACTATAAGATCGATTATATTGCGAACCAGTGCGGGATTCTTTCGAGAAGTACCTTTTATCGTATTTTTAAAAATGAATACGGGCGTGTTCCGGAGAGCGTGCGGGCTGATTTTGCAGGGAAAGAATTTACTCATTTAAAATTTGAGGAGTTTGATGATGAAGCGTTCTATGGAAAATAAGGCGGAAGCAGCCTTTCTGGAGTTGATAAAATCCGGGATATGGGATAAAGAGCCGGATGTTTCCTTTTTTGAGGGATTGGATGCCTCGGAGTGGATGGTGATATGGGAAGCGGTGCACGACCAGGCAGTAACAGGCATCTGTTATGTGGCGGTAGAACGTTTGCCGAAGGCTTTTCGTCCTCCCCGGCAACTTTTTTTCTCCTGGATGGCGGAGGCACAGGCTATTCAGGGATATAATCTGAAAATCCGGAGTGTCTGGACCGAAGTAAATGCCAGTTTGGAACAGGCCGGAGTTTACCCGATTGTGATGAAGGGAATTGGCATTGCGCTTCTTTATCCGCAGCCTTTGTTGAGAATGACTGGTGATTTGGATCTTTATATACCGGATTCGTATGACAAGGCTTTAAAGTGTTTGAAACAATGGGGAGAGATAAAGTTTGATCCCGAACATGATCTTATTTATATTCAGGATATATTGGTAGAATTACATTATTCACATAGTTCTAGCCAATCTTCTTTACAAAATAGAAAAAGTATACTTATAAAGAGAGAGGGAATTTTATATCGTATTCCGGGAGTAGAGGAAAATGCAATTATGTTGTTGAAGCATGCGGCAAAGCATCTTTTTAATGGTGGGATCGGTTTGCGACATCTGTGTGATTGGGTACTTTTTATTAAGCAATATCCGGATTTGAATTATGTTTATATAACGAAAGAGCTCAGGAAAGATGGAATGGAACGATTTGCACGTGTGTTTACAGTTTTGGGTCTTGAGTATATAGGTGCTGACCTAGTAGATCTTCCGGCTTCTTGGTTATTGGATTTTAAAGATAAATTGATAAAAAATGTATTATGGGCTAAGATTTTAGAAAGTGGTAATTTTGGACAAAGAAAAAGAAGAGTGCAGCATTTTAGTATTTGGAATAAGAGTACTAACCCGTTTTTTCAGGTATTAAAACAGGTTTGGCGGCATATAGAGAGATTAGAATATATATTAATTTTATCGCCATTATTTACTCTACAATTAAAAAAGAAATTAAAAGAACGTTTTTTACACTAATTTACCTTTCAACTAACTTCACTCCAACGAATACACCTTATCACACAACTCCACCACCTGTCGCTTATGCGATACCAATATAATAATCCTATCTTTTACATTGTTTTTGAGTAAAGCCAGGATTTCTCGTTCGGCTTGTTCATCCAGGGAAGAAGTGATTTCGTCTAATAAGAGGATTTTTCCCGGGCAAAGCAGGGCGCGGGCGATGGCCAAGCGCTGTGTCTCTCCACCGGACAAGCCCTCTCCACCTTCTCTTAATTTCAAATCTAATTGTTCTTTTGTTTGCAGGATGAAATCGGCAGAGACCGATTTCAATACCTGCAAAAGTTCGGCGTCTGTAGCTAAGGGGGCTGCTGCTTTTAAGTTATCGCGTACCGTGCCGGAGAAAAGGTAGTTTCCTTGTGGCACGTATGAGAAATTGATACGGGTCTGTTTTCCGATTGTATGGATGTGGCCCTGGCTGTCTGTCAGGGTGATATGGCCTTGGGAGGGAGATACCAGTGCCAGAAGCAGGCGGAGCAGGGTTGTCTTGCCGCATCCGTTGTGACCGACCAGGGCAGTGATTTCGCCGGAGCGAAATTCCATATTTATATCTGTCAGGACAGGCTTTTCCGGCGTGTAGGAAAAGGCGACCTGTTGAAGTTGCAGCTTCGTGCAGTCTATTGGGCGGAGAGAAGCTTCCTGTGTCTCTTCCGGAAGGGAATTGATTTCTTTCAGGCGTTCGGCTGATGTGTAGGCAGTGATAAAGCCGGGGATGGTGTGCACCAGACCGAGAGCCGGGCTTTGAATCATGCTGACCAGTTGCAGGAAGGCTGTCATGGTGCCGAATGAGATTTCACCGCTTTGGAGGCTGTAAACGCCCCAGGTGAAGGCTACCAGGTAGCCGGACAGAAAACCGACGGACAGTACCAGGTTGGAGAAGATTGAGAAGGTGTTCTGCTGTCTGACCTTGCCGATGTAGTCCGACTGGCGGTTGTCCAGTTGGCGCAGGAGCAGGTTTTCGAAGCGGAGTGCCTTTACTATTTCGCTACGCTGGATGGATTCCTGGAAGAATTGTTTGATATGACTGGACGACTGTTTGATTTCAGTCGATAGTTTTCGCATTTTCTTGAAATAGGCCTTGCTGAGCAACAGGATGAAGGGTATCATTCCGACTATGACACCGGCCAGGATGGGCTCCATCGTGTATAGAAAGTAGAATGCTCCGCACAGGCTTAATAGCATCAGGATGACCTGGGGAATGGCGGTGACGAAGGTATTGACTACGTCGTTGATATCGGTGTGCATCCTCGACATGATATCGCCGCTGTGAAAGGCTTGCGCCGGTTTCCACTCGGCATGGAGCAGGGTGGAGAAGTAACGGTGGAGCAGGGTGTTTTGTAGACGGGTTTGCAGAAGCACAGACCATCTGGAAAGGAACGTCCGGCAGATAATGGAGAGCAGGAAACAGCCTCCGAGCAGGAGCAGGGGCGGGAGTAAGGCCCCTTCGCGTGAGTGAGTTGCGGTGTCGATTACCCGTTTGGAAAACCATACGATGATAAGCGAGAGCGCAACTTCGATTGCTCCCACGGAAATGAGTCTGATTATCTCTTTCCGAAAGCCTTTGGAAAGATGGAAGAAATAGTAGAGTATCTGCTTCATGCTTCTTGGATGTCGGTATCCAGGATATGTAAGTTTTGCAGGGTGTTTATCAGTTCTTCGATATCGGATTCGGCGGTAGAGTGATCTACGTCGAATTGGTCGGCCAGGGCTGTTGCCAGCTCTTCCTTGCTGTATGCTTTTTCGAGCAGCATTTGAATCAGGAAGGTGGAGGTGGTGTTGAGCACGAGCATATTGGTGAAATCCACATTGGCCATATCGACAGGGAAAAGGACTTTTTCTTCTGCTATTTCTTGTATTTTATAGCCTTGTTTAAGTTTAAAGGTTTTCATGAGTTTGATTATTTTAGGATTTTTCGAATGTATTTTTTTAAGCCTGAGAGTCGGAGCCGTAGCGGATATGAGTGTATCCAGAGGGAGGAGATTAGTTGCCATCCGAAGTGTTCGGGAGGCATCCATCGGGTTCCTCGCTGGATGGAGGTGACGTATCCTACGACAGCATCTTTGTCTACAATTTCAAGTGGAAATCCGACTCGATTGTCACCGCGGATATAAAGCTGTGAGGCTTCGATACGGATAATCCGGTGTAAGAGATAAACGGGACCGTATTTGAATAATACGATTTGCCCGCATCTGAGTTGGTCCGGATGAATGGATTGCAGCCGGACGGCGTCTTTCTCATGGCGCAAAAAGGGGAACATACTGTTCCCCTTTATACGTATGGTAGCTGTTTGTCCTTTACGTAAACATGTTGCCACTTCTTGAATGATTAATTCATTCGGCAGCTGGATGATACGGGTAGAGGAGGGGAGCTCCATGATATGTTTGTGCGTTATTTGGTTAAATATTCGAATTCAACATCAGCATCTATCATTGTACCGAACAGTTCATCTTCAACAGCAGAACGGGTGACAAGTGATTTTGAAATAGGTCTACTTAATAAACCTCCTAATTCAGATACATTTAGGGCATATAATACAACAACATTTGTGTTTCTTGCCATGATGTCGGCTGCGGCGAATTCTCCCGCAATAGTACCTCTATATAAAGGAGTTTCCCCGTTTGTATCCAAAATTTCAAAAGTCATATAAATCATAGTTTGATTGTTACTATTTCTGAAATCATGTGGAGTGATATAAGGAAGGGACATATCTCTGAAACCGGAGAACTTTCTACTTGTACTGACTAATGGAAAATCCATTTCGTTTACAGGAGAACACCATCTATAGCTAATGGCTGTATATTCATCAGTGCTTGCCGATATCGGTGCTGTTCTTGTCATGTCATATGCATTAGGATAACCAGTAAAGAAGAAACGAGCACGGAATTGTTTATTTATATCTGTAATTAACTCTTTCTTTGCTACCTGATTAAGGTAGTCTTTGATGTAATCAGCGTTATTTGCTGAATTCCCTGATTCTGTTTTGATAGCAAGTTGTACATTTAATAATGTTGTAGCACGTTCCAAATGAATCATACTCATTGTTTCCTGAGTATCTTCTGATGATATAGGTAATTCATATCGGTCTTTTTGGCCTGTACTTATAGCATTTTCAGATTCAAATATAATCTGTTCATTGTCGATATTAACGAATAAGGCTGCTTCACTAATAAATAAGATATCACCAATAGGGGCATATACATCACCTCCCGGGATGGTCAAAACATCTGATTTCTTAGCAGTAGCTTTTGTAATATCTTTTGTGGAAGCAAAATATACTTTATCCCCCTGTTTTAAATTAATAGGATTATTGCAATCTGAATCTTCACCTTCTCCTTTTATCGAAATTGAATTATCTGAATCAGTGGAAAGTGATAGCTTCCAAGTCAATGTCAAATCATTTTCATTTACTTGAGTTGCTGTTGCTATACAGTTATTATCATTATCGACCTTTACTAAATAAATCTTATGTCCTACGTTCTCTAATGGATAAATAGCTTGAAGTTGTTCGTCGCTACTTCTTAATGGTGTTGATTCTGGCCATATTTCTCCATTTCCCGTTTTTGTTAGAGGCAAGTCTTGTTTATTGTCAAAACCTTGAGCAGTATTCGCAAGTTGCATCGTGACACTTGTCCATTTTATATCGGGAGTATCAGTTCCTTTTCCATTATCATCCATATCGTTACTACATGCAGTAAACATGGACAACGACAGACTGCTAATTACTAATGTTTTGATAAATGTTTTCATTAATTCGTAATGTTTTTGTTTAAATTATTAATCGATCCAATTATGCTCCCAAGGAGAATTCCCATCTGTTCCTGTTCCAAAGTTGTGACGTTCGAATTTCCCTGCAGAAATTTGAACAGCACCACTACCAGCGATACACTCATTCAAGTGGATTTCTACGACTTCCACTTTTGGTTTCTCGTACATTTTTAAATTTTTCTTTTTCACTTTCTATTCGTATTAAAATTAAACAATTATCTATCTCTGTTGTAAGACATTTCGGCAGCTTCTCGTTCTGGCCTTGATTGCAAATGGTAGCCAGGAACGGTTCCTGCAAGTCGGGCCAAAGTCTGACTGATCGCATTGAAAGTCGGCTTGTCGTGGCGTATCATAGATGCGGAGGCCAGTAAAAGTCGGAATGTGTCAATGGCAGACAATCGCTTCAAGCGGTTTTCTTTCGCTTGCTCCATTTTGTAGAGGGCTTGCAGCTGAGATCTTTCGTTTCGATAATAGTCTCTTTTTCCACTCCAGGGAGTGCCATATATATAAGGTATGTTTCCTATTATACGAACTGCCGGCTGGTCGTCGTTCAATAAAGTAGAACCGGGGATGTATTTCAGCCACAGGTCGGAATGGGTGCTTTTGCCGATTCCGGAAGGGCCTAAGAAAGCAAATCCCTCTTCTTCTTTTTTGATGGAAGACGCGTGAATCAGAACTGTATCATGAAATGAAGAGCTGTAAATAAAGGCCAACATGAGAAACAGATTTAAGACAGTCGGACTTTCGGCACTTGTGGTCGGAACAAAGTCGATTGTGAGTTCTTTCCATGTTTTGTCGGCCAGCAACCGGTATTTGTTGCCTGACTCGGCAGACTGGTATATGACTATATTCAAATCATCGTTTTGATATATACCATAGGAACCTGTTTCTGTGGTGGTTGAATACACGAATACGGGTATATCTTTTATTTCTCTGCCAGGATCGACAGAGATGGTACACAGGTCTGTAGCTTGCTTCTCCTGGCTTTTTCCGATGAAGGGGATAAAATTCTTCATTTCGAGAAAGGGGTTGAAGTCAAAATCCAATAATATATTAAAACCTGCGATATTCAGATATTGCATACTAGTGTTCGCTTTCATTATTGTTCCGCAAAGGAAAGAATAAATATGAGTTTGATACAGTTTTATAAAGTAGCAGGTGTCTTAATAAAAGGAAAACGCAGTCCCATTTTCTAGAAAGGGAGCGGGGAATATTGTTTTATGCTTCAGATTTGAAAGAATAGTCCAAAAATATCTTATCAAATCCTATTTACTTGTGGGAATGAGCTATCTTTGTAAGTCATAAATGATGGTGAAAATATACCATGAAAGCATTTTTGACGATGATGTTAGTTACAACTGGTACAAATCTGTTAACCGCTCAGAATACAAAAGCGCTTGAAGTAAAAGAACATACACTAAATAATGGATTGACCGTCTGGCTGAATGAGGATCATAGTCAGCCGAAGGTGTTTGGAGCTGTCGTTGTGAAGGCCGGGGCGAAAGATTGTCCGGACACAGGGATTGCCCATTATTTCGAACATATGATGTTCAAGGGTACCGACAAGATCGGTACGGTGAATTATGAAGCAGAGAAAGTACTCCTGGATTCTATTGTCATGAAATATGACAAACTTGCCCGGACAAAAGATGAAGCAGCCCGTGCCGATATTCAGAAAGAGATAAACGAACTGAGTATCCGCTCGTCCGATTATGTGATCCCGAATGAGTTCAATCGTCTGATTTCCAAATATGGCGGCTCAGGACTGAATGCCGCGACCTCCTATGATGCCACCATCTATTTCAATACTTTTTCCCCGCAATATATGGAGCAATGGGCGGAAATAAACAGCGAACGCCTGTTGAATCCTGTCTTCCGCCTGTTCCAAAGCGAGCTGGAGACTGTTTATGAAGAAAAGAACATGTACGGCGACTTTATCGGCGGTCCAGTTATGGAACGTTTGCTTGCCCGCTATTTCGCACCGCATCCCTATGCCTATCCGATCATTGGAAGCACGGAGAATCTGAAGAATCCGCGTCTGACAGAGATGCGGAAGTTTTTTGAGGAGTATTATGTGGCATCCAATATGGCTTTGATTTTGAGTGGCGATTTTGACTCGGACGCTGTACTGCCCATTCTTGAAAAGACTTTTTCGCGCATCCGTCCGGGTGAAGCTCCTAAAAAAGAAGTTGTTGCTCTGCCACCGTTCAAGGGGAAGGAGATAATGAAAATAAAATTTCCTGTCCCTTTGGTAAAGGCGATGGGATTGGGGTTCCGTGGTGTCCCTGCCAATCATGAAGACCAGGTCGCACTGGCTGTCGCAGTGAATATGCTGAACAATGCAAACGGAACCGGCTTTCTCGACAAACTGATGGTCGACAGGAAGATCATGGCTTCGATGGCCATGAACGAGAGCATGAACGAGGCCGGAATACTGGCAGTAGCCATTATCCCGAAGCTGATGTTTCAGACATACGGCAGAGCGGAAAAATTAGTATGGAAAGAGATAAACCGGGTAAAAGAGGGAGATTTCAGTGACGAAATATTTAATAGCCTGAAACAGGAACAACACCGCCAGTACGCTTCCGACCTGGAAAATATAGACTCGCGTGCCCGTATACTGATGTCGCTGTATTCGCAGGGTAAAAGCTGGGAAGAGTATCTGCAGGAAGTAGCCCGGATCGAAGCTCTGACGCGGGAGGATGTTATCCGTGTTGCCCGTAAATATTTTAGTGATAACTATTTGTGTGTCACTAAAACAACAGGCAAATACCCGAAAGACAACCTGGCAAAGCCTGATTTCAATCCGGTTGTTCCTAAAAACTCGGAAGCATCATCCGAATATGCCAAACGGCTGGAGCAATTGCCCGTGCAGACGGTTGCCCCGCGTTTTATCGATTTCGGGAAAGACGTACAGATAAGCCAGCTCACTCCATTGGCTACTTTATATGCAACGGCAAATCCGGTTACGGATATATTTACGCTGAATATGGTGTATCAGATCGGGATGCTGGAACAGCCCCGGTTAATGCTTCTGGCAAATTATCTGCAGTTCCTGGGCACGGACTCCCTGTCGTACCAGGAGTTCCGGACGCGGTTGCAGGTGCTGGGCAGCGCGCTGTCTTTCGATGCAAACGAGAAACAGTTTATTGTCCGCATTACCGGTTTTGACAAGCATTTTGAAGAGACCGTAAAGCTGGCAGGTGATTTTATCGCGCATGTAAAAGCCGATGATAAACAGATACGCCAGGTAATAAATGGAGCTAAAGTGATAGAGAAGGCTTTCTTCGAATCGAGCGATAACATTGCCCTTGCCATGTTGGAAATGGTGAAGTATGGCGAACAATCGAGGTTCCTTAAAAAATTGTCCCTTTCAGAGATCAAGAAGCTGAAAGGAAAGGATTTGCTGAACGTTTTTGCAGACGTCCGCCGGATGGAATGCGATTTGCATTATTGCGGGACACTGCCTGCCGGTCAGGTTGCAGAGCAGATAAAGGCGACGCTTCCGTTGCAGGAGATCACTGTTGCGGTAAAAGAACCCTACTATCGGGATGCAAAAGCATATGATAAACCGGTTGTGTATTTTATGGATATGCCGACAGCCTCGCAAAGTATCGTTTACGGCTTTGCCAAAGGAGAAGTGACGGATGATGCCTGGTCGCGTCATGCTTCCCGGCTGTTCTCTGCTTATTTCGGCGGAGATATGTCCTCTTTGATGTTTCAGGAGATCAGGGAGTTCCGCTCGCTTGCCTATCGGGTGAACGGGCGTTATCTGTTACCGCCCCATCAGTTGCCGGGAAAGGCGGGAGAGTTTGTCACGATGCTTTCCACACAGAGCGACAAGACGCTGGATGCCATGGAAGTGATGAAATCGCTGATCGGTGAAATGCCGGAAAAACCGGAGCGGATCGAAACAGTCAAGCAGTCGATCATCAATCAGGTAAATAATGATTTCCCCTCTTTCAGGGAACTGTCGGAAAAGGTTGCCTATTTCCGGAGAAGCGGATTCGACCGGGATCCGAATGAAGCCTTGTTGGCCGACCTTTCGGAGATGGATATGCAGGATATTGTCCGTTTTTACAGGCACAATGTCCGTCTGAAGCCGGTTGTCTATGTGATAGTGGGCAATTCCAGCCGTATCGATATGAAGAAGCTGGCGGAATATGGAGAAGTTATCAGATTGAGGAAAAAAGATATTTATAAATAGTTGATAGTTGACAGATAACAGTGGACAGGTGTTTTTGGCTCCTTCTTTTAACTGTCATCTGTCAACTGTCAATTGTCAACTAAAAAAGATGTATAGTAAAGACGAATTAAAGAACCTGAAACTGGAGTTTTGGGAAAGTTTCGCCGCTTATTGTGAAGTACAGCCTTATCTGCGGGGGCGTAAAAAAATATGGACTTTATACGATACTAAAGTCAAAGGTGTCGAGTTGAAGTTCGATATCAGCCGCAGCGGTGCTTATGTGATCCTGGAGGTGAACCACCGGAGCGAAGAACTTCGCCTGGAGATGTACGAACGTCTCACCTGGTATAAGGAAACGCTGGAGATGGATTTCCCCGAAGGACTGATCTGGGATATTTGTTTTGTCCGGGAGACGGGAAAAGAAGTCGCCCGAATTTATACAGCCAAGGAAGGAATCGATTTTCACCGTAAACAGGATTGGGGAGAATTTTTTACTTTTATGGCGTCGCAAATGTATTTACTGGAGCGCAATTTTATGTCGATAGCAGAATATTTGAGAGAGTAAAAGGATGGCACATTCAAATCATATTATTTTTCAAGTGGTAGGAATAACAGCTGTGGGCCTGTTGTCAGCCTGTGCAACACAGCAGAAAGACGTTGTCCTGCAGGAAGCAGGCGTGAGCCATGAACTGGCTCAGTTCAGGAAAGAACATTTCGGGCAGGTGAAATACGATCTGTTTTTCTCCATTCCGGAGTCCAGGCAGGAACCGGTCGGGGGAAAGGCTGTGATCCGGCTGTTTCTGAAAGAGAAGCTCCCGATCATTATAGACTTTCGAGGAGAGGCTTCGCAGGTCGCTTCTGTACGACTGAATGACGAGCAGGTGCCTTATGAAGTGAAGAACGAACATATTATTATCCCGGCAGACCGGAGTAAAGTCGGTGAAAATAAAATAGATATAGCATTCACCCCGGCGGACCAGTCTTTGAACAGGCGGGATGAATTTCTGTATACTTTGCTGGTGCCTGACAGGGCGCGGACAACTTTCCCTTGTTTCGACCAGCCGGACATGAAGTCCTTGTTTACACTGACACTGGAGGTCCCGGCAACCTGGCAGGCTGTCACCAACGGTGCGATAGGGAAGACCGACACGCTCTCTGTTCCGGACCGGAAAATCATCTCTTTCAAGGAGACGGAGCCGTTGAGTACCTATCTGTTTACCTTTACAGCCGGAGAGTTCGTTCGCGAAACGTATACGCGGGAGGACAGGGAGATTTCCATTTACCATCGTGAGACAGACCCTAAGAAAATAGCTCAATGTCCGGAGATCGCCTCCGAGGTTTTCGATGCCTTGGCGTGGCTGGAGGAGTATACGGCTGTTCCGTATCCGTTTGCCAAATACGATCTCATCATCCTTCCCGGCTTCCAGTTCGGCGGCATGGAGCATACGGGAGCTACGTTCTATACGGACCGCCGGATGTTCTTGAATGAAAATCCGACACTCAATGAGCAGTTGAGCCGCAGTGCCCTGATTGCCCATGAGACGGCGCATATGTGGTTCGGCGATTATGTGACGATGAAATGGTTTGACGATGTCTGGACGAAAGAGGTGTTTGCCAACTATTTTGCCTCCCAGATTGTCGAGCCGTTGTATCCGAATGTCAATCATGCCTTGAACTTTATGCAGAATTATATCCCGCCGGCTTATTCGGAAGACCGTACAGCCGGTGCGAATCCCATCAAGCAGGACCTGGATAATTTGCGCAATGCCGGTTTGGTGTATGGCAACATTATCTATGACAAATCGCCCGTCGTACTGGAGATGCTTATCAAGAAGATGGGAAAAGATGCTTTCCGGCAGGGAATCCGGGAATATCTGAAAACATACGCTTACGGAAATGCAACTTGGGAGGGATTGATCACTATCCTGGATAAATATACGGATGACGATCTCGAAACCTGGAGTCATATATGGGTGAATGAAAAAGGCATGCCTGAAATCACGGCTTCTTTGGTTGGCGATAGCCTGGTTATCTCGCAAAACGACCCGTTCGACCGGGGACTGAACTGGCCGCAGGATCTCTCTTTCCGGATTGTCCCGAAAAATGGGGATCCGGAAGAAATTTCAGTTTCTCTCGGGAGAAATTCAAATTCCTTCCGAAAGAAACTGAAAAGACTCCCGCAAGAGGGTAGTTTCATTGTCCCGAATATAGATGGAAAAGGATATGGCTTTTTCCGTTTGAGCGAAGCGGATGCGGAGGCTTGTGCTGCCTATCTCCCGGTTTGTAAAGAGGAACTGCTGAGAGGCTCCATCCAGGTCACTTTGTATGAGAACCTGTTGAACCGGACTATTTCGCCAGCTTCTTATATGGAAGCTATGCTGAAATATTTGCCGGAGGAGAATAACTCGTTGCTATTCTCTGCCGCTTTGGGTTATATCGGCAATTGCCAGCGGCTGTATCAGACGGATGTTGCTCCATTGGAAAAGACGTTATGGCAGATCGTGACGACTTCCTCCGTTCCGCAGCACCGTTTACAGGCTTTCCGCTCGTATCGTTCATTGGCGAAGTCGCCGGAATCGGTCGCTGCATTATATGCTATATGGAAAAAGGAACAGGCTCCGGCGGGCTGTGCACTGAGTGAGAGCGACTATATCAGTCTTTCTTACTCGCTGGCGCTCCATCTTCCGGAGCAGGCCGATGAGATTATCGCTATGCAGCAATCGCGTATCACCAATTCGGACCGGAAACGGGAATATGCATTCATTTCGCCTTCCGTTTCTCCTCATAAAGAGGTACGCGACAGTGTCTTCGCTTCCTTGCTGATTGCAGAGAACCGTCGTGTCGAACCGTGGGCATCCGCTGCATTGGCAAACCTGAATCACTCCTCCAGGCAGGAAGAAGCGATAAACTATATTCGTCCGGCTTTGGATATCCTGCAGGAAGTGCAGCGTACCGGCGATATCTTCTTCCCGACAGCCTGGACGCGTGCGCTGCTTTCCGGCCACACGTCCGCGGAGGCGAGGGCAGAGGTCGATGCATTCTTTGCCGATCATCCGGACTATCCGCCTATGCTGGCTAATAAAATACGGCAACAAGCCGATCATTTATATAGATTAAAACACTGATGTAATTATGGGATGGATTTATTTATTGCTGGGCGGCCTGTTTGAAATAGGCTGGCCTGTCGGTATGAAACTGGCGCAGACAACGGGATCACGTTTTCTTTATCTTTCGGTAGCTGTCATTTCGATGGCGCTGAGCGGATACTTTTTATATTTGGCTCAACGGACCATTCCGATCGGAACGGCTTATGTGGTCTGGACCGGTATCGGGGCGGTCGGCACATTATTGATCGGCATCTTTATTTTCGGGGATTCGGCAGGTATATGGCGTATCCTTTCTGCCATGCTGGTGATATGCGGGATTATCGGTATAAAGTTGGCATCCTAGAAAAAAGTTTGCCGAATCGCTAATCTTTTGATAGTTTTATTTGCATTTTCAATTATTATTGTAACTTTGTGGCATCAATAAAACAACAAATGAGAAGAAAAGTATCACATCACCATCATCATCATTACAACGGGCAATAGTTCGGTGGGCTGTGAGGTGTGTGGATACGCATAATATAATCTAAGTAAGGCTTGCCGTTATTCGGTAAGCCTTATTTTGTTTTCGGAAAGAATATAATTATTAAAATAAAAAATAAACATGTTACGAATTGCAGTACAATCGAAAGGTCGTTTATACGACGAAACAATGCTATTATTGGAAGAAGCAGGTATCAAACTGAACAGAGGGAAACGTATTTTACTTTTATCGGCAAAAGGTTTTCCGGTAGAGGTGCTGTTCCTGCGTGACGATGATATTCCTCAGTCTGTGGCAAACGGAGTATCTGATATAGGTATTGTAGGCGAAAACGAATATGTTGAAAAAGGGGGAGAAGCCCGCCTGGTGAAACGGCTGGGATTCAGTAAATGCCGTGTGTCCCTGGCTATCCCCAAGGATGAAGAGTATCAGGGCGTAGAATGGTTCGAAGGAAAGACTATCGCTACTTCTTATCCGGAGATACTGAAGGCTTATCTGAAGGAAAAAGGGGTAAAGGCGGATTTGCATGTGATCAGCGGTTCGGTCGAGATAGCTCCGGGTATCGGTCTGGCTGACGCTATTTTCGATATTGTCAGCTCGGGCAGCACATTGGTCAGCAACCAGTTGAAGGAAGTGGAAGTGATCATGCAGAGCGAAGCGCTTCTGATTGCCAACAATAACCTGTCGGAAGAAAAGCTGGCTATCCTGGATGAACTCCTGTTCCGTTTTGAAGCGATCCAGGTAGCTGAAGGAAAGAAATATGTATTGCTGAATGCTCCGAAAGACAAGCTGGATGAGATCATAGAGGTATTGCCGGGTATGAAAAGCCCGACAGTGACACCGCTGGCAAACGGCGACTGGGTTTCTGTCCAGTCAGTGATTGCAGAGAAACATTTTTGGGAAATCATCGGAAAGCTCAAAGCGTTGGGCGCAGAAGGCATCCTGGTTCTCCCGATTGAGAAAATGATCTTATAGAAAGTATAGTTGTTATGGAAATAATAAAATACCCGTCAAAAGAAGATTGGTCATCTCTGGTCAAGCGTCCGGCGCTGGATGTGACGACTTTATTCGATACGGTTCGTACCGTACTGGATGAAGTGCGCCAGGAAGGAGATGCTGCCGTAAAACGATATGAAGAGAAGTTTGACAAAGTAACGTTGGCGAATCTTCAGGTATCGGAAGCCGAGATAGAAGAGGCTTGTGAACTTGTCTCCGAAGAATTGAAGCAGGCCATTCGCACAGCGAAGGACAATATCGAAAAGTTCCATGCTTCCCAACGTTTCACGGGACATAAAGTAGAAACGACTCCCGGCGTGACCTGCTGGCAGAAAGCTGTTGCCATCGAGAAAGTCGGTCTGTATATCCCCGGAGGAACGGCTCCTCTGTTTTCTACCGTTTTGATGCTGGCTGTTCCGGCCCATATCGCCGGTTGTAAGGAGATCGTTTTATGTACGCCTCCGAATAAAGAAGGCAAGGTACACCCCGCCATCCTTTTCGCAGCCCGTACAGCCGGTGTCAGCAAAATAGTTAAAGCAGGCGGTATACAGGCGATTGCCGCTATGGCATACGGAACGGAATCCGTCCCCAAAGTCTATAAGATATTCGGTCCCGGAAACCAATATGTAACGGCAGCCAAGCAGCTTGTCAGCCTGAAAGATGTCGCTATCGACATGCCGGCAGGTCCTTCCGAAGTAGAAGTGATTGCCGACGAGACAGCCAACCCCGATTTCATTGCCGCCGATTTCCTTTCGCAGGCAGAGCATGGAGCCGACAGCCAGGCTATCCTGGTTACAGCCGCCGAAAGCATGGTGTCTCCTGTTGCCGATGCCATCAGCCGTCAGTTATCCGAACTATCCCGTAAGGAAATTACAGAAAAGGCATTAGAACACAGTCGTATAATCGTGTTGAAGGATGAACGGGAGGTGATCGATTTCACCAATATGTATGCTCCGGAGCATCTGATTATACAGACCAAGAACTACGCGCATATCGCCGAACAGATCGAGAATGCCGGCAGTGTGTTTATGGGTCCTTATACACCGGAAAGTGCCGGCGACTATGCTTCAGGCACCAATCACACGCTTCCCACCAACGGATATGCCAAAGCATACAGCGGCGTGAATCTGGATAGCTTTATCAAAAAAATAACCTTCCAGGAGATCACTGCCGAAGGTATCAGGAGTTTAGGTGGAACCATCCAGGTCATGGCGGGTAACGAACAGCTGGATGCCCACCGTAATGCAGTAACAATAAGATTGAAAACAATATGATGGATTTAAAAGACCTTGTCAGACCCAATATTTGGGAATTGAAACCATACTCTTCTGCAAGAGACGAGTTTCACGGTAGTGCATCTGTTTTTTTGGATGCGAACGAGAATCCTTATAACGAGCCTTATAACCGTTATCCCGATCCTTTGCAGTGGGAACTGAAAGACCGGATTGCCGAGCTGAAAGACGTTGACCGCAATTCCATCTTTTTGGGAAATGGCAGCGACGAACCGATCGACCTCGTGATCCGTGCTTTCTGTGAGCCGGGAATCGATACCATCGTCAGCATAGCACCTTCCTACGGTATGTATGAAGTGGCGGCGAATGTAAACAATGTCGATTTCAGAAAGGTTAATCTCACCTCCGATTTCGAATTGGATGCAGATGCTTTGCTGGACGAAGTGGACGAATGGGTGAAAATAATCTTCCTCTGTTCTCCCAACAATCCGACGGGAAACAGCCTGGACCGGGAGGAGATCTATAAGATATTGAATCACTTCGAAGGGATCGTTGTCCTGGATGAAGCCTACATCGATTTCTCGGCAGAGTCTTCTTTTCTTCCGGAATTGAAGAAATTCCCGAACCTGATCGTGCTGCAGACGCTATCCAAAGCCTGGGGTGCCGCCGGTCTCCGCCTGGGCATGGCATTTGCTTCTCCTGAAATTGTAGCGATTTTGAACAAGATCAAATATCCTTACAATGTCAATATGTTGACACAGAAGCAGGCATTGGAGCTGTTGAACAACGAACGGGAGATGCTGGACCAGTTGCGCCGTATCATGTCTGAACGTATCCGTCTGCAGGCGGCTTTGCCGGAACTGCCGATCGTTCAGAAAATGTACCCGACCGACGCCAACTTTATTTTGGTGAATGTAGGTAAGGCCGATTCCGTATATAATAAATTGGTAAAGAAAGGCGTTATTGTACGTAACCGCAATAATGTGACGTTGTGTAACGGTTGTCTGCGCATCACAGTCGGTACACCGGAAGAAAACGACGCCTTGTTGAAGGCTTTAAAAAATATGTAAGCATGAAAAGAGCCCTCTTTATCGATAGAGACGGAACTTTGGTGATAGAACCTCCTGTAGATTACCAGCTGGATAGCCTGGAGAAGCTGGAGTTCTACCCGAAGGTGTTCCGTAACTTATATTTCATACGTAAGCAACTGGATTTCGAGTTTGTCATGGTAACAAATCAGGACGGATTGGGAACGTCTTCTTTCCCGGAAGATACTTTTTGGCCGGCTCATACTAAAATGTTGAAGGCACTGGAAGGCGAGGGGATTGTTTTTGACGATATCCTGATCGACCGTTCCTTTCCGGAAGATAATTCGCCGGGTCGCAAGCCGCGTACCGGCATGCTGGGCAGCTATCTGACCGGTGAATATGACCTGGCAAACAGTTATGTGATCGGTGACCGCCTGACGGATATGCAACTGGCTGTGAACCTGGGGGCGAAAGGCATCTGGCTGCGTCCTGCCGACGAAGAGGCGTCGCAGTTGCAGGCCGAGAATCCATCCCTGTCGCCGGTCCTGATAACGGATGACTGGGATAAGGTGACCGAATTTCTTTTTGCCGGTGAGCGTCGTGCCGTCGTACAGCGCACCACCAAAGAGACGGATATCTATGTCGAAGTAAATCTCGACGGCAACGGAAAGACTGAAATCTCGACCGGATTAGGTTTTTTTGACCATATGCTGGACCAGATAGGAAAACATTCCGGTATGGATTTGGTTATACGTGTAAAGGGTGATCTGAACGTCGACGAACATCATACGATTGAAGATACGGCGATCGCTCTTGGAGAGGCATTGCTGAAAGCCCTGGGCGATAAGCGCGGTATTGAGCGGTACGGCTATTGTCTGCCTATGGATGATTGCCTGTGTAGCGTAGCCCTCGATTTCGGCGGACGTCCGTGGTTGGTCTGGGACGCTGAGTTCCACCGTGAGATGGTGGGAGATATGCCGACGGAAATGTTCCTTCATTTCTTTAAGAGCCTGAGTGATGCCGCCCGCATGAATCTGAATGTTAAAGCGGAAGGAACGAACGAACACCATAAGATAGAAGGTATTTTCAAGGCTTTGGCAAGGGCTGTGAAAATGGCTATACGTCGTGATATTTATAAATATGAACTACCAAGTACAAAAGGTTTGTTATAATATGAAAGGAATGAAATACTGGATAATAGCCGCTGTTGCAATCTTGATGGCTGCATGTAATAATGATACGGAACACAAGCTGGAAGGCAAATGGCAACTGCAGCAGGTGGAGGCGAACGGAGAAGTGATACAGGCTGATACGGTATTTTATAATTTTCAGAATATACTGTTTATGTATCAGATATATCAGCCTGATTCCAACTCTGTTCTTTACCGTTATGGTTACAATACGGTGGATGAAAACAAGTTGACATTGGAATTGGAACACAATCCGAATACCTTGGACAAGTTTTTGCCCTATACGGATTGGAACTCCAAAACGCGTGTATTTACTATCGAGAAACTGAGCGGAAAACAGCTTATTCTGGATAGTGAAGGGAAAAGGTATATATTTAGAAAGTTCTGAATTTACTTATATTGGAGCAACTGGGTGCAACAGGCTGTGTGAGACTGACGGATGTAGCAAAGGTTAATAGGTTGAAGTGAAAAGGATCTACTTCAACCTATTAACAAGATTTTCAGGGGCACGGCGTGTATCCCAAATATCAACGATATTAATTATATTTTTTTGTTTGTCGATAAAATAAATGAGTTTATAATGGCTGTGCTCCACAATACTACGAAATCCTTGCGGGTATTTTTCTAATAATATTTCGTATTTTCCCATTAAAGGGTTTTGGGCTAAAAGTATTTCATAATGCCTGATTCGTTGATAAACGTTGCTTGCTGTTCGTTTCCCAAATGTAATAAGGCAATACTCGACAAGGTCGTTAAGTTCTTTTTCTGCGTCAGGAGACCATATTACTTGCATAGCCAAGGATATTTTTGTTCCATTTTATGAAAAACCTCGCTACTGGGAATACCTTTTCCTGCATCTAACTCTGCAATAGAGTGGTCGATACGGGCATGAAGTTCTTCCAAGGTATATGGCGTAAGTTGCTCTTCCTTTTCATGGAAATCCAGAATATCTGTCAACCGGCTTTTGACTTTATCCAAAACATCTTTACTTGTGATAGATAGGATTGCTTTCGCTAATTCTATTTTATCTGCATCCAGTCTCATATTTGCATCCATTTTAATTCTCTTTTAAGGTTTGTATTAGCCTTATTCTATCTGATCTATTTGTTCGATGAATAGTATTGCAAAGATAGAAATTGTTTTCAATATCGGAAGGAACGCCGGTTCAGAAACTAAGTAATGATGGTATTAAAATAGTCAAACTTCAATAATATCATATATAGAAAAGCCTCAAAAGATGAATAATTGTATAACCATCCGCGATAGCAGATAAGGCAATAAAAAATAGCCGTCCAGTTTATTTGGACGGCTATTTTTGCGTATGTATCCAACGATCAGGCAGTAAATCGCGATATTTTTCTATGGGAGTGTTTGGTGCCCATGCAGCACATTTGTCAATGATGTCACAGAAGTAATCAAACACATAAACTCCACATCGGTGACATGTTATTGCCAACGAGTGATACAATGCAGCAGCTTCGGCTCCTGTGTGGGAGCCTATTGTAAACCTGCGGCGCGTCAGGGATATGTAGCGATTGATCCGCTCCACTTCATTGTTGTCAAGTCGATATGTCGGTGATGCAAAAATCAACGGTATCTCATGCCATTGTTTAAGAGCGTGATTAGTAGCTGCGAGCAAAGGGTCATCGGGTGGTATGCCAGTACGGTCTTTTGCAGCAATTAGCCTCATGTAGATTTTCTCAAGTATCACCTTTGAGTATCGCTGTCTCCACTGAATGTGTGTGTTCTCTGTCCATCCATCTTTACCGATGCGATGCATGTGCTCAAAGTGATACAGCAAACCAAAGAGTTTTGCTATTTCCTGAGCTTGACTATTATCCTTTATATCAAGAAACTTGCGCTTTATATGCTGAAGACATGGCAGTCGTTTTATTCCGGTCATCTCACCGATGCCGATATTGCGATAGCCGTAGTAATAATCGCATTGAAAGGCTCCTTTGAAGCCCTTAATCTGGCGTTCAAACACCTCAGCACTGCGTGAGCCGTCATCATAAAAGAAGAAAACAAGACCTGTGGTCATACCGACGAATACCCATATATATCCTTTTTTGATTTTCTTTCCCGATGGAGTAGCTACCTGAAGTCGCACTTTTTGATATGTTTCATCACCACAGATATAATTGTCATCAAGTATGGCTTTAGCAAGAGCCTTATACAGATTTTCCAGTTGCACCTTTGTCTTGCTGACAAGTTTCTGTGCGGTACCCTTGTCAAGATCAAAGCCGTGTGCACGGAAGTATTCGACTGCATTCTCAAGTGGCATTCCATGTAGATAGCGCAGTTCCGCGAGTCCGGCTATAAAAGATGCCGTATACTGAGAGTTGAAAAGAGGCGCTACAGGTGCCATTCCTTTGAAGACCTTGTCATCCTGAACATACTTCTTTATCTTGTATATTTTCTTGATAAAGCGTGTTGGTATCATTTCATACCGTACCACCTCACATGTTCCGATAAATGTAGCCAACTCAGCTCTGAAGTCAGGAGTGTCAGGCTCAACCTCGATAATTTCAACCTTACACTCCGGATGAGTTTTTCTTTTAGCACCATTATTAGTCCGTTTTCTTTGAGGCTTCTGCTCTGTCTGCCCGGCAACAGCTTCTATCGGTTTTGCCTGCATTTCAGAGGATGAACCTTGTAAACGCTGCACCGCTTTACGTGCAGCCTTCTCTTTGCTTAGTTCTGCACCTTTTCCTTTGACCACATCCTCCAGCGAGATTATCTGTTTGCGCAGTTCTTCTACGGTTGCAATCAGTTTTCATTTGTTAAAGTAAGCGAACTGACAGAACTCAGTGCCACATCTAACTTCCCTTGAAGAAAGTCGATTTGGCGTTGTAACAGTTCTATCAGTTCATCTTTTTTCATACTCTAAAGATATGAAAAATATCTGATACAGGCAACTTTAATAGGTGTTATTATTGCTGATTGTCAATACATTAAATACTATTTAACGGCCATTCTGAAGCGACTTTCGACTGTAACCTTTACAGGCGTCAGACCTCTCATCAACATATAAAAATCGTCCCACTGAAGCCGGCGAACACTCGTATCATCTTTTTTGGCGACTTCTCTGAAATGCCCTTGCGACAATCTTTTAGTGTACATTAAAAATCCATCGCCATCCCATCTTAAAGCCTTCATGGTCTTGCGGTCACGTGAACACATAAACATCACCCGAGGCAGGTGAATGGCCTTTCCATGACCACACCTTTTGTGTCAGTCCGCGTATACCATAACGCATTGATACCGGAGATGGGCATACCCATAATCGCAAACCCTGTTCAAGCCCCCACATAACCTGCCTCCTTTCTTGTCCTGTCGACAAACTTTGCTATAACATCAATATCTGTGTCAGAGGGAAAACTGACAGTTACGTGTCCATCCACTTTCACTGTTATAACACGGTCAAGGGTGGAGGGAAGAAAACCTGCTTCTTCAAAGATAATGTCTTCAAAAGGTACTTCCTGGTATTGTTCTCGTTTATGCCCTATCGGTTCCGAGTATCCGGGCAAACCGACAACCTTTAGTTTGTGGGAGTTAAGATAATTGTGTATTTGCTTACGGGTTACTCCATGTTTGTCACAAAAACTTTGGAATGTTCCCGGTTGTTTTCCTTCAGCACACAGTTCTTTAAAATCATCGTAAATTTGAGAGTAAAGGAGGCCTTTCCCTGTTAGTCTTCTATATCCTGTAATAGTTTGTACCTGTTGGAATTCACCCTTGAGAACAATTGGCATTTGACATTGAGACACCCCATGTTCCCGACAATAATCACTAAATGAACCTGGTTGCTTTCCTGAAGCACATAGTTCTTTAAAAGCAGAAAAAACCTGCCTGTAGAGTTTAACTTTATCCATAATTTTATTTTTATGGCAAGGTTAATATTTCTACAGGCAGGCTACAATACGCTATCGCGGATGGTTATACGAATAATTCTTTTGAGGCTTTTTCTATATGGAGGCTTGCCTCGTTAGGGTGTCCTCGTGTTATTTTTGTATCTGTATCTTGAAACTCTTATTTCCTGCTATGACAATATAATTGCCTTGCGGTAACCAAAGAGACTTATCTCCCGATAGGTTGTCGTATTTATGTAAGAGTGTCCCGTTGAACGTGTAGATGAATACCGTTTCGAGATGGGACGTGTGGAGATGTAGATAAGCGCCTTCTGCACGGACAGTCGTCTCGTTTGTGCTGATTGTTTCGTTGGCAACCGGGTCGGGATTGCGGACGATACCGTCGATACTGATCGCGATAGGTTGGCGTACATATTTGATAATGTATGCACCGTCGCTTGAACGTGGGGTGATCGTTTCGCCCCGGTCGGTGGTGACGATGGGAGAGGACTGGTCGTATTCCTTGTCGAGTGTCAGGTAGAAACGGAAACTGCTCCAGGCTTCTACTTCGTACTGGCCGGCTACAGGGTCGGTGGTTGCTCCTTCTACTTGAGGGAGGGTGACGGTATGGTAGATCGGAGGAACAGGTGTTGGATCGGGCTCGGGTTTCGGGTCGGGTTTCGACGTTTTACTGAAGGTTGCGGAGATTGTGATATCTTCCGATACAGTCCATGTCGTTCCGGAGGCGAAAGAAGTGCTATTGACCGTTAGTTCGTCCAGCTGGTAGGTATCCTCTGGGGTGGCAGTAATGGTAAGTACGCTTCCTTCCGGCACTTGATCATTGGTGTTTATTGTCTTTGACGCTTGATCGACAACAGTGATCGTTCCGTGCTCCGGATTGTCGATAGTGACGGTATGAAGTTTTATGAAGGTAGCGGAGATTGTGATGTCTTCCGATACGATCAATGTAGTGCCGGAAGTGAAAGGTTGATCATTTACCGTTATCCTGTCCAGCTGGTAAATATCCTCGGGAGTGGCTGTGATGGTGAGTTCGGTTCCGCCTTGTACCTTTTTTCCGGATGAATAGGAGGTGCCATCTGCAGTGCTAACTGTTAGTGTCCCATTCACCAAAGAGTTGATTGTAATGGTGAAGTATTGTAGATTTATGAGAGGAATGTCCGGTTGGTTGGCAACCATATCGCTGTAAGATATTCCGTCTGCGTTGATCTTTTTCAGTTTAGGCAGTTGGTTGTCTGTGAAACTCCAGGCATCTGATGATGCGAAAGGATAGTTTGTTTCGTCCCAGTCGCTGCCATTCAGGTTTGTATTACTAGTGTCCCATTCTCCGGGAATCTCTGAATGGGCATAATTATTAGAGGTAGTAGCTGTTCCTGTCTTAATATACCCATTTATGCGACCAATATTAGCGGTACTGTTTGAGATTCCGGCTGTATTTAGTGCAACACATTTTTCTATAGAGGCATAGTTTGTTCCGGCAATGCCACCAACGTAACTCTGAGTACTCGAATTTGTCGCTTCTATTTTTCCTGTTGCATAACAATTCAGGATTGAACTCTTATTATATCCAGCGATACCGCCAATCTGTTTTTGGCCATCATTGGCTGATGTAATATTCCCTGTTGTATAGCAGTCTTGAATATTTCCTGTATAAGGGCTAGATATGTTATTATACCCGGCAATGCCTCCTGTATAATTACTACCTCCTTCTGAAGTAATATGGGCTGTAGAAAAGCAATTCTTTACATTTTCATAATTTCTACCGGCAATACCTCCCACATAACAATTTGTTCCAGTCGCTGTGATGGAGGCACTACCTTGACAATTAGTGATAGTTGCAAAGCTGTATCCTGTTATACCTCCGCTATAATTATAGTATCCGTTGGTAGTCAAACTACCTGAAGCAATGCAATTCGTTACGGGTTTAGATATATATCCGGCGATTCCTCCGGCATAAACACTCGTTTTGGTAAAACTGGCTGTAGCCTGTATATCGGCGGATGATTCACAATCAATAATATTACTTTGACTATATCCGGCTATTCCTCCGGCATAACAGCTATTTCCGTTCAGGTCAGTCTGAGGGGTATCGGTTATTAACTCCATTGAAATAGTTCCGGAACTTGTGCATTTAAAGATGGGTTTGATCTTGAGATCATGCCATCCGACAATACCTCCAACTTTGGAATAGGTATTAATATCTGTAGACTTGTTCGAACTACTTATTTTATATTTCACTTCAATATTGCAAGAGGAGGTGCATCCTTCAATTGAATACTCGGTAGTTGTGCCTGAAGATGTGCAACTGGCTATTCCTCCGATCCCGTAATTGGTTGCAGCTGTTGTAATCGTAATTGTGCCTTCAGAGGAACAATCTTTGATATAACCTTCGTTTATCGTTGTTATTCCTCCGGCATGTCCATACTCTGATACAATGGTCGTATTATGTGTTTGGCTGTTTTTTATGGTACCAATGTCTGTTTGGTTGCTTTTGTTGTTTCCCGCAATACCTCCGATAAAAGTCGAAGATGTATTGGGAAAGTCGCCTGCTGTGGATTTTAATGAACCTTCAAAAACGCAACCATCAATGCTACCTCCGAAATTGTATCCGGTGATACCTCCCATGTAGCCTCCTTGTGCCTTCAGATAAGTCAAAGATCCTTTGGCAGAACAATTGTTGATTTCTGAGAGTTGGCTGTATCCGACTACACATCCTGCATAAATATCGGAGCTGCCGGCATCATTTGTATTGTGTTTCTTTTCAATACTACATTGTTCCAGATTAACGTTTTCTATTTTGGCATTCTTGGCATGTCCGAATAATCCGGCTGCAAACTCGGTCGATATATTCATGTTTTGAATGAGGGAGTTTTTCCCATCAAAAGTTCCTTTAAATGGATAGTTTTTTGTTTTACCGATCGGTATCCAATTGTGTCCTGTCAGATCCAATTCTTTAGTAAGCGTTATCTTTACTCCTTCAAACCCTTTTTTGCCGGAATCTCCAGTATCTTCATTGTTGTTTACCATTTTCGCCACCCAGGCTAATTCGGCTGCGGAAGATATAGATATTTCGGTGGAGTAAGGGGAAGTACTCCAGTTCGCAGGTTCGCTTGCCAGGTTTTCCCATGTGTCCGGTGTGGTATCATCTGCCCGCATCCCTTTGGAGAAGAAACATAGAAACGCTATTGTTATTAACAGACGATACGAGATAAGATGTAAATTCTTTTTCATCATCATTTATTTTTAGTTTGAGTATTATTAAGTTCTTCAAGAAGTAGTTTTCCCGGTTTCAGCTTTACGGAGAAACGTGCGGGGATGGTATGAGGGGCACCCGTCTTGGGGTTGCGTGCCGGGCGTTCGGTCTGATACCATCTTGAAAGGATAGCAAAACCCTGCAGGCGGATTTCTCCACCTTGCTTCAGTTCGTTGGTGATGATACCGGTTAAAGATTCGAAAACCTTTTGGACTGTAGTGCGAGTGAACCCTGTCTGAAGGGTCAGTTCGTTGATTAATTGTTGCTTGTTCATAAGAATGACTAGAAAAAACGTTCCTTTTTTCTAGTCATTTTCCGAGGTGTCTAAAAAAATAAAAGTTTCCGGAAAAAATTGAACGAATAAGATTTGAAAATTATTGAAAAACAAGAGAAAGTAAGATTATCAAAGTTTATTCGTGATAAGTTTGAATATAAAAATATAACCCGTAACTTTGTGACTAATTTAAAGGAACGATTAATTTAGTCATTCTCCGAAATGTCTTTTAGTAAAAAACTAGCGGTTTATTTTGAAAATACTTACGTTTTTTGTCCGAAATACTTAGCCTTTTTGTATTGAATACTTCCGGTTTCTGACATTTTTTTCACGTTTTGTATTTCAAAAGCTCGCCACTCTCGCCACTTTCGCCACTAAAGTTATTTCATTTTCACCCCTCATATTTATCAATCTTTTTTTGATATTTACCGACTGATAGTCTGATGATTAGGCCTTCTACTATCCATCTTTTCAAATGCCTGTCGATGGTCCTTTCGGGGATTCCCAGGGACACGCCGATGGTCTTCGCCTGAGAGGTTTTGAAAGAAGAGGGCAGGTCATTGAAAAAACGTTCGTAAATATTGGGATCGGAGAGGGGCGTGAAATCTGAATCATGCTTTAACATGGTACTCAATGTGAGTATATGTTGCTGGAACATGAGCACAAACATCATGGCAATGTCGAAATCGACATCTGAAACGATCTGATCGTCGAGGGTGCTCTGTCGCTCCACTTTGCGCAGGGCGGCGAGGATCATGCAGATACAGAAATGAGAACGTCCCAGACGGTGCACAACACTCAGCCGGTCTTCGTCGCCGAACAACTGTGCCTGTTCCGACATGCGGGAGAAACGGTGGTTCATGCGGTTTCGCTGTTTTTCGGTGTAATGGACGAAGGTGGGGTTATTGTCGAGGAAGATACCGGCTTCGAGTATGGCGGCACCAACCTCTGCATAATAACGGTCTGCATTCAGGCTGTCATCTTCGCTGGTGAGCAGTTTCCATTTGGGAGCCTCGTTGAAGGTGTAAGCCAGGAAACGGCTGAAGAGCCCGTCGTCGGCGGACGGGATGAAACGGGCAAACTGTCCGAAAGTACCGCTGGTGAGCAGTCCCATAAGCGGACGGTCGCAGCTCACTGTCCCGCCCGATATGGATGAACGGTCGATCATTTCCTGATGGGCAATTTGGTTGAGCAGGTAGGTGTATTTGCCATGATCGTTGTTGATGGCTTCGATCAGGACACCTATTTCCGACTCCTGCATCAGTGCGGGATAATGTTCGTTGGCTTTCAGCTGCTGTACGAGCTTCGCCTGGGTGATGGTGCCGGCAATTTTCAGTTCCATCTGAAGAATTTCCTCCGGTCGGGTGATCATGACCGGCTTTCCGTTTTTCTTGCTTCGTGCCACGGCATCTTCGTACGCTTCTATCTCTTCCCTGTTTTTCTTGACATACGAAGCCGATTTCGAGCGTACGTAGTAATGCCAGGGACGGAGTAGCTGGTACATCCCGTTGATTACTCCCTTGCCGGAGCCGGCACGTGCGACGATGTAGAGGTAGAGCGTGGGTGCAATTGTGCCGTCATGATAGCTGCCTCTTACGTGAGGCATGACAGTGGATAGCATGGTCAGTGCGGAGACCGTCGCCATGTCGCGCTGGCGTCCTTCGAGACCGGGACGAATCATGTCCCTCAAAAGGGCCGGAGCGGCATTGAAAAGGTCCTTGTCGACATAGGGTAGAGTGGGTGTAACGTTTTGATTGACAACGATATCCTCTTCTTCTTCGACAGGAGGGTATTTTTCAGTATCTTTAGTGGCGAAAGTGGCGAGAGTGGCGAGCTTTTTGCCGCCGGTCACCTTGTTTTCGCGTCTGTTTGCCCCATGCTCCGCCTGTGCCTTGCCGTATGCCGATGCGATTGTTTTGCAGATTTCCTTCGCATCGAAATCGGGTTCGGCATAACGGCGTACGCATTCGTTTTCGACTGCCTGCTGTCCGAAGCCTGCACGGTTCAGACAAAAAGCCAGGCTGACCAGCTGCGCATGGCGCTGTCCTTTCACCCAACAGTTTCCGCGGTCCGCCTGGTCCAGATAGAGGTCCAGTCGCTCCGTCTCTGTCAACGGCTCCGTATTTGTCTTTGTCTCCGTCTTTTCCCTACACTGTCCGGAGTTACCTTCCTGGCGTGTGGAGTAACTTTTCCCCTCAGGAGAGAGGGCAGAGGGTGTGTCAACGGCATTGATCTTGAATATCGTTGCCTCCGGATTGTAGTAGCACCCCGCATCGTGGCAAATCAAGCTCGTCCGCGTGATGTCGGTGCATCCCCTGTCTACCGCTTCTCCCAGCGTCGTTTCAACAATATCATACAATGCCAGGCAGGTCTCCGCATGATGCACGGTATCCGTTTCCACCCGGAAGATCAGATGTACGCCTGCTCCCCGTGCACTGACATAAGCCAGTGCCAGCCAGGGGAAGCCTTTGCTTTGCTCCATGTATTCGGCAACCGGTGTCTTCATGCCGTCAACGTCCACCAGCACGTAGCCGGTATGCTCACCAGCCTGTTCCGTCAGTCTTTCGTTGGGAAAGAGTGCCGATACGGCAATGGCGGGCAGTTGCAGTTTCGTTCGTTTGGCTTCCTGGTGACGACCTTCGGCACTTAGCCGCCGGATCTCTTTAGTAATAAACTGAAGAGAGTTGCCTTTAATAAATGCATCGAGCCAGCTGAGTGTCACTCTCTTTTCTTCCCTGGTCTTGTAAAGACTGCCGTACCAGGAGAATTGTTGTTCTTTGTTTTGTTTCATAAGTAATACACTAAAGTTGTAAACTGTTGGGTTCGCTAAGGTTCACCCAGATGATTGACGATACACATAGCCTGTTTGGGGGTAAGTAGTTTCTGCCCCGGTTTCCAGTCCAGGGCGGTCAGCTTCTCTTTGAGGTTTCCCGAAAGCCTGATCCATCGTGTCAGCTTCTCACTGGCATTCTTAGGTGTCGATTCTGGGAAATAACACAGGGCGAGTTCGTAAAATGCCCAGACACGGCAGTAATTTCGCTTTTCTTCCATGATCGTTATATTATTGATTGCTTTACGTAAGGTAAGGATAAAATCTGAGAAAAACAAGAGTTTACAGATTGAAAATCATGGTTTTGTGAAGATTTTTTTTGCTTGCTCGGGACAAATAACCCGTTTTCTTTTTTGTCCGAAGGAAATATTCTATATCTTTGTCACACCGCCTGTTATTGGGCGGCGACCAAAATTTATATGCTATGGGGAAGTTTATCAATCCCTTCACCGATTTCGGTTTTCACCGGATTTTCGGACAGGAGGTACACAAAGAGTTATTAATCGATTTCTTAAATCAACTGCTGGAAGCATATGGATACATTAGACAGAATGCCTTTCAAGGCACAAAAGGCCGTATTCGACAAACTGCTCGAAGTGGCGGATGTGGCTAATCTGAACAAGGATGAGCGTGTCCTGTATGACGAAGCCTTGAAGCGTTATCGTGATTATAAAAATACGATAGACTATGCCGAAGAGAGGGGCTTGGAAAAAGGATGGAAAGAAGGTAGAAAGGAAGGACGGAAAGAAGGACGAAAGGAAGGTCTCGAAATAGGAGTGGCTCAAGGGCGTAAAGAAGGCGTTTATTCGATGGCAAAGGCGATGAAAGAGAAAGGACTTCCTTTTCAGACAATCGCAGAGGTGACCGGCCTCAGTGAGATGGAAATACAGACATTATGATATTCACAATAAATATGTAAAGAGACAAGGCAGCTTCATTTGAGGTTGCCTTGTTTTCTTTATAATAGCTTTGTCTCTGTTACTAATATGGTATCGGATTACTCTATCCTGTTTTACCATTAAATATCCCATTACACACTCCTGTGGCTGACTATGACCGTCCCGGCGCCTTGCCGTGTCGTATCTTTGTAATGTAATCAAATACGAGGCCCTCTATACATATATATGATTACATCTGTCAGTTGTCAACTGATTAAAACACTAACCCTTAAATTTAAAATTATGTCAGTAAGGTACAAACTGGTCTTACGTAAGGACCTGTCGAAAGATGCTCCTGCGGGAGCACAAAAGTATTATGCATCCGTCAACAACAACGGTACGCTGCCTTTCAAGCAGATGTGTCAGTCGATCGCCGCCTATTCGACGGCTTCGCCCGGTGATGTGAAAGTGGTGCTGGACGGCTTGATGTTTTTCATGAAAGATGCCCTGTTGCGCGGCGAGATCGTGCAGATGGGGGAAATCGGGAATTTTCAGATCAACGTCGGCAGTACGGGGACGGCTACTGCCAAGGAATTTAAAGCCGCTCTGATTCGTAAGCCCCGTATCGTATTCCGTCCGGGCGTCGAATTGAAGGAGATTCTCGACAAAGTGAGCTTCGAACGCATCGATGCGGAAACCGGCTCTTCTTCCGGAGGCAGCGACGGTGAAGACGACCGCCCTGTGATTGAGTAAAAGTATTTGTAAGTGAGTAACAGTAAATCGTAAAGCTATGGTTGCACAACAAATCAATTTCGTAAAAAAACTCCTGCCGGCAGCCGTGTCGGCAGGAGCAGCTTTCAACATGAATCCGGTAGCTATCCTTTCGCAGGCGGCGTTCGAGAGCGGATGGGGAACCAGTAACCTGTCGGAAAAATATAATAACTTCTTCGGTCTGACAGCTTATGGAGCTGCCAACGAGTATTGGCATGGCGGGAAAACGACCATAAAGGCCGCCGATTACGCGATGGATTTCCGCCGCTACGATACGTGCGGGAACTCTTTCCTCGATTTCGCCCGGCTGATCCGTAACAACTACCGTTCCGCCTGGTCGGTGAGCGACGACATCGCTGCCTATGCTAAAGAGATTGCCTACAGCCCCTACATCAGCGAACTCAATGGCGACGACCGCGAGGTCTACCGAACTAGCCTCGTCAGTATCGAACGGACGATCCGGGCGGTGATGGCGATTATTCAGTGATAGGTTAAATTATTCATTCTAATAAACATTTTCTTATGTCCAAATTCAAACGAATCATCGAATTTATCCTGGCTTTGCTTAACTTTTTGTTTCACTTTAAACCTGTACCGGATGATGAAACACCCGATGTTATCGAATCTTATCCGAGTCCTGTGCCGTCTTCTCCGGCACGGGCTGATCCTCTGTTTGAAACTATCCCTTAGGATACGTTTCCGCTGACCCTTTTATGAAGAAGGTGCGCTGACTTTCGACACACCTTCTTTTTTTATCACTCTTCTTTTTCGGCTATCAGATCCGCACTCTCCGCTCTTACTTCGCGAATCAGGTCTGTCGGGGCAATCTGTACCTGTAATCCCCGTTGGCCGGCACTGATATATATCTTTTCATATTGTTCTGCCGTCTGATGAATATAGGTAGGGAAATGTTTCTTCATGCCTATGGGCGAACATCCGCCGCGGATATAACCGGTCAGAGGCAGTAACTCTTTCACAGGGATCATTTCACACTTTTTATTTCCGGATACTTTAGCTGCCTTTTTGAGATCCACTTCATCGGCTCCGGGAATTACGCAGACAAAATATCCGCTTTTATCCCCGTGAAGGATCAGTGTCTTGAAGACCTGTTCGATATTTTCTCCTAACTGCTCTGCCACATGGATGGCACTTAAATCATTTTCGTCTACTTCATAAGGAACCAGCTGATAAGCAATCTTCGCTTTGTCCAACAGCCGGGCTACATTCGTTTTGTTAATCTTCATATTACAATCCTTTCATAGATAACTGAACCCGTTTACGGACCAGATCCACACTCAATACCTTCACTTTTACATGCTGGTGGATGGATACGACCTGTGTCGGATCACTGATGAAACGGTCTGCCAGTTCTGAGATATGAACCAGTCCGTTTTCTTTTATACCAACATCGACGAAGCATCCAAAGTTCGTTATGTTAGTCACGATTCCCGGTAAAACCTGTCCTTCTTTCAAATCTTCGATCGTTTTAACCGTCGGATCGAAAGAGAACACTTGAATAGCCTGGCGTGGGTCACGGCCCGGTTTATCCAGCTCTTCCATAATATCGAGCAGGGTCGGCATACCGACTTTGTCGGTGATATACTTTTTCAGGTCCAGCTTTTTCTTTAATTCTTTATTCGTGATCAGCTCTTCTACAGTGCATTTCAAGTCCTTTGCCATTTTCTCCACGATCGGATAACTTTCCGGATGGACGGCAGAATTGTCGAGCGGTGTTTTCCCTCCCTGAATACGGAGGAATCCGGCACTCTGCTCGAAAGCCTTTTCGCCCATGCGGGGAACTTTCAGCAGTTCACGCCGGGATTGGAAAGGACCGTGCGCTGCCCGGTAGTCGACAATGTTTTGTGCCAATGTCGGTCCCAGACCGGAGATATAGGTAAGCAAATGCTTGCTTGCCGTATTTACGTTGACACCCACCCTGTTCACACAGCTTTCTACTGTCTGATCCAGGCTTTTCTTCAGCGCGGACTGATCTACATCATGCTGATACTGACCGACGCCGATACTCTTGGGATCAATTTTCACGAGTTCCGCCAGCGGGTCCATCAACCGGCGACCGATGCTGACGGCACCGCGTACCGTCACATCATATTCAGGAAATTCGTCCCGCGCTACTTTCGATGCCGAATAGATGGATGCACCATTCTCGCTGACAACGAATACCTGAACTTTCCGGTCGTAACGGATGTTGGTAATGAATTGCTCCGTTTCGCGGCTTGCCGTCCCGTTGCCGATGGCAATGGCTTCGATGGCATATGTCGATACCAGCTGGGATACTTTGGCGGCAGCTTTATTCTTCTCGTTCTGAGGTGGGTGAGGATAGATCGCTTCGTTATGCAGCAGATTTCCCTGGGCATCCAGGCAGACTAATTTGCATCCGGTACGATAACCCGGATCGACTCCCAACACTCGTTTTTGCCCTAATGGCGGAGCCAATAACAGTTGTTGCAGGTTCTCGGCAAAGACACGGATCGCTTCTTCATCGGCTTTCGCTTTACTCAAATTGGCAAATTCCGTTTCGATGGAAGGTTTCAGAAGCCGTTTAAAGGAATCGTCCACCGCGTTGGCGACCTGGTCCGAGACTTCATTGTTTCCTTTTACAAAACGTCTTTTCAGCCGGTCGAGCGTCGTATCCACATCCGGAGATATGCTGACACGGAGGATGCCTTCCGCTTCCCCGCGCCGCAAAGCCAGCAGGCGGTGGGAACTGCATCGGTTCAGTGGTTCGCTGAAATCGAAATAGTCCCGGTACTTGGCACCTTCTTCTTCTTTCCCTTTGATGACTTTGGAAGAAATGATTCCTGTGTGGGAGAAAGAGTTACGAACGGCGTTACGTGCCCCTTCATTTTCGTTCACCCATTCGGCAATAATATCGCGTGCCCCTTGCAAGGCTTCTGCGGCATTTTTTACTTCTCCTTTGATAAAGTTTTTTACTCTATCCAACAGATTCGGCTCATTTTGAATCATGATGATCTTGGCAAGCGGCTCCAGTCCTTTCTTGCGGGCAATCTCTGCTTTAGTCACCCGCTTGGGTTTATAAGGCAGGTAAAGGTCTTCAATCTCCGTGCTGTCCCAGGATTCTGTGATACGTTTTTTGAGTTCGGGAGTTAGCTTTCCCTGTTCCTCTATGGAACTTAATATGGTGTCTTTCCTCTTTTGGAGTTCCGTGAGCTTATCCAGCTGATCTTTGATGTTTCCGATCTGGACTTCGTCCAGTCCCCCGGTAACTTCTTTCCTGTAACGGCTGATAAAAGGGATCGTAGCCCCTTCATTAAGCAGGCCGATTGTCTTTTCGACTTGTCCGGCAGGAATGTTCAATATCTGTGATATCAGTGTATTGAATGATGTTGTCATATAGATTTTATTCTTTGTGTTCGATACGCAAAGATAAAACAGTTTATGGCATAACCATTCGGAAATCGGGCAAAATCTGTTCGAAAGCTCTTTCCCATCGGGGTATCATATACAAAAAGTCCCGGTATTTTCTTCGAGTAAAATACCGGGACTTTTTTATGTTTACCTTAATTCATTAAGGCTCTGCAATCGTTTCTTCTGCGAGGATACGTGCTTTATCGGCATCGCTCTGGATATTGGGTTGCTCCAGACCGTAGTGTTTGATCTTGTCTTCACGTTTCAAGAGGAGGGCGATAATCAAAGCCAATACACCGAAACTGGTAAAGATTGCCATCGGCAGCGTATAATCGTATGCCGGTTTTCCCGTACCGTTATCGATCTTGCAATACGTATCCAGTACCCATCCGATCAGAAGTGGAACCATGCTCAATCCGATATTCTGTACCCAGAAGATCAGGGCATAAGCAGTACCCAGCTGTTTTTCCGGAATGATTTTCGGAACGGATGGCCACATAGCCGACGGAACCAGTGAGAAAGCGATTCCCAGTACAATCATTACGATCGTGGCAAACCACCATTCGTTCAGGATCGGCAAGGTGAACAGCAGGTGTACACCGATCAGCATCAATGCACCGCAAATCATGATAGTTGCGCCTTTACCTTTACGGTCGTACAGGTTTCCGAAGAACGGTGTCAACAGGATCGTACCGAAAGGCAGGATGGCGGGAATGTTGCCGGCGAGGTCGGGGCTTACATTATATTTGTTGACCATCAAGTCGGTTGCATATTTCAGGAATGGGAATACGGCAGAATAGAACAGTACGCATAACAGGGCGATCAACCAGAAACCTTTGCTGGTGATGATCAGGCCGATATCTTTCAAGCGGAACGGTTCTTCCTCTTCTGCCTGTTCGACAGCACTCATGGAAGCATCCAGCTTGCGGTCCATTACACAGAAAACAAGGAAAGCGATCAAGCCGATGCACAGCATACAGAGGCAAAGCAGGATAGGAGCGGAGATGCTACCGAAGAACTTCGATGCCGGAACAGTGATCGACAATGCCAATGCGGTACCCAGACGGGCTGTAGCCATTTCGAGACCCATTGCCAATGCCATTTCTTTTCCCTTGAACCATCTTACGATGATCTTGGAAACAGTGATACCGGCAGTTTCCACACCTACACCGAAGATCGCGTATCCGAGGGCGGCTACCATTACCTGGGCTTTCCATCCGAACAGTTCACCTTCCATGGTAAAGAAATCGGATATTGCATAATATTTAAGTGAACAACCGATAATCATTAAAATACAGGCACCGACTCCGGTAAAACGGACACCCATCTTATCCAGTACGATACCCCCGATGATCAACATGAAAAGGAAGACATTGAACCAACCGTAGGCACTCGTGAAGAAGCCATATTCGGTACTGTTCCAGGAAAGTTGTTCTTCCAGCATCGGTTTAAGCGGGGCCATCACGTCGGTGAGGAAATATCCGCAAAGCATGGTAAATGCGACGAGCGCGAGTACGCTCCATCGAGCTACTTTTGAGTCGCTCAGTTTCTGGTGAATTTGTTCAATCATGATATTTGTTTTAATTAAGTTATATTATTTGTCTTGTTTCATGAAAAGGGGGAGTGCATCGGCTACGATAAAGGTACTTCCTCCGATAAAGATCGTATCTTCTTCATGAGCCTGTTCCAGGGCACGTGCAATGGCATCGGCTACGCTGTCGCAGACCACTCCGCTCAGTCCGTGCCCGACCGCCATCGCTGCGAAATCGGTGGCAGGCATCGCCCGTTCGACGGATGCCTGAGTGAAATAATAGAAGGCATCTTTGGGCATCAGTTCTAGTACGCCGTTAATATCCTTGTCGTTTACCATTCCGACGATCATGTGAGTTTGCCGTGAATGTTTTATTACTTCATTCAGTTGTATATTCAGGTATTCCCAGCCACCTATGTTATGGCCTGTATCGCATATCACCTTCGGTTTTTCCTGTAAGGTCTGCCAACGTCCCATTAATCCGGTCAGTTCTACTACATGTTCAAATCCTTCCCGCACGGCTTCCTGCGAAATGTTCACTCCTGTACTCTCAAGCAGATTGAGGGCTGCCAGTACGGTTTTTGCATTTCTGACCTGGACTACGCCGCCCAGTTCTCCGAATAACTGTCCGTATTCTACGGAGTTGAGATACCATTCGCCGGTATCCATTAGATAAGATTCTTCGAGCAGGTCCTCTTCTGAAGCGAAGTAAACCAGGGTGTTGTTTTTTACGGCGGTCTCGCTGAATACTTTGGCTACGCTATGGCTATATACTTCTCCGACCAGGGCAGGTACTTCCGGTTTGATGATACCGGCTTTCTCAAAGGCTATCTTTTCGACCGTGTCACCCAGGAACTGGGTATGGTCGAGGCTGATATTCGTAATGATGCTCAGGATCGGTGTGATGATGTTTGTACTGTCCAGACGACCGCCCATACCGACTTCTATTACAGCGAAATCGACCTTTTCGGCACGGAAATAATCGAATGCCATGGTAGAAGTCAGCTCAAAAAAAGAGGGGTGGAGAGGTTCGAATGTGGTACGGTGGCGTTCTACAAAATCTACAACATATTCCTGGGGAATCATTTTGCCGTTGACACGGATACGTTCGCGGAAATCGATCAGGTGGGGCGAAGTGAAAAGTCCGACTTTATATCCTGCCTGCCGGAGGATGGCTGCCAACAAATGGCTGACCGAACCTTTCCCGTTTGTACCCGCTACATGGATCGTTTTGTAGGCTTTGTGCGGATTACCCAGATAATTATCCAGTGCGATACTGGTATCTAATCCCGGCTTATAAGCGGATGCGCCGCTGTGCTGAAAAACCGGAATGCTTGTATATAGATAGTGAAGCGTTTCTTCGTAAGTCATGCTGTTCGTTTTTATAATTCGCAAAAGTAGTTAATTTTATTTATACCTTTGTCGCCCGTAATATAAAATAAGAGTAAAAAGGAGATGAATAAACAACGTGTCGCTTATACTCCGGTTGGGGGAGTATGTTCAAAAATGATGATTGTGGATGCTGAAGATAACATTATTACCGGTGTACAGATCGTGGGCGGTTGCCAGGGTAATACGCAGGGGCTGAGCAAACTGTTGATCGGTATGGCAGTGCCTGAAGCTATACAGCGCCTGGAAGGTATCGACTGCCGCGAACGGGGTACGTCCTGCCCGGACCAGTTGGCACAGGCATTACGAAAACTTAGCTGATTGCCGGAGTACATTCGACCGGTTTACGGATTTAGGGGGATATCTTTTACCAACCTGAATCCGTTGTTGAAGTGTTTACTTCCCGGGTAGATATAGTAATGACAGGTAGGCCGGCAGGTTGCCCGTTCGTTAAACCAGGTGCCGCCGCGTACGACAGCATATAGTTTGCCGTCTTTTTCAAATGTATCGGAACACCATTCCCATACATTCCCGCTCATATCATGGATTCCCAGTTCGTTCGGTTTCTTCATACCGACAGGGTGCGGTTTGCCTTCCGAGTTTCCGGCATACCATCCGAGGCTGTCGAGTTCCATGCCGCCGCTATATAAATGGTCCCGTTTGCCATACATGCCGCCGCGAGCAGCATATTCCCATTCTTCCTCTGTGGGTAAACGTCCGCCTGCCCATTGGCAATAAGCATTAGCTCCGTACCAGGTGATGTAAATGGCTGGGTTGGCTTCGTAGCCGGGGACCGGTTTTCCGTTTTGGATTCCCCAGTTACATTCATAATATAAAGGCTGTCCGGCGTCGGGACCTTCTTTGATTACATTACTTTCGTATGTTTTCAGGAACTGGGCGAACTGGAAGTTGGTAATTTCATATTTGCTGATGGAGAAACTGTTCACTTTCACTTCATGAGGTGGATTGTTGTCTTCTTTATAGGTCGAGCCCATCTTAAAAGTACTTCCTTTCACTTCGATCATTTCCGGATTGATGTTGGTTGATAACCATTTTCGGAATTCAATCTCTTTCATCCGTTTCCGGGCTTCATTCCGGTCTTCTTCCCTGACATCGCTTTCAATGAATTTATTGAGGTAGGAGATAGAGATATCGTACGCTTCGTTTCCTTTCAAAGGAAGCAACCGTTCGTACATGGTTGCCAGTGCAATGTATCCGTCGGTACGTTCCGGGTCCAGCCGTACGCCCTGTTCATAGAGTCTGTAAGCCTCTTCGGTATATTTGTACATGTTAATCGGGGTACCGCTAAGAGAGAGCAGGTTGTCTGCCTGCCGGATGCAATTATCGGCATAAGGGTTGATCTGGCTACTGATCAGGCGGGCGAATTTTGTTTTCTTCATCTCCACCGGAATCAGACGGTAGAACTGTCTGAGTGAATCGGGCGACAGTTTTTTCATGATACGTGTCAGGAGGAACTGGCCCGCATATTTATCCATATTCTCTCCGATGAAAGCAATTCGGATAGAATCTCTTTTCTGCTGGACGGCATGCAGTTCGATATCTACATCCAGTTCCTGGCTTCCCCGTACCGGTTGAGCATTCAGATTGCTCAGGGATTGGAGGAAGGCGGGCTTCTTTTTCTCTTTGCCGTCGGAACGTTTTTTACCGATGGCACCTAGTTCGTGTTGGGCCATCGAGACGGCATTCAGGCTGTCTATCCTTTGGTTAAGGTCGTGCGTCTCTTCCAGGTAAACGGCATATCCCATGTGTGTGTCAGCTCCTTTGAAATGCAGTCCGTTAGGAAAGTCGGAGAGATGACCTTCCACGTATAATGTGTCTTTGTCGATGAGAAGGTCGCAGTAATGGAACTCGTCGTCTATCGTTGTGCATAGCCATAAGTGTTGGGGTACGTCGGACAGTGTCCCTTTCATCTGGAATTTTCCTTTTTCGATCCGCATGGAGTTGATGATGCGCTGGTTGTCGAACTGTTTGAGGAAGAACACCGTGCCATCTTTTACTCCGCCGATGTGTGCTTCTATGACATACCGGTCGTTATTAGCCGTCAGAAAAAGGCTGAAACAGGCAAATAGTACGGATAGAAATAGTTTAGTCTGCATACGGATCGTTTATAAGGTGATTTAGTCGATGATCAGTTTATAGCCTATTCCCCGGACATTCAGGATCTTTATCGAGTCGTCTTTCGATAGTTTATGTCGCAGTTTGGTAATGAAGACGTGCAAGCTACGGGCATTGAAGAAAGAGTCGTCTCCCCACAGGTCGAGCAGTACGTCTTTCATTGGCAATACATGGTCTTTGTTTTCGCAAAGCCGTTTGAGTATTTCCGATTCGCGGTTGCTCAGGAGTTGTTTCTCCCCGCAATATAATAATGTTTGCGTAACTGCATCGAATGTATATTGACCGAGGTTGAAGGTTGTTTTTTCTTCCTTGCGTACTGTAATTTTATTCAGCAGGGCTTTGATACGGACAATCAACTCCGCCATGCCGAAAGGCTTTTTCAGGTAGTCGTTGCCGCCCAGCTCGAAACCTTCGACAACATCGTTCGCGGCAGAACGAGCGGAGAGGAAGAGGACAGGTATCTGGCTGTCTGTTTTACGGATATGCCGTATCAGGGTGAAGCCGTCTATTTTAGGCATCATGATGTCGGTCACGATAATATCCGGTTTGATTTCTTTGTAAAGCGCCAGTCCTTCTTCGCCGTCGGCAGCCAATACGATATCGAACTCTTCACCATCCAGCGTATCCTTGATGATCATTGCCAGTGTCGGTTCGTCTTCTACTAATAATACTTTTATCTTTGCCATAGTTTTTTCTTTTTTAGTTTTTGAAATGGAGGGTGAATGTCGTGCCTTTTCCCGGTTGACTCTTGACGGTCACTGATCCCCCATGTTTCGACATCATATCTTTTACGTAATATAGCCCTAGTCCGAAACCTTTTACATTGTGCAGGTTGCCGCTGGGAACCCGGTAAAACTTATCGAATATGTGTTGCAGATTCGTATCGCTGATGCCGATACCGTTGTCCGTAACGGATACACGGATCTCGTTCGGCTGCATCTCCGCACTGACAGATATTTCTGCAGGTTTATCGCCGGAATATTTTACCGCATTGTCGATCAGGTTACCCAATATATTATAGAAATGCGTACGGTCGGCAAATACTGCAATGTTCTCTGGTATATTTGTTGTGATATCGACCTGTTTTCCAGCTTTCAGCTTGTGTTGTTCAATGAGTGGGGCGATCATGTCAGCTACGCGGATCGATTCCTGTTTCAGCCGGAAGGTATTGCGGTTCTCCACAGAGAGGGTGAGTATCTGTTCGACCAGGCCGGTCAACTGTGTGAGTTGTTCCCGGACGATACCCAGGTATTTCTTCTGTTTCTCGCTGACATGGGTGTCGTAGTTGAGCAAAACGTCGTTGGCAGCATAGGCGACGGATATCGGGGTTTTTAGTTCATGTGTCATATTGTTGGTAAAATCCGTTTTCAACTCTTCGATCGTCTTCTGTCTGAGGATCGTATAAAGTAGGTAGATGAAAGCGATCAGAATCAGGATGACCAGCAGAAGAGATGAAGTGAGGATGCCTGCCATTTGTTTGAATACCAGTTGGGAGGGGGCTTTTAATGTTAGTTGGTAATATAGTTCCGGTTCTACGCTTTTGATCGGATAGCTGAATTGTACTCCTTTATTGTCGAACGTCTCGACTGACCGGAATGTCATAATGGTTTCGGGCACGCTGTCCTTCATCTGAATTACTTCCAGTTTATAGGGGACGGAAATATCGTACTGTTTGAGTTCCATGACGAGCAAAGTATCGTACAGGATATAGTCGATAGGTATCAATGAATCGAGTTTTACGTGCAAGGCCTCTTGTATCTGACCTTCCAGTGAGGTCAGCAGGTCAAGGTATTCGTTGAGCGATTCGGCTGCTTCGTTATATTTGAAGGGGTTCTTATCTGCTTTTATGGAAAATGTATCCATTAATCCGTTTCGTGAAATTTCTTCTGTGCTATCCTTCGAAAGTTTAATCTCGGAGGTGATTGTTCCGGATCCTTTATTCTCGCTCAGTGAATCCATACGGATGAATAGCTCCTTGTAGTCAGCCATACGCATGGCATCCTGTATATTTCCGTTTACTTGTTCCCAGGTTGAATCGTAGAGTCCCTTCAACCAGTATCCCTGTGAAAACAATAATGCAGCCAGTGACAAACAGATCAGTGCAGCAATAATCTTAAAACGTAGTTTCGTTTTCATCTTTCATTTTCTTCTTTCCGACAAAAATAAAGGATAAGTTTCAGAATCTACAGGTTATGGTAAGACTAAATAACACTTTGTTGAAAGACCATCAGTTTGACCATAATTAATCCAATGAGAATAGCAATCGTGAAACTTGCCAAAGTTCCAATCAACACATATTCAGTGGTCTTAATTTCTTTACTTTTATTCAATTCACCGAAACGGAAAATAGATTTTGCAGCCAGAAGAAATCCTATCGCTTCTATCTGACCGATCAGAATGAAAGTAAGAATGAGTATTCTTTCCAGATATCCGATCCATTGACCTGCATTTTGAAGACTTTCGGAAACATTTCCTCCTAAACTCCATCTTCTGGTAAAGAGTCCCAGAAAGATAGAGGCAGGTTTTAGAACAAGCAGGTATCCGATCAGGATGATCCAACATTTATTGCATTTCATTAATTCCCGACATGATTCTCCAATCATGCTATATTGTCCGGTAATGGCTATCCATAGGATAAAAAGTACAATAATGTGTAATATTTGATCGAAAATGAAAGAAGAGAGTCTCTCTTTGTATGTTATTTTCCAGTAGTCGATAACAAAATGAGTAACAAAAATAACCGGTATGATAAACCAGCAATTCCATAGACCAACGATCAGATATGCAACGAGCGCTTGTGTCAGGCTATGAATGACGTGATACAGGCAATTCCCTTCTTTCTTTTTCCTGACAATGGAGTTCGTCTGTAACAGGAAATCGACGACAAGATGAGAGAATAATAGTTTTAATAGAAGATCAAGGTCTGTCCATTCCATAATATTATAGGTTTTTGGTTGATATGAGTTGTTCGTAACGGTTAAGGTATAGTTCAATTAAATTAGCTTTACCACCGATTAATAATTTACTGATGGCCTGAGAAGATTTTTGGAGGTCGTCTGCAATTTCTTTTTGTGTTTTACCTGTCAATAGAGACAAATACAAAGCCTGTGACTGAGTGATTGTCCAATTGGATGCTATATCATCGACAAAAGCTGTACTGACTTTGAACTCGTCATTGAATTCATCCCAGGGAGTTTTAAGAGCCAGGTTTTTAGAACGTCCCAATTTATCGAATTCCCAACCGGAAAAACGGAAAGCTTCCCCGTCGGATTCGATAACACTTTCTTCTTTTTCAAAATCTATAGTACCTATACCTAAAGCCATCCGTGCATCCCACCTGAAAGATGTAGGTGACTTTGCCTGCAGGCCGATACGCAGCAACAAAACTGTCCGTAATGCCTTGACCGGATTGTTGATGATGATTTGAAAACTATCGCCACGATAGATATCTAATCGGATGCTTCCCCATTTCTCTGTGTCATGCACAATGTTGTTGATCGTATCCAATAACAGACTTCTGTTTGCCGGATCTATATGGGTCGATTGAATGATGTCTCCTGTTATAACTCCTTTTATTTTCATACAAACGATTTGATGGATTCATTTAGGAACAAATATACTGTTATTTATGAATAAAACAACCTAATCGGGTTGATTTTAGAAAAACAACCTAATTGAGTTGATTTAAATAAAACAACCTGATCGGGTTGATTTTAGGAAATGATCTAAGACTAAATAACACATCTTTAATAAGCCCCGAGTTGCCTATAGACAACAGAAATGATTGATTCTGCCTGTTTATAGATATCCTTTGTTTTCTTCGTATCCAGTGTATCATGGCTGGATGAAGCAGTTTCGAATAGCTTGAATACCTGTGTTTCCACCGGCTGTAATTGCTGTATATAACCGGTCTTTTCATTATTCCAGAGAAGTCGCCAGTGAAGATATTTTTGTCCGTTGCCACGATGGATCGCATAGACTTTGTCTTTCAGGCGGGAGGAATAATAACAGAGAGGGGCAGTCTTTAAGGCTGCATTGTATTGTACCAGGGAGGGTTGGTCTTTTCCCATTTTTACCCATAGCGGCAGGGCTACCGAAACAGGAGGATATCCTAATGCGGTCCACATGATGGTGTGTTCTGCCGGCATACCCGGTTTTACTCCTTGTATCACGATAGAAGCCGTACTTTCGGCTCGTGGAATGAAATCCTGTTCTACAAACCATCCGGAATGATTGTTCGGGCTTTGTTCCGGATTTTTCAAGTCTATGTCAAGCAGACTATTGTAAAATGAACGGGAGGCTTCCCGGAAGATGCGTTCCGGGGTAAATCCTTCCTTTTCCATTTGTTTGAATATCTTTCGGGCGTTATCATAACGGATGTATCCCAGTCCTTCATCAGTGCGGCCTTCGAAAGAAAAGTTCGTATAGATCAGATATCCTTCCGGAGCCAGGGTGGTATCGTTGACATCTTTTTTATAGTAGTGTTTATTATTTGTTTCATAATAGGCAGCGCCTCCATAAGCATCGATCACACCAAAGTTGGCTTCTACACGTAGAGGGCGGGGAAGGGTATCGAGCAGGTGCTCAAAGTCTTGTATGGTTTTGCATACTTTTAGTGCCTGGCGCATCAGTAGTCCTTCATGATCCATTTCTTTTACGTCATCGTCTTTTAGATTATAGGAAGCCGTATTCATAATGGAGAAACCTGTTTCATTACTACCGGTCCATACAGCCCCGTCCGGATCATCGCTGTTCACCAGTCCAAGGAAACGATAACCTCCTTCGTCAATATAGGTAATATGATTGTAAGGGGCACCGGTATCACGATGTTTCCACATCAAAGGGCGTCCGTCGGGGGTTGCTTTCCCTGAGATAATGATAGAGGTACAAGCATGTTGTTGCTGGATAGAAAAGCAGAAACAGAGAATTGCCGCTAAGATGAGCTTTTTCATGACGTATAAGTATTATGCATTTAGTGGCAAACATATACACAATAATCAATATAGACAAATAAACGACGAAATTAATCGTTTCCTTGGTAGATGAATTACGACTTATATAACCCCAATTACAGATTTATGAAGCAGACGAAATATGTAAGTTTATGTAATCCGTAAACAAGGTTATACAATCCGTAATTTGGGTTGTAAAAGTGACGGAAGTATCCCGTATTTTTGTAATCGAGATACGAATACTGTACACTGAATAATCTGTAAGTAGGATATGGAAAAGAAAAATACATTGGATTTTAAGACCGTATATGATTGTAACTGTTGTCTGGCCTGCAAGACGTTGCATCCACAGGTAAGTCTTATCAATCTGGAGAGCCCGTCGTTGGAACAGGATACCGTCAAGTTTGAGTTTTATGCTATCTTGCTGATAGAGAATTGCCCTGACGAATGTTCATGTTGCGGACGGAAATACTATGATTATTCCAATGCAACAATGGTATTTCTTACCCCCGGCGAAATTTTCCGTATGAGTGAGGAGAAAACCTTGCCCGGCAAAGGCTACCTGCTGGTGTTTCATCCGGACTTGCTGTTTCAGACCACACTGAAGAACCACATAGAGAATTACACTTTCTTCCATTATCGTAAGGAGGAAGCATTGCACCTGTCGCAGCGTGAAACGGAGAAAGTCACCTGCTGTCTATGGAATATAGAGGAAGAACTGCATCATTCGATCGATATGCATAGCAGCACTATCCTTTCCCGGCACATTGAATTGTTACTGGACTATTGTACCCGCTACTACGAACGTCAGTTTATCACCCGTGAGAATAAGAATAAGACCATTCTGGAAAAAATGGAGCAGTTGCTCGATGACTATATAAGTTCCGGCAGATTGCAAAACGGCAAACTGCCTGCACCCGACTATCTTGCGAAGAGGCTCAATCTTTCTACATCCTATTTCAACGACCTGCTGAAATTTGAAACAGGCAAGACGCTGGAACAGTATTTCGAATTCAAACGATTGGAAGTTGCTAAACGAATGTTACTGAAATCCGATGCCACACCTGCCATCATAGCCCGCCAACTGGGTTATCCGAATGTGCAGTATTTCAGTCTTATATTCAAGAAAATAACAGGTGTTGCACCCTGCGATTACCGTTATTCGCAAAATTGAAAATTGTCATTCTGATAATTATCGCCTTAATTCCCGGTTCTATTTGGATATAGGGGATGCAAGGGGTTGTTTTTTGTGTTTCAACTGTTGGTTGGGAAGATGACGATTGTGGAGTTTTGCGGGGGATAGTGGATTATGTATTAAAAAAGAATAAATGATCGTTCGCAATATTACGAATTGAATATTGTTCGTATATTTGCGAACAATATTTTTATTCTATGTCAAGAAAAGAATTTACAACTGAACAAGAAAGATTGGCTCGTTTTGCTAAAGCATTGGGACATCCTATCCGTATAGCCATATTACAAATGCTGGCAAGTCAGGAATGTTGTTATCATGGGGACATGTCGGAAGTGCTGCCAATTGCCAAAAGTACCCTTTCACAGCATTTGAAAGAGCTGAAAGATGCCGAATTGATACAAGGAGAAATTATTCCTCCTACGGTTAAGTATTGCATTAATCAGAAGAGTTGGGAAGAGGCGAAAAACTTATTTTCTTTATTCTTTGTCGCTATTGATAACAAAGAAAACTGTAATAATAAATAGAAATATCCATTATATCCGTATAAGTACGGATCGTTTAAAATTATATATATGAAAACGAACGAAGAGAAAAAAGCATTAGTCAAAGAACAGTATAGCCAACTGGCACTAAACAGTAATTTATTAAAATCCGGTTGTTGTTGCGGTACAAAACCCATGGCTCCCTCAAAAAAGGTCTTTACCATTATGAGTGAGGATTACAGCCAGCTGAAGGGATATGAAGCTGATGCCGATTTAGGTGTAGGGTGCGGACTTCCTACCCAATATGCCGGTATAAAGGAAGGAGATATAGTTTTGGACTTGGGTTCGGGAGCTGGTAACGACTGCTTCATTGCCAGAGCCGAAACTGGTGAAAGCGGTAAAGTGATCGGGATCGATTTCTCTCCGCAAATGATTGAGAAAGCCCGTAAAAATGCGGTAAAACGAGGGTATACGAATGTGGAATTTATCGAAGGAGATATAGAAGACATCCCACTGGCTGATAATTCAATAGATGTGGTCGTAAGTAATTGTGTCTTGAATCTTCTTCCTGAAAAGAATAAGATTTTTAAAGAAATACATCGTGTTCTCAAACACGGAGGTCATTTTTGTGTATCGGATGTGGTTTTGAACGGCATATTTCCAAAAGAGTTTACAGACAATGCCTCCATGTATGCCGGTTGTATTGCCAGTGCAATTCAACGGGAAGATTATTTAGCTGAGATTGAAAAGGCGGCATTTGCAAATATCGAAGTCAAACGGACAAAAACAGTCCTGATTCCTGACGAGGTATTGGAAGAACATTTGGATGAATCGACAATATCCAGCTATAAAGCGGGGAATGTAGGGATATATTCTATCACTGTGACCGGTAAAAAAATATAGTAGTAGCTATTTTAATTTGAAGAATATGACAGATCAGCTTGACCTATTGACAAAAGAGGAATTAAAAGATTTGGTAAGAATATATGCCAGGAATATTTATGCTCTTGACGGAGTGTGGTTTCAGTCCGTGGAAGCGGAATGTGGAATGGATGACGCTATGTTGCATGATAAGCAAGCGTGGACGAGGTTTACCCGTACCGAGGCCTTAAGAATTAAGAACTTTCTGAACCTTCCCGAAAAGCCGGGGCTCGACGGGCTAGAGAAAGCGTTAGCTATTCGATTTTCAGCTTTGGCAAATCCTTCTGTGGATCTTTTCAGGGAGGGCGAATCCCTGATCTACCGGGTGAATGTTTGCAGGGTACAATCAGCCCGAAAAGATAAAGGAATGCCTTATCACCCTTGTGCGCCGGTCGGTTTTATCGAACATGCCGGTTTCGCCAGCGCAATCGATGAAAGAATCGTTACAGAAATGGTTAGCTGTTTCCCGGATGTAACAGATCTGTCGTGTGCTTGTTGCTGGCGGTTTACGATCAGTAATTCGTCTAATTGACTATATTTGTATCTTGATTATAAGAATCTAATTACAAACCATTAATCAGAAAACAATGAAATTCAGTAATGTAAGATTATTAGTAAAAGACTTCGCTAAATGCTTTAGATTCTACACCGAACAGCTTGGATTAGAACCAGCCTGGGGAGATGAAAATAGCGGATATGCCAGTTTTAAAGTAGCCGAAGGAATAGAAGGCTTCGCCCTTTTTGTATCTGACTGGATGGCACCATCGGTAGGTAATGCCGATAAACAGCAGCCCGTAGCGATGCGCGAAAAATCAATGGTCTCTTTCTGTGTAGATAACGTAGACGAAACCTTTGCCGCCCTAAAAGTAAAAGGCGTGACGTTTATCAGTGAACCTACGGATATGCCCGATTGGGGAATGCGTACCCTGTACCTGCGCGATCCCGAAGAAAATCTTATAGAACTCTTTACCCCTTTGGCTGTGGAGCAATGTAGCCAGGAACTCCTCGAAGAGGATAAGAAATTTCAATAAGAGATATTGCTAAAAAGAAACGGCTTATGTAAGTGAGCCGGACGAATGACATTTAATGAACCCTATAGTGATGCTGCTATGGGGTTCATGCATTTAAATTTACCAGTAATTTGGGTTAGATAATCAGTGATTTATATACTTTTATATTGGATACTATTCTGTAATTTTGTGTCATAACAATAAAAATAAGAATTACATATGACAACAAGGAAAGTTAAAGGTATGATTATAGTAGTGATCATGATGTTATGTATCCCCATAAATGCACAGACGCAGAGTGATAAGACATTGGTCGCTTATTTTTCGGCAACAGGAACAACGGAGAAAGCTGCTAAGTTGATTGTAGAAGTTACAGGTGGAACGCTCTACGAAATACAACCTGAAAAAGAATATGTCGCTGCTGACCTGGATTGGCATGACAAATCCTCGCGTAGCAGTGTAGAGATGTCAGATGCCAAATCACGTCCTGCATTGAATTCCAAACCTGAGAATTTTGCAGATTACGATACCGTTTATATAGGTTTCCCTATTTGGTGGAATTCTGCTCCGAGAATCATCAATACTTTTATTGAGAGCAATAATTTTGCAGGCAAGACGATTATCCCGTTTGCAACATCGGGTAGCAGCAGTATTTCTAATGCAGAAAAAGAGCTGCAGGAAACCTATCCTGATCTGAAATGGCAGAAGGGCCGACTTTTGAATGGTGCGACAAAGGAAGATATTAAGAAGTGGACTAAAAAATAAATTATTATGAGAAAGAATTTTGGGTCAAAGCCCTTTACTTATCCGCAGCCGGTGTTTATTATCGCTGCTTATGATGAAGATGGAACTCCCAATGTTATGAATGCCGCTTGGGGTGGTATCAGCGAGATGCATGAAATTAGTATTTGTATCAGTGAGGGACATAAAACGACAGCAAATATCCTGAAGCGTAAAGCTTTTACCGTGAGTATGGCAGAAGTCGGGCAGGTGGTTGCCTGTGATTACGTGGGTATTGTTTCCGGTAATAGAGTTTCGGATAAATTCGCCCGTGCAGGTTTTCATGCTACTCGTTCGGAGTTTGTGGATGCACCGTTGATTGACGAATTGTCTGTAGTGCTGGAATGTAAATTGAAGGACTATAACCCAGAGACCTGTATTTTGCGAGGTGAAATAATAAACGTAAGCGTAGATGAGCGCGTTCTCGACGAAAACGGTAAAGTGGATGTATCCAAAGTGTCTCCCATTATATTCGACCCGTTCAATAACGATTACCTGGAAGTGGGTAAAAAGGTAGGTAATGCTTTTTCGGATGGTAAGAGGTTGAAATAGGGAATCTATGCCATAACAGACGAATATATTGAGCTGCTTCATCGCCTTCTCCCATATTCGGGAGAAGGCAGTCACCATAGCTATATTTCAGTTCACAAGAAGAATATATAACCCTGTCCCTAACAAAATAGAACAAGCCATGTTTTTAAAAAGCATTTGAATAACTACCACACAGATTCCCGATACTATTTCCGGGATGCCGTATGAAGGTGATAGAAAATCCGTATCCTTGTAGCAATAGATCACCAACATACCAAATATGGCAGGAGGTAATACCCTGCCCAAGTAGTTTACATACTGGGGAGTGTGTGCGCTAGACCTGAAGATCCAGAATGGAATCCAACGGGTTAACTGTGTGGTGAGTGCCACAATAAGTATGGTGATAATTTGTTCCGTAACCGTCATGTCAGTTTCTCCTTATCTTTTGTAGTCAGCCAACGAACCATAAAAATTACAGTGATAATCAAGATCGTAGGAAGCATGAAATATGCCTTGCCGAAAAGCATTAGGCACGCGCCTGCAACTAATAGTCCTAATATAGAACTGCCGTGCGTTTGTTCTTTTTGCCACTGGCTGATGAATATCACGATAAACAGGGCTGTCATGACAAAACCTACTCCCTTAGTGCTTGCAATGGCTTCACTGGCAGAAATCGCACCAATAATAGTTCCTCCTATCCATGACACATAAAGATAGACCGAAACAAAGAGCATGAACCAATTCCGGTCTGTTCCAGGAGGGACATCTGTCATATAGTTGAGTGAAAACGCTTCATCTATCAGTCCGGAAACAGCCCATATTTTCTTTTTCCCCATGTCGCTATACTTTTCCAACATGGATATTCCATAGAACAAATGTCTTCCGTTCACTATCAACGTTAAAAGCAGGGCATAACCGGGATTGAACGTACTAAGCAATAAGCTAACAGTAACAAACTCCATCGAACCGGCAAATATAGTAGCTGCCATGCAGACAGGCCATATTATGCCGAACCCGCAGGAACGCATATATACCCCATATCCGACACCGAGGAAAGCTATACCGAGCATTACCGGAAATGCTTTAGTCAGTGCCAGTTTACGCGCATTATAAAAAGCTTGGTTCTTATTATTCATCAAGTACAGTTTGAATATTCTTATCTTTTTAACTTCTAGAATTATTTCCTGTGCAAAGATAAGAAATTCAATATATATGCTGGGTATCATGTTGAAAAATGAGGAAGATGTTGTATTTTTGCGTATAAAACAGGAAATAATCCTGCATAACTAACTAAATAAAAAAGATAAACAGGAAAAAATACGGTACAAAATGGACAAAACGGATAAAATCATATTAAATGCACTGCAAAAGGATGCCAAACAGAACATGAAAGTATTGGCAGATGAGTTAAACCTATCCAAAAGCCCTTTATATGACAGGGTAAAGCGTTTGGAAAGCGATGGATATATCTCTCACTATGCTGCTATTGTAAATAAAGACAAAATCGGTAAACCGTTAGTTGTGTTTTGCCGTCTTGCGTTATTGGTTCATGAGCATGAGAACTACGCCCGTTTCGTAAATGAAATCGTTCAATTGGAAGAAGTTGTCGAATGTTATTCCATTGGGGGTGAATACGAACTTTTAATCAAAATCGTTCTTGAAGACTTGGATGCCTATGATAAATTCAGATTCGAAAAACTGACACGCATAAACGGTATTGCCAAAATAAACAGTTCAATTACAATACGTGAATTGAAAAACACTACATACATAAAACTTTAGTGGAAGCATATTAAAAAATTAAAAGTTAACAAGAGAATGTTATATTCAGATTGTGATCAGATCTGAGGGTAGAGAAAATGATCATCTCATATCGGGCACGGGATACAGCCACATTCAGTCGTCGTTCACCTCCTTTATTATTTAAAGGACCAAAGTTCATGGATACATTTCCGTTTTTGTCCGGACCATATCCAATAGAGAATAGAATTATATCACGCTCATCCCCTTGTACGTTTTCTAAATTTTTTATGAAAATAGGCTCATCACATTGGTATGCTTTCTCTTCCAGTTCCGGATATTTACTTAATTCTTCGAGGAGCATATCTTCTATCAAGTTCTGTTGAACCTGGCTGAAAGAAACAACACCTATACTTTTTCCGGAAAGTTCCGGTGTTCTTAGACGGCGAAGTATTTCATTTACTATAGCTTCGCTTTCCGCACGGTTACTGCGTGTGCGCCCTTTGTCATATGAGCCGTCGACCCTAAACAGGCGGACTTTGGATATCCGGTCGTCAACAGAAGGAAAAGTATATAATTTAGCCCCGTAATACTGGGCATTACTAAAAGCGATAAGACTTTCGTGTTTACTACGATAGTGCCATGTCAGATAACGTGATGGTATGGAAAGCTATATGCAGTCATCCAGGATACTTTCCATGTCATCGAATGCGGCATCTTCCTCATTCACTTGAGTAGAAGAGAAGAAACTCGTTGGTGGCATCTGCTTAGGGTCTCCGACGACAACCAGTGCTTTGCCTCGTGCTATTGCTCCAACAGCCTCATTGGTGGGCATTTGTGAGGCTTCGTCGAAAATCACAAGATCGAATTTCTCAGCGCTTAAATCAATGTATTGGGCTACAGATATCGGGCTCATTAACATACATGGGCATAGCTTCGGAAGTAATGTCGGTATTTGGTCTATGAGCTTACGGATCGATGTGCCGCGTCCTCCGTTGGATATATTTCGTTTCAAAATGCCAACCTCAGAATTGGAAGTCGCTTCCATAGTTAATGAAGGTATGCGTGAGGCCAATCTACTATATAGCTCTTTTTTGCTTAATTCTTGAAACTCGTAGGTTAGTTGTTTGTATTTGGTAATTATCTCCTCAAAAAGCAATCCATTGAATAGGCGTAAGGTCTTGTCAGCGTCAACAGTTTTTAAGGCGAGTTTATGATAGATACCTTTAAGAAGTGCATTAGAGGCTTCGGTACCGTTCTTATGCTCGTTTAGGATATAATTCGTAACCATGGATAAACCTCGTGCTTCAAGTTCTCTTTTCCGGATGCACCATTGATACCAATCTTTAGTCATATTCAGGTGCTCCTTCCAATTTTTTAGCAGTACTGGAAGTTGCGTTTCAAGGTTGCTTTCCGGCAATTCGATATTACATAATCCTCTCAAATCATGGATAACCTGATTCATCTGATCGGATGTTTGTATCAACTGGTTCAGTAAATTTTTGTTGGACTGTAAGAATAGGTTCCAGTCATCACCCATTTTATCGGAAAAACGGTTAAGTGTCTCCGGCAAGCTTCTTTGGGTGAGCCGTGCGTATTCTAATAAATTCTGATAAACACCTGGGATAGCCGATAAAATAGAGGTAATCTCATCCCATTTCTCTTTATTACGTCTCCCCAAATGTCCAAAAAGAGATTGTAGTTCCGATGAATGTTCTTGGACGATCTTATTCTGTTTTTGATAGGTCCCAAGTTGATCGAGGAGATTCGGGATCTTTGTCTCTTGCAGGCTGGGGCTATAAAATCTCAACTTTTTTAGGTAAGAGCGTTTGGCAAAGTATTTAGGGAGGAACCATTTCATTTCGATGGCTTTCCATTCTTGTTGGAGGGTAAACACGTTTTCATCCAATATTTCCGGCGCGTAATCTTTGGAAAGTTCTGCCAATATTCTGTCACGTTCTTGTCCGGAGTTAGTGATCTCCTGCCATTCCCCAATCAGTTCCTCTTTGCCTCCCAGTTCCAGTAAGCCTTTGTTCAGATAGGGGATAGCGACCAGTCTGCTACTCATCTGGGCCATTAACTTAATCCCCTCCCAGCTGTCAGGGATTACGAAATCCCAATTGTCGGAGAAAAAAGTTCTTCCGGTGGATATTATCGGAAGTAGATCCATAAGACGGCTGATACTATTCTCTAACTTTTGGTTACTCTCAAGTGAAATATCATATGGCTCCAATCCTTTTAGCGGATGTGTTTCCGGCTGTCCTATTATCTGAAAGATTGTATCGAGCTCTTTTATTTTTTCTGTAAGGACCGTAAGCTCATCTTTCGTAATGGAATCCAATAGGGTAGAATCGATTACTAACTCATCACCCTGAATGGATAAATAATTCGTAATACAGTCAAAAAGGGAATAACCGTATGCATGAGGGTTATGCAAGGCCTCCATATAATCGATTAATTTCCTCCTACGTTCAAATAATTGCTTGGAAATACTCTCGAATTCATGAGGAGACTGGATATGTACAACCTCGATCGCTTTCTGAAGCTGTGCAAGGAAATGAGTTTTAGTTACTTTATTGGAATGTAGTTCCAGGCAGAATGGCTCCAAGCCGATCTTGGCTAATCGGTTTTGGACGACTGAGAGTGCTGCCATTTTTTCTGCGACAAATAAAACACGTTTCCCTTTGTATAAAGCATTAGCTATCATATTGGTGATAGTCTGGGACTTTCCGGTTCCTGGAGGCCCGTGCAGGATAAAGTTCTTTCCTTCTCCCGATTCGATAACTGCTTCCAGTTGGGAAGAGTCCACATCAATTGGAATCGCAAAACCGGAAGGTTCTATATATTTGTCAATTTCCCTTGCGTCAACTTCTTGGCTAGTATCCTGCCATTTAATACAATTCTCCATCAGACTGGCTAGAATAAGGTTCTCCTTCAACTTGTCAGCATTGGTATGGATGCCGTTCCACATAACGAACTTGTTGAATGAGAACAGTCCGATCATGGATTCTTCCACCACGTCCCAGCGTTTTTGATTGCGGATACAGGTACGGATTGCGGCAAATATCTTTTTTACATCTACTCCACTGTCATCCTTGGGTAGTGGATTAAGTCCGGAAAGATTGATGTCGAATTGTTGTTTTAATAACTCTACCAAGGTGATATTCAATATGATCTCTTCGTCCCTGGTTCGAATTACATATCCATTTGTACCTCCTCGTCGTATAATATCAATCGGTAACAATAAAATAGGAGCGAAACGAGGCTTTATACTTTTGGGGGTCTCATACCATTTGAGAATGCCCAGTACCAGAAATAATGAATTTGCCCCATTTTCCTCTATCGCTGTACGGGACGTCCTGTACACAAACTTCAGTGCGTTCTGGAGCTCGCTCTCGGTTAGGTAAGAACGGATTCTTTTGTTTTTCAGCTCACTGATCACCAACTCCTCAAGTTCGTTTTTCAGTAGTGAGGAATCATACATGCCGGTATCTCTCGGCTCTAATTTCCCTTTAATGGGGCAGGGTTGTATCTGATAATTCTCTCCGGCCTGCAATCGGTCTTCCAATTGGTCGATCTCAAAAGAGATAAACGGTATTACTCTTTTGCCCAACTTCACATTGATCAGATTATTTCGTAAGGAAAAATCTAATAATTTTCGTTCCCAGATAATTTGTTTGGTGGTTTCTTGTTTGGTAGTATCCAACTTTATCTCGAATCGGTCCAGGCTGTTTACCTTTTTTGTGGCATTTTCATGTTCAATGCCTTCATTTTTTACTTGCCATTTTCCATTATTTTCAATGCGTTGGGGGAGGGTCTGATTTTATTCAACCGACAACGGTAGACGTCTATGAATAAATCAAATCTGTTCTCGTCCTTCAGCTCATTCTGCGCTAATAAGACCGCATCATCAAATGCTATACACGTACACGATTTGGGTCTTGTGTCTGGTATTCGTCTAATGCGGAATTGCCGGTCCATTCTTCAAGGAACCGTGACGCGTTTACGCTAACCCTCGATAGCAACGGATGGTTAGGGGTTACAAAAGAGGCCAGGAGTTCAGGCATGATGCTGGCGCCGGGCCATTGGTCGTACGCCATTAATTGGATGGGGTAAGCCTGTTGATAAAGGACTTCGCCACCGGTTGAGATGATCAGGTTAAAAGTAGTATCTATTCCTTCCGTAAGTTCGATTAATCTTTCAACTTCGGGAGATATTTCGAGTGAAACGATTTGTATATTTTGTCCCTGTGGCACGATATCAAGAACACAATCGGAATATTTGATGAGTTCTCCGCTTATGGAGATCTTTACCTCGTTCCAATCTATCTCGTCATTATTTATCAATTCACAAAAACTGAATGCTGGTACATGGTTATGTATCATTGCATAATTGATACATGGCAAATATTCCAAATGAACAGTGCCGTTGAAATTCTTGGAGATTTTATCGCTACTTCCCATTACAGATTATATTTATGTAGCGCATCTTAACTGTGTGATTGCTTTTTGTAGCTTTTAATCTAAGGCGCTATGTTATTAATAGTCTCAAAGATATAAATTAAATATCAAAAAAGTATTCTTGGAATTATTTTATAATCAATTCTCGTTTTGTTTTCTAATCGGCGGTAAGACTAAATAACACTTCATAAGCCAACGGTAACACAGTTTCTCATTGTAACTCCTTTCCTTTGCAATGAGAAACAAATAAAATCGATGGATATGAAACGAATACTTTACTACATGATGTTTTTGCTGGTTACCGGTAATGGGATGTTGATCGCTCAAAATACGATTCACGGAAAGGTAACCGATATGGATAATGTTCCGATAGATGGCGTAGCTGTCGTACTTCAGACATTGGATTCCGTTTATGTGGATGCTGTGGTGACCGATAGTCTCGGACAGTTTAACCTGAACCGGACAGCTGATCAGGCTTACCGGCTTCTCTTTCAACATCTCTTATACGAACCTTTCCAGCAAGAGATTTCACAGGCGGATGCCGGAACGATTCGTCTGACAGCTAAAGATTATGAGCTGGACGGAGTGGTGGTAAAAGCCGAACGTCCGAAGGTCAAAGTGGAGAATGGCGCATTGAAATACGATGTTCCGCAACTGATGAAAGATAAATCAGTGAGTAATGCTTTCGATGCTGTAAAACAATTACCCGGTATTATCGGCGGTGCAGACGAGATTCAATTGTTGGGGGCAGGGGCTCCGAGAATTATCCTGAACGGACAGTTAACGACGATGTCGCTGGACCAGTTGATCACGATGTTGAAGAGTATTCCTTCTTCGCGGGTAAAAAATGTAGAGGTTATGTATAATGCCCCTGCAAAATACAATATTAAAGGAGCTGTTATTAACGTTATATTAGATAAGGGGTCGGCAGAAGAAACGGCTTTACAGGGTGAAGCCGGTGTTGATTATCTGCAGAAACATTTTGCAACAGGTAAGGCACATGCGAATCTCTTATATTCTACATCTAACCTGACTGTCGATTTTTTGGTAAACGGAGAGAAAGGACGATATTTTGAAGGGGAAAATATTATGGCAAGACATACCCTGGAGAATAGTGTGACGGAAATTTATCAGTCAGGCCGTGGCAATGGCCGTATAAACAGCGGAGATATGCGGTTTGGCGTAGACTATAAATTGAAGAATGAAGATAAGTTATCTGCTGCATATACTTTGGGTGGCAATAATATAAAAAAGAATCGTGTAGCAGAAACTTCTTTTTCTGTACTGCAAGATGCAGAGACAAGTGACCAACGTTTCAGCCGGACTACCGGAGAGGATAAAATAACTTTACATAATATCCGTGTACAATATGACGGTCATACGGGTATCACTGCCGGAATGGATTTTACACTCTATAAATCTCCGTCTTTCCAAAACTTTTTGGAAAACCGCGGACAGGAAACGTTGACGGATATGCAGAATAATTCCAGGCAGAATATTTCACAATGGGCACTATTTGCCAATCATACACACACTTTTGCCACCGGATGGACACTGAACTACGGTGTCCACGGTGGCTACACTTCCTCGAAAACTTATATCGATTATCTATATAATAAAGGTAATGGGTATGAACCAGATCCGGATTTATTGGAAAATAATACGCAAAAGGAATATACGGGCAATCTCTTTGCGGAAGTGTCCAAGAATTTCGGAGAGCATTTTTCGGCAACCGCTTCATTGAAAGGAGAGTATTTCAGGTCGGATTATAACTCTAACGGGAGTAAATCGACTCTTTGGAATGACTGGACATTTTTTCCGAATGCTTCTTTGAGTTATGTTTTTACACCGCAACATATTTTGCAGTTAAACGTGAACAGCGACAAAACCTATCCTTCTTATTGGGAAATAACACCGCAGATAACACCCCTAAATTCTTATTCTGTCGTGATGGGTAATCCGGCTCTGAAGCCTTATCGTTCGTATGAAGGGCAATTCCTCTATATCCTGAAACAGAAGTATACCTTTATGGTTTTCGCGCAGTACGAACCGGATTACTTTGCCCAGTTGCCGTATCAAAGTTCTACGGAACTGAAAAATGTGTTCCGTTATGAAAATATGGATTATAATTTAACGGCAGGAATAGGGGCTGTTATTCCGTTCCGTATCGGTGAGTTCATGAATAGCCAGTTTACGGCACAGGGAATCAGGATGCGTCAGAAACTGGATCATTTCAATGATATTTCATTTGATAACAGTAAATATCTGGGACAATTCTTTCTGAATAATACGTTCACGCTTTCCAAATCACGTCCGAACCTGAAGCTGGATTTGAATGGTTATTATATAACAGGAGCAGTGCAGGGTATCTACGACCTGGGTTACGTATATAATGTTTCAGCCGGTTTGAAATGGCAGTTCGCTAATGATAAAGCGACGGTTCTCCTGAAGTGCGATAATATCTTCCGAAGCAATCTTCCGAAAAAGGTAGAGATTAATCAGGCAAACCAATATAGTCGCTTGACGAAGATTGACGATACACGTTGTGTGACGGTTTCCTTTATATGGAAGTTCGGTGGTTATAAAAGTAAAAAGCATGATAAGGTAGATACATCCCGGTTCGGTAAATAAAAATCGCATATATCTGCTTGTTTTAGAAGGAGAGAAGTAGTGTGATCCTTTGATTGATGGTCTCTCTGTTGTTAAATATTTGTAGGATACTAGGCGAATATCGATAATATTCATTTAATTTTGTGTATTGATTATAAATGTTAATTACACGAAAATATTAGATGAAGAAAAGATATATATTACAGCATGTTATGGCTCTAATATTTACTCGGTCTCCTCATAAACTATTTAATTATAAACAGATAAGCAAACAAATCGGTATTGTAAAACCCGAGGAAATGTTGCAAGTCGTAGAAATTCTTTATGATCTGGCAGATGAAAATTTCATTACAGAGATAAATCGCGGACGTTACCGTTACAATGATAAGGGAATCATTTTATCCGGACGGTTTATTCGTCGTCGTAATGGAAATAACTATTTCCTTCCGGATGATAGTACACCCCGTATTGCTGTCGGCCTTCATTGTTCCTTTCGGGCATTGGATGGCGACTTGGTGAAGATCAGGCTGCTGACGAAGCGAACAGGTCCTTCACCTGAAGGTGAAGTGATTGAAATACTTCACAGAAAGGAACAACGGCTGACAGGAACATTATGCATAACGAAGGGACTGGCTTTTTTGATTACAGAAAGTAAAACATTGGAAAATAATGTTTTTATTCGGTCAAACAGACTTCATGGCGGGAGAGATGGCGACAAGGTACTTGTCCGTATCATTTCATGGAATGAAGATCAAGACAATCCTTCCGGTGAGATTCTCGAAGTGTTGGGAAAGGCTGGGGAAATCCAAGCAGAAATGAAAGCCATACTGTTAGAATACGGTTTGCCTTATCAATATCCGCCTCATATCGCAAAGAGGGTGGATAGGATTTCTTCCGCAATCTCCGAGAATGAAATAATCAACCGAAGAGATTTTAGGGGAATAAAAACATTTACAATCGATCCGGCAGAGGCTAAAGATTTTGATGATGCACTCTCTGCACGCCGTCTGGACAATGGGAATTGGGAAGTCGGGGTGCACATTGCAGACGTTACTTATTACGTAAAACCAGGAAGTGCGATAGACCGGGAAGCTGCATCCCGTGGAATGTCTATCTATATGCCAAATCAAACGGTCCCGATGTTACCGGAGCGTTTATGTAATCAGATTTGTTCTCTACAGCCGGACGCGGATAAGCTCTGTTTCTCCGTCATTTTTGAGTTGGATAATAGGGCTCGCATCAGTAATATGGATGTTTGTCGGACTGTGATCAGGAGCAATCGCCGTTTCTCTTATGAAGAGGTTCAATGCATATTGGAAATTGGTAACGGCGATTACAAAGATGAAATAATAGCATTAAACCAAATGGCCCGGTTGTTACGCAAAAAACGTTTTGAGCAGGGAGCTGTCTGCTTTAACCATGGTCAAGCCCGGTTGGACTCTCATAAGTTGATCGAAGAATTTATGTTGTTGGCCAATCAAAGTGTGGCCAAATTGGTTACTTATATGCCGAAGGAAGGCAAGCGAAAGAGACCTTTTATCTATCGCGTTCACTCTTCTCCTAAGAAAGAAAAGTTAGATAAACTATGTGATCTGATTTATTATTATTTGCCGGAAATAAATAAGAAACAGCTGAAAGATTCGCGAAATTTGAACCACTTGTTGGAAAATATAACCGATGACTCTCTTCGAGGTGCTTTGGAGTTATTGTCTATTCGCCACATGCACAAGGCTAAATATTCTACCTGCAATACCGGTCACTATGGATTGGCTTTGGATTGTTATTCACATTTTACTTCTCCCATTCGGCGTTATCCGGATATGCTGGTACATCGCTTGCTCGCACATTACCTGGCCGGAGGAGCTTATGTGAGACGAGCTAAATATGAGGCAGCTTGTAGGCATTGTTCTGAAAAAGAAGCGATTATAGCCAGTGCCGAACGGGATTCGGTTAACTATATGCAGATTGAGCATATGAAAGGAAAGGAGGGAGAAGTATTTCCCGGTATTGTCGTGAATATAAAGTCTTGGGGATTATATGTGGAGTTGATCGATCTAAAATGTGGGGGACTGATTCCTGTCCGTAGCTTGGGAGACGAATATTTCGATTATAATGAAGAACAGTTGAACCTGACCGGCCGCCGCACCAAACGGAAATTTGTTTTGGGAGACTTGGTAACAGTGCGGTTGGAACAGATCGATCAGGTTCAGAAAGAGTTATATTTCAGCCTTATCGGGGTACGATCTCAAAAGGAATCCTGATCGATACGCCTAGTTTCATCAGATTCATCAAATTCGGATACATCCTTTCTTTGAACGAATCCCAGTTACGATACTCCATTTGCGTCCATCCGGCTTCTGCCAGAGCCAGCCCGCGCGGATAAGTCATATAGGTTACCCGGTTGATATCTTTTATCGCTTCTCCCCATAATGTGCCGGAGATACCCAGGATATGTGCCTGTTGTGCTGTCGGAAGTCCGTAACCCGGATCGAATTGATAACAGGTTTCCAGTGTGGTAACAGGCATTCCCCAGTTATTAAATTCCGGAAGGTCGCCTTTGAACTGAGGATAATCCAGGTAGGTGTATTCACCCGGAGCCATGATTAGCGAGTTGCCGTGTTTGGCTGTCAGTTCAATACATTTAGGAGAAAGTCCGGCACGCCAGGTTATCAGTGTGGCATCTTTGGGATAGTCGAACAGATATTCATTGGCCGGCATACGGATATTGTCCAACTCGCACCATAATACCGGCTCTTTTCCGTATTTGCGGACAGAGGCCAGTATCTTATCGAAGAAATAATTCATCAATTGTGATTCTTTGGTATAGCCTAATTGCTTCATTAATGACTGGCAACGGTCGCATTTCGTCCAGTTCTTTTCGATAACGGCTTCGTCGCCTCCCAGGTGTATTTTGGGGGAAGGGAAAAGTTCGGCTATCTCTTTGATGACATCGTCGTATACGGTATATACCTTGTCGTTATTGGCACAAAGCATCAGGTCGACCGTCTTACCCATGATTTTTTGAATCGTATCGGTATGGGTACAGCCGAGTTCCGGATAAGTGGCCAGTACGGCAACCGTATGTCCTGGTATATCCAGTTCCGGGATGATCTCTACGTTCCTGTCGGCTGCATATTGGATAAGGTCTTTCAGTTGTTGTTGGGTATAATAGCCGTTATCCGGTCCGTTAGGTCCGGTTTGGGGATTACGGAAGGCACCGGTTTCAGTCAATCCCGGATGCTTCTTTATTTCGACTCGCCAACCCTGATCGTCCGTCAGGTGAAGTTGCAGTACATTATATTTGTATTTAGCCATCTGATCGATGTAGAATTTTACATCTTCGACAGGAAGGAAGTGACGGGCGGGATCGAGCATAAGGGCACGGTAGTCGAAACGAGGTTCGTCGTCGATACGAATGGGGGCGATCTGTTTATTTGCCGTGTTACAAACATCTCCCAATAATATTTGATCCAACGTCTTTAATCCGTAGAAGAGAGCATCTTGTGTGGCTCCTTTGATGGAGACTTTATTCTCTGATATATCGAGAATATAATGTTCTTTCCCTTTTATTCCGGGGTCTGTCGATAATTCGATCAGGGAGTTTCCACTGGCGGTAAAACCTCCCATAATCGCAGGTTGGCCAACTCTATTCCTTAATATACGCTGCAACTCGAATAAACAAAATGCCTGTTTCGGTAAATTTGTTTTTACAGTTGTCTGCGGAGTGATAGTGAAATTTTTCTTGCCTGTAACCTGTTCGATGTGATTGGGCAAAGGCAATAATGCGGACGTGTTACTTTGCCCGAATGAGCAAGCCGCTGTTAATAGAAACAGAGATACGAGTTTGAGTTTTTTAGTACTAAAGATCATAAGTGTTAGATTTTATTGTTTGTAAAAAATCATTGTACGGCAAATATACATACAAGATTTATATTTGAATGAATCGAGAGGGGAGATATTGTTATTTGGATAGGTTTTATGCAATTCGCCTAAAAACGGAATAAATTGGTCATTCAACTTTATTTTACCTTTTAAACTAAATAAGTCTCAAAAATGTTTTTAACTTAGAAGCGATAATCATTAAATCGAAATGATCATGGGAGCAAAGAAGAATTTTGTATTGGATACGAACGTTATCTTGCATGACTACAAGTGTATCGAAAATTTTCAGGAGAATGATATCTATCTTCCTATCGTCGTGTTGGAAGAGTTGGATAAGTTTAAAAAGGGGAGCGACCAGATTAATTATAACGCCCGTGAATTTGTACGCGAGCTGGATCTGATAACCAGCAATGATCTCTTCCTGAAGGGTGCTTCGTTAGGAGCAGGTTTAGGAACATTACATGTGGTAACCGGCGATAAGTATCAGGAAAAGATTGCATTGTCTTTCCCGGAAAAGACACCGGATCACCGGATTTTATCCTGTACACTTTCCGTTGCGGAAAAGAATCCGAAAGTACAGACTATCCTGGTAACGAAGGATGTCAATCTTCGTATGAAAGCCCGTGCTTTGGGTATTCAGGTGGAAGACTATATCACCGACAAAGTGGTCAATGTCGATATCTTTGAACGGGCACAGGATACCTATGAAAATATTGATCCTGACCTGATCGACAAGATCTATTCGACACCCGAAGGACTTGATGCGGATCTGTTTGAATTTAAGTCGAAACTGGAGCCAAACGAATGCTTTATATTAAAGAGTATACGTGCTTCTGTTTTAGCTCGTTATAATCCGTTTACAGGAAAGATAAAGAAGGTGGAAAAGAGTTCGAATTATGGGATACAACCCCGTAATGCGGAGCAGAGTTTCGCCTTTGAAATATTGAATGATCCGGATGTTAAGCTAGTTGGACTGACAGGTAAAGCCGGAACCGGAAAGACGTTGCTGGCCCTGGCTGCTGCCCTTAAACAGGCTGGGTTATACAAACAGATTTTACTGGCCCGTCCGATCGTTGCATTGGCGAATAAAGATATCGGATTCCTGCCGGGTGACGAGAAACAAAAAGTGGCTCCTTATATGCAGCCTTTGTTCGATAACCTGAATGTAATTAAGAACCAGTTTGCTCCGGGAAGCCAGGATGTTCGTAAGATAGATGATCTGCAGAAGAATAACCAGCTGGTTATTGAGGCTTTGGCTTTTATCCGCGGCCGTAGTTTGTCAGAAACATTCTGTATCATCGATGAAGCACAGAACCTGACACCGCACGAGATCAAGACGATCATCACCCGTGCCGGAGAAGGAACGAAAATGGTCTTTACCGGTGATATCCAGCAAATCGACTCGCCATATCTGGATGCTCAGAGCAATGGTCTGGCCTATATGGTGGATAAGATGAAAGGGCAGGAGTTGTTTGCCCATATCAATCTGATCAAAGGTGAACGAAGCCAGTTATCGGAATTAGCGTCCGATCTATTATAAATCGATGATTGTAATATAATAAAAAGAGGCCGGGCTTTTTAATAAGTCCGGCCTTACTGTTTATTAATTCCTGTACTTTATCAGGAAATCTATTTATTATCCATTTCTTTATAAGCCTCGATCAATCTTTTGATGACAACAGCCTCTGATATATCCTGTTGGTCTGTTTCCGGCTTATAATAACTTTCCAGAAAACGATCGGCACCTGACCATACGGTTTCGATAATACCCTGGAAACGGTTACTCATTTGAGAGCCGGATTGCTGACGGAAACGTTTCATGTCGTCCAATTGTTTGAGGGCAACTTCCGGTTTACGCCAGGGACAGGTGGCAACGTCGAATCCCTTCATGGCAAAGTATACGGCAGTCTGTTCTGGACGCTCGTAATGCCAGTCACAGATGAAAACCTCTTTGGGGATAAGGTCTATTGCACGGTAGGTATTATTCATGCTGGCTTCCCAGGCACCGATACCGGTCGTTTTTCCATCGATCAGCCGGTCGCCCCAAATCATTAACCGCTTGCCTTGCTGTGCTAGATGATTTTGTATTTTAGTCACTTCTCCTGCATATAATTCGGCTTTATCCCGGCCACTGCAACGGGGGCATTTATCATCGCCAATATAGAAAACTTCATCCATGCCGGCATGAAACAGATTGGTTTCGAAAGCGTCTGTCAGTTCGTCGACCAGGGCAAATACAACTTTATGAACATCGGGATGGAGCGGACAGTAGCTTTTGCAATATAAGCCATCCGGGTTAGGCCATCCGGTATAGTTCTTAGTGTCTACATGAGGCGTTTCATCGAATTCCGGATACACCCGAAGCAGGGCATAAGTTGTTTCTGCCCATGACTGATGACCGAGCAAATTTATCTGTGGAGCTATCCGTATGTTATGTTTCCGGCAGGTGGCGACAATCCGTTTTACATCCTGAAGCGTAAGCGGGTTGGGATCGCTTAATTCCGGATGCGATTTGTAGTCGTAATTCCAGTCTACCCGCAGAATAAGCAGATTGAAATGTCCGGGAGCCAGTTCTTCTTCTATAAATTTCAGGAAAAGGTCCATCTTCTGTACGGAAGGTGCAGCTATTGCCAGACCTCGGGTGGGGATAATGCTGTCTAGCGAGACTGTGCCCGTTTGAGCCAAAATACTATTGGTTGTCATACAGACCAGGAAGCATAAAATGGCGATGAAGTGTTTCATGGTATTTAAGTATTAAATTTGTTGGTACGAATATAATCAAATATATTGGATTTCGAACCTTTTTGTTTTAATAAATGAAGTGTTGTATAAGGTTGATATTCATGGAGATATAATACCTCGAAAAAAGACCGGTCTTTTGATTTTAAAAGTCCAGTCTTTTCTCTTTAAAAGTCCTGTCTTAACATTTGTAAAGTCCTATGCTTTTTCAGAGAGGGTATTTTCTCAAATTATTTATCGCCCTCCCTTTGTATTTATTATATATAATATTAATTCTATATTAAAGAGAGCTGCAACCACCGCTGTAATCATTACTGATCGTAACTTTACTATATGTCTTGCAAATCAATATTTTTGCAAAGTGACTTTCACGGGACTTAGGGTGGGACACTTCGGATGATAAATAATTAACGAATAAAAGTGATAATTTGTAAGTTCTATAGGCTTACAAATTATTAGTTGTCCACCTCCATCCGCATAATGTAATCATTCATATAATACCCATTACCGATATGGAAATCACGTGTTGCATGTTCATGGAACCCCATATGTTTATAAAAACCGAGAGCCGGGTTTTCGCGGTTTACATTCAGCTCGACAGTAAATGGTCCCGGATGGATACTTTTCAGGTAAGCAACGCCCTGTTCGATGATAAAACGTCCGATACCCGAACCATGCAAAGAGGGGAGTGAATAGATTTTCTGGAACTCGTACAAGTCTTTTTCTACCGTTTCGATAGAGAGATAACCTGAAGGCTCGCCGTCTTTGTAGATAATGAAGAACTCGTGATGAAGTTCATTCATTTGATTGAGAATACTTTCCGGGGCATACATCATCTCGAACATGTAGTCGAGCTGCTCGCGGGAGAGGATAGAGCCATAAGTAGGCTCCCATATTTGAGATGCCAAGTTTCTGATTAACAGGACATCATCTGTTGTCGTTTTTCTAATTGAGAACATATTATGCGAATTTTAGACGAGCAAAATTAAAAATTAATTTATAGCGTTTTATTTTTTAGCTTGATTTTACATTTATTTCAATGTTTATTCACAGAAAAGAATAACTTTGTAGGCGTTTAATATTATTGAAAAATACAATTTAATAAATATATATAGAAATGGATACAAAGATTCAGGAACTGACCGACAAGATCTACAAAGAAGGAGTAGAGAAGGGGAACGAAGAAGCTGGACGGATCATTGCCGATGCAAATGCTCAGAAACAAGCGATTGTTAGCGAGGCGGAAGCAGAAGCAAAACGTATTGTAGCAGCAGCGCAAAAACAGGCTGCCGAACTGAAAAAGAATACAGAAGCCGAACTGAAGTTATTCGCAACCCAGGCTGTAGAAGCGCTGAAGAGCGAAGTGGTAAACCTTATAACCGGAAAGATTACTTCCTCGAATGTGAAAGCGATCGTTTCTGACACTGCATTTATGCAGAAGGTGATCCTTGAAATGGCTAAGGAATGGGCTAAGAAAGAAGCGATCACTATCCAGACAGCCGATGCGGATGCATTAACTAAATATTTTGAAGCAAATGCCAAATCGTTGCTCGACGGTGGCGTGAAAATAGAAAAAGTAAGCGGAAAGAAAGCCGATTTTACCATTATTCCTGCCGACGGATCCTATAAAGTAAGTTTCGGGGAAGACGAGTTTGTTGCATTCTTTAAAGAATTCCTGCGTCCCGGGCTGGTAGAAATGTTGTTCTGATATGAGTAAATACTACTGTCTGATTGCCGGACTCCCTAATATATCATTGGATGATAGTAAGCTGACCTATTCCGTTTCTGAATTCAGAAAGGAGTTGGACGGTATTCTTACATCCCGTGATAAGAAGCTGGTAGACTTGTTTTTCCTCAAATTCGATAATAAGAACCTGCTTAGTTTCTCACAGCGTCCGGACAGTGACCCGGATGAAAAGGGAAGTATAACATACGACGAGTACAAAAGTCTGTTCGATGCTTTGAAGGATGGCGAGAAGCCGCCCAAGAACAAACAGATTCCTCCTTATTTCATAGAGTTCTTCAAACAGTATCTGGATAGCCAGAAGAAAGAGGAAAAGCAAACGATCTCCTGGGAAGACCGTCTGGCAGCCCTTTATTACGACTATGCGATGAAATGCAGCAACGGTTTCATCCGTAACTGGTTTGAACTGAACCTCAATATCAATAACATGCTGACCGCCATAACCTGCCGCAAGTATGGATTTGATAAAGCAGAATATATAGTGGGAAACAACGAGGTAGCCGAGGCTATCCGTACTTCCAATGCCCGTGATTTCGGATTGGGAGATGCGGTAGACTATCTGCCCGATCTGCAACGCATTGCTGAAGAGCCCGACCTGATGGCCCGCGAAAAGAAAGTGGATTTGCTGAAATGGAAATGGCTGGACGATAATACGTTCTTCAAAACTTTCGATATCGAAAGTGTGTTCGCCTACTTGCTGAAACTGGAAATGATCGAACGCTGGGTTACTCTGGATAGGGTGACAGGCGAGAAGACTTTCCGCGAAATAGTAGGAGCGATGAAGAAGGGAAGTGATAATGCGTTGGAAGAATTTAAAAGAAACAATAATAAATAATTATGGCTACGAAAGGAATTGTTAGAGGAATCGTATCCAACCTGGTAACCGTCGAGGTGGATGGGCCGGTTTCTCAAAATGAAATCTGTTACATTTCCGTAGGAGGCGTCAAGCTGATGGCGGAGGTTATTAAAGTAATAGGGAAAGATGCCTTTGTACAGGTATTTGAAAGTACACGTGGGATGCGTGTAGGTGACGAAGCCGAGTTTGAAGGGCACATGCTTGAAGTGACATTGGGGCCGGGTATGCTGTCGCGTAACTACGATGGTTTGCAGAATGACCTGGATAAAATGGACGGCGTGTTCCTGAAACGTGGTGAATATACATTTGCACTCGATAACGATAAATTGTGGGATTACAAGCCGCTGGCGAAGGTTGGTGATACAGTGACTGCCGGTGACTGGTTGGGCGAAGTGGATGAAAACTTCCAGCCTCACAAGATCATGGTCCCTTTCACGTTTAAAGGCACTTATACTGTAAAGAGCCTGGTGGAAGCCGGACAATATACCATCAACCAGACGATCGCTGTATTGACAGACGAAGATGGTAAGGATATCGATATTAATATGATACAGCGCTGGCCGGTAAAGAGAGCCATCACTTGTTATAAAGAAAAACCGCGTCCATACAAATTGCTGGAAACAGGTGTTCGTACAATCGATACGGTAAACCCGATCGTCGAAGGCGGTACAGGATTTATCCCCGGCCCGTTCGGTACAGGTAAGACAGTGCTTCAGCACGCTATCTCCAAACAGGCGGAAGCCGATATCGTGATCATCGCTGCCTGCGGTGAACGTGCGAATGAGGTAGTGGAAATCTTTACCGAGTTCCCCGAACTGATCGACCCGCATACAGGACGTAAATTGATGGAACGTACCATCATTATCGCCAATACTTCAAACATGCCTGTGGCAGCCCGTGAAGCATCCGTATATACGGCGATGACTCTGGCTGAATATTACCGTAGCATGGGACTGAAGGTATTGTTGATGGCGGACTCTACTTCCCGTTGGGCACAGGCCTTGCGTGAGATGTCTAACCGTCTGGAAGAACTTCCGGGACCCGATGCGTTCCCGATGGACTTGTCTGCGATCGTGGCTAACTTCTATGCCCGTGCAGGTTTCGTTCATTTGAATAATGGGGCGACAGGTTCGGTAACCTTTATCGGTACGGTATCACCCGCCGGTGGTAACCTGAAAGAACCGGTAACGGAAAATACGAAAAAGGTAGCCCGTTGTTTCTACGCTTTGGAGCAGGAACGTGCCGACCGTAAACGTTATCCGGCCGTAAACCCGATCGACAGTTATTCAAAATATCTGGAATATCCCGAATTTCAGGAATATATCGCTAAACATATCTCTCCGGAATGGATCGACAAGGTAAACGAGATCAAGACCCGTATGTTGCGTGGTAAGGAAATTGCCGAACAGATCAACATCCTGGGTGACGACGGTGTACCTGTAGAATACCATGTTACTTTCTGGAAATCGGAATTGATCGACTTCGTGATCCTGCAACAGGATGCATTCGACGCGATCGATGCCGTGACACCGCTGGCCCGTCAGGAATTTATGCTGGACAAGGTGGTGAAGATCTGTCATGCGGAATTCCGTTTCGACACCTTCCTCGAAGTAATGGAATATTTCAAACAGATGATCAACATCTTCAAGCAGATGAACTATTCCGAATACGAAAGCGATCAGTTTAAGAAGTTCAACGATCAACTCGACGCCCTGCTCGCAGAGCGTATGGAAAAATAACAGAACGTATGGCAACAAAAGCATTTCAAAAAATATATACGAAGATTACCCAGATCACGAAAGCTACCTGTTCGCTGAAGGCAACGGGAGTTGGGTATGACGAGCTGGCTTCCGTAGATGGCAAGCTGGCACAGGTGGTAAAGATCATCGGCGACGAGGTTACGCTGCAGGTGTTCTCCGGTACGGAAGGTATCCGTACGAATGCCGAGGTGGTATTCATGGGCAAAGCGCCTACACTGAAAGTAGGCGACCAGTTGGCCGGACGTTTCTTCAATGCGTATGGCGACCCGATCGATGGTGGTCCGATCCCGGAAGGAACGGAAGTGGAAATCGGTGGCCCGTCTGTAAACCCGGTTCGCCGTAAACAGCCGTCAGAACTGATCGCTACGGGTATTGCCGGTATCGACCTGAACAATACGCTGGTAACCGGACAGAAGATCCCGTTCTTCGCCGATCCTGACCAGCCGTTCAACCAGGTGATGGCGATGGTAGCCCTGCGTGCCCAATCGGATAAGATCATCCTGGGTGGTATGGGGATGACCAACGACGACTACCTGTTCTTTAAAAATACATTTAGCAACGCCGGTGCACTCGACCGTATCGTGAGCTTCATCAATACAACCGAAGACCCGTCCGTAGAACGTATCCTTATTCCGGATATGGCGCTGTCGGCTGCTGAATACTTCGCCGTACAAAAGAATGAAAAGGTGCTGGTATTGTTGACCGACATGACCAACTACGCGGATGCCCTGGCGATCGTATCGAACCGTATGGACCAGATCCCGTCGAAAGACTCTATGCCGGGTTCACTTTATTCCGACTTGGCAAAGATCTACGAAAAGGCGGTACAGTTCCCGGCAGGTGGTTCCATTACCATTATTGCGGTAACGACTTTGTCCGGTGGCGATATCACACACGCCGTGCCTGATAATACCGGTTATATCACCGAAGGCCAGTTGTATCTGCGCCGTGATAGCGATGTCGGTAAAGTAATTGTCGACCCGTTCCGAAGCTTGTCACGTTTGAAACAGCTGGTAACAGGAAAGAAGACACGCGAAGATCACCCGCAGGTGATGAATGCTGCCGTTCGTCTGTATGCCGATGCTGCCAATGCAAAGACCAAGATGGAGAATGGTTTCGACCTGACGGACTACGACAACCGTACACTGTCTTTTGCAAAGGATTATTCGGAAAAGCTGTTGGCTATCGACGTAAACCTCGACACAACCGAAATGCTCGACGTGGCATGGGGCTTGTTCGGCGAATACTTCAAACCGGCGGAAGTGAATATCAAGCAGGAGTTGGTAGACAAATACTGGAAAAAGTAAGAACGGTCCGAAAACCGTTCCATTCGGATGAAAAAAGAATTTCTCTCGGAAGAAACCGGAATTCCATCCGAAAGGAATTAAAAAACGATATAATATGGCAATAAAGTTTCAATATAATAAAACCTCTCTTCAGCAATTGGAAAAGCAGCTGAAGATGCGCGAGCGTTCCCTGCCTACGATTAAAAGCAAGGAAAGTGCGTTGCGTATCGAAGTGAAGCGGACCAAGGATGAAGTGACAAAATTGGAACTTCAGCTGGAAAAAGAGATTCAGAGCTACGAGAACATGGTGGCTTTGTGGAACGAGTTCTCTCCCGAACTGATTGCGGTGAAGGATGTGACACTCTCTACGAAGAAGATTGCCGGTGTGATCGTTCCTGTATTGGACGAGATTCAGTTTGAGATCGGACATTACAGTCTCTTTAATTCCCCTGCCTGGTTTACCGATGGTGTCGAGCTGCTGAAGAAGTTGGCGCGTACCGGGATAGAAGCCGAGTTTTCGGGAATGAAGTTGGAGTTATTGGAGCATGCCAGGAAGAAGACCACTCAGAAGGTAAATCTCTTTGAGAAGGTACAGATCCCCGGCTATAAAGATGCGATCCGTAAGGTGAAACGATTTATGGAAGACGAAGAAAGTCTTTCCAAGTCGTCACAGAAGATCATGCGGGCTAACCAGGAAAAGCGTAAAGCAAAAGAACAAAAAGAGGAGGCTGGCGTATGATAGTAAAAATGAGTAAATATGCCTTTATGGTATATCACAGGGAATATGATTCGTTCCTGGCACAATTGCGCGAACTGGGTGTCGTGCATGTGAAAGAGGGCAAGTCTATTCTCGATAATGCAGAACTTCAGGATATACTGGCTATACGTAAGCGTGTCAACTTGTTAATGCGCTTTTTCAAGAACCTGAATTCAGGAACGAAGGACCTTCAGTTGGCTCCGGCCCGTGAACTGGATAAGAAAGCGGGACTGAAGTTGATCCAGAAAATAGAAGAATTGCAGGATAAGAAAGTGCAGCTTCAATCTGTCAAGGCATCCCTTGAAAAGGATATTGCTTATATGGAGATCTGGGGTGATTTCAGTTGGGCTAATTTCAATCGTCTGAAGAAGGCTGGATATGATATTACGTTCTGGACTTGCCCGACGGCTAAATATGAACCGAAATGGGGTGATGAGTACAATGCTGTATTGATCAACAATTTCCAGTCGGTTACTTATTTCCTTACTATAACGAAAGTCGGTACGACGATCGACATAGATGCGGAGCGTCCGAAGATGCCGGATAGAGGCTTGCAGAAATTAAATGCGCGTCTTGACCTGTTAAAGCAGGAAATGAAGGTATTGGATGCTGAAATGAAAAAACTGGCAGCGTCTGATTATAATACGCTCGATTTGTTTGACAAGAATTTGCAGAATGAGTTCAATCTGTCGAATGTGCTTGTGCAGACTGATCGTCAGGCAGGCGATAAGTTGATGTTGCTGGAAGGCTGGGTGCCTACTGAAAAGGCGCAGGCAATGGAAGAAGCTCTTGAAAAAGATGGCTATTTCTATCAGGCATTGGAGATCGAAGAGGGGGATAAAGTTCCTATCCTGCTAAAGAATGGTAAGTTCGCCAAGTTGTACGAACCGATCACGCGGATGTTCTCTTTACCTAACTATGGCGAGTTTGACCCGACACCGTTCTTTGCACCGTTCTTTATGTTGTTCTTCGGACTTTGTTTCGGAGATGGCGGATACGGATTACTGGTAATGATCGCTTGTACGATCCTGAAACGGAAAGTCAATCCAGATTTCAAACCGTTCCTGAGTCTGTTCCAGTATCTCGGACTGGCGGCACTGATCGTCGGTACTTGTACAGGATCGTTCTTCGGTATTGCTTTGGTCGATATACCGGCTTTCGCATCGGTGAAAGATTACTTCGTTTCGAGCGATAACCTGATGACGTTCTCGATCATAATCGGATTGGTACAGATCCTGTTCGGAAAGACGATCGCAGCACTGAAGATCATGTCGCAGAAGGGCAAGAAATATGGCATTGCACCGTTGGCATGGGTATTCATTATCCTGGCATTATGTCTTGTTTTCGGTTTGCCGATGCTGGACGTACAGTTACCGGAAGTGGTGAAAAATGTCTTCTTGGTGATAGCCGGCCTGGGATTGCTTGTCGCTTTCCTTTACAATACACCGGGTAAGAATATCTTCCTGAACTTCGGTACTGGTCTGTGGAATACCTATAATATGGCTTCCGGACTGCTGGGTGATACATTGTCTTATATCCGTCTGTTCGCTATCGGTCTGACCGGTGCGATCCTGGGTGGCGTATTCAATTCGCTGGCTGTAGATATGACGGAAGGTATGAACATCGTATTGCGTGTAATCTGTATGTTGCTGATCCTTTTGGTCGGACATGCAATCAACATCGGTCTGTGTACCATCAGTTCACTGGTTCACCCGCTCCGTCTGATCTTCGTAGAGTATTATAAGAATGCAGAGTTCGAAGGTGGCGGTAAGGCTTACCAACCTTTCAAAAAAGCATAAACAAAACGTGATTTAAATAATAACAAAAAAATAATTAAACAAACAAATTTCATTATGGAACCAATTTTATTAGCTTATCTTGGTATTGCGTTGATGACAGGTTTAACCTTTATCGGCAGTAGTTATGGTGTAACAATCTGCGGTAACGCAGTAGTAGGAGCAATGAAGAAGAACCCGGATGCACTGGGTACTTACATCGCATTGAGTGCGTTGCCTTCTTCACAGGGTTTGTACGGATTCGTAGGTTATTTCATGATGCAGAAATTCCTGGTTGCAGACATTACCATGTTGAATGCAACAGCGGTATTCGGTGCCGGTCTGGTATTAGGATTTGCAGGTTTATTATCTTCCATCCGTCAGGCAGAAGTTTGTGCAAACGGTATTGCCGGTGTTGGTGCTGGTCATAACGTATTCGGTGCAACAATGGTAATGGCCGTATTCCCTGAGTTGTATGCTATCTTGGCTTTGCTGGTTGTTATCCTGATCGGCGGAACTCTTCCGGTGTAATATTTAGTATTTAACATAGTAGTATCCCCTGTTTTATCGGTTGATAAGACAGGGGATTTTTAGTTTATATATAATTGACAGCCGTTAGTCGAATGATCACCGAAGCAAGGCGGTCTATTTCTTCCTGGTCGTGTGATGTGAAAATAATAGTTTGTCTGTAGCCTGCCTGTCGCGCGATTATACGATCGATAATGCGGATGGTAAGTGCTTTATCCAATCCTTTGAACGGTTCGTCGAGAAGCATCACTGCAGAGGGATATGCCAATGCCCGGGCAAGAGCGACGCGTTGTTGTTGCCCGTAGCTGAGTTCGTTCGGATAACGCTTTTGAAATGCTTCCATTTCGACAATCTCCAATGCTTTCCGGGCTTCCTGTTCCGAATAGGCAGGATCATAGTCGGATGCCAGCGGCAGACAGATATTTTGCATGACCGTCAGATGAGATAAAAGTTCCGGCTCCTGAAATACAACAGAGAATAGTAGTTGTTTACCTGATGATACTTCTCCATGGAGAGGCTTCAGTGAGCCGTCCAACAGATTCAATAAAGTGGTCTTTCCACTACCCGAAGGAGCTTTTATGCCATAAATGACACCCGGCTCGAAAGTATATGAAAAGTGGGATAATACTTTGGTATCGGCATACCGGAAAGTAACATCCGTCACTTTTATAGGATAAACAGGGGAGATGTGATTATTTTCCCGCGTCGTATTGCTGAACTGTATGTTCCATTTTACTTTCGACAGCAGGTTAATTCCCTTATCAAAGAAGAAACTTATCAGAATGGCTATAATAGTCCAGGCAATCAATTCCGGCACAGATATAAAGAGTTGTGCACGTTTCATTTCCCCGCCAATCCCAAAAGCACATTGTGAGAGGACTTCACCCATAATGATCGCACGCCAGCCGAATCCGATGGCAGAGGTAAGTCCGCTGAACAGGAACGGTTTGAGCTGGGGATAGAAAATGTGCATCAGCTTGTTTTTACGACTGATTCTGAACTGGTCCGCCATGATGGAAAGTCCGGGGTTCAGATTGATAATTCCTTTTGTCAGGTTTTCCGCCAGTAAGGGGAACATGGTCAGAAAGGCGATCATCAATGGAATCCCCTCAGGATCAAGAAAGATCAAAGCCAATAAGATGAAAGAAATAACCGGAACAGACCGCATAATCGTCAGCAACGGTCGGGATAGCTCATAAAGCAGCTCATAACGGGCAAATAAAAAGGCTGCCGTAATTGCGGCAGCGAACGACAGCAATATGCCGGATATACCACGTAAAACGGTAGCAAATATGCTTTTATAAAAGGTTCCGGTGGCAAACAATTGGAATAAGGCTTTTATAAGATCGGGAACCGATGGTATCAGTTCCGGTTGATCCATAGAAAGGGCTGTCAGTTGCCAGACCAGCAATAACAGGCATATAGATATAAATGAGATCAGTCCTTTTTTCATTGTTTCTCCGGCATAAAACCATTGTCCGGAAGTTTTCCGCCTATGGCTTTCGGTTCATATTTTTCTATCAGACGAAGGAAGTCAAGGATACTCTCTTGGGCTTCTGCCGTTGACAGGTATTTAATTTGACATCTTTCTATACTTTCCGGTGTCAGTGATCCGGGTATAAATATATTCCGGTTTTCAAGTATCCGGATCGTTTGTTCCGGTTGGCTGACTGCAAACTGGCAGGATTCATTCAACAGACTGTCTAGTTCAGCTCTTTTCCCTTGTAACGCAGGTGCATATACAATGGCAGTCTGGGAAAATCCGGGAGAAAGACTGTCAGGATTGTTCAGGCTCGATTGAATATAGATCGTACTGTCTTTCCCGAGGATAAGGCTTAAAAACGGTTCAGCCATTACGGCTGTCTGAACCTGACCGCTAAGCAACCCCTGGCTTATCTCGCGGGGAGTAGAGAAAGAATAATTCAAAGAATAAGTCAATCCGTTTTGTTTCAGATAGTAGCGGGTTAAAATATCCGGTGTAGTACCTGCACCAAAGACATGTAAAGTATTTGTTTCCCGGGAGAGAACATCAGTATCCTTCTTTTTAACAATATAAAGGTTTCCCCACACAGGACATCCCAGTAAAGCGTATTTCAGTCCTTTGTTATATAAATTAGCTGCATTGATCATGGGGAGTGCCGCCAGATCTGCTTCACCTTTTATCAGCAACGCCTGCATTTGTTCCGGCGAGTCCACTATATCGACCGACAACCGTTTACCTTCTATTTCGGGAGAGTCTTCAATCATCTTGGCGAATGCTATAACAGAAGGACCGCGGAGAACGGCAACATGGAGTACATTCCGTCTTTTTTCCGTTTTATTACAACTGCATAAGATCAGAAGAAACAGACAAAAGTATTTGATCATCTTTTTTGAGTACAAAGGTAAAAATTTAGGACTAATAGATAAAATAAAAAGAAAGGAGGTCTATAAAACATTAAAGGTTGTCATCACGACAACCCCTAACCAACTTTGTTAACCTTAAATCTAATACTATTATGAAAAAACCACAGTACAAATGTACAGATCTTTTCATAAGTAGCAATAGTTAAAATGCTAATGTATGTTTTCTAACATGTAATAAATATTAATGTGTTTCATATTATATGTTATTAGCCTTTTCCTGCGTCATCAAGCTGACTATGATGATAGCAGCGACCGACAACGGAAGAGCAAACAGAATAGGATCTATTGCAAACCAGGGGTATACATCGATCAGTACGTCTTTTCCGGTTAAAGCTTTGCATAAACCCACTGCACTTGCTTCTGCTTTATGAAGGAATAACATAGCAAACATACTTGCCAATGCGCCGGTCCACAGGCTTGCTAAAGCACCTTGCCTGGTTGCCTTTTTCCAATATAAAGCACAGAAATACGCAGGAAGGAATGTAACTGCACAAACTCCCATGAATAAGGCTGTACCTCTGGCTATAATACCTGCACTCAACGTGTAACAGATTATGTAACTCAACAGAATGGAACACAAAACGCCTATACGGACTCCCATAGTGGAATTGGTATTTTTACGGCGTCCGAGATTCGGAAAGGCATCTGCCCCGAATGCAGCTCCCATAGTGTGGAACTGTGCGCTTAGGGTAGACATGCTGGCGGACAGGATACACAGCATAAAGACTGCACCGAACCATTCCGGCATGGCCCGGTCTATAAATAACGGAATGATCTTATCCATATCTTTTATTGCTTCGGAAGCCACAACGCCTTCAGTCTTTATAAAAAACAGATTAGACAATGCTCCGACATGATAGATTGCTCCGACAGAAACAATCAGGAATACACAACCGATAAGCACTCCGCGGTTCAATTGTTTGGTACTTTCTACCATCATAAAACGCACGACTAATTGAGGTTGCGCCAGACAACCGATACCTACACCCAAGATCAGCGAAGTAACCAAAGTATACCATTGAGGTGAACCAGTGACCGGCATCGCTGTCCATCCCTGATGGCCCAGTTCCTTGAAGCGGTCGGGGACAAGATGTGAAATCTCTGTCAGTTTTTGATTCGCTTCTATGAATCCCATATCCATTACATGGTAAAACCAGAATAAAAGGAACAACATGCAACCGAACATGATAACGGCCTGCAATGCATCCGTATATAAAACACCTTTGATCCCCCCTGTAATTACATAGGCAGCAACGATCAGCGTAAATATCAGCAGTGCCAGATGCAGGTCGATATGGAACATCTGTTCGATAAAAACAGCTCCTCCTTTCATGACGACAGCAGCATACAACGGCATCCCTATAAATATAACCGTAGCTATGAATATCTGGATACTACGCGAATTATAATGCATCCCCAACAGTTGCGGAAATGTACGTGCATTGTGCTCTTCTCCCAGCTTCCGGGTTTTTCTGCCGAAGAAAATAAAAGCCACAACCACTCCCATAAACATATTCAACAGGCACAACCATTGAATACCCATACCGAAAGTAGCGGCAACACCGCCAAAACCAACGATAGCTGATGCGGAAATAAATGTAGCCCCATAAGAGAGAGCCATAACAATGGGGTTGACTTTTCTTCCCCCTAATAAGTAATCACTGGCATTTTTTGTCTGTTTATATCCTATATAGCCTAACCAGGCAATAACGAACATGTAAACAATAACAATAATTCCAAGGGTAAGGGTACTCATTTATCAGATTGTTTAGGGTTATCACTCTCTTTATCTCCTTTATTCCAATAGGTAATTCCGAACCATAAAGAAAAAATTAAACACGCGAAGGCTAACAAGTAGGCTAACCAGATACCGGGATCTTCTATTCCGAACATTTGTTATTTGTTTTTATAATTTCATCAAGTCGCTTTCGCAGATATATTCCAGATTCTGACGACGGATCACTTCGCGGGCAGCTTCCCGGTTATTGGTGCGCAGGATCAGGATCGATTTGTCATTCAGAGAGAAACAGTACATATATTCGATACTTAAACCAGCTTTTGTAAAGTGTGTCAGCGTTTCAGCAAAACTTCCTGCACAGGAATTGGTAACGATCGCCAATACATCTGTTAAGTTTGCACTCACATTATTACTCTTCAGTATCTTATATGCTTTTTGAGGATCGCTTACAATGATGCGTAGAATACCATACTCCGATGTATCCGCAACTGTCGCAGCAATGATCCGTATCTTCTCTTCAGCAAGCAAAGCCAGGATTTCACTAAGTTTTCCATATTTATTTTCCAGGAAAATAGAAATTTGATTTACTGTCATAGCTGTATCTTTTTATTTGTTGAACAATTATTTTAACAGAACTTACGCAAGTCTTTTACTCTTATGGCTTTGCCTTCCTGCACAGGTAATGAACCTTTGGCTACCAGTTTCAGGCGCGGGGTGAGCAGCAGTTCGTCTTTCAGTTGTCTTGTGATATCCTTGGCAAGACGTTGAAGCACACTGTAATCGTCTGTAAACAGGTCGCTTAGTTCCACTTCGATCAGCATTTCGTCGCTGTTGTTCACAGTTTCGAGTGTGATCAGGTAGTTGCTGCCCAGCTCTTTGAACTGCATTAATATCTTCTCAATCTGAATAGGGAAGAGGTTGACACCCTTCAGGATGATCATATCGTCGCTACGTCCTTTGAACCGGGCCAGGCGTTTGTGAGTTCTTCCGCAAGGGCATTCGCCGGGGATGATACAAGTTAGGTCACGGGTACGGTAGCGTAACAATGGCATTGCCTCCCGATTGATCGTGGTCAATACCAGTTCACCGACTTCTCCTTCCGGAACCGGTTGCAATGTTACAGGATCGACGATCTCGACAATGGTATAATCTTCCCAGATATGTAAGCCGTTTTGTTCAGTACATTCGAAAGCGACACCCGGACCGTTCATTTCTGACATACCGAAACAATTGTAAGCTTTTACGCCCAGCAATTGTTCAATGCGTTTACGCTGTTCTTCCGAATGAGGTTCGGCACCGATACATACAGTATGCAGTTTGGTATCCTTACGTGGGTCCAGTCCCATTTCATACATTACTTCCGCCAGGCGGGTTGCGTAGCTGGGAATGATATGCAGGCAGGTCGTTCCAAAGTCTGTAATGAATTTGATCTGGCGTTTGGAGTTACCGGCGGCGGCAGGAACGGTCAATGCCCCCAGTTTTTCCGCTCCGTACTGAAATCCCAAACCACCGGTGAACATACCGTATCCGGAAGTATTCTGGAAGACATCCGTATCCCGTAAACCGACCATATACATACAACGTGCTACCTGATTCGCCCACTGGTCCAGGTCTTTTGCCGAATGTAATACCACGGTCGGGTTTCCGGTCGTTCCGCTTGAAGAGTGTATTCTCACACAATCCTTGAGAGGGATGGCAGCCATTCCGAACGGGTAATTATTACGCAAGTCGTCTTTCGTTGTGAAAGGGATTTTCTGCAGGTCATCCAATGACTGGATGCTATCCGCTGTTATGCCGTTGTCTTTTAGCACTTTACTGTAGAAAGGGGAGTGTCCGGCTAATTCTATTGTTTGTTTCAGTCGTTCTAACTGTAGTTTATTCAGTTCTTCACGACTCATCGTCTCAATATCTTTCTGCCAATACATCATAGCTTTTTCGTATTATATTGTGTTTAATTCATGTAATTAGACTGCAAATGTATCTTTTATTTTGGATTGGAGCAGCATTTTATATTAAAATAATGGGTATGGATGAATTAAATCGGTGTTTTTCAAGGTTCAATGAAAAATATATTTACATTTGCTATTCGATATAAGCAGCTATAATTAATATACAAGCCTTAAAATCTAAGAAATGAGAGAATATGAAAATTATTCAAGAGAAGAATTGATTCAGCGCATTAAAGAACTGGAAACAAATCTTTCCCAATCTGCAAGAAATGATGCAGAAATAGAAGAAATGAGTGAGAATCTTGCCAAGCAACGCAAGATCAATTTCCTGAGTATATTAATGAACACAATTCTGTCGAATGTTTTCGTTGCAATTAGTGTAAAAGATATTTTCGATGGGTTTAAGTACATCTACTTTAATCAGGCTGCAGAGGATTTTACCGGGGTCAATGCATCCGATGTATTAGGAAAAACGGATTTCGAGCTTTATCCGGATCCTCGAAGAGCCCATGAAATAAGAACAGAGGATTATTCTACGATAAAGAACGGGAGAACACAGAAGGTTATGGTGGAATATGAAAAACCCGATGGTGATATTCGGATCGTAAATACAATTCGTTTGTTGATAACCAATCCGGACCCGGGAGCTTCTCCTTTATTGTTAGTAATGTTATGGGACGTTACCGAGCAGCGGCAAAACGAACTGGACTTGATCAAAGCACGTGAAGCCGACGAAATGAAGAATGCTTTCATTGCTAATATGAGCCATGAAATACGTACCCCGCTGAATGCAATCGTTGGTTTCTCTAGATTGATCACTGAAACGGATAATGACAGTGAACAACAGGAATATCTTACTATTATTGAAAATAACAGCGATCTGTTACTCCAATTGATCAATGATATTCTGGATTTTGCGAAGATAGAATCAGGGACATTGAATTATAATGTTTCGTGTGTCGATTTGAAAGATATTTGCCATGAAGTATATGTGTCTCAGTCATTGAAAATGACTTCGGATGTTGCTCTGTTATATAATGGAGATATGCTGCCTTCTGTTAAGTTACAGACTGATGCACAACGTGTTGAACAGGTTCTTCTGAATCTTCTCTCCAATGCGATAAAATGTACAAATCAAGGTTTTATATCACTGTCCTATAAATTGGAGGAGGGGTTTGTACGGGTTTCTGTGACAGACACAGGAATAGGTATCGCGAAAGAAAAGCAGGATACTATCTTTGACCGTTTTGTGAAGCTGGATGATTTCAGGCAAGGTACAGGCTTGGGATTATCAATATGCAAGATGATCATTGAAAAATTGGGCGGGAAAATAGGAGTAGAATCGGAACGGGGAAAAGGCTCTTCTTTTTGGTTTACATTACCCTTAAACGCTTCATTTTCATTTTTGGATGAAAAAGTTGACGGAAGTTTGCCTGATAATATTCCGGAAGCATTACCCGGGCAATATACTTTACTGATAGCAGAAGACGTATTGGAAAATTATCTTTTGATACAAGCTGTTTTAAAACAGCAGTATCGTTTGATCTATGCGGTAAACGGATTGCAAGCCGTACAGATGTTCAAAACTTATAAGCCGGATCTTGTCTTGATGGATATAAAAATGCCGATAATGGATGGCTTTGCTGCAACTTGTGAAATCAGGAAATTATCTCCGGATATTCCAGTACTGGCTCTTTCGGCTTTTGCCTACGACAAGGAAAAAGAGAAAGCAAAAGAATGTAATTTCAATGACTACCTGGTAAAGCCGGTCGATATCCCATTATTAAAATATAAGATAAAGTATTATCTGAACAAAAATAAATGATAAGCATTATGAAACAAGCATTTGTATTCCTGGCTACAGGATTTGAAGAAATTGAAGCATTGGGCACAGCCGATATATTGCGCAGAGGTGGTGTCAGGGCTACTACAGTCTCTATCGATGGAAATAAACGGGTCATGGGAGCACATAATATTCCGGTAGTTGCCGATTATGTATTTGAAGATGCTGACTACAGCTCTGCGGATGCTTTGATCCTTCCGGGAGGAATACCTGGCAGTAACCATCTGAACACCTGTACCCGGCTGAAAGAGTTGGTAATGGAGAAATATAAGGAAGATAAAATACTGGCTGCCATATGTGCCGGTCCTATGGTTCTCGGAGGATTAGGATTGTTGAAAGGGCGCAAAGCTACTTGTTTCCCTTATTTTGAACCGACAATGATTGGAGCAATCCCTACAGAGAACGGTGTGGAGCAGGACGGCAATATCATTACTTGTAAAGGTCCGGGATTCGTTTTTGATTTTGGTTTAACTATTCTACGGGCACTTCGTGACGAAGAAATTGCACAGGAAGTTGCAGCTGCTCTCTTAGTCAATTATAAGTGAATTTTTGTATCTTTGGTCATTAGAACCAACAACAGGTAAGAAAATGAATGAGCCGATATATTTATACAGGGGAGAAGTCTTTTACTTTAAGTCTTCTCCTTTAGAATCAAAAGACTGCTATTGTTATTTTTCTGACGGGCTTCTGGTGGTTTCGGAGGGGAAGATTGTGGAAACCGGTGCATATGAAGATATAAAAGATCGTTATCCGGGAGCATCCCTCACGGATTACTCCGGTAAATTATTGATGCCGGGGTTGATTGATTCGCATGTTCATTATCCGCAATCGGAGATGATCGGTATGTATGGCAGACAGTTGCTTGACTGGCTGAACGAATATACGTATCCGACGGAAGAAGCCTTCAGTAACCCGGAATATGCAGAGCGGGTAGCCCGTCTCTTTGCCAATGAGCTTTTCCGTAACGGAACGACAACGTGTATGGCTTATGCCACGGTTCATAAGGAATCGGTCAATGCGCTTTTTTCTGTGGCTTCCGATTATAACATGCTGATGATGACCGGTAAGGTGTTGATGAACCGTAATGCTCCACAGGCTTTGACAGATACGGAAGAGTCCGGAGAAACCGATAGCAGGGAGCTGATCGAGACCTGGCATAAGAAAGGGCGTAATCTGTATGTGATTACTCCCCGTTTTTCGATCACTTCCACACATGGTCAACTGATCAGTGCAGCCCGCTTGCATGAAGAATATCCCGATACATATATCCAGACTCATCTTTCAGAAAATAAGAATGAGATAGATTCGACACTTTCTCTTTCTCCGGAATGTTCTGATTACCTGGAAGTCTATGAACGTGCCGGACTAGTGACGAATCGTTCTGTATTCGGACATTGCATCCATCTTTCTGATTCGGAATGCCGGCGAATGGCAGAAGCCGGAGCGATAATAGCCCATTGCCCGACATCGAACCTGTTCTTGGGAAGTGGCTTGTTCGATATGCAACAGGCTAACAGGATCAATATACAGACAACGCTTGCCACAGATGTGGGGGGAGGAACTTCTCTTTCTCTTTGGAAAACAATGGCAGAATCTTATAAAGTACAGCAATTGAATGGTTATTCGATGTCTGTATTTGAGTCATTATATAAATGTACTCTCGGTACAGCCAGGGCGTTACAGCTGGATGATAAGATCGGTAGCTTTGAAAAGGGAAGAGAGGCTGACTTTATTGTTGTCGATTGCATGGCAACCTCTTCCCTGCAAATGCGCAAAAATTATCTTGAACGTAATGGGAAATGGAATCTTGAAAACAAATTATTCGGTGTTCAGACATTAGGGGATGATCGTAATATTTTAGCTACTTATGTAGCCGGAAAGCTTGTCTACCTATCAGATGCGTGCAATCATCAGGAAACAGGTATGTAAAACGACTGTAATGATGATCCAAAGGCGTTCGGCTGTGACCGGACGCAGTTTTAAAAAGCGATACTCCAATCCGCCATGTTTACAGGCAGAAAGGCAGTCGCCACAATACGTACAGGTATAACCGAGTTTTCCCTTTTCAATATTTTCTTTATGCAAAGCATCATATTTACAGGCTTTCAGGCAAGCCATACAATGGGTACAGTTCGTATTTAAGCTGACCCGAAAAGGAGAGAGTTTCTTCATAAAAGAAACCAATGTCCCTATTGGGCAATAGCTGCTGCAATGGATCATTTTTCTCTTTCGTCGTGAAAGAGTCAGCATGATTCCTAATCCGATTATTCCGACTGTAACTCCTGCGAGTGTTGCGATCCAGCCTTCAGCTCCTGCTAGTCTTAACGTGATGGCTCCGGCAATTACTAATAAAAATACGCTGTAACGTAGCTGTCGATGATAGCGAAAAGCTGTTTTTTCTGTTTTGCCTTTTGCGCTCCAGGCATCAAATGCTCCGAAATAACAAAGCTGACTGCACCAGGCAGGACCGGATAATAACAGCGTGCTCAGGAAAAGTATCGGCATGAATAATCCTTCCATCCGGTACAAAGGCCCTGCAAGTATAACAGCGGGAACCGGTAAATGCAGCTTTCCCGTCATAAGAAATATGGGATCGACAAGGATTCCTAATAATAATTGTCCGAAGAAAACAATGGAAAAAAGTAGCCATGCCCTAATTCTCCATTTCGGACGTTCTTTGCGGTCTTGCATTTTATAGGAGAGTATTGCTCCGTAAATAACAGCTATGCCAATTTGGATCCAACCTCCGGAGGACATTAATCGTTCTGATAAAAGCAACGGTTTTTCCGGAATAACCTGTACGATAGTCAGTAAGATGGCGATCAGTACGGCTACCAGGATAGAGGTATAAAGATATTTGGGTATAATAACAGTTTTCATAGCATCTGCTTTTTTTAATTCCAGCTTTCAAAGATACTTTTTATATTCAAACATCATAGGGTTATCATATCTCTTTTCTATATTTGCCAGTCCGGAGGAACGTTTAAAAACTAGTTTTGAGGAAATATAGAATGGGACAAAAGTCTTCAATATGGAATCCCTGGCATGGCTGTCACAAATTAAGTGAAGGTTGCCGGCATTGTTATGTATACCGTAGTGATAGTAAATATGGGAAAGATAGCTCTGTTGTTACAAAGACGGAAAAATTTGATTTGCCTTTGCAGCAGAAAAAGAATAAAACATATAAGATTCCTTCGGGAAACCTTGTTTATACCTGCTTTACTTCTGATTTTCTAGTAGAAGATGCGGATGAATGGAGGCAGGAAGCCTGGGCAATGATACGGGAAAGGCAGGATCTTCATTTTCTTTTTATTACCAAACGGATAGACCGGCTGCATAAATGTCTTCCGCCTGATTGGGGAAATGGGTATGATCATGTAACTATTTGCTGTACAATGGAGAATCAAGATAGAGTAGACTATCGTTTGCCTATTTATAAAGCTGCTCCGATAAAACATAAAATCATTATTTGTGAACCCCTTCTTAGTGCAATCGATTTCAGAGGAGAACTGGGGGCATGGGTGGAACAGATTGTGGCGGGAGGGGAATCCGGAAAGGAAGCTCGTGTATGTAATTATGATTGGGTATTGGATATCCGCCGGCAATGCATGGAAGAACATATCAGCTTTTGGTTCAAGCAGACAGGTGCCTATCTGCTGAAAGAAGGACATGAATACAAGATAGCCCGTCAGTTCCAACATTCACAGGCAAGAAAAGCCGGAATTAATTTTGAAGCAGAAAAATCTTAGGAATGAATAATTAGCTCTAGTAAAACCAAACATCCCGGTCTCTTAGATAAAGAACAACCAGGATGTTTAGTTTAGCTTAATCAAAATACCTGCATGGCATTTTTAACGCTTGTGACTCCGATGAGCCGGTCATATTGTGTTCCCATAGGGCGATAATAGACGTAGATGGTATATTCGTTTTCCGTCTGATAATAATTGCCTTCTATCGGTCCTGTTTCTCCGACAGTACTGCCGTTCGGTACGAACAGATACTGATAATTATAACTTCCTTGTTTTAGAAGCACTGCCTTTTCATATTGGTGAGTTTCAAAATTATACCCCATCTTACTCTTTTCATCGAGTACATTATGGTACAGTTCGCCATTCAGATAGACACTTCCGTCGAGAAAAGGATCGCACGCCAAGGCAAAATGAACAATGAAATAATCCGCTTCCGTATCCGGATCGTCACAACTGCTGCAACGGATAAAGAAACGACCGTCCTGATCCTGGTCATACTGGTATGTTTGGTCACATCGTTTGTGATCCGTCATCAGCTCAACATTGTAGTAGGGGTTGTGAAAAGAAATACTTTCCACATGCATTCCGTTATATTTTGTGCTTAGAAATTCTGTACGGCGATATTCATTCCCTGCAGGGAATATCAGACTCCGGTTGTAAGAATATGTGATCTGATTCTCAGCGATGGACATAGGTTGAAGGCCTGAGACTGCATTATCTCGGCGATTATCCTGATAAACGAATATCTTCAGGTCGGTTTGCGGATATGGAATAGGAAAGTTCTTGTTATTGATACTGAAACTGACCTGCTGATGGCTCTGATTGGTATCGATATCGGTATTTCCGCTTACAGATGCAGAGATGCCGACCATCGGTTCTACCACCGAAAAACAGGCCGTGAGAATTATCTGGTCAGGGATATCTTCATTATAAATCTGCACGGCATAATTACCCGAAACTTTAAACTGTATGTCGTCATTCGGCAACAGCAGATTATAGTTTGTGTATTGCGTCGTGGTGTTAATGGAATTCGCGAAGTCATCTATTGTTAATCCCTGAAAACCACTCATATATTGAATGGGAGAGAGGATGGACTTCTGCCAGTTGGCATCACAATGGATGATAGAATAGGAGTAGCGGACACCACCCTGTTCCAACGCATCGAAGTTGATCTGGATCTGCTGACCTCCGTTCAATTCGATATAAGGCTCGGAAATAAACTCTCCTGCCACCTTCACCTGAAGGGTTTTTATCAGCTTGCTGTTAACGTCGGTAAAGTACGTTTGCTGAGCATTGGCCTGCATTACAGCGGCACAAAACAACAAAAATAATAAACAATATACTCTCATTTTCATGTCTCTTTCTTTGACGGTACAAAATTATGGAATTATTTCTCTAATTATTTCTTTAATCCTGCTTTAAAGCATAAAAATTTATGTACTTTTGCGGGAAAATTACATATAAACAATTTTAGTTGTATCATGGCAAATGTGATTAAGATTAAAAAGGGTTTAGACATTAATCTGAAGGGCAAAGCTTCGGACGTACTGTTAAACACCGGGAAAAGCGACAGTTATGCTATCGTCCCCGATTATTATAACGGTATTACCCCCAAAGTTGTTGCTAAAGTAGGAGAAAAAGTCAAAGCCGGTTCTGTATTGATGATCGATAAGAACCGCCCGGAGATCAAGTTCGTTTCACCCGTTAGCGGTGAAGTAACTGCCGTAAACCGAGGAGAGAAGCGTAAAGTGCTTAGCATCGTTGTTAAGCCGGACACGCAGATCGAGTACGAGGATTTCGGTAAGAAAAATGTGTCTTCGCTGAAAAGTGAAGAGGTAAAAGAAGCCCTGCTCAATGGTGGTATGTGGCCTTTTATCAAACAGCGTCCGTACGATATCGTAGCTACGCCGTCAGATGAGCCGCGTGACATTTTCGTGTCTGCGTTCTATTCTGCACCGTTGGCTCCGAATTTCGATTTCATTTTGAAAGGACAGGAAGCTGATTTCCAGACCGGGTTGGATGCACTGGCAAAACTTACCAAAGGTAAAGTGTATGTCGGTGTCAGAAAAGGTTCTTCCGTGAATGTGAAAGGTGTTGAAACGGTTGAGTTTGAAGGACCACATCCTGCAGGTAACGTAGGGGTACAGATCAACCATATCAAACCGGTGAACAAACTCGAAGTAGTTTGGGTGGTAAACCCGGCAGATGTGATCGTTATCGGTCGTCTGTTCAACAAAGGTGTAGCTGATTTCAGCCGTTTGGTTGCTATCACAGGTTCTGAAACAACAGAAAGAGGATACGTTAAAACTATTTCCGGTTGTACGATCAACAGTCTGGTTGCAGGAAAGATCCTGGAAGGCAAGGAAGATCTTCGTATCATCAGCGGAAATGTGCTGACCGGAACGAAAGTTCGTAAAGACGATTATTTGGGTGCTTACGATAATCAGATCACCGTGATCCCTGAAGGAGACAAAACGTATGACTTCTTCGGTTGGGCAACTCCGGGATTCGGAAAATACAGTGTAAGCCACTCTTTCTTTACCTGGTTGGCTCCGAAGAGCAAAGAATATGTAATCGATGCACGTATCAAAGGAGGTAAACGCGCCATGATCATGTCGAACGAATACGAAAAAGTATTCCCGATGAGCATCTATCCCGAATACCTGCTGAAAGCCATTATCGCTTTCGATATCGATAAAATGGAAAATCTGGGTATCTATGAAGTTGCTCCGGAAGATTTTGCACTTTGTGAATTTGTTGACACTTCCAAGATCGAGATCCAGAAGATCGTACGTCAGGGATTGGATCTGTTATACAAGGAAATGAATTAATAACATAAAAAATTAGAATACATTGAAAGCGTTAAGGAATTACCTCGACAAGATTAAGCCTAACTTTGAGGAAGGCGGAAAGCTGGCGATGTTCCGTTCTGTATTCGAAGGTGTTGAAACATTCTTATTTGTTCCGAGCACCACTTCGAAATCAGGCGTGCATATTCACGACTATATCGATTCTAAGCGTACCATGACTGTGGTTATTATCGCTTTGTTGCCTGCTTTGCTTTTTGGTATGTACAATGTCGGCTATCAACACAATCTGGCTGTTGGTGCTGATCCCGGATTTTTGATGACATTCATCTTCGGTTTCCTGGCTGTACTGCCTAAAATTATTGTTTCGTACGTAGTAGGTCTGGGTATCGAGTTTGCTGTTGCCCAGGTGAAAAAAGAAGAAATTCAGGAAGGTTTCCTGGTTTCGGGTATATTGATCCCGATGATCGTTCCTATCGATACTCCGCTGTGGATGATCGCTGTGGCTACTGCTTTTGCGGTTATTTTTGCTAAGGAAGTATTCGGTGGTACTGGTTACAACGTGTTTAACGTTGCATTGGTAACACGTGCGTTCCTGTTCTTTGCTTATCCGGCTGCCATGTCTGGCGACCAGGTATTCGTTCGCACAGCCGATACATTCGGACTGGGTGCAGGAACAGTAGTTGACGGTTTCTCCGGAGCCACTCCGCTGGGACAGGTTGCTATTGCCGGTAAAGATATGATCGGTTCATTCCAGACAGTTGACGTACTGGGTAACCCGATGACTACCTGGGATATGTTCCTGGGACTGATTCCGGGTTCAATCGGTGAAACATCCGTATTGGCTATCCTGATCGGTGCTGTTATCCTTCTGTATACTCAGATCGCAAGCTGGAAGACCATGCTGTCTGTATTTGTAGGTGGTGCTGTTATGGCTGCTATCTTCAATATGATCGGTACAACGGTGGCTATGTGTGTATCTCCGATCGATCATTTGTTCCTGGGCGGTTTTGCTTTTGGTGCCGTATTTATGGCTACCGACCCTGTGACATCTGCACGTACTGAAACAGGTAAATATATCTATGGCTTCCTGGTAGGAGCAATGGCTATCATTATCCGTGCATTGAACCCGGGTTATCCTGAAGGTATGATGCTTGCTATCCTGTTGATGAATGTATTTGCTCCGCTGATCGACTACTATGTGGTAGAAGCTAACATCAACCGCAGATTGAAACGTGTAATCAAATAATGTAAGAAGGAGTATGGCAAAATATAAATGTAAAGTATGTGGATATATCCACGAAGGAAATAAAGCTCCGGATGTTTGTCCTGTATGTGGCGTTCCTGCTTCTGAATTTGAAGAAATCAAAGAGGCTGCTGCCGGTAAGAAGGGATTGGATAGAGACAGCAACGTATATACAGTAGTTTATGCTTCTGTAATGGTTGTTTTGGTAGCTGTTGTATTGGCATTTACTTCACAATCGCTGAGAACTTTCCAGCAGAAGAACGAAGATAACGACAAAAGACAGCAGATTCTGCGTTCAATCAATGTATCTGTTCAGCCTAATGAAGCTGAAGCAAAATACAGCGAACTGATCAAAGAATCTTTCCTTGTGAATGAAAATGGAGAAAAGGTGGAAGGTGATGCATTTACTGCAACACCAGATCAACATCCGGTATTCGTAGCCAATGTAGATGGTAAAAACAAATATATCATGGCTTTGTCTGGTGCTGGTTTGTGGGGACCTCTGTGGGGATATCTTTCCGTTGATGATGATAAGAATACAATTTTTGGTGCAGACTTCAGTCACCAGGGGGAAACTCCGGGGTTAGGTGCTGAAATCTCAAAACCTCAGTTCAGTAATGAATTTAAAGGTAAAAAATTGTTCTTTAACGGCGAATTCAAATCCGTAGCTATTGTTAAGCCGGGTAAGAGCGTAGCCGGTCAGGACTATGTTGACGGTATTTCAGGTGGTACGATCACCAGTCAGGGGGTTGACCATATGTTGTTCAATAGCCTGAATGGTTATGTTAAGTTTTTAACCTCACAAAATCAGTAAGAAGATGGGATTATTATCAAGTAAGAATAAAGAAGTTCTGTTAGGCCCGTTGAGCACAAACAACCCTGTCATCGTACAGATGTTGGGTATCTGCTCTGCATTGGCTGTAACATCAAAACTTGAGCCGTCTATTGTAATGGGTATTTCCGTGACGGCTGTGGTGGCGTTTGCCAACGTGATTATTTCGTTACTGCGTAATACAATTCCTAACCGTATCCGTATTATCGTACAGTTGGTAGTTGTTGCCGCATTGGTAACTATTGTAAGTGAAGTATTGAAAGCATTTGCCTATGATGTAAATAAGCAGCTTTCGGTGTTCGTTGGTCTGATCATTACCAACTGTATCCTGATGGGACGTCTGGAGGCGTTTGCTTTGGGTAACGGTCCGTGGGAATCTTTCCTGGACGGTATCGGTAATGGTTTGGGATATGCTCTGATCCTTGTGATCGTAGGTTTCTTCCGTGAGTTATTAGGTTCTGGTACGTTACTTGGATTCCAGGTGATCCCGCAGGCATTCTACGATTTCGGCTATGTAAACAATGGTTTGATGATCCTGCCTCCGATGGCTTTGATCGTGATTGCCGTGATTATATGGGTTCACCGTTCTAAGAACAAAGAGCTTCAAGAAAATTAATACAAACTATTAAACGAATAATAGAATGGAAGAATATTTAAGCACGTTTGTCCGCTCGATCTTCGTAGACAACATGATTTTCGCATACTATCTGGGTATGTGTTCTTTCCTGGCTGTTTCCAAGAACGTAAAGACTGCTTTAGGATTGGGTATGGCTGTAACGTTCATCCTGGTATGTACGTTGCCGATCAACTATATGCTCGAAAATTATATATTGAAAGAAGGCGCTATGAGCTGGTTAGGCGCTGAATATGCAGGAGTGAATCTGAGTTTCCTTTCTCTGATCATCTTCATCGCCATCATTGCTTCATTTACGCAGTTGGTTGAAATGGTTGTTGAGAAATTTGCTCCGGCATTGTATGCATCTCTGGGTATCTTTTTGCCGCTTATCGCTGTGAACTGTGCTATCCTGGGTGGTTCTCTGTTTATGCAACAAAGAGCATTTCCTAATGTAGGAGTTGCTACTGTATACGGTTTAGGTTCTGGTATCGGTTGGATGCTGGCTATCGTTGGTATGGCTGCTATCCGTGAAAAACTGGCTTATTCGGATATACCGAAGCCTTTGAAAGGTCTGGGTATTACCTTTATCATTACCGGTCTGATGGGTATGGCATTTATGTGCTTCTCAGGACTTAAGATCTAAGTATTAACGCATTAAACAAGAATAAAGATGATTATATTAATGTCGGGCGGACTTACCATTGCAGTCGGAGCAGTTGTTTTCCTCGTGATTACACTGATCCTTGTTGGTTCGCTTTTATTTGCGAAAGCAAAATTAATACCATCGGGCAATGTGAGGATGGTTGTTAACGGAGAAAAGGAATACGATGTTCCCATTGGTGGAACAGTATTGAATACGCTTCAGAGTGAAGGTATTTTCCTGTCGTCTGCTTGTGGTGGTAGCGGTAGCTGTGGACAGTGCCGTTGTCAGGTGCCGGAAGGTGGCGGAAACATTCTTCCTACGGAAGTTGGTTTCTTCTCTCGTAAACAAATTAAAGATCATTGGAGACTGGGTTGCCAGACCAAGATAAAAGAAGATATCAAGATCAAAGTTCCTGATGAAGTATTCGGAGTTAAGGAATGGGAATGCGAAGTGATCAGCAACAAGAACGTGGCTACCTTTATCAAAGAGTTTATCGTTGCTCTGCCTAAGGGTGAACACATGGACTTCGTTCCGGGTTCTTATGCACAGATCAAGATTCCTGCATATACTATGGATTATGACAAGGATATCGATAAAGACCTGATCGGTGAAGGTTATCTGCCGGCATGGAAGAATTTCGGTTTGTTCGGTCTGAAATGTCAGAACACTGAACCGACTATCCGTGCTTACTCTATGGCCAACTATCCTGCAGAAGGAGACCGTATCATGTTGACGGTACGTATCGCAACTCCTCCTTTCAAACCGAAAGAACAGGGTCCTGGATTCCAAGATGTGATGCCGGGTATCGCTTCTTCTTATATCTTTACCCTGAAACCGGGTGATAAGGTAATCATGAGCGGTCCTTACGGTGATTTCCATCCGATCTTCGACTCTAAGAGAGAAATGATGTGGGTCGGCGGTGGTGCCGGTATGGCTCCGTTGCGTGCTCAGATCATGCACATGACTAAGACATTGAAGACAACAGATCGTAAGATGTCTTACTTCTATGGTGCACGTGCATTGAATGAAGTGTTCTATCTGCAAGACTTCCTGGAAATAGAAAAAGAATTCCCGAATTTTACTTTCCATCTAGCGCTTGACCGCCCGGATCCTGCAGCTGATGCAGCAGGCGTGAAGTATACAGCTGGTTTCGTTCATCAGGTAATTTACGATACTTATCTGAAGGATCACGAAGCTCCGGAAGATATCGAATATTACATGTGTGGTCCGGGCCCGATGTCGAAAGCGGTAGAAAATATGCTTGACAATTTGGGTGTACCTCGCGAAATGTTACACTTCGATGACTTCGGTGCATAAAAAACGGTAGGTATTTACAAGCCTCAATAAATAAAAAGGGAAGAAATAATATTTTCTTCCCTTTTTTTGTAATATCATGCAGCATTTTCCGTTCTTATTACATCTTAGCTAATATAGACATAAAATTGAGCAAGATTATGAAGTTGTTGATTCTATCTTTTTTCGCAGTTATACTAGGTTACTCTCTTCTTTTTAATGAAAAAGAAGAAATAAGTCAGCCAATACATGGAATTGATAATTCTGTGTATATTCATAAGTCCGATACTCCTCGAGTGGACTCCGTGGCCATTTATTATAATAAAACTGCATCAGTTTTATAAAAATACTCCAAATAGCAATATTTATTCAGTAAATGTTTGTTTATTAAATAAATATTGCTATGTTTGTTCCGTATAATTATGAATATACGGAAATGCTACACCAGTTTATTACTATATATACTTCTGAATTATTGACAACAATGCTCCTCGGAGTGTTGATTTTGTTATGTCTGCCTGTTCATGTCGCAAAAACAGGAGACTCTTTTCCTATTGATCATACGACCCAGTTGATTCCGGTCATATCTGATTCTGTTTTTGCGGGGGAACAGAAAAGATTGGCTGAATCTAATAGGGGGTTCACACATCATATAGTCCTGGATAAATCTTTGATAAGGAATTACAGTCTCCGGTTGGGCTGACGAACCCTTATCCGGCAATTAGACGTTGAAGGATAAGGGGAGAGGCTTTGTGTGAAAAAATCTAATACTTATTATCTGTCCTGTTTTCAGATGAATAAGAATAAATCTATTGTCTTTTTTTACCAGTTTTGTTTATTCCAGCACATCATATTCCGGAATTCCTTCCAAAAAAGAATAAGTCAAATTTTCGTAGTCTATTTTGCAGCAGAAATGGCAGATACCGTTGCTGACTGCAAGGTAACGCACGTGTAATACCATGTTATAACGCACTATCTGGTCGAATACGGAACTCGTGATCTCGATATGGGGGGCTTTGTACTCTACGATCATTAAAGGGGTTAAAAAGCGGTTATATGCAATCGTGTCACATCGTTTGGATGTGCCGTTCAATTTTAAAGGAACTTCATTGGCCAGGAGTTCTTTGGGATATCCCTTGTCACTAATCAGATAATTCACAAAATGTTGCCGTACCCACTCTTCAGGGGTTAGAGCAACAAATTTACGGCGCACCGGATCGAATATGACGTGCTTCCCATCTTTTTCCTTTACTTTAGCAGCGAATGTTGGTAAATTTAATGACAGCATTTATTATATTTGTCGTTTATATTATACACTATGATTGTACCCTCAAAGGTAATGATTTATGAAAACAAAACAAGAAATCGTTGAAAATTGGCTGCCTCGTTATACCGATCGTAAGCTGGAAGATTTTGATAAGTATATATTACTCACGAACTTTACCAAATACGTAGAGCTGTTTGCCGAATCTTTTAATGTGCCCATACTCGGACTGAAAAGTTCCATGCCGAATGCTTCGGCGGAAGGTATTACGATTATTAATTTCGGCATGGGGAGCGCAAATGCGGCAACAATCATGGATTTGCTGTCAGCCGTCAGTCCGACAGCCGTCTTATTTCTAGGTAAATGCGGTGGCTTGAAGAAAGCCAATAATTTGGGTGATTATGTATTGCCGATCGCCGCCATTCGTGGAGAAGGAACTTCCAACGAATATCTGCCGGCCGAAGTCCCGTCGCTCCCTGCATTTTCGATGTTGCGTGCCATTTCTTCTGCCGTTCGAGACCAGGGGAAAGATTATTGGACCGGAACGATTTATACAACGAACCGCCGTGTCTGGGAATACGATACTTCTTTCAAGGAATACTTGAAACGTACGCATGCCACCGGTATCGATATGGAAACAGCCACGCTGCTTACAGCTGGCTTTGCCAATAAAATACCGACGGGAGCCTTGCTGATGATCTCGGATAAGCCTTTGGAGGAAGATGGGGTTAAAACAGAAGCCAGCGACCGGGTTGTTACCCGTAACTTTGCTCCCGAACATGTAAAATTGGGTATCGAAGCCCTCCGTCAAATCATCGATGATAAAAAAACAGTTCGTCATATCCGGTTCAGTTGGTAATATTTAATGCTTTATTATGGCTAAAAAAGAAAATACGTTCGAGGAAATATGCCGGGATATCGTTGCTAAGAAATTCCAGCCCGTTTATATTTTAATGGGCGAAGAACCCTTTTTCATGGATAAGATAACCGATCTGCTTATTGAGAACGTGTTGTCGGAGTCTGAACGGGACTTTAACCAGATGATCATGTATGGTGCTGATACAGACGCGGCTATGATCATCAATGCCGCCAGGAGATTCCCTATGATGTCTGAATATCAACTGGTGGTCGTGCGTGAAGCACAGTTGGTCCGTGATATAGAATTGCTGACCAATTATGTGAAAAATCCGCTTAAATCGACCGTGCTGGTTGTCAATTACAAGTACAAGAATCTGGACAGAAGGAAGTCTTTGGCTGCAGCTACTGAAAAAACAGGCGTTTTGTTCGAAGCGAAAAAGATTCCTGATTATAAAATGCCTGGGTTTATCGTTTCGTTCATGCAGCAGCGTTCCATCGGGATCGATCCAAAGGCCGCTCAAATGCTCTCAGACTTCCTTGGAAACGATTTAAGCCGTCTAAGTAAGGAATTGGACAAGCTGGCTCTGATCTTGCCTGAAAAAGCCCCAAAACGCGTCACGCCGGAGTTGATTGAACAAAATATCGGAATAAGTAAAGAGTACAATAATTTCGAGTTGATAAAAGCGATTGCAGTAAAGGATGTATTAAAAGCAAACCGGATTGCTCAGTATTTCGAAAAGAACCCGAAAAGTAATCCGATACAGATGACCCTTCCTGTAATTTTTAATTATTTCTCAAACTTGTTAATCTGCTATTATACGAAGGACAGATCGGAAACAGGCTTAATGACAGCGTTAGGTTTAAGAGGGACTTTTCAGGTGAAAGATTATATGACCGGGTTAAGGAATTATCCTGCTATGAAAGTTTTTAATTTGATCAGTGACATCCGGACTACTGATGCCAGGTCAAAAGGAGTAGACAACTCTTCTGCTTCGGATGCAGATTTACTCAAAGAATTATTATATAAAATACTTCATTAAAAAAATAGAATCGGTAGTGTAAACTGCATATGGATGATCCTGGAGTGATCGCCATATGCAGTTTTTTTCTTTTTTAGCCGTTACGAGTCTTGATAACGTTTTTTTGCCCTTATTTTTCTAGAACAGTCAGATTTCCGAACATGGAAAAATAGGGTATCTGTTTTGTTTTTCAATGATTCGGTTTATGTTTTACCCCTCTGAGAATTTAATATTTATTTCTTCCTGTATAGTTGTTTACAAATATCACGAAAAAATCAACTTTTAGGGTATAGGATACAAAAGTATATCACATAGAGGAAAGAGTTACAACAAAAACAAGACATATTGGCAGTGATCATTTTATAATAAAAGATATCATGTTACAAAGGTATATAGCTTGAAGCAGGTTACTTTTGTAATCAGAGATATTTGTATACAATCGGATAACGCTGCAAGTTACTTTTGTATAGTATAGAATGGCGTTACAAATGTAGTAGTATACATTACTAATATAAATCAATAAAAATAGGTTTAAATACTGTTACTACAAAGATGTATGATAATACATCAAAAACCAGCTCATTATCCAGATATATTAATTGTATACATTAATTTCTTCCTATTATTCCGTATATAAATGTGAAATTGCTTCTTTATTTCATAAATAGAAAAGCAATAACGATCTATTTTACAGGTATTTATTATATAAATTCATTAACACAACTTTAATCCTATTTTATGCTTTCTTGTATAGGTTTACAAACGTGTCAGCTACAAATGTACAACATGTATCACAATTGTATCGGTTTATGATTATAAATATAAATTGTACAATTGGAAATAATGTGTTATATTTGTGTCATGATTTAATTCTGTATTAAATTCTTGTAAACAGTCATATTGGCAGCTATTTTTGATATATAATCCGCATTTTGGTTATGAAAGATCGTATTTTAGCAGTAATGGAACATGAAGGACTAACTCCTTCCAAATTTGCTGAGGCAATCGGTATCCAGCGATCAGCTATGTCACATATTATATCCGGCAGAAATAATCCCAGCCTGGATGTACTGGTAAAAATTTTGGAACGGTTTACGTATGTAGATTCTGACTGGCTTTTATTCGGTAAAGGCAATATGATGCGCGAACATGTGTTAACTGAGCCCGATTTGTTTACAAATACGACGATAAATTCGTCCAACCAGCCGGATTCTCCCGAATATCGCAAGGAAATTAGGGTTGAGACACCTGTAAACACACCTAAACAACCTGTAATAGAACAAATTGTGCTTCCTGAACAACCTTCCAGAAATGTGAGCAAAATAATGATATTCTATTCAGATAATACATTTGAGACTTTTACTCCTGAAAAAAACAAGAAAGACTAAGCCAGCATTGCTATATACATCTTATTCATGTATCTTTGTATAGAAATTGAGTAATCATATTATATGAAGAAGTACATGTTAGATATGAAGGTTACTGAAAACAATCGCCTTCATAAAAATTATTGCCTGCTAAAATTAACCAGCGACGATACTTTGCCGGAAATGCTTCCCGGTCAGTTCGTTCAGGTACTGGTGGATAACTCTCCTACAACATTTCTTCGCCGGCCCATTTCAATCAATTTTGTAGATCGGACAACCAATGAATTATGGTTGCTTATCCAGTTGATTGGCGATGGAACACGCCGTATGGGAGAATATCGCCCCGGAGATATTGTAAATATCATGTTGCCACTGGGTAACAGTTTTACAATTCCTGCCGATGAAGATAAAAATCAGAAATTGCTGCTTATCGGTGGTGGTGTCGGTACAGCCCCGATGTTATGTTTGGGTTCTGCCCTGAAGAACGCCGGTTTTGAACCTGTCTTTCTGTTAGGAGCACGTTCAAAGGATGATGTACTACAGTTGGATGAGTTTACAAAGATCGGAACTGTTCACATAACTACCGAAGATGGTTCTCTCGGGGAAAAAGGTTATGTAACCAACCATTCCGTATTGAAAAACGTTCATTTTGACCGGATTTACACATGTGGACCGAAGCCGATGATGATGGCGGTAGCCAGATATGCAGCTGCTGAATCGATCACATGTGAAGTCTCACTTGAAAATACAATGGCCTGTGGTATAGGTGCTTGCCTGTGCTGTGTAGAGAATACGAAAGAAGGTCATGTATGTGTTTGTACTGAAGGTCCCGTATTTAATATAGAGAAATTGACATGGCTGAGTTAAATGTAAACATAGGTAATTTGCAGTTGAAGAACCCGGTAATGACTGCTTCGGGTACATTTGGATACGGAGTGGAATATTCAGACTTTATGGATATTTCAAGACTGGGCGGTATTTTTGTGAAAGGAACAACTATCCAGCCACGCGAAGGTAACCTGTATCCCCGCATGGCGGAAACTCCTTCCGGAATGCTGAATGCCGTAGGTCTGCAAAACAAAGGTGCCCAATATTTCGTCGATAATATCTATCCTGCCATTAAGGATATCGATACCAATATGATTGTAAATGTGAGCGGATCGTCTGTCGAAACATACGTGGAATGTGCAGAAAAAATCGCAGAGCTGGATAAAATTCCGGCCATCGAACTGAATATTTCCTGTCCGAATGTGAAGCAAGGCGGTATGGCTTTTGGGGTGACAACCTGTGGTGCGGCTGAAGTTGTGAAGGCTGTCCGTAAAGTTTATCCGAAGACCCTTATTGTAAAACTTTCTCCTAATGTAACCGACATTACAGAGATTGCAAAAGCTGTCGAAGCCGAAGGAGCCGACTCTGTTTCGCTGATCAATACCATGCTCGGAATGGCTATCGATGCAGAGAAGCGCAAACCTATATTATCTACAATAACAGGTGGCCTTTCCGGTCCTTGTGTAAAGCCGGTTGCTCTCCGTATGGTATGGCAAACTTATAAGGCTGTCAAGATTCCTATCATCGGTTTGGGCGGCATTTCCAATTGGAAAGATGCCGTCGAATTTATGCTGGCGGGAGCTACTGCCATACAGATCGGAACTTATAATTTTATTGATCCGACCGTATCGGTGAAAGTGATCGACGGCATGAATGAGTATTTGGACAGACATGGATTTAAGTCTGCGAAAGAGCTTATCGGAGCTTTGGAAGTATAAGGTTACTATATAAACAGAAGAACCTCCTTACCTTTTTTGCGAAAGGAAGTTACTTATTATTTGTAACACCCGGATGTCATCGATAGAGAGATCCGGATGTCACTAAGGTCAACACCCGGGTGTCAAGCTTTTGAGATCCGGGTGTCGATCAGTTTTACTACTGACCTTTGTCAAAAGATATAGTAGGGTTTTATGGAAAGCACAAGCATCAGCGGAAGATTAGCCATATGATTTCGTTGATTAGATTCGGAAGACCATGATAGTTGTATTTGTCGGCAACCTGTTTCAAGATAGACAGTGATAGTTCAGTGATAGTAAAATGATAGTTGAAAAGGACAACTATCATACTGTAAAGACCATATTTATAGATGTTTATGCGTAAAAATGATAGTATGATAGTTGTTTTCAATTTTTGAGTATGTAAGAGTTATATATTTTGAACCAAGTAAAAATAATAAAATGAGAAACAAATTATTTCTTTTAATCTGTTTGGTGATTCTGTCTATATCGCTGAGAGCCAGTGATGAAAACGTTATCCCTATAACAACGGAAAATACCAGCCTGATTTTTAAGGTCGGTGATAACGGTCGTTTATACCAGTCGTATCTGGGGCAAAAGCTTCGTTTTGACAGCGATATCGATCAGTTACCGATGGGTAAGGAAGCCTATATTACGCATGGAATGGAAGATTATTTCGAACCGGCTATCCGTGTTTTGCATAATGACGGTAATCCTTCGCTGCTTCTGAAGTATGTTTCTTCCGACAGCAGGGAGCTGCAACCGGGAGTTACAGAAACTGTCATCAAGCTGAAAGATGATGTGTATCCCGTCATAGTAGACCTTTATTTTATTGCGTATGCCAAAGAGAACATAATCAAGACCTATACCGAAATATCCCATCAGGAGAAAAAGCCGGTTACACTCTATAATTATGCTTCTTCCATGCTGCATCTGAACGGTGACAAGTATTTTCTGACAGAATTTGCAGGTGACTGGGCACACGAAGTCAATATGACCGAGCAACAGCTTTCATTCGGCAAAAAGGTACTGGATACAAAGTTGGGAAGCCGTGCAAACATGTTCAATTCCCCTTTCTTTTTGCTGGCATTGGACGAGAAAGCAGAAGAGAATGAAGGTGAAGTCCTTTTCGGAACAATCGGCTGGACAGGAAACTTCCGGTTTACCTTCGAAGTCGACAACCTGAATAATCTGCGTATCCTTTCAGGCATAAATAACTATGCATCAGAATATTCCCTGAAGCCTAAAGAGGTGTTCCGGACTCCTGAATTCATCTTTACTTTCAGTGCGGAAGGAAAAGGGAAAGCCAGTCGCGATTTTCATAAATGGGCTCGTAAATACCAGGTAAAAGACGGTGATAAGCCGCGCCTGACCTTGTTGAATAACTGGGAAGCTACTTATTTCGACTTCAATGAAGACAAACTGGTCGATATTATGGACGAAGCGAAATCACTCGGAGTCGATATGTTCCTGCTGGATGACGGATGGTTTGCCAATAAATATCCGCGTAGCAGTGATCGCCAGGGTCTGGGAGACTGGGATGAAACAGCAGACAAGCTGCCCAACGGCATTGGCAAACTGGTGAAAGAAGCTACTGACAAAGGTATAAAATTCGGCCTGTGGATCGAACCGGAAATGGTGAATCCGAAGAGCGAACTGTATGAAAAACATAAAGACTGGGTAATCCATCTACCGAACAGGGAGGAATATTATTTCAGAAATCAATTGGTATTGGATCTCAGCAATCCGAAAGTTCAGGATTATGTATTCGGAATCGTGGATAACCTGATGACGAAGTATCCGGGTATCGCTTATTTTAAATGGGATTGCAACAGTCCGATTACCAACATTTATTCACCTTATTTGAAGGACCAGCAATCCCACTTGTATATTGAACATGTGAGAGGATTGTATAATGTATTGGAACGGGTAAAGGCGAAATATCCGAAGCTTCCGATGATGCTTTGTTCGGGTGGCGGCGGACGTACGGATTACGAAGGATTGAAATACTTCACCGAGTTTTGGCCGAGTGACAACACGGATCCTATCGAACGTATTTTCATCCAGTGGGGATATTCCCATTTCTTCCCATCAAAGACAATGGCGGCACATGTAACAAGCTGGAACAAAGGCGCCAGTGTGAAATTCCGTACAGATGTAGCCATGATGGGTAAGTTGGGCTTTGACATCCGTATCCATGATATGACTCCGGCAGAGCAGGAATATTGCAAGGGGGCAGTGAAGAACTTCAACCGATTGAATAAAGAGATCTTGGAAGGGGATCTGTACCGTCTGGTGTCTCCTTATGAGGGAAATCATTCAGCCGTAATGTATGTAAATGAGGCGGTAGACAAAGCGGTTCTTTTTGCTTTCGATATCCATCCCCGATATGCGGAAAACCTGCAGCCGGTACGTTTGCGAGGGTTGAATCCGGATGCTCAGTACGAGATAAAGGAAATCAATTTACTACCGGGTACCAAATCGATATTGAAATGCAATGGAAAGACATACTCCGGTGAATATCTGATGAAAGTCGGAATCCCGGTATTTTCGGGCAGACAACTTGCCAGCCGGGTTATTGAAATCTCTAAAAAATAACAAGAACGGATCTGTTCTTTGGCAAAAAGGGAGAGGCTTAACACTAGCTTCTCCCTTTTTTATTCTAAATATGGACCGGATACTTTATATTTTCCTTTTTGACAGCAGAGTAACAGACAGGGAAACACAGCAGAGCAAGACACCCACACAGGCTGTACCAGCCCAACCAAACAATTGCCAGGCAGTTCCGGAAAGAAAGGTTCCCAGTGATCCGCCTACAAAATAAGTGGTCATGAATATGGTATTTACCCGGTTCGAAGCAGCCGGACATAATTCGAAAATACTCGATTGGTTGCTGAGCTGGATGCATTGCATGCCAATATCGATAATAATTATACCTGCTATGATGGAAATATAAAAACTTCCACCGTAATAGAGTAACAACCAGGCAAACAAAATAAGTCCGCATCCCCAGAAGTTAAAGCATCTGACACCTACTTTTTTGACATACTTCCCGACAAGTGATGCCGACATGGCCCCTGCAACTCCGCAAAGTCCCAGCATACCGACCACATCGCTATTGGCAAAGAAAGGCGCTTGCCCCATCTTGAATGCCAGACATGACCACATAGCGAGGAAAGAACCGAAAGCCAGCCCTGACCGAATCGCGTAAATGCGTAATGCCGGAAACTCTTTCACAAGAGAAAGCAGCGATTTCATCAGTTCAGTATATTTTCCTTTGAATGTCGGACGTATATCCGGCAATACGGTGATCACGACAATACCGCAAACGACCATTAATCCGGCTGCAATATAGTACATTTCACGCCAGCCGAACAGTTCTCCAACCAGTCCGCTGATCACCCGTGATACCAGTATTCCGGATAACAGACCCGAAACGACCAACCCGACATTGCGCCCTTTATTTTCCGGTTTGGAATAGAGAGCGGCGATAGGAATGAATATTTGCGGTATGACGGAACAAACACCCGTGACCAGTGAAGCGACCAAAATTATATGAATATTGGGAGTGACGGCGATGCTTAACAGGGAGAGTACCAAAAGAGAAAAATTGGTAATAATGATCTTTTTACGTTTGTACATATCTCCCAGCGGTACGACAAACAACAATCCCAGCGCATAACCGATCTGGGTAACCATCGCGATCAGATTGGTTGTAAATTCGGATACGTCGAGATCACGCCGTATCATATTTAAGAGCGGTTGATTATAATAAAGATTGGCTACCGATATGCCGGCCACGATAGATAATGTCCAGAGGATCGAAGCAGGCAGACCTCCGTTTTCTTTCAATGTCTGTTTCATACTTTGCATTTGAGACGGCAAATTTACCTTAAAAAATTGAGATATAGAACCTTTTTTTCTTTGCATGGAAGCTATCTGCAATATATAGAGATATTCAAATAATTGGTTATATTTGCCAATAACTAAAACAAGAAAATATATGCTTGAACACCTCAATGAAATATTGGAAAATACAACTATAACACCCTCTACGGCAGCAGTCAAACTGCTTGTCAGTTTCTTTTTGGGTGCTATTATCGGTATAGAACGCCAATTCCGCCGTCGTGAAGCCGGAATGCGCACATTTACACTGATCTGCATGGGATCGGCTGCAGCCATGCTTATTTCTATTTGGATACCGCAATGTTATCCGAACTTTCTGAATGGAGACCCTGGACGTATTGCGGCACAGGTACTTACCGGTATCGGTTTCCTTGGTGCGGGAGCGATCATGCAAAGTCACGGAAGTATTCACGGATTGACAACCGCCGCCTGTATCTGGGTGGTAGCCGTGATCGGCCTGGCTGTGGGAGCGGGGATGTACATACCTGCATTGATAGGAACAGGGCTTACCCTGGTTATCCTGATCAGTCTTGAAAAGCTTGAAAAAAGAATGTTCCTGAACGGAGTGAATAAGATCCTGACCATTATCTGTACGACAGCAACCCCTGATTTGAAAGCTGTCCGCAAGATATTGGAGTCGAAGAATATTTATATTGTCAGTGTTTCGTTCGAATCGATTTTTGAGCAGAATAAAGCGATTATCACCTATAAAGTGAATGTCAAGGCTCAGTCTTCTTATATGAATTTATTCAGCGAAATAAGGACATTAGGGTATGTTTCTCAAATAAGATTGATGGCCTAAGCCATCAATCTTATTCGTTTTTCAGCATCCGGCCAGCTATACGAGCAGCTGTTTCCACATATTTACTGCAAGGACGCTTGGCATAATATTCGGCTGTTCTTGCAGAAGGGGCAGGAGTGGTCTGGCTGGCTTCCGCAGCAGGCAAAAGACTGCGACAGATGATTGTTTCATGCTCTGCCTTAAACAATTCAGACATTTTCTGCACCATTCCATAATTCTTTGTCCGGGCTTCCTGGTCACTCTGATCCAGTACCGGATATTTGAATCCTGCGAGCATAGCCATAGCACTGACGGTTCCGCACACTTCCCGCATCCGGCCTACACCGCCACCGAACGATACGGACATTTTCTTTGCCATATCCAGATTCAGTTCGAATACATCTGAATAAGCCAGGAATACAGACTGCGCACAGTTATACCCCGATTCAAAATTCTGAACGGCAAGTCTTACACGTTCTTCAATGTCAAATTCCTTCATAAAGGAAGTATTTATTATTAGAATTCGTAGTCAACACATGCCCTGTCGGCTTTTACCGGGCCGATAATACCTTTCGACACAGCTACGTGTTCAGGATGATTAGCATATGTTTTTACATCTTCGAGCGAATCGAGTTCTGTTGTCAGGATAATATCCCATGTTTCTTCCGGATTGATATTGAAATCGACACGGATCATACGCAATACATCGATCTTATCGATCAAAGCTTCCAGTCCCGTTTTGATTTCCTGCATTTTTGCCTGTTTGTCGGCTGGAGATGCAAACTCCGTCAGTTTAAACATTACAATGTGTCTTACCATAAACGCTTTAATTAATTACATTTGTTCGTCCAAATAGGAATCTTTGTATCCCAGGAAATATAAAATACCATCCAGTCCGATCGTGGAGATCGACTGTTTGGCGTTTTCTTTTACTTTCGGTTTGGCATGGAAAGCAATGCCCAGTCCGGCTATGCTGATCATAGGCAAGTCGTTCGCACCATCGCCGACAGCTACGGTCTGGCGGATATCTACGTTTTCAACCTGGGCGATCAACCGGAGTAATTCGGCTTTTCGTTTGCCATCGACAATATCTCCTACATAACGGCCTGTCAACTTACCGTTCTCGACTTCAAGCTCGTTGGCATATACATAGTCTATATTGTACTTTTGCTTCAGGTAGTTACCGAAATAAGTGAATCCACCGGAAAGAATAGCGATCTTGAATCCTACCTTTTTGAGGATGCGCATCAGACGGTCGACCCCTTCCGTTATAGGCAGGTTTTCTGCAATCTCCTGCATCACAGACACATCCAGCCCTTTCAACAATGAACAACGCTGGCGGAAACTTTCACTGAAATCAATCTCTCCGCGCATAGCCGATTCTGTGATAGCCTTTACCTGGTCACCGACACCGGCACGTACTGCCAGTTCGTCGATTACCTCTGTTTCAATAAGCGTCGAGTCCATATCGAAACAAATAAGGCGACGCATACGGCGGTACATACTGTCTTCCTGAAAAGAAATATCCATCACCTGTTCGGCTGAAAGTTTCATGAACTCCGCTTTCATCAATTCTTTGTCACAAGGCGTGCCACGGACGGAGAATTCAACACTGGCTTTAGGAGTACGGGCATCTTCATCCAGGGGGATACGACCGGTCAGACGCTTGATGTCGTCGATGTTCATTCCCTGGTCAGCGACAATACGGGTTACTCCTGCAATTTGCCTGGCTGTCAGCTTTCGTCCCAAAATAGTAATGATATACCGGTTCTTACCCTGCATATCGACCCACTTTCTGTAATCTTGTTCCGTGATCGGGTTAAAGCGGACATTTACATCCAATTCATAGCTTTTGAAAAGTAATTCTTTCAGGATATCTCCCGAATTTCCTTCGCAACTTTGGAACAGAATACCCAATGATAAGTTATTGTGAATGTCGGCCTGACCGATATCGAGGATAGCCGCATTATTTTTAGCTAAGATCTCTGTAAGGGCGGCAGTGACACCCGGACGGTCGGCTCCATTTATATTTAATAGTATAATTTCGTCTTTTTGTCCCATGTTTTTTGTTTTATAAGGCAAAGGTAAACAAGTTATATGCAAATTCAGGCATCCGGATAAACAAAAATTCAAATGAAATTGTTATTTTTACAGAGACGTTATATTTAATTTAGAACCTGGCAACCTTAATAAGTCCTGACTGGCAGGCAAATGAGATGAAGATTCAGTTTGAAATTAAGGAAAAGCTGCCTGAGATTATTGCCGAAGTACGGCATTCAGACAAATGGCAAACGAAAGTAGTGGAAAAAACACACAGCCTTGAAAGAATTACGATCAAAGATCCTAATTATGATTCAGAAGCTTGTGTAGAGATCTGGGAACATGAGATTCACGTCCGTACGGCATGGTCTAATTATACCTACCGTATTTTTAAACGGGGTGATTCTTGTTGGTGTGAATATATTGGAGCATACCGGGGATTATTGGAACAGACATTGCTTCCTACATTGACTCCCAAGCTGAATATATTGGATTCTATTGTTATTGAGAGTTCATTGACCGGTAAGAGAAAGGAAACGTTGCGAACTTATAGTTCTGAAAACCTCAAATTGAAAAATTTCCGTCGTGATAATTTCAAGGAAGAATACAACAGAACGTCGTTGCAGGACCATCCGACGGTCGTTTATGATGAATATATCAAGGAAGGGATGCCGATGCCTTCCCCTTATGATAAAGAATAACAAGAGAAAAAGGTCAAAAGAAACGATTTACCGGACGCAGATCACGCAGACGAACGTAAAGTCTGTGTCATCTGCGTCCGTTTTTATGATTGTTAGCCCAATTTTAGCCTATTGCCAAAACTAAATTTATGTTATAGAACAACCGTTTTAGTGGATTTTCATGCAATAAAACATATAAAAAATCTTGCATTTTAGTCGATTTATGTTATATCCTTTGGAGGGATAGGTAATTTACCCGTATCTTTGCCAGCGTTAAAAACAAGAAAGTGGCTCCTTAGCGAAGGAAAAGCGCTTGTTTATTTCCTGAAAATCAGGAGTCGGACATAAAGATATGCAGATAAAAGCCGAACGCAGACCGGCGAGTAGGATGTTGAAGGGTGTGTTCCGATTAAGTTTAACGTAAATATTAAATTATGAAGGTAAGAGCTTATGTTCTCATTGTAGCGGTTGCATTGGTGACAATGTCGTTCGGTACAAAAGAAGCAAGACCTACCGTGGGTACTAATCCAGGTGATCTGGCTCCGAGAATAGAGTCTTTAGGAAATGAAAGTAATTTCAGTTTCCAAAATCATTCAGGACGTTACACATTGCTGAATTTCTGGGCAGCTTACGATGCTGAATCGCGGGCCCGTAACGTTCAATTATGGAATGAGATTAACAAGTTGAGTTCGGACAAAGTGGCTATGTATTCTGTATCTTTCGACGAGAAAGAATCAATCTTTACCGAGACGGTAAAAGCAGACAGATTAAGCAATACAAAGCAATTTCATGAAGAACTTGGTAAAAAGTCAGAGTTGTATGGAAAGTTTAACCTGAAGAAAGGTTTGAAGAACTATCTGATCGACGACAAAGGAGTTATCATCGCCGAAAATGTTACTCCGGACAAACTGACTGAAATTTTGAATAGAATTTAATCTGTAGATTATTTATTAAAAAAGAGCTGTTCCGCCCAACGAGGAACAGCTCTTTTTTGTTACATTTGTTTCCTAATTTATTACCAAACAAATAAACACATTAAAAATGTACAAACAACTTCTTGCAGCATGCTCCCTGACCGGAGCCTTATTGCTGAGTTCATGTTCGCCCACAACGCCTGCGGCACATGATGTTTCCTTGATTCCCGTTCCGAAAGAGATTAAGAATGCGAATGGGCAGTTCGTTCTGAAGAATGGCATGACTATCGGTGTCGCCGATAAGCAGTTATTACCGGCTGCGAATTATCTTTCCGGCCTTTTATCACGTGCAACCGGCTATATATATAATGTACGCGAGGGAGACGGTGATATATCTTTGGCAGTAAGTGATATTGCCGGCCAGAATGAAGGAGCTTATACGCTGGATGTTTCTTCCGGCAAAGTTCAGATCAAAGGAAATACGTATGGCGGAGTTATTTCCGGTATCGAATCGCTTCGTCAGCTTTTGCCGGCAGAGATCGAATCATCGGAAGTAGTGAATGATATTACCTGGAGCGCCCCGGCTGTTCAGATCACCGATGCACCCCGTTTCGGATGGAGAGGGTTGATGCTGGATGTGTCGCGTCATTTCTATACCAAAGAAGAGGTAAAGGAACTGTTGGATATGATGGCTCTTTATAAGTTGAACAAATTCCATTGGCATCTGACCGACGACCAAGGATGGCGTATTGAAATCAAGAAATATCCGCTGCTGACCGAGAAGGGTGCCTGGCGTACCTTCAACAATCATGACCGGGAATGTATGAGATTGGCGAAAACACAGGATAATCCGGATTATGAATTACCGGCTGAAAAATTGCAGATTGTACAAGGCGATACTCTGTACGGTGGTTACTACACGCAAGATGATATTAAGGAAATTGTAGCGTATGCAGGTGTAAGAGGTATCGACGTAGTTCCGGAAGTAGATATGCCGGGGCATATGCTGGCTGCTGTAAGCAACTATTCGGGAGTTTCCTGTTTTAGCCAGACAGGATGGGGAACTCTGTTCTCTTCTCCGGTTTGTCCCGGAAAAGATTCAGCTCTTGAATTTTGTAAGAATGTGTATAGCGAAATCATTCCGCTTTTCCCTTATAAATATGTTCATTTGGGAGCGGATGAAGTGGAGAAAGCAAACTGGAAGAAATGTCCGGATTGCCAGAAACGGATGAAGGACAACGGGCTGAAGACAGAAGAGGAGTTGCAGGCATGGTTCGTTCATAATATGGAGAAATTCTTTAATGAGAACGGAAAAGAAATGATCGGCTGGGATGAGATACTGGAAGGCGGATTGTCTCCGACGGCAACGATCATGTGGTGGCGTACCTGGTCTCCGAACGCTGTTCCGGAAGCAACGGCACAGGGAAACCATGCTATTCTTTCCCCGAATGCAAACTTCTATTTCGATTACCAGCAGGATAAAAACTCTTTGCCGGGTGTCTATAACTACAATCCGATGCTCGAATCGTTAAGCGATGCGCAGAAGGCATTGATCCTGGGTATTCAGGCAAATCTATGGTGCGAATATATTCCTTCTTTCGAACGGGCACAGTATATGATCATGCCCCGTATGATGGCTATGGCGGAACTGGCCTGGAGCGATCCTTCCGTAAAAAGCTGGGATGGTTTTAAAGAACGGATGGTTAAGCAGTTCCCGCGCCTGAACATCATGGACGTGAATTATCGTATTCCGGACCTGGAAGGATTCAATAATACCAATGCATTTGTCGGTGAAGGTACATTGACAGTGACTTGCCTCGATCCAAGTGCGGAGATCCATTATACAACCGATGGAAGTACTCCGACTTTGGAATCTCCTCAATATAAAGAACCGGTCAAAGTGACGGAAACAACCGACTTTACTTTCCGTACATTCCGCCCGAACGGTAAGAAAGGAGACATCGTAAAGACACGTTTTATCAAGAGCGAATATGCACCGGCAGCAGAAGCAACCCCTTCAAAGAAAGGTTTGCAGGCTGTATGGCATGAGTTCAGAGGCAGTGCATGCGACGAGATAGAAAAGGCTCCGGTAAACGGTACTTATGAGATATCCGAAGTGACTATTCCGGCAGAAGTAAAAGGCAATATCGGCCTGGTCGTAACAGGTTATTTCAATGCTCCGGAAGATGGTATTTACACCTTCAACCTGATGTCTGATGACGGCAGTACATTGAAAGTCGACGGGGAATTGGTTGTCGATAATGACGGTCCTCATTCACCTCGTGAAGTTGTCGGACAAAAGGCGTTGGCAAAAGGTCTTCATCCGATTGAAGTGAAATATTTCGATCATAACGGCGGAATGCTCCAAATGAAAGTTCTGACAGCTGACGGAAAAGAGTTACCTAATGCAGATATGTTTACTTATTAATCTGATAGGTTATAGATATTAAAACAAGAAACCCCGTGAAGTGCTTTAGTTCTTCACGGGGTTTTATTTTATTCTGTCTCATCTTAGAAAGTGTTTCACCTAATAGAAACACTTGTTTCATTACGGTGAAACAGTTGTTCCATTGGGTGAAACACTTTTTTAGTCAGGGAGGATTATAACCATACTATCGCAGTGCTTCTACCTCTTCCGTATGCAAAGGAATCTTCTTTCCTAACAAACGTGCTCCGTCTTCCGTGATCAGATAATCCTCTTCGTTACGGATACCGCTGAAGTCTTTATAAGTTACCAGCTTTTCATAATTGATAAATTCAGTGAACTTATTCTGACCTCTCCATAAATCCATCAGTTCAGGAATGAAGTAAACCCCCGGTTCGATCGTAAGAACAAATCCCGGTTCCAGTTTACGTCCCAGGCGGAGAGACTTACGGCCGAACTCAGTGCTCTTCGGTTGTCCGTCATAACCCACATATACCTCACCCAGGTTTTCCATATCATGTACATCCAATCCCATCATATGTCCCAGGCCACAAGGCATGAACATGGCATGTGCACCAGCCTTTACAGCATCCATCGGATCGCCTTTTACGAAACCAAGATCTTTCAAACCTTCCATAATGACCTTACAAGACAGCTCATATACATCGACGAAAGGAATACCCGGACGAAGGGCGGCAACAGCGGCTTCATGGGCAGCTACCTGGATATCGTAAATATCTTTCTGACGGGTGGTGAATTTGGAATCGGCCGGAATAGTAGACGACATATCGCCTGCATAGCCCATCTCCGTTTCGGCACCGGCATCGAGCAACAACATATCGCCGCTCTTGATCATATTACTGTGATCATGGTTATGCAATGTCTGTCCGTTGATTGTCGCGATAATAGGGAAGGAGAGCTGATAGTCGTTGGCATAAGCCACTTCTGCCACGGCAGCAGCCACTTCGCTTTCGCGGATTCCCGGACGGACCGTACGCATGGCAGTCAGGTGCATGTCGGCAGTGACCACACAAGCCTTTTCGATCTCGACGATTTCTTCCGCTGTCTTATAATTACGCTGGTTGACGACACCGAAGATGAAAGGAACGGAAGGCTGTTCGGTTCCCGGTACGATGCCTAACCACTGGAATAACTTGATCTGATGTTCTGCACGATATGTCGGCAGGTAATGGATACGCTGGCTTTTCTGCTCAGCCGCTTTCAGATAGGTTTCAATTTCCTTGAACGGGCGTACTTCCGTGATACCGGCAGCTTCGCTCTTTTCTTTCAAAGTCGGTTGCGTGCCCATCCATACGATTGCGTCGATGGTCAGTTCGTCACCGAAGATGATCTCTTTGTCGTTGTCTATATCAATGATGGCGGACAGTCCGGCATACGGCAGTCCGAAGAAATACAAGAAAGTAGAATCCTGGCGGAAGTGATACGTGTTGTCTGCATAGTTCATTCCTGACTCATCATTTCCAAGGAAAAGTAACAGACCTGAGCCTATCGTCTGTTTTAGTTTAGCCCGGCGGGCGATATAGGTTTCTTTACTAAACATAAGATTAGAATTTTATTTATTGCAGGTAAAGATAGTAATTAATATAAACCAACCGGACATCTATTAAAAAATATTTCTTACATTGCCATCACGAATTAAACCTTGCATGCGATTATGAAGATTCAGCAAATACAAGAACTTACCGATGCGGTCGTGGCGTGCGGAAACGACAAGCTTGACCATGATGTACAATGTGCTTTTGCCAGCGACCTGATGAGCGACGTGTTGACACTGGACTGTAATGAAGTCATTCTTATCACCGGACTTTGTAACCTGCAAACAATCCGTACGGCGGAAATGGCAGATGTCGACTGCATCCTTTTCGTCCGTGGAAAAAGGATTACTCCGGAGATGCTGCAACTGGCATCCGAGAATAACATGATCTTACTCGAAACGGAACATTCCATGTATCATACGGTGGGCGAACTGTATTGCAGCGGCCTCGTACCGGTCTATTAAAGAAAGGAGAAAGTATGCAACTGAGGTTTGAATTAGAAGGAGGAAATTTCTCGAAAGCCGGATATGCATCCAGCCAGGTCAAGAAGATACTGAAACAGCTGTCCATCGATCCCCGCATCATCAAGAGGGTGGTTGTCGCCCTGTATGAAGCCGAGGTAAATGTGGTTGCCCATGCCTGGCGGGGAAAGGTACTGGCGGAACTCGATGCCGATAAGATCTCTTTGCTGTTGAAGGATGAAGGTCCTGGCATCCCCGATATTCCGCAGGCCATGCAGGAAGGGTTCTCGACCGCTTCGCCTGCTGTGCGGGAAATGGGGTTCGGTGCGGGAATGGGATTGCCCAATATGAAAAAGAATGTAGACGAACTTAATATAGAGAGCGAGGTCGGCGTAGGCACAACCGTACGCATGGTCACCTGGTTCGGGAAGAAGGAGTAAAACACCATGGAAGAGACGAAGTTTTATCATGCACTTAAAATAAACCAGGAACGTTGCATCGGTTGCACGCATTGTATGACCAAATGCCCGACCCGTGCAGTCCGTATCCGTGACGGTAAAGCCGTGATACGCAAAGACTGGTGTGTCGATTGCGGGGAATGCCTGAAAGCCTGTCCGACAGAAGCCATCTATGTGGAGCAGGACGACTTCCAGAAGATATTCGACTATGAATGCCGGGTGGCGCTTGTTCCGACCGTATTTATCGGCCAGTTTTCCAAATATACGACGGAAGAGGAGATATTCAGTGCCCTGTATGAGTTGGGATTCACCCATGTGTACCAGGTCGAATTCACTGCCGATATGATCCACCGGGAGATGCTCCGGCAGATGGAACAGGCGGAGGAGAAGCCGGTAATCAGCTCTTTCTGTCCGGCAATCGTGCGGTTGATACAGATTCGTTTCCCGGCGTTGGTCGATAATATTCTTTTGGTGAAAAGTCCGGTCAATGCGACTGCTACCTATTATCATCAGGTGTTGACGGAAGAAGGTTATCAGCCCGGACAGATCGGACTCTTTTACGTGACGCCTTGTGCTGCCAAGATTGCCGCATTGAAAAGTGCGGATGGCTATTCATCCACCATTAACGGTGTGATCAATATGGATACCCTATATAATAAGGTATATCATATCCTGCAAAACCGTCCGAAAGGCTACAAGCCCGAATGTGTCCTTCCGCCCGCCCTGACCAAGAAAGAAATGAGATGGAGCCAGACGGGAGGGGAGGCAAAGCATTTCTCCGGCCGTTGCCTGGCTATCGACGAAATACACAACGTGATCGACTTTCTGGAACGGATGGAGACGACGACGGAGGTCCGGAATGTGGATTTTCTCGAACTGCGTGCCTGTGACCGCAGTTGTGCCGGAGGCGTATTGGCTGTAGCCAACCGTTTCCTGACTGCCGAGCGGATCATGAAGCGTTCGATGAAACGTGATAAGGCCCCGCTTATTTATGCTTCTGAACGGCTGGGGGCATTAGCTTACCTGAAACAACATATCACGATCCGTCCGCTTCCGGCTAATCCGAAACTGCTTTACGACGGCAGCATTGAAGAAGTGCTGAAAAAGATGGAGCAGGTACGGAGATTGATGTGTTATCTTCCGGGAATCGATTGCGGTGCATGCGGAAATCCGAACTGTCAAAGTCTGGCGGAAGATATTGTCCGTCACGAAGCCCAGTTCAGTGACTGTATTTTTATGCAGCGTAATATGGAGAAACATGGCAAGCTGGATCAGGAGCATGCTTTCCGCCTGGTAGAAAAAATATGGGGGAAGGATCGTTTAAATAAAGACTGTTATAAGAAAGGAGCCAAATATGAAGGTCAGTGATCTTGTAAAAGAATTGGAACTCACCGTTTTCTGCGGTGAAGAGAATCTGGATGCCGTCGTTAAAGGCGGTTATACCAGCGATCTGTTGAGTGATGTAATGGGGCATATGGAAGAAGGGATGCTATGGATCACCATGCAAACCCATCAGAACATCGTTGCCGTTTCAACCTTGAAAGATGCGGCGGCTGTTTTGATCGTGAACGGTGCTTCACCGGATGAAGAAACGTTGCAGAAGGGGATAGAAGAAGGGGTTCCTTTACTGGGGACGCCGCTTTCCGCTTTCGTTGTCAGTGGTAAAATATATCAACTCCTGCAGAACGGATGAATCTTTACCGGGCTGATCTGCATATTCATACTTGTCTTTCCCCTTGCGGAAGTCTGGAAATGAGCCCCACGGTCATTGTCGAAACAGCACTTGCCCAGGGACTGGATATTATTGCCGTAACGGATCATAACAGTACCCTGCAATGTCCTGAGATACAAAAACTGGGGGCCGAAGCCGGATTGACGGTTTTTGCCGGGGCCGAGGTTTGTTCCCGTGAGGAGGCGCATTGTGTGGTTCTTTTGGGAACGGAAGAGGCGCGTGTTGCTTTTCAGCAATATCTGGAGATGTATTTGCCGCCTGTCCCGAACGACCCTGAACGGTTCGGTGACCAGGTGTGGGTGAACCGGCAGGACGAAATAATAGGGGAGGTCCCGTATTTGTTGCTCTCTGCACTCGACCGCAATGTGAACCAGGTAGCGGCATTTGTAAAGGAACTGGGCGGTTTGTTTATTGCTGCTCATGTGGAACGTCCGTCTTTCAGCCTGATCAGCCAGCTTGGTTTCATTGATCCGGCATTGCCTTTGGATGCGATTGAATATACGGATGCGTCCCGGTTTGCAAGGCTTGTGGACAAACAAAAGTATTTGTCGGACTACACCTCTTATCCGGCTTCTGATGCCCATTACCCGGAACAAATAGGAAGTAAGCCTTGTATGATACAGGCGTCGGCTCCTTTATTTGAGAATATAAAGATGGCGTATGCCGGAAGTCAGGAACATTTGATACTTCCGTCTGTATGAATACGCTTACATTCCATATCACCGATATTGCCTCGAACAGTGTTCGTGCAGGCGCCACCCGTATTTCGTTGGAAATAACGATTCATGAAGACCATACGACTGTCCGTATTACGGATAACGGTTGTGGTATGGATGCAGAAACGGTCTCCCGGATAACCAATCCGTTCTATACGACCCGGACAACCCGGAAAGTAGGACTGGGAATCCCTTTCCTTATTCAGAATGCAGAACAAACCGGCGGTCATGTCAGCATCACATCGGAGCCGGGAAAAGGAACGGCGGTAACGGCTTGCTTCATTACTTCTAATATCGACTGTCCGCCTATGGGTGATCTGCCTGGAACGGTTGCTATGCTGATAAGCGGGAATCCGGGGATTAATGTCTGTTTTTCTTACAGGAAAGAGGAATTGTTATTTGAAATAAGTTCGGAGGATTTGCAGAGCGTCTTTGAAGATATCCCGTTAAGCCATCCGAAAGTCATACTTGCCATCCGGGAGATGATCGCCGCCAATCTGTCCTGATCAACTACGTTTGGTCTTTGTCTTGTAGTATTCGAAACGTTGCATCACTTCGCGCACATAATTATACGTTTCCGAACCACGCAAATATCCATGCTTGCAGACAGGGTCGTTGTAATATTCGGGATCGCTTTTCAGGCGGACATATTCAGCTACGTTGTTATCCCAGACTTTCGGGTCTTTCCCGTATTTCTCCGCCAGCCGCTGGGCGTCGTAGATATGTCCGATACCGGCATTGTAAGAGGCTAAAGTAAACTTGATCTTCTCCTGCGGATCGGTTATTTCAGAAAAGCCCTGACGGAATTTGCGCAGGCAATCCACGCCGGTGCGGATGCCGACATCCGGGTCTTTCAGTTCGTGCGGAGTGACGCCGAGTGCCTTGGCTGTATTAGGCATGATCCCCATCAATCCTTCCGCTCCAGCCCATGAAACGACCGATGGGTTGAAATGAGACTCCTGATAGGAGATAGATGCGATAAGCTGCCAATCCCAGCCGATGTTTTTGGAATGCTTTCTGAACAGCTCGTCATAAGGAGAAATATGCCCGTTCTTTACCGGAGGCAGGTCGGCGGTAAGCGGTTGCTTGCCTAGCTCGAAATAACGTTTCACCAATGCCCGGTAGACATGGTTTCCCGATTTGTCGGATGCCCAGGCGTTGATCGCTTCTGCCAGTTTCGGACTCGTCTTACGAACCAGCCAGGAGGAACGCTGCATGAAGCTAACTTTCAGTGATACGTTGATGTTCCAGAAATAAGTCTTGTTCAGACGGGCGATATTATCGTCGCTGATGGTGTAGGGTATTTCGCCCTGCGAAACCATGGCGATCAGGTCTTCGGTCGTTACCGTATCTTTCTTGATGTCTTTTATATGGATACCGCCGCCCAGTTCTTTATCCAGGTTTTTAAGCCGTTCGTAATATTTGGTATCCGGCTTTACATACACTTCTTTCCCGATCAGTTGAGTCACATCTTTAAGGATCGTATCTCCTTTGTTGGCACGCTGAACCAACACCTGGCTGGTCAACTCTTCGCGCCCGCAGTAAAGATAGTTCTCTTTCAGGTTATTACTCATCTGGATAGGGTAGGCAACAACGTCTGCTTCACCGGCTTCCAGCATCTCGATCAAACGGGTTGCGTTTTCAGCGACTTTGATGTTCAGCTTCAACCCTTCGGAGCGGGCGAAGTCTTTGATCAGATCGTATTCATAACCCATCGGTTCCATTTTATACTGGAAGTAGGAAGTGGAGCTGTAAAGTGTCACGGCCGTGATCTCACCCTCCGCTTTCAGTTGGGGCAGGTCGGTATAGACAAAATCGTCTTCCTTTTGCTTTTGCTTATTGCCGGAACAGCTACTCAAAAGCAAAGTTAAGCACAAAAGGGAGACGATTTTCCTATACATTATTATATATAATTGAAAATTGATAATTGAAAATTAGGATTGACTGTTTGAACTAATTTTCAACTTTCAATTCTCAATTTTCAATTCCAAAAGTACTACGTTTTCCACGTGATGTGTATGTGGGAACATATCGACGGGGCGTACCTTCTTCACATTATACTTCACGCTAAGCAGGCTTAAATCGCGGGCCTGTGTTGCCGGGTTACAACTTACATATACGATACGCTTCGGTTCGGCAAAAAGGATGGTGTTGATTACATCATCATGCATTCCGGCACGAGGCGGATCGGTAATAATAACATCCGGACGGCCATGTTGGTTTATGAAATCTGCCGTAAGGATATCTTTCATGTCACCGGCATAGAATAATGTGTTGTCGATTTTGTTCAGGGCAGAATTGACTTTGGCATCTTCGATTGCTTCGGGCACATATTCGATACCGATTACTTTCTTTGCCTGGCGTGAAACGAAGTTGGCAATCGTTCCGGTTCCTGTATAAAGGTCGTACACCATTTCGTTTCCGGTCAATCCGGCAAACTCGCGAGCTACCTTATATAAGTTGTAAGCCTGTTCACTGTTCGTCTGGTAGAAAGATTTGGGACCTACTTTGAATTGCAGCCCTTCCATCTCCTCAATGATATGGTCTTTGCCACGGAACACAAGAACATCCTGGTCGGTGATCGTATCGTTGCATTTCTCGTTTATTACATATAATAAAGAGGTGATCTCCGGAAATTGTTCTGCCACATGCGAGAGCAAGGCTTCGCGGCGTTCCTTATCTTCGTGGAAGAATACGACTACCACCATCAGGTCGCCCGTTGAAGCGGTACGGATCATCAATGTACGGATAAACCCTTCCTGGTTCCTTAGATCGAAGAAAGGATAGCCTTCGTGTGACAAGCAATACTCTTTGATACAAAGACGGATGCGGTTGGAAATGTCATTCTGCAACCAGCATTTGTGTATATCCAGTACCTTGTCGAACATTCCCGGGATATGGAAACCGACAGCGTTCATACAATCGAAAGTGGCTCCTGACTTCACTTCTTCTTCCGTCAGCCATTTCTTATTGGAGAAGGTGAATTCGAGTTTATTTCGGTAGAAGGTGGTACGTTCGGAACCTAATATAGGCAAAACCTCTTCCATCTCGATCTTTCCGATGCGGGTAAGGTTGTCTATAACCTGCTTATGTTTGTATCTTAACTGGGCTTCATAGGGGAGATGTTGCCATTTGCAACCACCGCATACGCCGAAATGTTCGCAAAACGGAGTGGCTCGTTCTGTAGAGTATTCGTGGAAGTGTACAGCCTTCCCTTCGGCATAACTATTCTTTTTACGGGTAAGTTGGATGTCTACTACATCGCCGGGAGCGACAAAAGGAACAAACACCACTTTCTCATTTACACGTGCAATCGCCTTACCTTCAGCGGCTACGTCTGTAATTGTTACCTTTTCAAGCAAGGGTAACTGCTTCTTATTTCTTGCCAATTTTATCTGTGTTTAAAATTTTCGCCACGCAAATGTACATATTTAGCTGATACGAATAGTAAAGAATAGTTCTAAAACATATAAAAATCTTTAACTTTCTGTATCCGGTGTACTCGTAAATAGCATATATTTGCAGTATTGCAATGTAGAGATAGCAAAACTGAAATCTAATAAACATAATTACAGTCTGACACATGGAAAGAAAAAGAGTCTACACATTCGGTAATGGAAAAGCCGAAGGTAAAGCAGATATGAGAAATCTGCTGGGTGGTAAAGGTGCAAACCTTGCCGAAATGAATTTAATTGGCGTTCCGGTTCCTCCGGGATTCACAATTACAACAGAAGTTTGCTCGGAATATTATGAACTGGGCAAAGACAAAGTCGTAGAATTACTGAAGTCGGACGTTGAAAAAGCTATTGCTAACATAGAAACGTTAATGAACTCCAAGTTCGGAGATGTGGAAAACCCGCTGTTGGTTTCTGTCCGTTCCGGAGCACGTGCTTCTATGCCGGGTATGATGGATACCATCCTGAACCTGGGATTGAACGACGAGGTAGTAGAAGGGTTGACACGTAAAACAGGCAACGCTCGTTTTGCATGGGACTCTTATCGCCGTTTTGTACAAATGTATGGTGATGTGGTTCTGGGTATGAAACCGACCAGTAAGGAAGACATCGATCCGTTCGAAGCGATCATCGAAGAGGTGAAAGAAGCCAAAGGGGTGAAGCTGGACAACGAACTGACTGTCGACGACCTGAAGACATTGGTGACAAAGTTCAAAGCCGCTGTTAAGAAACAAACAGGAAGCGACTTCCCGACTTGTGCCTACGAACAATTGTGGGGTGCAATCTGTGCCGTATTCAACTCCTGGATGAACGAACGTGCTATCCTGTACCGTCAGATGGAAGGTATTCCGGCAGAATGGGGAACAGCTGTTTCTGTTCAGGCGATGGTATTCGGTAACATGGGTGATACATCTGCTACAGGTGTATGTTTCTCTCGTGACGCCGGTAACGGTGAAGACTTATTTAACGGTGAATACCTGATCAATGCACAGGGTGAAGACGTTGTTGCCGGTATCCGTACTCCGCAGCAGATCACGAAGATCGGTTCACAGCGCTGGGCAGAACGTGCCGGTATTCCGGAAGAAGAAAGAGTTGCTAAATTCCCTTCAATGGAAGAAGCCATGCCGGAAATCTATAAGGAACTGGATGCACTGCAGACAAAACTGGAAAATCACTACCGCGACATGCAGGATATGGAATTTACCGTACAGGAAGGCAAACTCTGGTTCCTTCAGACACGTAACGGTAAACGTACAGGTTCTGCTATGGTGAAGATCGTTATCGATCTGTTGCATCAGGGAATGATTGATGAAAAGACAGCTTTGAAACGCATCGAACCGAATAAACTGGATGAATTGCTTCACCCGGTATTTGACAAGGTGGCTGAATCACAGGCAAAGGTTTGGGTAAAAGGTTTACCTGCTTCTCCGGGTGCAGCTACAGGTCAGATCGTATTTTTTGCTGATGATGCTGCTAAATGGCATGCAGACGGAAAGAAAGTCGTTATGGTTCGTATCGAAACGTCTCCGGAAGATTTAGCAGGTATGGCTGTTGCCGAAGGCATCCTGACAGCCCGTGGTGGTATGACCTCACATGCTGCTGTAGTCGCTCGTGGTATGGGTAAATGTTGCGTATCAGGAGCAGGTGCACTGGAAATCGACTACAAGAATAAAACTGTAACAGTAGACGATGTTACTTTAAAAGAAGGTGATTATATCTCTATCAATGGTACAACTGGTACAGTATATGTAGGTAAAGTAGAAACAAAGGCAGCTGAACTGTCCGGCGATTTCGCTGAATTGATGGCTTTAGCTGACAAATATACCAAACTGCAGGTTCGTACAAATGCGGATACTCCTCATGATGCTGCTATCGCGCGCAACTTCGGTGCTGTCGGTATCGGATTGTGCCGTACGGAACACATGTTCTTTGAAGGCGAAAAAATTAAAGCTATGCGGGAAATGATTTTGGCAGAAAATGCGGAAGGTCGTAAGACTGCTTTGGCAAAAATTTTGCCTTATCAACAAGCAGACTTCAAAGGCATTTTCAAGGCAATGGCAGGATGTCCTGTTACCGTTCGTCTGCTCGATCCTCCTTTGCATGAGTTCGTTCCTCACGATCTGAAAGGTCAGGAAGAAATGGCAACAGCTATGGGAGTATCTGTAAAAGAAATTCAGAAACGTGTTGAATCTCTTTGCGAACATAACCCGATGCTAGGTCACCGTGGTTGCCGTTTAGGTAATACATATCCCGAAATTACAGAAATGCAAACACGTGCTATCTTGGGTGCAGCACTGGAATTGAAGAAAGAAGGCATTGAGGCTAAACCGGAAATCATGGTGCCGCTGACAGGTATCTTATACGAATTCAAAGAACAGGAAAAAGTAATCCGTGATGCTGCAGAAAAGTTATTTGCCGAAGTAGGAGACCGTATCGACTTTAAGGTAGGTACAATGATCGAAATTCCTCGTGCTGCTCTGACTGCCGATCGTATCGCTTCTTCTGCTGAATTCTTCTCATTCGGAACAAATGACCTTACTCAGATGACATTCGGCTATTCACGTGACGATATCGCCTCTTTCTTACCGATCTATCTGGAAAAGAAGATCCTGAAAGTAGACCCGTTCCAGGTATTAGACCAGAATGGAGTAGGCCAGCTGGTTCGAATGGCTACGGAAAAAGGACGTGCAATCCGCCCGGATCTGAAATGTGGTATTTGTGGTGAGCATGGCGGTGAACCTTCTTCAGTGAAGTTCTGCCATAAAGTAGGATTGAACTATGTATCTTGTTCTCCGTTCCGCGTGCCTATCGCTCGCATCGCTGCTGCACAAGCTGCAATTGAAGATTAATATACATAATAAATAAAGTAATTATAAGAAGGGTATTCTTTTTTGAATATCCTTCTTATTTTGCTTTAAAACATACCATATATTTCATTATTATCAAATTATAATTACTTTTGCATAAATGATTTTTTATTATCCATTAATGTATTAAGTTTTATGGCACGTAAAGTTAATTATTCGAAGAAGATCGAGAAAATTAAAGCTCAGTTGGATGAGTTGGTGAATGACATTGAAAATGGTTCAAAGAAAGAAGAAGTTGTGATAGAACAGAAGATTAAAATATCTGATATCGATTTCGAAAACGAGGATCTGGCTACGTTAATGAAAATTCAGACACGTTTAGTACGCGCAATTAATCTGAAAATGAAGAATTAAATTAAGGTTTATACTCTATCAAAGAGGGATATTTCATTACAGAATATCCCTTTTTTTGTGTTTATCGGCTTCTGTTCGGGATTTGATCCGTATTCATTTTTCAGTTATATTTCTTATTGAAACTTATATTTACAGAGCTGTTGAAATTTAAATGGTGAATTATTCTTGCCAAATTAGCTCATATTCAAGTTTGAAAACAGAATATTATTAGCCAATATTCCATATTTCATTTATATTTCTTTATAAAATATAGTCGGGATAAAGATAAAATACCGTATATTTGTTACTCGGTGAAAATAAAAAAACAATATCAACGTATGGAGCGGTATTTAATAATTAAGACGAGGGATGAGTTGTTACGAATAAAGATAGGGCAAATACTCTACTTTGAAGCTGATAGAAATTATACTAAATTACTATTATCCAATGGAATCCAGTTTACCTTTGCAATTAATATAGGTAAAATAGAAGAGATACTCGAAAAACAGGTAGCCGGATGCAACAAGATATTAATGAGAGTAGGAAAAAGTCATATCATCAATAAAAATCATATTCTGCAAATCAATTTACCCAAGCAAAAACTGTTATTATTGACAGAAGAGGGGAAACCCAGAGAGCTTATAATATCCAAAGATCCTTTAAAAGTGCTAAAAGAATCCCTGGAAAAGGAGATGGGTAAACCGGAAGAACCAAAGGAAATTAAAGATGAAAATTAGAATCGGTAAAGCTGAAGATAATGATTTTATAGTAAATGATCCTCATGTTAGCAGACACCATGCTTGTCTGGTTCGTGAGGATCATGGCTGTTGGTTGTTGGAAGATCTCAGCTCTACGAACGGTACTTTCGTCAATGGTTCACAGATCGTCAAAAAACGTGTTACACCAACAGATAAGATAATCCTGGGGACAGGATATGTCTTGAATCTGTCTGAAGCACTAAAATACAATAACGACTATAGTGAAGAGTTTGCTGCACTAAAGAAAGTGTACGATGATTATGTTCAAGCAAAAGTTAAGATACAATCATCTAATCAGTTTAAAACCAGATTGTTTCAGTCTCTCCCTTTTGCTTTGCCCGGCATAATTGGTGTTGTTATCGGCTTTTTGGGTAAAGGAAGTCCTGAATTTTTAGGAATAAGCCTATTTATAACGATTTGTGCCCCTACAGTCGGGATCTACATGGGAGCAAAGCAAGCCTCCAAAACGCCACAACAACTGCAAGACATTGCAAATCAGTTCAAAATAGACTATGTATGCCCTAAATGTGGTACATTTTTGGGAGAAATACCCTGGGTATCATTGAGAAACAGAAAGCAATGTCCCGTTTCTTCCTGTAAAGCAAAGTGGGTCAGTGAATAAGTTGTTTCGTATCCCAAATCGGACAGTTTGTACATAAAACCCAAACCTTTGATTATAAGAGATTATTGGATACTCATTTAATCCATTACTTTTTCTACTTTTGTTTCCATAAAGAATAATTTTAATTCAAACCAGTATGCAAGAGGAGGAATACACATTCGTTACACTAGACAGTGACGACTCCGTATTTAATGATGCGGTAGTAGTAGATGTGGATGGAGAAAATGATTTATCTGGTATCGTTATGATTGAAGACGATAGCATGGATGTTTCGGATTTTATCACATTATCTGATGACACCATTATATTGTCCGATACAGACGTACATGACGCTTTCTCTACTGATATCGACGGATCTGATATATCGTTCATGATATGATTTCAGTAAAATGTCCACATTGTCACGTAGGATTAAAGGTAGACGAGGGGAAACTTCCCCTCGATCTAACTTCCTTTAAATGTCCGAAGTGTAAACAGTCAATTCCTGTCTCTTTGCTTCAACTGGGGAAGCAGGGAGCTGATTTCGATCAGGATACGATCCTGGTCCATCCTGTTTCGAACAGTACAGGACAGCTTTTGGTAGTTAGTGACGATGCCACCCCGGAACAGATTTTCCCCCTCTATGAAGGTATTGCAGTAATCGGTCGTAAGTCCAATGCGTCTGGCGCAACAATAGGAATTATCACGACTGATAAATCAATGAGTCGGGAACATATACGGATAGAAGTAAAAAAAGACCCTAAAGGAGGGTATAAACATTATCTTTCTGACAATAATAGTAAGAACCATACGTTATATAATAGCAATTACCTTGAAAATGGAGAAGTGGTCGTGCTAAAGAACAATGACGAGATCATTATCGGGCACACAGTTCTTCGCTTTAATGAATAAAATCTGTTCGTGCTATGAATATAACGATTGGCAAGCCTTGGGCCGTTTGTGAGAAAGGCGGTAGACAAAACAACGAGGATTCAATCTATCCGTTACCGGAGATGGTTAATTCCAATCAAAAATTATTTCTGGTTTGCGATGGTGTCGGCGGATCAGAAAAAGGAGAGATTGCCAGTTCGCTGGCCTGTGAATCTTTCCAGACATTCTTTTCTACATTTTTGGACGATGAACCATCCGAAGAGTTTGTAAATAAAGCTATCAGATATACAGAAGCACGTTTCGACGATTATGTGAATACCCACCCGGAAGCCAAGGGCATGGCAACGACACTGACTATGGTCTCAGTCGGCACATCAGGCGTAACACTGGCTCATGTAGGCGACAGCCGGATTTATCAGTTCCGCCAAGGAGAAATTCTTTATCAGACGGAAGACCATTCTTTGGTTAATTCACTTGTCAAACTGGGAAAAATAACCAAAGAAGAAGCACTGACTCATCCACAAAAAAATGTTATTATTCGTGCCATACAAGGGACAGAGCATCCGACAGAAGCAGATGTTATCCTGCTGAAGGACGTACAGGCCGGCGATTACTTCTTCATGTGTACTGACGGCGTACTGGAAAGGCTGAAAAATGAAGATCTTTCCTCTATCTTTTCGACTCATACTAACCCGGAAGATATTAAAGATTCCATCATGGCTTCCTGTTGTGGAAAGACGCGGGATAACTTTTCTTTTTATATTTTACCCGTGCAAAATGTAGGTGAATCTATCGGAATAAAACAAAATATTCTCTCTTTCCTTTATTCTTTTATATAAATAACGTAATTTTGGCAGATTAAAAAGAGTTACGCTATAAGTTATGAATTTGCCAAACGGACATCTTCTTCAAAATGGAAAATATCGGCTTACGCATGTAGTTGGTCAGGGCGGCTTTGGTATAACTTACAGAGGCGTTTGGTTTACCGAAGTTAAAGGGCCATTAGGAACTATCAAGACAGAGGTTCCTATATGTGTAAAAGAATATTTTTTCAAGGATTACTGCTATAGAGATCCTGAATCTTTCGAAGTCAAGGTACATTCCGAGACAGGAAGGGCACTTTTTGATAAGTTTAAAGAAAAACTTATCAAAGAGGCAAAGATATTGTCTGATGTTCATCATCCGCATATCGTCAATGTATTGGAAGTGTTTGAAGAAAATAACACGGCCTATATTGCTATGGAATATATTTCGGGGAATAGTCTGAAGTATATGATGGATAAGGAAGGGATACTTCCGGAAGCGAAAGTACTCAGATACGTACATCAGATAGGAGAGGCTCTTCAGTTCGTTCATGAGAAAAATATCCTTCATCTGGATATCAAACCCAGCAATATACTGATCGATCAAAGTGGGAAAGCACGTCTGATCGATTTCGGAGTAAGTAAACGATATGATATCGAACAGCAGGAAACGAGTACGACCATGCTGACCTTATCAAAAGGTTTTGCCTCTATCGAGCAATATGACAATGAAGGTACGCAAAGTTTTTCTCCTTGTCCGGACATCTATTCGTTGGGGGCAACCATGTATAACCTGCTGACGGGAAAGATACCGACAGAGTCTATTCTCCGGGCGACACGTCCCTTGCCGGCTCCGGCAAAATTGAATCCGGCTATTTCTCCGAAAACAGAAGCCGCCATCATCAAGGCAATGGAAATTGTACCGGCAGACCGCTTTCAGACGGTATCGGAAATGTTGGCTGCCCTGGATTATCCGGAAGTGGAAGAAGAGGAAATAAAGAGAGATTTATCTTCTCCCGAATATTTTGAGGAAGATGAAACAACTATTTTATTTACAACTCGTTTACCCCAGTCGAAAACGGATGAAGGGGATGAGACTGTTTTAAATACGGTATTAAATACAGTTGATGCATCTCCAGTCTCCAAAAAGAAAAAAAGAAAAACAACGTTAATTTCTTTACTAATTATTATATTTGCAAGTATAGGTTCGGCAGTAGCCCTTTTGGTGCAACGTAATAGTTCTAAAGCTACAGAAACGAAAAACATAGCTTTTACACCCGAAAAAGATAGTTTTCCGGCCTCTAAAGCTATGCTTTCTGAAGTGACGGAAGAAAATAGCACTTCGGAAGTTGTAAAAGAAGAGCCAAAGGACGATGCCGAGACTGAAAACACGGATATCAGACAGGAAACAGAGGAGAAGTCAGTAAGTAAACCGGAGGTTACGACTCCGCGCACAGAACCGGTAAAACCTCAGAAAGAGCCTGTTGTAAAAGATATTGAAAAAACAGTTGTTACACCACCGGCTCCTTCGGCGGAAGAGATCAATGCCGAATTTGAAACATTGATCGCTACCGGAAAAGAGAAAATGGCAGCAGCACAAATATCCAGTGAAGCTGCTGATTTTGTGAAAGCGACAGAAGAAATCTCGGAGGCCGGAAGTGCATTCAGCAAAGCTGGAAAACTTAAAACAACGGACGAACTTTTTGATCTTATAGGAGAATGCAGAGTTAAACAGGATGAAATACTTCTTGCCGGCAGAAAAGCAATGTATGAGGAAATAAAACCTTTTGGAGATCTGATGATCGTTCAGAAAAAGGATAACCAAAAATATGGAGCTATAGATGCCGATGCAAAGGAGCGTATCAAATGCAAGTATTTGGCTGCTTATCGAACACAGCAAGGATACAGTGCATTTTTGAGAGAAGATGAATTGTATGATATTTACGATACAAAAGGTGTGATGATTAGTGAACGTTTATCAGGTTATTATTAATGAAATTTATGAAGATACTTAAAATACTTACTCTCTTATTTATAATTCTATTGCCGGGACATTTGATGGCACAGATGCAGCCTGACTACAATAGAAAAGGCGATGAAGCTATGCGCCGCCAGGATTATAGAAAAGCTACAATGTGGTATGAAGAAGGTGCTATGCAATGTGACTCGTATAGCATCGAGCAACTGACTACCATATGGAAGCTGAATAAAAAGATGCGTTCATCCATGCGCGGGTTGATGAGTAAATGCTTTGATTGTCTCAGAGATAAAGCGACGATAGATAACGATACGACTGCCATATCGCAATTGATACTTTATTACAGAGAGGGTATAGGCACTCTCGCCAATGAAGAGCGTGCCAGAAGCTGGAGTAATCGCCTCGAAGAGCTGCGCAAACCTGTAGAAGTGATCACTTATATGCCAGCCAAAGAGAAAAAGCCGAGAGAGCCGATGAAGTTTTTCGTCGGATATGCATTTTCTATTGAAGCGCCATACGGATTAACTGTAGGAGGTGTTGGCAAAAGATTCGGCTGGTATGCACGTTTCAGGACGAACCTGTCGTTTGACAATTATACGAATGAGTGCCGGGGAGATAAAGAATTGGTCACTATACCTGATAATGCCGCATATCGGTTTACCAATAAGAAAAAATCTAATAATATAGCAGCATCGGCCGGTTTGGTCATTAAATGTGCTCCCAGGTTATATACTTCCGTAGGACTGGGATACGGGAAAAGAGAACTATTGTATGAATATAACACAATACCTTATTCGGATTCCAAAAATAAAGAATCTTTTTGGGCAAAGAATACGGAGCATTCTTATACTGGTGTTGTTGCCGATTTGGATTTTATGGTTAAATTCGGTTCATTCTTTGTCAGTGCCGGATGCAACACTTTAAACTTTAAATATGTCGACCTGAATGCAGGTCTGGGTATGTTCTTTTAAAAGATAATAATATGAAACAACTATACTTACTATTATTCACCTTGTTTGCTATATGTTTATCCGGCTGTGTGGAAGAGCCGGATATGGATACTAACCTGCAGAATGTTTTACCTCCGGAATTCGAGAAATTTACACAAGCAGATGTCAGCTTTACTGCCACGAGTATTCATGCAAAAGCTACCATAAAGAAAGAAAATGGAGATCCGGTTGTTGAACGTGGTTTCGTTTATTGGCTGAAAGATTCAAAAGATATCCAAAAACAGGAAGATTCTACCATCAAAGAAGGTAAAAGTACATATGAACTTACCATAAATGAGCTTATTAATGATACAACCTATCATATCAGTCCATTCGCAAAAAGTGAAAAGGGAGGTATTGCATATGGAGACACATTAGATGTTACAACAAATGAGGGTATAGGATCAGTTATCACCTCGGAAATTAAAGAATTCACAGCAACGACCGCCGTGCTGGGAGGTACGATCAGGGAAAAAGGCGAAGGTGAAATCAAAAAGGTAGGTTTCCGTTTTCACAAGAATGCAGAGGCTGATTCAATGGTTTATGTCAACATGAATGATATGCTGACAGACTCTACATTTGTTTATACTTTAACAGAGCTGGATCCGGAAACGGAATATACAGTTGAAGCCATAGTAGAAAATAGTTTTGGCTTGTTCAATACCAATAAACAAAGCTTCACGACATTGGACGGACATCCCAAACTCGATTTGCTTGAAAAGATTGAGATAGATTATACACATGCAACCGTAAGAGCCAGATTGGTTGAAAAAGGTGATGGAGAGCTGGATTCTATCGGGTTCTGCTGGGGGACAGTGAAAGACTTGAATCGACCTAATATCATTGAAGATTCAGTCATTAAATGTACGGTTAACGAAGATGGCTTTATTTTAGGTGTCATTCCTTCTTTGAAGCCGGGAATACAATATTTCGTACGCGGTTTTGCTGTAAATGAATTTGGTCCTGTTTATACTTCAGACAGTATTGCTTTTTATGCCAAAAGAGATGTTCCTACTATCCTTATGGATGAGTCTTTGAATTATACCATGAAAGACGGGAATGTAACAGTCAGTGGTCTGTTGGAGAATGACGGTAGAACCGATGTTAAAAAGATTGTTGTTTATTGTTCGTTGACGAGCACTCCGGGACCGGATAACGAATCCGACCAAAAGGTTACTCTCACAAGAGAAGATTTGGATAAAGATAAAAAATTTCAAGTCTCTTTTACATTGAAAGGGGAAAAGAAATATTATGTCAAAGCTTATGCAACGAATGAGAATGGGACAGAGGGCAGTAACATTGTTGAGTTTAAAACACCCAATATTGTTTCAGGAAATCTAACGGGATTTGAGGGCAGTGGACGTATGAATTATACGGTTTTCACACTGGATGATCAAGCATTTGTTGTAGGAGGAGATTTAGGTCCGAAAAGAACAGATGAACTGTATGGATATAATCCGACTTATAACAAATGGAAGCTTTTTGAGTCTTACCCGATAGAAGCAATGAACATGGCTGCATGTACAATGGATAATACAGCCTATCTGTTTGGAGGAAACACATTAGCTATGAACATAACCGGATGTTATTCATATTCAAACAATGAATGGACAGATTTAGCTCCATTGGAAAATGGGAATATACGTAATAAAGCCGTTTGTTTCCCTTATGGAGATGACATTTATCTTATTGGTGGAAACATAAATAATGCTCCAACTGATACCATTTGTCGTTACAATACAAATGACAATAAATGGTATAATTATGGTAAGTTCGCGGTTGCTCTAAGTAATGGTATTGCTTTGGTTTCAGGCGAAGGTGAAGTCTTCGTTGGTCTGGGAGATAAAATTGCAGGACGAGGGTTATGGAAAGCTACCGGAGGAGATTTTACCAGCTGGAGTAGTTTAACAGAACTACCGGGGAAAATGGACAATGTTTCAAGTGGCATTATTTATAACAGAAGTATATATGTTATTGATGAATCTGGCGTAATGTGGCAATATGATATAGATAATGATGAGTGGCATCAACGTTATGCTTATTCGAAAGGCAGTAAGAATTACGAACTATTCATGTTGAATGGTGTTGTGTATATTTTAAGTCTGGATTATTACCAAAAAACATTAGTGACATACGACCCGGCATGGGATAACTAAACATGAACAGAACTGATATATTAAACCAAATACAGAAAAACGTGGAACGTCTGTCGGCTTCCGATCTGCCGGAGTATAAATATATTCCGCTGCATCAGAAGCCATCACCTTCTGTGCTTTCGCTTCGTGAAGTCATGTTGTTGCTACGGAAAGTGATCTTCCCGGGATTCTTCGGTTCGGAGCAGGAGGCACAGGTGGATTCCATCCAATACTATACAGGAGTCTATTTGGAGAAGATATATGACCTGCTTCAAGAACAGATATATAACGGTCTCTGTTTCGAAGTTGATCGTTGTTGTGATTCGAAGGACCGTGCGTCCCGGATAGCAATTGATTTTATAAATAAGATACCTCATATCAAGTATTTGCTATCCACCGATGTAAAAGCGATACTGGATGGCGATCCGGCAGCCAAGAGTCTTAGCGAAATCATATTCTGTTATCCCGCCGTACACGCCATTCTTCATCAGCGGGTAGCGCATGAGCTGTTAAAGCTCGGAGTGCCGGTCCTGCCGCGTATCATCACCGAGATGGCCCATTCCGAAACAGGGATCGACATCCATCCGGGGGCACAGATCGGAGAATATTTCAGTATCGATCACGGGACAGGTGTTGTCGTAGGACAGACCGCCATTATAGGTAACCATGTCCGTTTGTATCAGGGTGTTACTTTGGGGGCTAAAAACTTTACGCTGGATGAAGAAGGGCTGCCTGTCGATGTACCCCGTCACCCGATCATTGAAGACAATGTTACTATCTACTCCAATGCTTCCATTCTCGGTCGTATCACGATAGGGAAAGGCTCAGTGATAGGTGGTAATATTTGGTTAACCCATAGCGTTCCGCCAAACTCCAAAGTTCTTCAGACACGGGCTGTCGAAGACAAATAAATCTTTTATATTTTTTGCGCAAAAGACACCCTTAAATTGAACATAAATACGTATGTTTGCGTCATACCCATGTGGTAATAATACCTTAAATGTGTACGATGATGAACAAAGTAAAAACGTTAGATGACCTTCGGAAGATGCGTGAATCCTTACGTACCTCCCTCGATTTACGCGAGAAAAGTAATAATCCCGAGCAAATGGTTCAGATCAAGGTGGCTATGGCAACCTGCGGTATCGCTGCCGGAGCCAAAGAGGTAATGAGCTATTTTATCGAAGCCCTCGACCGGGAACGCGTAGATGCCTTAGTTACTCAAACAGGCTGCATGGGATATTGCTATGCAGAACCTACCGTAGAGATCACAGTTCCCGGCAAGGAACCGCTCGTATTCGGTCGCGTCAACAAAACAAAAGTGGACGAGATCATTACCAGTTATATCAAACAAGGTATTCTGATAGACGACATCATACCTGTCAACTATAACTCGGTCGGTCCAGAATAAAAACCAATACAAATTCTTACATAATGGCACAATATAGCAACTATATTCTGGTGTGCGGCGGTACAGGCTGCCGTGCATCACAGAGCGAGCTTATACTACAAAACCTGAAGGAGGCAGTCAGGCAAAACGGATTACAGGACAGTGTACAGGTGATCCGGACAGGCTGTTTCGGCTTTTGTGAGAAAGGGCCGGTCGTAAAACTGATACCGGACAATACTTTTTACGTGCAGGTCACTCCGGAAGATGCAGACGATATCGTCAACGAACATCTGATAAAAGGCCGTAAAGTAGAACGTCTGCTTTATGTAAATCCGGAGACGAATGAGCAGATACTCGATTCCAAACATATCAACTTCTATAAAAAGCAGTTACGTATAGCCTTGCGCAACTGCGGTTTCATCAACCCTGAAAATATAGACGAATACATCGCCCGTGACGGTTATATCGCCTTGGGTAAAGCATTGACTGAAATGACCCCCGACGACGTAATCAGGGAGATCATGGACAGCGGCCTCAGAGGCAGGGGCGGCGGCGGTTTCCCGACCGGGCTCAAATGGCAGATCACCCGTAAGGTACAGGCTCCGCAGAAATATGTAGTCTGCAATGCCGACGAAGGTGATCCGGGTGCCTTCATGGACCGTTCTATCCTGGAAGGCGATCCGCACTCCATCGTCGAAGCCATGGCGATCAACGGATATTGTACCGAAGCCAGTAAAGGGCTGGTCTATATCCGTGCCGAATATCCCCTGGCGGTGGAACGTCTGAAGATCGCTATAGAACAAGCGAAAGAGTACGGATTTTTGGGAGATAACATCTTCGGTACAGATTTTTCTTTCGATATTCAGATACGTTATGGAGCAGGCGCTTTTGTGTGCGGGGAAGAGACGGCACTGATCCATAGTATGGAAGGATTGCGCGGGGAAGCAACGGTTAAACCTCCGTTCCCCAGTGAAAGCGGTTACAAAGGCTGTCCGACAAACGTGAACAACGTAGAGACGTATGCCAATATCCCCGTTATCCTGCTGAAAGGAGCCAAATGGTTCAGCAGCATCGGTACGGAAAAGAGTAAAGGGACGAAAGTCTTTGCCCTGGCCGGCAAAGTGAACAACGTCGGACTGATCGAAGTCCCGATGGGAACGACACTCCGTGAAGTGATATTCGGTATCGGAGGAGGAATAAAAGACGGGAAGAAATTCAAAGCCGTACAAACCGGCGGACCTTCCGGCGGATGCCTGACGGAGAAACATCTGGATCTGCCGATCGACTATGACAATCTGATCGCTGCCGGTTCCATGATGGGATCGGGTGGAATGATCGTGATGGACGAAGACGACTGCATGGTGGCGATGGCCAAGTTCTACCTCGACTTTACGGTAGAAGAGTCATGCGGCAAATGCGCCCCTTGCCGTATCGGAAATAAGCGTTTGCATGAAATGCTGCAGAAGATCACATCGGGCAGGGGAACCATCGAGGACCTGGATAAACTGCGTAATCTCGCCATGGTGATAAAGGATACGGCCTTATGCGGTTTGGGGCAAACATCACCCAACCCCGTCCTTTCTACCATGGATAACTTTTACGATGAATACCTGGCACATGTCGACGAACAACGTTGTCCTTCCCACCAGTGCCGTGAACTTACCCAGTACTTTATCAATCCGGAGAAATGTAAAGGCTGTACCATGTGTGCCCGCATCTGTCCGGTACATGCTATCACCGGTAGCCGTAAAGTACCTCACACGATCGACTCGGATATCTGTATCCGTTGCGGGTCATGCATAGAGAAGTGTAAGTTCGATGCAATATACGTACACTAAATAAGTTGACAGTGGATAATTGACAGTTGACAGATAAGAATATGGAAAAAATTAAACTAACAATAGATAACAGAGAAGTGGAAGTAGCCAAGGGGACAACAATCCTGGATGCTGCCAAAAGCCTGGGGATCCGTATCCCGACGCTTTGCCACATGAAACTCGAAGACTTGAATTACGAGAACAATCCCGGAGCCTGCCGCATCTGCGTGGTAGAGATCGAAGGACGCCGTAACCTGGCACCATCCTGCAAGATGGAATGTACGGAGGGAATGGTTGTCAGAACCCATACCCCCCGTGTCATGAATGCACGCAAAACGGTGATGGAGCTGATCCTGTCCAATCATCCGGCGGGTTGTCTGACCTGCAGCAGTAACGGATATTGCGAGTTGCAGACGATCGCCCACGACCTCGGTATCCGTGAGATAAGATATCAGGGTGAACAGTCCACTTTCGAGATCGACCGTTCTCCTTCCATCGTGCGGAATATGAATAAATGTATCATGTGCCGCCGCTGCGAAACCATGTGTAACAGTATTCAAACGGTAGGAGCCCTGACAGCCGTTCATCGCGGATTCAATGCCGCCGTTTCCACAGCCTTTGAGCGGGATATAGCCGGCAGTACCTGTTCTTATTGCGGGCAGTGTGTGTCTGTCTGTCCGGTGAATGCCCTTAGCGGCCGTAACACCCAGCAGCCGGTACTGGACGCATTGGCCGATCCGACCAAGATCGTGATCGCACAAACTGCTCCGGCAGTACGTACGGCTCTCGGACGCGATTTCGGTTGTGAGCCGGGGACGTTGGTTACCGGAAAGATGGTATCGGCTCTTCGCCAGTTAGGTTTCGACTATGTATTCGATACCGACTTCGCCGCCGACCTGACCATCATGGAGGAAGGTACCGAATTGCTTCAGCGATTAGGCAAATACCTATCGGGAGATCAGGAAGTGAAAATGCCGATGATGACCAGTTGCTGTCCGGGTTGGGTCAGTTTCGTAGAACAACATTTCCCGGAACTGCGCGATAACCTGTCGACAGCCAAGAGCCCGCAGCAGATGTTCGGAGCCATAGCCAAAAGCTATTTCGCAGAGAAGCTGGGAGTGGATCGCAGAAATATTGTTGTCGTCTCCATCATGCCTTGCCTGGCAAAGAAATATGAAGCCAGCCGTCCGGAATTTGCCGTCGATGGTAATCCGGATGTCGATATTTCGATCTATACCCGTGAGCTGGCTCGTCTGATCCGGTATGCCAACATCAACTTCAACGAACTTCCCGACAGCGACTTCGACCGTCCTTTGGGAGAGTCGACCGGTGCCGGCGTTATTTTCGGAACAACCGGAGGCGTTATAGAAGCAGCCTGCCGTACGGCTTACGAGCTATATACTAAAAAGCCGCTGGAGAAAATCGAGTTCAGAGAACTGCGAGGACTGGAAGGTATCCGCAGTGGGACGATCAATTTCGACGGTGTCCCTGTCAGAATCGGTATCGCCCACGGTTTGGGGAATGCCCGCAAACTGGTCGAAGAGGTGAAGAGCGGAAAATCGCCTTACCACGTGATCGAGGTAATGGCATGCCCCGGTGGTTGTATCGGTGGCGGTGGCCAGCCGTTCCATCAGGGCAGGATGGACGTTTTGCGTAAACGTGCTGCCGCCCTTTACAGCGAAGACGAAAGCAAGCCGCTTCGTAAGAGCCATGAGAACCCCTATATCCAGCAATTATATAAGGAATATTTGGGCGAACCTTGCGGCCCCAGGGCGCATCAGTTGCTGCATACACATTACTTCGACCGCAAAGAAGTAGTCAATATGTTTTTGGAAACCGATAAAGACGAATAAGCATGGAAAAGATACATTTGCCCCAATCAAAGATAAAGGAGTTGCAGGCCGTATGTAAGGAGCATGATAACGACTCCGGTGAACTGATCAACATTTTGCATGCAGCACAGGAAATATTCGGTTATCTCCCTCGTGAAGTACAGGAAATAGTGGCAGCCGAACTGCATATCCCTGTTTCCCGTGTCTATGGCGTAGTTACTTTCTACTCGTTCTTTACCATGACACCGAAAGGAAAGTACCCGATCTCTGTCTGCCTGGGAACCGCCTGTTATGTACGCGGAGCGGAAAAGGTACTGGACGAATTTCAGCGTCAGCTTGAAATCAAAGTAGGGGAGACGACTAACGACGGGTTATTCTCGCTGGACTGCCTGCGCTGTGTGGGAGCCTGCGGACTGGCACCTGTAGTGACCATAGGTGGTAAGGTATACGGTAGAATTACTCCGGAAAAAGTGAGGGATATCCTGTCCGAATATTATATTCGCGAGGAGTAAGACGAAATTTGGATTTTGAAAAGCTTACGTATTTTTCTGAAAATACGTAAGCTTTTTCTCTGTAATATGTACGTTTTTACCTTGAAAAGCTCGCCACTTTCGCCACTAAAGTATTTGATTTTCACTATCGTTTTTTATAGCCAAAATAATCCTGTAACATAATGACTATCAGTCTATTGGAAAATATATACTATTTTCTTCATCCCATAAATCGGTTTTAAGAGGGACACGAATACAGGAATTTTCCGACTCTTAAAACCCTGTCGGACGAATCAACAAGCAGACAGACGTGAAACATTTGAAAAAACATGTCCCTCCGGTGTCCCTAAAATCGCTTCCGAGCAACACTTTTGTATCTGTAATTAATTAATAACAAGACACTTACGCAATACGGAAAAATCAAATACTTTAGTGGCGAAAGTGGCGAGCTTTTCGCTCAAATTAATCAGCCTACCGCTTAAAAGCGACTGATAGAGCCACCGCCTCCCGAACGTCCTCCGCCCCAGGAGCCACCACCACCGAAACCGCCTCCAAAGCCTCCGCCTCGTCCGCCGCCACCGATGATGACAGGACCTGTGCTGCGTCTCAGCCGGCTGATATGACGGCTTTTCTTTTCGGTATAGCCGCAATTCTTACACCTGTAGGTATCTTCCGCCAATCCTTCTGAGCTGTAAGTCGCTCTTTGTATTACTTGCTGCCCCACATATACCAATGTTTTTTGTCCGCAACGGGGACAGATGCGGGGACGGTATTTGAGGATAGAGACAAGTAGAAAGATTCCGGCAGGAAAGAGGATCGCTATGATCAGGAATACCCACAGGAAAAGATCATCACCTTCCGCCTGTCTGTTTTGACCTCCGGTCATGGCAGTGCGTTCGTAATCGCTTGCCATCAGATATTTTTTTACGGCAGCGACTCCTTTAAGCATACCGGCACTGTAATCACCGGCTTTCAGGTCCGGGATCATATATCGTTGTTGCAGACGGTAACAGATTGCATCGGGCAGAATACCCTCTATGCCGTAACCGGTCTCAAAAACGACGGAACGTTGCGACGGTTCAGTGACAAGCTGAATCAGTAGACCGTTGTCCTTGTCCTTTTTTCCCAATCCCCAATGCTGGAACAGGTCGGTGGCAAACATACGGGCATCGTTATCGCCGATGCTCTCCACGGCAACCACGGCGACTTCTATCCCCAGGCTGTCTTCCACGGTCTGCAACAAGCGGTTGATGCGCTCGACATCCTCCGGATGAATGATCCCGTCCGGATTACTCACATGATTATTCCGGTCCGAGAGACGGACATTAGGGATCATCTCGATCGTATATTCCTTTGCTGCAGCAACTTGCTGCGGGAAAAGGGAGAAGAGGAACAAGCCTGCAAGCAACAGTGCCTGCAGACGTTTGCCTGTCAGTGTTTTATTCAGATTTCTCATTCTTTATCTGAACTTATCGGATTAAAATTCCACTTTCGGAGCTTTCTCTGCACCGCTTTCCGCACTGAAATAAGCTTTCGGCTGGAATCCGAACATACCGGCAAGGATATTGGTCGGGAAACTGCGGATATAGGTATTGTAGGTTTGCGCTGTTTCATTGAAACGCTTGCGTTCCACGGAAATACGGTTCTCCGTACCTTCCAGCTGAGCCTGTAGTTCGGAGAAGTTTTGATTGGCTTTCAGGTCCGGATAACGTTCCAGTACGACCATCAGGCGGGAAAGGGCACTGCTCAACTCTCCCTGTGCTGCCTGGAATTTCTTCATCGATTCCTCATTTAGGTTGGATGGGTCGATAGTGGTCTTGGTTGCCTCGGCACGGGCACTTACCACACCTTCCAATGTCTCCCTTTCATGAGCTGCATATCCTTTTACCGTATTGACCAGGTTCGGGATCAGGTCCATACGGCGCTGATATTGATTTTCTACCTGGCTCCAGGCTGTTTTTACTCCTTCATCCTGTGTAACCATTGTGTTGTATGTACCTTTCACCCAAGAGTATCCGGCAAATAAAAGTACCACGATAATGGCAAGTGTAATCCACAAAGCTTTGTTCTTAAACATTTTTCTTTTTGCTTTAATTGTTATACATAGTCTTGCAAAGCTATATAAAAATATCCACTTAATAAAGATTACCTATCTTCCGATAAATAAAACCTATCAGCATCGTGAACACATATTAATAAATATATCTACATTTGCACTAAACAAATCTTAAACAACCAATAATTATGCGCAACACTAGTTTTAGTAAGATGGCAGCACTTCCTGTCGGACTGCTTACATTGGCTTTGACAATGCCTTCCTGCTCATCCAACGAGTATAAGAAACTGGAAGGTGACAAAGCAAAGCAGGTAGCCTCTATCATTCGCAACAACGGATGTATGGAATGTCACTCAGCCACTGCAAATGTTCCTTTTTACGGAAAACTTCCGATTATCGGTCCGGTCGTACAGGCTGACATGAAAGAAGGCACACATTATCTGGATCTTACAGCTATGCTGACCGCCCTTGACAACGGACAGCCTGTTTCTGAAGTAGATTTGGCAAAAGTAGAGAACACGGCTCTCAGCGGTTCGATGCCTCCTGCCAAATATTACACGATGCATTGGGGCACCAGTCTGAATAACGACGAGAAGAAAGTAATTATTTCATGGGCTAAAGAAGCCCGTAAGAATAATTATGTTTCACCTACGGTAGCAGAAGAGTTTGCCAACGAACCGGTACAGCCGCTAATGGCTTTTATTCCTACCGATTCGGCTAAAGTTGCTTTAGGATTTGATTTGTATCATGACACTCGCTTGTCAGGCGACAACACGATCTCGTGCGCAACCTGCCACGGACTGAATACTGCCGGTGTAGACCGCAAGCAATTCTCCGAAGGTATCCACGGACAATTCGGTGGTGTCAATGCACCGACTGTCTATAATGCCGCACTTAACTTCGTACAGTTCTGGGACGGACGTGCTGCCGACCTGAAAGAACAGGCTGCCGGACCTCCATTGAACCCGGTAGAAATGGGTAGTGCCTCATTCGATGAAATCTGTGCTAAACTGGCAGAAGATAAGGAACTGAGCAAACGCTTCCTGGAAGTATTCCCCGAAGGTTTCACCGAATCGACAGTGACGGAAGCTATTGCCGAATTTGAAAAGACTCTGCTTACCCCGAGCCGTTTCGACAAATATCTGAGCGGAGACAAGAATGCGCTTACTGCAGAAGAACTGGAGGGCTATCAGCTGTTTAAAGACAACAAATGTGCCACCTGCCATGCCGGTATGAATCTCGGCGGACAGTCATACGAATATATGGGTATCAAAGATAACTATTTCGATTATCGCGGTACAGGTCTGACAGACGGTGACAACGGACGCTGGTCGGTGACAAAGAACGAAGCCGACCGTCATAAATTCAAAACACCGACACTCCGTAACGTCATGCTAACAACACCTTATATGCACGACGGTTCGATCGCGACGATCGAAGATGCTATTCAGGTAATGCATGAGTTCCAGATCGGCAAGCACATCTCGGATGCGGAAACGGCAAAGATCGTAGCATTCCTGAACACACTGACCGGAGAATATAACGGACAGCTTCTTCAATAAATACAAATTAGTTATTATATTTGCACATGCCCTTCCGCCTGTCCCATATAATACTCCTATTCATCGCTTTACAAAGCGTAGGGGTTGCGTGGGGACAAGAGGAGGGGCTTGCTTCTTATTACCATGAACGTTTTCATGGCCGCAAATCTTCCAGCGGACGCATACATGATAAAGACGAATTGGTTGCAGCTCATCGTACGTATCCTTTCGGCACGTATCTGCGGGTAACCAATCTGGATAATATGAATACTGTGATTGTCTGTGTTACCGACCGGGGACCGCACCGTAGAAAAAGAATCATAGATGTTTCTTCTTCCGCCGCTGAAATCTTAGGATTCAAGAAAAAGGGCATTGCCCGTGTGCGTATCGAAGAAGTACCGGGTCCGATCGATTTACGCTGGCTTGAACTTATTTATCCGAAACCGGCACCTTATCTTCAGCCGAAAGAACAACCGGTAGCTCCTTATCGCATGAAAATAAAACCCTGAAAGCCTTCTAATCAATTTCTAATTTCAATTAAGAGTATTCTAATCGCTTTAATAAGGTCAAAATACGCCCGGCTTATACCTTTGCTTCCAAAAAACAAAGGCAAATGGGTAAACGATTCATTCTTTTATTACTTATCTTACAAGCATTTAACGGCAGCGCTAAGGCCGAAAACCAATCTATAAAACTAACTCTGCAGGAGGCGGGAGAACGCTTTTCTACCAACAACCTGGAGTTGATAGCCGAACGTTATAACATCGATATGGCGGAAGCCGAGGTTATCCAGGCAAAGTTGTTTGAGAATCCCGTCATATCTCTTGAACAGAACGTCTACAACCGGCTCAACGGAAAGTATTTCGATATGGGAAAAGAGGGGGAAGCTGTTGTCGAGATCGAACAGCTGATCTATATTGCCGGACAGCGTAATAAGCGGGTTCGGGTAGAAAAACTCAATAAGGAGATGGCTGTCCACCAGTTCGAAGAGGTACTCCGTGCATTGAGAAGCGAACTGAACAGTAAATTCATAGAACTTTATTACACACAAAAGTCACTTTCCGTCTATGACAAGGAGATTGAATACCTGTCACAATTGCTGGAAGTCATGAAAGTACAGAGTGATAAGGGAAACGTTTCATTATTGGAAAAGTCCAGGATACAGGCACTCCTTTTATCCCTCCAGCAGGAAAGGAACGACACTTCCAACCAGCTCATTTCGTTGCAAGGTGATATGAAGTTATTACTGGGACTGAATGCTTCCGACAACTTTGAGCCTGTCTTCGACGAATCCGTACTGAAACAGGTCGATATAGCGTCGGTCCCTTTTGTCGAATTGAACAACCGGCTCGCCGAACGTCCGGACCTGAAGATGGCACGAACCCATATACAGGCTTCCCGTGCCAATGTAAGCCTGCAAAAGTCGCTCGCATTCCCGGAAGTCAGTCTGAAAGGTTCTTACGATCGTGCCGGTAACTTTTGCGATAACTATTTTGCAATCGGTTTAAGCATCTCGATCCCAGTCTTTAACCGTAACCAGGGAAACATCAAATCTGCCCGTCTCTCCGTCCTGCAGAATACCAACCGCGAAGAGTTGGCACGCAAGCAGGCGGAAAAGGAACTCTTTACCAGCTATGCCCGGCTGGAAAAGGCTGTAAAACTCTATAGCTCCTCCAATTATGAGCTGGAACGGGACTTTGAAACCATTATCGACGGGGTAAATACGAACTTCCGGAAACGCAATATCAGTTTGCTGGAATTCATCGATTATTATCAGGCATATAAGGAGACTTGCCTGCAACTCTATCAGACACGGAAAGAGGTCTTCCTGACTATGGAAGAAATCAATACGGTGACAGGCAGTGATGTTTTCAGCTATTAACGAATAACAATGAATAAGAAAATGAGAAATAAGATGAATAAGAATTGTATCGTACTAATGCTCCTGCTTCCTTTGCTGGCAGCCTGTGGCAAAAAGACAACCGGAGCGGAAGACGGTCCGGCCCCTCTCATGCTGACTGACAGTTTGCTGAAAGTTGTTTCGGTTGAGACTGTTCAGAATGTCCCTTTGAGCGATGAGTTGTTGCTGAACGGACGCGTCAGTTTCAATCCCGAACAGCTGGCACATGTGTATCCTATTTTCGGCGGAAACATCACGGAGGTGAATGTCGAAACAGGAGATTATGTGAAGAAGGGAGATATACTTGCCGTCATACACAGTAGCGAAGTGGCTGATTATGAGAAGCAACGGAAAGAGGCGGAACAACAGTTCGCCTTGGCGAGCCGGAACCAGGAGGCGACAGAGGATATGTTTCGGAGCGGAATGGCTTCCGAACGGGACAAACTACAGGCAGAACAGGAGGTAGCGAATGCCTGGGCTGAATTGAAACGTATCGGTGAAGTCTATTCCATTTATCATATGACCGGTCATTCCACTTACGAAATAAAATCGCCGGTATCCGGTTTCGTGATCGAAAAGAATGTCAGCCGGAATATGCAGATACGTTCCGACCAGACAGAAGAGATGTTTACCATCTCCGGCCTGGCTGACATTTGGGTGATGGCGGATGTTTACGAAAGCGATATCAGCAAGGTTTACGAAGGCGCTCCGGTCCGTATAACAACACTCGCCTACAGGGATAAAGAGTTTACAGGGACGGTAGACAAGGTATATAACATGCTGGATAGCGAAAGTAAAACCATGAGCATACGGGTGAAACTGAAAAACGAAGACTATATGCTGAAACCGGGCATGTTTACCAACGTGTACGTACAAAGTAAAGTGGAAGGAAAAGAAATGCCCCGCGTAAATGCCCGTGCCGTCATATTCGAGAACGGCAAGCATTATATCGTAAGCGTAGGCAGCGACAATATCCTGCAAACCAAGGAAGTTACCGTATTCAAACAGACCGAAAAAGATTGTTTCCTCGAATCCGGTGTGAAAGCCGGTGACCGTATCGTCAACCGGAATGCACTTTTGGTCTATAACGCATTAAAGTAAACGGATATGCATAAGTTTATAGACTATATAATAGCCTTCTCGCTGAAAAACAAATTCTTTATCTTCTTCTGCACCGTCATAGCCATTATCGCCGGTGCCGTCAGCTTTGTTCATACCCCTGTCGATGCCTTCCCCGATGTTACCAACACGAAGGTAACGATCATAACCCAATGGCCGGGACGTAGTGCGGAAGAGATAGAGAAATTCATCACTATCCCCATCGAGATAGCTATGAATCCGGTACAGAAGAAGACGGATATCCGCAGTACGACCCTGTTCGGGCTTTCGGTGATCAATGTGATGTTTGATGATGATGCCGACGATTTCTATGCCCGTCAGCAAGTCTATAACCTATTGAATGATGCAGACTTACCCGAGGGTGTTACACCGGAGGTTCAACCTCAGTACGGACCGACGGGAGAGATTTTCCGTTATACGCTACGAAGCGACAAACGTTCCGTCCGGGAGCTGAAGACCTTCCAGGACTGGGTGATCGAACGTAAACTGCGTGCCGTTCCGGGAGTGGCGGATATCGTGAGTTTCGGTGGTGAAGTAAAGACTTTTGAAGTGAGTGTCAATCCGAACCAGCTCATTAATTATAATGTGACATCGCTTGAGCTTTTTGATGCCATAGCCAAGAGTAATATTAATGTGGGCGGCGATGTGATCACTAAAAGTTCGCAGGCTTATGTGGTACGCGGTATCGGGTTGATCAACGATACGAAAGAGATCGAGAATATCGTAGTCAAGAACATCAATGGTACGCCGATCCTGGTAAAACATCTGGCAAGTGTACATGAATCGAGCCTCCCTCGCCTGGGGCAGGTGGGCAGGATGGATGAAGATGATGTCGTACAGGGCATTGTCGTTATGCGGAAAGGAGAAAATCCGGGCGAAGTAATAGCTGCCTTGAAAGATAAGATAGCGGACATACAGGAGAACGCATTGCCGGAAGATGTCCGTATCGTTTCGTTCTACGACCGGGAGGATCTGGTCGACCTGGCTGTGAATACGGTGACGCATAACCTGATAGAAGGTATTTTGCTGGTAACTTTCATTGTGTTGATTTTTATGGCAGACTGGCGTACAACGGTGATTGTATCCATTATTATCCCGTTGGCGCTGCTCTTTGCCTTTATCTGTCTCCGGGCAATGGGGATGAGTGCCAACCTGCTTTCGATGGGAGCGATCGACTTCGGTATCATTATCGACGGTGCCGTGGTGATGGTGGAAGGTCTTTTTGTCGCTCTCGACAAGAAGGCGCGGGAAGTAGGGATGCCTGCTTTTAATGTGATGAGTAAGATGGGACTGATCCGTCATACGGCAAAAGACCGTGCCAAGGCGGTATTCTTTTCCAAACTGATCATTATCACTGCACTGGTTCCGATCTTCGCATTCCAGAAAGTGGAAGGGAAGATGTTCAGCCCGTTGGCTTATACCCTGGGATTTGCTTTGTTGGGTGCCCTGATATTTACATTGACATTGGTACCGGTACTTTCGTCCATGCTGCTGAAGAAGAATGTGCGTGAAAAGCATAATCCTTTCCTGGCATGGGTGAACCGGACTTCCGTTTCTATATTTGACCGTTGCCATGCCCACAAGAAAACAACGATCGGTCTGGCTACTTTGGCAGCTGCTGCCGGTTTGTGGTGTTTCACGTTGCTGGGTACGGAATTTCTTCCTCAGTTGAATGAAGGTTCCATTTATATCCGTGCGACCTTGCCGCAGAGTATTTCCCTGGATGAATCTGTCAAGCTCGCCAACCAAATGCGCCGTGAACTGGCATCTTATCCGGAAGTGCGTCAGGTACTTTCGCAGACAGGCCGCCCGAATGACGGAACGGATGCTACCGGTTTCTATAACATTGAATTTCACGTGGATATCTATCCTGAGAAGAAATGGGAAAGTAAGCTGACCAAAGCCGGTTTGATTGAAAAGATGGAAGAAAACCTGGCTATCTATCCGGGAGTCGATTTCAACTTCTCACAGCCGATCACAGACAATGTGGAGGAAGCTGCCAGTGGAGTTAAGGGATCTATTGCCGTAAAGGTTTTCGGGAAGGATTTATATGAGTCCGAGAAAAAAGCCGTGGAGGTATACAAGGTGTTGGAGACCGTCGATGGAATTGAAGACCTGGGCGTGATCCGTAATATCGGTCAGCCGGAACTGCGGATCGAGCTCGATGAATCGCGTCTGGCTCGTTACGGTGTAGCAAAGGAAGATGTACAGTCGATCATTGAAATGGCGATAGGAGGTAAGAGTGCTTCTCTGCTGTACGAAGATGAACGGAAATTCAACATTATGGTCCGCTATGAATCGGATTTCCGCCGGAGTGAAGATGAGATTGGGAAGATACTGGTTCCGGCCCGAGACGGGACGATGGTTCCCATCAAGGAGCTGGCCGACATTACTACAATAACCGGACCACTCATCATTTATCGTGATAATCATGCCCGTTTCTGTGCCGTGAAATTTTCTGTCCGCGGACGGGATATGGGTACGGCAGTGGCTGAAGCCCAGGAGAAAGTGAGCAAACAAGTGAAGCTGCCGGAGGGTTATACGTTGAAATGGACAGGCGATTTTGAAAACCAGCAGCGTGCAACGAAGCGATTGGCACAGGTTGTGCCTGTCAGCATTGCTATCATATTCGTTATCCTGTTCGTGCTGTTCGGGAATGCGCGGGATGCAGGTTTGGTATTATTGAATGTACCTTATGCTGCAGTAGGGGGTATCCTGGCACTTCTGATCACCCGTTTTAACTTCTCGATCTCGGCGGGTATCGGTTTCATTGCCCTTTTCGGGATCTGTATCCAGAATGGAGTTATTATGATATCGGATATTAAAGGGAATCTGAAAGCACGGGAGCCTTTGTCGGATGCTGTCAAGTTGAGTGTGAAATCGCGTGTACGGTCGGTGCTTATGACTGCATCGATGGCTGCTATCGGTCTGATGCCGGCAGCACTCAGCCATGGTATAGGTTCGGAAAGCCAGCGTCCGTTAGCCATCGTTATCATCGGCGGTCTGATAGGAGCCACTTTCTTCACTCTCTTCGTCTTCCCGCTGATGGTCGAAGCATTCTATCGCCGGATGCTTTATGACAAAGATGGAAAACTGATACAACGGAGGTTGTAAATTTGTCGTATATTTGTGTTTCCATGTAAACAAGCAATCAGATGGCAAAAATATTATTAGTAGAAGATGAAGTAAATATAGCCTCTTTCATTGAGAGGGGATTGCAGGAATTCGGTCATGAAGTATGTGTTGCTTATGACGGTATGGCAGGTTGGGAGTTATTGCAGAAAGAAAACTTCCAACTGCTGATCCTCGATATTATCATGCCTAAGATGAATGGCTTACAGCTATGCCGTCAGTACCGCCAACTCTATGGTTTCCAGTCGCCGGTAATTATGCTGACCGCTTTGGGAACAACGGAGGATATAGTGAACGGTCTCGATGCCGGTGCCGACGATTACCTGGTTAAACCTTTCAGTTTCCAGGAATTGGAAGCCCGCATAAAGGCTCTTTTGCGGCGGTCGGGAACAGAGGTTACGTCAGGCTCTTTGCGATGTGGTGATCTGACTCTCGATCCGACCAGCCACCGGGCATTCCGGGGAGATGCTGTCATCGACCTGACCGTCAAGGAATATCGCCTGCTGGAATACTTTATACTCAATCAGGGTACAGCCCTCAATCGCCTGACGCTTCTGAAACATGTATGGGACAAGGATTTCGACACGAATACCAATGTTGTCGATGTCTATGTCAATTACCTTCGCGCCAAGATAGACAAGGATTTTGATCATAAACTGATCCGTACCGTGGTGGGTATCGGCTATATGATGGAAGCATGAAAACAGGGAATAAGATAGCTTTCTTTTATACGGCAATGACAGTCGGCATCATTGCTTTCGTCACGATCCTCTTCTATTTTATTGCGACTAGTTATATCAGCCGTCTGTATTATTCTTATCTGACGGAAAAAGCCTATGCCACTGCCGAGAAGCATTGGGAAAAAGACGAAGTGGACGAGGAAAGTTACGCCCGCATACAAAAACGGTATGAAGAGACGTTGCCTGTTGCTACCGAAATATTACTGAACGCGGACAGTATTTCGGAGACGCATACGACATTGATCCGTTATATGACGGAGAAAGAGATCGGACAATTATATAATGGTAATGTGATCACTTTCCATGAAAAGGAGAAAGTAGGAGCTGCCCTTTATTATCCGGACAATGAGGGAAATTTCATCGTCCTTGTTATCTCGAACAACCAGTACGGAGGGGATATCCAGCAACGTATCGGCTGGTTATTGCTTGCCCTGATCATTATAAGTGCCGTCTTGATCTACTTTGTCGGGAAACTGTATGCGATCCGTATGGTCGATCGTATCGATGCTGCTTACCAAAGCGAGAAAGCTTTTATCAGCAATGCTTCTCATGAACTGAACAATCCGCTTACTGCCATACAAGGTGAATGCGAAATAAGTCTGTTGAAAGAACGAACCCCTGCCGAATATCAGGCTGCATTACAGCGTATTGCCTCCGAGACGAAACGTATCATCCAGTTAATGAAGCATCTTCTCTTCCTGTCGCACGGCGATAAAGAGATATTGAAGAATGCCACTGAAAACATTATGCTGGCTGATTTTCTGATGCAGTTTGTCGGTAACCGTATCCGTTTTACAACCGATACCTTTGCCTATTGTCTGGAAGCGAATCCTCACCTGCTAAAGATCGCCATCGGTAATATCCTGAACAATGCTTGTAAATACTCAGGAGAGAAGCCTGTCGAAATGCGTCTGAAAGGTTCTGTCCTTGAGATTCAAGATTCCGGCATAGGTATCCCGACTGAAGAGCTGAAGCGTGTCCATCAACCGTTCTATCGTGCCAGTAATACACGTGAGTTTGCCGGGCATGGCATCGGACTTAGTTTATCACTACGCATTTTAAATTCTTACGGAGCCAAAGTGAATATACATTCCGAAATAGATAAAGGAACAAGAGTTATTATAGACTTTGGATAACACTTGCAGGATTTGTATTAATCTATTGGTATTCTCAACATTTCATATCTTTATTCTGTTCTATTAGAAACAAATAATAGAATATGACATACAAGATTGCATTTTTTGGAGCTAAACCTTACGATATAGTTTCCTTTGATCAAGTAAATGAGAAATATAATTACGATATCAGGTATTATAAAGGACATCTAAATCCTAATAATGTTGTCCTGACGAAAGATGCCGATGCTGTTTGCATCTTCGTAAACGATACTGCTGATGCGACTGTTATCGATGCCATGGCTGAGAATGGCGTTAAGCTGCTGGCTTTGCGCTGTGCCGGTTTCAATAACGTAGACCTTGCAGCAGCCAAAGGCAAACTGCCGGTTGTCCGTGTTCCGGCTTATTCTCCTTATGCCGTAGCCGAGTATTCATTGGCGCTGATGCTGTCGTTGAATAGGAAAATACACCGTGCTTACTGGCGTACACGTGATGGCAATTTTTCTTTGAACGGGTTGATGGGATTTGATATGCATGGAAAGACTGTCGGTATCATCGGTACCGGAAAGATTGCCAAGATACTGATCAAAATATTGAAAGGGCTGGGCATGCGCATTCTTGCTTATGATCTTTATCCCGATCACAAATTTGCGGAAGAAGAAGGCATTACTTATACAACTTTGGACGAACTATATCGTGAATCGGATATCATATCGCTTCACTGTCCGTTGACGGATCAAACCCGTTATATCATTAACGAAGATTCGATCGACAAAATGAAAGACGGCGTAATGATCATCAATACCGGCCGCGGACAGTTGATCCATACCAATGCCCTGATCGAGGGATTGAAGGAAAAGAAGATATCGGCAGCCGGACTGGACGTATATGAGGAAGAAGGTGATTACTTCTATGAGGATAAATCCGACAAGATCATCGACGATGATGTGCTGGCACGGTTATTATCTTTCAATAACGTGATCGTAACTTCACATCAGGCTTTCTTTACTAAGGAGGCAATGCATAATATTGCAGAAACGACTTTGCAGAATATCGAAGATTTCAGGCAAAATCGTCCACTAGTGAACGAAGTTATTCTATAAACAGACTATTTTTTATCGCTGATTTATTATATTTTTGTGGCCATTGTCCGGTGTGAGCCAGGCAATGGTCTTTTAATTTTACTTATTATGGAAATAGACAATCAGACAGGACTTGTTTTAGAAGGCGGAGGGATGCGCGCCATTTTTACGGTTGGAGTATTGGATTACTTTATGGATCACAATATCTGGTTTCCCTATACGATCGGGGTATCGGCAGGAGCAAGCAATGGCATTTCATATGCTTCCCGGCAACGAGGACGCTCAAAATACAGTAACATAGATTTATTGAAAGAATATAATTATATCGGTCTGCGGCATTTTCTGCGCGGCAGGGGATATATCGATATGAAATATCTGTTCTACATCTATCCGGAGAAATATTACCCGCTCGATTATGATACCTACTTCAAGTCGAAGGACCGTTTCGTAATGGTCACAAGCAACTGCCTGACGGGAAAAGCGGAATATTTTGAAGAGAAGAAGGATAAAAACAGGTTGGTGGATATTTGTTGTGCCTCCTGTACGTTACCTGTCCTTTGTCCGGTTGCCCATGTCGACGGGATTCCGATGGTGGACGGCGGTGTTTGTGATGCGATTCCTATCCAGCGTGCTATTGACGACGGTTTCAAAAAGAATGTAATTATTCTCACGCGAAACAAAGGATACCGGAAAGAAGATAAGAATTTCTATCTGCCGGGATTCATCTATAAACAGTATCCGGCTATACGGGAGCAGCTCAAATTGAGATATAAACGGTATAATGAAGTACTCGATTATATCGACCGGCTGGAGGCAGAAGGTAAAGCATTCGTGATCCGTCCCGAAAATAAAATGGAAGTAGGCCGGACGGAAAGTAATCCGGAAAAGCTGGAAGCGTTATATAATGAAGGGTATGAGCTGGCAGAGCGTTTAATAGGGGCGGCCCTTACAACCGCCCGCTAAAAATCAATCTTTACATTCTTTGTGTAAGTCCTTGCTCAGACGCATTGCGCAGAAGTTCGGACCGCACATCGTACAGTATTCACCGTCAGTGACAGCACTCTCCTTATAATATTGCAAAGCACGTTCCGGATCGAGAGACAAGTTGAACTGGTCTTTCCAACGGAAATCGAAGCGAGCTTTACTTAATGCATTGTCACGTACTTGGGCACCCGGATGACCTTTGGCCAGATCGGCTGCGTGAGCGGCAATCTTATAAGCGACCACACCGTTACGTACATCTTCCTTATTAGGTAATCCCAAATGCTCTTTCGGAGTTACATAACAGATCATGGCAGTACCGTGCCAGGCTATCTGTGCAGCACCGATAGCTGAAGTGATATGATCGTAACCGGGAGCTATATCCGTTGTCAACGGGCCTAATGTATAAAACGGTGCACCGTGGCAGGCATATTGCTGTTCCTTCATATTTTCATGTATCTTGTTCATAGGAACATGTCCCGGACCTTCGATAATCACCTGAACGAATTTCTCCCAGGCAATTTTCGTCAGATCGCCCATAGCATGCAGTTCGGCAAACTGGGCGGCATCGTTCGCATCATAGATAGAACCCGGACGAAGTCCGTCACCGATGGAAACAGCTACGTCGTACCGGCTCAGAATATCGCATATCTCCGCAAAATGTGTATAAAGGAAATTTTCTTCGTTATGCAACTGCATCCATTTCGCCATAATGGAACCTCCACGTGATACGATACCGGACAGGCGCGTTGCGGTCAGATCGATATGACTTTTCAGCAGACCGGCGTGGATCGTAAAATAGTCGACCCCTTGTTCGGCCTGTTCAATCAAAGTGTCGCGATAGATATCCCAGTTTAATGCTTCCACGTCTCCGTTCACCTTCTCCAAAGCCTGGTAGATAGGAACAGTCCCCATCGGAACAGGGCAGTTGCGGATGATCCATTCGCGCGTTTCGTGGATATTGTCGCCTGTAGAAAGGTCCATCAATGTATCGCCTCCCCATTTACAACTCCATACTGCTTTCTCGATCTCTTCGCTGATGCCGGAAGAAAGGGCGGAGTTGCCGATATTCGTGTTGATCTTTACCAGAAATTTCTTTCCGATGATCATCGGTTCGGCTTCCGGATGGTTGATGTTGGAAGGTATGATCGCACGTCCGGCAGCTATTTCCTTACGGACAAAATCCGGTGTAATGTACGATTTCAATCCCAAAGCCTCGATCTGCTGGTTTTCGCGTATGGCAACATATTCCATTTCAGGTGTAATGATACGGCGTTTGGCATAATACATCTGAGTGATGTTCTTGCCTTCTTTTGCACGATAGGGCAGGTGGCGTTTCGGGAAACGGATAGTGTCCAGGCTTTTATCTTCCAGCCGGGCACGGCCGTATTCCGAAGTAAGTTCGCTCAACTGCTCGATGTCTTTGCGTTTGCTGCACCATTCTTCGCGGATACGCGGGATACCGGCTGCAATATCAATGTTTATCTTCGGATCAGAGAAAGGTCCGCTTGTATCATAGACAATTACCGGATTATTTTTCTTGAAAACCTTTTCCCCGTTTTCATCCACCGTAACAGTATCCAGCAGTTTGATCTTGCGCATTCCTACCTTGATCTTGTTGATCTCTCCCGGAATATAAATCTTCTCCGACGACGGATAGGTTATACGCATCGTATTTTTCTTGTTTGCCATTGTTATATTGTATTATATTTTAATCAAAGTGACCTCTTTGTTTGACATAATATTTTATTCTTGAACAGAAACGTTTCATCTCTTTAACAGGATCAGGAGCCTGGGTAATGGCCGACGACACGGCAATCCCTGTAATTCCGGTCTCCATCAAAGGATCGATATCCTCGTACCGGATTCCTCCGATCGCAAATATAGGAATTTTTAATCCTGCTTCCCGGCATTGCTCCATGATTCTTTCGTATCCTTCGAGACCGAGTATCGGACTCAGATTCTTTTTCGTTTCCGTAAAACGATACGGACCGAGACCGACATAAGAAGCACCTTGCCTGTTTGCTTCCATAATATCCTCAAAGGTATTGGCGGTAGCGCCTACCAGGAAAAGGTCGTCGTAATATCGTTCGAAAATGATTCTCCACGCTTCACTGACCGGCATATCATTCTTTCCTAAATGTACAGTGAAGGCCCCGCTTTTAATGGCAATTTCCAGATCGTCGTCTATGCACACCCGATTACTGAATCCGACCATCTTTACGATCCTTTTGGCTGTCTCCAAGTTCAGATTCTCTTTCATCCGTAACTGGATCCAGGTACATCCGCCTTTTAGAGCCATTTTGGTCTGCTCTTCTTCGGTGTACTTTTCCGTACGATGGGTAATAAACATGAGGGGAAGCTCATCTTCGTAAAAAGCTGCATATTGAGACCGGTTAAAACCTCTTAAGTCAATCATAATTGTAATGTTTTATATTGATGGATGATTCTGTCCTTTTGCGATATACCCGGAGCCGTTCCCCACAACGCACCCAAGACGGCTACGCCGCCAAAGCCAATGTGTCGTATTGCGGGGATTGTTTCTTCACTGATACCGCCTAAGGCGATTACTTTTTCATTTATTATCCGACAGGATGCAGCTGCCTGCAAGGTCGATAAAGAGAAGCCGCTTCCATATCCTTCCTTGGATATGCTTTCAAAGACCGGGCTGAGAAATACATAATCCAGTTGTCGGTTTTCCCTCACTTCCTGTAAAGAATGGCAGGAGCGGCTGATACTTCCCTGGAAACCTTCGGGTATGTTCTGATTTCTGCTGTTCAGATGAATACCGGCAAGAGCATATTCTGCTGCCAGCTCAAAATGATCGTGTATGACAATACGGGAATGATATTCTGCCGGAACAGCATCTAGCAGCGAGCGTAATTCTTCTTTACGACTTTGCGGCTTACGTATATGTAGCTTTTCCATTCCTGCCTGAAACAAAGCCGTCAGGATCTCACCTTCGCCTTCAAAGAAATAAGGAGTTGTAATGACTATCAGCTTCATGACTTCTTTATTTCTATTTTATATAAAGGAACCGGAGCGAAAAAATGATTCAACGGACCATGCCCATGTCCTGTTCTGACATCTTTTCCGTTCTGTATGGCTTGTGTGATATATTTTTTGGCAGAACCGACCGCATCGGACAGTTCCATTCCTAAAGCCAGGTAAGCGGCAATAGCTGATGATAATGTGCAACCGGTTCCGTGACCGTTGAACGTTTCGATTGTTTCAACCGACAAGCGGACAGGAGACATTCCCGACATATATAATATATCGGTCATATCTTTGGTTTTCAAGTGTCCGCCTTTCATTAAAACCGCCTTACAACCCAAAGACAATAACTTTCCGGCAGCCAGGTCCATATCTTTTTCAGAGGATATCTTTAAGCCGGACAGGTATTCCGCTTCATCCACATTGGGAGTAACCAGAGTGCTCCGGCGAAACAATTCCCGGACAATGACTTCGATAGCATCATCCTGCAATAACTTATTCCCGCTGGTAGAGATCATAACCGGATCCAATATAATGTAGGCAGGAGAAAACCTGTCGATTGTTTCGACGATAATTTCAGCCGCAGCCTTATTATGCACCATGCCTATCTTTACGGCATCGATTGTGATATCTTCAAAGACAGCATCGAGTTGTCCTTTCAGTATCTCAGGAGAAATGGCCTGGATACCTCTGACACCCTGGGTATTCTGTGCCGTGACCGAAGTTATGACGGAAGCTCCGTAAACGCCGATGGCGGAGAATGTTTTAATATCTGCTTGTATACCGGCTCCGCCACCACTGTCGGAACCCGCGATTGTAAGTGCTACCGGATAGCGATACGTCGTATCTGTTTTCATTTTTTACATACCAAAGGAGGGATAAGCCTTGTCTGTCTTTCCTACGGCGGCATTACCCGCATCAGGTTCACAGGGTATAATCTCAGCCCGTTTACAGTATGGCACCCCCTTTCGCGGACAAAGGTAGAAAGATTGACAGGAGAAAACAAAAGTGAATTGTTAAATTTAAGAGAGATTTGATAGATATAAAGAAATAATCCAGTATATTTGCCTGTACAAATCCGGTACAATAGCTTTTCTTCCGGGTTGTGTTTCCTTTTACCATAACAATCTTAAAGATGACAAAACATGTTGAATAGCAAAGGCTTATATGTTATCACCGGAGGGCCTGGAACAGGTAAAACATCGCTAATAGAAGCACTTGAAAGAGATGGATTAAAAACGATTAAAGAGGTTGCACGAGACATAATCAAAGAACAACAACAGCAGGGAGGAGAGGCCCTGCCCTGGAAAAATACAGGGCTGTATACGAAGATAATGCTGGAACGATCAGTCGATTCGTATCTTACCCATGCAAAGGAAGAAGGTCCTATGTTCTTTGACAGGGGAATACCCGACACATTGGCTTATGCACGGCTGATAGAGTTGGACGACCGGGAGTATGTAGAACTGGCCGTTGATAAATATAGGTATAGTGAACAGGTATTCATACTTCCTCCATGGGAAAGTATATACCACACGGATAAAGAACGTAAACAATCATTTGATGAAGCGGTAGATACGTATTATGTAATGAAAGATGTTTATGAGAAGGCTGGATATACATTGATCGAAGTTCCGGAACTTTCTGTAAAGGCAAGAAAGGACTTTATTATCGATTGTATAAATTCAGTCTAAAAACATCAATTTTGGGGACTTTTAATGAATTTAGTAGTCAATTGGAATATAATCGGTTCAATTTGGAACATTCAGAAAAAAGAATCTGTTATAATTTTGCGGAGTTTAACGAGGGAGTTAATATATAATGGGGAAAAAGATTGTTTTTATTCTGACATTTGTTTTGATAGCAATCGCATCAAAGGGTCAGAACACTATAATAAACGGAATTGTAACGGACTCTATCACGGGAGAAACGTTACCATATGTTTCAGTCATACTGAAGGGTACAACCATTGGGGCAACAACAGACGATGATGGTAAGTTTGCATTAACAACATCATCTAATGCCAAAACTTTATCCATATCCTATCTGGGATACGAAGAGAAAGAGTTTAAAGTCGCTGTAGGAAAGAAGAACTACTTTAAAGTAGCTTTAGCTCCTTCCAGTTACGCTATTTCAGAAGTCATAGTCAAGCCTAAAAAAGAAAAATACAGTAAGAAAGAGAATCCGGCCGTTGCTTTCGTGAAGCATGTGATCGATTCACGTGAGAGTAATGATCCTCGCAATCACGATTACTTCAGTTACAGTCAATACGAGAAGATGGTTTTCGCTATGAACGATTATCAACCGAAGCCCAAGAAAGAAAATGGTAAAGCCAGCAAATTCGACTTCCTGATCGACTATATCGACACACTGGATATCGGAAAAACTATCTTGCCGGTGTCCGAGAAAGAAAAGGTCGAAGGTGTTTTCTACCGTAAAGACCCGAAAGTAGAGAAAAGAGTCGTGCTAGGAGCTAAGTCGGCCGGTGTAGATGAAGTATTTTCACGTGATGGTATGCAGCAGTTCCTGGGCGAAGTGTTCCGTGAAGTAGATATCTTCAAAAACGATATTCCTCTCTTCCTGCAACGTTTTGTAAGTCCGCTGTCCAGCATGGGACCGAATTTCTATAAGTATTACTTGCTCGATACGCTGGAAGTAAACGGGCAGCAATGTGTGGACCTGGGATTCGTTCCTTTCGTATCCGAAGGCTTTGGTTTTACGGGACACTTGTTTGTGACGCTCGATTCTACCTATTTCGTAAAGAAAGCGATTCTGAATGTTCCCAAAAACATCAACCTGAACTTTGTCAGTGGAATGACAATCGAACAGACCTTTGAAAAGACAGAAGACGGAACACGTATTATTACTAAAGACGATATAAATGTAGACTTCAAACTGACCGAGAAGTCGAAAGGCATGTATGCACGAAGGCTCAACATTTACAGCAATCACTCTTTCCTTCCTCCTAAGGATGACGGCATATTCAAAGAAAGTGCTCCTGTCATCACCTTGCAGGATGCTTATAAGCAGACGGAAGATTTCTGGGATCTGAACCGCCCCGAGGAAGCCGGAAAACGAAAACAGAATACGGTTGAGAAACTAATGGCGAAACTACGTTCGGTTCCTATTTTTTATGTGACAGAAAAGGTCGTAACTATCCTGACTTCCGGCTACATAGGAACAAGTACCGATCCTGCTAAAAACAAGTTCGAGATCGGTCCGGCCAATACATTCATCAGTGGCAATGCCATTGAAGGAGCCCGTTTCCGTGTCGGAGGTACGACTACAACGGCGTTCAGCAAACGATTGTTCCTGGAAGGATATGCCGCTTATGGTACTACGGACCGAAAAATCAAATATGACGGCTTGATAGAATATTCTTTTAACGATAAGAAAGAATACCGTAAAGAGTTTCCTGTCAATTCCATTCGCTTCGAATATTTGTATGATATCAACCAGCTGGGACAGCAGTATATGTATACCAACAAGGATAATATCTTCCTGGCCTGGAAACGTCAGAGAGATACGCGTGCTACTTATTTGAGAAATGCCGAACTGACTTACTATCGCGAGCATTACAACGGAATCGCTTACGGAGTGGTTCTTCGTAATAAGAAAGAATACTCGACAGATTATGCCGTTTTCGACAGAATAGAAGCTGATGGCAGCATATCTCCGATTAAATCTTATTCGATGACGGAAATGGAATTTAAATTCCGTTATGCCCCGAACGAGAAATTCTATCAGACCCGTAACTACCGTTATCCGATCACTTTCGATGCTCCGGTAATCACGTTGAACCATATTACTGCACGGAAAGGCGTCTTAGGTGCCGATTATACCTATAACCGTACGGACGTGGGTATCCAGAAACGTTTCTGGTTCTCGGCTTTCGGATACATCGATATTATCGGTAAAGCCGGTAAAGTATGGGACAAGGTTCCTTATCCGTTATTGATATTGCCCAACGCAAACTTATCATATACGATTCAGCCGGAATCCTATACTAATATGAACGCGATGGAGTTCATCAGCGATGAATATGCATCCTGGGATGTTACTTACTTCATGAACGGACTTGTCCTGAACCGCCTGCCGTTGATTAAGAAACTGAAATGGAGAGAAGTGCTTTCGTTCCGTGGTATGTGGGGAAACCTGACGGATAAGAATAATCCTTATTACGGAGGCAAAGACCTGTATCTGTTCCCGGAAGGTTCCTACACTTTAGGAAATACACCGTATATGGAAGCCGGTGTCGGTATCGAAAATATCTTTAAGTTCCTGCGTCTCGATTATGTATGGCGTTTGACTTATCGCGATCATCCGGGCATCCAAACGAAAGGTATACGCTTTATGATGAAGTTGTCATTCTAGCCAGTTTGGTTGAAATATAAATAAAACTTCCGTTATCTTTGCTGGTAGCAGAAGTTTTTTTATGCCGTATCGCTCCCGTTTCTTAAGCAAGAAACTGTAATTCCCTCAGCAGGAAACTGGAGTTTCCTAGTCAGGCAACTACGAGGAAACTGTAATTAACAGATAATTAAACTAGTACCTTGTTTTGACAATTCCGCTAAAAAGCTTCTGTCATGTTCATATAAACCTGCACTCCATCCAGTCCCGGTTCCTTACCTATATCCAGTCGGAAGTTTTTCCCCGGTTGCATTTGTACGCGCAGTCCGGCACCGAAATTCAGTTTCCATTTATTCCAGTCAAAAGGAGTATTGCCGATCGTTCCTGTTCCCATCCAAGCAACAAAACCACATTTAGCCCAAAAGTTCCCGCTTTTGTATTTTGCCGGTGAACCGAACATATGGCGGTACTCCATAATCCCATACGCCATAGATTTATCTCTGTATTTTCCCCAATAATATCCGCGCAGGTCGAAAGGCGAACCAAAAGAGGGTAACTCGGAGTAGGGGACATCTCCCATACCGATCTGACTCTTGGCGATCCATGCCAATGTGCTTCTGGGACGAAACACATTGACAAAGTGACGGTATTCAAGTTCCAGTATCTCATAATTGTAAGCCCCGCCGAGATACTTGCCAAAAGCTTTTATATTACCACTAAGCAATACACCATGGGTCGGTGTGGCTACATCATCACGGGTGTCGTATTGGATCAGTCCGCCGATACCGACATTCAGATATTTCCGTTTGAACAGATTGAAATAGGGATCTTTTTCCATTACCGGATTAATATCTGAGGCATTCGTAAAATTTATATCGAACAACCCTCCCAGGTAAAAGTGGGGGCGAACTTCCCAGACAAAACGGGGATAGAGCTGGAAATAACTTCGATGGTAACGGGTGGTGGAATCACTTCTGTCCACATGCTCGATAGTTTCGTAGCCTTTACCATAATAATGTGCCGGCTCGTTCCTGTATCCGTAGCTGGCATAAATGCGGAACTTATTTTGATTGAAGAAGAACGTTCCGGCTCCGGCAACGACGACTGTGCCATTGATTGAAAGGTTGATACCTGCCGGAAGGAAAGAACGTTGCGAAAGAGTATCGTTCTTATTCATTCTGAAACTGGCCAGTACAGCTCCTCCCACGCCCAAAGATGCTTCAGGTGTATAAGACGGTCCTCCGAGGACTGACCACCATATTTTTTTATGCGCTCTGATGGAATCTTTTCGTAACTGCCGATAGTAGCGTTTAAGTTGCTTTTCGTTCAATTGCTGTCCGTCTACAAAAACAGTATCTTTATGGATCGCATCGGATAGCTCTGTGTTTTGAGCTTTTCCTGATAAAAAAGAGACAGATAGGAATATACCTGTGAAAACGATTAAATGTTTGGACATCGGCTGTTTTTTTATTTTAGGTTGCAAAAGTATGAAAAAGAAAACATACTAACCTACACTTTAGTTCCCAGCCTTTGTATTTCTTTAGGTTTATTCAGTTTTTTGCACCGGAATTTCCATCCAGAACAGGGAACCTTCGCCTTCCTTTGATTCGACGCCGATACTTCCTCCGAACTTCTCGGCTATCATAGCACAGATAGGAAGTCCCAGACCTGTGCCTTGTGCGAATGAATTTAACTTAACGAAGCGGTCGAAAATCTTATCTTTTTTATCTTCCGGTATGCCTATACCGGTATCTTTCACATAAAAACGAATCTTTTTGCCGGCTTCATCCAATGTATATCCGAAGGTGACAGTTCCTTTAAAGGTAAACTTCAACGCATTCGTAAGAAAATTGATCATGACCTGCATCAAACGGTTACGATCCGTATAAATTACGCATTGAGGAAGTTTATGATCAAACAAAACAGTGACCTCCTCCGACTTATTCTTCAGCTTCATCTGGCTTTCGATTTCTTCCATCAGCTCATTTATGTCAGTCTGCGTATATACATAATCCAAAGAGCCGGACTCGATCTTTGCCATATCTATAATGTCGTTTATCAATTGGAGCAGAAGCTCATTATTGGTAGATATGATATGTGCAAATTCCTGCTTTTCTTCCGGATCATCCGACTCCATGAGTAGATTGGAAAAACCGACTATTGCATTCAGCGGTGTACGTATCTCATGACTCATATTGGCCAGGAACGCTGATTTCAAACGATTCGCTTCGTCCGCCTTCTTCACCTCGTACATCAGATGTTCTATTCTCTTCTTGTCTGAAATATCTTCAATCTTCATCAACCCGCCAAGAATGTTCGTTTCCGAATGGTCGAAGACCGGTATCGCACTGATCTCGAATGTGGTTTCACCATCCGAAAACTCATGACGAACAGCCTGCCTTTTTACGATTGCCTCACTAAGCGCACATTGAGCGCAGGGTTCTTTTTTGCCCATAACCGTTTCGTAGCAGATTTTTCCCGGTGTATAGCGACGTCCTTTTGCTTTTCCCTGTAGATTGGACGTAGATTCCCATTGTACCTTATATTCTTTATCAATATAGATCAACCCAAAGTTTATACTGTTCAATACCAGGTTTTGTGTATCGGCAGCATCTTCCAGTTTTTCTTTAGCCTGGATCAATTCTTTTTCATAATCCTTTATCTGGGTAATATCCCAGCGGACGATCAGAAGCCATCTGTTCTTGTCGTGGGAGATGATAGATTTATTTACAATCGTATTATGCACGACACCGTCAGGAGTTACATAGTCTTCTTCAGCTTTGTAGCTTTCACCTTTCCTGACTAACTGCTCATCGACTTTACGATATTTCAAACCTCTCTCTGCACCATAAATATCAAAATCCGTATGTCCCAGAACTTCTTCCCGCCGGGTTCCGGACCGCAATTCTGCTTCTTTATTCCAATAGAGATATTTATAATCGTCATTGATGTCTTTGACAAATACCGGAAAAGGAAGATTATCAAGGATATCGATGCTGAAAAGGCGTTCTTTCACAGTTTCGTCCAGTATTTGCTCCCCAGCCAGCTTGCTTTTGTACTGATTGTTTTCGCGGGTTAATTTCTGATTTCTATACAGTAAAAGGATAATAACAAATACTAGCAGAAGAAGCAGAAGTGATAGGGTTGTTTCTACTGTTACCATCAAAAATATACTATTCATCAAAATAAGCATTCCCATAAAACTGTAATAATTATTTACCCCTTGCAAATTTTGACAAATGTATCATTTATATTTCAAATACTTCTTGAAATTTATTGATTTTCATAATATTTTTCAATTACTCCCCTAAATATTTCCACAATATACAATCAACTCTCCTTGTAGTTTGAGAAATTAGCTTTACATTTGAAGATGTAAACAGAGAAAAAGTGATTATGAAGAAAGTAGCTGTTCTGGCAACCTTTTTTCTGCTCTCCCTGCAACTGCTCAATGCCCAGAAAGTAGGGTTGGTATTAAGTGGAGGAGGTGCGAAAGGTGCTGCACATATCGGGGTAATAAAAGCGCTGGAAGAAAATGGAATACCTATCGACTATATAACTGGTACTTCTATCGGATCCATTATCGGTAGTTTGTATGCTATGGGATATTCGCCGGAAGAAATGCTGGCATTAATGTTGTCCGAAGAGTTCGGTTACTGGCAGACGGGAACGGTTGAGAATGAGTATAAATATTATTTCAAGCGACCGGACCCAACTCCTGAATTTGGTCATTTCTCTATCGACATGACCGACTCCCTGCAGATAAAAGCAAACTTTTTGCCACAGAGCCTTATCAATCCGATCCAGATGAATCAGGCTTTTATGGCTCTTTTCTCGCAGGCAACAGCCAAGGCCGGATGGAATTTTGATAATCTGTTCGTTCCGTTCCGCTGTGTCGGTTCCGATATTTATAATAAGAAAGCAATCATCTTCAAGAATGGAGACTTAGGGGATGCCGTTCGTGCTTCCATGACCTTTCCTTTCTTCTTTCAACCGATTTGGAAGGATAGTGTCCCTTTGTTTGACGGCGGTATTTACGATAATTTCCCGGTCGGTCCGATGAAAGAGGCTTTTCATCCTGATTTCATCTTCGGCTCCACAGTGGCAGGAGGAAACAATAAACCATCCAACAGTGCATACAACCAGTTGGAAACCATGATCATGCAAAAGACGGATTATGATGTTCCCGAAGAAGACGGCATGATGATCAAATTCAGTTTCCCGACTGTCTCCTTATTGGATTTTCAAAAAGCAAAGGAGCTGATGGATATCGGTTATAAACGTACTATGGGTATGATCGATTCAATCAAGCAAAGGGTTCCCCGCAGAGTACCGCTTGCAGAAGTGAATATGAGAAGGGCTGCTTATAAGGAAAGTTTGCCTCCATTGATTTTTCAAAATATCTATGTGACAGGGGTTTCCGAATCACAGCGTAAATATATTGAATCGCAGTTGCATCGTGATATGAATCATGACTTCTCGATGGAAGAATTTAAGCGGGCTTATTTCAAGATGCTTACTTCTTCGAAGATCAGGGAGATTATGCCGCATGCGGTCTACAACCGCAGAGAGAAAAAGTTCGACCTGTATCTGGACGTAAAAATGAAAGAAGAGATAACGGTTGGCTTCGGCGGCAATATTTCATCACATCAGGCAAACCAACTATTCTTGGGACTGGGGTATCAATACCTGGGTCGATTTGCTGCGGATGTCAATGCCAATTTCCAGGTGGGAAACTCTTTTAGCGGAGTATTGCTGAATGGACGAATTTATTTGCAGACTAAAATTCCGACTTATCTTAATTGGGAGGGGGTATATTCCGATAAAAGATATCAGGAAAGCCAATCTCTGTTCTATGAAGATGTTCTGCCGGCCTTTATACAGCAAAAAGAACTGTATACAAAAGTGAAGTTAGGATTTCCATTCCTGAATAGGGCGAAATCAGAAATAGGATTCGCTTACGGGCAGCTGAATGATTATTATTATCAAAGCAACAGCATGATGCTCCCAAATTCAAAATTTGATCATGGCTGGTACAATCTATTTAGCGGTTCACTCAGTATCGAGCGGAATTCACTGGATGCAAAACAGTATCCTATATCCGGACGAAAGCAACAGTTGATTGCACAGTATGTCACAGGAACGGAGAATTATGATCCTTCATCTCAAACGAACGAAAATCGGTCCTTCAAGAAAAAAGTTCATAGTTGGTTGCAGCTGAAAGGGGAGTGGCAGCATTATGAAGTATTAAGTAATCGCTTTAATCTGGGACTCCAGGGGGAATTGGTCGTGTCAAGCAAAAATCTGATGAATAACTATACGGCATCGGTTTTACAGGCTCCGGCATTTACTCCTACGCCACATAGTAAAATCGTTTTCAACGAAGCTTTCAGGGCGAATCAATATTTTGCTGCCGGAATTTCACCTATCTATAAATTCAGTAAGCTTCTGCATTTCAGGCTGGACTTATATGGTTTTGCACCATTATATGAAATAAAGAAAGAAGTCAAAAGTGAAAATCCATATGTGGCAGCTCCTTATTATGGTAAATTTCTTCATTCATTTAAATATATGGGGGAGGCTGCTCTAGTTCTTCAATTGCCTTTTGCATCTATCAGCCTGTATGCCAACGGGTATAGTTATCCGGCTAAGAATTTCAACTTCGGGCTGAATATCGGTTATCTGATCTTTAATCCAAAAATGTTGGATTAATTTGAAAAAAAATAGCGCAAAGCCTTGCAGGTTTAAAAGAAATCGCTACCTTTGCACTCGCAATCACGAAACAATGGCCGCGTAGCTCAACTGAATAGAGTAGCTGACTACGGATCAGCCGGTTACAGGTTTGAATCCTGTCGCGGTCACCATTCGAGATTACAGTTTAAACACAAAGATTGGCCGCGTAGCTCAACTGAATAGAGTAGCTGACTACGGATCAGCCGGTTACAGGTTTGAATCCTGTCGCGGTCACCATCTGAGATACAGTTTAAACTTAAAGATTGGCCGCGTAGCTCAACTGAATAGAGTAGCTGACTACGGATCAGCCGGTTACAGGTTTGAATCCTGTCGCGGTCACACATAAAGACTATATTTGCATAGAATTTCTTCTACAATATTCAATAATGCTTTTATAGTCTTCATATTTACTAACTTCCAGTATTTTCATATTCTTTTCTATTTTATCTATTGAAGTAAAAGGATAATCACTTCCATATAGAATATGATTTTTATCAGCAAATCTTCTTAAATAATCAATCCGATTCGTTGGGTCAAAAAATACGGTATCGTAATGTAAGCTTTTTAAGTGTGATTCTATACCATTAGTCGTATTTTTGGATGGACCGAAAGTATAATTCCCTAAATGAAGGATACCGTATTCCATTTCCTGAAAGAAAAAAGACACATTTCCACCTCCATAGGGTAGGATAAAACGTATATTGGGATACCGATGCATAATTCTGTTGAATGTAAGTTCACATGCCGCTTTGGTTACTTCGGCTATCAACTCGTAAGTATGTTTATTCGTTTTCTCAGTCTTTGTCATACAAACATCAGGATGAAGAAAAACGGTTGCCTTACGCTCATTCAGCCCCTTGTATAATTCGTTATAAATATCGCATCCCGGATATATACCAGAAATACAAGTAGGTAATAAAACGCCGTTTAAATGCAATATATCCAAAGCATATTCCATTTCCTGTATCATCATTTCCGTATTTCGGGAAACCGGGAGGGAGGCAAAGGCTCCCAGACAGAAGTACTTATCCACTAATTCTGCATAATACTCATTTATACGGGTGCACAAGATAGCATATTCTTTATCTGATAATAATGGAAAATTTGCCGGATAGGATAGGATACTTTTAGTTATTCCATATGTTTCCATCATCTTTAGGCTTTCAGATATATCATGAAAACGTATTTCTTCTTTCATGACTATTTGCTTTATCTTTTCATCCAGCGACAACAATGGTAACGGATTATAATGATGATGGACATCTATAAGTAAATTCGTGTTTTTCATACTCATCTCTGTTTTTCCTTTTTGTTGTAAAATTGATGAAAAGATGTATGCATTGTGTGTTCTCAAATGTGCAACAAATGTTCCGTTATGCTTCTAGTGTCTCAAAATCAGGAAAATAGAACACTTTCAGGGGAATATGAAGTATATTGGAATAGCTTGATCAGACTATATTTGCACAGAGTTGAAAATCTGAAAAATATGGAAAGAGAAAATACAATTCGGCAAGTAGGTATAAATGATATTGTAGATGCCAGTGAAAAGATCAATGCGGGTATAACTTATACCGATAAAGACATTATTGTAATAGAACACCTGGAGGACATGACGGAACGCGGATCTATCAAGCTGTCGAAAGATATGATTATGATAATGGCTTGTCAGGAAGGAAAGATGCATATAAATTTGAATGGCAAATTCTATACTCTACACCCGCATGAAGTTTTGATTTGCAGACCTAATATTATTTTATATGATCATGAAAACATCTCTTACTTCAAGGGTAATGCTGTGTGCCTTTCTACCCGGATTGTCCAAAATATCCTTCATAATGGAAGTGATATTTGGAATAAGTTCCTGTTGTTCAGTCAAAATCCAGTCATTTGTATAGGTGAAGATAGTCAACAATTGTTTTCTCTGTACTCTGAGATAATACGTTTAAGACTGAAGCTTCCCCAACGGCCTTATCATAAAGAGATCATGACCGCTTTTGTGAAAGCAGCAATCTATGAATTGTTGGCGGATCTGGATCATAATACGGTTGAATCAATTCCAACTTCCATGAAACAAGGTGATATCTTATTTAAGAAGTTTATAGAAATACTGGTAAACAGTGAAATAAAACAACGTACCCTGAACTATTATGCGGATAGGTTATTTGTCACTTCCAAATATCTTTCAACAGTCAGTAAACAAGTCAGTGGGAGAACGGCAATGGATTGGATCAATGAATATGTCGTAGACGATATTCAGCATTTACTAACACATACGGATAAGTCTATTAAAGAGATATCCGAATACCTGGAGTTTTCCAATATTTCCTTTTTTGGAAAATATGTAAAGTCACATTTGGGATGTTCTCCTAAAGAGTTTCGTAAACAGTTAGGATATAAAAAATGAGCTCATATCTCCTGCACTTTTCCGGAAATATTCTCAAATTCTTCAATATTGGTGGATAAGTCGCAGCTATTTTTACTCGCTTTGGAATTAAATAAACCTTTCATAAATTTACTCTCATTATGAAAATTGTTAATGTAAAAAAGGTTGGAATAAAACGCGAAATGGACGATTTCGTGAAGTTTCCAGGCAGGTTATATGCTGGCTGTCAATACTATGTACCTGACTTGGAAATGGATATTCGCGAAACGTTTGATCCGTCTAAAAATGCAGGACTGGAGTTTACCGATATACAACCTTTCATTGCATACAACGAAGGAGGGAAGCCTGTAGGTCGCATTGCCGGTATTATCAATCACCATGCAAATGAGAAGTGGCAAAGAAAAAATGCCAGGTTTGGCTTCATTGAATTTATCGATGATCCGGAAGTATCAGCCGCTTTACTAAAAGCAGTGGAACAATGGGGTAAAGAACGGGGGATGGAATATATACAGGGACCGATGGGTATTTTTGACTTTGACAAGGAAGGTATGCTCATTGAAGATTTCGATAAGTTGGGGTCGATGATTGCGATATATAACTATCCTTATTATCCCGAACATATGGATGCTTTAGGCTATGAGAAAGAGGTAGACTGGGTACAAGTGTATATTGAAGTACCGAAAGAGGTCCCTCCAAAATATACTCGCGTAGCCAAACTGGCAAAAGAGATGTTCGGATTGCATGTCAGGAAGTTGACGAATACAGATATATCAGAGCATGGGTACGGAAAAAAAGTATTTAACTTATTGAATGTTGCTTATGCACCTCTTTTCGGGTATACTGAACTATCTGACAAACAGATTGATCTATATATTAAACGATACCTGCCTTTGGTTGATAAACAATTGTTGCCTGTTGTCGAAAATGAAGAAGGTGAAGTTGTAGGAGTAGCAATAACAATGGGCAGTTTGTCACATGCACTGCAAAAAGCTAAAGGAAAACTTTTCCCTTCAGGATGGTATCACTTGGTTCGGTCCTTGAAATGGAAAAGAGAAGAGAAAGCTGAACTTTTATTAATGGCAGTTCGTCCGGATTATCAGGGGTTAGGTGTAAATGCACTGTTTTTTGATGATCTTATACCGATCTATAATAAATGTAACTTTAAGTGGGCAGAAACAGGTCCGCAACTGGAAGATAACATCAGAGAACTGACACAATGGAAACCTCTGCATCCCACTTTTACCAAAAGAAGGCGATGCTATAAAAAGAAATTATAAACGAAAAAAATATGGAAAAAAGAGTAGTGATAACGGGCATGGGCATATGGTCATGCCTGGGAAAGACACTTGAAGATGTACGCGATTCGCTGTATAATGGGAAGAGTGGCATCATCTTTAGACAGGAACGTAAGGATGCCGGATTTCGTTCCGCTTTATGCGCTAACATAGAACTACCTGACATCAAGCCGTTTCTTCCGCGAAATTTGCGACAGTTCATGCCCGAAGAAGCACAATATGCCTATATGGCGACACGTTCGGCTTTGGAAAATGCCAAACTGGATCAAGACTATATAGATGGTCACGAGGTGGGTATTATTTATGGAAACGATTCTGTTGCTGAAGCGACTATGCATGCACTAGACAAGTTTCGTGAGTTCAAAGATACATCAGCTTGTGGAAGTGGTGCCATTTTCCAGTCTATGAACTCCACTGTGTCAATGAATCTTGCCTGCCTGTTTAAACTACGCGGTATCAATCTGACAGCCTCAGCGGCTTGTGCTTCCGGTTCGCAGGCAATAGGTTTGGCACAGACCCTCATATGCAGTGGCTTACAGGATTGCATCATATGTGGGGGTGCTCAGGAGGCCAATTTATACAGTGTTGCTTCGTTCGATGGTATTCAGTCGTTCTCCATGCGGGAAGACGAACCGGCGAAAGCCTGCCGTCCGTTCGATCGTGACCGCGATGGTTTGGTTCCAGGAGGAGGTGCTGCAACGGTAATACTCGAAAGTTACGAACATGCTGTGAAACGAGGTGCACCAATACTTGCAGAAATAGTAAGTTGGGGATTCTCTGGTAACGGAGATCATATCTCTACTCCGAATGTAGCCGGTCCCGCTCGTTCATTGGAATTATGCCTGAAGAATGGAGGTATAACTACACGCCAGATAGGTTATATCAATGCGCATGCCACTTCGACACGTATTGGTGATCTCAGGGAAGCATCTGCCATAGCACAAATATTTGACGATTACAAAGTGCCGGTGACTTCTACCAAAAGCCAGACAGGTCACGAGATGTGGATGGCCGGAGCCAGTGAATTGATTTATTCGATGCTAATGATGAAGAACGGTTTTATAGCCGGAAACATCAACTTTGAAAATCCCGACGAAAAAATGGCTTCCATCAATGTCGTACCGGAAACATACGAAAAACATTTCGACATATTCCTTTCCAATTCGTTCGGATTTGGTGGAACAAACTCAACCCTTATTGTAAAAAACTTATAATAAACAAATAAAATAGATTATTATGACACGTGAAGACATTATCAAACAGGTAAATGCTATATTGGCAGAAGAATTTGAAGTCGATTCTAACCTTTTTACACCGGATGCAAATGTTAAGGATACGCTCTCGCTAGACAGTCTCAGCCTGGTGGATCTTGTGGCTATCATTCAACAAACCTATAAAATAAAAATACCGGCAACTGATTTGCGGGAAATTCAGACTTTCAATAATCTCTATGACTACATAGAATCGCACTTCGGGCAGAATGGATAATAAAGATATAAAGAGGCTGATACCGCAACGTGATCCTATCATAATGGTCGATAAAGTACTGGATGTGAACGGTGATGCAGCCGTAACTACGCTCACAGTCAGGTACGACAATTATTTTATAGATGAAGACGGTCTGCTGGCGGAGTCAGGGCTTATAGAACATATTGCTCAGTCGGCTTCGGCCTTTGCAGGGCACAAGGCAATAACTGCAGGAGCTATTGTTCCTCCTGTAGGTTACATCGGTGAAATAAAAAAATTTCATTGTTATCGCCGTCCGTATATAGGAGCAGAATTGCGTACAACAATTATTCTTGGAACAGAAATAGCAGGGGTGACCATCATCACCGGTGAAACTCGCCTTCAAGATGAGATAATCGCTGATACGCAAATGAAGATTTTCATTAGGCAAAATAATTGAATTACATATTTGACATGCTGTTAGAGAATAAATATTATAAAATAACCGACATATGCAATAAAGAATTGAACGCAGTTTTCCGCATCGTCTTTTTGTCCGATTGTGATGTTTATCGCGGCCATTTCCCTGATAATCCGGTCTGTCCAGGAGTTTGTAACATTCAAACCATCAAAGAATGTGCAATGTTGTTGACTGGTGAAAAACTGTTGATCAGTACTATTAAGCAATGCCGTTTAACAGCAGTTGCTTCACCTGTCGTTTGTCCGGAAGTGAATGTGACAATAGGTATCTCACTTACAGACAATGGATTTACCATCACTGCAACAATAGTTGATACGGACAGAACATACATAGAGTACAAAGGAGATATGATTATTGACAGAACTCAGCAGTAAGAATACGAAATGAAATACGATGTAATTATCATAGGCAGCGGATTGGGGGGATTGGAATGTGCCCACATTCTTTCACAAGCCGGAATGAGCGTCCTTTTGCTTGAGAGAGGAACACAAGCCGGTGGCTGCCTTCTTAGCTACAAACGGCATGGTATAGCTTTCGACACCGGGTTCCATTATGTAGGAGGACTCGACGAAGGCCAGTCACTCCATTTAGCTTTCAGACATTTGGGCTTGTTACATCTTCCTTGGCAACGCCTTGATCCTCACTTTGACCGGGTGACAATAGGGGAGCGTACCTTTGCTTTTGCAGAAGGATATGATATGTTTGCCAAGACATTGGCTGCTGATTTTCCTACCGAACGGGATGGTCTGAATAAATATGTAAATATGCTGAAACAGGCAGAAAAACATCAGTTTGATGCATTGAACCCCCAAATCAGTAAACCATCACAGTTTTTCAATCTTTTTGAAACAAGTGCTTATCACTATTTAACAGAGACATTTCATGATCCGTTACTTATAAACATACTCAGCGGCACTTCTCTGAAAATGGAATTACGAAAAGAATCACTTCCGTTGTTTACTTTCGCTCATGGTAACAGTAGCTTCATCGAAAGTAGCTGGCGATTGAAAGGCGATGGTTCACTGATCGTAAACTCATTGGTTAATGATATCCGTAAATATGGCGGCAAGATCATTTGTAATACCGAGGTACAGGAGTTAGTGGAAAAAAACGGAAAACTCGTCTATGCTATATGTTCTAATGGTGAAACTTACGAGGGGAGCATTTTCATCAGTAATGTTCATCCTGCAGCAACTTGTAATTTAGTAAAACAAAGCGATAGGATGAAAAAAATCTATCGTAATCGCCTGGCTAGTATGGAAAATACTTTCGGTATGTTTACCGTATCGCTTTGTCTCAAAGGCCAAAGTCTTAAATACTTCAACTGGAACCAATATGTTTATAAACAACCTAATGTATGGACATTCTATCTTGAAGATGGTCCGGTCAATGGAATACTGATAAGCTGCCGGATTCCGGAAGATGGCAGTGAATACCTACAACAGTTGGATTTGCTCACGCCGATGACCTGGGATAAGTGTGAACAGTGGAATCACACAAAGGTCGGATGTCGTGGAAATGAATATAAAGCAATGAAGAAACGTGTTGCCGATGAATGTATCACACTTGCTGAAAAGTTCATACCCGGACTCCGGGATATGATCACCGGCTACTATACCAGTACACCGCTCACTTACCGCGATTACACTCTAACTCCGGAGGGATCTGCTTATGGTCTACGTAAAGATTACAGGGATCCGGTGATAACCTTGCTCTCACCGCGTACACCTATTTCAAACTTGTACCTGACTGGGCAGAATCTTATGCTGCACGGTCTGCATGGCGTAACAATGACAACACTCTTTACCTGTGCGGAGATACTGGGAAAAGAACATATATGGAATATAGTAAAGAACCAAAAAGAAATATAACAATGAAGTATGCATTAGTAACCGGAGGCAGTCGCGGGATTGGTCGTGCTGTCTGTGTGAAACTGGCCCAAATGGGCTATCACATCATTATTAATTACGTAAACAACGCAACAGAAGCTGAAAAGACACTTGAACTGGTACGACAAGCAGGGCAGGATGGTGAAATGCTCAAGTTCGATGTGAGTAACCTTCAGCAAACCCGTGAAGCTCTCGACTCCTGGGAGATGGCCCATACAGAAGAATATATCGAAGTACTGGTGAATAATGCGGGCATACGTCGTGACAATGTTATGGCGTTCATGCCAGAAGAGGACTGGAGCTGTGTACTCGACATCACACTTAATGGTTTCTACAATGTGACACAGCCGCTACTACAATCTATGCTAGTTCATAGATTCGGTCGCATCATAAATATGGCAAGCGTAAGCGGTATCAAGGGAATGCCCGGACAGACTAACTACTCTGCGGCAAAGGGAGGAATTATTGCAGCTACAAAAGCTCTGGCCCAGGAGGTTGCACGTAAAAATGTAACAGTCAATGTTGTTGCACCAGGTTTTATCAAGACAGATATGGTAGAGGGACTCGACGAGGAAACCTTGAAAAAAACGATTCCTGCTCATCGCTTTGGAACTCCTGAAGAAGTTGCTGAAGCTGTAGGATTTTTAGCATCAAAAAACGCCGGCTACATTACTGGCAATATAATTTCAATCAATGGAGGACTTTATACTTAAAGATATTTGTCGCGTACAGGTGAAATTCAGCGAGATAGACTCTATGAAAAGGGTCTGGCATGGGACATATGTTACCTATTTTGAGGATGGACGTGAATCATTCGGACGACATTATCCAGGTATAGGCTATGCAGACATGCAACATGCCAATATTTATGCGCCCATTTATGATATCCATATCAAATATTATGCGCCCCTTGCCATAAATGAAACGGCCATCGTGCATACGCTTTATATCTACAAGCCGGGAGCACGGCTTGATTACAGTTATGAGATATATCGTGAACATGACCATATACTATGTGCCGTTGGAAGTACCGTACAGCTGTTTATCGATCCTAAGGGAAAATTAATGGTAGACAAACCTGATTATTATCAAAAATGGCAGGATAAATACCTGAAGTAGGTATGAATGATATTGTAATAAATAATGAATCAAAATCGAATAAATTTATGACAGAAAATGTCAAATCCACTTATAAGTCCAATGATACAGAAGAATGGCTCGATACCGTTTGGACACGTCCCATAGGTTATCAATGGGCACTTTTCTTCAAACGACTGGATATTCACCCAAATACAGTAACAGTTCTTTCAATGATCATCGGTACAGGATCTGCTTTCTTCTTTGCACAAGGTTCTTACCGAACAGAGGGAATGAATGGATTATTGTGTAATGTAATAGCCATATTATTATTGGCCTGGGCTAACTTCTACGACAGTGCAGACGGGCAATTGGCCCGTATGACGGGAAAGAAAACCCAACTCGGACGGATTCTCGACGGAGCTGCCAGTGAGGTATGGTTTATTCCTATCTATCTTGGTCTCGTCTATCGGTTCTATATTCATCACGAACTTGAGTTTAGCCTTTTGGGTATTGAGAACAATCAACAGAATACGCTGATCATTACATTGATACTCTTTGTATTGGCGCTGTACTCCGGTTTTGGTTGCCACAGCCGTCAATGTGGGCTTGCCGACTATTATCGGCAGATCCACCTCTTTTTCCTAAAAGGGGAGTCAGGTAGCGAACTTGATAGCTCGATCCAGCAGCAAAAAATATACAATGAAACACCCTGGAAGGGAAACTTACTTTGGAAAGTATTTCTAAAAACCTATGTAGGTTATACCAAAAATCAGGAAATACGAACTCCGAACTTTCAATTGTTGATGGAAAAGCTTCGTGAAAAATATGGAACAACAGAGAATATTCCACAATCTTTCCGTGACAAGTTTCGCTCACTTTCACTACCGATGATGAAATGGACTAACATTCTTACGTTCAATACTCGTGCCATCGTATTATATATTACTTGCTTGATTGATTTACCATGGATTTACTTCTTTTTTGAGATTGTCATAATGACAGCGATCTATTATCACATGCGTTTCAAACATGAAAAATTCTGCAAAGAACTATGTTCTCAATAGAATATTATACGCGTATTTCGGGACACTCGATAAAAAAGAGACTGTCGTACTTTTGTAATGTTTTGTTTAGGGGTAAAGTAGAAATTGATGATAGGATGTTGTAATGGGAAAAAAGATTGTTTTTTTGCTGATATCCTTGTTCTTCGTCTGGGAAATAAATGCTCAGAATACGACAATAAAGGGTATCGTAATCGATTCAATTACTGGAGAAGGACTACCTTATGTCTCTCTCATATTCAAGGGTACGACTATAGGAACAGCTACCGATGGT